>NZ_JBYQJS010000024.1:0-208 GCF_058213595.1 Rothia sp. SCPM-O-B-18226 (M350) | reverse complement strand
GGAAACTCCCGCCCGCTCATGAATGGAGAACACCAATGCACAACACTGAATTCGAGAAGTACCCCACCTCCGGTGAAGAGAACGTTGAGGTTGACGTCTTCTGGCCCATCCAGGACGCTTAGTCTCTTAGCCCGACAGGTTCGGGATGATTATTGCGAGGCACCCCGCCGCTTCCTAGTGAAGTGACGGGGTGCCTTCGTGTTTTGGG
>NZ_JBYQJS010000023.1:0-216 GCF_058213595.1 Rothia sp. SCPM-O-B-18226 (M350) | reverse complement strand
GTGGTTATATATTCTGCCGCCGAGCTGCTGCGGGGTCGCTTTGTCCTCGGGATGTTGGCTCGTGAAAAACCATCCGTGAGGCTGCGGTGCTACTTTACGGCGTGGACGCCCAGTCCAAACGTCTGGAGCGGGTACTCCGCGAATCCCATCATGGCGGCGGCGTACCATCCAATGTAGATGCTCAACGCGAGGGTCAGGGCCTTTTCGCGTACGCTA
>NZ_JBYQJS010000022.1:0-216 GCF_058213595.1 Rothia sp. SCPM-O-B-18226 (M350) | reverse complement strand
CAGCGTACGCGAAAAGGCCCTGACCCTCGCGTTGAGCATCTATATTGGATGGTACGCTGCAGCCATGATGGGATTTGCGGAGTACCCGCTTCAAACGTTTGGGCTGGGCATCCACGCCGTAAAGTAGCACCGCATCCTCACGGATAGATTTTCACGAGCCAACATCCCGAGGACAAAGCGACCCCGCAGCAGCTCGGCGGCAGAATATATAACCAT
>NZ_JBYQJS010000021.1:0-224 GCF_058213595.1 Rothia sp. SCPM-O-B-18226 (M350) | reverse complement strand
GGCTTATCCACGTCATCCCCCGAGAAGAGGAAGGAACCCAGAATCGTGCGCACTCGGGTGTCATCCAGGTCGGGCGCCGCGGACTTCATGTTCTCGAATACGGTCCGGTCGCCATCCAGAATCTCGTGCTCCTGGGCAAAGTATCCCAGCTTCGCGCCGTGACCGTAGATGACCTCGCCGGTATCGGGCTTCGTCGTGCCGGCAAGCATGCGCAGCAGCGTGGT
>NZ_JBYQJS010000020.1:0-235 GCF_058213595.1 Rothia sp. SCPM-O-B-18226 (M350) | reverse complement strand
AAAGGAGAGCTTAAACTCGGTAACATCGGTACCCAACTTCTGCCAAGGACCAGTCGCCGTGAAGTTGCGACCGATGATGTTCTCAAAACTTTGCCCCGCCTCCCCCTTGTAAGAGTTGTACCTGCGGTAGACCCTCTCACGGCGTATACCGCAGCGCAGCCCCATCTGACGCATCATCTTCAAAACCGTCTTATCAGCGATGCGCTCCCCTTCCTCAGCGCGCAGGCACATGGCC
>NZ_JBYQJS010000019.1:0-265 GCF_058213595.1 Rothia sp. SCPM-O-B-18226 (M350) | reverse complement strand
GACGCCAACCGCTGCGTGATTGACCAGTACAACATGGGCTGGAAGAACTACCTGGCCCAGCGCGAGCAGGACGAACACCGCCGCAAGCGCGAGCGCGCCAACGCCCAGAAGAAGGCGAGCGCCCTCATGGAGCAGGCGAATAAGATGCGAGCCAAGGCCACGAAGGCCGCTGCCGCTCAGCAGATGATTAAGCGTGCCGAGAAGCTTCTGCGCGGCCTGGAGGAGGAGCGTCAGGTGGACAAGGTGGCGGCAATCCGTTTCCCGG
>NZ_JBYQJS010000018.1:0-295 GCF_058213595.1 Rothia sp. SCPM-O-B-18226 (M350) | reverse complement strand
GGAATGGGCAACAATCTCTTTACTGGCAAAGTCGTAGACCGGAGCGAGATAGGCCTTACCAAAGGAGAGCTTGAACTCGGTGACGTCGGTACCCAACTTCTGCCAGGGGCCAGTCGCCGTGAAGTTGCGACCGATGATGTTGGCGAAGCTTTGCCCCGCCTCCCCCTTGTAGGAGTTGTACCTGTGGTAGGCCCTCTCACGGCGTATGCCGCAGCGTAGCCCCATCTGGCGCATCATCTTCAAGACCGTCTTATCAGCGATGCGCTCCCCTTCCTCAGCGCGCAGGCACATGGCG
>NZ_JBYQJS010000017.1:0-299 GCF_058213595.1 Rothia sp. SCPM-O-B-18226 (M350) | reverse complement strand
TGCGTGATATAGGCATCAAGGTCGGCTTTGAAGCTCTCGAAGGTCTGCCAGTCCTGGCCGCGAAAGAACTCGTCCTTAATGTGTCCAAAGACCTGCTCGGTGGCACCATTATCAATGCAGTTACCTTTACGTGACATACTCTGGATGAAACCATTATCAGCAAGCGTTCTGACGTAGAACTCGTGCTGATACTGCCACCCCATATCCGAGTGCAAGACCGGTTCAACCCCTGCAGGTTTAGCATCCATGAGTACCTGAAGCATCTCTTGCTGCTGGGCAAGATTAGGGCACATCGAGAT
>NZ_JBYQJS010000016.1:0-326 GCF_058213595.1 Rothia sp. SCPM-O-B-18226 (M350) | reverse complement strand
ATACCAGGACCTCATCTCGCTGGCCTAAAACGTAATTCGCCAGCATAAAGGGAGGGGGCTCCGGCGCCGTATGGTGCCGGGGCCTCCTTCGTGTCTTTTATGGAGTTACCTTCTCGAATATCACGAAAAAATGTGACCTGACCCGTGGGGTTGTATTGCTTTCTGGTCGTATATGCCTATATTGCTCATTAGTGCATTGGGTTTGTGGGTGGAACCTTATGAATCACAGGCACTATTTGACGAAAAAACAATGTTGCCTTGTGGGTTTTTATATTTCAAAGAAACGTTTTCACCCGAGATATTCGAGCGTACGTGTGGGGTTTTTG
>NZ_JBYQJS010000015.1:0-327 GCF_058213595.1 Rothia sp. SCPM-O-B-18226 (M350) | reverse complement strand
GTACCAGGACCTCATCTCGCTGGCCTAAAAGCGTAATTCGCCAGCATAAAGGTAGGGGGCTCCGGCGCCGTATGGTGCCGGGGCCTCTTTTGTGTCTTTTATGGAGTCACCTTCTCGAATATCACGAAAAAATGTGACCTGACCCGTGGGTTTGCATTGTTTTCTGGTCGTATATGCCTATATTGCTCATTAGTGCATTGGGTTTGTGGGTGGAACCTTATGAATCACAGGCACTATTTGACGAAAAAACAATGTTGCCTTGTGGGTTTTTAGATTTCAAAGAAACGTTTTCACTCGAGATATTCGAGCGTACGTGTGGGGTTTGTA
>NZ_JBYQJS010000014.1:0-380 GCF_058213595.1 Rothia sp. SCPM-O-B-18226 (M350) | reverse complement strand
CTGCCCGCGGACGGCACCGTCACCCGCAGCGGCGAGATTGGCTACCTGCCGCAGGACCCCAAGGTGGACGACATGAGCCAGCTGGCCCGTGACCGCATCCTCTCGGCTCGCGGCCTGGACGGCGTGGCCCGCAAGATGCGTCAGGCCCAGGAAGACATGGCCAGCGAGGACGAGGCGGTGCGCGCCAAGGGCCTGCGCCGCTACGACCGTCTCGAGGCAGAGTTTATTGCCGGCGGTGGGTACGCCGCCGAGTCCGAGGCCGCGGTCATCACCTCCAACCTGGACCTGCCCGAGCGCGTGCTCTCCCAGCCGCTATCGACCCTTTCGGGCGGTCAGCGTCGCCGCGTGGAGCTGGCGCGCATCCTCTTCTCGAACGCGGA
>NZ_JBYQJS010000013.1:0-392 GCF_058213595.1 Rothia sp. SCPM-O-B-18226 (M350) | reverse complement strand
TGGAACCTGCACAACTCCCGTCTCGACCAGGGCCAACCAGCCGGCGGCGGCGCTGACGGTGTGCGAGTATCCCATCATGGGGGTTGCCTCCTGGAGTGCTGGTGGGCGCTGGGGGTGCGTGGAGAGTACCTCAATCTAAAGCTATTAGAACAAATATAGCATATATCGAAAGTAGTTTCGATTGAGGGTTGGCCCCTTGCCGCACCCTTTCCGCCGGCTACTCGGAGGAGTCCGCCATGGAGCCATCGAAGGGTAGCGTCTGCTTCCAGAACTCGCGCTCGCGCAGGTAGTTCTCCAACCAGCCAACGTGCTCCGAGCAGGCCAGCCAAATCTTTCGGCGCTCGGGGGTGTGTACCTTGGGGTTGTTCCACAGTAGCTGGAACTCCGCCGCA
>NZ_JBYQJS010000012.1:0-393 GCF_058213595.1 Rothia sp. SCPM-O-B-18226 (M350) | reverse complement strand
CGGAACCTGCACAACTCCCGTCTCGACCAGGGCCAACCAGCCGGCGGCGGCGCTGACGGTGTGCGAGTATCCCATCATGGGGGTTGCCTCCTGGGGTGCTGGTGGGCGCTGGGGGTGCGCGGAGAGTGCCTCAATCTAAAGCTATTAGAACAAATATAGCATATATCGAAAGTAGTTTCGATTGAGGGGTGGTCCCTTCGCCGAGCCCTTTCCGCCGGCTACTCGGAGGAGTTCACCTCGGAGCCGTCGAAGGGTAGCGTCTGCTTCCAGAACTCGCGCTCGCGCAGGTAGTTCTCCAACCAACCCACGTGCTCCGAGCAGGCCAACCAAATCTTTCGGCGCTCGGGGGTGTGTACCTTGGGGTTGTTCCACAGCAGCTGGAACTCCGCCGCC
>NZ_JBYQJS010000011.1:0-447 GCF_058213595.1 Rothia sp. SCPM-O-B-18226 (M350) | reverse complement strand
CCTGATCTCAAACAGCGAATCACACACGGGGGTGCGTGACTCAAGCTGACTTTTTTGAAACCATTCAATGATTATCAAATAAATAAATATTTGGTATTAGTTTCAGTTTCCATCACCAATTCGGTGATTTTATTGAACAAAGCACACTATTGAGTTCTCAAGCAACACACCGATTCAACACCTCAACCCCTTCAACCGAAGGAATCTCACCGCTGAACGGTCATTCTCTTTTCATCGTTACCGCGTTCCCGCGGCAACCCAATCAACTATACCAGCGTTTCATTCGCCATGCAAATCCGATTTCCGTGATTCACACCACAAAGTTTCTTTCCTAAAATCCTCCACAATCACCCACAGGCAACCAAGAATTCCTTCAAGCAAGAAACCGAAACACTCTACAATTGAAAACTGTTCAACCGCTTCTGACTAGGAGAAACACCGAAGAAG
>NZ_JBYQJS010000010.1:0-547 GCF_058213595.1 Rothia sp. SCPM-O-B-18226 (M350) | reverse complement strand
GTCATCGGGAAGGGCCGGCTTCTTGCCATGGGAGTAAAACACACCAAATACGACTACGAGACCAAGGTCGCCGCAGCGAAGGCTGTAGTTGATGGTGGGATGAGTAAGCCTGAAGCAATGATGCGTTTCGGTATTGCGAGCACGACACCGTTGAAGCAGTGGTGCAGGCTGTACCGGCAGGGCGGCGCGCAGGCACTCAAGCCCAAGCCCAAGGGCAGGCCGAAGGGGTCGGTGCGGGCGGTGCCGCCAACGCGTGAGGAGGAACTCGCCGAGCGCGTGCGCAAGCTTGAGGCGCAGGTGGCGTACCTAAAAAAATCGATTGCCCTGAAGGCGCAGAAGCGCTCCCAAACCGGGACAAAGCCCTAGTGGTCGCCGAGCTTTCAGGGCGCGGTCACAAGCTGTACGACCTCCTTGAGGCTGCTGGCCTTGCCAGGTCGAGCTACTACTACGCGCTGGCTCACCCCCAGCAGCCAACCAGAGCGTATCTGCGGCCCAAGGTCGCCCAGATCTTTTCGCGTACCCCCAACGGGTGCGGTCACAGGCAGGT
>NZ_JBYQJS010000009.1:0-1196 GCF_058213595.1 Rothia sp. SCPM-O-B-18226 (M350) | reverse complement strand
TGTTCAACGATGGTGTCTAACGTTGCGTGCAACGTCGATGTCTTGTGGCGCGGCCCGCGCACGCAGGCGGCGGTGCGACGAGCCGCGCGACGGGCGGACGGTAGTCGTACCGCCACCCCCGCCGGGATGCAGTCTTTGCGGGTTTTAGTGGCCCATGCCCAGGCCGCCGTCCACGGGGATGACGGCGCCGGAGATATAGTTTGCCTCGTCGGAGGCGAGCCAGCGAACCACGCGTGCAACCTCTTCGGCCTCTGCGAAGCGGCCGGCCGGGATGGAGGCGAGGTAGTTCTTCTTGGTTTCCTCGGGCAGAACATCGGTCATGGCGGTGTTGATGAAGCCCGGTGCCACCACGTTCGCGGTGATGTTGCGGCCGCCCAGCTCGCGGGTGATGGAGCGGGCCATACCGACCAGTGCCGCCTTGGAGGCGGAGTAGTTGACCTGGCCGGGCGAACCGTACAGGCCCACCACGGAGGAGATGAGGATGATGCGGCCGCGCTTGAGCTTGAGCATGCCCTTGATGGCGCGCTGCACCACGCGGAACGAGCCGGTGAGGTTCGTGTCAATCACGTCGGTGAAGTCGGCTTCCTTCATGCGCATCAGGAGCATGTCGCGGGTAATGCCGGCGTTGGCAACCAGCACCTCAACGGGGCCGTATTCCGCCTCGATGGCCTTGAAGGCTTCGTTAATGCTGTCGGTGTCGCGCACATCCGCCTTGACGGCGAAAAATTCTTCGGGAGCCTCGCCGCTGCGGTAGGTGATGCAGACGTTGTGGCCCGATGCCTGGAATTCCTTGGCGATTTCGTAGCCGATGCCTCGGTTACCGCCGGTGACCAGGACGGTCTTGGGAGTGTTTTCGCTCATGAGCTTCCTTGGTGAGTCGACCCCTCGCGGTCGGCGCCGATGCAGCGGCTCCGCGGCCGGGGTGTGGACGGATGGACAGTCGAAGCCTATTTTACCGCGTTTTACGCTCGAGGTGCCGCAGGCTACACCGCGCTCACTCCCCCGTCACTACCCTATCGCGCCTCGAGAACGCCCTTTATACACGCTGCGCCCGCGCGTAGACTAACTCATGGTGCCTCCGCGGCGGAGGCGCCCGTACCGTTCGTGAAAGGATTGGGAATCATGGATCTTCTGGGTTCGCTCTCGCAGGATGCGCAGCCCGAGTACGCGAAGTGCTCGCGTAAGGGGTGCCGGCA
>NZ_JBYQJS010000008.1:0-1550 GCF_058213595.1 Rothia sp. SCPM-O-B-18226 (M350) | reverse complement strand
TACACCATAGCCAAATCCCTTCTCAAACATTTGTACTGCCTGTTTCCGAAGCAAACGATCGTGTCTCATTCCCAGATGCTCGGACATGAAAAGCCTCCTGTTTCTTGGACTTTAGTTTTGTTGTCCAAGAAACAGGAGGCAGTTCATTTCTAGTACGAGGGGGCTTCGCCGTGCCCGGAAGGCCCACGTCAGTTAGCGTGAACTCAATCGGGGCTGAGGCAAGTATGCTTAGCCGGTCGGCACTACAGCGACCTAACCGTAGTAGTCGCGAATCGTAACAGTCGTGAGCCCCATACGGTCCATCAGGCCCCTAATCTCATCCAACACCGAAATCACCCCGGGGTAATTCAGATGACCAATAATGATGCGCTGCGCATTCACGTACTCCTTCGCAAAACGAAGCACCTCCTGCGAGGGAATATTCGAAGAATCAGCCAAGGAGCCATACCACAGCACCGGGCGCGTGAAACCGCACGAGGCTGCAGCCGCCAGCACGCGCGCATCATAATACCCGTACGGGGGGCGGAAATACGGCTTCGACGACACCCCAAAAAGCCGCTGAATCTCCTCATCATTGCGCGTCAGCTCCCGAACGATCTGCTCATCGCTGAGTTTGGTCAGCGCGGCGTGACTATACGTGTGGTTCGCAATCTGCAGTTGCCCGCTCTTCACTAGCGGAAGCAACAGCTCGCGGTGCTGCTCAAAAGAGGGGTATTGGCCATTAATGAAGAACGTAAGGCGCGTACCGGTGCGGCGAGCAAACTCGGCGTACGCGCGCACCACATCAGGGTTGGCGCCGTCATCAACCGTCCAGGCGACGTACTTGCTCTCACCAACAAGCCCCGTCTGCGGCCCATCCCAGGGGCGAGGCGTCGGCACAGGGTTACCGGGAGCCTGCGTGCTACCAGAACTCGGCGCGGCGGAAGGAGTAGCACTCGCGGAACCACTCGGCGCAACAGAAGCAGAGGCATTGGGGCTACCGGAAGCGGTAGGGCTAGAAGCGGTAGGGCTACCCGTTGCGCCTGCGTTGATGCCGGTCGTCGAAGAGCAGGAGGTGAGAGCAAGACCCAGAGAGCCCAAGCCCAGAGCGCCCAAGCTGAGGAGTACGCCGCGGCGGGAGGCCACGGAATGATAAATCATGGTGTTTCTATGATCCCGATGCGCCTCGAACGACATCAGGTTTTGAGCAGTGTTCATACTCTCAGTGTAAAATAGCAACCCTTCCGAGCATCTAACAAGTCAAAAGATTACGTCAAAACACTTCAGTGAAGAAACCACCCATATCTCATACATCAACTTTTTCCTGAAGCCCCCACTCCACCACAAAGCCCCCTATACGCCTCATGAACTGCCTCCTGTTTCTTGGACACCAAAACTAAAGTCCAAGAAACAGGAGGCTTTTCATGTCCGAGCATCTGGGATTAAGGCATGACCGTTTGCTTCGGAAACAGGCAGCACAGATGTTTGAGAAGGGATTCGGCTATGGTGTAACCGCCAAAAGCCTTGGTATATCTGCCGCGACTGTGAGAGAGTGGCAGAAAATGTACCAC
>NZ_JBYQJS010000007.1:0-4932 GCF_058213595.1 Rothia sp. SCPM-O-B-18226 (M350) | reverse complement strand
CCTATTAGTACCAGTCAACTCCACGAGTCTTCAGTCCCCGCTTCCATACCCGGCCTATCAACCTCATCATCTATAAGGAGCCTCACACACCAAAAAGTGCCAGGAAATCTCATCTCGAAACAGGCTTCCCGCTTAGATGCTTTCAGCGGTTATCCCTCCCGAACGTAGCCAATCAGCCATGCACCTGGCGGTACAACTGACATACCAGAGGTTCGTCCGTCCCGGTCCTCTCGTACTAAGGACAGCCTTTCTCAAATTTCCAACGCGCGCAGCGGATAGGGACCGAACTGTCTCACGACGTTCTGAACCCAGCTCGCGTACCGCTTTAATGGGCGAACAGCCCAACCCTTGGGACCGACTCCAGCCCCAGGATGCGACGAGCCGACATCGAGGTGCCAAACCATGCCGTCGATATGGACTCTTGGGCAAGATCAGCCTGTTATCCCCGAGGTACCTTTTATCCGTTGAGCGACGGCCGTTCCACAACGTACCGCCGGATCACTAGTCCCGACTTTCGTCCCTGCTCGACCTGCCAGTCTCACAGTCAAGCTCCCTTGTGCACTTACACTCAACACCTGATTGCCAACCAGGCTGAGGGAACCTTTGGGCGCCTCCGTTACACTTTAGGAGGCAACCGCCCCAGTTAAACTACCCATCAGGCACTGTCCCTGAACCAGATCATGGCCCGAAGTTAGACATCCAGATTGACCAGAGTGGTATTTCAACAACGACTCCACACAAACTAGCGTCCATGCTTCACAGTCTCCCACCTATCCTACACAAGCCAAACCAAACACCAATACCAAACTATAGTAAAGGTCACGGGGTCTTTCCGTCCTGCTGCGCGAAACGAGCATCTTTACTCGTACTGCAATTTCGCCGAGTTCATGGTTGAGACAGTAGGGAAGTCGTTACTCCATTCGTGCAGGTCGGAACTTACCCGACAAGGAATTTCGCTACCTTAGGATGGTTATAGTTACCACCGCCGTTTACTGGGGCTTAAATTCTCAGCTTCGCTCAAAAGAGCTAACCAATCCTCTTAACCTTCCAGCACCGGGCAGGAGTCAGTCCGTATACATCGTCTTACGACTTCGCACGGACCTGTGTTTTTGATAAACAGTCGCTTCCCCCTGGTCTCTGCGACCCATACACGCTCCAGACAGCAAGTGCCCATCACGCTCAAGGTCCCCCTTCTCCCGAAGTTACGGGGGCATTTTGCCGAGTTCCTTAACCATGATTCTCTCGATCGCCTTAGTATTCTCTACCTGATCACCTGTGTCGGTTTAGGGTACGGGCGGCTAAAACCTCACGCCGATGCTTTTCTCGGCAGCATAGGATCACCAAATCCCCCAAAAAACAGGGTCCCATCACGTCTCAGGCACACAGCCGGCGCATTTAACAACCGACAACCCTACACGCTTAGACCACGACAACCATCGCGTGGCTTGGCTACCTTCCTGCGTCACACCTGTTAACACGTTTACCTCCAAAGATCGGGTCCCACAACCCACACAACACACAAACAAAAGCCTGCACATCATGCTTCGCATGGTTAGCATCACAATATCAGTATGGGCGGTTCTTCACCGGTACGGGAATATCAACCCGTTATCCATCGACTACGCCTGTCGGCCTCGCCTTAGGCCCCGACTAACCCAGGGCAGATTAACTTGACCCTGGAACCCTTGATCATCCGGCGGATGAGTTTCTCACTCATCTTTCGCTACTCATGCCTGCATTCTCACTCGCATAGCCTCCACCACTGGTTTACACCGCAGCTTCAACGGCCACACGACGCTCCCCTACCCAACAATCCAAAAAGATCATTGCCACAACTTCGGCGGTGTACTTGAGCCCCGCTACATTATCGGCGCAGAATCACTTGACCAGTGAGCTGTTACGCACTCTTTCAAGGGTGGCTGCTTCTAAGCCAACCTCCTGGTTGTCTAAGCAACTCCACATCCTTTCCCACTTAGCACACGCTTAGGGGCCTTAGTTGGTGGTCTGGGCTGTTTCCCTCTCGACAATGAAGCTTATCCCCCACTGTCTCACTGCTACGCTCTCACTTACCGGCATTCGGAGTTTAGCTGACGTCAGTAACCCGTGAAGGCCCATCGGCCATCCAGTAGCTCTACCTCCGGCAAGAAACACGTAACGCTGCACCTAAATGCATTTCGGGGAGAACCAGCTATCACAGAGTTTGATTGGCCTTTCACCCCTATCCACAGCTCATCCCCTCCATTTTCAACTGAAGTGGGTTCGGTCCTCCACGACGTCTTACCGTCGCTTCAACCTGGCCATGGATAGATCACTCCGCTTCGGGTCTAGGTCATGCCACTCAAACGCCCTATTCAGACTCGCTTTCGCTACGGATACCCCACACGGGTTAACCTCGCGACATAACACTAACTCGCAGGCTCATTCTTCAAAAGGCACGCTGTCACCCCAAAAGGCTCCAACGGCTTGTAAGCACACGGTTTCAGGTACTATTTCACTCCCCTCCCGGGGTACTTTTCACCATTCCCTCACGGTACTGATTCACTATCGGTCACTAAGAAGTATTTAGACTTACCAGGTGGTCCTGGCAGATTCACACGAGATTCCACGAGCCCCGTGCTACTCGGGTGGCCACACCACGGACAGAACAATTTCGATTACGGGACTCTCACCCTCTACGGCCGACCATTCCAAGTCGTTCACCTACCATCCTGAACATCATGCCGGCAGCCAGTTAGAACTGCCACTGTGACTCCCACAACCCCCATGATGCAACGCCTAACCGCTATCACACACCACAGGTTTAGTCTCTTCCGCTTTCGCTCGCCACTACTCACAGAATCATTACTTTATTTTCTCTTCCTGCGGGTACTGAGATGTTTCACTTCCCCGCGTTCCCCCCAACCAGCCTATACATTCAGCTGGCGGTAACTCACCATGAAGATGAGCCAGGTTTCCCCATTCGGAAATCCTCGAATCAACGCCCAGTTATCGGCTCCCCGAGGCTTATCGCAGATTCACACGTCCTTCATCGGCTCTTAATGCCAAGGCATCCACCGTGTGCCCTTAATAACTTACACACAATCAAGAAAAATAAGAATCTAAAATCAACAATCAAACCAACACCAAAGCATTGATTCAACGCAAATTCCAGAAGATGCTCGCGTCCACTATATAGTTCTCAAACAACAACCCACAACACAACAACAACACAAACACAACATTCGCATCATCACCATGCCAGGCAAAAACAGGAACAACACCAACGTGTTACCCCAAAACCCAACAATGCGCTTCACTCAACCCAAAACCAACATTCCACCCATGAGCAAAACCACCCACCCGACACTCGCGGATAGCATGGCCAACTAAATGTGCTCCTTAGAAAGGAGGTGATCCAGCCGCACCTTCCGGTACGGCTACCTTGTTACGACTTAGTCCCAATCGCCAATCCCACCTTAGACGGCTCCCTCCCCGAAGGGTTAGGCCACCGGCTTTGGGTGTTACCAACTTTCGTGACTTGACGGGCGGTGTGTACAAGGCCCGGGAACGTATTCACCGCAGCGTTGCTGATCTGCGATTACTAGCGACTCCGACTTCATGGGGTCGAGTTGCAGACCCCAATCCGAACTGAGACCGGCTTTTAGGGATTAGCTCCACCTCACAGTATCGCAACCCTCTGTACCGGCCATTGTAGCATGCGTGAAGCCCAAGACATAAGGGGCATGATGATTTGACGTCATCCCCACCTTCCTCCGAGTTGACCCCGGCAGTCTCCTATGAGTCCCCACCATAACGTGCTGGCAACATAGAACGAGGGTTGCGCTCGTTGCGGGACTTAACCCAACATCTCACGACACGAGCTGACGACAACCATGCACCACCTGTATACCAGCCCCGAAGGGAAACACCATCTCTGATGCGGTCCAGTATATGTCAAGCCTTGGTAAGGTTCTTCGCGTTGCATCGAATTAATCCGCATGCTCCGCCGCTTGTGCGGGCCCCCGTCAATTTCTTTGAGTTTTAGCCTTGCGGCCGTACTCCCCAGGCGGGGCACTTAATGCGTTAGCTACGGCGCGGAAAACGTGGAATGTCCCCCACACCTAGTGCCCAACGTTTACGGCATGGACTACCAGGGTATCTAATCCTGTTCGCTCCCCATGCTTTCGCTTCTCAGCGTCAGTTACAGCCCAGAGACCTGCCTTCGCCATCGGTGTTCTTCCTGATATCTGCGCATTCCACCGCTACACCAGGAGTTCCAGTCTCCCCTACTGCACTCTAGTCTGCCCGTACCCACTGCAATACACGGGGTTAAGCCCCGGCCTTTCACAGCAGACGCGACAAACCGCCTACAAGCTCTTTACGCCCAATAATTCCGGACAACGCTCGCGCCCTACGTATTACCGCGGCTGCTGGCACGTAGTTAGCCGGCGCTTTCTCTGCAGGTACCGTCAATTTCTCTTCTTCCCTGCTAACAGAGGTTTACAACCCGAAGGCCGTCATCCCTCACGCGGCGTCGCTGCATCAGGCTTGCGCCCATTGTGCAATATTCCCCACTGCTGCCTCCCGTAGGAGTCTGGGCCGTGTCTCAGTCCCAGTGTGGCCGGTCACCCTCTCAGGCCGGCTACCCGTCGTCGCCTTGGTGAGCCGTTACCTCACCAACAAGCTGATAGGCCGTGAGCCCATCTATAACCACTACATAACGCTTTCCACCAACACCCCATGCGGAGATTGGTCGTATCCGGTATTAGACCCAGTTTCCCAGGCTTATCCCAGAGTTAAAGGTAGGTTACTCACGTATTACTCACCCGTTCGCCACTAATCCACCTAGCAAGCTAGGCTTCATCGTTCGACTTGCATGTGTTAAGCACGCCGCCAGCGTTCGTCCTGAGCCAGAATCAAACTCTCCGTTGAAAAAATAGAAAAGTTCGATAA
>NZ_JBYQJS010000006.1:0-23998 GCF_058213595.1 Rothia sp. SCPM-O-B-18226 (M350) | reverse complement strand
TCTGATCTCAAACAGCGAATCACACACGGGGGTGCGTGACTCAAGCTGACTAAATTTGAAACCATTCAATGATTATCAAATAAATAAATATTTGGTATTAGTTTCAGTTTCCATCACCATTCGGTGATTTTATTGAACAAAGCACACTATTGAGTTCTCAAGCAACACACCGATTCAACACCTCAACCCCTCCAACCGAAGGAGCCTCACCACTGAACGGTCATTCTCTTTTCATCGTTACCGCGTTCCCGCGGCAACCCAATCAACTATACCAGCGTTTCATTCGCCATGCAAATCCGATTTCCGTGATTCGCACCACAAAGTTTCTTTCCTAAAATCCTCCACAATCACCACACGATGACCAAAAAATCCTTCAAGCAAGAAACCGAAACACTATACAATTGAAAACCTGTCAAAACCGCTTCCGACTAGGAGAAACACCGAAGAAGTTCTTCGTTTTTTCCTCCTCGCCGCGGCGACTCATACAACTATACAGACCCGAATACGGGCCCGCAACCCGAATACGGGTGAAGTAGAACACAAATAAGGGCTTGAAAGGGCCTCAAACACCCCCACAAACACCAAACTGCCTAGTCAGTGCGTTTTATGGGTGCTAAAAAATCTTCAAAAAACTTCTAGAAACCTCAAAAATCTGCGAATTCCCCTCTCTGGAGCCCCAAAACAGGGTCGAAAAGCGCCCAAAGCCCTCGCCAACAAAGACAAACCAAGAAAACCCAGAGCCAGAGGGCAGCAGAACGATACAAGAAGAGCCCCTCCTGACGGAGGGGCTCTCTGTGCATATAGGGAACGTATATCGGGAACAGAAAAGGAGGGGCACTCCCCCACCGATTACTCAGCGGAGAAGCGCCCCTCCCCCTCTATGTATAGAGAAAGTCAGAAGAGACTAGACCAGCTCAACCGCGCCCTGGTTCTTCTTTCCACGGCGAACCATCGCAAAACGACCGTGCAGCAGGTCATCCTTGGAGATGGTGGCGTCCTCACCCTGAACCTTCACGCCGTTCACCGAAGCGCCGCCCTCCTTCAGAATGCGACGAGCCTCAGAGTTAGACTTCGCAAAGCCCAGCTCGGTCAGCACCGAAATCAGGTCCAGACGATCCTTGGTCAGCTTCGCAGAAGGAAGCTCCGCAACCACAGACTCCAGGGTAGCCTCATCCAGAGCAGCGAAATCACCCTTACCGAACAGAGCCTCCGAAGCAGCCACAGCCTGATCGGTAGCCTCGGTGCCGTGCACCAGCGAAGTCACCAGGTACGCCAGAGTCTTCTGAGCCTCACGCTTAAACGGTTCCTTCTCAACCTTCTCGGCAAACTCAGCAATCTCAGCGCGAGTCAGGAAGGTGAACACCTTCAGACGATCCACAACATCCGCATCCGCGGTGTTCAGCCAGAACTGGTAGAACGCGTACGGCGAGCACATCTGCGGGTTCAGCCAAATAGCGTTACCCTCGCTCTTACCGAACTTGGTGCCGTCAGAG
Organism: Rothia sp. SCPM-O-B-18226 (M350); assembly: GCF_058213595.1. NCBI lineage: Bacteria > Bacillati > Actinomycetota > Actinomycetes > Micrococcales > Micrococcaceae > Rothia > Rothia sp. SCPM-O-B-18226 (M350). The sequence continues at coordinate 22,505 of NZ_JBYQJS010000006.1, read as the reverse complement.
TTAGTAATCAGCGGGGTACCAATAGCGTGAACGCTCTTACCCTCGACCTTACGAATCAGCTCGGTACCGCTGGTCAGGTTACCCCACTGATCAGAGCCACCGGTCTGCAGGGTGCATCCGAAACGACGGTTCAGCTCCAGGAAGTCCAGGCCCTGCAGAATCTGGTACGAGAACTCGGTGTACGAAATGCCCTCGTCGGAGTTCAGGCGCTTCGCCACAATCTCCTTCTTCACCATGGTGCCCACGCGGAAGTGCTTGCCAACATCGCGCAGCAGCTGCAGGGCGGACATCTGACCGCTCCAGTCCAGGTTATTCACCATACGAGCAGCGTTCTCACCCTCGAAAGACAGGAAACGCTCAATCTGTGCGCGCAGGGACTTCACCCACTCGGCCACAACCTCGGGCGAGTTCAGCACACGCTCAGACGTCTGACGCGGATCACCAATCAGACCGGTGAAACCACCCACCAGGCCTAGCGGCTTGTGACCTGCCAGCTGCAGACGACGCATCACCAGCAGCTGCACCAGGTGGCCCAGGTGCAGCGAAGCCGCGGTCGGATCATAACCCGTGTAGAAAGTCAGGGTCTCCTCACTCAGCGCCTTCTCCAGGGCAGCCTCATCGGTGCTCACGTGCACCAGGCCGCGCCACTTCAGCTCCTGCCAAATATTCTCGAAGGTATCGTCATTATGCTGCGCGTTGAGGATCTCGGCAGACATGCTTCTCCCATTCACAAGGTAACGACGCACGAGGCGTCCGAACAAAATATGTACTAAGCCTAACACCGCACCGGCACAAACGCTCAGAACAAGCGCCCGGCGACGGATACAAGCATTCGGCTACAGGCCCGCGGGCATGCGCGAGCCCACCAGATACAGGCGCTGGGTGGGACGGGTCATCGACACGTACACGTCACCCACCGCGCCGTCCGCATCATCAATCAGCTGCTGCGGTTCAACAATCACCACAACGTCGAACTCCAGGCCCTTCGCCTCCCACGGGGTCAGCACCAGCACCTGGTTTTCCAGAGCCGTCTGCGCGGTACCCGTGCGGTCGGCGTGCGCACGAGCCACCGCCCGAGCCGTCTCAAGGTACAGGCTCGACGGGCAAATCACGCCAATCAGCGCGCCGCCGGACTGGGCAACCTCATCACTCACCACGGACACGGTCTGCTCCACCACGGCATCGGGGGCAACCTCGCGAATCAGCGGAGGCCACTGACCCTCACGAACCGCGCGAGGAGCCGACACCTCGTAGCCGGCAGCCCGAGCCACCGAAGCCGCCGCCTGCGCAATCTGCGCCGGAGTGCGGTAGTTAATCGTCAGCTCGTCCAGGGTGAAGCGCTCCCCCACGAACGGTTCCAGGGCCTGCGCCCACGACGAAGCCGCCGCCGGCGACGAAGCCTGCGCAATATCGCCCACAATCGTGAAGGACTTCATGGGGCAGCGTCGCATCAACAGACGCCACTGCATCGGTGAGAGCTCCTGCGCCTCATCCACCACCACGTGACCGTACGCCCAGGTGCGATCGGACGAAGCCGCGGCCGCCGCGGTCATCCGCTCGCCACGCACCTCGTTCATCATCGCAATCTGCTCGGGGGTAATCACGCCATCGGCGCCAATATCCTCCAGGGACTGGTGCACGTTCTCCAAAGCCTTCGTCGCGTTCTCAAGGTTCGCGCGATGCTCGGCCGCCGCACGCGCCGCCGCCGCGGCACCCGTCACCTTCGAGAAATCGCCCAGCAGCTCCGCGGCCTCATCCAGCAGGGGGACATCGGCCTCGGTAAAGGGAGCATCCGCAGGACGAGCCAGAAGCTCTCGCTCCGCCTTCGACAGACTACGGGTAGCCGACTCCAGGTAGTGCGGCTTCGAATATAGCGAGCGCAACAGGGTCTCGGGCGAGAGCGGCATCCACGCCAGGTTCAGGGCGCGACGCACATCCATGGAGGCGCGCACGTCATCCTGCAGGTAGGGGCGCTCCACCACGCGGCCCGCCGCGCGGTTCAGCTGCTCATCAAGCTTGACCGTCAGCTCCTTCAAAAGAATCTTCACGAAGGTTTCGCGGGCCTCGTTGTGCGGCTTACCGGTCGAACGGGCGCGGGAACGAGCCGAACGCACCATCTCGGGGGTCAGCTCGACGTCCGTTCCCTCAACGTTCAGAAGCTGCGCCCGTGCGGGAACCTTCTGACGGTCCGCCACGGCGCGCTTAATGACCTTGACCATACGCAAATCGCCCTTAAGGGCTGCCACCGCGCGGTCTTCCTCGGGCACGGCGCGCAGGCCCGGGTACAGGGTCGCCAGCGAAGCCATCACCACGCCGGTTTCGCCCAGCGAAGGCAACACGCGCTCGATGTACCACATGAAAGAATTCGAGGGGCCCACCACGAGCACACCCGCCTTCGACAGACGTTCACGGTTCGTGTACAGCAGATAGGCCGCGCGGTGCAGAGCCACCGCAGTCTTACCGGTACCGGGACCACCCTGGACCACGCGCACACCCGGCAGCTCCGAACGGATGATTGCGTCCTGCTCGGCCTGAATGGTCGCCACAATATCGCCCATGCGGCCGGTACGCTTCTTATTCAGCGCGGCCAGCAGCGCACCCTCACCGTGCAGGGCCTCCGAATCCTCCAGCATGGCCTCGTCGAAGACCTCGTCCTCAATGTTCACAACGGTGCGGCCCTCCAGCATCAGATGACGACGGCGACGCACGCCCATCGGCTGAAACGCGGTGGCCTGGTAGAAGGTACCCGCCTCGGGGGCACGCCAGTCCATGAGAAGGCGACGCTGGTTATCGTCGGTAATGCCGATGCGGCCGATGTAGCGCACAGCATCCGCACCCTCGCGGTCCATGTCCAGGCGGCCGAAGGTCAAGCGAGAATCCACGGCGTTCAGCTGAGCCAGGCGATCTTCGTAATAGGTTGCGAAGGAATCACGCTCCGAACGGTTCTGGTGCCCGCCCACCGCCTGGTTCTTGCGCACATCCGCCAGCTTCTGACCGGTCTCTTCGCGTAGCTCGTCCAGACGAGCGTATACGCGGGACACGTACTCGCGCTCAGCAGCCATCTGCTCTGCAAATAGCTGCTCAGCCTTCGACGATTCCTCGGGCCGGTGGGACAGGGATTCAGATGACACGCAAGCTCCTTAAACATAGTGCGTCTCAGTGCGGCACCGTGAGCGGCACCTAAAAATACGGGTCACTATTCTACAGGATGGGCTCTCGAGCCCAGAAATATGACGGCTTCCGGCAGCGCCGGTCAGACGGCGAGGTGCCCCTCCCGAAAGCATCGGAAGGGGCACCTCTGGTTCTGCCCTACGGCAGGAAGAAATAATGCGGAATCCGCTATCGGGCCGCTACTCGGAGACCAGGCTCAGGGTCTCAACGCGGTAACCGGCCAGCGCATCGCGGCCGCCCAGGCCGTCCAGCTCCAGCAGGGCAGCCACGCCGGCAACCTTAAGCTTGGCGCGCTCCACGAGCTTCACCGCGGCCTCCAGGGTACCGCCGGTTGCCAGAATATCGTCAAGAATCAGCACTCGGGTACCCGGCGCGAAGTCGCTGCAGTGAATCTCGACGGCCGCGGTACCGTACTCGAGCGCGTACTCCTCACGGTAGGTTTCGCGGGGAAGCTTGCCGGCCTTGCGAATCGTCATGATGCCCTTGCCCGTAGCGTAAGCCAGGGCCGATGCCAGCAGGAAGCCGCGGGCCTCCACACCGGCGACCACATCAAACTCGCCCTCGAAGCGGTGGGCCAGCTCATCGATGCAGGCCTTGAATACCTCGGGATTGGCGAAGAGAGTCGTCACATCGTAGAAGAGGATGCCCTCGTGCGGGTAATCCTGAATCGTGGCGCAGGCCGCGGGGATGCGCTGTTCGATGGGGGTAGCCTCAGAAGCGGGAACGCTCATGCTCTCTCTTTCGTGGGGTGGCGTCGGGCCCGAACGGCCCGGAATCGTCTGCGGCGGCACAGGCCGCCTAGAGAATTCTACTCTGTTCCAGCGCTTTTTTCCTCTGTACACCCGCCGGTCACCCGCATTAGCCCGCATCAACGCGAGATTGACGCGAGGTTAATGCGCAAAGCCCCGGCCGCTTCCTCATGTGAGGGGGCCGGGGCTTTGAAGCGCGGGAAGCATCGGGGGTTAGGACTCCCCGTTCTTAGAACCCGGTGCTTTGAGAGCTCTGTGCTCTTAGGAGTCCGCCAGCTTCGAACGCAGGTCCCGCTTCAGAATCTTTCCGGTCGGGCCCAGCGGCATCGCATCCACCGCAATGTAGCGGCGCGGGTACTTGTAGGCCGCAAGGCGGGTTCGGGCCAGGGCGTTGAGCTCCGCCTGCACCACGCCCCAGTCGGCTCCGGCCCGCGGCACCACAACGGCGACGATCTCCTCGCCCACTCGCTCATCCGGCACACCCAGCACCGCCACGGACTGCACCAAATCATGGGTGTACAGCACGTCCTCAATCTCGCGCGGGTACACCGAGTAGCCGTTGCGCAACACCATGTCCTTGATGCGGTCCACGATAAAGATATTGCCGTCGGCATCCACACGAGCCACGTCCCCGGTCGCAAACCACTCACCGTCGAACACTCCGGCGGTTGCCTCGGGGTTATTCCAGTAACCGAGCATCACGTTCTCGCCGCGCACCCACAGTTGGCCGCTCTCCCCCGTCGGGCGCTCAACGCCCGCCGAGTCGCGCACCTGAACCTGCACACCCGGCAGGACGCGGCCCACCGAACCCAGCACCATGCCGAAGGCCGCCTGGTTGAAGGAGACCACGGGCGAGGTCTCGCTCAGACCGTAGCCCTCGTACACGGTACAATCGGCCAGCTCCTTCCAAGCCTCGTGCACCGGAGCGGGCAGAGCCGAACCACCCGAAATGCCGAAGCGCACCGTACCGCGCAGCCGGGCGCAACGCTCCGGCTGCTCAGCCATGAGGGCCGCAAGAGAGATGTACATGCTCGGCACGGCCGCCAGCACCGACACCCGGGCCGCCTCAATCAGGCTCAGCGCGTGGTCGGGCGTAAAGCGCGGAAGCAAAGCCACCGTCGCGCAGGCCGCAAAAGCCGCGTTCATCGACACCGTCTGGCCGAAGGCATGGAATAGAGGGAGGCCGCCAAAGATGACGTCCTCGGCGGTGAAACCAAAAACCTTCACACAGCTGCGGGCGTTCGAGAGGATATTCGCGTGGCTGAGGGTGGCTCCCTTCGGGCGGCCGGTCGTGCCCGAGGTGTACAGGATAACCGCGGGATCCTGCTCTTTCACCACGGCGGGTGCCAGCGGAACGTCCACACCGTCAAAGGGGGCCAGGGGCGAGGCGGAGGGCTCAAAAATTTCGCACCGCACCGAACCGTTCTTCACCGGCACCGTCGAGGCGGCCTCCTGCGCCAGGCGAGTGCCGGCAAAGGCGAAGAGAACCTTTGCGCCGCTGTCTTCAAGGTGGTACTCCAGCTCCGCACCCGACAGCAGGGGGTTGAGCGGCACGCAAATCGCACCGCGCGCGGCAATACCGTAGTAGAGGGCGGGCATCAGCGGCACGTTCGGCATGGACAGGGCCACTCGGTCGCCCGCCTCCACGCCCAGGGTCCCCAGGTATCGCTGCACCTCTGCCGCTGCCGAGGCCAGTTCGCCGTAGCTAATATTCAGCAGCGAGGAGGACTCGGAGGCGTCACCCGCGGCGGGCAGTGCGAGCGCGACCTTGCGTGGGGAGGCCGCGGCCGCCTCCGCCAGAATTGAGGCGGTATTATTCCGGGCCGAGGGCTCGGCCTGCGAGGGGTGACGGGGCGCAGAGCTGGGTGTCGAAGTCATCGTTGAGTTCTCCTGCGGTATTGTTCGAATCGTCTTCGTCTGTAGGCGAGAGGCCCTCGTGCGGGCGGCTCCCGCTGCCCGGAGTCGCTTGCCGCGGCGTGGGCACACAACAGGGGTGCGTCCGGGACCGCCGATTCTTCATCGGACGATCCGGGGCGCACCCCTCGCACGCTACTGGGCTGCCGACCAGTCCAGGAAGCTTTCAGCCAGCCCGGCCCCGCCATTGGGGTCGCGGGTAATCACCATCACGGTGTCGTCTCCGGCAATCGTGCCCAGGATGGCGTCCATGCCACTCTGGTCGATTGAGGAAGCCAGGAACTGGGCCGCCCCCGGAGGGGTACGCAGCACCGTGATATTCGCCGAACCCTCGGCGGTAATCAGTAGCTCCTTGAACAGGGAAATCATGCGGGCGTCCGGCGCGGTGCCGCCACCGCGGCGAGCCGGATAGTTCGGAACAGCGTAAATCAGACCGGCGCCCTCATCGCGGATGCGCTCGGCTCCAATTTCAACGAGATCGCGGGAAAGGGTGGCCTGAGTAACCTTCATACCGTCGTCGGTCAGGTACTGCGCCAGTTCAGCCTGGGAACGTACACGTCGGGTCTGCAGCAGCTCAACGATGCGGGCCTGACGCGCGATCTTGGTCGAGGGGAAAGGCATGTTATCTCTTCTTCCTACGGTGCCAATCACGAGTGTGGACCTTCCCGTCCGTCGGTGGAACGGGTAGCGTCCTCTCTACCCAAGATAATACATATGCACATAAATATGCGTCATAAATATGGATTATTCTCATATTTATAGGGAAATCCGCCCCGGAATCTCACGATATGTACGTTCCGGCCGCCGTATCTCCGCGTGCAAATACGCACCCGGACGTATAACCTCGCGTGCTATGCATAGGCGCCGCCCCCCTCTTTGGGGAGCATCTTCCGGGATCACAGCGAAAGCCCGCCTACCGCACCGACTACGCTCATCACGTACCGGCGCGGGAGGCGGGCCCCCACAAAATCGTTTAGAAGGACGGATTGATTAGTCCTCGTTATCCACCAGACCGTCCAGGTCCTCGTATTCCACGTTACGGGAACGGCGGTTCAGCCACACGGCGAACACCATACCGCCCAGCAGCACCAGGATCGCGCCGATAATGCTTGCGATGCCGGCCACGCGATGACCGGTCACCTGGCCCTCGGTCACGGGCTTCAGGGTGCCCTTCTCTGCAGTGTAAACGACCTCGAGCTGACCGTTATTTTCAACCAGCAGGCCATCCACCTCACGCGGGAAATCGGCCGGAACGTCACCGGTCTGCGAACCGCGGAATTCCACCGTAGCGCTGGAATTGACCTTGTACTTATCCTTCAGGTTCGACACGTACGTCTTGCCGTTGAGCGCATCATCGGCGGGGAGGTTGCCCTTATAGCGCGCCACGTTCTCCTTGGTAATCAGGTCGGGAGTCAAATCCTGGTAGGTGCCCTGCACAACCCAGCTGTGGCCGGCGTAGTCGGCATTCGCATTCACCCAGGCGAAGGAACGCACGCCCACGACCGCCAGAATAATGGCCACGACCACCGCGACGACGGCTGAGAGCACCGACAGCCAGTTCACGCCGGGGCGCTCCTCCAGCTCATCCTCGCTCATCGCAAAAAGGGAGGCGTTTTCCTCGTCATCCTCGTCGTCATCGTACTCTTCGTAGTCGTCATATTCGTCGTACTCGTCGTACTCTAGTTCTTCGGACTCCTCGTAGCGGAAATCCTCGGAATGATTAGTCGCAGAATCCTCGTTCTGCGGACGGCGATCGTGCGAGCTTTCTCGGTTAGCCATTATCTCTCCCTCAAATCGTCTACCTTCTAGGGTACCCATTACCGCGGAGCATCACCAATAAAAGAACAAACTTGTGCTTTATTCTTTATCTGACGAGGCCAAACGCGCATATTCAGATACAAATTCGGTGGATGCGCCGTCGAACGCGCAGGTGTTCACGCAAACGGGGTGGGAGCCGAAGCCCCCACCCCGTCAGCGTCACTTGGTCTCGACTAGACGCGAGCCTCCGCGCCCAGCTGCTCGACGGCGGCCGCCACGGCTGCCTCTCGAGCGGCGGAAGCCTCGTCCGCGGTCAGAGTGCGATCCGGTGCGCGGAAACGCAGCGCGAACGCCAGGGACTTCTTCGACTCATCGATGCCGGTACCGCGGTAATCGTCGAACACGCGGATATCCTCCAGCAGCTCGCCCGCGCCCTCACGCAGCACGCGCTCCACCTCAGAAGCGGGCAGATCGCGGTCCACCAGCAGGGCTACGTCCTGGGTTGCCGCCGGGTAGGTCAGCACCGGAACGGCCTGGTGTACCTCGACGCGGTGCGCGAACAGGGCGGAGAAGTCCAGCTCAAAGGCGCAGGTGCGCTCCGGCAGGTTCAGCTCCTGCAACAGCTTCGGGTGCAACTCACCGGCAAAACCGATGCGCTCGCCGTTCGCATCCAGGACCTCGGCCACGCGCCCCGGGTGGAACGCGGTATGAACGCCGTTACGCACGGTAATCGGCGCGGATACGGCATCCGCAATCAGACGCACGGCGTCCAAGGCATCGCGCCAATCGTAAGCACGAGGAGCCGCACCGGGCATCACCTCGTGCTCGGTGCCGGCGAACAGGCCGGCAATAAACGAGGGCTGCTTCGGGATGCCAGCGTTCAGGTCCGCCAGAACCTCATCCGAGGGGCGAACGCCCAGCGGCGGGATAGAGTCCGACCCCAGCTTCTCACCCGGGATGAACACGTGGCCGGATTCGAAGATGGCCAGGTTCTTGAAGCCGCGGGAAAGGTTGCGCTTGAGCACCTCGACCAGGCCGGGCAGCAGCGAGCGGCGCATCCAGCCCTCAGCCGAAGAAATCGGGTTCTCCAGGCGAATTGAGGGCACCTCGGTCACGGGGTTCTCGGGGGTGCTGACCCACGGAGCCGACCACAGGTTGTTCGCCTCAGCCGACACGAAGGGGTAGGCGAAGACCTCGGTCAGACCGGCTGCGGCCAGCGCGTTCAAGGCGCGGCGCTTGCCCGCCTGCTCCGGGGTGTAGCCGCGACCCGCGGGAGCCACCGGCAGGGTCGAGGGGATGTTCTCGTAACCGTCGATACGGGCGATTTCCTCGGTCAGGTCTTCCTTCGCACGCAGGTCGGGGCGCCAGGAAGGAACGGCCACCAGGTAGCCGGACTCGGTGCGCTCCACCGAGCAACCAATCTCGCGCAGGCTGGACTCAATCTGCTCCGGGGAGTAGTCCACACCGATGCGGCCGGCGGTGTACTCGGCGGGCAGCTCGATGACGACCGGCTCGTAACCGAGGGACACGTCGGTAACGCCCGGCTCAGCCTGGGCGCCGGCCAGCTCGACCAGTAGCTCCACGGCACGCTGGGCGGCAGCTGCCTGAATCTGCGGGTCCACGCCGCGCTCGAAACGCTTGGAGGCCTCGGAAATCAGCTTGTGGCGGCGGGCGGTGCGAGCCACCGACACCTCGTCAAAGCGTGCGGCCTCAATCAGGATGCGGGTGGTCGAGTCGGTCACCTCGGTCGAGGCTCCTCCCATCACACCGGCCAGGCCGATCACGCCCGAATCATCGGCAATCACGATGTCCTCGGGGTGCAGGGTACGCTCCACGCCGTCCAGGGTCACCAGCTTCTCGCCAGCAGCAGCGCGGCGCACCACAATCTCACCCTGAACCTTGTCAGCATCGTAGAAGTGCAGCGGCTGACCGGTCTCCAGCATCACGTAGTTCGAAATATCCACCGGCAGCGACAGCGAGCGCACACCCGCCAGACGCAGACGCGAAGACATCCAGGTCGGAACCGGGGTCTCGGCCTTCACGCCGGATACCTCGCGCATCACGAAGCGCACGCAACCCGGATTACCGTGAATCGGGGCATCGTCGCGCAGGACCACCGGGTGACCGGCGTCGTTCGCCTCCGGGGCGCGCTCGCCGTACGCCAGCACAAAATCCTCGAAGGAGGTTCCGGTTGCGTGGGACCACTCGCGGGCGATACCGCGCAGAGAGAAGGCATAACCGCGGTCCGGGGTCACGTTCACCTCAGCCGCCTGATCGTACAGGCCCAGCAACTCCATCGCGTCGGTGCCAAGCTCCGGATCCAGGCCCAGGGTCGAGAGCACCAGAATGCCGCCGTGATCTTCACCAATACCCAGCTCGCGGGTCGAGGCAATCATGCCGGCCGACTTGTGACCGTAGGTCTTGCGGGCGGTAATCGCGAAACCACCGGGCAGAACAGCGCCGGGCAGGGTCACGACGACCTTGTCGCCGGGTACGAAATTGTGGGCACCACAGATGATGCCCTGAACACCGGAAGGCTCGATGCCCTTGCCGGTCAGGGTCTGCTCCCGACCCTCCGGGACCACACGCACCTGGCACCAGTTCACGGTCTTGCCGTTGGAGTGGGTCTCGGGTTCCATCGAGAGAACCTGGCCCACCACAATCGGGCCCGACATCTCGTCGGTGGGGCGGTGAACGTCTTCTTCTTCCAGACCAACCTTCACCAGGGTTGCCATCAAATCTTCAGCCGAAGCGTCCTCGGCGACCGGCACGAACTCGCGCAGCCATGACAGGGGAATACGCATAATTTAAATCTCCATCCCGAACTGCTCAGAGAAACGGATGTCGCCCTCGACCATGTCGTGCATGTCGGCGACGTTGTTACGGAACATGAGGGTACGCTCAATACCCATACCGAACGCGAAGCCCGAGTATTCCTCGGGATCGATGCCGGCGGCACGTAGCACGTTCGGGTTCACCATGCCGCAGCCACCCCACTCGATCCACTGGGGGCCGCCCTTGGCGTTGGGGTGCCACAGGTCCAGCTCGGCGGAGGGCTCGGTGAAGGGGAAGAAGTTCGGGCGCAGGCGAATCTTAGCCTCTTCGCCGAACATGGCGCGGGCCATGTACTCCAGGGTGCCCTTCAGATCGGCCATGGTCAGGCCCTTATCCACGGCCAGGCCCTCAATCTGGTGGAAGACCGGGGTGTGGGTCGCGTCCAGCTCATCGGTGCGGTACACCTGGCCGGGGCACACAATGTACAGGGGCAGCTCACGCGAGAGCATCGAGCGCATCTGCACCGGGGAGGTGTGGGTGCGCAGCAGCAGGTGAGCGTTCTTCGGCTCAACGTAGAAGGTGTCCTGCATTTCGCGCGCCGGGTGGTCCGGCTTAATGTTCAGGGCGTCGAAGTTGTACCACTCGGACTCCAGCTCGGGGCCGTCGGCAACCTCCCAGCCCATGCCGACGAAGATGTCGGTCAGACGCTCCTGCATCAGGGCGATGGGGTGGCGACCGCCCAGGGAGCGGCGAGCGGATGCGGCCGACATGTCCACGGCCTCCTCGGCCAGGATGCGGGCCTCGCGCTCGGCCTCCAGCTCCTTGGTGCGAGCCTCAATAACCTCGGTCAGTGCGGCACGGGCCTGGCCCAGCAGCTTGCCCACGGGGCCCTTGTGCTGGTTCTGGAGGTCGCGCATCTGGCGGTTGGCAACGCTCATGACGCCCTTCTCGCCGAAGAAGCTCAGGCGCACCTCCTTGAGGCTGTCAAAGTCTTTTGCCTTCTCGCGAATCTCCCGCTGGGCGCGCTCTCGCTCGGCCTCAAATGCCTCACGAACGGCGTCCAGACCCTTTTCGGGGTTGTTCTCCAGGACCTGCGCGATGTTGGCGAGGACCTGCGCCGGGCCCTTCGGGCCCTCGTGTTCCTGCACGGAATCGGTCATTGTCACTCTTCTCTGCGTACCACCGGCACGTTGGGGCCGGTCGGCTGGTTTGTCACTATGGGGCGGCACCGCGGGGGACCGCGAGAGCTCACTAATTGCCCCGGGCACGGCGGGCGCCGAGCGTGTGAGGGGCGGAGCATCCCGGCAGGGTCTGCGGGCGCATATCCTACCCATTTTAGACCAGAGAACCACGCGAAAGCATCAGAGCGCCCGGATAGTCCATCCGGGCGCTCTGATGCTTTGATTAGGTGTGGAGTCGTCAGGTGCGCGCGCCCCGCGGCGGCATATTTGCCGAACGGGTCCCCACGGAGGCGAGGATTAGGCCAGCGCTTCCTTGACCTCGGGGTCGAAGGAGGAGCGAATCCACAGCACGTTGGCGATAAACCACGCGGCGTACAGCGGCACGAAGCCGTAGCGCTGAGCGTCAATCACGTTGCCAATCAGCGAGAGGACCGCGACGAAGGCGCCGAGAATCGCGAAGATGAGGCCGACGGTCAGGCCCTGGCGCTTACCCTTCTGAATCGTGAAGTACACCCACGAGTACACGATGGCCGAGCCGATGAGCAATCCCAGGCCGCCCGCAACGCCAAACTCCGGCAGGCCCTTCAGCGGGGACAGGTTATCCGGTGCGAACGAAGAAATGATGCCGTGGACAAAGCAGAGCAACGCGGAGACAATCATAATCTCCTGCAGGCGCAGAATCTTAGGGTGCTTGGTCGGCGAGTGGAACAGGATTCCACCCGGCTTGGAGCCACCTTCCTGAATGTAGATGGCCTGGGTGTCTGAAGGTACCGCGTCGGAGCGGTACGCATTCGGGTCGTACGGAGGTTGAGCAGTCATCATTGTCTCCCAATTTGTATGTGATTTCTCCCTCAATACTACCCGGTCGGTAAGAAGTTTCCAAAGAAAATGCTCGTGTCGAACTCATATATGACGATGTGCCGGTGAACCTCCCATCGGGGCGTTCACCGGCACATCGGGCGGTATTGGAGCATCGGGCAGATGCCCAGCTACATCGAGCGCGCCTAGTTAAAGAGGCCCGAGCAGATGTAGTCGTTCTCATCCTTCACCCCGGGCGGCACCGCGAAGAGAGCGTTACCGGTATGGCGCAGGTACGCGCCCTTAGCTTTCGTCGCCCGACCCAGACCGACCCGCCCCAGACCGACCGAGCTGACGCAGGAGTGCCTCCACGATTGGGAAGTCCGCGGGAATCCACGGCAGCGCCAGAATCTCGGCGGCTTCCGTGGCCTCGAGGATTCCCTCCCCCGCCGGGGGAAGCGGCATCCACCGCAGAGCACTATGATCTTCCAAAGTATCCGGAGTACCCGAAAGAATCTCCGCGAAGAACACGCGCATCGCCAGACGCTCGCTCAGACGCCAACCCTGCGGGTACGCGCCGGGCACCTCAGCACCCAAACGCGCCTGCACCCCCAGCTCCTCTTTCAGCTCACGCACCAGCGCCTGCTCGCAGCTCTCCCCCGGCTCGACCTTACCGCCCGGGAACTCCCACATGCCGGCAACAGTCTGCGGCTCAGAACGCTGAGCCACCAGCATACGGGTCGGAGCCACCAAAGAATCGACCACGGCGGCGCCAACCACCTGAACCTCAAACGAGGGCGACACTTCACTCATCTTTCTCTACCTTCTTCTACGCTTTAGAATCCTTCATCGGATGCGCATCCTCAGCAACGTGCTCCGCTACTTCCTTCTCGGCATCCCCAGTATCCTCAGGCTCAGGAGCTTCCTCCACGCCTTCCTGCCACTCTTCTTCCTCATCATTCATATTCGAGGCTTCTGCCACCTCACGGCGAATATTAGTGCCGTCATTCAGCAGAATCAGAAGGCGGTTACCGTTCTTGAACTCCATGAGGAAGACATCCTCAAGCTCGACCTCAGCGGCACGCAACTGTAGGTACACCCAATCCTCGGTCTTGTGCGCATCCGCGATATCGCGAGTGACCAAGGTACCCTTCACAATCAGAGCAAAGTTCGGCACACCGTCACCCTTACGGATCACGCTCAGCGCACCGTTCGGTTCAATCTGAGCGAACTCAATGTCTTCCAGGTCGTAAATACCCTGCGCACGAAGGTCAGCAATCAGGCGCATCGGATCAAGAACCACATCTGCCTGCTGGAAGCTCTTAATATCGATATCACCATCCGTAATGATCGGCACGCGCTGCTCACGCACCGCCATATGCAGAAAACGAATCTTCGTGGTCGCCACGTTCAGCAGCTGAATCATGCACAGCGTAAACACCATGTAGATGACAAAGTAGAACAGGCTAATCTGCTCGCTGTACAACACGCCACCGAACACACCACCGATGACAAAGTTACCGATGGTATCAATCGGGGTCTGGTGCCCCGCCTGAGAACGGTGAGTCAGACGCAGGTACACCAAAAGAATGATCAGGCCAACGAAAATCTTTAGCAAACGATAAACGATTATCTCAACGGTCATAACAAAAATCTCCTAGAACTAAGCCCGGAAAATATCCGGCTCCAAATAAATGATGCGCGCCGCAGGAACAGCCTCACGAATACGCACCTCAGCAGCGTCAATCTCATCAGCTACCGCACGACCGGTGTCAGCATCATGAATACGAATCTTTGCCGCCACCAGAATCTCCTCAGGACCCAAGTGCACGGTCTTAATGTGGATAATGCGCTCGCTATCGCCATCCTCAATCGCCGCACGAATCTTCGCCAAATCCTCCGGAGAAGCAGCCTCACCCAAAATCAGGGACTTCATCTCCACCGCAAGGAACACAGCAATAAAGACCAGCAGCACACCAATAGCCAGGGTACCGAACGCATCCCACAGACCATTACCGGTCAACAGAGTCAGACCCACACCAAAGAGCGCAAAAATCAGACCCAGCAGCGCACCCGCATCCTCCAGCAGAAGCACCGGAAGCTCCGGGTTCTTCGAAGTACGCAAGAAACGCATCCAGCTCTGCTTGCCCTTCAGATCACGCGACTCCTTCACCGCCACGCGGAACGAATTACCCTCCAGCAGGATCGAACCAACCAGAACAGCCACCGGAACCCACTGCCACTCAGTAATACCGTGCGGGTCATGTAGCTTCTCATAACCCTCATACAGAGCGAACAAGCCACCCAGGGCAAAGATAATAATCGAAACAATAAACGCGTAAATATAGCGGTTACGGCCATAACCAAACGGGTGCTCCTCATCAGCCTGCTTCTGCGAAGCGCGACCGCCCAAAAGAAGCAAAAGCTGATTACCCGAGTCAGCCACCGAGTGGATGCCCTCGGCCAACATCGAGGAGGAACGGGTCAGGGCAAAAGCCAAGAACTTCAGGACGGCGATACCGAGGTTCGCCCCCAGGGCGGCAATAATCGCCCCGGCTCCCGAGTGGCCGGAATGACTGGATTGAGACATATTTACCTTTCTGCAGGCCGCACTAACCCGAAAAGCACGGAACCATCGGGGGCGACACTATTCAAAAGTTTGTAAAAGGCCCGCGGCGGGCACGGCCAAACCTCGGCCCGATACAGCCACGACGAACACAGCTCGCCGGGAGAGTACACCACGGGATGATGGGCTTACGGTATTAGCCCAGAGCGTTCGAGCGCTGAGCCATCGCCGAGGCGTACAGGCAGACCGCCGCGGCGGTACCCACGTTCAGGGACTCCGCCGAGCCGTACACCGGCACGGCCACTCGCATCGTAGCGGCCGCCTTCTCCTCAGCGTTCAAACCCTGCGCTTCATTCCCGAAAAGCCACATTGTCGGCTTAGAAAGATCAAAATTACCCTTCACGCCGGAGGGGGCGCTCGCCTCCACACCCGCGCGACGGGCCGCGGTGTACTCACTCAGCTCCTGCAGGTTCACCACGCCGTAGCCGTCAGCAGCCAACACAGCAGTACCCTGAGACTTCACATCCTCCGCGAAGTCCTCCAGCTGCACGCCCTGAATAATCGGCACATGGAACAGCGAACCCGCCGTAGAACGCACCGTCTTCGGGTTGTACAAATCCACCGAGCCCTTGGTGGTAATCACAAGATCGGCGCCGGCGGCATCCGCCACACGCAGGATCGTGCCCGCATTACCCGGATCCTGAACACGAGAGAGCACAGCAATCAGCTTCGGGTTCAACGCGCCCTCACCCCACAGCAGCGAGAAGGAAGCATCCACCATGAAAGAAACCGCAATAATACCCTGCGGCGACACAGAATCAGCCATGGCCGCCAACACCTCATCGGTCACCACACGCATAAAAACGCGGCGACCCTCCTCCGGGGTGGGGGTGCCGTACACCTGCTCCAGTAGCTCGGCGATATCCTCATGACGGTCAAAAGCCGCCTCCGTGACGTACACGGCGTCCAGGATGGGGCTCTTCAGATGCGCCTTCAACGCCTCACGCACAGCCTGCGGGCCTTCCACCAGGAACTGGCCCTTCTTCGTGCGAGCAGCACGGGTACGCAGCTTCGCAATATCGCGCACACGATCTGCCTGCGGATTGGACATCACAACGGGGGTACTAATACGTTCAAAAAAGTTCACTCTTAAAGGGTACAGGCAAAGGCACACCCAAAAACGCAGAACAGTCACAACCCCAGGTACGCAGAAAGCGGCCGCCCACACTCAAAAGTGCAGACGGCCGCTCACGACGCTTAAGCATCCTACCCCGAACCTAGATCTTCGAGGTAAGAACACAACCTAGGCTAATTAAGCCTTGGGAGCCGAGGTGTCCTCGGGCAGGTTGTTCTTAGCAATCTCAACCAGTGCGTTGAAAGCAGCGGGCTCGTTAACAGCCAGCTCAGCCAGCATACGGCGGTCAACCTCAACACCAGCAGCCTTCAGACCCTGGATGAAGCGGTTGTAGGTCAGGCCCTGTGCGCGGGAAGCAGCGTTAATACGCTGAATCCACAGGCGACGGAAGTCACCCTTCTTCTTACGACGGTGGTCGTAGCTGTAAACCAGCGAGTGAGTGACCTGCTCCTTAGCCTTACGGTACAGGCGAGAACGCTGACCGCGGTAGCCGGATGCACGATCGAGAATAGTACGGCGCTTCTTGTGCGCGTTAACCGCGCGCTTCACACGTGCCACGTGTGTCTCCTTCGTCTTATGTCCTGAACAGCTCACATATCACGCTGAACAGGAGCGAGTCTTTAATCAGTGCGCACCACTATCGGTGCGCCAGGTGCAGAGAGTAAGCGTTGCTTACTTACCCAGCATCTTCTTGACAACCTTTGCCTGGCCGCCGGTAACGATCTGGTCAGAAGCCAGACGACGGGTCAGACGAGAGGACTTGTGCTCCAGGTAGTGGCGGCGGTTCGCCTGCTGGCGCTTAACCTTGCCGCTACCGGTGAGCTTGAAGCGCTTCTTAGCACCAGAGTGGGTCTTCTGCTTCGGCATAGCTGCCGTTCTCCTTACATTCATCCCCCGCCACAGTGGCGGGGTAGCTTAGTGGGGCTACGTACGCGAACGCATCAGCCCCAAGGACCAAAGGTGAGGCACCCCTGACGAGGTGCCTCGGAACCGGCACCGGGTGAACCCGCAACACCCACCGAGCGGTGGAGGCGCGTGCCCATCCTAAAGTGACGACCCGGTTCCCTACTCGGCGGAAGCCTGTGCCTTCAGCTCGGCAGGCATAGCGTCTGCCAGAGAGTTGGTAACGGGCTTCGCCTTGGTCGTGTCAATACGCTCGCGACCCTTGCGACCGCCGGCGCCCTGCTCACGGCGAGCCTCTGCCTTACCGCGAAGCGGAGCCAGAACCATCACCATGTTGCGGCCATCCTGACGGGGGCGAGACTCAACGGTGCTCACCTCAGCCAGCTCAGCCGCCAGACGCTCCAGCAGGCGCACACCCATCTCGGGGCGCTGCTGCTCACGACCACGGAACTGAATCATTGCCTTGACCTTGTCACCACCGGAGAGGAAACGACGAGCGTGTCCAACCTTGGTTTCGTAGTCGTGGGTATCAATCTTCAGGCGGAAACGGATCTCCTTCAGAACGGCGTTTGCCTGCTTCTTGCGGGATTCACGAGCCTTGATTGCGGCTTCGTACTTGTACTTGCCGTAATCCATGAGCTTGCACACGGGCGGCTTCGCGTTCGGGGCAACCTCGACCAGGTCGAGTTCGGCGTCCTCAGCCAGGCGCAGAGCGTCCTTCAGAGGGACAACGCCTACCTGCTCGCCACCGGGGCCGACGAGTCGGACCTCGGGAACGCGGATACGATCGTTAATGCGTGGTTCGCTAATGACTAGCTCCTGTGCTCTGTGGGTTTCCCCGTGAATACTATCCGTTGCGGGCGCTAAAAAAGCCCCCGCAGTCACACAAGCGGAGGCACAAACCAGCGTACGCCGAAATCGGCGGACGAACCCGTTCACCTCAAATCCCAGGGACAAACCTGAGACGGCCAATCGGGTGGGAGGCGCGCTCCACTTGCAAACTGTCTACAACCATACCGCAGAATCCCCGACAGACGCAAGGAAATAGACGCAAAACACCATAAAATTGCGGGGGCTCCCCCAGAAAGTCCACAGAAGCACCCACTCTTAAGGACGCATTTACCGAATTAAACGAAATGTGAGATTCTAGGGTTATGAGCACTGAAAACAATAACTTCCGCTTTACCGCGGGAGAAGAAACCCCCATCCACGGCCACACCGAGCTCACCGAGGAGCAGGTCGAGGCCGTTAATGAGCAGCTGCGCGATATTGCAGACGTTCCCGCCATCGAAATCATTAGCTCCGCGGCCATCCACATGATGAGCGCCGCAGCCGTCAAGTGCGGCCTGGCCTCCGACGAGAACGCAGACGATCTCAAGGACCTCGATGAAGCACGCAAGCTCATCACCGCCCTGGCGGGCCTGGTCACCGCTGCCGCCCCCGAAATCGGTTCCCAGCACGCAGCACCCCTGCGCGACGGCCTGCGCACCCTGCAGTTGGCATTCCGTGAGGCTTCCCCCTTCCCGGACGAGCCCGGCAAGGGCCCCGGCGAGAAGCTGACCGGCCCGGTGTACTAAACCGTACCCGGTCTATTCACAGCGAAGCCCCGTCTCCCTCACGTTGAGGAAGACGGGGCTTTGCCGTATGTATTCCGCATATGTTCTGCGCGGACTGGCGGGATCCGACAGCCTTATCAGAAAGGAGAGATTCAGCGGGAGCCAGCGACCTCGAGTGCCCGCTCAAAGCTAAAGTTCCCCACGTACAGCGCCTTGCCCAGCACCACGCCCTCCAAGCCGTAAGGTACCATGGCGCGCAGCTTCTCAAGGTCAGCCAGCGACGCCACGCCACCGGACGCCACCACCCGACAGACGGTCTGGGCCAGCACCTCATCGAGCAGTTCCGCGCCGGGACCAGCCAGCGAGCCGTCCTTACTCACATCGGTGACAATGTAGCGACGCACGCCCACGCTTTCCAGCCAGGCCAGCGCCTCCGCCACCTCGGGGCCCGACCAGTCGGTTCCCCGAGCCACCGTCACCCAACCCCGCTCGGGGTCGTAACGGGCGTCGAGCCCCAGGGCTAGAAGATCAGAATCCGCGTAACGAGCCAGGATACTTTCAAGCCAGGCAGAATCCGCCAGCGCCGCGCTGGTCACGTTCACGCGGTCCGGGTTGAGACTCAGGGCGCGCTCCAGGCTCTCAGCATTACGCACACCGCCACTGACCTGAATACGAACCGGGGCAGAGCTCCGGGCGCTCTCGGCACGGACGGCGGCGGCAACCTCCGCCAGAACATCCGTATTCGTACCGCGACCAAAGGCTAGGTCAAGATCAACCAGATGAATCCAGCGGGCGCCAGCCTTCACCCAGGTGAGCGCCGCCTTGACCGGATCGAGACGCTGCTCGCCACCGGACAGGGTGCCGCCCACAGGGCGTACCGCGTAGCCCTCGGAAATATCGACGGCCGGCAGAAGTTCGAGGATGGGTTTAGCCATTATGATTCCTCCCCACCGGTAGCGGATTCACCCGCGGCAGGCGACAGCCGGCCGGTCACCGCGAGGGACGCAACCCAGCGGCGCATAAACTCAGCACCCAGCTCACCGGATACGACCGGGCAGAACTGCACAGCGGTCAGCGGGCCGTTCTCCACGGCGGCAATATAGGGAGGTTCGGTTGCCGTCCAGCTCACCGCGGGAGGAGCGATATAGTCAATGCTCTGGTCAAAGACCCACTCAAAAACACCGTGCTCGGACTTGAAACGGGCCTCGCCCTCAATATCTTTGAGCAGTCGACTGCCGGTCGAGGGGGACACCGCGGAGGAGCCGGGCACCAGGCCCCGGGTGGAAAGCTCCACGCTCTCGCCGGGCCACTCCCCCATACCCTGAACCTGCACGCTGCCCAGCTGTGGGTGGTTCACCGCGACGGATTCAAAAAGGCAGCTCAGGGCGGCACCGGCCGCGAGCACCGGACGGCCACCGGCCACGCGGCGCCCAATCACGCGCTCAGCGTCCTTGGCTTTTAGCTCGTCGAACGCCTCAAGGGAACCGGCAGGACCGGCAACCACCATGCCGTCAGCCTCGCGGAGCTGATGCGGGTCAGCGGTGACGATGACCTCCGCACCCGAATCCCGAAGAAGCTTTACCATGGCGCCGTGAGTTCCGGAATCTCCCAGAACGGCGACCACGGGGAGCGGTGAGGAGACCGCGTCCTGATGGGACTGAGAGGGTGTTGACATCGCGTGCTCCTTGAGTAGTGCGGTAGGCGGTTCGTAGCCGATTCATAATCCGCTGACGAGTGAGCCGAAGCTCTCGCCTCGACAGCTTTGCCTAGTGGCGCGGCTTGGGAACCTCGAGGCGCTGACCGGCGTCGACAGCGGTGCTCGTCAGCGAGTTCATCTCCATAATACGCACCACGGTATCACGGACATCACCGCCGGGGTTCACCGACTGGGCGATGTCCCACAGTGTCTCGCCGTGCTTAACGGTCACAGTGGCTTGGGTGGCCGATGCGTTCTCAACACGGGGGCCGAAGGAAGGGCCGAGGAAGGTAATGGCGCCCAGCACCACGAGCGCGGCCAGGGTCAGCAGAGGCAGCCCCTTGAAATTGCGCAGGGGGTTGAAGCGTTCCAGGCGAGACGATAGGGAGCGAAGACCCGAGATAGCGGAGGGCACAAGGCCCGCACGGCGGGAAGACGACTCCCTGCCCTGCCCGGAGAGGTGCGCCGAAACGGAGCGTTCATTCACCGGAGCGGAGGGGGCTACAGACTGGGTAGCCGCCACGGCGGGAGAGACACTGCGGACGGGCGCCGGAGAGGCAGAAGACTGAGGAGCGGATGCGCGACGGGAGGAGCCTCGAGCGATGCGCGCGGACTGCCGTGCGTGCGCGGGGTGAAGTACCACCAAACCTTCCGGAAGGGTAGCAGACGCAGAGGCACGGTGAGGGGCCAAAGAAGCTGCGGTCATAATTGTGGTTCCTTTCTCTCAAGCTCACTCCCGCGGTAATCCGCCGGGGTGAACGGTGCCGGCTCTCTCGAGACTCGGCAGGTGAGTTGAGTGTGGTTGTTCGTTTTTCTGCCCGGGACCCGACACATCGGGTCAAGGAACGTTCGGGGTTTTGTCTTGCAGACGCGTTCCCCAGAACTCCCCTTCGGCTTAAGGAAGGTCATTCGGTTTCTCGTTCGAATACTCTCGAACATTCGACGACCCCCTTCCAGACCCGCAAGGCAGAACGAGTATTCGAATTGCATGGAGAATACCCCGTTTACACCCCGAAAGTCGGGAGGGTTTTCTACTGTATCCGAATCAGTGTTCTAAAGTCTAGCAGATACATACTAAAAATTCCTCCGGTTTCGAAGAAAAAATCTAGTATATTTGTTTGAATTTGTCGGTAGAGTGTTCTACACTTGTGTCAAGAGATGTTCCACACGCTCGTGATGATTTCCATCATGGCGGGGCGTGACTCGCGACGGATCTAGAATCTAATCCACCCCTGACGAGATAAGGGGTATGTTTCACCTAAGCCGTGCGATATACGTCACCGTATGACGAACACGTGGACAACCCATCCGTGCTCCGCCGAAGGTACAGCAACCTTCGGCGACACAGACCAAAGGAAGAGATATGGCAACAGCACCCCGCCCGGCGCTGACCGCGCGCCAGCAGAAGATTCTTGACGCGATCCGCACCGAGATTGAACAGAAGGGCTATCCGCCGTCCATGCGCCAGATTGGCGATATGGTGGGTCTTGCGTCTCTCTCTTCGGTCACCCATCAGCTTGGCCGACTCGAAAATATGGGCTACATTCGCCGCGATCCCAAGCTCCCGCGCGCCATCGAGGTGCTCGACGAAAACGGCGCCGGCATGCACACTCCCCTGCCTGAGCTTCCGAACTTTGAGGTTGGCGAGGACGACCTCGTACCCGTCCCCCTCGTCGGTCGCATTGCCGCGGGCGGCCCCATCACCGCCGAGCAGTCTGTGGAAGATGTACTCGCCCTGCCGCGCCAGCTGGTCGGCAACGGCAAGCTCTTTATGCTCAAGGTCAAGGGCGATTCCATGATTGACGCCGCTATCTGCGATGGCGACTGGGTCGTCGTGCGTGAACAGCACACCGCCGACAACGGCGACATCGTGGCCGCCCTGCTGGACGATGAGGCCACCGTGAAGGTCTTCCGCCAGGTTGATGGCCACACCTGGCTCATGCCGCGCAACGCAAGCTACGAACCGATTATGGGTGACCGCGCCACCGTCATGGGCAAGGTTGTCTCGGTATTGCGTAGCCTCTAATCCCCGCTCTTCGCGAGAGCATCATGGGGTGCTATGCCTCCCGGCGCCAACGCCCCAATCTGGTAGCTACGTCCTTTGAGACTTCAGCGCTTCCAAAGCCCATAACGAACAAAGCCCCCGGCACTCGCAAGTGAACTGCCTCCCGTTTCTTGGACATCGAAAATGAAGTCCAGGAAACGGGAGGCTTTTCATGTCCGTGCATCTGGGAATGAGACACGATCGTTTGCTTCGGAAACAGGCAGTACAAATGTTTGAGAAGGGATTTGGCTATGGTCTG
>NZ_JBYQJS010000005.1:0-174697 GCF_058213595.1 Rothia sp. SCPM-O-B-18226 (M350) | reverse complement strand
ACACAAAGGACGTACACCGAATGGCACAGCTGACCGGCAAGACCATCATCATCACCGGCTCCTCCCGAGGCGTCGGCGCAGACACCGCACAGATTCTCGCCGCCGAAGGCGCCAACATCGTCGTGAACTACCGTTCCAAGGCACCGCGCGCCAACAAGATCGTCAAGGCCATCGAAGAGGCCGGCGGCAAGGCCGTCGCCGTGCAGGCTGACGTGACCAAGGCCGAGGATTTGCAGACCCTCGTCAACACCGCCGTCGAGACCTTTGGCTCCCTGGACTACCTGATTCTGAACGCCTCGGGCGGCATGGAGACCGGCATGGGCGAGGACTACGCAATGCGCCTGAACCGCGACGCCCAGCTGAACCTGGCACGCCTGGCCGCAGAGAAGATGCCCGAAGGCGGCCGCATCGTCTTCGTGACCAGCCACCAGGCGCACTTCATCCGCGAGGTCGAGACCATGGACGAGTACCAGCCCGTCGCCGAGTCCAAGCGCGCCGGCGAAGACGCCCTGATTGCCGAGATTCCCGCCCTCTCCGAGAAGGGTATCTCCCTGGTCGTGGTCTCCGCCGACATGATTGAAGGTACCGTCACCGCAACCCTGCTCAACCGCCTGCACCCGGGCGCCATCGAGCAGCGCCGCGAGACCGCGGGCAAGCTCTACACCGTCAACGAGTTCGCCCACGAAATCGCGAAGATGGTTACCGCAGACGTCGAGACCGGCCACGTTGAGCTGGTCGGCGGCGCACGCGGCTTCATCGACTAAAGACTCCCGCCGCGGCGGCACCCAACGCAGGGTGCCGCCGCGCACCTCCTCACCCGCGCCACCCGTCACCGGATGGTGCGGGTGAGCGAGGCATCACCCACCCGCCAATTCACTGGAAGAAGAACCATGAGCACCGTACTCAACCTGCAGAACGTTTCCGTCGTCCGCGGCGGCCGCAAGATCCTCAACGACGTTTCCTGGACCGTGAACGAAGGTGAACGCTGGGTCGTGCTGGGCCCCAACGGCGCCGGTAAGTCCACCCTGCTCTCCGTCGCGGCGGCCCGCCTGCACCCCACCAGCGGCGAGGTTGAGATTCTTGACGAGACCCTCGGCGCGGTCGACGTTTTCGAGCTGCGCCCGCGCATCGGCCTGTCCTCCGGCGCCTCCGCAACCCAGATTCCCGCCACCGAGAAGGTCTCCGACGTAGTCGTCACCGCCGCATACGCCGTTTCCGGCCGCTGGAACGAGGAATACGACGTCATGGACGATGAGCGCGCCACCGAGCTGCTGGCCGAGTGGGGCGTCGACACCCTTGCCGACCGCACCTTCGGCTCCCTCTCCGATGGCGAGCGCAAGCGCGCCCTCATCGCCCGCGCCCTCATGACCGACCCCGAACTGCTGCTGCTGGACGAGCCCGGCTCGGGCATGGACATCTCCGGCCGCGAGGACCTCGTGGAGCGACTGACCGCCCTGGCCGCTGACCCCTACGCACCGGCCACCGTGCTCATTACCCACCACCTCGAGGAGATTCCCTCCGGCTTCACCCACGCCCTGATGATCCGCGACGGCGGCGTGGTTGCGGCCGGCCCGATTCTCTCCACCATCACCGAGGCCAACCTCGCCGCAACCTACGACATGGACCTGGCCCTGACCGTGACCTCGTCGGGTCGCTTCTCGGCCTTCAAGCGCGCATGAGTCGAGGCCCCAAGCAGCTGACCGCCGAGCAGATTGCCGAGCGCGCCGAACGCGTCTACGCAATCGAGTCGGTCACGCCCCTGGATCAGGCCCCCGAGCAGCAGCTGCGGTACTACACGCAGCTGACCGATGTGAAGCTGCGTAGCGCCCTGGAACCGCAGTGGGGGATTTACATTGCCGAATCCTCCAAAGTGATTCGTCGGGCGCTCGCGGCCGGTCATCAGCCTGTCTCCTTCCTCATGAGTGAGAAATGGGCTGATGACCTGGCGGACGTCCTGCGGGAACACCCGGGCACCCCCGCCTACGTGGGTAGTGAGGAGCAGCTGGAGCAGGTGACCGGCTTTCACCTGCACCGCGGCGCCCTGGCGGCAATGGCCCGCCCGGCGCCTCAGCCCCTGCAGGAGTTGCTGAGCGGGGCGCGTCGCGTGGCCATTCTGGAAGACATCGTGGACCATACGAACGTGGGCGCGATTTTCCGTTCGGCGGCGGCCCTGGATGTGGATGCCGTGCTGGTTACCCCTCGATGCGCCGACCCGCTGTACCGCAGGTCGATTCGCGTGTCGATGGGTACCGTATTCCAGGTTCCGTGGGCCCGGCTGCAGTCCTGGCCGACCGACCTGCAGACCCTGCACGAGCTGGGTTTCAGGAGCGCCGCCATGGCCTTGGAGGAGGATTCCCTGAGCCTGGATGAGCTGGCCGCCCGCGGCGATGAAAAGCTTGCGCTCATCCTGGGCACCGAGGGTCACGGTCTTTCGCCGCGCACCCTGGCGGCCTGCAACGATACCGTGATGATTCCCATGTCCCACGGCGTGGATTCGCTGAATGTGGCCGCGGCGAGCGCCGTCGCCTTCTGGGAGACGCGCCCGCGCTAGGGGCCGGTCGAACGCGCGGGAAATCGCTACGTGATTGGCCGCGGCGCTGGGATTTAAACCCTAAAGGTGGTACCCTTAACGGGTTGTGCTCGCCCATGCGGGTGCAATGGTGATGCGCTCTCAAGTTTTCTCGACAGCCGCACATCGAAAAACCTACTCCATCTATATAAGGGCTACTGGCAAAATCCAGTAGCAGAAGAAGGTAAATCAATGAAGGCAGATATCCACCCGGAATACAAGCCGGTTCTGTTCCGCGACCTCGCATCCGGCAAGGTCTTCCTGACCCGTTCCACCCGCACCTCCGACAAGGTTGAGAAGTGGGAAGACGGCAACGAGTACCCGATCATCGAGGTTGAAATCTCGTCCGAGTCGCACCCGTTCTACACCGGTAAGCAGCGCATCATGGACTCCGCAGGTCGCGTCGAGCGCTTCAACGCACGCTTTGCAAACTTCGGCAAGAAGGCTTAATTCTTCCCGAAAGATTGCGCCGTATAGCGTTTTAAAGGCCCCGCTTCCCTTGGCTTTCAAGGGGGGCGGGGTTTTTCGCTAGAACGTGAGGAACGCTGTACTGCCACGGGCGGGATAGGGTGCCCGCTACACAGCTGACAGCGCTACAATGGGAAAGTATTTTGCGAGGCGTGCATACACCGCCCTTCACTAGCACCGATGATGCTCCGGCTGTCGCGTCACCGGGGAATTACGGCGAAATGGGCGTTGCCTTCTCGCCTATCACCACTTCAAACAAAGGATAATAATGAGCGACGAACACTCTGAACCGTCGCAGAAGAAGAAATGGATTAAGCGTACCCTGCTGATTCTGCTGATTCTTCTGCTGGTTATCGCCCTTGGCGTTGGCTTCTTCCTATGGCGTGCCGGCCATACCTGGGATAGCCAGACCGAGAAATTTGATTCCATCACCAAGGTGGATGAAGACCAAGCCAAGATTAAAGAGAAGCTTGGCGAGGCAAAGCCACTGAACGTTTCCGAGCTGCAGGCACCGAAGGTCACCAACCAGAATGGCTCTTCCTCTGGAGAGGGTGCCGAGGCCGCGCTGGCCGCTAACGCGAGCGAGCATGATAAGAACGGCGACGGTATTCTCGATGACGGCTACAGCTACGACGTCGTGAAGGGACCGGGCCAGAACATCCTGCTGCTCGGTAGTGATACCCGTTCCGGTTCTGAGGCTGCTCTGGTGAGTGGTTCTCGTGCAGACACCATCATGCTGATGCACATCCCGGCTGACGGCAAGGGTGTGTACATCATCTCGATTATGCGTGATACCTGGGTGAACATCCCCGGCTACGGTCCCGCAAAGATTAACGCGGCGCTGAACTACGGCGGTATCTCTCTGCAGGTGGCAACCGTTGAGAACCTGGTGGGTGTCAAGATCGACCACGTGGCTGAGATTGAATTTGAGGGCTTCAAGTCCCTGGTTAACGCTGTTGGCGGCGTGGACGTTCAGGTTCCCTTCGCGTTCACCAGTAACGTCTGGACTTTTACCCCCGGCGTGATGCACATGAACGGTAGCGCGGCGCTGACCTTCGTGCGTGAACGTTACTCTTTCGCTGATGGTGACTATCAGCGTGTTCGTAACCAGCGTGCATTCCTGCGCGGTCTGTACAGCACGATGAAGGCCAAGGGCGCGCTGAGCAATGTTGCTTCTTTCCAGTCTGCTGTTGAGTCTCTTGCTGGTTACATGCGTGTGGACTCCGGTCTGAACGCAATGCAGATTGCTCAGCTTGCGGCTCCGGTGCTGACCAGCGGTGACACCTCGATGCACATGACGACCCTGCCGAACGCCGGCCCGGGTTGGTCGTACGATGGCCAGTCCATCGTTCTGGTTAACCAGGCGGCAAATGCTCAGCTGGCAAACGCGCTACAGCACGATACGATGGATCAGTTCATGGCTACCTACGGCCAGGACTAACCTCTCCTTACCCGGTGCGGGTGTAGGAACGAGGGCGGCCCCCTCACCGAAAGGTGAAGGGGCCGCCCTCTGCTATACCCGAGCTGAACCGTTTCGTGGGTTTCCCGATAGTGCACCCACCGCGGATGGAGTGGAAGATTCTTCTGGAAAGTTGAACACACAAAGAGAGCGTCAGAGCCCGGCGGCGTGCCGTTCTCTGACGCTCTCTTAAACGGGGGAGGACTACACCGAGGTGGTGGAGGAGTCCTGCGCGGATTCGTACTCCTCCTCGTCCGCCTCCTCTTCGATGTACTCTTCGTCCTCGTAAATGTCGTACTCGTCGGCCCGGCGACCGAAGTAGAAGGCCACCGCAGCCACGGCACCACCCATGATTGCAATCAGGATACCGAGAATCGGGGTCCAGAGCATCGAAATTAGGCCGGCCAGCAGAACCGCCAGGCCAGCACCCTTGACCAGGTTCAGCAGTCGCTCACGTTCCGAGGGCTCGTAGTACTCCTCTTCCTCCAGAGTGTACTCAATCACTGGCTTCTCGGCGACCGGCTCATCAGCAGACGGCTCGGATGCTGAGGAACCACCGGTCAGGGAGCTGATAAACCCGCGGCGCTTCTTCGGCGCCTGAGCCGCAGTCTCGGCGCGGTGTCGCTCACCCTCGCTCGGCACGTAGGCTGCGGGCACCTCGTACTCTTCACCGGCCGGCAGCAGAGCCGGAACATTATTGGGCAGAGTCTCGTACCATTCCTGCGGAATGTCGACCGGGCGTGCAGCCTGAACGGTCAGCGACAGCTCCAGAGTGTTACCACGAATCGTACCCCAGGCGCTTGTGAGGCGATCGTGCTCAAAGGCATAGCGAATCACGGGGGCCAGCTGTTCAGACATCTGGGTGCTCAGGCGACCCACCAGCTTGCGATCGTGACGCACCTCCACGCTATCGACCACACGACCGTCGGAGGTCTTCAGCTGGTTAGCCTCCAGGGTCAGAATCACGCGACCCTCACCGCTGGGCGGCAAAATGCTGTGCAGGTATTCGGAGTGCTCCTTCTCGTCCAGAACCTTCATGGACGGTCCCTGGGGGAGCAGGGTGGCACGGGTGGGCGCATCGTTGAGGGGGAACAGTGAACCGGGTGCGGACAGGGAGAGTACACCGGAGCTCTTCACGCGCATGTCACCGTTCTCGGTGCGAACGGCCACGGCGGAGAGCTGCAGATGCGCAATCGGCTCGTACCCGGAGGCAACCACGCGGGTGATGGGCTCCCAATAGGCCGCCGAATCGGCAGCGCTCATGCGACCGACCTTGAACTCGTCAATATAGACGGCAATGCTATTCGGCTCGTAGGGGTTATCAGGCTCGGGGACGAGTCGCGCTTCACCGTACCAGATGCGTTCACGGTCGATGTGCAGTTCCTCAAAAATTTGGAGGGTTTCCGCTTCATAGTAATCGTCGGTGACAATTTCGACGCTACCGCGATCACCGAGTGCGTAGTCGACCACTGAAAACTCCTTCTGATCCGTGTCTAAATGAGCTGATACCTAGTCCATTCTCTCATGGTTTACGGGCGCGCAGCTCACATATTCGGGTGACGTTTATCTGTCTTTTCTCCCGGCACTCATCCGGTCGGCGCGGTGCGGCATCCCTGCCGGGTAACCTTCTCCGCGCACGCTCTGCACCGGGACGCGCAAGACGCCGCTCGGCACATTCCCGGGAATATACCGGGAGCGCGCCGAGCGGCGGTTCATCATTGCGGGACGCTATGGCCCGCATCCTAAGCGTAAGCGCTTAGCTTGGCTACTACTTAGCCTGCAGGGAGGCGTTGAACTTCTGAGCCAGAATCGAACGGTGGCCGTGATCCTGAGCCTCCAGCACCAGGCGGCGCAGAGCCGAGGGAGCCTCGGGGTTTGCCTCCAGCCACTGCTGAGCCAGCTTGACCGACGGGTTGTCGTCCACGCCGAGGCCCTCGGTTGAACCGGTGTTGTACGGAGCCTTCGGGTACAGGCCGCGCACAATACGCGAAGCCATACCAATCGAGCGGGACTCCCACACGCCCAGCAGGGCCTCAAAGTAGGGGCCGTAGTACTGCTCGCGCAGCTCCACCGGGCCGCGCACGTAACCATTAATGGTCGAGGCCAGAGCATCGTTCGACAGGGACTCGTCGTCCATGATGGTCTTGTACGCGGCAGCCTTGCGCTCGGCGTTCGGCAGAGCGGCCATTGCGTACGCGTAACCGTTCGAGGAAATCGAGGAGGGGCTGTACTTGGAGGCGCGCTCCAGCTCCTCCACGGTGACCAGGTTGCGGCTTGCGAGCGCACCCAGGGCGCTCCAACCCAGGTTCTGGTCGTAGGGGATGCCGGTCGCATCGGCGATATCGCCGGTGGTGTCCTCGAACGCACCGCGGGCAATGTCGCGGCAGAGCTCCTCGCCCTTGGTGGCGTTGGTCGAGACCGAGATCAGGCCGCGCAGCAGGATCAGCTGCTCGTCCGAACCGGGCTTAGCCTGAGCCAGGGCGGCGGAGAATGCGTCGTAGAGGGCGTCGTAGAGGCGTTCGCGGCCGGTGGGTGCCGAGAAGGTGGCGATGG
Source organism: Rothia sp. SCPM-O-B-18226 (M350) (assembly GCF_058213595.1). Taxonomy (NCBI): domain Bacteria; kingdom Bacillati; phylum Actinomycetota; class Actinomycetes; order Micrococcales; family Micrococcaceae; genus Rothia; species Rothia sp. SCPM-O-B-18226 (M350). Next base: position 167,648 of record NZ_JBYQJS010000005.1, on the reverse strand, counting down.
CGACCTGCGAGTTGTTGACCATGGTGCCCAGCAGGGATGCGCTGGGTTCCTTGGAGACATTGCGGACGACCGCATCCACGTAGGTGGTGACGGGCAGGCGGGCGTCGCGGACGTTCTCCCAGAGGGATCCCCAGATGAGGCCGCGGGAGAGCGCGGATTCGAGGGTGGAGACGCCCTCGATGGCGGCCTGCAGGCCGTCTTCGTCGGTCAGGGCGACCTTGGCGTAGGTGTGGTCCTCGGCGTTGAGCATGAGCAGGTCGGCCTCGCCCACGAGCTTCTTCTGCTCGTCGGTCAGCTCCACACGGTACTCGGAGACGGGCTCTGCCGGGTACTCGAGGGAGAGCACACCGGTGGAGATGAGCTTGCCGTCGGTCAGCGCGAAGGTTTCCAGCTTTGCCACATGGGGGCGGCCCAGACCTGCGGGCTGCTGTGCGGGCAGTTCCTGGGTGAGGATCAGGTCGGTCAGCTGGCCGTCCTCGCCGTAGACGCGCTTGGTGCCCAGTGCGGACACGCCGGAGGTCTGTAGCCATGCGTTAGCCCATGCCTGCATGTCGCGGCCGGAGACTTCGTTGAGTACCTGCAGGAAGTCGTTCAGGGAGGTGTTGCCCCATTCGAAGCGCTTGAAGTACACGCGGGCGGCTTCGATGAAGGTGTCGAAGCCAACGTAGGCGACCAGCTGCTTGAGGACCGAGGCGCCCTTGGCGTAGGTGATGCCGTCGAAGTTCTGCGCTGCGGCTTCCAGATGGGGGATGTCAGCCACGATGGGGTGGGTGGTGGGCAGCTGGTCCTGCATGTAGGCCCAGGCCTTGCGGTTGTTGGCGAAGGTGACCCACGCATCCTCGAAGTGGTTAGCTTCCTTGGCACCCAGGGTGCCCATGAAGTCTGCGAAGGACTCCTTGAGCCACAGGTCGTCCCACCACTTCATGGTGACCAGGTCGCCGAACCACATGTGCGCCATCTCGTGGCAGATGGTGTTGGTGCGACCCTCCAGGTCGTCCTCGGTAGCGCCGGAAACGAAGATGTAGTCCTCGGTGAAGGTGACCAGGCCGGGGTTCTCCATGGCGCCGATATTGTATTCGGGAACGAAGGCCTGCTCGTACTTGGGGTACGGGTAGGGGTAGTCGAAGAGGTCCTGGAAGAAGTCCAGGCCGTTCTCGGTGACCTTGAAGATGTGGTCGTAGTCGAAGTGCGGCTTCAGGGACTGGCGGCAGTAGGCGACCAGGGGAATGTCACCGCTGTTGACCTTGCTCTTGGGCTTGTAGGTGGTGGTTGCGGTGAAGTACTCGCCGGCCAGGATTGCGGTGATGTAGGTGGAAATCTTGGCGGTGGGGGCGAAGACGCGCTTGGAGATGGAGTCGTCGGAGGGGTCGGTCACCTGCGACTCGAGCACGGCGTTGGAGCTAACGACCCAGTCCTTGGGTGCGGTGATGCGGAAGTTGAAGACGGCCTTCAGGTCGGGCTGCTCGAAGTTGGGGAAGACGCGGCGGCAGTCGGAGGGCTCGTACTGGGTGTACAGGTACACGCGACCGTCGGAGGGGTCGAAGTAGCGGTGCAGGCCCTCGCCGGAGCGGGAGTAGTAGGAGCGGCCGTGGATGGTCAGCACGTTCTCGGCCTTCAGGTTGGCCAGACGGATGCGTGCGCCGTCAACGACTTCGTCCAGCTTCAGCTCGACACCGTTGAGCTTGATGGAGTCAATGCTGTGGTGAATGTAGTCGATGAAGGTTTCTGCGCCGGGGGTGTTGCAGGAGAAACGGACGGTGGTTGCGGTGGGGTAGGACTCGAATTCGGGGTCCTTGGCGTTCGTCAGGTCGACGTGTACGTCGTAGCTATCAACGCTGATAAGAGCCGAACGTTCTGCGGCTTCTTCGCGGGAGAGGTTCTCGTTGTTCATAGTTCCTTATTCTAATCGTTCCTGAAAGAAATCTGGGAGTTTGCGGGCCGTTCCCGTCATATAACCTCCGCGGAGTAGGGGACGTGAGGGTATTCTGGCGGATGCGCACGGCCCCTATCACTCGCGAACCTTCCGCACGATAGTGTGATGCATAACACGCTTTCTTGATTTGCGGAGATCCCCGAAAGTCCGTATAGTATTACGTGTTGCTTCGAACGGCACCGCAAGGAAAACGTTCGAGAGTCACCTGCGCGGGTGGCGGAATAGGCAGACGCGCTAGCTTGAGGTGCTAGTCCTCGCATTTAGAGGGTGGGGGTTCAAGTCCCCCCTCGCGCACAGATAATCCCCGGTTCTTCGGAACCGGGGATTTTTGTATGCCCGGTAAAAAGTACACAAAAAAGTAGCGGGGCGAGGCTCCATGAGGAACCCCGCCCCGCTATCTAGTTCACCCCGCTAGTGCAGGGCTAGAAACTCGCTGAGCGAACCGTATTACTCGGCCAGGCGCTCCGGGTCGGTGGTGACCAGAATCTTCACAGCGGTCTCGTTGTGGTGAATCAGGGTGTCGAAGCCCTTGTCAATCAGGTCTTCCACAGCGATCTTGCCGGTGATGAAGGGCTTGAGGTCAATCTTGCCGGACTCAACCAGCTTGATGGTCTCGGGGTGGGAGTTCACGTAAGCGATGGTGCCGCGGATATCGATCTCCTTGAGCACAATCTTCTGAACATCCAGGGAAGCGGGCTTGCCCCAAATGGAGACGATGACGACCTTACCGGTGGGCTTGAGGGCATCCAGAATCAGGTCCAGAGCGGGCTGAACGGAGGTGCACTCGAAAGCGATGTCGGCGCCACGGCCGTCGGTCAGCTTGTGAATCTCGGCCAGAACGTCGGTCTCAGCGGGGGAGAAAGCGTAGTCGGCAACGCCGGAGTCCAGAGCCTTCTGGCGGCGCAGGGAGGACAGCTCGGAGATGATGACCTTAGCGCCCTTAGCCTTCAGCACGGCGGAGGTCAGCAGACCGATGGGGCCGGCACCGGTGACCAGTGCGTATGCGCCTTCCTTGAACTCGCCGGCACGCTCAACAGCGTGGTAGCCAACGCTCAGGGGCTCAATCAGTGCAGCCTCGTCCAGAGGAATGTTGTTAGGAATCTTGTGAACCCAGCGGCGCTTGACAGCAACCTTCTCGGACAGGCCGCCACCGCGACCTGCCAGACCGATGAAGTTCATGTCCTTGGACAGGTGGTAGTCCTTGGACTCGGGGCCGGTGTAGACGTCATCAGCAATGATGTAGGGCTCGACGACGACGTGGTCGCCGACCTTCAGGTCGTCAACGCCCTCGCCCAGGGCCTCAACGACACCGGAGAATTCGTGGCCGAGGGTCACGGGGGAGTCCTCACCGGAAATCGGGTGGGGGTGGCCATGCTTGGGGCAGAAGATGGGGCCGTCCAGGTATTCGTGCAGGTCGGTACCGCAAATGCCGCACCATGCGACCTTAATCAGAACCTCGCCCGCAGCGGCTTCGGGTGCGGGGATGTCTTCAATGCGGATGTCGTTACGGTCGTAGAAGCGTGCTGCCTTCATGGGATGGAGCTCCTTAAACGTATTAAAACGTGGTTGTGGCGTCTCACAGCGGTGTGCATCTGCCAGGTAGTTACCATCGGGTTCTGCCGTGGTGAGCAGTAGAATGACGGTGCGCGCTCGCGAGGTTGAAAAGGGAAGCAACCTTGCGGATGCGTTCACCGAGATAGTGAACTTTCCTGCCGACATGCTCATCGCGACGCCGGTTGTAGGAGGACGGTAGGATTACCGCTCTCACTGCTTAACGCTACTCCTGTGAAGCGCAGAAAACTAGGCGACATACAAAAAATCTTTTATGTGACGCACATTTCTTCATAAAGTTATCTTGACCTACCGAATAGGGTTACTTCGACCCTTCATGTGCGGGTTGGCTAGCGTAGGTGATGCGCGCACGGTAGCGTAGAGTCCATGAGCACGAACCCCACAAGCACTCCCAAAAATCCCGCCGCACCCGAGACTAAAACTACGCTTGGAGCGGAACCCTCTCGCCCCGAACAGCCAGCCCCCACCGTGCACCGCTACACCGCCCCGGATGCCGACCGCCAGCGCGGCAGCGAGTACGCCGAGGTACTCGCCTACGAGACGCAACAGCGCAAGAACGCCGCCGACCGCCGCATCGGCAGAGGCAAACACCACACCGGTCACCACGGAGAACCCGACGGCGGAGGCTCTCTGCCCGGCCCGCACCCCAAGGAACGCCCGAGCAATCGCCACGGCAAACCTTTCGGTCATCGCCTCGACCACGACTGCGGCCTGGACGATACCCGCCGTGCCCTCGCGGACTCCATCGCCAACCGCGCCAGCGATCTCACCGAAATTCTTCGGGCGATCCACGCGCATCCCGAAACCGCCTACCGCGAGCGCTTCGCCTCATCCACGCTCGTCGAGGCAGTCCGCACCGCGCACCCGGACCTCACCGTCACCCACCCCGCCTTCGGAATCGACACCGCCTTCGCGGTCGAGCTGACCAGCGCCGACTACGACCCCGAAAAGCACCGCACCATTGCGATTCTCTCCGAGTACGACGCGCTACCGGGCATCGGGCACGGCTGTGGCCACAATGTTATCGCCACCGCCGGCCTCGGAGCGTTCCTCGCCCTGGCGGATACGCTCGCGGCCACCCCGGATGCCTTCAGCGGGCGGGTACTCTACTACGGCACTCCCGCCGAGGAGTCCGAAGCCGGCAAGGAGCTCATGGCCCGCGCCGGCGCCTTCGACTCTGTGGATGCCGCAATCATGGTGCACCCCTACTTCATGGACGTGGCGGACCAGGCGTGGCTGGGCCGCCGCGAATGTCGCGTCACCTACACCGGCGTGAGCGCGCACGCCTCCTCGCATCCCTTCATGGGACGCAACGCGCTGGATGCGGCCAGCCTCGCCTACCAGGGGCTCGGCCTGCTGCGCCAGCAGATTCCCGGGTCCGACCGCATCCACGCGATTATTGACCGCGGGGGAGAAGCACCGAACCTGATTCCCGCCACCGCGAGCCTGCACATTAATATCCGCTCCAAGCACGCCCCCACCCTGCGAGCGCTCTCGCGCCGGGTGGAGGAAGTGTTGCGCGGTGCCGCCCTCATGGCCGGGGTTTCCGCTGAGGTGACCTGGGATGGCTCGCCCATGACCATGCCCGTGCGCACCAACGGGCCGCTACTGAAGCGGTGGGTGGCCTCCCAACGTGCCGTGGGTCGGCACCCGTACCCGCCCGGGACCGTGAGCGATACCCTGGCGGCCTCTACGGATTTCGGTAACGTGAGCCTGCGCGTGCCCGGTATTCACCCGCTCATCGGCATCGCGCCGGAAGGCACCGGCATGCACACCGAACAGTTCGCGCTCGCGGCCAACACCCCCGAGGCTGTGGCCGGCGCACTGGATGCAGCCTTCGGCCTGGCGTTTGTGGCGGTGGATTACCTGGTGGACGACGAGCTGGCCCGCGCGGTGCGCACCCATTTTGAGGAGGCCGGCGGCGCCGTGGATGTGGAGGGCTACTTCGCCGGGTAGTAGTCGCACGCCGTGGTCTTCGGGGCCGTATTGGGGTTTCCGGCCCCCGCGGGTTTGTCGGGGTTCGCGCTCGCACCGCTCGGGGGCAAGATACCCAAGTGCCCCAACCGGCAGATGTGAGATTGCTCAAAAGGTCAGAACCGCATTATTTGGTTTTATGAGCGAAAAACATCCCCGCACGCTCATAAAGTCACCATGACCCATCAGAAAAGACAAATTAACCCCACACAAAACGCAGATTCTTCGGCATAATAGAACATAACGAAGCGAGGCACCGGGAAACACCTCACCTCGGCCACACGTGCACCCCGCACTGTGCGCGGTGCAACAGAACCCCGAGGCACACACCCCGCTTCGCCATCCCGCGAGAAAACACTCGCACAGCACAGATAACTCTCACGAAAGAGGGCATACAGCAATGAACGGTGTCAACACCCCCACCAAGCTCGGCGTCATCGGTGCAGGCGGCGTCGGTAGCGCAACCGCATACGCAGCAATGGTTCGCGGTTCCGCCGATGAAATCGTCCTGTACGACATCGACGGCAAGCGCGCTCACGCAGAGGCACTCGACATCGCCCACGGCGCAATGTTCGCTCACGAGGCAACCGTCACCGGCGGCGACGATATCGAGCTGCTGCGCGATTGCGACATGATTATCGTCACCGCAGGTGCTCGCCAGAAGCCGGGTCAGCCCCGCCTCGAACTGGCCGGCGCAAACGTTGCTATCCTCGAGAAGCTGCTGCCGAACGTGCTTTCCGTGGCCCCCAACGCCATCATCATGCTCGTCACCAACCCCTGCGACGTGCTGACCGTTGTGGCCCAGAAGATTACCGGCCTGCCCGCCAACCGTGTGCTCTCCTCCGGTACCGTGCTCGACTCCTCCCGTCTGCGCTGGCTGATCGCAAACAAGGCTGGCGTCTCCATCAAGAGCGTTCACGCGAACGTCGTTGGTGAGCACGGCGACTCCGAGTTCCCCGTCTGGTCCGCAGCCAACATCGGCATGGTCCCCCTGACCGAGTGGGAGCAGGACGGCAAGCAGCTCTTCACCGAAGAGGTCCGCACCGAGCTGGCCACCGAGGCTATGCGCGCAGCCTACAAGGTTATCGAGGGTAAGGGCTCCACCAACTACGCCATCGGTATCTCCGGTGCACGTATCGCCGAGGCATTCCTCGGCGGCCAGAACGCAGTGCTGCCCGTCTCCACCACCATCGCAGGCGAGCTCTACGGCTTCAAGGACGTTGCACTGTCCCTGCCCACCATCGTCAACCGCGAGGGTATCCAGCGCGTTCTGCCGGTTCCCATGAACGAGGCTGAGATGGCACAGCTGAAGGCATCCGCTGAGGCAATCCGCGCCTCGGCCGCATCGCTGGGCTTCTAACAGCTAGACCCGGGGCCAGCGCCCCACGAGAGCCCGCCGCATCCGTCACAGTACATGACCGGATGCGGCGGGCTCAGTCTATGGGGTCGTAACGTATGACGGGCGAAAACACGCCACGCTCCCGTAGGTAGTAGAATAAAGAGCATGAGCACTGATCCTCGCACTGAACTCACCCGCCTCCTCGACGCGCTGGAGGCCCACCTGTCCGCCGTGATTGAACGCAACGGCGAGCACGACCCCGCCATCGATGAGGCCTACGTAGAAATTGCCAACGCTTTCGAGGCTTACGAAGACGCCCTCTTCGAGGCCTACGAAGAGGTCACCCCCCTGAGCGTGTACGGTGATGACGAGGAAGACGATCTCGAGGAAATCCTCGACGACGAAGACGACATCGACGACGACGATATCGAGTACGAGGACTAATACACCTCACCATACGTTCCGACCCCTGATCGCCACCCCCACGCGGGGTGATGCGGCAGGGGTCGAACCGTACCCGGTGCACCCGCATCGGTAGCGACGGACACCGCAGATACCGCAGCCGCAGATGTCGCACGCACCCCGCGGGGGAACCACCGCGCACCCGTCAGAACCCGCAGAACGACAGCCAGTGAACAACTCTCGAGAACGGAGACACCCGTGAGCGAACCCCGCACCTGGCGCGATGCCGCCCTCATCCTCCGCACTCAAAAACTCGGCGAAACCGACCGCATCATCATCATGCTCACCCGCGACGGCGGAATCACCCACGCCGTCGCCAAGGCCGTGCGCAAACCCACCTCCAAGTTCGGCGGACGACTCGAACCGTTCATGCACACCGACCTTTCCCTCAGCCGCGGCCGCACCAACCTGCACACCATCACCCAGGCCGCAACCCTGCACGCCTACACCGGCCCCATCATGGCCGACTATGCCGCGTACACCTGTGCCTCCACCATCGCCGAACTCGCCGAAGACCTCACCCAAAACAGCGCCGGAACCACCGAACTGTACACGCTCACCCACGGGGCATTCGCAACCCTAGCCCACGCGCAGCACACCCCCCAACGCGTGCTCACCCGCTACCTGGCCCGCGCCATGGACCGCTCCGGCTGGCCCCTCATCGGCGAACGATGCACCCGATGCGGCACCCCACTCACACCCGAAGCCACGGCTCAGGAGGGCACTGCGGAAGCCCCGGGCCGATATCTCGCCTTCCACACCGCCCACACCTACGGCCAGTACACCGTCCTCTGCCCGAAGTGCGCCCCCGCCACCGATGCGCCCCTCACCGCCCTCACGGCCGAAGACCTGGCCTACGCGCTCGCCGCCGCCAGCCCCAACCCGAGCGCCTGGGAAACCATCGACGCCGCACCCCGCGGAACCGCCGATAAAATCCTCAAACTCTACCTCGCCACCACCCAAAATCTGCTGGAGCACCCTCTCAAAACCCTCGGGGCGCTCGAGACGGAAACCCCCGCAAAATAACACCCGAAGCACCCGCCCATGCGCGCCGTGTCACGGTAAAATAGCTAACAGCACGCCAGGTTTATATCTGGCGCATATCTAGGCAAACGACCCCGGGGGAGAACCCGCCAGGGAAGAAAGGCACACATGGCACGCACCCAGCCCGTACCCCCGCCCCCGCACCCCACCGGGGCAACCCCGCCGCCGATCCCGAAGAAGTTCATCCCCCAGCACGTCGCCGTCGTCATGGACGGCAACGGACGCTGGGCCAACGAACGCGGCCTGCCCCGCACCGAAGGTCACCGCGCCGGCGAGGCCGCCCTGCTGGACGTTGTTGCGGGCGCCATCGAAATGGGCATCCCGTACGTGACCGCCTACGCCTTCTCCACCGAAAACTGGAAGCGCTCGCCCAGCGAGGTTGCGTTTATCATGCGTTTCTCCACCGAGGTGCTGCAGCGTCAGCTGGCAACCCTCAAGACCTGGGGTGTGCGCATCCGCTGGGCTGGCCGCCGACCCAAGCTGTGGAAGAGCGTCATCGAAGAGCTCGAGCTCTGCGAGCGCGAAACCATCGACAACACCGTCTGCACCCTCACCATGTGTGTGAACTACGGCGGCCGTGCAGAAATCGCCGACGCGGCCGCAGCTATCGCGGCAGACGCAGCCGCGGGCAAGCTCAAGCCCGGCAGCATCACCGAAAAGACCATCCAAAAGTACCTGGACGAACCCGACCTGCCCGACGTTGACCTGTTCCTGCGTTCTTCCGGTGAGCAGCGCATCTCAAACTTCCTGCTCTGGCAGAGCGCCTACGCCGAGTTCGTCTTCATGAACGTGCTCTGGCCCGACGTCGATCGCCGCACCCTCTGGGAAGCCGTCGAAGAGTACGCGCGCCGCGACCGCCGCTACGGGGGCGCAGTCGACGCCGTCGCCAACGACAAGTAGCGGCCCGGCATACAGTCCCGGCTCATAGCCCCATAAACCACCCACCCCCTCCAACACTAGGGAGAACAAATGCGCATCTACCCGACCTTCTTCAACATCTTCTTCAAGGGCATGGACCCCGAGAAGGCACACCACGTCGGCTTCTGGGGCGTTCAGACCCTGCGCAACGTCGGCATCACCCGCGCGCTGCGCAAGTACTTCCAGCCCGTCCCCGAACTGGCAACCACCGTCATGGGCATTACTTTCCCTTCGCCGTTCGGCCTGGCTGCAGGCTTCGACAAGGGCGGTAAGGGCATTGCCGCGCTGGCTGGTATCGGCTTCGGCCACGTCGAGATCGGTACCATTACCGGTCAGGCGCAGCCCGGCAACCCGCAGCCGCGCCTCTTCCGCCTCGTGGAAGATAAGGCGGTCATCAACCGCATGGGCTTCAACAATGACGGTGCCGCAGCGGCAGGCCCGCGCGTTGCCGCCGCCCGCGCAGACCTCGAAACCGAATACCGCGGCGTCGTACGCCCCATCATCGGCGTGAACATCGGCAAGACCAAGGTCGTTGAGCTCGAGAACGCTATCGAGGACTACCTGATTTCTACCCGCACCCTGGCACCGCAGGCAGACTACCTGGTCGTCAACGTCTCCTCCCCGAACACTCCGGGTCTGCGCACCCTGCAGGCTATCGAGTCGCTGCGCCCGCTGCTGGCTGCCGTGCGTGAAGAGGCAGACCGCGTATGCCCCAACCGCCACGTGCCCCTGACCGTGAAGATTGCACCGGACCTGGTCGACGAGGACATCATCGAGGTGGCGGCCCTGGCCAAGGAGCTGAAGCTGGACGGCATCATCGCCACCAACACCACCATCGCTCGCGAAGGCCTGGGCCTGACCAGCGACATGACCAAGGTCAAGGAAATCGGTGCCGGCGGCCTCTCCGGCGCGCCGCTGAAGCCCCGCTCCCTCGAGGTGCTGCGCCTGCTCAAGCGCGAAATTGGTGACGACCTGGCCATCATCTCCGTTGGCGGTGTGACCACCGCCGAGGACGTGCAGGAACGCCTGGATGCTGGCGCCGACCTGGTGCAGGGCTATACCGCCTTCCTGTACGAGGGTCCGCTCTGGGCGGCACACATTAACCGCGGCCTAGTGAAGCTGCGCCGCGCTCGCCGCTAAAAGGTTTACGCCCCGCCGGGTGACCGGCGGGGGAGGGAGCCTCACGCTCCCGGCATGCTGAGGGGGCACCGTTCTCTACCCGTTGGGGTGGATGCGGTGCCCCCCTGCGTTTCTGCGCGGTTAGAGAGCCCGCTAGAGAGCCCGCATAAGAGGGCCGGACTGGTAATAGCCGCGATGGGTTCTTAGGGCGCAGGGTAATCCGCCAGCACAGCTTACGTAATCGGACAAACCACCGCCGGACAACAACCGGGCAACAACCGGACGATGGGAATAGACCAATAACGGGTTCTAGGCGCGCACCCCCGCATAATGGAGGTAGACGGGAAATCATGCACTACAACGATGTGGAGGACCACCCATGACCCCCAACGCGCTGAACCGTCGGTCGATGCTGACCGGAGGCACACTCATCAGCCTCGGCACCCTGCTCACCGCATGCGCCCCGCACGACACCACGCCGACAGGAGGCGCAGCCACGGCATCCGGCGCAGCCACCACCAACAGCAGCTCAAGCACCGGCAACAGTGCCGGTAGCGGATACCGCAAAGCGGACGAGAGAGGCCCCGCCCAGAACGTTCCCAAACCCAACGCCCCCGTAGACGGCTACCGCGAAAAGACCGCCGCCGGCATCCGCAAAACCATGGACGCCTGGAACCAGTGGATTAACTACGGCATCCAAACCGGCGACTACAGCAAAGCACGCGAATTCCTCTCCTCGACAAACGACGGAGAACTCAAAATCTACCGGGAAATAGAAGCACTCTACCGGCGCGGCGGCTGGGTCATCGACGGCATCCAATACTTCAAGCCCGTAGGCGAGCCCTGGACCGAGGACGACCAAACCTACCGCCTGAAAACCCGCCACGAATGGGACAAAGAAACCGACGTGGAACCCGACGGCCGCCAAGAAACCTGGAGCAGCGACAAGGAAGAAGAAATCTACATCTTCGCCCTCGAACACCACGACGGCAGGTGGCAGATCCTCTACTCCCAAATCGACGTCTAAGCGATACATTCGCCGCGTAAGAGGGTAAGGATTAGCGGGCATAAAACTAGGGGAGAGGCCCAAACAATCAGGACCTCTCCCCACACCCCACAAACACAACCCCAACACGGGGCCGCGCCACAGGGCACTAACAACTAGCGCGGGTACTCGCCGTACTTCACCATCGGAACCGGACGGCGCCAACGACGAACCATCATCACACGGTTAAAGGTGTACATACCACCACCGCGCTGAACCTCGCCAAACTTAGCAATCAGCTTCTTCTTCAGACCACGCCACAGAATGAAATAATCAATCACCCACAGCAGCATCGCGGCATACATCGCGTACACAGAACCGTAATAAATCGAAACGCCAACCTCGGACGAACCCGAAACACCCTGACCGATCCAGCCGCCAACCAGCAGAACCAACAGAACAATCAGCATGAAATCGCCCAGGTTACGGCGCGCATCCACGTAATCACGGATGTAACGACGCTGCGGGCCCTGATCCACAAGAGGCAAGAAACGCTGATCACCGCCATGCAACGCCTCATTCTGACGAGCACGAAGCTTAGCGTTATCCTCACGCTCACGACGACGAAGCTCAGCACGCGCCTCACGATCATTCGCAAGCGCATGATCACCGCCGCCCACCAGAGGCCTATGACGAGCCGCCTCCCGCTCCTTACGCGAAGGAGTCGGACGGCCCTTCTTCGGGGTAAACTTCGGATCAACCGGAGCCTGCGGCTCCTCTACAACCTGCGGCTGAGCAGCTTCAGTCTCAGCCTTCTTATTCTTACGACCAAACACCCTCCCATCATACCCGACACACACAGATACACCCCCTCCACAACAAAACCACGTCAGAGCCTGAAACACCACAACCCCACCCCACCGCAAGCCCCCGAATAACACACCCCCACACCCCGCGATGTAAGGTAGAAACATGACTACTGAATTCACCCACCACAGCGCCCTCAACGACGCAATCAACGAACGATTCGAAGCCACCCTACAAACCCTCACCGACCTCGTCGCCATTCCCTCCATCGCCTGGGAATCCCACGACCTCACCCAGGTCGACCGCAGTGCAGAAGCAGTCGCCGCACTCGCCCGCAAGGCAGGCTTCGACAACGCACGCATCGAACGCGCCACCTACACCACCGCCGACGGCACCGAAAAGCAGGGCATGCCCGCCGTCATCGCCCAGCGCCCCGCCGCCGAAGGCTACCCGACCATCCTGCTCTACGCCCACCACGACGTACAGCCCGCCGGCAACCTCGACCTCTGGGACACCGAACCCTTCGTCGCCACCCGCAAGGGCGACCGCCTCTACGGCCGCGGCGCAGCAGACGACAAAGCAGGCATCCTCGTACACCTCGCCGCGCTCGCAGCCATCAACGAAACCCTCGGCGATGACTTCAAACTCGGCGTGAAACTCTTCATCGAAGGCGAAGAAGAAGCAGGCTCACCCTCCTTCGTCTCCTTCCTCAACACCTACCGCGACGAACTATCCGCCGACTACATCGTCGTCGCAGACTCCGCCAACTGGCGCGCCGGCGTACCCGCACTCACCACCAGCCTGCGCGGCGTCGCATCCGGCGACATCGAAGTACGCGTCGGCAGCCACGCCATCCACTCCGGCATGTTCGGCGGCCCCATGCTCGACGCACACACCCTCATGGCACAGCTCCTCGCAACCCTGCACGACGCCACCGGCGCCGTAGCCGTCGAAGGCCTACACCGAGCCCCCGAACCCGAACTCGAATACGCCGAAGCAGACTTCCGCAACGACTCCGGAATCCTCGACTCCGTACCCCTCGCAGGCACCGGAACCGTCGCCTCCCGCCTGTGGACCCAGCCGGCCATCTCCGTCATCGGCATGGACATCCCCAGTATCGCAACCTCCTCCAACACCCTGGCAGTCCTCTCCCGAGCACGCATCAGCACCCGTCTCGCACCCGGCGACACCCCCGAAAACGCACACCGCGCGCTCGCCGAGCACATCAAGGTCCACGCCCCCCACGGCGCCGAGGTCAGCTACACCGCCGTGGATTCCGGCATGCCCTTCTCGACCGAGGTGGACGCAGACGGTGCGCAGACCGCCCTGGACGCCATGCGCGCCGCCTGGGACCTGGAACCCGTACAGACCGGCATGGGCGGCTCCATTCCGTTCATCGCCGACCTGAAGCAGACCTTCCCGCAGGCACAGATTCTGGTCACCGGTGTGGAAGACCCCGACACCCGCGCCCACAGCGCCAACGAGTCCCTGTACATCCCGGACTTCAAGAACGCAATCCTGGCGGAGGCACTGCTACTCAGCGCACTCGGCACCCGCTAGGCGCCGAAGAAGCATCTCCAAAGCACCGCGGCGCGCCGGACACCAACCGGCCCACCGGCGCGCCGCGGCAATGCGGAATACCGCGGCGAGATACCGAAGCGGGGGCGTAGCGCCCCCGCAACGGTCGCGATACTGCAATTGCGATACAGAGGCGGGGTGCCGCGGTAGGGAACCGGCCAGCAGGCCCACCAATGAGTCCCCGAACACACCCACCCCCACCGTAAATTCGGTATCCTAGAAGCAGAATTACCGTGAAAGCCCACGCGCAAACGCTCACGCCCCCGGCGAACTACACACAACCCAGGTTGTGAAGAACTCACCCCGGCGCGTATCGTGAAGGCTAAAACGCCCGAAACACCGCACACGGCCAACACGGGCAACCAACACAACAAAGGACAACACTCATGAGTGAAACCACCACCGAACTGCCCACCCACGGCGTCACCCTCACCGAAGTCGCACAGGCCAAGGTCCGCGCACTCCTCGAACAGGAAGGCCGCACCGACCTGCGCCTGCGCATCGCCGTCCAGCCCGGCGGCTGCTCCGGCCTCATCTACCAGCTCTACTTCGACGAGCGCGTCCTCGACGGCGACGCAGTCCGCGACTTCGACGGCGTAGAGGTCATCGTCGATAAGATGAGCGCACCCTACCTCGACGGCTCCACCATCGACTTCGAAGACACCATCGAAAAGCAGGGCTTCTCCATCGACAACCCCAACGCAGCAGGCTCCTGCGCATGCGGTGACTCCTTCCACTAAACCGAAGACACCCCGGCGCTAAGCACCACCAAGGTACATCACGCCTAGTAAACCCCCGTCTCGCATACTGCACCCAACCGTGCAGATACGCGACGGGGGTTTTACACTTAAAACATGACTACGCACGAAATCACCTGGAAATACATCCTCAACCAACTGATCAAGCACCAGAACCTCAGCGACACCGAAGTCGCCTGGGCCATGGACCAAATCATGACCGGCCAAACCGAACAGCCGATCCTCGCATCCTTCCTCACCGCGCTGCACTCCAAGGGCGAAACCCCCGAAGAACTCGGAGCACTCGCAGCCGGCATGATCGCCAAAGCCGAGACCGTCGACATCGACCCCCACGCTGTAGACATCGTCGGTACCGGCGGCGACCAGCAAAACACCGTCAACATCTCCACCATGGCCGCCCTCGTCATCGCAGGCACCGGCGCAACCGTCGTCAAGCACGGCAACCGCGCCTCCACCTCCAAATCCGGCTCCGCAGACGTCCTCGAAGCCCTCGGAATCCGCCTCGACATGCCCATTCCCGCAGTCGCCGAGTGCGCTCGCGAGACCGGCATCACGTTCCTGTTTGCCATGACCTTCCACCCGGCCATGCGCCACGTGGGCCCGACCCGCCGCCTGCTGGGTATTCCGACCGCGTTCAACTACCTGGGCCCCATGACCAACCCGGCCCGCGTGAAGTCCTCGGCAATTGGCGTGGCGAACCCGGTCATGGCTGAGAAGATGGCTCACGTCTTCGCTGAGCGCGGCGATCACGCCCTGATTTTCCGCGGAGACGACGGCCTGGACGAGCTGACCATCGCCACCACGAGCCGCCTGTGGGAGGCCGTGGACGGCAAACTGACCGAGTACCGTTTTGACCCGACCGAGTACGGCCTGCAGAACGCACCGCTGGAGCAGCTGCGAGGCGGCGACGCCGAGTACAACGCGGGTGTGTTCCGCGCCATTTTGGCGGGGGAGGGGGAGTCCCCGAAGAGCCCGCTGCGCGCTATTCACGACGCCGTGCTCATCAACGCGGCCGCAGGCCTGGTGGCCTACCGCCCGACCAACGGTGAGAGCTTTGAGACGCGCTTCACTCAGGCCCTGGCCGATGCGCGCGAGTCTATTGCATCCGGTGCAGCGGAGCGAGTGCTCAACGCCTGGGTAGAGTTCAGCGAAAAGCACGCGGAGGGCTAGGGAATCAGTAGCCAGAGGCGAGAGCCTCGGGGCTGATTTCAAGAAGCTGAGCTGAGAAGGGCTAGGAGCTCTGGAAGCCGAAAGGCCTAAAAAGGCACCCGAGACGAACAGAGTGCACCGAAGGGTGCGGGATCTCGGGTGCCTGTCGCTTAACGGAACGACGAGGAGATGTGAGCGGCGTAGAGTTCGAGCGTGTAGCTGAGCGTCGAGAAAGCCGAGGCTCCCGGAACGTAGAACAGTGGACGGGGACAGCGTAGTCGCATCACAAGGAGAACCGGTTCGCCCCGCATCAGTTAGAGCACCAGTCAGGGCGCAGAAAGCACCCGAGAACCGTCGGTGGGGTAGCGAAAAATAGGTCTACTTTACATAATGTATATTATCGGCTTTTTAGGGAGATTGATGAATACTCGATTCTGCCTTGTTGAACGCCGTCTTAACACTCGATGTATTCACCCGCATTTTCCGTCATAACCCATCCCCGCAGGCGCCCCACCTGACATAATGGGCGTAAGCCGCCGAGACATTGATGACTCAGAACCCGGTACGTCCGAGACGTGTTGAGTTCACGCCCGCGCGGCACACATTCCGAAACTCCGAAGGAGGAAACATGGATTGGCTCTTCGAGACACCCTGGACGCTCTGGGTTGTTCTCGCCCTCGCCTTCGCCGTTATTGAGATGCTCAGCCTCGACCTGTTCTTTCTCATGCTGGCGATCAGTGCAGGCATTACCGCGGCAATATCGCCCTTCGTGGATAACATGCTCATCCGAACCGTTATTTTCGTAGTGATCTGCCTGATTCTGGTTCTTGGCCTGCGCCCGCCGCTGCTCAAGAAGCTCAATCGGTCGGCCGGTAACACCGCCACCAATGTCGAGGCACTCATCGGGTCTGAGGTACGCATCACTCAAGATGTGACTAGCGAAACCGGTTTGGTGGTACTGGCTGGCGACATCTGGACAGCGCGCACCGCCTCCGGAACGCTCGTAGCAGGATCACACGCGAGGGTACGAGCCATTGAGGGTGCCACCGCAATCGTAGAGCCTCTCCCCCACAGCTAATACCCACCTGAATACCGGCTCTAGAAGCAGATTCAGATACCCAAAAACACGCCATATAACACACCGATAAGGAGAAATAATGCCTATCAGCCTTATTCTGACGGTCCTACTCATCCTCTTCGTGCTGACGATGCTCGCCAAGACCGTGCGCGTCATCCCGCAGGGACGAGCCGGCATCGTCGAACGACTGGGTAAGTTCCGCGCCGTTCTCAAGCCCGGCCTGCACATCGTCATCCCCGTGGTTGACCGCGTGCTGCCCCTCATCGACCTGCGCGAACAGGTGGTTTCCTTCCCCTCGCAGTCCGTGATTACCGAAGATAACCTCGTGGTCGGCATCGACACCGTCGTGTACTTCCAGGTCACCGACCCTCAGGCCGCAACCTACGAAATCACCAACTACATTCGCGCCGTGGACGAGCTGACCAGTGCAACCCTGCGTAACGTCGTCGGTGGCCTGAACCTGGAGCAGACCCTCACCTCCCGCGACCAGATTAACGCGGAGCTGCGAGGCGTGCTCGACTCCACCACCGGTCGCTGGGGTCTGCGCGTCTCCCGCGTGGATATCAAGGAAATTCAGCCTCCCGTGTCCATCCAGGACTCCATGGAGAAGCAGATGCGCGCTGAGCGTGACCGCCGCGCAGCAATCCTCACCGCAGAAGGCCAGAAGCAGTCTGACATTCTGACCGCCGAGGGTGAATCCCGCGCCGCAATCCTGCGTGCTGAGGGTGAAAAGCAGGCACAGATTCTGCGCGCAGAGGGCGACGCACAGTCCGCCATCCTGCGCGCAAACGGTGAGGCCGAGGCCGTGCAGAAGGTCTTCGCCGCCATCCACGAGGCCAACCCCAGCCAGCAGCTTCTCACCTACCAGTACCTGCAGACCCTGCCCAAGCTCGCCGAAGGCGACGCCAACAAGCTCTGGTTCATCCCGACCGAGCTCGGCGATGCACTGCGAGGCCTGGGTAACGCGTTCGGCACCCTGCCCGCATCCAACCTGGCGGATGCACCCGCAAAGTCCTCCGCCCCGAAGGCCGAGGGTCAGAGCTACGGCATCAACAGCTAGCAGGCACCTAAAAAATTCATAGGGTTCAACCCCTGCACAGTGGGCGGGCGGAGACTATTACCGATATAATGGATGTTTTGTAAACGTTCGAGGGAATAGCTCTCCCCCGCCCAACGTTATACCTGAAGCGCCGCCCGGCGCACACGACGGACACTGGAGGAAAAATGAGCGATCGTAGCCTGCGCGGTATGCGCCTGGGTTCCCAGTCGATGGAAACCGAATCGAACGTGCAGCCGGCACCCCGCCAGCGCGTCGAGTACCGCACCGCAGACGGTGACCGTGTTTTCGTGACTTTCGCGGCCGAGGCAGAGATTCCCCCGGTCTGGACCGCAAAGTCCGGCAAGGAGGCCTTCCTGGTCAACGGTGATTCCACCGCCAACGCCGAGGATGAGAAGCCTGCACGTACCCACTGGGACATGCTCATGGAGCGTCGCAGCATTGAAGAGCTGGAGAAGACTCTGGAGGAGCGCCTGGAGTACTACCGCAACCACTTCGCGGTCTAAGGAACGTCTAGATACGTTAAGGGGCCTTTCAGCGGCATGTGAGCCGCTGAAAGGCCCCTTTTGTGTACCCCGCCGGATGCCTTCCTGCCCGTCATGTGCGAGAGGCGTTAGGGGCTCTCAGAGGATTCCAACAGAAAGGGGCCGGGGCGGATGCTCGTAATGCGCATCCGACCCGGCCCCTCATATGAGGTTGGGTTATGACCCGGGACTACTTCTTGCCCAGGGCCTTCTTCAGCTTCTCCGCGTGGCTCTTCAGGCCCCAGCGGGTCACCTTCGACATCGAATCGAAGATGATGTTGCCGTCCATCTTCGAGGCGCCCACCTCGCGCTCAACGAAGGTAATCGGAACCTCGACAATATTCAGTCCAGCCTGCTCAGAACGCCACGCCAAATCCACCTGGAACACGTAGCCCTTCGAGTCGATGCCGTCCAGGTTCAGACGCTGCAGGGCCTCGCGGCGGTACGCGCGGAAACCTGCGGTGATGTCCTTGATGGAGGTGCCCAGCACCATACGGGTGTACAGGTTAGCGCCGCGCGAGAGAATCTGGCGGTGAGCCGGCCAGTTCTTCGTCTTGCCACCCGGCACGTAACGCGAACCGATGGCCAGATCGGCGCCCGCCTCAACGGCGCGCACCAGGGAGGGCAGCTGCTCGGGCTGGTGGGAGCAGTCAGCGTCCATCTCAATCAGAATCTCGTAGCCTGCCTCCAGACCCCAGTCAAAGCCCGCCAGGTAGGCGCCGCCCAGGCCGTCCTTAACGGTGCGGTGCAGAACGTGAATCTTAGGGTCCTTGGCCGAGAGCTCGTCAGCGATCTGGCCGGTGCCGTCGGGGCTGTTATCATCCACCACGAGAATGTCTACCTCGGGAGCTGCCTTGCGAAGACGCTCCACCACAACCGGTAGGTTCTCCTTTTCGTTATACGTCGGGATGACAGTCAGAACGCGCATAATACTCTCTCACGTGTGCATATAAAACGGGCAGTGTAGATTTCCAGTATACCGGTTAACTATGTGAGCGA
Source organism: Rothia sp. SCPM-O-B-18226 (M350) (assembly GCF_058213595.1). Lineage (NCBI taxonomy): Bacteria > Bacillati > Actinomycetota > Actinomycetes > Micrococcales > Micrococcaceae > Rothia > Rothia sp. SCPM-O-B-18226 (M350). The sequence goes on along the minus strand of NZ_JBYQJS010000005.1, from coordinate 148,352 downwards.
CGGTACGCAATGGGGTATCTGGGTATTTCATTTCCTGTAAAAGGTGGTGGACTAGCCGAAAAAATTATTTACTTTCAGTGTAAATAGATTCAAGAACGGGTAGGGGCGAGTCGTCCTCCAGGACCGGAAGCAGCGGAATCCGGGCGCGCGGATCGGTGCTCCACGAGGCAACGCGCGAATCTGGAGCCTGAACCATCAGCGCCTCCACACGCCAACGCGTCACGAAGGCCGGGGTATCCGGCGCCAGCTGGCCCATAAACGGGTTCTCCTCATGCGCCAGACGGTATACGCCGCGGGTCAGCGCCGCAAACGCGCTACGTGCAGACACGCCGTGCTTATCGTTCACCAGCGCGCGCACCAGGGCCCACGCACCCGGCGCAAACAGCTGGGTATCGGAACCCAACGCAATCGAGGTGCCCGCAGCGTTCGCGCGGCGCGCAACCGAAGCCACCGACTCCTGGCCCTCTCCCCCGGCGGCCAGCGTGGCCAGCGCCTGCACAGCCTCCTCGTCCTCGTCAGACTCCGGCTCGCACACGCTCAAACCCAGGTGCACGCGGCCCTCGGCCAGCTTCTGCAACCACTCATCGCTAATGGGATCCTGAGCCGTGCTGTACGCTGCGTCCAGGCGAATCGGAAGCCACGGACGCTCCCCACGAATCGACAGGGCGGCCTCGGCGGCGGTAGCAAAACCTGCGGAAGCGTCAATCGACAGAACCAGCGCGGCGTCCTCGGCCACCTGGGCGTAGCGCTCCGCCAGCCCCGCGGGAACGTGGATACCCGTCAGCGACAGACCCGGCAGCGCGCGCGGGCCCTCGGTCAGCGGACGCAGCGCCTTAATCGCGCTCACCAGCTCCTCAAGGTCGACGCCCGCCCGCTCACGGCCCTCAACCCGCGGGCCCGAAGCATCAAGAACCAGACGGATATCCGTCGGGCCGTGCTCCTCGATGTTGTGGCGCAGGGCCGACACCAGATCCGCCGCATCATCCATGGAAGCCAGCAGGGTATGGGTGTGGTAACCCACGGCGCGGTAGACATCCAGGTACTCGAGGATCTCGACGGGCTCCTTACCGCCCACCGGCGCCAGGGCGCGCGCAAAAGCGGGCGTCAGCAGGGCCCCATCGAGCTCCACCACCTCGGTGGACTCATCGGCAATCGAATGAGCACCCGCATCAGAACCAACCCAGCGGACGACGCCGTCCTCCGTCAAGAGAGCCGTGGCATAGGGGTCGACGGGGCTGTACACGCTACCGTCCACAAAAATACGGGTGGCCATTGTTAATCCTTTCGCCATTGAGCGGAACGCTGGGACTCGGGCCCGGGGCGCATCCTCCAACGCGGCGGAACACCCCAACAGGCCCTAGTCCGAGTATAAAAGCACCCCCGGGGGCTGCGGTAGTATGTGCATCCTTTCACGACAAAGAATGACCCGCACCCTCCGGGGGGGTATCGAATGATGGAACGGCGATGGCGGCGGGGAGCCCCCGGCCACCGCTAGAGACACACCGCGAGCGCGCTAGACGTCCAGCGCCACAACACCGCGGCGTACCGCCTCGATTGCCTCTTCACAGCGGGCGCGGATGACCGGGTCCAGGGATCGGATGTGCGCGATCTGGTCTAGGGCGTCCAGTACCTGTTTGGCCCAGCGGACGAAGTCGCCGGCGGCGAGGCCGGTGTCCTCGATGGCTTTTGCGAGGTGGGCGCCGTTTGCCCAGGCGTACATGGGTTCGACCAGGCCGAAGTCGCAGGCCGGGGTCAGGTCGACCTTGAACTGTTCTTCTGAAGCGTTGAGGTCGGCGAGGCGCTGCGTGATGGTGGCGATGGGTGCGCGCAGGGAGGGATGCGGGTAGTGCGCCAGGTACTCTACCGCGTCGCGTTTGCCCTGGTAGGTTAGGGCGGCGACGGTTGCGGCGATGGCGGCGGGTTCCAGGCCGTCGAGGAAGTGCGCGTCTAGGCACAGGGCGGTGAGTAGGTCGCGTTCGCCGTAGATGCGGCGTAGGGCCTGGCCGCCGGTGGTTAGCGACAGTTCACCGTCCTCGGTGCGTTCCACGTAGCCGTAGCTTTCCAGCAGGCGTGCGATGCGGTTGAAGACCTGGGCGATTGTGTTGGTGCGGCGGGCAATCTGACGGCGCAACCCTTCGGTTTCGGAGTTGAGCTTCTGCCAGCGTTCGGCCCAGCGCATGTGGTTTGCGCGGTCGGAGCAGCCGTGGCACGGGTGGTTACGCAGCTGAGCCTGTAGAGCCTCCAGCTGCGCGTCGATGCTGTTTTGGCGTGCCGGGATGTTCTGCTGTGCGAGCGCACGCGGGGCGCGGCCGTCGTAGAGTGCCTGGCGCATGCGGCTTGCGGTGTCGCGGCGTTCCTTGGGGGTTTTGAGGCTTAGGCGCTTGGGGATTTTGATGCGTGAGACCGGTTCGATGGCGCCCTCGAAGTCGCGGGTTGAGGCGGTGCGCTGGTGCGCGTCCTCGGTGACGATTCCGATGCGGGGGTCGGCGTGCGAATCGGAGCGGGTGATGACGACTGCGTAGCCGCGGGAGCGGCCGTGCGGGATGTAGATGATGTCGCCGGGCAACAGCTGCTGGATGCTGTGGTGTGCCTGCGTGCGGGCGTGGCGTTCGTTGCTCTTGGAGGCTTTCTTCTCCAGTTCGGCGATGTGGCGGCTGAGCTGTACGTATTCGGTGAAGTCGCCGAGGTGGCAGGCCATGGCTTCGCGGTAGCCTTCCAGGGCACTTTCGTTTTTGCGTACGCGGGAGGCGATGCCCACGACCGACTTGTCGGCCTGGAACTGTGCGAAGGAGGATTCCAGGATTTTGCGGGTGCGTTCGGCGCCGTAGGAGGCGATGAGGTTTGCCGCCATGTTGTAGGTGGGGCGGAACGAGGAGTTCAGCGGGTAGGTGCGGGTTGAGGCGAGGGTTGCCACGTGTTCCGGGGACAGGCCGGGGCGCCACATGACGACCGCGTGGCCTTCGATGTCGATGCCGCGGCGGCCGGCGCGTCCGGTCAGCTGGGTGTATTCGCCGGGGGTGATGTCTACGTGGGATTCGCCGTTGTACTTGGTGAGCTTTTCCAGGATGACGGTGCGTGCGGGCATGTTGATGCCCAGTGCGAGGGTTTCGGTGGCGAAGACCAGCTTGACCAGTCCCTGGGTGAAGAGAGCCTCCACGACCTCCTTGAAGAGGGGTAGCAGGCCGGCGTGGTGCGCGGCGATACCGCGGATGAGACCGTCGCGCCATTCGTAGTAGCCGAGGGTGTTCAGGTCGCGGGTGTCCAGGTGTGCCGTGGCCTCCGCAATGTAGGCGCGGATGGTCTGCTGCTGTTCGGGGGTGGTGAGCGTAATGTCGGCTGCCACGCAGTGGCTGACCGCGCCGTCGCATCCGGCGCGGGAGAAGATGAAGCAGATGGCGGGCAGTAGACCCTGCTTGTCGAGGGCACGGACCATTTCGGGGCGGGTGATGCGCTGGGGGCGCAGCGGTGCCTGTTCGCCGCGCTCACCGTCTGAGTAGCGGCGCGTGCGGTCTGAGCGGCTGCCCCCGCCGCTGCTGAAGGTTTCGTTGAGCCAGCCTTCGCGGCGGTGGCGGAAGCGTTCACGCTTGCCGCCGTAGCGGCCGCGTCCCGGGCCGGAACGGAAGCTGGGGCGTAGTGCCTTCAGCTGCGGGTTCAGGCGCAGGCCGGCCAGCAGAGGGTTGGCGCCCGCCTCTACGGATGCGCCGCGCTGCTTGGCCTTCTGCGCCTTCTTTGCCTGTTTGCGGGAGAGCTGCTCCTCCGGCTCCTGGTTTTTGCCGTTTTTGCCGTGTGCCGAGTTGTCCTCGGGCACGAAGAGGTCTACCACGCGGTGGCCGACCATCATGTGCTGCCACAGGGGTACCGGGCGGTGCTCGGAAACGATAATGTCCGTGCCGCCGCGCACCGTGTCCAGCCAGGCTCCGAACTCCTCGACGTTCGACACCGTAGCCGACAGGGAGATGACGTTCACGTGCTCGGGCAGGTGGATGATCGCCTCTTCCCACACCGCGCCGCGGAAACGGTCTGCCAGGTAGTGCACCTCGTCCATGACCACGTACCCCAGGCCGTTCAGGGTGGTGGAGTTGGCGTAGAGCATGTTGCGCAACACCTCGGTGGTCATCACGACCACGGGGGCTTCGGTGTTGATGCTCGTGTCGCCGGTCAGCAGGCCCACGTAGTCCTCGCCGTACGCGCGCACGAAATCGTGGTACTTCTGGTTGCTCAGCGCCTTGATCGGGGTCGTGTAGAACGCCTTCATGCCGCGGCGTAGCGCCAGGTAGATGCCGAACTCGCCCACGATGGTCTTACCCGCGCCCGTGGGGGCGGCCACGAGGACGGAGCGGTCCGCCTCCACAGCGGCACACGCCTGACGCTGAAAGTCGTCCAGCGGGAAATCCAGGGAGGCCTCAAACGCGCCCAGGGCGCTCTTGGCGTATGCGGAGCGCTCTCGGGATGCGGCGTACGCGGCGGCGTAGTCGGTGCCGGGGTGCTCGTCAGAGGGGTTTGCGTCGGATACGTGCTGTGCGTGGTGCTTAGTCATGGTACATCCAGTGTAGCGGCTGGCCTGCCGGCGCTCGGCTCGAAGCGGCGGCTTCCGGCAGATATCAGGTACGGGCGAACACACGGGTGAAAACACGGGTGGCACGCGGCGGCTCGAGCCCGACCGCGAGCGCATCCGGCGCGCCTTCTGGGCTTTGGGGCCGTCCGGGGGCGGGTATGCGGAAAGGGCGGGGCGCAGAAGGTGAATCTGTGCCCCGCCCTTTCGGCGAGTACCCGTGATGTGGTGTTCCGTCAGGAACGTTTAGGAGGTTTTTTCTTCGTCGAAGTAGCCCATCTTGGCCAGGTCGTCGGCGCTGGTTGCGGTGTTCAGGGTTGCTTCGTCTGCGCCTTCTGCCAACTTGGCGAGCTTGCGGTCGCGGCGCTTGTCGTTGAACATGCAGATGCCGATGGCCGCGAAGAAGAAGATGAGCAGCGGCGCCATGAGGACGAACATCATCATGATGTCGCTGCCGGGTGCGGTCAGTGCCGCGATGACTGCGACGAGGACGACGACCCAGCGCCAAGATTTCAGGATGGTCTTACCGCGAATCAGGCCCAGCATGTTAATGCCGACCAGAATCACGGGGATGATGAAGGCGCAGGAGAAGGTGACGACGAACTTCAGGATGAAGGAGATGTACACGCCCGCGTCAATGTAGTTACTTTCGTTGACGGGGGTGAACTTCAGCAGTGCGTAGACGACGCCGGGGAGGGTGAAGTACGAGATGGCCACGCCGCAGCCGAAGGCGAAGATGGCTGCGGTGAGGAAGCCGAAGAGATACTTCTTTTCCTTGGTGTGTAGCGCCGGCAGTAGGAATCGCAGCGCCTGGTAGAGCCAGACGGGGGATGCAATCACCATGCCGATGTACATGCCGACCTTGAGCAGCTGGTCGAAGGGGGATGCAACGGAACCGTAGTTGAGGTTGGCGTTGCGGCCGGTTTCTGCGTTGATCTGCTGCAGGGGTGCGGAGATCATTTCGATGAAGGGCTGGTAGAGGAAGACCGTGCCGATGATGGCCGCGATGATGGTCGCGATAGCCGCCTTGATGAAGCGGTCGCGAAATTCGCGTAGGTGTTCCTTGAGTTCCATGCGCGCTTCAGGGTTGAGTTTGCGGTTGCGCACGTCCTGGTCGGGTGTTGCCACGGGGTGTCCTCTGGGTGTCTGTGCCTATGGTTGGCTGAGGGGTTTGGGGGCGGTGCCGCAAAACCCGTGCCGGCCGGTGGGCGGGCACGGGTTTGGGGCGTGGTGTGTTGAGACCGTTGGTTACTTGGTTTCGGTCTTGCCGTTGTCTACGACCTCGCCGGTGACGACCTCTTCACCGTTCTCTGCCTTGGTGGCGTCCTTCTTGGGGTCGCTCTTGGCGTCGTTCTTGAGGCCTTCGACCTCGGTCTTGAAGATGCGCATGGACTGGCCGAGGCTACGTGCCATGCCGGGGAGCTTGGGGGCGCCGAAGAGCAGGACGACGAGGAGGATGACGACGATGATGGTCGCGGGGTGGCTGAAAATCTGGCCCATGGTGTGCCTTTCTGGTTAGAGCAGGTCTCCGATGTTTTGAGGTTGGCCGAGTCGATCTCGTCGGGAGACCCGTCGCTTGATCCGCTCAGACCTGCGTGTCTGTTTGCCTTGTTCGTAGTTATTGTATGCCTCGGTGATGGGTGTGAATACCCCGAGGGTGGTGTCTCGCGGGAGTTTTCGAGTGGCGTTTGCTTGCGCGGTGTCGAATTGTCCCTCGATTGACTCGACCCAGGTAACGGTTTCGTCGAGTAGCGTGAAACCGCGAGTGAGTGCTTTGTAGGTGAACCATGCCAAGTAGAGGAGCGAGCAGATGATGAGCGCGCCCCATAGCAAAATCCAGAACCACCAAGACATGGGCACCATTATACAAGTTTTGAGGTGTTGTTTTGGTGGGGTGTTGATGTGTTCTGGGGGTTTTAGTCGTGTTTTTGCGGATGGGTGTAGGGTCTAGTTTTCTCTGGGCGAAGCGGGGTTGGCGTTGGCGAGGGCGGTGAGGTGCTCGAGGAGGGCGGCGCGCAGGTGCGCGGGCCCGGTGATTTCGAGGGATCCGCGGTGTGCAATGACGGTGTCGATGATGTTCTTATCCCCGGCGCCAGCGATGTTGTTGTAGTGCACGCGGACGTGGGTGGTTTTGGTGCCTTTTCGGGCGTGCTCGGCGCTGCGGCGCTTGTAGGTTGCGGTGAGGTTTTCGAGGGTTTCGCCGCCGGGGGTGTGGTCGGTGGGGTGGATGCGCAGATCGACGCTGGGGTTGGTGGTGGTTTTGTGCTGCTTGGCGTGCCAGTCGTTGACGGTGCTGTCGTGGTTGGGGCCGATGTAGTGCGGCTGTGCTTCGCCTGCGGGCGCGTAGCTGCTGATGCGGGTGAGGCGGAAGTTGCGCCAGAAGACGGGTTCGACGGGGGTGGGCTCGGCGCTGGTGGAATTGGTGGAGGCGCTCTCCCCCGCCGCGCTCGCGGGCTTTGCCTCCTCGGCGGCAGGGCTCTCTGCGGCGGCGTCCTCAGACAGCGTAGCGAGGTGGCGTGCCTCGCTGGCGCGGCACCACGCGTGCAGGTAGAGGCGGTCACGGTGCAGGGTGAGCGCTACCGGGTCGACGACGCGTTCCGCGGCGCGGGTGCCGTAGGTGATGGTGAGGGCGCGTCCGCTGGCGAGGGCGGCGCGCGCCTCCTGCAACAGGGGGTCCTCGGGTGCGAAGAGCAGGTGCTTCGCGTAGTCGGTGGTGCGCGGGTAGGCCTCCGCGAGCGCGGCGAGGATCGCGGCCGGTCGCGGGTCACCCGAGTACATCAGGTCGGCTGCGGAGAGCGTGAAGACGAGGATTGCCAGCTCGGTGTCGGTGAGGCGGGTGTAGTTGAGCAGGGTGAGGGCCGCGGCGCCGTCGCTGAATTCGGGGAGCAGGTTGAGACGGGCGGGGTTGGCTGCGTCGGGATCCTTAGCCTCAGAGTAGAAGGGTACCTCGTCGAATTCGTCGTAGATGGCGTTGATAATTTTGTCGAGCTTGGCTGCGTTGTTGTTGTCGACGCGGTAGAGGGGGTTGAGCTTGTTGAGGGGCATGGGCGTCTCGCCGTGGACGTCGGCCCAGCGGTCGGCGCGGTGCAGCGCGAGGATGAGGTCGTCGAGATCGTCGAGGGCGTCGTTGCGGGAACGCTGGGTTGTGGGGAACCACTTGGCGGGGGTTTCGGGTTCGCCGGTGTGCAGGGCGATGAGCTCACGCAAAAGTTCCCGCTGGGCGGCGTGGCTGTCCTGCTGGCGGCCGGTCAGGGTCTTGCCGGATGCGGGGTTCGCGTCGTGGTGCGGCTGGATGAGCCAGCCGGCGCAGGTGGCGTCGATGGCGCTGTCTACGGCGCCGTAGGAGGGCACGGTGAAGGGCGCGGCGGGGTCCTCGGCGCCGGGGTTGGGGTCGAGGACGGTGAGGGTCTCTTCGTAGCCGCTGATTTTCTTGAGGCGGGTGCGGGCCTCGTAGGCGGGGTTGATGGGTGCGGGGTCGGTGCTTGAGAACACGTCGAGGCTGCGGATGCGGTCGGTGCGGTAGGTGTAGGTCTTGCGCTCTTCGGGGGTTTTGTTGCCGAGGGGGAAGTGCGCGACGAGGTACCAGGAGCCGTAGCTGTAGATGAGGCCGGCGACGCTGACCTTCTCGTAGGTTTTGATGTCTCCATCGCTGCCCTGATAGGTGAAGTTGAGGGTCTTGCGCTGCGCGTAGGCGGTGAAGAGCTCGTAGAGGTGCGGGTCGTCGCTGAAGTGCAGGCGCTGGATGTGCTCGCGGTAGGCGTGCAGGTCGCGGGCGCGCTGCTTGACGGTTTTGGTGAGGGGCGGCTGGTTGTCCCGTTTGATCTCTTCGATTCGGGTGACGTTAGCCGCGGTGAGCGCCTCGTCGGTGAGGTGCTCGCTCGTGAGCGCAATCTTGCGCAGGATGCGGTAGGCCTCGTCCTGCAGTTCGGTGCCTTCCCAGCCGCGCAGCTCGGCGTTGAGGAGGCGGAATTCTTCGGCGGTGGGGTTCCACGCGGTCAGCGAGTTGGGGGCTTCTGCGTTGAGGCGGTAGCGTCCGGAGGTGTCGGTGGTGAAGTGGGTGATGCGCGCGCCGGCGTCGCGCAGGGTCTGCTTGGCGCGTTCGAAGGCGCGTTCGCTCGCCTCGGAGAGCGCGGCCCCGGGGGCGGAGGTCTTGATGCCCAGGAGGCTGAGGAACTCGTCGCGGCTGATGCCGTTGCGGCGGGTGGCTTCGTCGGGCGCCTCGGCGACGGTGGCGAGGCGGTTCAGGGTCATGAAAAGCTGAGCTGCGGTGGACATGGTTCCATCATACCGTGTGTGTTCCGCGGCACTTGCTTCGAGTCTGGGGCGGCGGCGGGAGGGATACGGAAGAGCCGTAGGAAGGGCGAGCCGGCATAGAAGTCCACCGGCACGTGCCATCAACACGCGTTCCCGGCACGCAAAAGCCCGGCGCCTCTCCCCCATCGAGGGAAAGGCGCCGGGCCGAGTATCTCTTACGCCAGATGCGCGAGAACCTGGCTAGTCCTTAGCGGACGTCGAGCAGGTCCACCACGAAAATCAGGGACTCGCCGGGCTTAATGACCGAACCCGCGCCGCGGTCACCGTAGGCCATGTCGGCGGGAATCTCCAGGCGACGACGACCGCCGACCTTCATGCCGAGCAGACCTTCATCCCAGCCGCGGATAACCTGGCCAACGCCAACCTGGAAGGGCAGCGGCTCGCCGCGGTTCCAGGAAGCGTCGAACTCCTCGCCGGTAGAGAAGGCCACGCCGACGTAGTGGGTGAGCACGCGGGAACCGGGAACGACCTCGGCGCCGGTGCCCTCAATCAGGTCGGTGATGACCAGCTCGGTGGGGGCGTCGCCCTCGGGGAAATCGATTTCGGGCTTTTCGCGGTCGAGCTTACGCTGGCCGAAAGACATGGTGGTCTCCTTTGATTGATTCGAAGTGATTCGAAATGGTGGGGTGCGCTCGCCGCCCATCTCATGTGGGCGGCGAGCGCGGTTGAAAACGTGGGTAGCGTTCCCGGGTTTACTGCGCGGTAGCCGAGGGCGCCGGGGTTGCGGTGGCCGCATCTGTGGAGGCGCCCGAAGCCGATGCGGAGGCAGCAGCGGCGGAAGCGGCCTGAGCCCGTTGCAGGGTCTGCGGGTTCTCCTCGGCGCCCAGGATGTCCACGACGAACACGAGGGTGCCGGTCGGGGTGGAGCCGTTGGCGGACTCGTTACCGTACGCCTGGTCTGCCGGGATAATCAGCTCAACGCGGGAGCCGACCTTCTTGCCGGTCAGGCCGGCGGTCCAGCCCTTGATAACGCCCTGCAGGGACAGCGCCGCGGGGATCTTCTCGTAGTTGCCGTCGAAGACCTTGCCGTCGGAGTACTGCACACCGAGGTAGCGCACGTAGATGGTGTCGGTAGCCTTCACCTCGGGGCCGGTGCCCTCGATGAGGTCCTTCGAGACGAGCTCGGTGACGTCCTGCTTGGTGTCGGGCAGCTTGATTTCAGCCTTGCCGGTGGACTCGTCTAGGGTGAAGGAGGGCAGGGACGGGTCGGCGGGCTGAGCGGTGCCGGTGGCGTACTTGGGCAGCTTGGCCTTGACGGTGTACACCTCAACGTTGGTTGCGGTACCCGGGGATGCGGTTGAGGCGGTGGGCGTGCCGGAGGCGGTGCGCTGCTGCAGGATGTTGGTGCTGTAGGAGAAGGAGCCGCCAACCTTGATTTCCTTGAGCTTCTCGTACACCTCGGGGGCTGCCTGCTTGAGCTGGTCGTTGATGGGCAGCAGAATCGGTTCGCTGGAGTAGGTGGAACCGGCCACCTTGCCGTTAGCACCGTTGAACACGGCCGCCTCGACGAGCACGAAATCGCCATCGTTAATGGAGTCGCCGTTACCGGTCTCAATCACGTGCGCGGTGGGGGTGGATGCGGCGAAGGGGGTCGCGAAGGACACCTCGGGCTCCGCGGTGGCGCTCTTGAGGGTGTACTTGACGCCGGAGAGGTCGTCGTTGGGACCGGCCTTGGGGGCGCAGGCGCTGAGAGCGAGCGCGAGGGCGACGCCTCCGACGCCGATATAGGTTAGGGGTGAGCGTTTGGTCATGATATATCCTCTGGTCGTGTGCGCGCCGGATAATGCGCGCGCTTTCAGAATAGTTTACAGGTACGGGGTCTGGGCGGTCTCATGCTACCGTCCGCGGCTGTGGGCAGGCTGTGCGCGGACGGAGTATCCGCAGGATTGGGGCGCCGTCTGCGAGGTTGGGGGCGTTCGCCGGAGCAAACGCCCCCTCACGTATTTCCCGAGCAGAGTTCGCCTGGCAGGGCTTGTCTAGCAGGGCGGCGGGAAAGCCGCCTCGCGGTGCTGACGCGCCTTGCCTTCCAGCAGGGTCAGTACCTCCTGCAGGCCCTCGCTGTCGGTCGCGAACGGGTCCTTGCACACCAGCGTGTGCTGCGGGTACGCGTTGAGCTTCAGATGCACCCAATCGACGGTGAACTGCTCCCCCGCCGCAACCGCCGCGTTAATGAAGCGCGAGCGCTGGGTGGCGCGGGTTGCCGGCGGCTGAGTCTTCGCGGCCTCCGCGGCGCCCTCGGGCAGGATGCGCTTGACCGCACCGCGGCGAACCAGGGCGTGGAAGACGCTACGGTCCGGGTCGATGTCGTGGTAGGCCAAGTCCAGCTGGCGGATGCGGGGGCTACCGTAGTCGGCGGGCTGGCCTGCCGCGCGGGCGCGGGCGATGTACGCATCCAGGAGCTTCTTCTTGATGGCCCAGTCGATTTCGGTGTCGATGCCGCTGTAGTCGCCGGATTCGATGGCGTCCAGGGTGCGCTGCCACAGGTTGAGGGCGTAGTCCACGTGGCGGTGGTGTGCGCCGTACTGCTGCACGTACTGGCGTGCCGCATCCAGGTAGTGACGCTGAACGCTCAACGCCGTGTAGTACTGCCCGTCGGTGGTCTGGAAGGTCGCGGTGCCGGTCAGATCGTGGCTGATGGCGCGCAGGGCCGCCGGGACGGACACGATATCCAGGCTCGTAACCGGGAAGCGATCCTCGAGCATGCGCAGCACCAGGTCGGTGCTGGCAATCTTCAGCAGCACGGTCGGCTCGGCCATGTTCGAGTCGCCGTTGATGACGTGCATGCGACGGAACTTCGAGGCGTCGGCGTGCGGCTCGTCGCGGGTGTTAATGAGCGGACGAGCGCGGGAAGTCGAGGTCGAAGCCGCCTCCCAAATGTGGTCGGCACGCTGCGAGAACGAGTACGAGGGCACGCCCGTGCTGGAGGCCGGGTCGGTCGAACCGGGCACCGGGCCACCCTGCGGGTGGGTCTTACCGGCGCCGACCAGAATCTGGCGGGTCACCAGGAACGGCACGAGCTGGGCAATCAGGTCGTTGAACTGCAGCTTGCGGCTGATTAGGTAGTTCTCGTGGCTTCCGTAGGAGTTGCCCGCCGAATCCACGTTGTTCTTGAACAGGTACAGTTCACCGTCGAGGGGGCGGCCCTCCGAACCGGCGAGCAGGCGCTTGCGGGCGGTGCGCGCCAGATCGGCGAAGAGCAGCTCGCCGGCGCGTTCCTGCGCGAGCAGCTCGTCGATGCTGCTACATTCGGCGGAGGCGTACTCGGGGTGCGAGCCGACGTCCAGGTAGAGGCGGCCGCCGTTGGGCAGGAAGACGTTCGTCGAACGCCACTGGTCCAGTACGGGCTTGAAAAGGGCGGCGGCGGATTCTTCGATGCTCAGCCGGCCCATGCCGTGCGGGACGTAGCTGAGCCCGAATTCGCTCTCAATGCCGAAAATGCGGTGTTCCATGATGATGACCCGGCGCGCAGGTGCGTCGGTTACTCGCCGCCCTTCTGGACGAAGCCGGTCACGAAGTCCTCGGCGTTCTCGGCCAGCAGGCCGTCAATTTCGTCGAGCAGGTCGTCGACCTCGCTCACATCAGAGACGACGTGGGAGGCGGCCAGGGTCAGTTCCTGCTCCTGCTCGGCGGCGGTGGTTTCGGTCTGCTGCGCGTTAATGCGTTCGCGGCTCATGGTTCTCTCCTTGAGGTTGGTTAGGTTAGTTAGTTTGGTTAGTTGGTTTGTGGCGGAGGCGGTGGTGCCGGTCGGCGAGGGTTGCGTTCCCGCGCCGGATGCACCGGATGCGCCGGATGCACCGCCTCCGTGGGTTTTGTGGTTTTCACTCTTCCAATTGGGGATATTGACCCCGGGGCGGAATGTGAGTTTATGTGGGTTTGGGGGCTGGACCGCCCCGCGGTGGCACCGAGCCACGACAGCCAAACCCCGACAGCGCCCCGCGCCCTAGCGCAGGCCGTTCAGCAGCGCATCCGAGTGGTTTGCCTCCTCTAGCAACGGCTCCACCTCGGCGGCACCGTAGCGGGTCGGCTCCATCATCGTAAAGCGAGTCAGCTCCTTCGAATAGCGGCCACGGCACGAAACCGTATCCCAGTTAATACCCAGAATCTCCTCGGGCCAGCGGGACATCAGCGTGCCGCGCAAAAACGCGCGCGTCTCACGCGGCGGCTCAGACACCGCACGCTCCACCTGCTCCGCAGAGAACAGCGTGCGCATGCGCCCGCGCGCCACCAGACGATGGTACAGGCTCTTCGACGGATCAATATCAGCGTACTGCAAATCCAGCGCCTTCAGCTTCGGGTTCGCGTAATCCACGCCCTTCTCAACGTAGCCGCGCACCAGCGCGTACTTCGCCACCCAATCCAGACGGTCCGCCAGCGAGAGCGGGTTGGTTTCCAGGGCGTCCAGCACCTCGCCCCACAGGTCGAGAATCTGCGCGGTCGCCGCATCCACACCCGCCGGGTTCGACTCCTCGTGCGCGCGGGACGCCTCATAGTAGGCGCGCTGAATCTGCAGGGCGCTCGCCGAACCGCTCGTCGACACCGGGTTCGGCAAGGTCGCCGAAGAAGGAGCCAGCGGCAGCTGCGCCGACAGCGACAGGTCGTGGCTGACCGCGTGCATCGCCGCCACCGGGTCGGATAGGCGCACACCCGGCAGCACCGGGTGCTGCTCGCTGTGCGACTCAATCAGGTTCATGACCAGCGCCGCCGTGCCGAACTTCAACAGGTTCGAGTAGTGCGAGAGGTTCGCATCCGCCGGAATCACGTGCAGGCGGCGGTACTTCGACTCATCCGCGTGCGGCTCGTCGCGCGTGTTCACAATCGGGCGGCGAATCGTGGTCTCTAGACCAATCGTGCGCTCAAAGAAATCGGCGCGCGAACTAAGCTGGAAGCCAGGAACCTCACCGTGCGTGCCGATACCCACGCGGCCCGCACCCGTGAAAATCGCGCGCGTGGCGAAGAACGGCAGGAGCGCATCCGCCACCTGCTCAAACGGAACCTCGCGGCTAATCAGGTAGTTCTCGTGCGCGCCGTAGGACTGACCCTTCGAATCGGTGTTGTTCTTGTACAGCTTCACCTGCGGCAGGTCCTCGGCGTGCTTGCCCAGCTCCACCAGCGACTCATACGCCAGCGCGTCACCGGCGGCATCGTACAGCACCGCGTCGGCGGGGGTCAGCACCTCGGGCGAGGAATACTCCGGATGCGCGTGGTCCACGTACAGGCGCGCACCGTTGGGCAGAATCGCGTTCATGGTCACGCGGTCCCAGTCCAGACGCTCCGGGAAGCCGCCGCGGCCGTGCACGCCGGCGAGCGCATCCAGGGCGCTACGCGGCTCGGTGGGCTCACCCGGTGCCTGAACTCCCGCCTCGCGCATAATCTCCAGGGCGATGTCCTGGCTGGTCAGCTCGGTGCGGGTATGCGTCATCTGGCTCGAGTGGGCGGTGGAGGCGTCCTGAACCCGGCCGAAGGCGTCGCGCAGGGGCGACTCGGACTCCCCCAGCCACTGGCCCTCGGGTGCAGCGGGGGCGCTGGGTTCGGTCGAGTAGTTCTCGGCCTGGCGGGCCTCCTCGGCGACGAGCTCGGCGGCCAGGGCGCGGCGCTGCAGCTGCTCGCGGAAGGCCTCGCCGCGGCGGAAGGCGAGCTTGGCGTAGGTGTTGACCACCAGCGCCGACAGCACGGTCGGATTGGTGCCCGGCGCGGAGGGTGCGATGACGCCGTACTCGGTTTCGGCGCCCATGATGCGGTGCACGCCGTAGCTGGGTGTGGAGTTCATGGGGTTCTCCTGAAGGGTTCCTATATAAATTCTGGACCTGCGGTAATGCCGGTTGTGTCGCGGGATAAGCGCTCGGTGAGTGCCGGATGAGCGCGACCCGGCTCATGCGTGTAAAGGCAGTTTAGCGGGCCGGCTCCACCGACACGAGGCGGCCACGCACACCGGCGACGGCGAGCGCATCCTCAATATCGGGCAGAGGCGGCAAATCCACCTGATCCTCAAACTCGGCGCGTACCGCCTCCAGCAGGTGGCGGGTGCCAATACCCACACCCGCCGCGCCGTTTACCTCGGCCGCACCGGAAGCACCGGCGGCGGTCAGCGCCTGCAGCTGCTCCTTAATCGCGGCCTTCTTCGCGCGGTCCACAATATTGCGAATCACCGCACCCGAGGCGAAGTCGCCGCGGTAGAGCGTGTGCGTGGAGAGGTGGCCGGTCGCGGCGTTCGAAGAGCCCACAATCATGGAGGAATCCACGGTCGCCACGGCGTACGCGGTGGAGGGGGTACGCGCGTACAGCTGGCCCGTTGCGGCGGCAATCATCGAGGTCAGAGCGGCGCGGACGGATCCGGCGGCGGCCACCTCCGCAGCGTCTAGCGGCAGGTCCTCGGTCAGGTACAGGCCGAAGATTTCGGCGGCACCGGCGGCGTCCGGGCGGTTAATGCGAATCTTCAGGTCCAGGCGGCCAGGGCGCATCACGGCGGCGTCGATGAGGTCCTCACGGTTGGTCGCGCCAATCACGATGACGTTCTGCAGTGACTCCACGCCGTCAATTTCGGCCAGCAGCTGCGGCACGATGGTCGTCTCGATATCGGAGGAACGGCCCGAACCGCGCATGCGGAACAGCGACTCCATCTCGTCGAAGAACACGACGACCGGGTGACCGGCCTCGGCCTTCTCGCGGGCGGCCACGAAAATATCGCGAATCTGGCGCTCGGTTTCGCCCACGAACTTATCGAGCAGCTCGGGGCCCTTAATGTTCAGGAAGTAGCCGCGGGTATTCGACCCCGGGTTCAGCGCGGCGGCGCGGGCGGCCAGGGAGTTCGCCACGGCCTTAGCAATCATGGTCTTACCATTACCGGGAGGGCCGTAGAGCAGAATACCCTTGGGCGGTGCCAGGTGGTAGCGCTCGAAAATCTCGGGGTGCAGGTAGGGCAGCTCCACCGCGTCGCGAATCTGCTCGATCTGCGCGCCCAGGCCACCGATCTGGCTGTAGGTGACGTCCGGGATTTCCTCAAGCACGAGCTCCTGCGAGCGGGAGGCGGGCACCTGCGAGGTAATCATGCGGGTGCGCGTATCGAGGGTCACCGCGTCGCCGGTGCGCAACTGCTCAACGTCGAGAGAGCCAGCCACGCGCGCCACCTGCTGGGCGCCCGAGGAGGTATCGACCAGCACGCGCTCGCCGTCGAGCACCTCGCGCACGGTCACCACGTCGCCAAAGGGCTCGGTGTCCAGGGCGACCACGGCCTCGGACTTGTCGTTGAGGAGCACCGTCATGCCGGGGGTGAGGGTGGACAGGTCAATCAGCGGGGACACCGGAATACGCATGAGGCGGCCGCCAACCTGCACGTCCAGGTAGGTGTCAATCTCGGCGGGGGTCTTATCGTCGGCAACCTGCTCGTAGGTCATGGTCTGGCCCTCGTGCACGGCCAGCACAATCGCCGAGTTCAGCGGCGGCATGACGTTCTGCGAGAGGGAGGCGCGCAGGCGCTCCACCTGGTAGCGCATACTGGTGATGGCCTCGACGAGCTTGCGGTTCTTCTCCCCCGCACCACGAATCTGGCGGCTCATATTATCGCGGGTTGCCTCGGCGGCGGTGAGGCGGCGCAGCACGGCGTCGTACTCCTGCGCGCTGACCGGCTGGGAACCGGGCAGGGAGGTCGAACCGAACGCGGCGGAGTAGTGCGGCGCGGCGGATGCGGCACTGTGCGCGGTGCCGTGCTGCGGGGTTCCGTTGCGGTCTGCGGATTCGTGGGGGGTCACGGTCTCTCCTATGCGTGTCCGGGCGGGTCGGGCTGTTGCTGGCGGGCCCTTCGGCTGCCTCGATGCGCGGGCTCCGTCAGGGCCGCATCGAGGACGGGGTTGGTACTTTCAGTCTATCGAGAACGCGCGGCTCGGCCGGGGTTCGGGGCGCCAAATTCTCTGCGGGCTCACATGCTGACCCAGCAGTTCTCGGCAGTTCTCAGCTATTCCCCGCTCATCCCGACGGTTTTAGATTTTTCCGGCGGTTCGGGGCTCATGCCCCGGCGTTTCAATGTTCAGAGGGTTGGCCGGGGGCGGCGTGCGCGGCGGCCCCTGAGAGCAAAACCTGCGGGCGCTCCGCGGGGGCACCGGCTGATACCCGTGCCCCCGCGTGCCCGTATGAATTATTCAGCGGCCTCGGCGTCCTGCGCGGCCTCAGTGCTCTGCGTAGCCTCGGCGGTCTTCTCAGGCTCCAGGCCGTTTTGCGCGGTACCGTTCTGTTCCAGCGCAATCTCGTTCGCGCGGGCGGCGTGAGCGGCAAGGTTCTTCGCATCGCGTGCGGCGCGGCGAATCTTCTTGTCGGTCACCTCGCGCTCACCCACGTTCATGGGAATCCACGCGTTCATGTCTTCCTCGGAGAAGTCAGTCTTGGACGCGCGACGCTTCGGCGCCAGGCGCACCGCACCGTCGGCCAGGCGGCGAGCCACAATCAGGAACGCGGTGTGCGCCACCATGCGGTGGTCGGGGCGGACCGCCAGGCCCTCCACGTGCCAGCCGCGCACAATGGTCTCGTCGCACTCGGGTTCGGTGAAGCGGCCGTCCAGGCGCATGCCCTCGACCAGGCGGGACATCTGGGTTACGGTCGCAACGTAGCAGATGAGCACGCCGCCGGGTGCGAGCGCCTCCGCCACGGCGTCCAGGCACTCCCAGGGTGCGAGCATGTCGAGGACCACGCGGTCGACGCTGCCGGGCTCCTCGACCTGCGGCAGGGTGTCCTGCAGGTCGCCGATGCTCAGCTTCCACGCCGGGTGGGGGCCACCGAACATGGTTTCAATGTTGCCGCGGGCAACCTCGGCGAACTCTTCACGACGTTCGAAGGAGTGCACGCATCCGTAGTCGCCGACCGCACGCAGCAGGGCGATGGACAGCGCACCGGAACCAACGCCGGCCTCGACGACGCGCGCGCCGGGGAAGATGTCTGCCTTGACGATGATCTGGGCGGCGTCCTTGGGGTAGACGACGGCCGCGCCGCGCGGCATGGAGAGCACGAAGTCTTTGTAGAGGGGGCGCAGCGCCTGGTAGAGGATGCCGTGGGTGTTGGCGATGACGGTGCCTTCGGGTGCGCCGATGAGGTCGTCGTGCTTGAGGAAGCCCTTGTGGGAGTGGTATTCTGCGCCTTCGGCGAGGGTGATGGTGGTGATGCGGCCGCGTTCGTCGGTAATCTGGACGCGCTCGCCGGGGCGGAAGGGGCCGCGGCGGTTAATTGCGCCGGTGGGGGTGGGGGTGCCGCTGCTCACGGGGTGGTTCTCCTCGGGTGGGTCTGTGCTGACGGGCTGGGTCCTCTCGGCGGGGAGAGCGTTTCCAGCAAAAAATCTCTACCCATTCTACCGGAGGTTACGGCGTGCACGGAGTGAACACAGAAAAGCGCGAGGGGCGGTGCCACGGCCGTATGCCGTAGCGCCGCTCCCCCGCGCTGTCTCGTCCTAGCCGGGCGTTGCTATAGAAGCCGTTTAGAGGACCACACCCAGGCGTGCCGCCAGGATGTCACGCACCAGCGCGCCACCGCCAACGGTGGTGTCCGCCAGAGCCTTCACAGCCCACGCATCCACATCCGCCAGTGCCGCCGGAGCGTTCAGGTCCTCGCCAAGCGCCTCACGCATAGCGGCCAGCAGCTCAACCGCTGCCTCATCGGTGACACCTTCGGAACCCTCGCGGCCTTCAGCCACCGACACCGCGTGACGGTAGGTGTCCAGGCGAGCCTTCGCGTGCTCGAGCAGCTCGTCGGTCCAGAACCAATCCGAACGGTAGTGCTGACCCATAATCGCCAGGCGAATCGCGTTCGCGTCCTCACCGGCGGCGCGCAGGCGCGAAACCAGCACCAGGTTGCCGCGGGACTTGCTCATCTTGTGGCCATCCAGACCGACCATGCCGGTGTGCGCGTAGTGCTTGGCGTGCGGGCGGTCAGACACGGCCCAGGTGTGGCCCGCGCCCAAGTCGTGGTGCGGGAAGGTCAGGTCGTTACCGCCGGCCTGAACGGTCAGCGAACCGTCCACGAACTGGCGGGCAATCATGGTGCACTCGATGTGCCAGCCCGGGCGGCCCGCGCCCAGCTCGCCGGCGTCCCAGCTCGGCTCGCCCTCGCGCTTGACGCGCCACAGCAGCGGATCCAGCGCATCACGCTTGCCGGGGCGGTTCGGGTCGCCGCCGCGCTCAGCAAAAATCTCCAGCATTTCGTCGCGGCTCAGGTGCGACACCTCGCCCGGTGCCCACGAGTAGCCCTCGGCGTTGGCCGGCAGCGCGCGCACGGCCTGCAGGTCCAGGTACACGTCACCGTCGGGCTGCTCAACGCCCTGCTCGTCCGTGAAACCGGGCACGCGGTACGCCAGGCCGCGGCGGTACAGGTCCTCAATAATCGGGAACAGCCACTCGATAGACTCCACAACGCCCACGTAGTGCGCCGGCGGAATCACGTTCAGCGCCTTCATGTCGGTGCGGAACAGCTCGGTCTGGTCCTCCGCCAGCTCACGCCAATCAACGTTCGTCGCGGTCGCACGCTCAAGCAGCGGGTCGTCCACATCGGTCACGTTCTGCACGTACGTCACCGGCACGCCCGCATCCAGCCAGGCGCGGTGCAGCAGGTCAAAAGCCACATAGGTGGAGGCGTGACCCATATGCGTTGCGTCGTACGGGGTGATACCGCAAACGTACAGGCTCGCCGCCTTGTCCTCCTGAACCTGAACAATCTCACCGGCAGAAGTATCAAAAATACGCGGCAGAGTAGCCTGACCGGGCAGAGTCACAGAGGCGGGGGCATCCCAAGCTCGCATGGGTTTCCTTTCCGTAAAAACGCCCACAACCGGTGGACGCGCCACACCCGCCGCCCAACCTCAAGGCATGCGGGTGCCAAAAAATCTACTCCAATAAGAATACCCGCCCGTGAGAAACTCACGGACGGGTATGTCGTATCACGCTGAGGGCTAAAGCCTTAGAACGCCGAAGAAGTTGCGTTCAGCACGCCGGTACCCAGACCCACAAAAATCAGGATACCGAGCGCAATGCGGTACCAAATGAAAATGCCGTAGGACTTCGACGACACGTACTTCAGGAACCAGCCAATCATCAGGTAACCCACCACAAACGCAACCAGAGTAGCCACGATGGTCGAGGGAATACCGTAGAAGCCGGTGGCCTCCTCGCCGGTGACCACCTTGAAGGTCTTGTACAGACCGGACATGAACACGGCGGGCATGGCCAGCAGGAACGAGTAACGCGCCGCGGCCTCACGGGTGTAACCCATGAACAGACCCGCGGTAATCGTACCGCCCGAACGGGAAACACCCGGGATCAGTGCCAGCGCCTGCGCGCAACCGTACAGCAGGCCGTGACGGAACGTCAGATCCTTCAGCTCACGCTGCTCGCGGCCGAAACGGTCCGCAAGACCCAGGAACACGGCGAACACAATCAGCATGGTCGCCACAATCCACAGGCTACGGAACTGGGTGTCAATGTAGTCTTCCAACAGCAGACCCAAAATGCCGATGGGCAGGGAGCCAATAATAATCAGCCAACCCATGCGGGCGTCCGGATCGTTACGCGGCACGCGGCCGGCAAGAGCACCAAACCACGCCTTCACAATGCGCACAATATCGCGCCAGAAGAAGATCAGAACCGCGGTCTCAGTGCCCAGCTGGGTGATCGCGGTGAACGCGGCACCCGGGTCGGCCTTCTCCGGCAGGATCTGGCCAACAATGTTCAGATGCGCCGATGACGAAATCGGCAGAAACTCTGTCAGGCCCTGAACGAAGCCCAAAATAATCGCTTGAATCCATTCCACGCCTTCAAGGATACAGCAGGGGTACGGCGACGGGGCGGTCCGCGGAGGGTGATATATCACCTCCGCAAACCGCCCCGTCCACACCGCGGAACGCCGCCGAGCGAGTCAAATGCGCCTATCCGCGCCGGATGCGCTCCCCCGCCCTCGCGGAAAACCCGCGTAGCTTAGGCGTCGCGCAGCGCACGGTTCACGGCCGAAATCATGGCCTTCAGAGCCGCACGGGTCGTCGAGTTATCCACGCCAATACCCCACAGCACGCGCGAATCCACGGCGGCCTCAACGTAGCAGGCAGCGTTCGCGGTCGAGGAGGAAGACATCGTGTGCTCGGAGTAATCCATCACGCGAATATCCACGCCCTCGCCCGAGAGGATGTTCTGCAGAGCATCCACCGGGCCGGTACCCGATGCGGTGCGGTTGTAGGTGTGACCGTTAATGTTCAGGGCCACGCGCAGGGTGGTCGCACCGGTATCGGCCGAATCAATGTTGATCGACTCGATGCGGTACTTACCCCAGCGCTTCTCGGGATCGGTGGCGGGCAGGTACTCGTCCGCGAAGATATCCCACAGCTTCTTGCTGGTCATCTCGCCGCCCTCGGCGTCGGTGCGAGCCTGAACAATCTTCGAGAACTCCACCTGCGCACGGCGCGGCAGGTCCAGGCCGTGATCCTGCTTGAGCAGGTAGGCCATGCCGCCCTTACCGGACTGCGAGTTCACGCGAATAATAGCCTCGTAGGTGCGGCCCAAATCGCGCGGGTCGATCGGCAGGTACGGGACCTCCCAGTAAACCTCGTCCACGCTCTTGCCGGCCTCGGCGGCGGTGCGCTCCAGGGCCTCGAAGCCCTTCTTGATGGCGTCCTGGTGCGAACCCGAGAACGCGGTGAAGACCAGGTCGCCGCCGTACGGGGAACGCTCGTGCACCTTCAGCTGGTTGCAGTACTCGACGGTCTTGCGGATACCGTCAATGTCCGAGAAATCAATCTGCGGGTCAATGCCCTGGGTGTACAGGTTCAGGCCCAGGGTCACCAGGTCGACGTTACCGGTGCGCTCGCCGTTACCGAACAGGCAGCCCTCGATGCGGTCCGCGCCGGCCAGGTAGCCCAGCTCGGCGGCGGCCACGCCGGTGCCGCGGTCGTTGTGCGGGTGCAGCGAGAGAACGATGTGCTCGCGGTGGTTCAGGTTGCGGTCCATCCACTCCACCGAGTCGGCGTACACGTTCGGGGTGGCCATCTCGACGGTTGCGGGCAGGTTCACGATCAGCTCGCGGCCGTTCTGGCCAATCTCCAGCTCGTCGGCCACGGCGTTGACCACGCGGGCCGCGTACTCCAGCTCGGTGCCGGTGAAGGACTCGGGCGAGTACTCGTAGATAATCTTCGTATCGGAAATCATCTGCTCTTCGTACTTGCGGCACAGGCGCGCACCCTGCAGGGCGATGTCGAGCACGCCCTCCTGATCCTGGTGGAACACCACGCGGCGCTGCAGCACGGAGGTCGAGTTGTAGAAGTGCACGATGGCCTGCGGTGCGCCCTCGATGGCCTCGAAGGTGCGGGCAATCAGGTGCTCGCGGGCCTGCACCAGAACCTGAATGGTCACGTCCGAAGGAATGTGGCCGTCCTCGATGAGGGTGCGCACGAAGTCGAAGTCGGTCTGCGAGGCGGAGGGGAAGCCCACCTCGATCTCCTTGTAGCCCATCTTGACCAGCAGCTTGAACATGGCCAGCTTGCGGTCGGTGTCCATGGGGTCAATCAGCGCCTGGTTGCCGTCGCGCAGGTCCACGGCGCACCAGCGCGGTGCCTTCTCCATGACCTTGTCCGGCCAGGTGCGGTCGGGAAGGTCGACAACAATCTGCTCGTGGAAGGGGCGGTACTTGTGTACCGGCATGGGGCTGGGCTTCTGGTGGTTTTTCATGATGAATTTCCTGTGGGTTGGTCCGTCTCGTGCAGCCCGCATCGGGGCCTGTGCTGTGCCCGGGTATCGGGTCCCGGGCCGTCGTCATCAAGGCGGTGCATCGTATCGATGCTGGTGAGATGCCGCGTCAAAAAGCCGGAACGGTCGCGGCAGATTCTAGCGTGCCCCGTTCCGGCGAATAAGCAGCAGGTTTACTGCGGTGCGGTGCGCGCCGCTCATGCTCTCACCGTAAGTGGTCATGCCTCCACGCTATCACAGCCCGCGAAAGATTACCGCCGGCGCGGCCGGGCCCGTCCATCATCTGGAAGAACACGAGGTCGACGACTACGCCTGCACGCGGTCATACACCCGGCCACGCACGCGGTCATACGCCCGGGCATACGAAAGGGGGGCGCACCCACCGCATTGGCGGATGCGCCCCCCTTTCACTCACCGGAGACAACCCCGTAGGGTGTCTAGAAGGCGAAGGCGGTCTGGCACTTGTTCTGGTCGGCGGTCTGGCCGCTCGCGTTACCCGCGATGGCCGCCTCCTGCTTCTCCATAGCCTCGCCCGAGGGGAAGTCAGTACCGATAGTCACCGACACGCCCTGAACCTCTTCGGTTGCCACCACGCGGGTGACGTTCAGCTTGCCGGCAATCTCCTGAGCCTCAGCCTCGTAACCGGTCGAGTAGAACACCGTGGTGAAGTTCGTCGGAGTAGCCGAAGTACCCGGAGTAACATTCGTGTAGCCCAAGCCCTCAATCACCGAGGCGATCGTGGCGGAACGGCCCTCCAGGCCGGTCGCGTTGTACACGCTCACCGGGGTCTCACGATTCAGCTGAACCGCCGGGGCTGCTTCTGCGGGCTTTTCCTCTTCCTTCAGCGACTTGTCATCGCGCAGACGCTGGAAGACATTATTGGCCGCTTCGGAAACCTGCAGTCGGTTCGAGTCCTGGGTCCACGGCTCGGTCGGCACGGTCGCAAACACCACGTTCGACAGGTCCACGCCACCGAGGGTTGCGCCCACACCAATCAGGGTGCCGATATTGCCCAGGCCCTTGTCAACGGTCACGTTCTGGGTAATCGCCTCGGCGATACTTGCCAGGCGGCCCGGGTTCGACAGGGTTCCTTCGCTCTTGACCTTGCGCAGCAGCGAGGCCATAAAGCCCTGCTGAGCCTGAATACGACCGATATCGGAACCATCCGAGAAGCCGTGACGGCTACGCAGGAACGCAAGAGCCTGCTCACCCTCAACGGTGGAAGTACCCGCGGGAAGCTTCAGGCCGCTGTACTCGTCATCAATCGGAGCGTCCACACAAACCTGAACGCCGCCAACAACCTTCGACAACTCCTTCACGGCGTTGAAGTCGACCAGCATAAAGTGGTCGATGTTCACACCGGTCAGCTTGCTAATGGTCGCCACGGTGCAGCCCGCACCGCCGCGAGAGAGCGACTCGTTGATCTGAACGTTATCCTCGGCCGGGTAGACGGTGCCGTTATCCGGGTCGGTGCACTGCGGTACCGAAACCATCAGGTCGCGGGGGAAGGACAGCACGTTCACGTTCTTGCGGTCCTTGCTGATCTGCAGGAGCATCATGACGTCCGCGCGAGCCTCAGAATTGCGGTCCTCCTCGTCACCGTAGGCCCCGTTATTGCCTTTGCGGGTGTCGGAGCCGATGATGAGGATGTCCAGCGCGCCGTTCTCCAGGCCGTCCTTATAGTTACTGATGTTCAGCTCCTGCGTGTGCAGGTTGTTGCGCATACGCAGGGCGAATACGCCGCCGAAACCAACAACGATGACGAGCATGCAGGCCGTCAGCAGGGCAATCCAGCGATTACGTTTCGAGGTCATCACCGAGGTGCGCATATGGCGCCCGGTGCTTCGTAGGCGAGGTGCCTGGGGCATACCTATTCTCTTTCTGCCGGTGAGCAAGTATTTTCTCAGAGTAACATTCTTCGCTATGAGCGCCGAAAAGAAAAGGGGCGCACGTCACCCGAAAGACGCGGACTAGGCGGCGTTCTCCGGGTGACCGACCCCCTCTCGGGCGGCTGGCCTAGAAGCCCAGACGGTTCAGGGCGCGGGGGTCAGACTGCCACTCCTTAGCAACCTTCACGTGGATGTTCAGGTACACGCGGGTGCCGAGCATTGCCTCAATCTGCTCGCGGGCCTTCGTACCAATCTTGCGCAGGTTCGAGCCGCCCTTACCGATGATGATGTACTTCTGCGACTCGCGCTCCACGTACAGGTTCACGTGCACGTCCAGCAGCGGGTTATCCGCCGGGCGGCCCTCACGGAATTCCATCTCCTCAACGGTCACGGCAATCGAGTGGGGCAACTCCTCACGCGCACCCTCCAGGGCAGCCTCACGCACCAGCTCCGCGATGAGGGTTGCCTCGGGCTCATCGGTCAGCTCACCCTCCGGGTACAGCGGCGGGGAGAGCGGAACGTACTGCGAGAGCAGGTCGGCGACCGCATCCACCTGGAAGTGCTGAATCGCGGACACCGGGATGATGGCCGCCCAGCCGCCCTTGCCGTCTACGGGCATCGGCTCGGAGATTTCGCCGGCGCGGCGCTGTGCTGCCGGGCCGGAACCCTTCGCGAAGGGGGTCGAGTCGTTCTTACCGCCCTTGCCGCCCTTCTTCTGGGCGCGGTGGGCCGCACGCTTCGCGCGCTGGGCACGCTCGGCGCTCATGACCTCCTCGCCGAGGGCCTCGACGGCCAGCAGCTGTTCGCGCAGCTCGTCGGAGTTCACGGTATCGGCCTTGGTCACAATCGCGACGACCGGCTTGTTGCTCGAAGCCACCAGCTGCGAGGCAATGTAGCGGTCACCCGGGCCGATCTTCTCGTTTGCCGGAATGCAGAAGCCCAGCACATCCACCTGCGAGAGGGTGCCGGCCACCAGGTCGTTCAGGCGCTCACCCAGCAGAGTGCGGGGGCGGTGAATACCCGGGGTGTCCACCAGAATCAGCTGGTACTCGTCCTTGTGCACAATACCGCGGATCGTGTGGCGGGTCGTCTGCGGACGGTTCGAGGTGATAGCCACCTTCTGACCGACCATAGCGTTCGTCAGAGTAGACTTACCCGCATTCGGGCGGCCCACCAGCGACGCGAAACCCGAACGGAAATCCGCCGGGTAGGTCGGCAGCGGGGTGCTCAAGTCCAGAGCGCTCAAATCGAGCGGGGTGTACTCCTGGTCCATTGTGTTTCTCCTTGTCAAACCCCGTGCGGGGTGTATGGGGTGCCAGCCTCATCTGCCTGCGCCTTCCGGGGCGGGGCGGCTGGCTCAAAGTGTGTTAGGGAAATTGCGGCGTCTATGTTCGATATCTAGCGGTTGCCGTGCTGATCGGTTGCCGGTTCAGCCTCTGCAATATCTCCCGGAAGATCCGGATGCGCATGCGGCTCAGCCACAGCGGGCGGCTCGGTATCCACGGTGAGAAGGTCAGCAACCTCAGCAGAATGAGCCTCTGAGGAACCCTCAGCGTTCTCCTGCTCATCACGAGGCGGCTCGTACCAGGCCTGCAGCATATCCACCTGGTGGCGGCGGCCCGACGAACCAATCGCACGAATATGAATGCCGTCAATCTCAATCTCAGAACCAACAATCGGTACCATACCCAGGTGCTTGGCGAGCAGGCCGCCGACCGTGTCGACGTCCTCATCCTCCAGGTCGATACCGAAAATCTCGCCGAGCTCATCAATACCCAGACGAGCCGACAGACGGAACGTGCCGTCATCGTTCAGCGTGTACTCGGGGCGCTCGTGGTCGTACTCGTCAGAGATATCGCCGACCAGCTCCTCAATCAGGTCCTCCAGAGTAACCAGACCGGCGGTTCCGCCGTACTCATCAACCACAATCGCCACGTGCGTGGACTCGCGCTGCATATCGCGCAACAGGTCCATGGCGCGCTTCGTCTCGGGTTCGAATCGGGCCGGGCGCATGACCTCCACCAGGGTCGGCATGGGGGTACCCTCGGGGGCCTCGGAGTGCAGAATGTAGGCGCGCATCGAATCCTTGAGGTAGAGCACGCCCAGAATCTCATCGCTCGAATCGCCAATCACCGGCATGCGGGAGTAGCCCGAACGCAGGAACAGGCTCAGCGCCTCGCGCAGCGGCACGTCGCGACCCACGGTGAGCATATCGGTGCGGGGCACCATGAGCGAGCGGATGCGCAGGTCGTCCATCTCGAACACGGACTGCACCATCTGCGCCTCGTCGTCCTCGATGGTCTCGGCGTCGGAGGCTCGCTCCAAGAACTCGCGTAGCTCCTCTTCCTCGAACACGCCAGCGGGGGCCTCTGCCTCGCGGGCCGGGGCGATGCGCGTCGCGAGGTGATCGAGCAGGCCGGTCACGGGGGTCAGCAGCTTCGACAGGTAATGCACCGGGCGGGCCAGCACGCGAATCGACGAAACCGGGCGGTTGCGCCCCGCGGAGCGCGCCAGCACGTGTAGCACCGGGTAGCCGACGAAGGCAACCAGCACGAGGGTCAGGAACGCCGCGAGGACCTGAACGTCCACGAGCTCCAGCCAGAAAGTCATGGTTGCTAGCACCGCGGCCGCCGCCGCGATGAGGCGGGTCAGTCGCAGCGGGTGCGTGTACACCTCGGAGTCACCGTCGAGGGTGCGCTGCAGAACGTGTGCGCCGAGCGTGCCGGGATGCGCCTCCACGGCTTCTTCCGCCTCGTTGTGTGGCAGGTACGTGAAAGCGGTTTCGGCAATTGCGGCCACCACCGTGAAGCCGAGCGCCACGACAGCCAGCAGAATCGAGATGAAAATACCCATGCCGCTCCCCTAGTGTCGGGTCTCGACCGGTGCGGGTCGGCCCAGGAACTCTTCGAGAATCGAACGCTGAATACCGAACATTTCGGCTTCCTCTTCGGCGGTTCCGTGGTCGTAGCCGAGGCAGTGCAGAATACCGTGGGTGGTGAGCAGGCACAGCTCATCCAGGGTGCTGTGGCCCGCGTCCGCGCCCTGACGTGAGGCAACGGGCGGGCAGAGGATGATGTCGCCGAGCATGCCACTGGAGGGGTTTTCGGGGGTTCCCGGTTCCAGCTCGTCCATGGGGAAGCTCATCACGTCGGTGGGGCCGGGCAGGTCCATCCACTCGATGTGCACGCGTTCCATTTCGTCTTCATTCACGATGGCGATGGACAGGTAGGTGTCATCGGCAAGGTGCATGCGCTTGAAAGCGTGCTCGACGAGGCGGGTGAGCACCTCGGTGTCTACCGCCTCGAAGGATTCGCGGACGAACGCGTCGGTTGCCGGGTCAGCACCGGTTGCGGGCTCTTCGCAGTCGAATTCAATCTCTGCCACCGTTTAGCGTCCTTCCGGGGTGGTCTGTGCGTTGTCGGCGTCGGCCTGGCCCTTCTCGGCGTTCTTTTCGGAGCCGCCGTTGATGCCCGCGCGGTCCAGAAGCTTCTCGGCCGCGGCCTCGATGGTGGCGCGCTTGACCTTGCGGTTACGCTTGCGTTCCATGGCCTTCTGGTCCTCGCCCCACTGGTCGTAGGCGGAGACAATGTTCGAGACCAGGGTGTGGCGCACCACGTCGGAGGATTCCAGGATGCTGAAGTGAATATCCTCCACGCCCTGCAGAATGTTGCGCACCTGCTTCAGGCCGGAGGCGGCGCCACCGGGCAGGTCAACCTGGGTGATATCGCCGGTAATGACCATCTTCGAGCCGAAGCCCAGGCGGGTCAGGAACATCTTCATCTGCTCGGCGGTGGTGTTCTGCGCCTCGTCGAGGATGATGAACGCGTCGTTGAGGGTGCGGCCGCGCATGTACGCTAGCGGTGCGACCTCAATGGTGCCCGCCTCCATGAGCTTGGGGATGGTTTCGGGCTCGAGCATGTCGTGCAGCGCGTCGTAGAGCGGGCGCAGGTACGGGTCAATCTTCTCGTTGAGGGTGCCGGGCAGGAAGCCCAGACGCTCGCCGGCCTCCACGGCGGGGCGGGTGAGGATAATGCGGTTCACCTCGTGGCTCTGCAGCGCCTGCACAGCCTTCGCCATGGCGAGGTAGGTCTTACCGGTACCCGCCGGGCCGATACCGAAGATCACGGTGTTCGAGTCGATGGCGTCCACGTACTTCTTCTGGTTAATGGTCTTGGGGCGAATCGTGGTGCCGCGGGTGGACAGGATGCTCGTAGACAGCGAGTGCGCCGGGTTGCTCAGTTCGTCACCGAGCATGCCCATGAGGCGGTGGATCACCTGAACGGTAATCTGCGTGTCGTGGCTGGAGAGCACGCGCAGCTCGTTCAGCAGCTTTGCGGCGGTGTTGACGGCCTCGGAGGGGCCGGTGATGAGCACGTCCAGGTCCTTGGGGCGCAGGCTAATCTGCTCGAAGTAGTCCTCGATAATTGCCAGATGCGCGTCCTGCGGGCCGAGCACCGCAATCATCTCTGCGGCGCTCTTGAAGGATACGGTGCGTGCGGTCGACAGCGGTCGGGAGGTAGTCATATGGGCTCCTTGGCTAGTGATGTATTTACAAGTATAGATGTGCGTGATGCGTCACGCCCCGGCCGGGTTTAGCGGCGGCGCTCTACCAGCGGCCCAGCACCACGTTCAGGGTGCACATGGCGGCGGACCCGGCGGTGGAGGAACGCAACACCTCGTCGCCCAGCAGCGCCAGGTGTGCGCCGGTCTCGGTGAGGAGCTGCACCTCGCGGTCGCTGATGCCGCCCTCGGGGCCGACGAGCAGGTAGATTTCTTCGGGCAGGTTCTCCCCGCCCGCAAGCTTGGCGGCCTGAGCGCTCAGGCGTTCGGTCGCCTGCTCGTGCAGGATGAACACAGCAGAACCCTGCCCGGTGACCTCCTCGATAAGCTCCACCAAGTCGGTGGTGCTGTACAGGTCGTACACCTCGGGAATGAGCGCGCGGCGCGACTGCTTCGCCGCGGCGGTCACCGTGTTCTGCCACTTGGTGTGCGCCTTGGCGGCGCGTTCTCCCTTCCAGCGCACAATCGAACGGTCCGCGCTCCACGGCAGCACGCCGTACACGCCCAGCTCGGTGGCGGTCTCAATGGCGAGCAGGTCGCGACCGTCCTTCGCGAGCGCCTGCACCAGGTAGATGCGCGGGCTGGTGCGTTCTTCGCGGAGCTGCTCCACGCGCACGATGACACCGCGGTCGGTCAGAGAGTGCACGGTGCCCACGGCTCGGCGGCCGGTGCCGTCACCCAGGTCGATGCTCTCCCCCACTTCCATGCGCTTGACGAGGGCGTGCTTGCCCTCGGGGCCGTCCAGCTCGAAGGATGCGCCGGGGGTGAGGGTCTCGTACTCTTCGGCGCTGATGTAGAAGATGGGGGCGCTCATGGTGCTCCTTGGGTTCGGGCGGTGCTTCGTGCGGGAGGTGCGGTTCGACGCGGCTGCGAGGCGCGGTCGCCGTCTCGGGGCCGGCTCCGCGTAAACGCGGCGGATGCGGCGCCCACCGGAAAGGCCCGGCGGGTACCGCATCCGCTACAGAGATTTACTTGAACTGATCCTTCAGGCGGGAGAACAGGCCACCGCGCTGCTTGACCTGCGAGCCTTCGTTCAGCGGCTCGTTGCGCAGGGCCGCGAACTGGCGCAGCAGCTCGCGCTGTTCCTCGGTCAGGTCGGTCGGGGTCGTCACCTGAACGCGCACGAGCAGGTCGCCACGGCGTTCGGTGCCGAGCACGGTTGCGCCCAGGCCGTTGAGGGTAATCGTGTCGCCGCTCTGGGTGCCGGCGGGGATGCTGACTTCCTGGTCGCCGTCGAAGGTCTTCAGAGGAATGACGGTGCCCAGTGCCGCCGCGGCCATGGGGATGTTCACGGTGGTGACCAGGTTGTCGCCCTCGCGGCTGAAGTACTTGTCGCGCTTGACGTTCAGGTCGACGTACAGGTCGCCGTTGGGGCCACCGTGCAGGCCGGCCTCGCCCTTGCCGCGCAGGCGGATGCGTGCCTGGTCGTGCACGCCGGCGGGAATCGTGAAGGTCAGCGGCACGTCTTCGCGCACGCGGCCCTGGCCGTGACATTCGGGGCAGGGGGTCTTGATGACGGTGCCGTAGCCGTGGCAGTCGGGACATTCGACCTGCTGCATGACGGTGCCGAGGATGGACTGTACGCGGCGCTGCATGTAGCCGTGGCCGGCGCAGGTGGTGCAGGTTTCGGGCTGGGTGCCCTCGGCGGTACCTTCGCCGTTGCAGGACTTGCAGGTCACGGCGGAGCGGCGCTCGATGGTCTTCTCGACGCCGAACACGGCGTCCTGAAGGCTGATGGAGACGGTAATCAGGTCGTCCTGGCCCTGACGCACGCGGGATGCGGGGCCGCGTGCGCCCGCGCCGCCGCCGGTGAACATGTTCAGCAGGTCCTCAAAACCGCCGAAGCCGCTGAATCCGCCGCCAGGGTAGCCGCCGCCTCCGGGGTAGCCTGCGCGGCCCTGTTCGTCGCCGGTGGTGTCATAGTTGCGGCGCTTTTCGGGGTCGGAGAGCACCTCGTAGGCGAGGGTGACGCGCTTGAACTCTTCGGCAGCGTCCTCGGAGGGGTTCACGTCGGGGTGGAGCTGGCGCGCCTTCTTGCGGTAGGCCTTCTTGATTTCTTCGGGGCTGGCGTCGTTCGATACGCCGAGAGTCTCGTAGTGGCTCATGTGTCTGTGTTCCTGTTCCTCTCAAGATGGTGACGGCGCTCGATGAGTGCGCCGCCACCACAGTCGTATCAATTCTATGGGATAGTGTACGCGAGCCGATACAATGGCTAGGCTGAAAGGGGCCGCTCCCGCTATCCGCTTAATCCGCGGCGTGCCTGCGGCCCGGCGGCGGTTATTGGGCGCGGCGCTGTGCTGCGCATCCGGCGCCGTCTTCCCGCCCACCTAACCGGTCGTGTCCGCACCATCCGAAGGAGAATACCTTGAGTACCCACCACTCCCCCTACGGCTGGGGCGCACAGGATCTGAACGCAGACCGCCTGAGCCGCAAGGTCCCGCCCGCCCGCAAGGTTCCCCTGCAGCGAGGCTTGCTCATCGAGAGCGTGGACGGCTGGGTGGGCGAGGTGGTGCGCGCCGAACGCATCGGCGGTGCTATCTTCTTCGGTCTGGAGGACGCCAAAGGTCGCGTGAAGAATTACCCGCTCGGCACCGGCTACCTGATTGAGGGTGAGCCCGTTGAAATCATCGCTCCGGCACCGGCGAAGGCGCCCAAGCGCACGATTTCTCGTTCGGGTTCCATCGCCGTGAAGAACGCCCCCGCACGGGTTGCGCGTGCCTCCCGCATCTGGGTTGAGGGTCTGCACGATGCCGAGCTGGTGGAGAAGGTTTGGGGCCACGACCTGCGCGTTGAGGGCATCGTGGTGGAGCCGCTGCACGGTGTGGACGACCTGGCCGGCGCGGTGCGCGAGTTTGCCCCGGGCCCGGGCCGCCGCCTGGGCATCCTGGTGGATCACCTCATTGAGGGCACGAAGGAACAGCGCATCGTCGCGGAGGCGCTGGCCGTGCCGGGTGCGGCGGGGCACGTGAAGATTGTGGGCCACCCGTTCATCGATATTTGGCAGGCGGTCAAGCCCTCGGTTCTGGGCCTGAAGGCCTGGCCGCAGGTGCCGCGCGGCGAGGACTTCAAGAAGGGCACGCTGCGCCGCCTGGGCCAGCCGCACGAGACGCAGGCGGATGTGGCGCAGGCCTGGAAGCACATTCTTTCGCGGGTGGATTCCTACGCCGATTTGGACCCGACCCTGCTGGGGCCGGTGGAGTCGCTCATCGACTTTCTCACCGAGCCCGGCGCGTAACCGCGCTGTGCGGATGTGAGTTTGCTCAGAACCTTGCAATCCAGCGCATTAACCGCCGGCGGGGCTGGCTTGAGGCGGTACAATGGTGGAGCACCGATGCGGCCGCTCCATTGAGCCGCGGCGGTGCTTCACTACACTCAAGGGCCGTCACCACCCACACGGTTCGCCCCATTCGGGCGGATTCGCCGTTCGACGGTGACCACCACAAGATACTTCGATTGAACCAGGATTTTCGTGACTAACGACGCACGCCCGACCACCGGGCCTCAGAAAACCCGCAAGATTAGCGTGATTCAGGACCGTAACCGCGCGACTCTCGCGCATTTCGGGGGGATTCTCGGCATTCTTCCCTCCGCCGCGGTGTTCTACGTGAGCCGCCGTAACGCACCCTTCGCTGAGCAGGAAGCTTTCGAGGCCATGAACTTCACCCTCGTGCCCTCTCTGCTGATTGTTGTCTGCTTCATCCTGGGCTTTGTGCCCGGCCTGGGTAACATTGCCCTGGTGCTGGGGATGCTCGTGTGGCTGTTCATGGCGATTGCTTCGGTACGCGCCGGCATTGAGGTTAATCGCGGTGAGCCGTACAGCTACCGCGTGAACCCGCGCCTGCTCGACCGCGTGGTGAAGAGCAACTAGGTTAAAGCGCCAGGTCTGGCGACTAACGCCGAACCGGTTGCGTTCACGAACGCCGCACCGCATTTTGAATACTTAATTTGAATACTTAAGGGGCCCGCACCACTCGGTGCGGGCCCCTATCGTTTAAGTCTGCGTCTTCGGTGCCCGTCGGCTCGCCTCTCGAGTCAGCTCCCCCATCGAGTCTGCACGTTGGGCCATTAAGTCAGTTTCGTGCCGCCCGCGAACCGGCGGAGGCTATCGCGAATCCGGGAGAGGCACGTAAGGGCACTAAACGACCCCGCTGGAAATCGTTGTTAAACGATCGTGGGCCCCTGTTGCCAGGAGCCCACAACCGTATTCACTCAACTTCAGCAAAGACGAGAACACGCTGTTAGACATATACCGTCCTGCCGTGAACTATTATGGCACAGCCTAACCTTCAACCACAACTTGAGAAACGCTCTTTGGAGAAAGTTTTTAGGCCTTTGCGGCGGCTTCCAAAACCCGGTGATCGGCACCTCACGAAAACCCACTAAAAACCCACATACCTTTGAGCTAGTCCAGCGAAAATTTCCGAATCAAACCCAAAGATTCCACACCAAAGCCCACCGATACGCGGCCAAAAATCCCTCAGAAAAAATTTTAAATTTTTTCTCGCAACATTCGCGCGGCCCGGTGTAACTCAGCGAATACGCGGGCAGGTAGCCCTTCCTCACCCCACGCGTCTCTCTTCTGGCACACCCGGCGGCACGTGGGTTCGGCGAAACGAGGCCGCCTCCCCCGGCGTCCGGGGTAGGTGTCAGAGGGGCGGGCGCCTCCTTCCCCGAGCGTTTAGTCTTCGGCGGCCTCCGAGACCTCCGGCAGTAGCTCGCGCGTCACGGCGTCACCGAGCAGGCGACCCTTGAGGGTGAGGCGCACGTGCGCATCCGGGTCGGGCTCGGCGGAGGCGGTGAGCGCATCCGGTTCGATGAGCCCCTGGGAGACGAGCCAGCGCAGGGAGGCACCCAGCTGCACCTCATCGTGCACGGCGAGCAGCTCGCGCATCGCCAAGCCCTCACGCACACGGATCATGAGCATAATCGTCTCAAAAGCACGAGTGGCGGTGTCCAGCACCTCGCGTGCCGCCGCCGGGGACTCCCCCGCACGCACCTTCTGCGCGTACGGCACCGGGTGCTTCACGTTCCACCAGCGGGTACCGTTCACGTGCGAGTGCGCGCCGGGGCCGATGCCCCACCAGTCCTGGTTGCGCCAGTAGGCGAGGTTGTGGTCACTGCGGGTGTCCTCGCTACGCGAGTAGTTGGACACCTCGTACCAGTTGTAGCCGGCTTCGGTGAGGAGCTCCTCGGCGAGCAGGTACATGTCCGCCATGAGGTCTTCGTCGGGCATGGTGTACTCGCCGCGGCGAATCTGCGCGGCGAGCTTGGTGCCGTCCTCCACGATCAGCGAGTACGCGGAAATGTGGTCGGGCTCGTAGGAGATTGCGGCGCGAACGCTTTGCTCCCACTGGTGCAGGCTCTCCCCCGGCGAACCGTAGATGAGGTCCACGGATACCTGCAGGCCGACCTCCTTAGCCCAGGCGACGACCTTCGGTACGTTCGACGGCGTGTGGGTGCGGTCGAGTACCTGTAGCACCTCGGGCACGACGGACTGCATGCCGAAGGAGACGCGGGTGAAGCCGCCTTCCTTGAGGGTCTGCAGGTCTTCGCGGGTCACGGAGTCGGGGTTCGCTTCGGTGGTGACTTCTGCGCCTTCGACGAGGCCGAAGACGTCAATGGCTGCCTGCAGGATGCGTACGAGGTCGCGGGCGGGCAGTTTGGTGGGGGTGCCGCCTCCGAAGAAGACGGTGTGCATGGGGCGTTTTGCGACGCCGGATGCTTCGAGGGTGCGGGCGGCGAAGAGGATTTCTGCGATGGCGTCGTCGGCGTAGGTGCCGAGGCCGATGCCGTCGCCGAAGTCTTCGGTGGCGTAGGTGTTGAAGTCGCAGTAGCCGCAGCGTACGGAGCAGAAGGGGATGTGTACGTAGAGGCTGAAGTCGCGGTTTTCGCATCCTGCCGCGCTGGTGGCGGGGATGCGCCCGTCGCGGGGTGCGGGGGCGCCGGTGGGCTGGGCGGGCATTCTGCCTCCTGGAACTAGGTGTAGAGGTCGGGGGGATCAAATATGGGCACCGCGCATACGGCTACGCGGGTAGCATCAGCGGGCGGGGCGCATCAACGGGCGGGTGGCAAACAGACAGCGTGCAGAGAACCCGGCGGTACACGAGGCACCAGCCGGGTTCTCCACACAAACAGGTCGGCACACAGCCGGAAAAGCTACGAAGCGGCGAAGGCTACTTCTTCTTTTCCTTCTCCTCGCCCGAAGACAGTGCCGCAATGAAGGCCTCCTGCGGGACTTCCACGCGACCAACCATCTTCATGCGCTTCTTGCCTTCCTTCTGCTTCTCCAGCAGCTTACGCTTACGCGAAATATCGCCACCGTAACACTTCGACAGAACGTCCTTACGCATCGCGCGGATGTTCTCGCGGGCAATAATACGCGAACCGATAGCCGCCTGAATCGGCACCTCAAACTGCTGGCGAGGAATCAGCTCACGCAGCTTCGAGGTCATCATCAGGCCGTACGAGTACGCCTTATCGCGGTGAGTAATGGCGCTGAACGCATCCACCTTCTCACCCTGCAGCAGGATGTCGACCTTCACCAGGTCGGCTTCTTCCTCGCCGTCGAACTTCCAGTCCAGCGACGCGTAACCGCGGGTGCGGGACTTCAGCTGATCGAAGAAGTCGAACACAATCTCCGCCAGGGGCAGGCGGTAGCGCATCTCCACGCGGTCCTTGGAGAGGTAATCCATGCCGCCCATCTGGCCGCGGCGAGACTGGCACAGCTCCATGATCGCGCCAATGTACTCGCTCGGGGCAATAATCGTACACGCCACCATGGGCTCGCGGATGGTCGCGACCTTGCCCTCGGGGAATTCGCTCGGGTTGGTCACGCGCTTAGCGTTGCCGGCCTCATCCACCACGTCGTAAATAACGTTCGGTGCGGTCGAAATCAGGTCCAGGTTGAACTCGCGTTCCAGGCGCTCACGCACAATCTCCAGGTGCAGCAGACCCAGGAAGCCACAGCGGAAACCGAAGCCCAGAGCGGCAGAAGT
Source organism: Rothia sp. SCPM-O-B-18226 (M350) (assembly GCF_058213595.1). NCBI lineage: Bacteria > Bacillati > Actinomycetota > Actinomycetes > Micrococcales > Micrococcaceae > Rothia > Rothia sp. SCPM-O-B-18226 (M350). The sequence goes on along the minus strand of NZ_JBYQJS010000005.1, from coordinate 112,342 downwards.
TTCCGGCTCGTAAATCAGCGCGGCGTCGTTGAGCTTCAGCTTATCCAGCGCGTCACGCAGCGCCGGGTAGTCCGAACCGTCAATCGGGAACAGGCCAGAGAACACCATCGGCTTGGGGTCCTCGTAACCGCCCAGGGACTGTTCGGCGGGCTTCGCGGCGGAAGTAACGGTATCACCCACACGGGACTGACGGACGTCCTTCACACCGGTAATGAGGTAACCCACCTCGCCCACGCCTAGACCCTTCGACGGCACGGGCTCAGGGGAAATCACGCCGATTTCGAGCAGGTCATGCTCAGCGCCGGTGGACATCATCTTAATCTTCTGACGCGGCTGCAGGCTACCGTCCACAACACGTACGTAGGTGACCACACCGCGGTACGAGTCGTACACCGAGTCAAAAATCATGGCACGCGCCGGGGCGGATGCATCACCCTGCGGGGCGGGAATCGCCTCCACAATGCGGTCCAGCAGAGCCTCAACGCCCTCACCGGTCTTACCCGATACGCGCAGAACCTCGTCCGGCTCGCAACCAATCAGGTTCGCCAGCTCCTCAGCGTACTTATCCGGCTGAGCTGCGGGCAGGTCAATCTTGTTCAGCACCGGGATGATGGTCAGATCGTTCTCCATCGCCAGGTACAGGTTAGCCAGGGTCTGAGCCTCAATACCCTGGGCGGCGTCCACGAGCAGAAGCGCACCCTCACACGCGGCCAGGGAGCGGGAAACCTCGTAGGTGAAGTCCACGTGGCCGGGGGTGTCAATCATGTTCAGCGCGTAGGAGGTGCCGTCAACATCCCAGGGCATGCGCACGGCCTGAGACTTAATGGTGATGCCGCGCTCACGCTCAATGTCCATGCGGTCCAGGTACTGCGCCTTCATATCGCGCGGGGCAACCACGCCGGTGGCCTGCAGCATGCGGTCCGCGAGGGTGGACTTACCGTGGTCAATGTGGGCGATAATGCAGAAGTTGCGAATAATCGCGGGGTCGGTCGCCGCCGGAACGGGCGGGTTCTTCGACATGGGTGCCAATCACATCATCCTTTCGAGATGCTGGCTGCGGGTATGGGCATAGTTACCTATCATTTTCCCATACCCGCGGCCGATGCGCGAACAGACCTAGCGTTCCGAAGAATCCTCCGCGACTCCCGCACCACCGTCTGCCGGGTTTTCGGCCTCGGATGCGCCGCTGAGGGAATCCAGGTAGCCCTCAATATCCTCGGCAATCACCTCGCCGGAGACAGTGCGCAGAGTCGAATCCATCTTCTGCTCAATCTCACGCACTAGCTCAACCTTCTCGTAGTCCTTCGCCATTTCTTCGGCGAGCTCCGCCTCCCACTCATCAGCGTGGGTACGCAGGCGGTCGTACTCCTCAGACTCGACCTTGATACCGAGGATGACCTCCAGCGCCTCGATCAGGCTCACAACCGCGCGCGGGTTCTGCTGGTCAAAGCTCAGATACCCCGGGATGCTCATACGCAGCATGACCGATGAGGGCAGGCCGTGCTCGGCGGCGAGCGCAGACATCGCCATCGTCACCGAGGTAGAACCGGTGAAATACTCGTGCAGAATACCGGGGATTGCCGCCAGCTTCTCGTCGTGAGTGGTCAGCGTGTACGGGTACGGACGGGTGTGCGCCACCTGATCTTCGAAGGTCTCAACAAAGATGGCGTGATCCACGTGGAGTTTCTTCACGTACTTAAAGAAGCGGGTCATGAACCGCCGCATGCACAGGCTGGGGGCGGGGCCGGTCACCACGAGCAGGCGCAGGCGACGTTCCGGGATGGTGACCATGTTGTAGAACATCTTGGGCCACACCAGGACCGTGGATTCGGAGTCGTCGCTGTTCTGTAGCTGCGGGGCGACGGAACCGTAGTCGTAGAAGTCGTCCATGTCGAAGCCGGGGCTCTCATCGCACGGGTCGAACGCGCGGTGAATCACGTCGAGGGCGTCCTCGCCGTTGCCCGGGGGTTCCTTCGCGGAGTTGAAGCCGACCAGCATGACGGTCGTGTAGTTGTCCTCCTCGGAGGATTCGCCCAGGCCCAGCTTGCCGAGCAGTCCCTTCTTCGCGGGCTGTTCTGTGGAGGCGGGCTTGGCGAAAGCGTCAAAAAGTCGGGCGGGCGGGAAGTTCGGCTGGCTCATCGTTGTCCTTAGCTCGTGGTCGGTGGTTGTGTGGTGTGTATCGGCGGTGTTCAGTCCCCCGGTGCCGTCTGTACGGCACTATTGCTAGGGCGCGGGTGGTGTGCAGTACCGCCGATAGTTCCCACTATACGGGCTCTTCCGCGACCCGCAAGCGGTTTCGTCACCGGGCGGGCGCCTCCCCGAATCTGTGCGTCATAAAACCACAGCGTGCGGGCATAGCAAAAGGCACCCTGCCACTTAGCAGGATGCCTTTCACAAAAGTTATAAGGAGTTAACCGGTGGTGCCCCCGAGGTCTTCTAGACCGAAGCACAAAAGCCGCGGCCGCCCGAGCATTATTGCCGCACCAATAGGTGAGGCTCAGGGTTTCAGAGGGGTCGTTTAACTCCTTAACCCCAAGTGTACACGAAAAAGAGACCCCCTGCGTTCCCCTTAGAGGAGGGGGAACACAGGGGGTCTCTGCCCTTAAACCAGAGAGGTACTCACGCACCCCGCAAGTTTTAGAAAGCCTTGTTTACCAGCGCAGCAAGACCGGACTTCTTGTTTGCAGCGGTCTTCTTGTGCAGAACACCCTTGGAAACAGCCTTGTCCAGCTTACGGTTCACAAAACGCAGAGCCTCAACAGCAGCTTCCTGGTTCTGTGCCTCAACAGCAGCCTTGACCTTGCGGGTCGCGGTCTTCAGCTCGGACTTTACAGCGTTGTTACGCAGGCGAGCCTTCTCGTTGGTGAGGATACGCTTCTTCTGAGACTTAATGTTAGCCACAATTAAACTTTCTGTTTTGTCTTATTGGTCGGTGAGGGCGACGCTGGCCGATCATCGACTGAGCGGCGTGGGGATGCCTATGGCAACCGGCCAGCAGTGCCCGATGACCATCGGACACTCAACCACACATAATACCAGATGAACAGCCTCCACAACAGACCCCCGCGGAGAGAAAAATACTGTGAAAACCGCTACACGCAGCCTCCACATCCGGCGCAGATTACCGGCACCAGTCGCCGGTGAAACTACCGGCACAGGGCGTTAGCCGTTATGGCGAGTCCACGCACGCTCAATCAGGCGGAACGTATCCTCCGGCATAATCGCACCCTCACGGCGCATCGCATCCGGGCGAACACGAATCACACGGTTCAGCTTCACCTCAGAGGCACGGCCCTGCGGATCCCACGGACCCGAACCAATATCAAGGTAGTTCGAATCGGCGTGCTCACGGTTATTGTGATCCTTGCTGGTCATCATCAGCGCCAGCAGGTACTCACCGTCACGACCCACCAGGATCACCGGGCGGTCCTTACCCTGCGAGTGGTCCTCCTCGAAGGGAACCCACGTCCACACGATTTCACCCGGGTCGGCGTCGCCGTCCAGGGAGGGCGAGTACTCAAAGTTAATCATGTCGCGGTAATCGCCCGGGTAATCCGAACCGTCGGATGCGACGGTCGCAGCCGGTGCGGACGGCTTGGGCGCGCTGGTCTTTGCCGAGGAAGGCTTCGGGGCGCTCGGCTTGGGCGAAGTCTGCGAGGACGCGCGGCGTTCCTCGCCCTTCGATTCGTGCGAGCCGTCGGAGCCCTTAGAGGAGGCCGCCTCGTTGAGCATGTCCTCCGCCGCCTCCTGCAGGTGGGGCAGCAGGGCAAAGAAAATTTTCTTCAGGAATTCAAGCATGCGCACCATTATGCACTAGTCGCGGGCGGGCAGTGCAATCGCCAACACCGCGCGCTCCACGGCGTACACCGCATCCTGCGATTCTCCCTTGAGCTGGGCGTCGGCATCGGCCAGAAGCTGCACGATATGCGCCAGCTGGGCGCTGGTGAAGCGGCGGCCGTCTCGCTGAGCCTGCTCAACCTGCCACGGCGCCATGCCTACCTCGCGCGCCAGCTCGTTGGCGCTCATACGCACGTGGTGCACGCGCGCAATATTGCGGATACGCATGGAGAGCGCGCCGAGCATCGGAATCGGCTCCGTGCCGGTGGCCAACGCGTGGCGGAGCAGGCGCAGGGCCTCGGGAGCGTTACCCGAGATGGCGGCGTCACTCACGCGGAACGCGGTGACCTCGGTACGGCCGCCGTAATAGAGGTTCACGGATTCCTCGGTGATTTCGCCAGGGATATCGGCGAGCAGTTGCTGGCAGGCGGCGGCCAGCTCGGCGGTGTCCGATGCAGCGGCGGTCAGCAGGGCCAGCGCTCCCCCGGTGATGGGTCGGCGGGCGGCCGAGAACTCGCTGGCCAGGAACTCGCCCTTCTCACGGTTGGTTTTGAGCGCCTTGCAATTGACGAGCACAAACTGGGAGCGCACCAGGTCGATGAGCTTCTTGCCTCGGTTGCCGCCCGAGTGGTTCAGGATCAGCATGATGTCCGGCTCGGGAGCCTTCAGGTAGGCCAGTGTGTCGGTGAGGAAGTCCTCGCTCATGGAGGCGACGTTCTCCACCTCAATGATTTTGGCCGAACCGAAGAGTGAGGGGGACGCCTGCAGGGTCAGCTCCCCCGCCGTGTAGGTTGCGGCGTTCATCTGCACGCGGTCCACCTCGGGGTGCGCCTCGCGGAAGAGCTCGCGCAGACGTGCCGCGGCGCGGGAGGCGAAGTACTCCTCGGGGCCGTAGAGCATGACGGCCGACGCGGGCGTGACGGTACGCCAGGCGGTGTCGAGGGCCGGGCCGCCGCGGCGGCTGTATCCTCCTCGGCCACGCTGGGGTGTACGCTGACCTGCCACGCTCATCACTCGCCTTCTGTTGGGTTTGTCTCGCGGGGTTCCGCTGAGTATCCATCATAGCCTCTCCGCGCCGGTTGCCTCCTTTCTGCCGGTGATATTTTCGTCGGTACCTCGCGTGCCGGTGCTCCGCGCGACGACCCGCAGGTAGCGGCGGTGGGTTACGGTGCGGTAGCGGCGCGCATCCGCCCACCAGAGCAGTGCGCTGAGCCCCGCAACGACCGCGATGCTCAGGAGCACCGCAGGGAGGTCGTTCCCCGGCTCCCAGGGGTTTCCGGGGGCTTGGGCCGCGGTGACGGCGATGCGTTCGATGCCCGCAGCCGCGAGACCCCCGACGCGCAGGCAGAGGTCGGCCAGGGGCGTCATGCCCGTCGCGAGGAATCCCAGGGCGGCCAGCCCGGCGAGCATGCTCACCGGGGCGAGGGGGGCCGCCGCGAGGTTGGCTGGGACCGCGTAGAGCGGCACCTTACCGCTCATCGCCAGGATGAGCGGGGTGCACCACATGGAGGCCACGATGGGGGTTGCAAGCGCGTGAGCCCATAATCCCGGCAGGGCGCGCATGAAAAGGCGCGCCAGGGGCGGGCCCAGCAGGATGAGCGCGGCGGTGGCCGTGACTGAGAGGGCGAATCCGGCGTCCAGGGCGCGATGAGGTGCCAAGAGCAGGCAGGCCAGTACGGTAACCTGCAGTGCGGCCAGCGATTGGCGACCCGAGCCGCGCAGTAGGGCGTAGGCACCGAGCAGACCCATGGCGAGGGAACGTACGACCGATCCCTCGTTCTCCAGGAGTGTGGCGTAGGTGAGTACCGCCGCGATGCCGCAGAGCACCACGGCCCGGCGCGGGACGCTCAAGAGGCTCAGCCTGCGTACGAGCGGAGGGAGGGTGGCGCTCGGTGCCGGGTCGGTGGAGGTGACCGTCGCGTGCCTAGTGCCGTCGTGCCTCCTCGGACGGGTGAGTGCACCACCCCACCCGGCGATACCGTGCCGCAACTCTCCCAGCCTCCTCAGCCGCTCGGCCCAGGAGCGGCAACGCAGATAGCCGGTGGCGATGCGGTAGGGCCGCACGTGTAGCATCAGGCGGTAGGCGGCGGCAAACATGAGGGCGATGTTCGCCCCGGAAACCGCCGTCAGGTGGCTGAGCCCGCTGAGCTTGTACTCTTCACGGATTGTGGCGCTCATGAGGGAGTCGTCACCGTAGGCCGTGCCCAGAACGATCGCTGCCGAGTCTGCCCCGAGAACCTCCCGGCCGTGGGCTCGTAGCCGCTCCTTAAGGCCGGTCAGTATGCCTCGGGGGTCCGCGCCACCGGGGTTACCGCTCGTTGAGCTGTTGTTCTGTGCGAAGAGCGTTCCGCGCAGGCGAGCCGTCGCGGTGAACGGGCCCTCGCCGAACTCCACGGTGCCGATAGCCGTCACCCTCGTTCCGGGTGGCAGCTGCCGACTCCCCGAGCCTCCCCTCGCGTCTTGGGGAGTCTTGCCGGAGGTCGTGCGCGCGTACACCCGCACCCGCTCGTTGACCGCGGCCCGCACGGCACGGCCCTGTACCTCCTCCAGCCTGATGACCGTCAGGGTGGTGCGCGGATCGATAGGGCGCACCTGTTCCACGACGCCGCTCAGGCGAATGGACCGGCCCTGAGCCTGGTGCAGGGTGGCGCGGGAGGCATCCACCCCCGTGGCGCAGAGCAGCACCGCCTGCGCGACGATGACGCAGGCAACCAGCACCCCCTGGCCCGCAAGGCGGAAGAGGAAGGGCCCCCGTGCCTTCGCGAGGCGCGAATCCGCCCCACCTCTCGGCGCCAGCAAGGCTATAGCCAGGCACCCCAGCACCCCGATAAGGGCGCACGCCGCCGGGTGGAGTACCGACCATGTTCCACGGTTTAGGGCCAACGCGGTGAACCCCCAGAGAGTAAGCGTGGCCGGGATGAGACGCAGGTCCAGGTGGATGAGGCTCCCCTGGGCTCTCAGCTCCTCGCTGCCTCGGCGTTCTGCCCACCGCTCGGCCTGCACCGCCCAGCCGTGCCGAAGGCTGCCGTAAAGGCCACGCAGTCGATTGCCTCCGCGGGCCGGGGTGCACAAAGTACGAGCCATCAGACCGTCACCAGCGGACGCAGGGTCTCGAGCAGGGTCGGGCCGATGCCGGGCACCGCATCCAGCTCATCCACGCTACGGAAGCCGCCGTGGGCCTCACGCCAGGCGATGATGCGCTGGGCCATGGCCGGGCCGATGCGCGGCAGGCTCTGCAGCTGCTCGGCGGTCGCGGTGTTGATGTTGACCGGGGCTGAGGCGGCGGAAGTACCCGTGCCGCCGGAGGGGGTGAGGGTGCGCTGAGGCTGTGAGCCTCCTCGCTGGGGTGTACCCTGAGCCCCTCCCTGCGCGGTGTTGGGTTGAATGGGCGCCGGAGCGGCGGTTTCCCCTCGGCGCGGAACGTAGAGCTGCATGCCGTCGGTCAGCTCGCCGGCGAGGTTCACCCGATCCAGGTCGGCATCGGTGGCGGCCCCGGACGCGGCGGCGATGGCGTCCACGGCGCGGCCGTTCGCCGGGAGGGTGTACACGCCGGGGTTATTGACGGCCCCGGCCACGTGCACCCGCACCTCGGTCGCCTGACTGGGCTGGGGCGTCGGATGCGCACTTTCCGCCACCTGCCCGCTCACCTGCGCGGTGCCCGAAGCCGGTGCGGGCACCTGGGCTACCGGCTCGCTGCGGGGCGCCGCCGAGAACTGCGAGACTCCCCAGATGACGACCGCCAGGACGATGAGCGCCACGAGTACCAGGGCGCGCGGCGAGATGCCCCAGCGCGTTCTGCGGGTGGTGCCGGGCGCATCGGCCTCTTCCCAGTCCTCCCAATCGTCCCACTCTTCCAGAGCGCCCGATTCGTCGGGGGCCTCCGGGCTATCCTCGGCGCGGGATGCGCTGCCCAGGCGCACGGTGTCTTCCCGGTCGCAGTCCGGAATTGCCTCGGCACGCCCCGAAAGATTGGGCCCGACGGGCCCACCGCTTTCGGGGGCCGCGGGGGCCGCGAGGTTCGCAGGTTCCGAGGCGCGCCCGGGCGTGCGGTACAGGCCGTTCATGAGTTCGCGCGCTGTGCGCGGCGGCACCCCGGTCGGCGTGGTGACGCCCGGTGAATCTGCCACGTGGTACCCGTATTCGGCGGGGACGTCTTCGTCGGCGAACTCGTTGAAAGCCCGCTCGGACGAGGAATCTTCCCGCGGCGGGAGATTCTGAAAGGAAGTGCGGTGGTTGGGGGTCATGCTCGTCATACCCCCACACTAGGCTTGCGCGCGCGGCTATTCCGGAGCGCAGAAAAGCCTGTGGATAACGCTCCTTCCCCGGCGGGAAAAGGCGCTATCCACAGGCTTCTTTTTGAAAAAATCTACCCTTTTATTCAAATATGCACGGCGTGCACACGTAACACGGGGGCCAAAACATAACGGCTAAGTCGCGGGTTTTCGGCGTTCGTAAAACCTTCCGCAGCCACAAAATAGTTCGGAGCCCACACGAGTTCCTGGATATCCACGGGAGCCCCCGTGAGAGCACGGTTTCCGTTACGGCGCTCCCAGGCAATTACCCGGTCAGGCAATTACCCGGTATCCACGCTGGCCCCGGCGCCCACAAAATAGTTCAACACCCGTGAAATCGTCCGGCGGCTCTACCCGCTCGCGGCCGCAGCCCGCGACGCCCTAGTCCTCGCGCGGCAGCTCGGTACCGGGAATACCCAGCTCGGCGGCGCGCTTATCGGCCATGACCAGCAGGCGGCGAATACGGCCCGCAATCGCGTCCTTCGTCATGGGCGGCTCGGCCAGGCGACCCAACTCGTCCAGAGAGGCGTGCTTGTTCACCACGCGTAGCTCCCCCGCGTAACGCAGGTGTTCGGGGGCCTGATCGCCCAGAATTTCGAGGGCGCGCTCCACGCGGGCGCTGGCCGCCACGGCGGCCTGGGCGCTACGGCGCAGGTTAGCGTCATCAAAGTTGGCCAGTCGGTTGGCGGTCGCGCGCACCTCCTTGCGGGTGCGGGCCTCACGCCAGGTGGTGAGGGTGCCGGTCGCGCCCATGCGCTCGAGCAGTTGCGCAATGGTCTCGCCGTCGCGCACCACCACGCGGTCGGTACCGCGCACCTCGCGGGCCTTCGCAATGATGTCGAGGCGACGGGCGGCACCCACGAGAGCCAGGGCGGCCTCGGGGCCGGGGCAGGTAAACTCCAGTGCGGAGGAACGGCCCGGCTCGGTCAGGGAGCCGTGCGCCAGGAATGCGCCGCGCATGACGGCCTCCGCATCCTGCAGGGAACCGTTGACCACGGCCGGCGGCAGGCCGCGCACGGGGCGACCGCGCACATCCAGCAGACCGGTCTGACGGGCCAGGGCCTCGCCGCCCTGATCCACGCGCACCACGTAGCGGCCACCGCGGCGCAGGCCGCCACCGGTGACGCTGGTGAGCTCGGAGTCGTGACCGTAAATCTCAGAGATAATGCGGCGCATGCGGTGGGCGGTGGGCTCGTGATCTACCTCAGATTCCACCACGATTCGCCCCGAGACAATGTGCAGACCGCCGGTGAAGCGCAGAATCGTTGAAATCTCGGCCTTGCGGGCAGAGATTTTCGGCGCGTCATAGCTGGCGAGTTCGTCTTTGACGAGGGTGGTCAATGCCATAGGTTGGTGTCCTTCTGGGCGGGTAGTCGGCACGGGTGGCCGGAAAAGTTCAGTCTGGTAAAGTTCGGTGCGCCGCTTCCTGAGCGGGCGAAGAAAACCTCTAAGCGCTCAGCTCGAAGGTTTCGTTGTACGCGGAGGCGAGCTTCAGCGGATCGTGCACATCCGGCCGGGTGCTCGAACGCAGGTGCGCCCACACGACCTTCGCACCCATCGAGGCGGCCTCGCGCTCGAGTCCCGCGCGGTGGTCGGTCTGCATGTCGGCGTCGGCAATCACGGCGTCCAGGTGCAGCTTGGACGCGTACTGACGCAGAAGCTCCAGGTGGGTTGCCGGGGTGAACCCCACGGTCTCCTTGTCGTCGGAGAGGTTCATGACCACGCATCGGCGCGCCTCCGTGCGAATAATCGCCTCGCGCTGGGCGTCCAACAGCAGGTGCGGCAGAACCGAGGTGCGCCACGAGCCGGGGCCGAGCACAATCCAGTCGGATTCCTCAATAGCGGAGAGCGCCTCCGGGCAGGGACGCGCGTGCTCCGGGGACAGGCCAATATCGTGCACGCGCTCCTCCTTGGAGAGGTTCACCTGCCCCACAACCTTGACCCGCTCGATTCCGCCACCGGAGTGCTCGCGCAGCACGGTACCGTAAATCACCATGGGGTCCAGCGCCATGGGGAGCACGCGGCCGCGGGCGTTCAGCAGGGCGCCCGCCCAGTCCAGGCCGGCCACCGGGTCGTCCAGCAGCTGCCAGAGCGTCGCAATAAGCAGATTACCGAGCGCGTGGTAGTCCAGGGGAAACTCCCCCTCGTAGCCTTCGGGCGCGGCGAAACGGTGCTGCATGACGTCGCGCCAGGTGCGGCCCCAATCGGTGTCGTCGCAGAGCGCCGAGAGCGCCATGCGCAAATCTCCGGGAGGAAGAATACCCATCTCCTCACGCAGGCGACCCGAGGAGCCGCCGTCGTCCGCCACGGTTACCACGGCCGTCAGGTCGGGGGTCACGTGGCGCAGAGCCGAAAGTGATCCGTACAGGCCGTGCCCGCCGCCCATGGCCGTCACCTTCGGTGAACGGTGCGTGGTCTTCAGCAGACGCAGAGCCTGGGTCGGGAGCGCGGGTAGGCGGGGAATCCCCTGAGTGTCATAACTGGTTGAATGAGTGTTCATAGTCTGTATCTCACATACCCGGAAGCGGCCGGCCCTCCGCTCGGTGCGCGAAGGGCGACCGGTAGCTGATTATGGGTTGCCGGTCAGTACTGCGGGGCTATTCGCGGCCCTTGTCGCGGTGCTGCACGTTCACGTTGACATCGGGGAAGGCGGAGAGGCGGCGGGCCAGCTCCTCGGTCACGGCCACCGAGCGGTGCTTACCACCGGTGCAACCAATCGCGATGGTGGCGTAGTACTTACCCTCGCGGCGGTAACCCTCCAGCACGGGACGCAGGGCGGCCAGGTAGTTGCTGATGAACTCCTCGGTGCCGGCGTGCTCCAGCACGTAGTCGCGCACGGGGGCGTCCTGGCCGGTCAGCGGGCGCAGTTCGGGTACCCAGTGCGGGTTCGGAATAAAGCGCATGTCGGCCATGTAGTTGGCGTCCGAAGGCGCACCGTACTTGAAGCCGAAGCTCATGACGGTCAGGTTCAGCTTCTTGTCCGCACCCTCGGCGAACATCTCGCGCACGGTGCGGGCCAGCTCGTGAACGTTCATGCCGGTCGTATCAATCGTGCGGTCCGAGGCCAGGCGCAGGCCTTCGAAGAGGGTGCGCTCGGCGCGGATGCCGTCGAGCACGCGGCCCTCACCCTGCAGCGGGTGCGGGCGGCGCTGAGCCTCGTAACGGGCGATGATGGTCTCGTCCTTGGCATCCAGGAAGAGCATGGAGAAGTCAATATCGGACTTGCGCAACGTCTCGATGGCGGCCGGCAAATCAGAGAACAGCGCGCGGGCGCGCACGTCAATACCGAGAGCCACCTTCGGCACGCGAGCGCCGTCGCGGGTCACCAGCTCGGCCAGGGAACCGAGCATCTGCGGAGGGATGTTATCGATAACGTACCAGCCCTCGTCCTCGAGCACGTTAGCGACGGTGCTACGGCCCGCACCGGAGATGCCGGTAATCACCAGAATCTGCGGGCGCTCATCGCTCTGGACGGAATGTGCGGCGGCATGGTGCTGATTGTCTGCCATGGTGTCTCTTCCCCTTTGACGCGAACTACTCTATAAGCCATGATACAAGACCTTGATTAGACGGTCCGGGCCCGTGCTCACATATTTCAGGACATGACAAAAAAGAGTCGCCCCTCCCCCCATCTCCCCCGAGCGTTAACGCGAAACGACCCGCCGCAAAGAATGCGACGGGTCGAATGTTCCGCTCGTGAAAAGCGCCGTAAAAATGTTATGAAAACGTTGGGGAGAGCGCCACGAATCTGCTCGGATGCGTCTGCCGCGGGAACGGCCACGGGCTAGGAGCAGTCCGGGCCGAAGAAGCCGCTCACGTACTCCAGCAGGCGCACCGAAACGTCCTTCTTCGAGCCGATCAGCACCGGCTCCTCATCGGTCAGCGCAGAGAGCAGGGTAATCGTGTTATCGTCCGTACCGAAGCCCAGGTTCACGCCCACCGTGTTCACGGCCAGGAAGTCGGCGCCCTTGCGCTGCATCTTCTCGCGGCCCAGCTCCAGCGGGGTCTTTTCTGCCGAGCCGGTCTCCGCGGCGAAACCCACAATAATCTGCGGGCCCATGCAGGTCTGACCGGCCTCCCGAGCCTGAGCGCGACGCACCACAACCTCACGCAGGATATCGGGGTTGCGCACCAGGTTGATGACCGGCGCATCCTCGGAATCGGCGCTCTTCTTAATCTTGAACTCGGCGAACTCGGCGGGCCTGAAATCGGCCACCGCAGCGGACATCACCAGAACGTCCGCGGATGCGCTCGCCTCCAGGACGACCTCGCGCAGCTCCAGGGCGCGCTCAACGCGGGTCACCCGCACACCCTCGGGGGCGGGCACCTCAATGTTCGCGGCGATCAGGTGCACGTGCGCGCCCAGGTCGCGGGCCGCCTCGGCCAGGGCCACGCCCTGCTTGCCGGTCGAGCGGTTACCCAGGTAGCGCACGGGGTCGAGGGGCTCGCGGGTGCCGCCGGCGGTAATCACCACGGTGCGGCCGGCCAGCGGACCGGATGCGGCGGGCACCTCCCGGGCCGCGCTCTCGACGGCCTCGGGGCCGCCATGACCGTCGATGCTCACCGAGCCCAGGGTCGCCATGCGTGCGGCGGCCGCGCGCTCCTGCTCCGTATCGGCGTACAGGGGTTGGGTCGGGGCGTAGCCGGGCGTGTACACCGGGTGCGTAGAACGCTTCGGGAACCGCGCGATGACCTCCTGCGCCAGACGGAAGATGTCCTCGGGTTCGGGCATGCGGCCGGGGCCGGAGTCCGGGCCCGTCAGACGGCCAATCGCCGGCTCAATCACGTGGTAGCCCCACGAACGCAGGGTCTGCACGTTCGCGCGGGTCGCCGGGTTCTCCCACATCTGCGTGTGCATGGCCGGGGCCAGAATCACGGGCGCGTGCGTGGTCAGCACGGTCGCCGACAACAAATCGTCCGCGCGGCCGGCAGCCAGGCGGGCCAGCAGGTCAGCGGTGGCCGGGGCAATCACCACGGCGTCGGCCTGCTCGGCCTGGCGCACGTGGTTCACCTCGGGCACGCGCTCGAACACGTCGGTCGAAACGGGGTTGCCGCTGAGCGCCTCCAGGGTGGGTACCCCCACGAACTTGGTCGCGTTCGGGGTGGGCATGGCGATAACCTCGTCACCATTCTTCGCAAAAAGGCGAAGGAGCATCGCCGCCTTGTACGCGGCGATGCCCCCTCCCATACCAACGATAATGCGCATGGTACGTCAGATAATCCTTAAACTAGCCGGTCGGCTCGTTACTCGGCGTGGTCGTCGAGGATGATCTCTTCAATCGCGATGACCTCGTCGCTACCGGCGGGAATGTACTCCTCCTCGATAGCGTCGGGGTACTCGGTGACGCTGAAGTCAATCAGAGCGTTCGGCTCTTCAGCAATCGGGTAACCGTCCTCGTTGAACTTGGTGCCGGGCTTGTGCTCAGCCTCAACGCGGTCGGTAATGATTTCGCGCATAGCAACCGACAGGGACTTCTCAGTCGAGTCAGCGTCGACCAGCGGGCCGATGTGAGGGTTCTTGGAATCCTGCAGGTTAGCGTAGTACGCGTTGATCTGGCGGGCGCGGCGGGCACCGAAAATCACCAGGCCGTACTTGGACTCTGCCTTCTCGATCAGCGAGTCTGCGCTGGGGCTCACGATGCCCTCGGGAGTAACGCCGTCAACGAAGTTGTAGTCCTCGTGTTCCTTGATTTCGTTTGCCACTAAAAACTCCAAAGATCTTGATGGATGTACGTACCGAACGCCCTTCGCGGGGTGCCCACGCTCGGATTCGGGCGGGCGCGGGAAGGGCTCGGTCAAAACTAAAGAACTATTCTACCCTCTCGGCGGCCAAAAAGCACGTACCGGATGGTGGAGAAGACGCAAAGGGGCGGGTCACGCTATTTTTGCGTGACCCGCCCCTCACGGCGGGAGACCTACGCGGCGCCAATCAGCTCGGCAATTTCCCGAGCCGCACGCTCCACGCTGTCGTTCACCACCGTCACGTCAAATTCCTTCTCGGCGGCCAGCTCAACCTTCGCGGTTTCCAGACGGCGAGCCTGCTCCTGCTCACTCTCGGTACCGCGGCCCTTCAGACGCGACACCAGCTCATCCCAGCTCGGCGGGGCCAGGAAAATCAGGCGAGCGTCAGGCATGGTCTCACGAATCTGGCGAGCGCCCTGCAGGTCAATCTCCAGAATCACCGGGTGACCGGCGTCCAGAGCCTCCTGCACCTTAGCGCGCGGGGTGCCGTACTTGTTCTTTCCGTGCACCACCGCGTACTCCAGCATCTGGCCGTCGGCAATCATCTGATCAAACTCGTCCATAGAGACAAAGTAGTAGTGAACGCCGTCGACCTCACCGGGGCGAGGATCGCGAGTGGTTGCGGACACCGAGAACCACACCTTCGGATAGTTCTCGCGAATGTACTGGCACACCGTACCCTTACCAACGGCGGTGGGGCCGGCCAGAACGGTCAAAGTCGGCTGAGACATAGCTTCCTTCCAGATGCGCCGCCGCACGCGCGGGGCGCAAACACTTTAGGACTGAGAAGATTCAGAAGACTGAGCAGCAGTCCTGCGACGTGCGCGGTTGAGATACCGCGAATTACGGTTGAAGTACTCCACCATCTTGCGACGCTGGTGAACGCCAAGACCACCCAGACGGCGGGTCGGCGCAATATGAAGTTCTTCAATGATGCGTTCTGCTCGAACGGCACCAATGCCCGGAAGTGCGCGCAGCATCTGCCCCACCGGCATTTTAGCCAGTGCAGGGTCGGAATCGACCATATCGAGAACCTGACGTACGGAAAGCTCACGTTCACTCAGTGCACGCTTAATTTCCTGGCGGTGTGCTCGGGCAAGTACTGCCTTCTCGCGGGCGGAGGCGCGCGCATCCTCGGTTAGCGGAGTCAGCGGCATGGTTGGGTCCCCCATTTCTGCGAGTATTGAATTTTACTTATCAACTAATGTATCACGAATGTCTCGGGAGGCCCCGCTCCATTCGCGGTGCTCCCCACGCACCAACAATGCGTCTACGCACGTCAGCACGTAAATTCCGGAAGCACTCTTCCTAGCATAGCGGAGTCATCGCCCGATCAAAAGCCACGCACGGGCGGGACCGATACTGTTTGGTCACACTGCCGGATGCGCGGCCCCTCCCCTACCCTCACGAGTCCCTCCGCAATGGCCTGAAAACGCCACGGCACTCCGCCCAGCAAGAATCGGGTCGCTCACACGCGGGGGCACACGTAGCGGGCCGTCCGGCGGTGAGCGCAGAAAAAGGGCGCGCACCCCGGCCGAGCTCCCGAAGGAACCGACCGGGGTGCGCGCCCTTTTCTAGGCTTAGCTATACGCTGAGCGCGGACTATGCGCCGCGGGCAGTCAGCAGGTCGTCGCGGGCAGCCTGAGCAGCCTGCGCCAGAGCCTCAACCGACGGGCCCGCAGAGAGCACGCCGCGGCTGGAGTTCACCAGCACCTGCGACTCCACACCCGCGAACACGCGGTACAGGTCAGCGGCCGAAGCACCCTGCGCGCCGTAACCAGGCGACAGAATCGGGCCGTTGAAGGAGCCCAGGTCAATGCCCAGGTCAACCAGCGCCTGACCGACGGTCGCGCCGACCACCAGGCCGCACGGACCCATCTGCTCCCACTGACGGGAGGCGTTCTCGGCGGTAGCCGCGGCAATAATGCGCTTGGCCACGGCGCCCCCAGACTCGCCGGAATGACCAGACTCCGACGCGCCCACGTGCTGCACGCTCTTACCCTCGGGGTTCGAGGTCAGCGCCAGCACGAAGGTGCCGCGGTCGTTCTGGGCGGCCAAATCCAGCGCCGGACGCAGCGACTCAAAACCCAGGTACGGGCTCAGCGTCACCGAATCGGTACCCAGCGGCGAGGTGGAGCCGAGCCACGCATCCGCGTAGGCCTTCATGGTCGAGCCGATGTCGCCGCGCTTCGCGTCAGCCACAATCAGCACGCCGTCGGCGGCGGCGCGGGCGAACAGCGCCTCCAGCACGGCCAGGCCGGCAGAGCCGTGACGCTCGAACAGCGCCACCTGCGGCTTCAGCGCGGCCGCGAAGGGCGCGCAACCCTCGTACACGGCCTCGGTGAAGGCGGCCAGGCCCTCGGCGGAATCCTCCAGGCCCCACTGCTCCAGCAGGTTCGGGTGCGGGTCAATGCCCACGCACAGCGGGCCGCGCTCGGCCATCGCCTTCGCCAGGCGGTCACCAAAAGCAGCGGACATCACGCCTCGCCACCCTCGGAAGCCAGGCGAGCGTCCACGGCGGCGGCCAGCTTGACGTCGTGCTCCTGCAGGCTCATGATGTCCCAGCTGTGCTCGCGCAGAGCGGTAATCGCCTGAACGGCGGCGGCGAACTCGGAGATGGTGGTCATCACCGGGCAGCCGACCGACACGGCGGCGGCACGAATCTCGTAGCCGTCGCTACGAGCGGCACCACCGGCGGGGGTGTTCAGAATCAGGTCGATGTCACCGTTGCGGACCATGTCCACGATCGAGTGGTCGCCGTTTGCCTCGGCAAACTTCGAAGCCACCAGAATCGAGTTCAGGCCGTTGCGGCGCAGAATCTCGGCGGTACCACCGGTCGAAACGATCTCGAAGCCCAGGGACTCCAGCATCTTCGCGTAGATGATGACGTTACGCTTGTCGTGGTTGGCCACCGAAATGAACACCTTACCGGAGGTCGGCATCGGCGAACCTGCGCCGGCCTGAGCCTTCGCGAACGCGGTGTCGAAGTGCTGATCCAGGCCCATGACCTCACCGGTCGAACGCATCTCGGGGCTCAGCAGCGAATCGACCACCACACCCTCG
Source organism: Rothia sp. SCPM-O-B-18226 (M350) (assembly GCF_058213595.1). Taxonomy (NCBI): domain Bacteria; kingdom Bacillati; phylum Actinomycetota; class Actinomycetes; order Micrococcales; family Micrococcaceae; genus Rothia; species Rothia sp. SCPM-O-B-18226 (M350). The sequence continues at coordinate 95,408 of NZ_JBYQJS010000005.1, read as the reverse complement.
GGGGTGCGGAAGCGGGCGAACGGCAGAACCGCAGCCTTCACAGCAATCGCGGTCTCCTGCGGCAGGGATGCGCCGTCCATGTGCTGCGGCAGGTAGCCCTCAGCCTTCAGCTCGGCAATGGTCTTGCCCAGGCCAATCAGCACGGCGGCCTTGGCCAGCTGCACGCCGGTAGCCTTCGACACGAACGGAACGGTACGGGATGCGCGCGGGTTAGCCTCAATCACGTACAGGTTCTCGGAAACGTAGGCGAACTGAATGTTAATCAGGCCGCGCACGCCGGTGCCGCGAGCAATCTTCTCGGTAGCGTCCTTCACCTTGGCGATGATGTCCGGGCCGAGGGTAATCGGGGGCAGGGTGCAGGAGGAGTCACCGGAGTGAATACCGGCTTCCTCAATGTGCTCCATGACGCCGCCCAGGTACAGCTCCTCGCCGTCGAACAGGGCGTCCACGTCAATCTCGATGGCATCCTCAAGGAACTTGTCAATCAGAGCCGGCTGGGAGGGCGAAACCTCGGTAGCGTTCTCCAGGTAGCGGGCCAGGTTAGCCTCGTCGTAGACGATTTCCATGCCGCGGCCGCCCAGCACGTACGAGGGGCGAACCAGAACCGGGTAACCGATCTCGTCGGCGATGCGCTTAGCGCCCTCGAAGGTGAACGCGGTACCGTTCTTGGGCGAAATCAGGCCGCCCTCCTCCAGCACGCGGGAGAACTCGCCGCGGTCCTCGGCCAGGTCGATGGCCTCGGGGGTGGTGCCCAGAATCGGCACGCCCGCATCCTTCAGGGCACGAGCCAGCTTCAGCGGGGTCTGGCCGCCGAGCTGCACGAACACGCCCATCAGGCCGCCGGTACGACGCTCCGACTCAACAATCTCGAGCACGTCCTCAAGGGTCAGCGGCTCGAAGTACAGGCGGGTCGAGATATCGTAGTCGGTCGAAACGGTCTCGGGGTTGCAGTTGACCATGACGGTCTCGTAACCGAGCGAACGCAGCACCATAGAGGCGTGCACGCACGAGTAGTCGAACTCGATACCCTGGCCGATGCGGTTCGGGCCCGAACCCAGAATCATGATCGAGGGCTTCTCGTGGTGAGCAACCTCGTCCTCCAGGTCGTAGGAGGAGTAGTGGTACGGGGTGAACGCCTCAAACTCGGCGGCACAAGTATCAACAGTCTTGAAGACCGGGCGGATACCCAGGGCGTGGCGCACACCGCGCACAACGTCCTCGGAGGAGCCGATAATCTCGGCAATCTGTGCGTCCGAGAAGCCGTGGCGCTTGGCCAGCTTCAGGGTCTCCGGATCCAGGTGGTCACGCTTCTCGTAAACCACGCCGGCAACCTCATTCAGCAGCACCAGCTGATCCAGGAACCACGGGTCAATCTTGGTAGCCTCGTGCAACTGCTCCACGGTTGCGCCGGCCAGCAGAGCCTGCTGAACCTGGTAGATACGCTGGGTGGTGGGAACCTTGGTCTTCTCAATCAGCTCGGCCAGCTCCACCTCGGAGAGGGTCAGCGGCTTGAACGAGAAGGAGGCGCCCTTCTGCTCGAGCGAACGCATGGCCTTCTGCAGAGCCTCGGTGAAGTTACGGCCCAGGGCCATGGCCTCGCCCACGCTCTTCATGGTGGTGGTCAGGGTCGGGTCGGCAGCCGGGAACTTCTCAAACGCGAAGCGCGGAACCTTCACGACCACGTAGTCCAGGGTCGGCTCGAAGGAGGCCGGGGTCTTCTGGGTGATGTCGTTCGGAATCTCGTCCAGGGTGTAGCCCAGCGACAGCTTGGTCGCAATCTTCGCGATCGGGAAGCCGGTAGCCTTCGATGCGAGCGCCGAGGAACGGGACACGCGCGGGTTCATCTCAATGACGATGACGCGGCCGGTCTTCGGGTCGATAGCGAACTGGATGTTGCAACCACCGGTGTCCACGCCGACCTCGCGAATCACGTTAATTGCGATGTCGCGCAGCTTCTGGAACTCGCGGTCGGTCAGGGTCAGCGCGGGGGCCACGGTGATGGAGTCACCGGTGTGCACGCCCACGGGGTCGAAGTTCTCGATGGAGCAGACGACCACGACGTTGTCGTTGGTGTCACGCATCATCTCCAGCTCATATTCCTTCCAGCCGAGGATGGACTCCTCGAGCAGGACCTCGCTGGTGGGCGAGTACTGAATACCGGCGCCGGCGATGCGGTAGAGGTCTTCCTCGTTGTACGCCATGCCCGAGCCGAGACCACCCATGGTGAATGAGGGGCGAACCACCATCGGGTAGCCGAGCTCCTTGGCGGCCTCCAGGGCCTCCGGCATGGAGTGGACGATGACCGAGCGGGCCGACTCGCCACCGGCACGCTCCACGACGCCCTTGAAGGCCTCGCGGTCCTCGCCGAGGTTGATGGCGTCAATGTTCGCGCCAATCAGCTCGACATTGTACTTCTCGAGGATGCCGCGCTCGCCCAGCTCGATGGCCGCGTTCAGAGCGGTCTGGCCGCCCAGGGTCGGCAGGATGGCGTCGGGCTTTTCCTTCGCGATAATCTTCTCGATCACCTCGGGGGTGATGGGTTCAATGTAGGTGGCGTCCGCGAACTCAGGGTCGGTCATGATGGTTGCCGGGTTGGAGTTCACGAGGATGACGCGCACGCCCTCCTCCTTCAGCACGCGCAACGCCTGGGTGCCGGAGTAGTCGAATTCCGCTGCCTGACCGATGACGATCGGGCCGGAACCGATGACGAGGACGCTGTTAAGGTCGGTACGACGAGGCATTTAGGCTTCCTTTGCAGTCTTGGTTGCGACCATCAGGTCAATGAAACGGTCAAAGAGGTAGGCGGAGTCGTGCGGCCCCGCGGCGGCTTCGGGGTGGTACTGAACCGAGAAGGCCGGGATGTCCTTACAGGTCAGGCCCTCCACCACGTTGTCGTTCAGGCCGACGTGGGAGACCATGACCTCGCCGAACTCTGCGTTCGGTGCGGTGACGTACTCGCCGATGGGGGCGTCCACAGCGAAGCCGTGGTTCTGGGCGGTGATTTCAACCTTGCCGGTGGTCTTGTCCATGACCGGCTGGTTGATGCCGCGGTGACCGAAGAGCAGCTTGTAGGTGCCGAAGCCCAGGGCGCGGCCGAGCAGCTGGTTACCGAAGCAGATGCCGAAGAACGGGGTGCCCTTGCGCAGCACGCCCTGCAGCAGCTCAACCTGCTCGTCGGCGGTTGCGGGGTCACCGGGGCCGTTGGAGAAGAACACGCCGTCGGGGTTGTAGGAGTAGATGTCCTCGAGGGTTGCGTTGGCGGGCAGCACGTGCACGCGCACGCCGCGCTCAGCGAAACGCTGCGGGGTCATCGACTTGATGCCCAGGTCCAGGGCGACGATGGTCGCGACCGGGGGTGCGAACCAGTTGTGCTGGTGCGGCTCAACGGTGTAGGCGGTGTCGACCGAGACGATGTCGGCGAGCTTGCGGCCGGCCATGGGCTCGGAGGCGCGCACCTCCTCCAGCAACTCGGCCTCGGGGCGCTCGGCGTGCTCGCCGGAGAACACGCCCGCACGCATCGAACCGCTCGAGCGCAGGCGGCGGGTCAGGGCGCGGGTGTCGATGCCCTGAATACCGACGATGCCCTGCTCGATGAGCTCCTCGTCGAGGGTGCGCTCGGAACGCCAGTTGGAGGCGACGCGGGCGGCGTCACGCACCACGTAGCCGGCAACCCAAATCTTGCGGGACTCGGCGTCGGTGGTGTTCACGCCGGTGTTGCCGATGTGCGGAGCGGTCTGAACCACAATCTGACCCGCGTAGGAGGGGTCGGTGAGGGTCTCCTGGTAGCCGGTCATGCCGGTGGAGAATACTACCTCGCCCAGGGATGCGCCGGTTGCGCCGTAGCCGTAGCCGCGGTAGACGGTGCCGTCCTCGAGGACGAGTAGCGCGCGGTCCGTACGCAGGGCACCGGATCGTGTCATGTCAGTCATGCTCTCTTTTCCTTTTCTGTGGTGCTCTCCCCCGCGGGCCTTGCGGTGAGTGCCGCTCGGTGCGTTGGGGATAGTCTCTTGCTGCCGGGGCGGGCTGTTCTGCCCGCCCGGGCTAAATCTAGGGTGTCGTGCTGTGTCGTGTTCGGCTTCGGGGCCGGGTATGTTGCCGGAAGTGCCGGGGTGCGTTGCGCCGCCTACTTGGCCTGCTCGGTGCCCTCGGCGGGGTCTGCCGCCCACTTTTCGGGCGCATCCACCGCGTTCGGGGCGATGCGGCGCAGCTCCTCCAGGGCCGCCTGCTTATCCTCAGCGTAGCGGGTGCGGAAGCCGGTCTGCACGCGGTGACCGTCGAGGGTCCAGCCGATGACGACCAGGCCGTCCTTCTCCACAACCTTGCCGGCCATGCCTCGGTCGGTGGTGATGACCGAGAGCTTCTTCGCCGGAATCCACAGGTCCTTCGCCCCGTCGCGGGTGAAGATGATGCTGTCCGGGTAAATCAGCAGGGTGGACTTGCTCTTGAAGCCGAGCGAATCGAATCCCACGCGGTCCAGCCAGTTACCGAAGATCGTGGTGCTGATGTACTCACCCTCGAAGGCGGCGTCGGCGGTCAGACCCTCGTAGCGTTCGGGAACTTCCTTGAGGGAGCCGAACATGTTGGACTGGCGGGCCAGGCGCGAGCGCCATCCGTGCCACATGCCGTAGATGCACAGAGCCACGAGGGCCAGGCAGACGATGGCGGTGATGAGCTTTCCCACGTGGGTTCTCTCTTTCGGTTGGGGTCTCGGTCGATTGTCTCGACCTGTGTTGGTGGGGCTGGTGAGGTTGGGGGCGGTACTCCCGGCGAGGCGGTGGCGGGCCTGAACCCGCCACCGCCAGGCACGGTCACCACGTATGTTCGCTTCGCGGGTTACTTGCGCGGGGTGGCCAGCTCGCCGTTCAGCACGGTCGGGTGGCCAGCGTAGAAGGTTGCGCGAATCGAGCCGGGAACCTCCATGCCGCGGTAGGGGTTGTTCTTGCCCTTGGTGGCCTGCTCCTCCGGCTTGATCACGCGGGTTGCCTTCGGGTCGACCAGCACAATGTTGGCCGGTTCGCCTTCGGCCAGCGGGCGACCCTGCTCAGCCTCCAGGCGGCCAATCTTAGCGGGCTGCTCGGAGAGGATGCGTGCCACGTCGCGCCAGGTAATCATGCCGGTGTCGACCAGGGTCATCTGGATGATGGACAGCGCCTGTTCCAGGCCGGTCATGCCGTTCGCGGCGCAGGCCCACTCACATTCCTTGGTCTCTGCCGGGTGCGGTGCGTGGTCGGTACCGATCACGTCGATGATGCCGTCAGCGACCGCCTGGCGCAGCGCCATGACGTCCTCTTCGGTGCGCAGCGGCGGGTTAACCTTGAACACCGGGTCGTAGGTGCGTGCGGTCTCGTCGGTGAGCAGCAGGTGGTGCGGGGTTGCCTCCGCGGTGACCTGCACGCCGCGGGACTTAGCCCAGCGCACAACCTCAATAGAGCCCTTGGTGGACAGGTGGCAGATGTGCAGCTTGGAGTCCAGGTGCTCGGCCAGTAGCACGTCGCGGGCGATGATTGCCTCTTCAGCGACGGCGGGCCAGCCGGCCAGGCCCAGGTCAGCGGACACCTTACCTTCGTTCATCTGGGCGCCCTCGGTCAGGCGCGGCTCCTGCGCGTGCTGCGCAATAACGCCGTCGAAGGTCTTGACGTATTCGAGGGCGCGACGCATCACTGCGGGGTCGTACACGCACATGCCGTCGTCAGAGAACACGCGCACGTTAGCGGTGGAGTTCGCCATGCCGCCAATGTCGGAGAGGCGCTCGCCCTTCAGGCCCACGGTCACGGCGCCGATGGGCTGCACGCGGCACCATGCGGATTCCTTGCCGAGGCGGTCCACCTGCTCGACCACGGCGGCGGTGTCTGCCACGGGCATGGAGTTTGCCATGGCGAACACCGCGGTGTAGCCGCCCAGGGCCGCAGCGCGGGTGCCGGTCTCGACGGTTTCGGAGGCCTCGTAGCCGGGCTGACGCAGGTGGGTGTGGATGTCCACCAGGCCGGGCAACGCCACCTGGCCTGCCGCCTCGACGACCTGCGCATCCGCGGCGTCAATGTTCTCTGCGATGCGGCTGATCACGCCGTCCTCGATGAGGATATCGGCGACCTTTTCGCCGTAGAGGCTTGCGCCCTTAATCAGGTACTTGCTCATGGTGTTGGTTCCTCTCGTTAGGAAGGTCGTTTAGGATTCGTCGCCGGCGTAGAGCTTGGCGCTGGATCCGTCGGTCAGAAGCAGGTAGAGCACCGCCATGCGCAGCGCCACGCCGTTGCTGACCTGGCGCAGAACCCAGGAGTTGGCGGCGTCGGCGGCTTCGGTGCAGATTTCCAGGCCACGGTTCATGGGGCCCGGGTGCAGGATTGCGACCGGCTGCGGCTGCGCCTGCAGGGTTGCGAAGCGTTCGGCGGTCAGGCCCCACAGCTCGGTATACTCCTCGGCGGAGGGGAAGTACGCGGCGCGCATGCGTTCCTTCTGGATGCGCAGCAGCATCACGGCGTCGGGCTTGGTGGCGATAGCTTCGTCGAAGTCGTGGAAGATTTCCAGGCCGGCCTCTTCAACCCAGGAGGCGGTGTTCAGCGGCAGCAGGGTCGGCGGTGCGACGAAGACGACCTGCGCGCCGAGGGTGTGCAGCAACCAGAGGTTGGAGCGTGCCACGCGCGAGTGCAGGATGTCGCCGACGATGAGCACGCGCATGCCGGACAGGTCGGTGCCGCGGGGGCTGTCCAGGCCGTCGCGTTCCGCCTTGTACTGGCGCAGGGACACGGCGTCGAGCAGGGCCTGGGTGGGGTGCGCGTGGGTGCCGTCGCCCGCGTTGAGTACGGGGATGTCGGTCCAGCCGGCCTCGGCCAGGCGCTGCGGTGCGCCCGAGGCGGAGTGGCGAATCACGAAGGCGTCCGCGCCGATGGCCTTGAGGGTCTGCGCGGTGTCCTTGAGCGACTCACCCTTGGAGAGGGAGGAACCGGAAGCGGAGAAGTTCGTGACGGCCGCGCCCAGGCGCTTCTCGGCGGATTCGAAGGAGAGGCGAGTGCGGGTGGAGTCCTCAAAGAAGAGGTTGACGACGGTCTTGCCGTTGAGCACGTTCAGGGTGCGGTTTTCGGCCTTGACCTGTGCCATGTAGTCGGCGACGTCGAGGATTTCGATGGCTTCTTCGCGGGTTAGTTCGCGGGTGTCGAGCAGATGCTTCATGAGAGCCCTCCCAGCTGGATAATGTCAACTCGGTCTATTGCGTTGTCGGTTTCGGTGAGTACGACGCGTACGGTTTCGCTGGCGCTGGTGGGCAGGTTTTTGCCCACGTGGTCGGCGCGGATGGGTAGCTGGCGGTGTCCGCGGTCTACGAGGACCGCCAGGCGTACGAGGGCGGGTCGTCCGTGGGCGTTGAGTGCGTCGAGGGCGGCGCGTACGGTGCGGCCGGAATATAGGACGTCGTCAACGAGGACTACGGTTTTGCCTTCGATGCCGATGGTGGGCATGAGGCTCTCCCCCGCTGTTTGCGGTTCGGGGGCGTCGCGCTGGTCGTCGCGGTAGGCGGTGATGTCCAGGGCGCCGAGTCGGTCTTCTGCGGTGAAGGTCGGCTCGAGGGCTTGGATGCGTGCGGCGAGTCGCGCCGCGAGGGGCACGCCGCGGGAGCGGATGCCGATGAGTACGAGGTTGTCTACGCCTTTATTGGTTTCGATGATTTCGTAGGCGATGCGGGTGAGGGCGCGGCGAATTTCGTCCTCGCTGAGGATGGTGCGACCGACGGTGGTCGCCTGCTGCGAGTGAGGGGTCGCCGATTGATGGCCCCCGAGTGCTGCGGGATGCAGCGCTTCAGGCTGCGCGGTGGTGGTCACGCGGGCAGCCCGGTTCGTACCGGTTGCGGGTACACTTGTCCCCGACATAGCCGTCTCCTTCCCCGCCTCACGGGACGGATTTAAAGGTTTTGTGCTTCTAGTAGGGTACCACAGTTCACAGGCTACGTTCAGGTTCGGCGAGAGCGGGTATAGGGCGGGCCAGCGGTGACACTCGGGCCCGCATCCCGGCGCCCCACCGGATAAGATAATGGGGTACGACATCTATCGACTCACACCACTGGGAGAGTTCATGACCGCCTCCGGCACCCCGGCCGACGTTTCGACGAAGACGTCGATGGCCTTTGACAATCTGCTTCACCAGCTTCGAACTACGGCACTCCATACGCGCGATCAGGGCGACCGTTTGGAGCGTCTGACCAAGGAGTTCCTGACTAAGGACAGCATCCAGAGCCGCCTGTATAAGAAGGTGTATCTGTGGAAGGACTGGGATGGCCGCGAGAACTTCGGCGATATTGGCATCGACCTGGTGGCCGAGAACGTTGACGGCGGCGTGACCGCCATTCAGTGCAAGTTCTACGATGAGCACAGCACGATTGCTAAGGAACATATCGATTCCTTCATTTCGGCCTCCGGTCGTAAGCCGTTTACGCACCGCATCATCGTGTCCACGACCGATAAGTGGTCGAAGAACGCGGAGAAGATGCTGGAGGAACAGCGCTTTCCCGTGCAGCGCATGGGCCTGCAGACTTTCCGTGATTCCAATATCGACTGGTCGACCTATTCCCTGGATGACCCGGGCGAGCAGCAGGTCGGTTACAAGCCGCATAAGGAGCTCCGCCCGCACCAGGACATCGCCATTACAAGGACTCTGAAAGGTCTGCAGAAGGACGACCGCGGTCAGCTGATTATGGCCTGCGGTACCGGCAAGACCTTCACCGCGATTCGCCTGGCCGAGAAGTTTGCCGAGCAGAATGGCGGCCACGCGCGTGTGCTCTTCATGGTGCCTTCCCTGGCGCTCATGTCGCAGTCCATTTCGGAGTTCTCGAACGAGATTGAGGGCCCGTTCCACGCTTACGCGGTGTGCTCCGATTCCAAGGTGGGCCGCGAGAAGAAGCGCGGTGGCGCTAACGCCGACCTGGCCGACCTGCGCGTTGAGGATCTGCAGCTGCCCGCGACAACGGACGGTGCCGAGCTGGCCGCCGCGATGAACGCCAACCCGCTGGATGAGGGCCTCGAGGTGGTCTTCTCCACCTACCACTCCATTGACGCGGTATCCGAGGCTCAGGCTGCGGGTGTTGGCGAGTTTGACCTGATTATCTGCGATGAGGCGCACCGCACGACCGGCGTGACCCTGGCGGATGAGTCGGAGTCGAACTTCGTGAAGATTCACGACGATAACTGGGTGGCGGGCCGCAAGCGCGTCTACATGACGGCTACCCCCAAGATTTTTAATGAGGACACGAAGTTCCAGGCGAGCGAGAAGGCCGCCGTGCTCTGTTCCATGGATGACATGGATACTTTCGGTCCGGTGTTCTACCGTATCGGTTTCGGCGAGGCCGTGGAGAAGGGCCTGCTGACCGATTACAAGGTGCTGGTGCTGGGCGTTTCCGAATCGCAGATTGCGACCTCCTTCCAGAACCTTCTGGCCGATGAGTCCAACGAGCTCGCCATTGATGACGTGGCGAAGCTGGTGGGCTGTTGGAACGGCCTCGCCAAGCGCCGCAGCGGTGAGCTGGAGGCTTCCTTCGGTGATGACCTCGAACCTATGAAGCGTGCCGTGGCCTTCAGCCGCTCGATTAAGGATTCCCAGAAGATTGAGCGCGAGTTCGAGGACCTCGTGCGCATTAACCTGCGCAACCGCGAGAACGACGACCCGACCGACGACCTGGGCGTGCAGGTTCGCCACATTGACGGCGGCTTTAACGCGCAGAGCCGTGCCGAGCTCCTGAACTGGCTCAAGCAGGAGCCGAATGAGGAGGGCCCGATTTGTCGTATCCTGACGAATGCTCGCTGCCTGACCGAGGGCGTGGACGTTCCGAATCTTGACGCGGTGCTTTTCCTGAATCCCCGCAATTCGATGGTGGACGTCATTCAGGCCGTGGGCCGCGTGATGCGCCGCGCCGAGGGTAAGAAGTACGGCTATATTATTCTGCCGATTGCTATTCCCGACGGCATGTCAACCGCTCAGGCGCTGAGCGACAATAAACGCTACAAGGTGGTGTGGCAGGTGCTGCAGGCGCTCCGCGCGCACGATGAGCGCATGGACGCAACGATTCACCAGATTGAGCTGAACGCTTCCGACCCCGAGTCGATTATTGTGCAGACCGTTGACCTGGCCCCGAAGAAGGAGAAGGACAGCATCGGCGCGAACGATACCGAGGCGCCGGAGGATTCGATTACTCCGGGTGAGCAGACGACTCTGACCTTCCCCGCGCAGGAGTGGAAGGATGGCGTGTACGCCAAGATTGTGGACAAGGTGGGTACCCGCGAGTACTGGGACGATTGGTCGAAGGATATTGCGACCATTGCGGGCCGCCACATCACGATGATTCGTCACCTGCTGGATGAGGCGGCTCCCGAAAGCGAGCTGCGCACCGTCTTCGCTCAGTTTGTGGAGGGTCTGCAGCAGACCCTGAACCCCGCGATTGATGAGGACCAGGCTATCGAGATGCTGGCCCAGCACCTCATTACCCAGCCTGTCTTTGACGCGATGTTCGCCGGGCACCGCTTTACCGAGCTGAACCCGATTTCGCTTGCCATGCAGAACGTGGTGGACCACTTGAACGCGAACGCGGCCTTTGAGAAGGAGCGCGAGTCGCTGTCGGCCTTCTACGAGTCGGTTCAGCGCCGTGTGAAGGACCTCGATAACGCGGCCGCGAAGCAGCACGTGATTAAGGACCTCTACGATAAGTTCTTCCAGAACGCCTTCCCGCGCATTGCGGAGCGCCTGGGTATTGTCTTTACCCCGGTTCCGGTGGTGGACTATATCCTCCGCTCGGCGGATGCGGCTCTGCGGGAGTCCTTCGGCAAGTCGCTCTCTGATGAGGGTGTGAGCATTATTGAGCCTTTCGTGGGCACGGGTACGTTCATTACCCGCCTGCTGCAGCTGGGTCTGATTCGCCCGGAGGACCTGGAGCGCAAGTACACCCGCGAGCTGTTCGCGAATGAGATTGTGCTGCTCTCGTACTACATTGCGGCGATTAACATCGAGACGGTGTACGGTGAGGTGGCGAAGGAACACGGCCTGGGCTCGGAGTACGTGCCGTTCAACGGTATGGTTCTGACGGATACCTTCCAGCTCTCCGAGTCTTCGCACCACCTGAACCTGCCGGCGTTCCGCGCCAATAGCGAGCGCGCGGAACGTGAGCTTGAGCAGGATATTCGGGTGATTGTGATGAACCCGCCGTACTCCTCGGGTCAGAACAGCGCGAACGATAATAACCAGAACGAGAAGTACCCCAAGCTGGATGAGCGCATCGCCGAGACCTATGCCAAGAACTCCAGCGGTGCGAATAAGAACAGCATCTACGACTCGTATATTCGCGCGATTCGCTGGGCATCCGACCGCGTGAAGGATAGCGGCGTGATTGCTTTCGTCTCGAACGGCTCCTTCATCGACGGTAACGCGGCGGATGGCCTGCGCAAGTGCCTGGTGGACGAGTTCTCGAAGCTGTACGTGTACAACCTGCGCGGTAACCAGCGCACCTCGGGTGAGCAGTCGCGCCGCGAGGGTGGCAAGATTTTTGGCTCTGGTTCCCGTACCCCGGTGGCCATTTGCGTGCTCGTGAAGGACCCCTCACACACAGGCGAGGCCGTACTGCACTACCGCGATATTGGCGACTACCTGAGCCGCGAGGAGAAGCTCGACATTATTGCCCGGGAGGGCTCCATCGCGCACACCGAGTGGGAGGTCATCGTTCCCAACGAGGCTGCCGACTGGATTAACCAGCGCGACGAGAACTACGACACCTACCAGCCCATCGGCGACAGGGATACTAAGGGCAAGCCGAACACCCCTGGCATCTTCCAGCTCTACTCCCGTGGCCTGGCGACGAGCCGCGACGCGTGGGTGTACAACTTCTCGGCCCGCGCGGTCGAGGAGAACGTGCGACGCATGATTGGGGTCTATAACTCGCAGATTGATGTTGAGCAGCCGAATATGGACCCTACAAAGATTGCATGGGGCGACGGTTTGAAATCACTTTTGCGCCGTAAGGTTCAGATTGGATATTCCGCTGTAGCAAAGCGTCTGTCTGTGTACCGCCCATTCTGTAAGCAGTATGTTTATTTCGATGCCCCGTTGAATGAACGTCAGTACCAGCTACCGAGGCTCTTCCCGACCCCGACGCACGAGAACATCGCCTTTGGCTTCACCGGACGCGGTGCCACCAAGGAGTTCAGCGTGCTCATGGTTGATACCCTTCCTGACCTTGAATCTATCTCCAAGGCTCAGTGGATGTCTCTCTACACCTACGAGCCGGTCGTTGAGGAAGACGGAGGATTCAACCTCAACCTGGGCGGCGGCGAGGTCGTGGACGGCTATACCCGCAAGGAGAACATTACCGACACTACCCTGGCGGCTTACCGTAGCACCTACGGTGACGAGAGCATCGCGAAGGAAGACATCTTCTACTACATCTACGCGCTGTTGCACCACCCCGAGTACCGTGAGAAGTACGCGGCGGACCTGAAGAAGATGCTCCCGCGCATCCCCCTGGTGAAGGGCTTCTGGGAGTACTCGCGTGTTGGTCGTGCCCTGGCTGAACTGCACCTGGGTTACGAGAGCGTGGAGCCTTACCCGCTCGATGAGGTGGCTTCCTCCCCCACTCCCGAGGACCTCGAGGAATGCTTCGAATTCTATCGGGTGCAGAAGCTGCAGTTTGGTCCTAAGAAGGATAAGACTCGCATCAAGTACAACGGTCACCTGACTCTCAAGGGCATCCCGGAGGAAGCCTACGAGTACCAGGTGAACGGCAAGTCTGCGCTGGGATGGGTTGTTGACCGCTACCAGGTGAAGCCCGATAAGGATTCGAACATCACGAACGACCCGAACGATTACTGCCGCGCCGTCAACGACCCGCGGTATATCGTGGACCTGATCAAGCGCCTGGTGACTGTCTCGCTGGAGACTCAGAAGCTGGTGGGTACGCTCCCCCGCTTCGAGGTTCTGGAGGACAACGCCTAACCATTCCATACCTGCAATAAATACATAATTCGCACTGAGGGCCCTACCGTACAACGTATGGTGGGGCCCTCAGCGCGCCGCAAAATTGGCAAAATATCACCACAAAAATAGATATTTATCTTTGACTAGGGAAATTACATGTAAGGAATCTCTCACACAAGGGGCAAGTTCTTAAAATAAATCAAACAGGATGCTTACATATCAAAACATATGAAAAAAGAAGAAAAACGGTGTTCAAATGCTCTGATATATACATAGTGAAAGCTCAGCGGCGCATTGCTGCTGATAATCACTAAATACAAGGAGCCTAAAATGGCCACCATACTTTCATATGTACGTCCTCTGTTCTGTTTTACATGTTTTATCATTGCCTCGTGCATTCTCGGCATTGTTGACCCTACTGATATGTATAGCCAGCGCCAACACAGCGTACTCAGCACTATACGTGATGAATCTGCCGATTATCTTATGAGTTACCTCTTACAAGAGTGCAGGCGCATGCGGTACAACCCAGCTGGGTACCTCCATCGTTACATTACAGCTCCCCGAAATCTTCGCTTCCATCCCGGAATACTCTATGTCATCGCAATCAGCTCATGCTTCGGATTCTTCGCATGGTACATAGCTCTCATGGCTGCCCACCAAACCCACAGTATGGCTTGCACTACATACAGGGCCGAGTGTTTTATCGGAGCTACACGTCTAGTGAAGTCAGTATTACGCTGGTTCGCTACCATCTCCTACTAGTACTAACCGAAACTGGAGTCTTTTGAACTCTCCATCGGGCACGCGGGGCGACCGCATCCGCTCAAAGCGAGTAGCTAACACTGATGGAGGCGCATGCCGGGCACGCGAGGCGGGGGCTCCGTCCTCAAGGCGCTCAGCGCCGCAGAGGGGGCACTCCCCCGCCCGCGTTGTCCGGTGAAGCCTCGAACGTTACCCCTACCCACGGGCTCCGGTGCACCTCCCGACGTATCTCAGCCGGTACCACCAAATCTAGCCAGCGCATCCGGCTCAGCATCCCAGACCCAAGCACACGACAAGCGCAACGTAGACACAGAAACCCCCCGCCGTCCTGTAGCGAACTACAGCACGGCGGGGGTTTCACGTACGCTCCCTGCGGGTGCATCCTCAACGGCAGCAAACCAACCAGCTACGGGCTAGCGGGCAGGCCGTGGCAGGACGTCTTACGCGAGCAGGGTCGGCTTCACCTGACGGAGCTTATCCAGCAGACCGTTCACGAACTTCGGAGATTCATTCGTGGACAGCACACGCGCCAGACCGACAGCCTCAGAAATTGCGACAGCATCCGGAACTTCGTCATTGTACAGAAGCTCCCAAGTGCCAATACGCAGCACGGCACGGTCCACGGCGGGCATACGCTCAAAGGACCAGTCACGGGCGTAAGTCTCAACAAACTCGCGGATCTCTTCGTCGTGGTCGCGAACGCCACGAATGATTTCCTCAGAGTAAGCAGAGATCTGCGCTACCGTGTACAGTCGGCGGCGGCGGAGTACCTCAATATAATCTTCGTTGCGCTGATCCGCCTCGAAGAGCACTTCGAGGGCGCGCAATCGGGCTTTAGTACGCGAATTCATTAGTCGTTCACGCGACCGAGGTACTCACCGGTGCGGGTGTCAACCTTGACCTTGGTGCCGGTCTCCAGGAACAGGGGAACCTGAATCTCGTAGCCGGTCTCAACGGTTGCGGGCTTGGTGCCGCCGGTGGAGCGGTCACCCTGCAGGCCGGGCTCGGTGTAGGTGATTTCGAGGACCACGGATGCGGGCAGCTCGATGTACAGGGGGCTACCCTCGTGCATTGCGATGGTTGCGGTCTGGGATTCGAGCATGTAGTTTGCTGCGTCGCCGACAACGGTTGCGGGAACGTTGATCTGGTCGTAGGTCTTCATGTCCATGAAGACGTAGTCGTCGCCGTCCTGGTACAGGTACTGGTAGTCGGAGCGGTCAACGGTTGCGGTTTCGATCTTAGCGCCAGCGTTGAAGGTGCGGTCGACGACCTTGCCGGAGGTAACGTTGCGCAGCTTGGTGCGGACGAACGCGCCACCCTTACCGGGCTTCACGTGCTGGAACTCAACGACGGACCAGAGGTTGCCGTCAATCTTCAGGACGGCGCCGTTCTTAATATCGGTAGTGGATGCCATGGGGCTCTCCTTCGTGTCATCGACGCTCACGCCGTAGTGGTACCCGGCGAGGCGCTAAGTTTTCAATGAGCAAAAATATGTCCCGTACATTCTACAGGATGCGCACGAGTTTGCCTAGCAGGGGCGCCACAGTTTTTCTGTGGCACCCCGCCCGGCTGCCGCGCGGAAGCAATCACACGGAAGCAATCACACGAAGGCGACCAAGTGAAGGCAACCACGTGGCCGGGCGCGCCCGGCGACTATACGGGACCCGTCACCTACTCGGTAATCTCCTGGTAGGTCATGTACAGAATCGAATCGTCCGGCACCTCGTACACGCGCGGGCGAGCCAAACCGTCAAGAATGATGAAGCGCAGCAGGTTGCCGCGTGCCTTCTTGTCGCGGCGCATCGCTTCGAGCAGCTGGGGCCATGCGTCCGCCTTGTAGGAGGTGGGCAGGCCCAGCGACTCCAGGATGCGGCGGGTACGTGCCACGAGCTCCTCGTCGGCGTGGCCGGTGGCCAGCGACAGCTCCGCGGCGTACACCATGCCCACCGCAACGGCCGCGCCGTGACGCCACTGGTAGCGTTCGTTACGCTCAATCGCGTGGGCCAGGGTGTGGCCGTAGTTCAGGATTTCGCGGCGGCCGGACTCGCGCAGGTCCTCGGAGACCACCTCCGCCTTCACGCGCACGCTGCGCTCAATGAGTTCACGCATGACGGCAGACTGCGAGTCACGCACGGCGTTCGGGTTTGCCTCGATCAGGTCGAGAATTTCGGGGTCGGCGATGAAGCCGCACTTGACGACCTCACCCATGCCGGTCAGCAACTCGTGCTCGGGCAGGGTGCGCAGGGTGCCAATCTCGCAGAGCACCGCGGCGGGCGGCCAGAACGCGCCGACCAGGTTCTTACCTTCGGCGGTGTTGATGCCGGTCTTACCGCCCACGGCAGCGTCCACCATGCCGAGCAGGGTGGTCGGGATGTGAATAACGCGCACGCCGCGCAGCCAGGTTGCCGCCACGAAGCCGGCAACGTCGGTAATAGCGCCGCCACCCACGGAGATGATTGCGTCGGTGCGGGTGAAGTCGTTCTGACCGAGCACCTGCCAGCAGAACGCCGCCACCTGGTAGTGCTTTGCCTCCTCGGCGTCGGGAATCTCTGCACTGAACGACTCGTAGCCCATGGCGCGCAGGTCCTCCATGACCAGCTCACCGGTGGAACGCAGGGCACGCGGGTGAATCACGAGCACCTTCTTCGTGCGGTTACCGAGAATCTCGGGCAGGGTGCCGAGCAGGTTGTGGCCGATGAGAACCTCATAGTTCTCGCGCGGGGAGCTACCGGTCACCGGAATACGGGTGATATCCGCTTCACCGGAAGCGCCGAAGGTAGGCTGAGTGCTCATCGTGTGTCCTTTCACAGAAGAGTGGGGGTAGGAGGGGGTCAGGAGTTGTTCGCCCGCGCCTTGCGGCTGGCGGTGACGTACGCCTGAATCTCTGCGGTCATCTCGGTAATGGGGCGGCCGCCACGAGCGTCCAGGGTGAAGTGCGCCAGCTCCTCGTAGCGGGTGCGGCGACGCTCAAAAATGTCGGTCCAGCGCTCGACCGGGTTCGGCTGCAGCAGCGGGCGGGTCTTATTGCCCGTAATGCGCGGGGTGACGGTCTCAGCATCAACGAGGATGTACACCACGCATTCGTCCTTGAGGAGCTCCGCAACCGAGTCGGTCATGGGCGCGCCGCCACCGAGCGAAAACACCGTGTTGCGGTACACCGGGGAGGTCAGCACCTCTTCGATGGTCTTGCGTTCGAGCTCGCGGAAGTGCGCCTCACCGAAAATCTCGAAAATTTCGGAGACCTCGCCGTAGCGTTCCACGATCAGCTGGTCGGCATCGAGGAACTCGTAGCCGTAGAAACGCGCCAGGTGCGTGCCGATGTAGGTCTTACCCGCCGCCATGGGGCCGATCAGCACGATGGGGCGCGAGCGTTCCGCAAAGTTCTCGTGCATTTCGCGCACCTGCTGGGGGTGGATGCGGGCGGACTCCTCGATCTCGCCGGGCTCAAGTTCAAGAGGCTCAAGTTCACCGGGCTCGAGCTCGGCGTTCAGCTCCGCCTCGGATGCGGCGCGCGCCTCAATCTCGGCAGCAGCCTCGGCGGAGTCCACCGCCGCGATTTCCTCAGCCACAGACTCGGCCGCAGACTCGGCCGCAGAAACCTGCACCTTGCCGAATAGTGCCGGGGTCGGACGTAGCGGCTTAGCCACAGCGGGCTTGGGCACGGGGGCCGCGGAAGTTTCGGTCTGTGCCGGCGCGGGCTGGGGTTCGGCCTTCTGCGCGGGAGCAGGCACGGGGGCAGAGGTTGCGCTCTCCCCCGCCGCGGGCTGAGCCTGCTGAGGTGCGGCAGGTTTAGGAG
Organism: Rothia sp. SCPM-O-B-18226 (M350); assembly: GCF_058213595.1. Taxonomy (NCBI): domain Bacteria; kingdom Bacillati; phylum Actinomycetota; class Actinomycetes; order Micrococcales; family Micrococcaceae; genus Rothia; species Rothia sp. SCPM-O-B-18226 (M350). The sequence continues at coordinate 77,908 of NZ_JBYQJS010000005.1, read as the reverse complement.
CGGTCAGCTTGGGCGCAGCGACTACTGACGGCGCGGCCGGTTTTGGAGCTACGGGCTTGGGCGCGGCAGGTTTGGGTGCTTCCGCCTTCGCGGGTTCCCTGCGGGATTCCTCTTCAGTGGTGCCCATGACCTGCAGGGCGCTGAGCAACTTCAGGCGCAGGTCCTCATCCAGGCCGAGCGCCGGGTCGGCGTCCTCGGAGGCCGAGGAGGCGTACAGGCGTACACCCCGCGCGCTCACGGGAGCGGCGGGCAGGGGGCGGGCACCCGAACGCATCAGGTCGGCCGGGGTGGGCACGCGAGAAGCCGCGCGCGCAGAGGAAGCCGAGCCGGCCGCCCCAGAACCCGGGTTAGACTCGGTACCCGCATTAGATTCGGCACCCGCCGCACCGGGTTCGCGGGAAGAAGCCTCGCGAGCGGTAGCCTCGGGCGGCTCAGCCTCAACAGCCCGCTCAGCCTCAACAGCCCGCTCAGCCTCAACAGCCCGCTCAGCCTCAACAGCCCGCTCGGCCGCGGAAAATACACCGGGTTCCGCACCGGATTCCGGGCGCGGTGAAGCGCCCCCTCGCGCACGCTGCGTTGCCGCAGCAATACGCGCAAGGGGGCTCGAAGCGACCGGGCGAACACCCTGCTCCACAAAAACCTCCCCGGAACCGCGACCTTCTACGCCGCGGCCCTCTGACTCCGCCGGAAGGGGCACTACGCGTCCCAACCGGCAACGTTAGACTCCCACGCCAGAGACGCCGGGATAGCGTCCAGGTAGGAATCCATGTTGCGGCGAGTCTCACCAATCGAGTCGCCACCAAACTTCTCCAGTGCCGCCTCAGCGAGCACCAGGGCGACCATAGCCTCCGCAACCACACCGGCGGCGGGAACGGCGCACACATCCGAACGCTGGTGGTGGGCGCGAGCCTCCTCACCGGTGGAGGTGTCAATGGTCTTCAGAGCCTTCGGCACGGTCGCAATGGGCTTCATTGCCGCGCGCACGCGCAGCAGGTCACCAATGCTCATGCCGCCCTCAATACCACCTGCACGGTTGGTATCGCGGGTTACGCCGTGCTCACCAATGGAAATCTCGTCGTGAGCGGCGGTGCCCGGGCGGTCAGCGGTCGCGAAACCGTCGCCCACCTCAACGCCCTTAATAGCCTGAATACCCATCAGGGCGGCGGCCAGGCGCGCGTCCAGGCGGCGGTCCCAGTGCACGTACGAACCCAGTCCGGGAGGCATACCGTACGCGAGCACCTCAACCACGCCGCCGAGGGTCTCGCCGTCCTTGTGCGCCTCGTCCACGCGCTGAACCATCGCGTCGGAGGTTGCCTTGTCGAAGCAGCGCAGCGGGTCGGCGTCCAGCTGCTCAACGTTACGGGGCGAAGGCACGGGGGCGCCCTCGGGGGCGTGCACGCCACCCACAGCCACGGTGTGAGAGACCAGCTCAACGCCCAGAGCCTTCAGAATCTGGGCGGCAACCACGCCGAGCGCCACGCGGGTCGCGGTCTCACGAGCGGAGGCACGCTCCAGCACCGGGCGAGCCTCAGAGAAGTCGTACTTCTGCATGCCGGTAAAGTCGGCGTGACCGGGACGCGGGCGAGTCAGCGCCGCATTGCGCGCGCGGTGCTCAATCAGCTTGGGGTCAACCGGGTCGGAGCTCATCACGTCGGTCCACTTGGGCCACTCGGTGTTGGCAATCTCAATAGCGACGGGGCCGCCCTGAGTCAGGCCGTGACGCACACCGCCGAGGATGCGCACGCGGTCCTCCTCGAACTTCATGCGGGCACCGCGGCCGTAGCCCAGACGGCGGCGAGCCAGGGCGTCACGCACCATGTCGCTGGTGAGTTCCACACCGGCGGGAACGCCCTCAATAATGCCGACGAGCGCCTCGCCGTGAGATTCTCCGGCAGTGAGCCAACGAAGAGCCATAGGTTAACCTCTTTTCGTGTCACCCGCACCGGCGCGCAGGTGAAAGGAATAATAATTCTTCAATGTAGAAAGTGTATAAAATGCGGGCTTTACTCGGCGAGCGGCGCCGGGAGGTGTTCACGGGACGGAAGACCTACCGCCGCGCACATCGCGTTGATTAGGCCCAGCAATTCGGCGGGCTGCAGGGTGCAATCCGTGAAGAGCAGAACCTGCTCGACGGCCTGGTAGAGTAGCATCTCCAGGCCCGAGACCACGGCTCCCCCACTCGCCTCCCAGACGCTCGCCAGAGCCGAGGGCCAGGGGTTGTACGCAACGTCCAGCAGCACGGGGCGGTCGGCGGTCTCGGAAGCGCCCGCGGGGTCGGAGGCACCCTTCAGCACGCTCAGCTGGCTCGCCCACTCATCCGCCGCATGGGCAGGAAGAGTAGACACCACTGGGTGATGACCGCGCTCCGCAAGATTCTGTGGCAAATCAGCCAGGGAAACCTGCTCCAGCTGAACGCCCAGGCGGTCCGCCGCCTCCTGCACGCTACCGAGCTTATGCAGGGAACGGGCGTACACGCTCACACGGGAATACCCCAGCTGATGCAGGGCGGTCAGGGCGGAAATAGCGGTCGCTCCCCCGCCAATCACGGCGGGCTCGTCGCGCTCGTGGTTCGGCTTCAGACCCGCGTGCAGCAGCGCGTTCACGATGCCGATCACGTCCGTGTTATCGCCCAGCACCCTCTCGCCGCGCGGGTACACCGTGTTCACCGCACCGGTCACGCGAGCGGTCTCGCTCAGCTCATCGCAATACTTGATGACCGCGGTCTTCAACGGCATCGTCACCGACAGGCCCGCAATATACGGGGCTTCCTCGGTGCCAACCGGGTTACGCACGCCGCGCATAATCGCCGGCAGGTCATCGGGCAGGGTATCGCGACGATCGTACTCGAGGTTCGCCTCGCCCAGGTACGCGTACGCGGCCCGATGCAGCGCGGGCGAGAGCGAATGGGCAATCGGGTGGCCCAGCACGTAGGCGCGGCGAAGATACGAGGCTTCGCGGTACGGTTCAGTCTTCATCGATACTCTTTCGCTCTCAACGCTGGGGAACGCTCTCAACGCTTGGGGCTTGCGGACATGCACACCACGAACCCAAGTTCATAGGCGCACTCTACCCATTTTAAGGGACACCAACAATCAGGTACAGCCCAACAGCCAAGTCCAGCCCAGCATTCGGGTACGGCAAAGGCGGGCACCTCCCCCACTCTCGTGGAGGCGGTACCCGCCTCAGCAAGGAACCTTCAGTCCAAAGCTACCGAATCATAGCTACCGGCTAAACCGATTAGCTACAACGGTTCGGGTGCTTAGAACACCACTGGTTGTACTCTTCCACGTAACGCTGGTGCTCAGCGTAAGTGCGGGAGTACTTGGTCTCGCCGGAATCCAGGTCGACGGTCACCCAGTAGTAGTACGGGTTCTTCTCCGGAGCGGCGGCGGCCTTGATGGACGCCAGCTGCGGGGAACCAATCGGACCCTTCGGCAGACCCTTGTTCGCGTACGTGTTGTACTTGTTGCTCTTGTCTGCCTTCTGCTCCTCCGTCAGGTGGTAGGAGCGGACACCCAGACCGTAGGTCACGGTTGCGTCCGACTGAATCAGGCCGGAGGTCTCACCATCCGGGTTGTTCAGACGGTTCTCAATGATGCCCGCAACCGCCACGTAGTCCTTCGGCTGAGCCTCAAGCTCCACGATGGAGGCGATGGTCAGCACCTCGAAGGCCTTCTGATCGCCGCTCACGCCGGCTTCCTTCAGGTCGGCCTTGGTCTTATCGACCATGGTCTGAATGACCTTCTTGATGTCGGTGTCCTTCGGGAATCGGTACTCGCCCGGGTGCAGCCAACCCTCAATCGAGGGGAAGTTGCTCGGCACGCCGTACTGCGTGTAGTTCTGCACGGCCTCTTCCACCTGCTTGCGGGTGAACGCGCCGTCAGAACCGGAAACGATCAGGTCGATGGTCTCGGTCACGCGCTTACCCTGCGGAATCGCCAAGTACAGCACGTTACTGTTCGCCTCGATAATCGTGTTGATTGCGCTCGAGCTGCTCATGTGCTGCTGAAGCTCGTAGGTGCCCGGTTGCAGGTACTTGCCGTTGCTTTCCTTGCTGTACACCTCGACGAACTTATCGGCGTCGGCAATCACGCCGGCCGCCTCCAGCTCGTTCGCCACCTGCGCGGTGGACTGACCCGAGCGGATCGTGAAGGTCACGGTCGTGCCGTTACCGCTGCCGGAGTAATCGCGTGTCTTGAACGGGTCGTACCGCGTGATGAAAGCGGCAGAAATAATCACCAGGGCCGCCACGAAGAGCGACATGGCGCTCAGCATGATGGCGCGGCGACGGCGCTTGCGAGCACGCAGAGTCGCTACAGAGACAATCTCGTGCTCCAAGGTAATGCCGGTAATGCCTTTTTCCTCATCGGCTTTCGTCGGCCGAAAAAGGTCCAGACCGCTCTCTTCGGGGTGTTCCTCGGAATGTTTATTCTTTTCGGTCACTGAAGGTTCTCCGTTTCATTGACGGCACCAACCGCAGCCCCTTCTAACTCGTGCGGTCGGTTCTCTTCGTGGGCCGGATCGCTCACCTTGTACCCGGCTACGGACTGCCCTGCCTTGAGGGCGTCCAGGCTGTACTGCAAAATGTTCACAGCCGCCACCTGGTCAACCATAGTCTTGAAGTCTCGGCTGGATACCCCAGCCTCGTGCAGTGCACGGTGAGCGCTCACGGTGGTGAGTCGCTCATCCACCAGCCAAATGTTAATGTGTGTCTTATTTTCGGCGTCCAGCTCGGAGCGCAGAGCCTGAGCGTATTCCCGAGCCATCTCGGTCGAGGAGGACTCCCCGCCGCGCATGGTCTTCGGAAGCCCGACGAACACCTCGACCACCTCGTTCACCTCAATCAGCTTGCGTAGCACGCGACGATCGGAGTTCTTCTTCTCGTCGCGACGCAGCGTCTTGAGCGGGGTGGCGAGGATGCCGTCGGGGTCGCTGAGGGCGGTGCCGACGCGGGCCTTACCCACGTCAACACCCATCCGCACTCCGCGCTGGAATTCTGCCATGTCTTAGGCCTGAGCCTGTGCGATAGCGTCGCGAACGGCGTCCAGAGCGGCACCAATCTTGGATGCATCCTGGCCACCGCCCTGGGCGACGTCGTCCTTACCGCCGCCGCCACCGCCGAGAACACCGGCAGCAACGCGAACCAGTGCGCCAGCCTTCACGCCGGCGGAGCGAGCGCCCTCGGTGGTTGCCACGAGGATCACGGGACGGCCGTTAGATACGCCGGCCACGGCCACCACGGCGGCCTCGGAACCGAAGCGGGAACGCAGGTCCAGGGCCAGCTCGCGCACGCCGTTGGCGTCCAGCTCGCCGGCGTTGTGGGCCAGAACGCGCACGGAGCCGATGGTCTGTGCGTTCTCCAGAAGCTTGCCGGCCTCGGCCTGCAGCTTCTCGCGACGCAGCTGAGCCAGCTCCTTCTCGGCAGCCTTCAGCTTAGCCAGGGTCTGGTTGATCTTCTCGGGCAGGTCTGCGGAGGACTGAACCTTCATCAGGCCGGTCAGCTGGTTCACCAGGGTGCGCTCAGCTGCCAGGTGGTTGAAGGAGTCCAGACCCACCAGGGCCTCGACGCGGCGGTTGCCGGAGCCCACGGAGCTCTCGGTCAGCAGCGACAGCGAACCAATCTCGGCAGAGGTGCCCACGTGGGTACCACCGCACAGCTCGCGGGAGAACTCGCCGCCAATCTCAACCACGCGCACCACGTCGCCGTACTTCTCGCCGAAGAGGCTCATGGCACCCAGAGCCTTCGCCTCGGCCAGCGGCATCACGCGGGTAATCACCTCGTGGTTGTCGCGGATGGCGAGGTTAGCAACCTCTTCCACCTCGCGCTTAGCGGACTCGGACAGGCCCTCGCCCCACGCGAAGTCGAAGCGCAGGTAGCCTTCCTTGTTGAAGGAGCCGCGCTGGGTAGCCTCGTTGCCGAGCACCTGGTGCAGGGCGGCGTGGATGATGTGGGTACCCGAGTGTGCCTTCTCACCGTCGCGGCGGCGCTGCACGTCAACCTGTGCCACAACATCGGCACCGACGTGAGCCTCGCCCTCGCGCACGATGGCGCGGTGAACGCTCAGGCCCTTGACGGGCTGCTGAACGTCCTGAACGTCAATGATGAAGCCGTTACCGGTGATAACACCGGTGTCGGCTGCCTGGCCACCGGCCTCGGCGTAGAACGGGGTTTCGTCCAGGACAACCTCAATCTTGTCGCCGGCCTTGGCGGCGGGCACGGACACGCCGTCCACCAGGATGGCGCGCAGCTTGGTCTCGGTGCGCAGCTCGGTGTAACCGGTGAAGATGGAGCCGCGCTCGTCCACGAGCTTACGCAGCTCGGAGAGGTCGGCGAAGGCGCCCTTCTTAGCCTTGGCGTCAGCCTGTGCGCGGTGGCGCTGCTCGGCCATCAGCTCGCGGAAGGCCTTCTCGTCAACCTTCACGCCGGCCTCGGCGGCCATCTCGAGGGTCAGGTCAATCGGGAAGCCGTAGGTGTCGTGCAGTGCAAAGGCCTCGGCGCCGGAAACGGAGTTCGAGCCGTCCTTCTTAGCGGCGGCCACGGCCTCTTCCAGGCGCTCGGTACCGGTCTCGATGGTGTGCAGGAACGCCTTCTCCTCGGCGTAGGCAATGCGGGAGATACGCTCGAAGTCGTCAGCCACGTACGGGAAAGCACCCTTCATCGCGTCACGCGAAGCCGGGAACAGCACGGGCAGGCAGGGCTCGGTCACGCCCAGCAGGCGCATAGCGCGGATTGCGCGGCGCATCAGGCGGCGCAGAATGTAGCCGCGGCCCTCGTTCGAGGGGGTCACGCCGTCAGCAATCAGCATGAGCGAGGAACGGATGTGGTCAGCCACAACGCGCATGCGCACGTCGTCCTCGTAGCCCTCGTCCTCGGCGGACTCGGAGCCGTGGTACTTCTTGCCGGAGAGCTTAGAAGCAGCATCCAGCACGGGGCGAACCTGGTCGGTCTCGTAGAAGTTCTCGACGCCCTGCAGCAGCATGGCCAGACGCTCAACGCCCAGACCGGTATCGATGTTCTTCTTCGGCAGGTCGCCCAGAATCTCGAAGTCGTCCTTGCCGATGCCCTCGCCACGCTGGTACTGCATGAACACGAGGTTCCAAATCTCGATGTAACGGTCGTCGTCAGCCGCCGGGCCGCCTTCCTTACCGTAGGCGGGGCCGCGGTCGTAGAAAATCTCGGAGTCGGGGCCTGCGGGGCCGGGCTGGCCGGTGGACCAGTAGTTTTCCTTCATGCCCATGCGCTGAATACGCTCAGCCGGGAAGCCCACCTTGTTGTGCCAGATGTCGAAGGCCTCGTCATCACCCTCATAAATGGTGACCCACAGGCGCTCCGGATCCAGACCAAAACCACCCTGATCCTGCGGGGTGGTCAGCAGCTCGTAAGCGAAAGGAATCGCCTGCTCCTTGAAGTAATCGCCGAAGGAGAAGTTACCGGCCATCTGGAAGAAGGTACCGTGACGCGCAGTCTTACCGACCTCTTCGATGTCCAGGGTGCGGATGCACTTCTGCACGCTGGTCGCGCGGGAGAACGGAGGGGTCTCACGGCCCAGGAAGTAGGGAATGAACGGAACCATGCCGGCGATGGTGAACATGGCGCCGGGTTCGTTCGAAATCAGCGATGCCGAAGGCACCACGGTGTGGCCGCGGGAAGCGAAGAAATCGATCCAGCGCTTGGAAATCTCCTGTGAGAGCATCTCGTTCCTTTGAATAATCTGTGCGAAATTCTAAATAGTCTACTGACCTATGGTGCCTCTCCGCGCGCAAAATGGCTAATCGAGGGGCCATTATGGGCCCCTCCAACGCCCTCACGCGACGGGCAAGTCGGTTCGGTAGACGGCGGCCTTTTGGCCGAAGTCTAGTTAGTTGAAGAAGTCGTCCCCGAGCTCGCGATCGCGGGCGATGCGCTGCTCGCGCGCCTTCTCCAGCGAGGCGATCTGCGACTCCACCTCAATGAGCTCACGCTCGGCAATGCGGCGGTTTGCGGCCTCAATCTCGGTCGTGCTCATGCCCCTCTCCCAGGTGTCAAGGGAACCGGGACGCAGGTCCCGCTTCTGGCGCTCCACCTTGGCGTTGAGCTCCATCTCCTTCTCCTGCATGCCCTCGCGCACGCGAGCGGCGAACTCGACGGCCTTCAGCGCGTAGGGCTGCAAGGGCTTGCCGAGGGGCGAATCGAAGAATTTTGCCATCTGAGACTCCGGGTTGAGGGCCAGCTCGCCGTGCTCACGCTTGAGCAGGGCGCTACCGGGGGTACGCTGTGCGGACTCGGAAGAGGAGGCGCGTCGGGAGGCAAGGTAGCCCGCCGCGGCACCGGCACCGAGCAGAAGAACGGAACGGAGCAGACCCATTAGTTCTCACCGCCCGCGGAGGTGCCACCCTGCTGGCCGGACTTGTTGCCGCCGCGGAAAGCCTGGCGCACGCCATAGGAGAAGGAAGCCACCTTAATCAGCGGCTGGCCCACGGTCGAGGTCACCAGCGAGGACAGGGCCGAAACGTTCGCGGAGGCGTCCGAAACGTTCGAGGTGATGTCGTCAACCTTCTCGAGCTGCTCGTTGGTGGTCACCACGGTGCGGGTCACCTCTTCAATGAGCGGCGCGGTGCTCTGATTGAGCGAACGAATCGTCACAATCAGCTCATCAAACACCTTGGTCAGGCGAATAATGGGAAGGGCCAACAGCGCCACGAGAATCGCGAAAACTCCCGCCGCAATCAGGCCTGCAATATCTCCGCCAGTCATCTGTACCTCATTTCGCGTAACGCATGGTGCTTGTCAATAGTCATACTCACCGGCGCGCCGCCGTGGCGCATCGGTCGGACTGCCTACACAGTTCAATCCCCTATTCTAGTCGAAAATTCCTTCTCGCGCCCCTTAAACTCTCATGAAACTCCCAGGATTGAACAATTCACAGGTTCCCGAATAAGCCGATGCGAAGCCCGCATCCGAGGGGCAGAACCCCAAGCCGGGCCCTTAAACGGGAACAACCCGTCCCCCACCGAAACGGTACGGAACGGGTTGCTTCTCGAAAAATCGAGATTATGCCAGACGCGAGTAGTACTCAACGACCTGCTGCTCGTCGCAGATCACGGGGATCTCTTCACGATTGGGCTTACGCTCAAGCTTTGCGTGCAGCTTCTCAATCTCAACGTTCAGGTATGCGGGAACCTCGGGCAGAACTGCCTGGTGCTCACCAGCAGCCGCAGCCTGGAAGGGGGCAGTCTTCTCAGCCTTGGGGTGAACGTGAATCAGCTGGCCGGGCTTGACGAGGAACGAGGGGCGGTCCACGCGAACGCCGTCAACCATGATGTGACGGTGAACAACCATCTGACGTGCCTGTGCAATGGTGCGGGCGAAACCTGCACGCAGAACCAGGGCGTCGAGGCGGGTCTCGAGCAGCTCGACCAGGTTCTTACCGGTCTGGCCCTCAATACGCTTAGCCTCGAGGTATGCGCGGCGCATCTGTGCCTCGCGGATGTTGTACTGAGCGCGCAGACGCTGCTTTTCCTTCAGCTGGGTAGCGTAGTTGGAGTCAGCCTTCTTGCGGGCACGGCCGTGCTGGCCGGGGCCGTAAGGACGACGCTCGAGGTACTTTTCTGCCTTCGGGGTCAGTGCAATGCCCAGGGCACGGGACTGACGCACGGTACGGCGGGTGCGGTTGTGCTTAGCCACAATCTACCTTTCTATGTGAGGCTCCTGCACCCTCACGGGTGGGGCCTCAGTCTGTTTGGATACTGGCCTCCTCGGGTGACCTCGCCGTGGCCCGCGCGCGACCGATTCGGTCGTTGCTGCGCGGCGGTGAGGCGGAGAGCGCGAGGCAGAGTACCTCGCAGCTACATTACTCATGCTCGCACGGATGCGGGCATAGCAATTGCCAGACCCGTCAAGCTTACCGGATGCGCCCCGGCTTTACCACCCTTTTGGGGAATCTTTAGTTTAAATTGCCGTTTGTGTGGGTTTTTGACATATACCCACACGAACCCCACGGGGAATATTTACACCCGTCAGAACCATTTAGGGGAGCCTTTCTCGCAAAATTGCCGGGCGTAGATGTTGGATTGTAATCATTCCGTTATTTTTAACCTGTGAATCTATGGGATTAGCTTGCTTTCGAGCTCTCGCATCGCCTAGACTAGGCATACAAGCTTGGCGTCCGCCCTTCCGGGATTGGCCGGCGGTCAAGACATCTATCACAACTCAAACTCTGATGCGGTGCGCAGTACGACCGAGGTACTGCGCACCGCATTTTGCGTGTGCTCGCTGTCTGCTGTCCTACAGACGGGCCGGCTCGGGCGGTCTGCGCGGTGAGTCTGTGTGATGAGTTTGCGTGGTGAGTCCGCGCGGCTAGTCCGTGCGGCTGACTGGTTCGTACGGCCAAACTATTCAGCCAACCGGCCCGCGCGGCTAGTTCCCATGCGGCTAAACCGCTCAGCCAACCGGCCCGCGCGGCTAATGAGCACGGCTAGTCTGCGCGAGTAGTCTGCGCGGCAAGCGCGCGCCGCGGCTAGTTCGCGCGGTGAAACGGCACGGCCCCTCCGCGCGGCTAGTTGCCGCCGTCAAGAATCCTGCGGATACGCTCACGACGCTCCGTCAACGTACGCTCAAAACCGTGCTGAGTCGGCTCGTAGTACACCGTGCCGCGCAGGGTATCCGGCAAGTACTGCTGCGCCGCCACATGGCCCGGCGCATCGTGCGCATAAATGTAGCCGTCGCCGTGACCAAACTGCTTAGCCCCCGCATAGTGAGCGTCACGCAGATGCACCGGAACCTGACCCGAAGCACCAGCACGCACATCCGCAATCGCGCGGTTAATCGCGTTATAGGCCGCGTTCGACTTCGGCGCGAGCGCACAATAAATCACCGCCTGCGAGAGGATAATGCGCGCCTCCGGCATGCCCACCAGCGCCACCGACTGCGCCGCGGCCGTCGCCACCTGCAGGGCCTGCGGATCGGCCAGGCCAATGTCCTCGCTCGCCAGAATCATGATGCGACGCGCCACGAAGCGCGGGTCCTCGCCGCCCTCCAACATGCGCGCCAGATAGTGCACCGCGGCATCCGCGTCGGAGCCGCGCATGGACTTGATGAACGCGCTCACCACGTCATAGTGCTGGTCACCCGAACGGTCGTAACGAATTGCGGCGCGGTCCACCGCCTCCACGGCGTGCGCCAGGGTAATACGCACGGGGGCGGCGGGTTCCAGGGACTTCTCCCCCTCCGGTTCATCTGAGCCCTCGGTGGGGTCGGGCTGCGCAGGGTCGGACTGAGCGGGGTCATTCTCAGCCGGGTCGGTTTCTGCGGTTTCGGCGGTTTCGGCGGAGCCGCCCCCGTGCGAGCCAGCGGCCTCTGCCGAAGCCTGTTCGGCCTCGCTGAACGCGATGGCGGCCGCCGCCTCCAGGGAGGTCAGGGAGCGGCGAGCGTCGCCTCCAGAAACCGCCGCGAGGTGGGCGCGCGCATCCTCATCAATGACCGCCGCACCATCAAAACCGCGCGGATCAGCCAACGCACGGTCAATCAGCTGCTCAATATCGGACTGCTCCAGCGAATGAACCCGCAACAGCAGCGAGCGCGAGAGCAGCGGCGAAATAATGCTGAACGACGGGTTCTCCGTCGTAGCCGCCACCAGAATCACCCAGCGGTTTTCCACACCGGGCAGGAGCGCATCCTGCTGAGCCTTCGTGAAACGGTGAATCTCGTCGAGGAACAGCACGGTGGTCGTGCCGTACATGTCACGGTCAAGCAGCGCCTGATCCATGACCGCGCGCACATCCTTCACGCCCGCAGTAATCGCCGAAAGCTCCACGAACTTACGACCCGGCGCGCGCGCAATCACATGCGCCAGGGTGGTCTTACCCGTACCCGGCGGGCCGTACAAAATCACCGAGGACGGGCCAGCCGGGCCGGCGTTCTCCCCCGCCAACACGCGCAGAGGCGCACCCGGAGTCAGCAGATGCTCCTGGCCGAGGACCTCATCAATCGTGCGCGGACGCATACGCACCGCCAACGGCGCACGAGACGCCGAACGCGCAGAATATGCACGCGACGCAGAGGCACGCGAGGAGGCGGGCTCCGCGGGCGCACCAATCAGGCTCACGCGGTCCCCGTCATCGGGCAGCTCAAGATCAAAGAGGGAATCAGCCATAGTCTTACTCTATCGTTTCACAGGAAATTTCGGTCATGACTTCGTGACTCTGGTACGGGTTAAAGACCCCCACCAAAGTCACTAACTCATGACCAGAAAACAGAACCTAGCGTCTAAATTGTGAGCCGCTCTTAGAGGGTCTCACTATCGAGAATCAGGGTCACCGGGCCGTCATTGACGAGCTCCACCTGCATGTCCGCGCCGAACACGCCCGTCTCAACGTGCAGGCCGTGGCCGCGCAGCGCCTGAACGTAGTCATTGAACAGCGGCTCGCTCACCGAGCCCGGGGCCGCGGCAGACCAGGAGGGGCGGCGGCCCTTCTTCGCATCCCCGTACAGGGTGAACTGGCTAACCGCCAGCACGGGCGCGCCCTCATCCAGCAGGGACTTCTCCCCCTCCAGCAGGCGCAGGTTCGCGGTCTTATCGGCAAGCTTCGCAATCTGCGCCGCACCGTCACCGTGCGTGATACCGACCAGCACCAGGTAGCCGGGCTGCTCAATCGCGCCAACCGTCTCACCCGCCACGCGCACCGCCGCGCGGGTCACACGCTGAATAACTACTCGCATCGTTCACCTTTCATTTGGAGTCGGCTTTTGCCTGGCTCATACATCTCACATATTTATAGCGGGCGTGCTGGATACGTAGCCGCCCCGGTTTAGCCAGCCACCTCAGAGCCCGCCGCGCAGCTGCACGGCACGCAAAAACTGGTTCGCCGACCGCGGGGTACGGAACTCAATAAAACGCTTCTGCAGATGCTGCCCGCGAGCCTCCGCCAGCAGCTGGCCCACGTGCGGGTAGCTCCTCCACGTGTACCGAATCATGTTGTCCGGGTCGCGCAGAATATTCCACAGCGGCGGTTCCACGTTATCAGCCCACAGCCTCTGACCCGTCACCGCGCGACGCACCGTCCGGCGAACCACGCGCCACATGACCACCGCGCGGCTATAGCGCAGGTAAATCACCACGTCCGCGCGCTCCAGCAGACGGCCACGCACCTGCGGATACTGCCACTCCGTAATCCACGCGGGCCGCTCGATGAGCGCCTGAACGTCCGCCTCGAAGCTAGGGCGCGGTGTCCAGTTCGGCCCCCAGTGCAGCGAGTCCATCTCCGTGTGCGGAATGTCCAGGATGCGCCCCAACCGCGCCGCAAACGTCGTCTTACCGCTACCGCTCGGGCCGGCAATCAGGATGCGCATGCTCCCCTCCCGCTGTTCTCTCGCGTATCCATTGACAAAAAGGTGGGCTGCGACCCTGCACAGCAGAATACACAGCCCACCCTCAACGGCGACCCCGGCAAGACCCGAGCCTCACAGCTCGGAGCTCAAAGCTCAAGACTCAACGCCCCGCCGGGTAATCGCCGCACAGCCCCGCACCCCACGCGGGGTGCAAGACCAAAGACTGGAGAAGATTACTCCTCGTCCTTCTTCTTCGGCTTGAAGTCCACGCCAGCTTCCTTACGCTGCTCCGGGGTAATCGGTGCAGGAGCCGCAGTCAGCGGATCAAAACCATTACCGGTCTTCGGGAACGCAATAACCTCGCGAATCGAATCAACACCAGCCAGCAGAGACACAACACGGTCCCAACCGAACGCAATACCACCCATGGGCGGTGCGCCGTACTTGAACGCATCCAGCAGGAAGCCGAACTTCTCCTGAGCCTCTTCCTCACCAATGCCCATCACGGCGAACACGCGTTCCTGCACGTCACGGCGGTGAATACGGATCGAACCGCCACCAATCTCGTTACCGTTGCAGACAATGTCGTAAGCGTAGGCCAGAGCCGAACCCGGATCGGTGTCGAAGGTGTCCATGAACTCGGGCTTCGGGGAGGTGAACGCGTGGTGCACGGCGGTCCATGCGGAGTGGCCCAGAGCCACGTCACCGGACTCGGTAGCCTCAGCAGAAGACTCGAACATGGGGGCATCAACAACCCACACGAAGGACCATTCGTCGTCCTTAATCAGGCCGGTACGGTGACCAATCTCAACGCGAGCAGCACCCAGCAGCGCGCGGGAAGCCTTAGCCTCACCAGCAGCGAAGAAGATGCAATCGCCGGGCTTTGCGCCGGTTGCGGCGGCCAAACCCTCGCGCTCAGCGTCGGTAATGTTCTTAGCCACCGGACCGGTCAGCTCACCGTCCTCCTGAATGAGGACGTAAGCCAGGCCCTTAGCGCCGCGCTGCTTCGCCCACTCCTGCCAAGCGTCCAGGGTGCGGCGGGGCTGGGATGCGCCACCGGGCATCACAACGGCGCCCACGTAGGGAGCCTTGAACACGCGGAAAGTGGTGTCCTTGAAGTACTCGGTCAGCTCGGTCAGCTCCAGGCCGAAGCGCAGGTCGGGCTTGTCCGAACCGTACTTCTCCATCGCATCCTTGTAGGTCATGCGCTGAATCGGGCGGGGAACCTTCACGTCAATCAGGTTCCACACAGCCTCAACGATGCGCTCGCCCAGGTCAATGATGTCTTCCTGGTCAACGAACGAAGCCTCAATGTCCAGCTGGGTGAACTCGGGCTGACGGTCGGCACGGAAGTCCTCGTCACGGTAGCAGCGGGCAATCTGGTAGTACTTCTCAATACCGCCCACCTGCAGCAGCTGCTTGAACAGCTGCGGGGACTGCGGCAGAGCGTACCACGAACCCGGAGCCAGACGAGCCGGCACCAGGAAGTCGCGTGCACCCTCGGGGGTGGAACGGGTCAGGGTCGGGGTCTCAACCTCAATGTAGCCGTCCTCGGCCAGCAGGTTGCGTGCCGCACGGTTCGCTTCCGAACGCAGGCGCATGATGCGGGCCGGCTCCGGGCGGCGAAGGTCCAGGTAGCGGTAGCGCAGGCGCGCCTCCTCACCCACCTCAACGTGCTCGTCAATCTGGAAAGGCAGCGGGGCCGCGGTGTTCAGCACCTCAACGGTGGACACCTCAACCTCAATCTCACCGGTGGCCAGGTTCGGGTTCTCGTTACCCTCCGGGCGCTTGGAAACCTTACCGGTCACGCGCAGAACGTACTCGTTGCGCAGGTGCTCGAAGTCAGCCTCGTTGTGGAAAACGCACTGGGTGACGCCCTCGCGGTCACGCAGGTCAACGAAGGCGACGCCACCGTGGTCGCGGCGACGAGCCACCCAACCGGTCAGGGTGACGGTCTCTCCAATATTTGCGGCGGTCAGCTCGCCGTTGGTGTGAGTGCGAAGCACAGACATTCCTTTCATAGCGAGCACCTCACGACTATAGACAGTAGCCGGGTACTCGCGGTTGATGATATGCGCACACTGCGTGCGCCTTATCCATTGTAGCCCGTCTTGCCGGGGCATGGACTCTCTCGCGGAAGGAGGTTGGGGTGGGTGATGAGGGGCGGTTTCGGTTTGTGGGTGGTTTAGTCGCGTTTGGGGTGGTTAAGACCCACCGCAGATGCGACTAAACCATGTTTCAAGTGACTAAACCACCCACCGGACTACTCAGACCCCGATACTAGATCACCCAGAATCCACCCGACGGGACGAACCCCTCCCCTGTGGACGGGCAACCTTCTTCGTCTTCAGCCGAGTTATCCACAGATTTTGATTTTCGCCACGTGCAACGGCCACAACATGACAGCCTGATGGGTATGAACTCCCTGACCGCCCCCACCCCACGAACCGTCGAACTGTACTCCCTTGTGCTGACCACGCGCATCCTTAAGCTGCGGGGAATCGGCGCGAGGGAAGTCAACAGACTGATAGCCTCCGGGACCCTGCAACGTATTCAGAGAGGAGCCTACATCTACGCCTCTGACGCTACCGGCCTTCGAGACGATGATCGGCTTCGAGTACGATGCATCGCCGCCCACAAGGCCGGCCTGCAAGGGGTCTTCTCGCACGAATCAGCCGCGGTGCTCTGGGGGCTCGACCTGACAGCCGTTCCGGCAAGGCTCAACGTGTGCAGCAATGCTAAAAGTCCCTCGGACCGGGGGCGAATCCGTCGGTACCGATTTACTCTTGACCCCGGCGAGGTGACCGTAATTCCGGGCACATCCATTCCCGTCACAACAGTGACTCGCACGCTGCAGGATTGCGTGCGGACCATGCCTTTTCGGAACGCCGTGGTGCTGACCGACTCCGTGATGCGGCGGGGGCTCCTAACGCCCGAGGCTGTGACCGACGCCCTCACGCACCTTACGGGGCGCGGCCGCTCGAATGGGTCGCTCGTTGTCCGGGCGATGGATGCATCCAGCGAGTCGGCCGGCGAAAGCCTCACCCGGTGCCTACTCATGGAGCACGAGCTGCCCTCCCCCGTGACCCAGTACCCGATTGTGTGCGAGGGTCGACGCTACCGAACGGATTTCGCTTGGCCCGAGCTACGGGTCATTCTCGAGTTTGACGGTGAACAGAAGTACGTCGATTACCCGGGTCGAGACCGGCAGGAGGCGGCCCGCGACCGGGCGCTCACCCGCGCCGGATGGACGGTTATACACCTGACCTGGGCCGACATCTTCCAGAAGGAACCGGAAGTCGTGGCCCACCTGCGGAGGTTGCTTCTGCGGTGAACCCAGTTGCCTCTCAATGGGTCGCTGTGTCGGTTTGTGGGTGGTTTAGTCGCTTTTGGGATGGGTCTTAACCATCCCAAAAGCGACTAAACCACCCACCGGGTTACTAAACCACCCGCCGGACTACTCAGACCCCGCCACTAGACCACGCAAAACCCGCCCGGCAGGGAGGTCAACATCCTCCCCACCAGGCGGGTACACATCCATATGCAGGCTTGCAGTAGCCAAATACTACAGCAGCCAGATTTACGGGTATGACAGGTACTTACAGGCCCTCGGCACGCACAATCTGAACGTGCAGGTCCTCAGCCGGCGGCATCCAGGAGTTCGGATCGGCGGGCACCTGCTCGCCCGAACGGATATCCTTCACCTCGTGAACCGGGGCACCCGACTCATCTGAAGAGATGAACCACACGAACGGAATACCGCGCTTCTCAGCGTACTTAATCTGCTTGCCGAACTTCGCGGCGTTCGCCGACACCTCGCAGGCGATGCCGCGGGCGCGCAGTGCATCCGCAACATCATTCGCGGCGGACCAGCCCTCATCATTCGTCAGGGCCACGAACACGGCCGAAGGCACCTTACGGCTCGCCTGCGCAAAACCCTGCGACAGGATACGAGCCACCACGCGGGTCACGCCAATGGACAGGCCAACGCCCGGGTAGGTCTTCTTACCGTTCGAGGCCAGCGACTCGTAGCGACCACCCGAGCAAATCGAACCCAGCGATTCGTGGCCGACCAGCACGGTCTCGTACACGGTGCCGGTGTAGTAGTCCAGGCCGCGGGCAATCGACAGGTCGGCCAGCACCTTACCCGGCGCACGGCGGGAAGCCTCCTCAATCACCTCAGCCAGCTCGGCCAGGCCCTGGTCCAGCAGCTCGTGCTCCACCGAATACTTGGCGGCCAGCTCACGCACCTGCTCTACGAAGGATGCATCCTCGGTTCGAATCTGGGCCAGCTCCAGGGCGGCCGCGGCAGCCTCCGCGCTCGCACCGGCCTCGGACTGAAGCTCCTCGGCCACGCGCTCGGGACCAATCTTCTCCAGCTTGTCGATGGAGCGCAGCACGGCCGCGGTGTCGGTCAGGCCCAGGCCCAGGTAGAAGCCCTCGGCCAGCTTGCGGTTATTCACGCGCAGCTTGAAGTCGGGAATCGGCAGCTTCGACAGCGCATCGACAACGACCAGCGCGAGGGTCACGTCGTAGCGGAACGGCAGCTCGCCGTCGCCGACCACGTCAATATCTGCCTGGGTGAACTCGCGGGCGCGGCCCTCCTGCGGGCGCTCGCCACGCCAGACCTTCTGAATCTGGTAACGCGAGAACGGGAAGTTCAGGTAGCCGGCGTTCTCCACCACGTAGCGGGCAAACGGCACGGTCAGGTCAAAGTGCAGCGCCAGCTTCTCCTTGGCCTTCGCGGAGTCGTCCTCCTGCAGGCGCGAGATGGCGTACACTTCCTTGTCGATTTCGCCCTTGCGCAGCAGCTGCTCGATGGTCTCTACCGAACGAGTCTCAATCGGGGAAAAACCGTGCAGCTCAAAAGTCTCACGCAGGGTGTCGAGAACGTGGTTCTCAACCAGTCGTTCAGCCGGAAGATACTCGGGGAAACCAGACAGCGACGCCTTGCGAGCCATGCGCTCTACTCCTTGATAAAGAACTCGACAACAAAACCCCGGCGCTCTACGGTGCCGGGCATATCTATCATCATACCAACACCCGCACGCACGGCGGGGGCTCGCACACGGACAGAGTGAACCGCTCGTCCCCGTGCCAACACTCGCGAGCGGCGCGCCTGAACGTGACGACGGCGATTAGGAGTCGAAGCGATGCACCGGGATGGTACTACCTGGGTGATTGCCGGTGTGAGTGATGCCGGCGACTCGCGTGCGCGGCGGCGGTTCGCAAGCGCGGCAACGGAGGCAACGCAGGTAGCAGCTCAACGGAATAGCCGGAGCCCACATGCGCGGCGGCGGGCGGTTCGCCACGAACGCAACACGACCGGACACTACTCACGCGAGGCCCGTACCGGCTATGCTTAGGAGGTGCACACGCACAACCCAACGGGTGCCCCGCGGCTGGCCGCGGCCCACGCCTCGGCGAGACGGCGCGAAGGCGCTCCCCGCATCCGGCACCCCCGAGTGAAAGAGTTATAGCGGTGACTACCAAATCCGACGACACTGTAAACCTCGAGAAGGCCCGCCAGTTCGGTCGCGTCTCCGAGGACGGCCACGTCTTCGTCATTGTCGATGGCGAAGAGTACGCCGTAGGTCAGCTGCCCGGCGCATCCGAAGATGAAGCGCTCAGCTACTTCGCCCGTAAGTTTGAAAACGTTGAGGCGCAGGTCGCCCTGCTCGAGTCGCGCCTGGCCAATAACGCCCCCGCCGCGGATCTGCAGAAGGGCATCGCCTCCATCGGCTCGCAGATTGGCGTGCGCAACATGGTCGGCGACTACTCCAGCCTGCAGAAGCGCCTCGTCTCCCTCGCTGAGCAGATCGCCGAACTTGGCGAGAAGCAGCAGCAGGCCCGCACCGAGAACCGTGAACGTGCCCTGGCCGTGCGTGAAGAGATTGTGGCCGAGGCCGAGCAGATTGCCGGCCAGGACCCCGACCAGATTCACTGGAAGAACTCGCACGCCCGCATGAACGAGCTGTTCGAGGCGTGGAAGAAGGCTCAGCGTGAGATTCACCTGGCCAAGAGCGTGGAGGACGAGCTGTGGAAGCGTTTCCGTGCCGCCCGCACCACCTTCGACCGTAACCGCCGCGCGCACTTCTCCCAGCTGGACGACCGCAACGCACGCATCAAGCGCGCGAAGGAAGAGCTGATTGCTCGCGCCGAGGAGCTGTCCACCTCGACCGATTGGTCTGAGACCTCCCGCGCGTACGGTGAGCTGATGCGCGCCTGGAAGCAGGTTCCGCGCGGTCACCGCCGTGAGGACGACAAGCTGTGGGCTCGTTTCCGTGCCGCTCAGGACGTGTTCTTCAACGCCCGCCACGAGGCTGAGGCCGCGCAGGACGCGGTCTACGCCGAAAACCTGAAGGTCAAGGAGGCACTGCTGGAGGAGGCCCGCGCGCTCCTGCCCGTTGAGGATATTGAGGCTGCGAAGGCCGCCTTCGAGAAGATTCTGGATCGCTGGGATGCGGCAGGCCGCGTGCCCCGCAACGACCTGCGCCGCGTGGACGGCGAGCTGCGCCGTATTCAGGACGAAATCAACGGCGCCGAAGAGGCCAAGTGGAAGCGCAACGACCCCGCCAAGGCGGCACGCGCGAACTCCCTGCTCGCACAGATCGAGGACTCCCTCGCCGAGCTGGAAGCAGAGCTCGCCGCAGCTGAGAAGGGCGGCGACTCCAAGAAGATCGCCAAGGCCAAGGAAGCTCTGGAGGCGCGCCGCGCCTGGGCAGCAACCCTGCAGGGCTTCGGCAACTAGGGTCTAGCCGACGGATGCCCGGGGCGCTGGCTGTTGGATGCTAGTGCTCCGGGCTTCTGCATGTCTGCGGGGATTATATTCGCGCCCCCACCCTATGCAGATGGAGGGCGCACAGGGTTCATGGATTTTCGATAGGTTACTGTCTTCACCGCAGGTTAAAGACCCACCGCGAAGACACTAACCTATCGAAAACCTCTGTCTAAAAAGCAGGCGGTCCCGGATGTGCCAGGTGGGCGGGAAGCTGTTAGTGGTTTAGCTTTTTCGGTAATGGGTTAGTGACTTCAGGCTGGGGTTTTAACCATTACCAAAGACGCTAAGTCATGACCGAAATCGCTAAGTCATTACCGAATTTCCGCCCCCGCTGAATTAGCCCAAACGAAACAGGCGGCCCCGGATGCACACGCATCCGGGGCCGCCTGCTGCGGTTATTTATATATTGGGTCAGAGTTGGTTTACATGTCGGGCCAGTCGCGGTGCAACGAATACTCCGAATCCCCCACACCGCTATCGTCCAGGTGCCAGCGCTGGCCGGTACGGATGTCAGCCTTGCGCAGGCGCGGGTTCGGGTTATCCTTCTTGCCCATCGTGGGGTCATTCTTGCAGCCCCAACGAGTGTCGTCTTCATCGCAGGTGCCGCCGACGCGTCCCACATCAACCCACCACACACGAATCAGTAGCGGGTCAACGGTATCTTTCGTTAGCACAACATCCAGCGCCTGCCAATCGCCGCCGTTCACCCGGAAACGACCAGAGTAAGACACTGTTGCGTAGGCATGGAAATTACCCGAACGCTTATACACATAACTGGTGGCGGTCTTGCGTGGCTCTTCGCCGCGTGCCCTGCTAACCGGCTTACCCATGGTGTAGAAAGTATCCTCGTCACCGTTGCCGTATTGGATGGTCATCTGGGTGGGATAGGATTCGATTTCTACGTGGCCGATCATGAGGTCGCCTTCCCAACGTGCGGTGGGTGCGTCGACGTAGAAGTTGACGGCTTGGTTCTTGTAGACGTTGGGGTTGTTTTCGCCGAGGCCGGTGCCGAGGTTGTAGGACTGCTTCAAAACAGGGGCCTGGATATTGGTGTTAGCGAATTGGTTCTCGATTTCTTGGAGCATTTCTTCGATAGTGGGACCTTTGGGGGTTTCTTTGGGGTTGGTGGGGGTGAGGGTTTTAGTATCGTTGGGTTGGCAGGAGACTGTGTATGTTGCGGTGTCGTCGGACGTGATGGGTTTTTCTCGAATGCGGGTGTATTTTCCTGGTCTCTCGTTTTCGGAGTAGCATTCTGGTTCGCCGGGGCGGCGGTTTGTTGTTTTGCGGGCGTACATTTTGGCGCCTGTTTCGTCGGTTATTGTTTGGTAGTTGTTATTAAACCAATTGACCCAGTTCTGGTAGTCGTTTGAAAGGGTCTGGGGATTGTTTGAACTATCACTGGGGACCTTGGAATTATCCTCTTTATTTGTATTAGTTGAATCGCCATCGCGTTCTACTGGCCTATTTTTATGGGTTTGCGATGTCTTATAACAGTGCCCATTAGAATTTGAATTTGTACATTCTTCACTGTATGCATTTTGAACACCTAGAAGGGATATTGACAGAATGGATGTAAATAATATGCGCATGTACTTAGAATTAATCATGGTTTATGCATCCTTAAAATTATTTTCTGTTCCGCTTCCGATAATTTTCCAATATCCCTCGGTATATTTAAAAAAGTAGTTGAAGAGATCATCGTTTTTATCTGTATTTGCTCGCTTGGTAATTTCTCCATCGGAGTCGATATACATAACGGTGCTCCAGAATCGGCGGAACTTCATGCGGTAGATTTTCTGTTTTTCGTCATAAATTAGGTCGCCCTCAACTTGGTAGGAATCCAGACCGTCCACAACCCAACCACCACGCTTGTAGAGATCTTCAATATATTCATAAAATGGATATTCTTTAGAAGTTTTTTCAACATACTGGATGACTGGCGCACAATTTCCCGTTTGAATAGCGTAGTTATGGGCGGCCAGCCAATCCTCCATCATGCGGCTGAGGCCTTCTTCGGTCTCGGGGTACTGGGCGGGTTCGTTACGAGGTTTGGGGACATTCTGTGCAGGGCCATACGCGTCAGCCTTACGGTACTCGCCATCGGGGGCCTTCGAGCCACCGGAGTAGCCGCGGGTAATGACAGGGCTCGGGGTCGCCGAGGCCGAAGACGCCTCGGTAGCCGAAGCTGATGCCGTAGCGGTTTCGCTCGGCGCGGCAGATGCGGTGGCTGCCGCCTCGTTATTTGCCTGCTGGCCGCATGCCGCCAGCAGACCGCTCAGGCCGAAGAGTGCGCCGCCACTCAGCAGGGTGCGGCGGGTCAAAGCGGATTCAGGTCCCATTGGGTGCTCCAATCGTCGGTGATGGTGTGTATGTGCTAGTCAAGAAGCTTTCTTTAGATACATCAACGTGTCCAAAAGCGACCAGACGAGGTTTCCTACGCTATCAATGCACCGGCGCATCACTATGAGTCCCAGAACCACCCTACAGGAAATTTAGCCATGTTTGCACTCTTTTGCGGTTTATGACAGTCAAAAACCGCAATACATTATTTTCGCTATCAAACAACATTTGCCTACCGCAACGATGCCTATACTCTTACGGCAACGAAGCCACTTCCGTCAGGCCATCACATCGCCAAAATGCAGGGCCCTACTCCCCCGGCGGGTCCACCGCATCCCGACTCAGACGGCGAGCGCGTACATGTCGCGGAGGGCATCTTCCGCCTCGTCGAAGGCGTATCCGCTCTGGCAGAGAGCATCGCATCGGTTACCGTAGCGGAGGCCGGCGAGGAACTCGCGGTCGGTGACTTCGGGCAGGTGTTCCATGAGGTATTCGCCGTTGTCGGTAAAGAAGTCGTCGATGTTGGCGGCGTCCTGACCGGAGCAGAAGGTGCGGAAGTCTTCATCGCTGTAGTAGCCATCCGTGTACATGGGTTTCTCCTTTGGTCGTTCGATGGAGGAATGAGAACGCGTCGTTGTTCTCTACCGCCAAAGTACGGGGCACCCCTGACAAGATAAGGGGCTGCACCGCCCCGCGCCGGAGAAAATACGCAAAAAAATATGTGTGACGAGGGGTTTTCTGGAGGCGCACTCCCCCGCCAAACTCCCCCGCCGTGCGGAAGATTAGGCGCGGACGGGCTTGCCTCCTGTCCGGTGTTGCCCTACCTCCCACACGCCGGGCGGAAATTCGGTCATGGGTTACGGACTTCGACCATGGGTTAGTGACTTTGAGCTGGGGTTTTAACCCCCACCAAAGTCACTAACCCATGACCGAAAATCGGCGCTGTGCAGAAGGGCTAACCAGCAGCGTAGAGCCGGGTCGATGCCGCGCCATCCCTTCCCCCGCTTAACGGCGAGAAGCCACATGTGTTCGAAACACATGTGGCTTCTCAGCGTAAAGAAGAGCCTACGCCTCCGAGGGTTTCGCGCCGGTCAGGCGGTACGCCTTGTACACGCCCGTCACGTTACGGACCACGTTCAGCACGTGCTCCAGCATGAAGCGGTCCCCCAGCTCCAGGGCGAAGCGGTCCACCACGGTACGATCCTCCGACGTGTGCACGCGCGCATCCAGAATGTTCACGCCCGACTCAGAAATCGCACGAATCAGGTCGCTCAGCAGGCCCTTACGGTCCAGCGCCTCCACCTGAATCTGCACACGGTACGTAGCGGACGGCGAAGAGGCCCACTCGACTGTGGTCACGCGCGGCTCCTCGTCGGCGTTACGCATGTTCGGGCAGTCGCGGCGATGCACCGAAATACCGTTGTAGCGGGTCACAATGCCGATAATGTCATCCGGCGGGACCGGGGTGCAGCAACGCGCAATCTTCGTCAGCACACCCTCAGCACCCGGCACAATCACGCCGTTATCGCCAATCGCCTTGCGGGTCGACTTCAGCAGCGTCTCGTCAAAGTCGCTGACCTCAACCTCGGGTGCCGGCTCGTCGCCGCGGTGCACCTCAACGAGGGTGTCAATGACCTGCTTCGGCGCGATCTCGTGCTCACCAATCGCACGGTACAGCGACGCCACATCGTTCTTGTGCAGCAGCTGAGCCACCTGAGTCATAATCTCCGGGCTCATCATCTTCTGCAGCGGCAGCTCACTGTTGCGCATGCTCTTGGTGAGCATTTCGCGGCCTGCGAGTAGCGCCTCCAGGCGGCGTTCCTTCGCGAAGTACTGGCGGATCTTCGTGCGAGCGCGCGAGGAACGAACGAACTTCAGCCAGTCCTCGCTGGGTCCGGCGTCCTCGTTCTTCGTGGTCATAATCTCCACGGTGGCGCCGGTGGGCAGGACCGTGTGCAGCGGCACGAGGCGGCCGTTGACCTTCGCGCCGACGGTGCGGTCGCCGACCTCGCTGTGGATGGCGTAGGCGAAGTCCACGGGGGTGGAGCCGTTGGGCAGGGCGATTGCCTCGCCGTTGGGGGTGAGAACGACGATTTCGTCGGTGTCGAGGGTGTCAGCGAGCGACTCGTAGAACTTCTCCGACTCCGGGTTGGAGTTCGAAATCTCGGCAATAGACTGCAGGATGCCGACGTTCATCATCGCCGAGGTCTGGGTGCCCGGCTCCTGCGGATCCTTCGCGGGCGCGCTGCCACGAGCTGCGACCTTCTCGCCGCGCGACGCCGCCTTGTAGCGCCAGTGCGCAGCCACACCGTACTCAGCTTCTTCGTGCATCTTGTACGTGCGGATCTGAATCTCAAGCGGCAGGTTACCCGGGCCGTACACGGTCAGGTGCAGCGACTGGTAGTTGTTGTTCTTCGGGTTCTTAATGTAGTCCTTGAAGCGGCCGGTCATCGACGGCCACAGGGACAGCACGTGGCCGAGCACGGTGTAGCATTCCGCCTCTTCCTCGACCATGATGCGCACGGCAAGGATGTCGTTAATCTCGTCGAAGCTGCGGCCCTTCGTCTTCATCTTCTGATGAATCGAGTAGTAGTGCTTCGGGCGGCCCGTCACGGTCGCGTCGATGCCCACGTCTTTCAGACGCTCCGTAATCTTGGTGCGTGCCTCGTTCAGGAACTTTTCGAGCGCGGGGGTGCGTTCGCCGACCATGCGCACCATTTCGGCGTAAATCTCCGGGCTCATGGCGGCGAAGGAGAGGTCCTCCAGCTCCCACTTGATCGTGTTCAGGCCCAGGCGGTGCGCGAGCGGCGCGTAAATTTTCAGGGTCTCCTCCGCCTTCTTCGCGGCGGAAGCCTGCGGCACGAAACGCCAGGTACGGGCGTTGTGCAGGCGGTCGGCAAGCTTAATGAGCAGCACGCGAATGTCCTTGCTCATGGACAGCACGAGCTTACGAATCGTCTCGATGGAGGCGTTCTCACCGTACGTCATCTTATCCAGCTTGGTCACGCCATCGACCAGGTAGGCGACTTCCTCGCCGAACTCCTCGGTGAGCTGCTCCATCGTGTAGTCGGTGTCTTCCACGGTGTCGTGCAGCAGGCCGGCGGCGAGCACGGGGCCGGTCGCGCCCATCTCCGCAAGAATCGCGGTCACAGCGACCGGGTGCGTGATGTACGGGTCGCCGCTCTTACGCTTCTGACCCTCGTGGTAGTGGTTCGCCACCTCGTAGGCGCGCTGCAGCACGCGGATATCCTCGTCGGGGTGGTAGCGGCGCACCGCGCGCACGACCGGCGCGATCATGGGCGAGAAGTGAATCGTTTCGCCGTTCGCGTCGGAGGTTTGCATGGTGGTGCGGCCGCCGAAGACCAGGCGGTTCGGCCTGCGCCCACCGGCAGCCATGACGCGGTGCGAGCCGCGGTGCTTCTTCGCGACGGATGCATCCGGCTCGGGCAGGGGAATCGGGCCGGCGGGGCGAACCGCAGGCTTGTCCTCGGCTTCCGCAGCAGGATGCGCTGCGGTGTTCTGGTCAGCCGCGGCTCGCTTAGATTCGGCCCGATTCGGCGCGGGCTGGGAGGGCTTCACCTGGGCAGCCTCGTTCGGCGCGGGGGTCTCAGCGTTGGCGTTCACGGCAGGTTCTGCACTCATTCCAGGCTCCTTCGGGCTCACGATAATCAGCCGCACGCTCGGGTTCCTCATCGTTGAAAGCTACCACCGGGCCGGTTGGCTGGCTCACACGCGGGCGCACAGCTTCTTCTACTCTTATCGTACCCAGCGGCCCGGAAGGCACCAAACTATGCGGCGTTTTGACACGCCCCAACCGCACACGCCCGGGTAGGCTAAACCGGGCACGCTAAAGGGGAGCCGACACCTTTCGGTATCGACTCCCCCAGTGTCGGCGAGAACGCGGGCTACTCGCTTACGTTCACGCGATGAATCTCAATCGTCGCGCGGGCCGGCTTCTTGACCGACTTCTTGGCGGGTGCCTCCGCGGAATCCTCGGAGCCCTTATTGCCAGAGTCTTCGGAGCCCTCAGAGTCAGACTCCTCGGCCTCCTCGTCGTCCTTGAAGTCGCCGCTCTCAACCTTCGCGGTGTGCTCACGAATCTTAGCCTCACCCAGGCGGAGCGTCGCGTACAGCGGGGCAGACACGAACAGCGTACCGAACATGCCCACCAGAATACCCACGAACAGCGACAGCGACAGATCCTGCAGCGTACCCGCACCCAGCATGAACGCACCAATGAACAGGATCGCGCCCACCGGCAGAACACCCACGATTGCGGTGTTAATCGAACGGACCAGGGTCTGGTTCACGGCCAGGTTAATCTGCTCGGCGAAGGTCGTGTCGCGGCGTTCCAGCACGCCGTCCGTGTTCTCACGGATCTTGTCGAACACCACCACCGAGTCGTACAGCGAGTAGCTCAGAATCGTCAGGAAGCCGATAATTGCACTCGGAGTAATCTCAAAGCCGAACGCGGCGTACAGGCCGACCGTCACCACCACGGTGAAGAACAGGCCCGCGATAGACGCCAGCGACATCTTCCAGGTGCGGAAGTAGAAGGCCATGCCCACCAGGGCCAGGATCACGAACACCACGAGGCCCCAGAAGGCCTGACGGGTCACATCCGCACCCCAGGTCGGGCCCACGAACGAGGAGGTCACGTCATTCTCAGAGACACCGTACGCCTCCTGCAGGGCCTTCTTCACCTGCAGGGTCTCATCATCGCTGAGCTTGCTCATCTGCGCGCGAATCGTGCCCGGCGCAATATTGGTCACGTGAACCTCGGAGGCATCCTTCGCCTTCTCATGAATGACGCGCTCGCCGGTTGCGACATCGACGTGCGCGGTCTTCGAGACCACGAACTCCGAACCGCCGCGGAAGTCAATACCCAGGTTGAAGCCTCCGCCAACCGCCGGAATCAGAACCGAGACGGCCATCAGCAGCGCGGCCAAGGCCAGCCACAGGCGGCGCTTACCCACGAAGGGGTATGAGCGGGCGCCCGAGTGCAGGTCGTTACCGAAGCGGGCAAAAGCATTAGGTTTCACATCGGTAGCCATGCCTAGCTCTCCTTCTTCTCGTCCGAAGCGGAAGCGGCGCCGTCGGAGGCCGACTCCTCAGCCGCACGTTCCGCACGGCGACGCTCGGCGATGCTCAGCTGCTTCTCCTCCGGGGTGCGGATGCGACCGGCACCGCGGTACAGCGGCGTGGAACCCAGCGACTCAGGCGACAGGCCCGAGTGGCGGTGACCCTCGCCGAAGTAACGGGTGTTCGCCAGCAGGGTCAGCGCCGGGTGGGTGAACAGGTACACCACCAGAAGGTCGGCGATTGCGGTCAGGCCCAGCGTGAACGCGAAGCCCTTCACCGAACCCACGGACACCACGTACAGCACCACGGCGGCCAGCAGGTTCACGGCCTTCGAGGCCAGAATCGTGCGGGATGCGCGCTTCCAACCGTGGTTCACGGCCGAGGGAATCGTGCGGCCCGCACGAATCTCGTCACGGATACGCTCAAAGTACACGATGAACGAGTCGGCCGTCGCACCAATCGCCACGATCAGACCGGCCACACCGGCCAGGGACAGGCGGTAGTTCAGGGCCCAACCCAGCAGGGCAATCGCCTCGTACGAAATGATGCCGGCAACCACCAGCGACGCAATCGTCACGAAGCCCAGCAGGCGGTACTGGAACAGCGAGTAGATGAACACCAGCAGCAGACCGATCAGGCCGGTCAGCAGACCCACGCGCAGCTGCTCCGAACCCAGGGTTGCAGAAATCTGCTGCTCCGACTGGATCGTGAAGCTAATCGGCAGGGCGCCGTACTTCAGCTGGTCGGCGAGAGCCTTCGCCTGCTGCTCGGTGAAGTTACCGGTAATCTGCGGCTTACCGTCAGAAATCACGGCCTGAGAAATCGGGGCGGACAGCACCTTGCCGTCCAGCATAATCGCGAAGCGAGCACGCGCATCAGAGGAGTTCTGGGCGCGAATCGCGTTCAGGCGGGAGGTGATGTTCTGGAACTTCTCGCGGGCGGCATCGTTGAACTGAATGTTCACAGCCCAGCGACCGGTGGTCACGCCCTGGCCGCTGGTCTCCTGGGTGTGGCTCGCGGTAGAAATGTCGCTACCGTTCAGCTCCACGGGGCCCAGGATGTACTTCTCCTTGCCGTCGGCGGAGCAGGCCACCATCGGCTTGGTCGGGTCGGCGCTATCCGCGTCCTCGCTGCGGGCCGCGGTGCAGTCCTTCGCCTCGTACTGCTTGTACAGGTCGGCGGTAATCCAGTTGCGATCCGAACCGTCGGTCGGCTCGGCGGTCGGCTTGGGCAGCTTGTCGTCCGCGGTGCGGGATCCCTCGGCAACCGCGGCACCGTCACCGGCCACCAGGACCGGGCGGAACGTCATATTTGCGGATGCCTGAATCAGCTGACGGGTCTCGGAGCTAATCGTGCCGGGAACCGAGACGACCACGTTGTTACCCGAGCCGAAGGAGGTGGTGACCTCCGCCTCAGACACGCCGGCGCCGTCAACGCGCTGACGAATAATCTCAACCGCCTGGTTCAGCTGCTCCTGGGTAACGTTCCCGTCCGATGATCCGTTGACCTTCGGGGAGAGAATCATCTGCGTACCACCCGAGAGGTCCAGGGCCAGTTTCGGTGCCCAGGAGCCTCCCGAGTAGGTGCTGCCGAAGATGCCGGCAGCCATCACAACCATGAGCAGGACCATCGAGAGGAGCGCCCCTCGCGCGGCTGCAAGCGGTGAACGCTTAGCCATAATGTTCCTTCTATGAGTATTTTCGTGTGTAGATTTGGTGTTCTACAGATTCCTTAGCGGACGCGAAAACCCGACGCCGAGTGCGCGGCGCCGGGTCGTTCGGTCTTAAGTTACTGGGCGGTCTTCGAGGAGTCCTCGGAGACGCCGCCTTCCGCGGGAACCTGAGATTCCGCGGATGCCGGCTCGACGTCCTCGGTCAGGGGTGCGGCGGGGGCCTCGTCCTCAACAACGCTCATAATTGCGTTCAGCGCCACGGTGATAACAACGCCCTTGGCCAGCTCCAGCTGAATCTTATTGTCATCGAAATCGGTGCTGACGACGGTGCCGTAGAAGCCGGAACCGGTCATAACCTGAGTGCCGGGGACGAGAGACTGCTGCATTGCGCGCAGTTCCTCCATCTGCTTACGCTGACGCTTCTGGGCGGAGAACATCATCCATGCCAGGAACGCCATCATGGCAATCATAATCAGGAGGTTAAAATCCATGGTCTCACTTTCACATCCGCACCTGCGCCGCTCACCGCGCGGGTTGAGCGTGCTAAAAGGCGTGGAATCGTAGATACAGTACGTATCCATCCTACGCGAGAGCAGGAGCTTTAGCGCACCGAACCAGCGTTTTTGTGAGGTTTACCTGAGTTTTATCCAGCCCGTGGCGTAATTTTATGTCGCCGGCAGGGCTCGGCGGCGCCGACAGAGCCTGCAGAAGAGCTGTTGCGAACGCGTAGAAGAGCCCGCGGGAGGGGCGATACCTCCCACGGGCTACTTGCTGTATGTCTTGGCCGGTGCGGCTCTAGAGCTGAATCTCGGGGGCCTCCAGACCCAGGTGTTCCCAGGCCGCGGGCAGGGCCACGCGACCGCGCGGGGTGCGACCAATCAGGCCCTCGCGCACCAGGTAGGGCTCCGCCACGGTCTCCACGGTCTCGGTCTCCTCCCCCACCGCAATGGCGAGGGTGGACAGGCCAACCGGCCCGCCGCCGAACTTGTGGATGAGCGATTCCAGCACGGCGCGGTCCAGGCGATCCAGGCCGCGCGAATCTACCTCGTACATGTCCAGGGCGGTCGCGGCATCACGCGCGTTGATGCGGTCCACGCCGTTCACCAGGGCCCAGTCGCGCACGCGGCGCAGCAGGCGGTTCGCGATACGGGGTGTGCCGCGGGAGCGACCCGCAATCTCGGTGAAGCCCTCGGAGGTAATCTGCATGTCCATCAGGCCGGCGCTACGGCGCAGCACCAGCTCCAGCTCCTCAACCGAGTAGAACTCCAGGTGACCGGTAAAGCCAAAGCGGTCGCGCAGAGGCCCGGGCAGCAGACCCGCGCGGGTTGTTGCGCCCACCAGGGTAAACTGCGGAAGCTCCAGCGGGATGGAGGTCGCGCCGGCGCCCTTACCCACCACGATGTCCACGCGGAAGTCTTCCATCGCCATGTAGAGCATTTCCTCGGCCGGGCGGCTCATGCGGTGAATCTCGTCGAGGAACAGCACCTCGCCGGGGGTCAGCGAAGACAGAATCGCCGCCAAATCCCCGGAATGTTGAATCGCGGGGCCGGAGGTGATGCGCAGGGGCGCGTCCATCTCGGCCGCAATAATCATGGCCAGGGTGGTCTTACCCAGGCCGGGAGGGCCCGAAAGCAGCACGTGATCGGCGCTGCGGCCGCGCATCTTCGAGGCCTCCAGCACGAGGGAAAGCTGCTGGCGCACGCGGCGCTGACCCACGAAGTCGTCCAGGGACTTGGGGCGCAGGGCCGCCTCAATCATCTTCTCTTCGGGCTCTTCTTCCATTGCGACCAGGCGCTGCGCGGGCGCACCCGGGACGCCGGGCACCTGACCGGGAAAATACCCGCCGGAAACCGGGGATGCCGCGGCCTGCGGATCGTAGGGGTTCTGGGTCATAAAATTCTTCTTTCGTGGAGTGAGTGAGGCGCGAGGTAACGGGCGCGCCAAAATCGGCCGGGATCAGCCAAGGGCTCGGCGAGCGGCCTAGTGGCGACCCACCGTGTTCTGCGTACCCAGGGATGCGAGCACACCGCGCAGAGCCACGCCCACCGGCTCGCTCTCGGCGGCGGGATTGTGCTTCACGTACGCGTCGATGGCGGCGGAGGCGTCCTTCTCGCTCCAGCCCAGGGAGGTCAACGCATCCAGCACCTGCGGCTTCCACACGATACCCTGACTCAGCGGCAGCTCGTCGGTCTGGCCGTCGCTCAGAATCAGCTTGCCGGCAAGCTCCAGCACGATGCGGCGGGCACCCTTCGGGCCGATGCCCGGAACCTTCGTGAAGGCCTTGTCGTCACCGGTGGCCACGGCTCGCTCCACCTCCGCGGCGGTGTGCACGCTCAGCACCGCCAGGGCGATGCGAGGGCCGATGCCCGAGACCGAGAGCATCATGTCAAAGACCTCACGCTCGGCCGGTTCCGAAAAACCGTAGAGGGTCATGGATTCCTCGCGCACGATCATGGTGGTCAGCACGGTGGCCTCCTCCCCCGTGCGCAGCTTAGAGAGAGTGCGTGCGGTGGCGTGCACCAGCATGCCGAAACCATTAACGTCAATCACCGTGTGGTCAAGCCCCACCTGGGCCACGCGGCCGGTCAGCGATGCAATCATTCTCTCCACCTTTCAACGC
Organism: Rothia sp. SCPM-O-B-18226 (M350); assembly: GCF_058213595.1. Lineage (NCBI taxonomy): Bacteria > Bacillati > Actinomycetota > Actinomycetes > Micrococcales > Micrococcaceae > Rothia > Rothia sp. SCPM-O-B-18226 (M350). The sequence goes on along the minus strand of NZ_JBYQJS010000005.1, from coordinate 46,107 downwards.
CCCGCGCCGGGGCGAACGATACTGCACTCCCCCGCGGCCTGCTGTGCCGCCGGCGCGCATCGGGGCCGGCGGGTATGCCACGGGAAGATACTATCAGTATATTAGAATATTTCTTCTGAAATCAAGGGATATTCGAATTCTTTAGCGAATCCAGCTCCCGGTACGTTCGAAGGGGTTTGCTCGAAGGGTAACGAGTCGGCACCCCTAGCGGCGGGCCTTAGCCTCCGCCTCCATCCAGGCGCGCTGCGCGGGGGTCAGCGAACCCGCACGGCGAGCCTTCGCGGGCCGCGATCCCTGGTGCGTCTGCGTCTGCGCCGACATGTTAATACCCGAACCGATGCCGCCGCCGCGCCAGCCGTGGCAGATGGCGATGGCCAGCGCGTCGGCCGCGTCCGCGGGCTTCGGCATGGCGTTCAAGCCCAGAATGCGGGTCACCATGCGACCCACCGAGGCCTTATCCGCGCGACCGCTGCCGGTCACCGCCGCCTTCACCTCGGAGGGCGTATGGAAGAACACCGGCACGCCGCGCATCGCCGCCGCAGAAATCACCGCGCCCGAGGCGTGCGCCGTACCAATCACCGTGTTCACCTGCTCCTGCGCAAAGACGCGCTCAATCGCTAGGGCGTCGGGCCGGTAGGTGTCCAGCCAGTGCGAGGCCGCGTTGAAAATCCAGAGGATGCGCTGGTCCAGCGTGCGGGCCGGGTCGGTGCCCGCCACGCCCACGTTCACGAAGTGCGCCTTACGGTCGGCGGTCATGTCGAGCATTGAGAAGCCGCAGCGCGTGAGGCCGGGGTCCACGCCCATGATGCGGGTCGCCCCCGGCACGCGGTCCACGGCGGCGACCGTATGGTTTTCGCGCATGCTATCGCGCGCGGCGGATGCAGCGTTCACGTGTGCTTTCCTTCCAAAGTTCGCGGGGTCTTCACATGGTCTTCGCGGGGTCTTCGCGGGGTAAGGTCTGCGATACCGCAGTTCGCGGGGCAGCCAGCCGGAATACGGCCGATTGTTTAGGCCGGGTGTTTAGGTCGGGCGCCGACCGGCATAACGTTCAAAAGCCACCTCCCGCCGGGTCCACGCGCGGTGGGCCGGCCGGGAAGTGGCTTCAGTGCACGCTCAAAAGTGGCGCGCTCAGGCGGTGATTACTCGGCTTCCAGCTGAGCAGCAACCTCGTCAGAGACGTTAGCGTTCGAGTAGACGTTCTGCACGTCGTCCAGTTCCTCGATGGCGTCTGCCAGCTTCAGGAACTTCTTGGCGCCCTCGGCGTCCAGGTCGACCTGCATGGTCGGGCGGAAGACCGGGTCGTCGTTGTTGTACTCCAGGCCGGCCTCGTCCAGAGCCTTACGAATCTCGGGCAGGTCGGTAGGTGCGGAGATGACGGTGAAGATATCGCCCTCGTCCAGGACCTCTTCGGCGCCGGCATCCAGAACAGCCATCAGAACGTCGTCCTCGGTCAGACCGTCAGTCTTGGTGACCTCAGCAACGCCCTTACGTTCGAACAGGAACGCAACCGAACCCTGGTCAGCCATGGTGCCGCCGTTACGGGTCACGGCCAGGCGAACCTCAGACGCTGCACGGTTACGGTTATCGGTCAGACACTCGATGTACAGGGCGGTACCCTGCGGGCCGCGTGCCTCGTACATAATCTCGGTGTAGTCGATGGTCTCACCGGTCAGGCCGGCGCCACGCTTGATAGCGCGGTCGATGTTGTCGTTGGGGACGGAGTTCTTCTTCGCCTTCGACACAGCCAGGTCAAGAGCGGGGTTACCGGCAATATCGGCGCCACCCATACGTGCCGCAACCTCAATAGCCTTAATGAACTTCGCGAAAGCCTTCGCGCGCTTAGCGTCGATAGCAGCCTTCTTGTGCTTAGTAGTCGCCCATTTAGAGTGACCGGACATTCGTATCTCCCTTAGTCAAAACCTCTGCGCGGGCACGGCGAAACGCCCCGCGCACTGTACTATAACTCAATCAACTATACCGTAGCGGAGGCGCACACCACCTCTTAGAGTGCACGCCAGCGCCCGGAATAGCACGTCAGTGAACCGCTAGCGGGGGCGAGACGCGGCCGAGGCGCGCGCCTTCTCCACCAGCGAGTCGTCAATCGCGTTCGGAGTGAACTCGCCGAAGCGACGAATTGCGGCCTGCTCAATCAGGTAGTCCGCAATCTTCGGGTTCTTCGGCAGCAGCGAGCCGTGCAGGTAGGTGCCGATGACGTTGTGCACGCGTGCACCCTCGTAAGAGTCCGTCACGTTGTTGCCCTCACCCTTGGTCACGGTAGCCAGCGGGGTGCATCCGGAACCCAGGTAGGTCAGGCCCGAGTGGTTCTCAAAACCGATGACGGTGCCGAACTCCTCGGACTCCTCCACGATGTTGCCAATCAGGCGTTCGTCGCCGCCGACCGTGTGCGCATCGAAGATGTTGATGCCCTTGAGCACCTCGCCCTCACGGGTGCGGAACTCCTTGCCGAACAGCTGGTACAGGCCGCAGATGACGAGCATGGGCACGCCGTCCTCGGCCAGCGAGCGCAGGGTACCACCGATGGCGTGCAGGTCGTCCTGAATCACGGACTGGCCGGAGTCCTGGCCGCCGCCGCCGAGGATGATGTCGACGTCCTCGGGGAAGGCCTGGCCGGGGTTGTGGTCCAGAATCTGCACGTCGAAGCCGTGTGCCTGCGCGCGGCGGGCCAGCGCCAGGGTGTTGCCCCAGTCGCCGTAGATGTTCATGTCCAGCGGGTAGAGCTGCACGATGCGCAGCGTCTTGCCGTTGTTCGGGCCGGGCGCCGGGGTGCCCTCAAAAGTGTGGGTTGCCGTCATTATGAGACCTTCTCAACGTCGGTAATCTTTGCCAGCTCTTCACGCAGGGCCAGCATGGCGGTGTAGGTGCAGAAAATACGCATGGGCGCGTTACCGCTGGAGGCGATGAACTGCTTGAGCGCATCGGCCAGGTTCTCGTCGACCTCGCCGACCTTCACGCCGTCGTGCTCCAGGCGCAGCGCCATATCCCAGGCGCGCACGCCCGAGACCATCTGCACGCCGGTGCCGCGCAGGCCGTCGAAGTCAACATCCCACAGCCAGGACACGTCACGACCGTCAGCGTACTGGTCGTTAATCGTAATCATGGTGGCGTAGTCGTCAGCGTTCGCGCTGGCCAGGGACAGGCGGAAGCCGCTGGGGTTCTTCACGAGCAGCAGCTGCAGCGGGCGGCCGTTCACGTTCAGGGTCTCACCGCGACCGAAGGCGGGAGTAATCTTCGCCAACTCTGCGATGAGCTTATCTTCATCGAGCTTCTCGCCCATGACGGCGCGAGTCAGCGCCATAGCGCCAGCCGCATTGAAGATGTTGTAAATGCCGTACAGGTTAATCTCGCCGACTCGTTCCACACCCGCCACATCGAAGGTTGCGGAGGTGCCGGAGAAGGCGGTGAGAGTAACGTCGGCATTGGGCAGAGACTGCTTCGCGACAGTGCCGCCGCGCATCTCATCGTCCGAGGGGAAGTACGAGCGAAGGGACTCGGCCAGGCCGTAGTAGTTGACCTTCACGCCCGGCTGCACGTTCTCGGCGAGGGAGCGGATGCGCGGGTCCTCGCGGTTGAGCACCACGGTGTTGGTGGTTGCGGCGGCCACGGTCGCGAGCATGCGGCGGGTCGTGTCAATCTCGCCGAAGCGGTCCAGCTGGTCGCGCAGAACGTTCAGCAGCAGCGCGTAGTCGGGCTTGACGGCCTTGACGAAGTGCACGGCGTGCGCCTCGTCGAGTTCCAGCACGGCGATGTCGGCATCAAGCTTGCCGGTGAGGGTCATCTCACCCAGCAGGGCGGCGGCCACACCGCGCACAAAGTTGGAGCCGGTGCGGTTGGTGAAGACCTTCAGGCCCTGCGCTTCGAGTAGCTGAACGGCCATCTTCGTGGTGGTGGTCTTACCGTTCGTGCCGGAGACGACGACCACGCCGTAGGGCAGCTTCGCGAGCTCTTCGGCTACGAACTGCGGGTGCAATTTTTCCATGACGAGGCCGGGGAACGCGGAGCCGCCACCGCGAAGCTTAGTCGCGTAGCGCACGCCCTGACCCAGAAGGCGAATGAGGGGTTTGGACATGCTTACCATTTTAGTACACGCGCACGGTGCCGCTGAAGGGTGCGGCGGGGGCGTTCGCTCAAGCCAAAACGGACCGCGGTGGGCTTGAACCCTGCCGGGCGGGCGGTTTTAGAAGAGCGAGCCCTGCACCCTCACCCGTGTGAATCCCCGGTCGGGAACGACCAGCAGGTTGCGCCACTCGGCGGTGTTGACGAGGAACGCGGCGTCGGGATCGCCCACGTGGGCGCTCACAAACTGGCCCGCCGCACCCGTGCAGAAGAACCCGGCCGTACTGCCGTCCAACGTCGAGTCGCACGGTGCGAGCGGTTCCGGGTTGCGCGCGCGCAGGGCCGCGTACGGGCGATTCATCGCCAGGGAGGGAACCCACGGCTCATCCAGGGCGGATAGTTGCAGGTCGGGCTCCCTCGCCAGGAACTCGGTGAGGGCGGCGCGGGCGCGGGCCACCGCATCCTCGTGGGCGGTGCGCAGCTGAGCACCCGGGAGCGGATGCGTCCAGGCGCGGTACTTGCTCGCCACCTGTTTGACCTGGCCGATTCCGGCGAGGGCGGTCACGGCATCCTCGGCGCGGCGTATGGTCAGCCCGTCCGGGGCAAGCGCAACGTAGGTGGCCGTGGCGACGGCCTGCTCGTCGAGGCGTCGCGGGGTTGAGGTCAGGGAGCTCGTACCGACCTTGTGGGTGCCGTCTGGGAACGTGGCGATGTAGAGGCGGTGCTCCAGCATGGCGTAGGCGCGCATGGATTCGGTGAGCGTTCCGGGGTAAAGGTGCGCGCTGTGCAGGGCGGTAAATTCGTCGCGGGCGGCGCATCGGGGGCACTGCTGGCCCCGGTCGATGCGAGCGGCCTCGGGGCACGGGTGACGGCGGGTTCCGGGGGTGCCGGGGTCGGTCGAGCCGGTCGTGTAGCCGGAGCAGAAGCGGTACGGCGCGCCGGACGCGTCGAGGGCCACGCGCAGACCCAGGTAGGCCCCGGGGGTTAGCGGCACCCGGAGGCGTCGGCCCGCGGGGCGCACTGGCAGTTCGGCTTCCGCGGGGCCGGCCCCGTTCGGTCCGGGTTGGCCCGGTTCGGCCTCGACGGCCTCTAGCTCGAGTACGGGGCGGCGGTCCACCCAGCGCAGCTGCCGCCACACGAGGGCGCGCGGAGCGGTTTCGCCGCCAACGCCGGCGGCGGGTTCGGCGGAGCAGGCCTCGGCACCGTCGAGGGCGTTCTCGAGGAAGGCGTTCTCAAGCAGATTGGGGTAATCCATGACTATCAACTCTAGCGGTTTGAACGGCCCGAGAAGCGCTGCAGAGCAGCAAAGAGCCGGCCCGGCGGGGCGCCGCGAAAGAACGCTCTCAAAGCGCCGCGAGCCCGAAAGATAAGAAGTACGGGCCGACCTAGCTCAGGCGGGCGAACCCCTCCGCGAGCGCCGAACGCATGTCGTCCAGGGTGCGCGACATGGTTTTAGTCTGGGCAATAATCGGCAGGAAATTGGTATCGCCGCTCCATCGCGGCAGAATGTGCTGGTGCAGGTGGTCGGCAATTCCCGCGCCGCCCACCTTGCCCTGGTTAATACCAATGTTGAAGCCGTCGTTGTGCGACACCTCGCGCAGAACCTTCATGGCGAGCTGGGTCAGCTGCGCGATCTCCAGGGTTTCCGCCTCGGTCGCGTCGTCGTAGAAGGGAATGTGACGGTACGGGCACACGAGCAGGTGCCCGGGGTTGTACGGGTAGAGGTTGAGAATCACGAAGGCGTGCTCGCCGCGGTGCACAATCAGAGACTCCTCGTCGCTGCGGCCGGGTGCGGTGCAGAACGGGCAGGTCTTTTCGGTGTAGTCTTTCTGCCCGCCGCTCACGTAGGCGGTGCGGTGCGGGGTCCACAGGCGCTGGAACTGGTCGGGTGCGCCGGGTAGCTCGAAGGAATCCTGCACCGAGGGTGCGGCAGTCTCGGGGGTCGTGTTCTCGCTCATAGTCCCATTCTATAGCGTTTTCACGTTCCTACCAGGGGTGTCCACGGGTCGGCAGCGTGGGTCGGCAGCGTGGGTCGGCAGAGGCCCCGCGGCAGAAGCTAAAAGGGGCGCCGGTCCCGTCCACAAGAACGAAACCGGCGCCCCTCAACGCTACGGGCCCTAGCCCTCGAACTTCGTCAGCTGCACCGTGCGAGTCTCACCGCGGAAGGTGAGGGAGAAAGTCAGCATGCCGTCGCGCACCGCAAATTCCTTTTCGGATTCCGAAGATGCCAGCGGGTTGCTGTCCATCGTTCGGCGGTCGCCGACCGAGGTCCAGCTGTAATCCCCCTGACCGGCCTCGAAGGTTCCGACCCAGACGACCGTGGCCATCTCTTCATAGTTGAGGTGGTAGGTCACGGTGATCTTATTGCCGCGCACCACGGCAGCCACGTAGTTCTCGGTATCACCGAGCTGCAGCCATGTGCTCTCCGTCTGCGATGCGTCATCGCGCGGAACGTAGGTCTCGGAACTGGAGGAGGGAACCTCGGAGATAATCTGAATTTCCGAGGTTGCCGCGCCGGACGGGGTGGCACGAGCGGAGGCGAACGAGGCGTCATCGACGGTGACCGTTCGGGCGGCCAGGGATGCACCATTCGATGAGCTAGAAGCGCCGGCCGTTGCGGAGGCGCACATGCCCAGGGTGAGCGCACCGGTCAGAGCCAGCACGCTCAGAGTGGTTTTAGAAGCCACGGATTGCTCCTATTGATATGAGTGTTTGAGTGAGAGTTGTGAGTGCATGCCGAACGAAACGAACATAAAACAACACCCCGTAGCACGCGGGCTACAGGGTGTCTTCGTACGCCAGCACGTAGATAGTGTATCCACAGTGGTGACCTATTGTGTAGACCTACTAGGCATCTTGAGTGATAGTTTCCTCACATTTTGACTTTTTGGGGAATAGTTTCGAGCTAACCACCCGGGGTGTCTCGCGGCCACAATGAGGGTTTGATGCGCCGTAAATTAAATGTTGCTTACCGTTGGATTAAGTGCGTTCAAGGTGCTTCGATACGTTTTGAGGGGAGCACCTGCTCGTACCCTCCCAAACCCCTCGAGACAGGGCCCTCGAAACAGGGCCTCCCGAAGCTACTTGCGGGAACGGAATGAGAACTTCTCACGAATAATCGTGAAGGTCTGGCGGGTTTCCTCCAGCAGAGCTACGGGCTCCTGCTCGGACACATCCTCGCGCACCGCAACCTCGCTACCGGTAGCGCGACCGGTCTCGGCACCAGAGTCAGCGCGGTCAGCGGCAACCCGGCGGCTGAATCCAGCCCACTCTTCACTCGGGCCTTCAGCTCCCGAACCGCCACCCCAACCAGCGGCGGGCACATCCGTCGCCGCGGGTACCGGGTGAATACCGTCCTCGTCCACCACCTCCCGAAGCGTGTAGGCCGGATTATCGCGACGTGCATACTCACGAGCCAGCAGGGCGCGCAGCTCAGAAATCTCCTGGCGAAGATCGTCCACGTCAGCCTTGGTTGCGGGGTACTCCTGCTCCTCCCTGCCACCAAACTTTTCGATAATCCAGCTGGCGAGCGCACCGGTAGCAACCGCGACCAAGCCCCCGCCGTACAGCATGACGATCACGGCGATGACCCTGCCGATACCGGTGACCGGGTAAACGTCTCCGTAGCCGACCGTGGCGAGGGTCGTGAACATCCACCAGTAGGCGGTGGGCAGGTCACGAATCATCGCGCCCGGCTCGGAAGATTCCACCGAATAGATCGACAGGGCAAACATGATGATGAAGATCGCGGTGTAGCCGAAGAGCTTCATCCCCAGTTCGGAGAGCCTCTTGTATTGGCGGTTGGCGGTCAGGTGAATCATGGCCAGGAAGCTAACGATACGCCACGCCGGCAGCAGCACGATGGCCAGGTTCATCAGGTTGTGCGTGATGAAGTAGAGTCGCCGCGGCGCCAGGTACAGGCGCACGCAGTAGTCGGCGGCGAAGAGGCCCCACAGAATCATCTGAATGATGTTGAGGTACCCGTCGTACGGCTCCTGAATACGCGTGCTCATGATGGGCGCGGCGAACGCAAGCAGGTACAGCACGGACGCCACGAACATGGGCGTAGAGGTGCGGTCTTCCCACGCGGCCAGGTTCTTCTCGCCGCGGTACGCGCTCAGGCGGCGGAAGAGGCGGGTTCGCGGAGTGTGTGCCGGGGCCTCGGGGTGCGTCTCGGTGCGGGTGACCGTGCGGATGGTGGTCGTCTGCGTTCCGGGTTCGCGCACCTCGCGGGCGGTTTCGGTACGGGTGTCGGTATAGGTTTCGGCGGAGGACTCGGCGGAGCCGATGCCGAGCGCGGACCGGGGCATGACGGGAATACCCTGCGTGTGCGGGTGGTGGCTCGTGCGGGTAATGCGGTGGCTCTCGCGGTGCGTGCCATCGGGTTCGTCGCTGGTGGCGTACTCTTCGACTACCTCTTCATAGTCTTCGTCCCGCGCGGGATCGTACGCGTCGTTGTCCGCGGGGTCCTGTGCCTGATTCTGTGCCGTCCTATCCATAGGAGACATGATACTCTAGGAGACATGATACTCTGCGCCCTTTGGGCCCCGGAGCGCCTCCGAGTGTCCCGAAACATTCCCAAGCGTCCCCGAGTGCATTGGCAGGCCCGCGGGGTTGATTCTGCGGGTACCGACGCGGCGAGGTTTCGTTGCACCGTATGCACAAAACTGGCACAATGTGTGGTGCATGCATCAGCAGAAAATGCGAGCGCGCGTCGCCGATACCTTCCGACTATGAGTCCACACCGGAGTGCCCCATGACCCCTTCACGCTTCCTCTCCCCCGCCTTTCCCGCCACGCCCTCGACTCTTCCCGTGCACGGCCTGCACGGGGGCCGTGCACGGACCCGCGGCATCGCGCTGACCCTGGCTGCGGTCCTCGTCGTGCCCCTGAGCGGGTGCGCCACGCCGAACGCGGATTCTTCCGCCTCAGCTTCGGCCAGCGTGGACGGTTCGCTTGCGGTCAGCCGCGGGGTCGCCCCCGTTAATGAGGAGCGTGAGGGCTACCGCCTGTTCTCGGGTCGAGGCCCCGTCGATGAGGCCGTGTTCGAGGGCCCCTCGGGTGCCGGCTCGTACTCCTATATTGAGTTTGAGCGGCGCGGCGAGCCGACGGCCCCCATGCGCGTTTCCCTACGCGATGAGGGTGGGACCTCGGTGGAGTTCCCGGCGGGTGAGTCGGGTGAAATGGGCGGCGTGTGGGTTCGCAATACCGCGGAGGCTCCTTCCGCGAGCGCGAGTGGTTCCGGGGTGTCGTTGAGCGCGACGCGGGTGACTGCCTCCACCTCGAACCTGGCCGATGATGCGCAGTGGGTGGTGTCGGTGCGCTCGCTGGGCGTTGATTCTTCTGGCGAGCTGACCGCCCCGGAGGGCCTGGCGCTCGTGAGCCAGACGCTGTCTTCGGGCGATATTGTTCAGCAGGGCACGCGAGGTTTTGTTCACGATGCGACGGGCCGCACGAGTTCTGCCGCCGTCGAGAACCGTTCGGACGCACCGATTCGGGTGTACTGCGCGGGGACCACTCGCCAGGAGCGGAGCGTGCCCTCCGGCGGTCGTGTTTTCCTGGATGATCTGGGGGTGCGCGCGGCGGGTAAGTCGCCGCTGCTGTGCGGTGTGGTGGCCTCGGATGCATCGGCCCGCTGGACCCTCACGACGCTGAGCTCCCGCGCGTAGACGAGGATTTCTTCGACGAGTCCTAAATCTTTCACCCCCTTGCGGCAGGGGGGCACCGGCGCGGGGCGGAAGGCAGGCAGCTTTCCGCCCCGCGTTTTTTAACGCGCTTTTTAAACCGTTGATACCTACCACTCTCCGTTCCCCACTCCCCCGCTTTGTAGCGCCGCGAGCCGAAGGAGAAAATACCTCTCATTCTGAGCTTCGCCCTCTCAGCTCGCACCCAGTTCGCGCCCCGAAAGCGCAATGGCCGCCACCTGCCGAATTGTTACAGCGCCCGGCGGGTGGAATCTAAAAAATCCGAATCGGTCCATATGCGGCGTAGACGCCTCCCTCGAGTGCACGCAAAAACCCACGGGATGCCAATAGCTACAAGGGGAAACCACATCACTGCCCGGCGCATACCCGGCGCCCCATATAGTGACAGATAGTCTCCAAGCTTAGCCAACGCTAAGAAGAAAAGACGGGGTTCAAAGGAAGATACTGGATACAAGGACAGCATTACGCTCTTCACCAGTAAGGAAGCTCAAGATTATGACCGTTGTGTCAAACACGTCCGAAGCACTCAAGTCCCCCTACGCGGACACCCTCAATCGTCTACTTTCCGATGCACGCGCAGAAGCCGTCGAATCGAGCGTCTCCGAACTCGAACGCCTCGCTATTGCACACGACGCATCCCACTACCTGCTCGTGCCCGCCGGCCTGGTCCGCCCCGACTCCGCCGAAGACGTCGCAAACATCTTCCGCGCAGCCGGCGACCTCGGCCTGCCGCTGACCTTCCGCTCCGGCGGTACCTCCCTCTCCGGCCAGTCCAGCGGTGACGGCCTGATGGTCGACACCCGCCGCCACTTCAAGAAGATCGAGGTCCTTGAAGACGGCAAGAAGGTTCGCGTGCAGCCCGGCGCGACCATCATGATGGTCAACAACTACCTGGCACCCTACGGCTACAAGCTCGGCCCGGACCCGGCATCCTGGTCCGCCTGCACCATCGGTGGCGTGGTCGCTAACAACTCCTCCGGTATGTCTTCGGGTACCGCCTACAACACGTATAACACCCTGGACTCCATGGTATTCGTGTTGCCCAGCGGCACCATCATTGACACAGCAGAACCGGACGCCGACCAGAAGCTACGCTCCCTCGAGCCCGAGCTCCACGAGGGCCTGCTGCGCCTGCGCAAGCGCGTCACCGAGAACCCCGAATCCATGGCGAAGATTCGCCAGCAGTACTCCATGAAGAACACCATGGGTTACGGCCTGAACTCCCTGGTCGACTTTGAGACCCCCGTGGACATTCTGCAGCACCTGCTAATCGGTTCGGAAGGTACCCTCGGTTTTGTTGCTTCGGCAACCTACCGCACCCGCCCGATTCTGAAGAACATTTCCACCGGCCTGCTGGTGTTCAACAACCTGATTGATGCCGCACGCTCCGTACCCGAGCTGGTTGCCAACAAGCTGGCCACCGTCGAGCTCATGGACGCCACCAGCATCCGCGTGGCTCAGCGTACCGGCCAGGCTGCGGAGGCGCTCGCCGCCATTGACGTGAAGGACCACGCCGCCCTGCTGGTTGAGTTCCAGGGCAACTCCGAGCAGGAGCTGAACGACCTGGCTGCCGCCGCGGCACCCATGTTTAAGAGCCTGCCCGTGGCATCGCCCGTGTCGATGACCAGCAAGCTGTCTGAGCGTAACGCCCTGTGGGCTGCCCGTCGTGGCCTGTACACCACCGTGGCGGGTAACCGCCGTTCCGGCACCAACGCACTGCTCGAAGACGTGGTTGTTCCTGTTGAGGTTCTGGGTAACACCTGTAGCGACCTGACCAAGCTGTTCGAATCGCACGGCTACAAGGATTCCGTGATCTTCGGCCACGCGAAGGACGGTAACATCCACTTCATGCTGAACGAGCAGTTCCGCGACCCGAAGCAGCTGGATCGCTACCGCGAGTTCACCGAAGAAATGGTTCAGCTGATCCTCGGTAACGAAGGCTCGCTGAAGGCTGAGCACGGTACCGGTCGCATCATGGCTCCGTTTGTGAGCCGCCAGTTCGGTGACGAGCTCTTCGACGTGATGCGCCAGATTAAGCGCCTCATTGACCCGAAGGGCTTCATGAACCCCGGCGTTCTGCTGGTTGAGCCGGGCACCGACTACGTGACCGATCTGAAGGTCGCTGAGACCGTTGAGGAAGAAGTCGACCGCTGTGTGGAGTGCGGCTACTGTGAGCCGGTCTGCCCCTCCCGCAACCTGACCCTCACCCCCCGTAAGCGTATTGTGCTGCGCCGTGAGATTGCTGCCGCTGAGGCGAACGGCGACCACGAGCTCGCTGAGCGCCTGCGTAAGGAGTACGAGTACTACGGCATTGAGACCTGTGCTGTGGACGGCATGTGCCAGACCCGCTGCCCCGTGAACATTAACACCGGTGATCTGATTCGCCGCCTGCGTTCTGAGAACCAGGACAAGCTGGCCGCTACCGGCTGGAAGGTCGCCGCACAGCAGTGGGGCATCATGGACAAGGTCGCCGGTAAGTCTCTGACTGTGGCTAAGAAGCTGCCGTTCCCCGTGGTGCACGGTACCACCAACATCGCCCGTAAGGTCATGGGCGACGACATGGTTCCTTCCTACAAGAAGGACCTGCCGGTTGGTGGCCCGGCGCGTAAGCCGCATAAGGACGCAACCGCTGAGATTGTCTTCTTCCCCGCCTGCGTGAACTCCATGTTCGGCGGCGTGGACGGCGACGGCAAGCACGACCCGGTCAACGCAACCCAGGCGTTCATCCGCCTGTGCGAGCGTACCGGCGTGAAGTACCGCATCCCGGACAATATTGGTGAGATGTGCTGTGCTACCCCGTGGAAGTCGAAGGGCTTTACCGACGGCTACTCGATTATGAGCGACCGTGTGCTGAAGTCCCTGTGGGAGGCTACCGACGGTGGCCGCCTGCCGGTCGTGTGTGACGCTTCATCCTGTACTGAGGGCCTTGAGGTGATGCGCGAGAAGGTTATTAAGGCACTTGAGCACAAGATCGTGAACGGCCTGAAGCCGGGTGAGCCGGACTTCTCGCGTCTGCGCATGTACGATGCGGTTCAGTTCGCCGCCGATAACATGCTGGATAAGCTGAGCGTGTCTGCTCCCCTGCCGTCGATTGCACTGCACCCGACCTGCTCCATGACTCACCTGGGTACTCAGCCTGCGTTTGAGAAGATTGCGAATGCGATGAGTGACGACGTGTACGTGCCGAAGCACTGGGGTTGCTGTGGTTACGCGGGTGACCGCGGTATGCTGCACCCCGAGCTGACGGCGAGCGCTACGGAGGCTGAGGCTACGGAGCTGAGCGAGCAGAAGGAGTTCGCCGCATACATTTCGGCTAACCGTACCTGCGAGCAGGGCATGACGGAGGCGACCGGCCACAGCTACCAGAACGTGCTGCAGCTGCTGGAACGCACCACCCGCTAAAAGGCTGAGCGCATAGCAACGGCATAAAGAAGGGACCCGGCGGACTATCTGATGGATAGTCCGCCGGGTTCCTTCTATCTGTCGCAGTGCTTCTAGGCTCTTCTTTAGGCAGTGACCAAGTGGGTTCCTAGCGCGTTCTGGGCAACTGCCTGTACCGGGCTCAGGTCGCTTTCTAGGACAACTGAGCCGTTCGGGATCATCTGTGCGTACTGCAAGAAGGTGCCGATTGTCAGGTCTTCGTGTGCGGTTTCCGGTTGGGTAACGCCGGATGCGCTCGCAACGGTTGTTACACCGCGTGAGTCTTGCCCGAGGTTTCGGACGCGTTCGGCTTGGATGATTTGGGCGTAGAGCGTTCCGTTGATTTCGGTGACGATGATGACGGCTGATTCTCCAGCAATGTTACGGGAGCGGCGGAAGACGTCAGCGACTTTCTCAGCCGGGGCTGCGGGGATGACGTGGCATTCTCCTCCGGCGCGTTGAGCCGCTAGGGCTACGAGTGCGCGGTGTTCTGGATTGCGGCGGGCAGACAGGTTGAAGCGTCCCGCGATGCGAGCTCGTTCTTTCATCACTTCAATGCTTGCCATTCTTCAATCCTTTCAAATGCGCCTTCTAGCCTTCAAATACCCCCCTCAAAAAAATTAGGGTGCATGGAATATATTACAAAAATCCATGCACCCCGAAAATTTTTTACAGGTATTATTTATTTAGATTTTAAAAATTTTGAGAAATACGCTTGCATCGATTCTAAAGTAATTTCATTAGTACTAGGTGAGTTTTCAGGAATTCCACGCCTTGCGTTAATCCAAGGATCCTGCTTATGAGAAAGCTCGCTCAACTGAAGTCCCGTAAATCCATCATAAAGTGAAACAATAACCTCAATAAATTTCTTATCAGCATCAGATATATTCTGAATATTTCCTGGGATATCAATGGAATTTAAGGATACCGTAGCATTTTTAGCGTGATACTTATATAAAGTTGGAGAAACTGGGCCATATCGCCAAGCTTGAAAATCATGCCTAAACAAGGGGTAGCCTTTTTTAGCAACATACCAACCCTGCACATAGAAGCAAATTTTTTGAAGTTTCATAGCAGAAACTTCGCTCTCATTCTGGGACAACAACTGCAGAATATACAGCGCAACATCTTCGATTTTCAAATCAGTACGAAAATATTTTTTCAGACTATCCACGTAAACCCCCTCCTATTTTTGAAAGTACTTTTAATAATCTCCGATATACTCCTTCTGCCAGGATCGCCATCAGGAGTGCCTGTCCACATCAGGGAAATCTTCTGCTTCGGGAAGAAGAGTATCTAAACTTGCCCCAATAGTCGCATCAGAATACCTATCGGGGTCATATTTTATAGATTCTACCAACCCAGCTACGTATTGCGCAAATGTATAATTAAACCCCTCATCCCTAAAGTAGCATGTAATATCAGAATCAGCAATAAGAACACCTGCAGCTATATCAGTGTATTCACATTCACCAATTGGAATTCTGACAAATGAAACATATTTCTTATTATATGGATCTATACTCATCTCCTTCATATCTTCCAGGTACTTTTCTTGCCTAATGTCGTCATAGCAAATATGGGAACTTCCCTGCATGCTCGTAAAAATGCTCCTAAGTTGCTGTTCATCTCTAATTTCCTTACCGAGACGACCCCTCTTTCCCCTTTTATTATAAGACTTGGCTTTTAATATTGCCCCAAATTCAATAAGCTCATCAACAGATAAACGTGTATCACTCGAAGTCCTTTGATCTTCCGGGAGGTCTATAACATAATATGTCACCCTACATCCATTACCGAGGACGGGAGCCCAAATTTCATCAATGACATGCTCGTATGCATTTTTGTACTCACCGTTTGCAATATTTTTATTATACTTCAATAGGTATTCAATAAACTTAGAGTAATTAACTGCATCTCTTGAATCTATCTTATAATAAATATACTCTACACCAAGATTGGTTACAAATGTTGTTATGGTCACTCCGATACTAACCCACCACCACGCGTCACCCCTCCAAGGTTTTCCTAGAATAAATCCAGCTATAAGGGCAATAATTGCAAATGTGGTTGGTACACCAATTTTTATTAAATCTTTATATTTATCATACTTTAGGACGATAATTTTAATTCTTTCCTTAATAGTAATTTTATTCTTATTAGACATTAAACTCATCTTTCGCTAGTAAATAAAAAATTAGGGCACCTCTTGGCACAAGCCAGACATGTATCCTAAGATTGCTACTGCCCCCTTCGCAGCTTGTCGCTGCAAAGGGGGTGGTTTCTATATATAGGTTCGATACAAGTCCGCCGGCTCAGCTAACCACAGTTAACTGTGTCTAGCCGCGCCGGCGAACCCGCATCCTAACCCTTACTACTCAGCACCCTCAGTGCTGGGCTTGGGGTCTTCGTTCACGCGGTTGCGGATATGCTCCACAATACGTGCCACAGCCTCATCCACGGGCACACCGTTCTCCTGCCTGTTGCCGCGGAAACGGAACGAAACAGCGCCGTGCTCCGCATCCTCACCGCCAGCAATCAGAATGAACGGAACCTTCTCAGTAGACGCAGTACGGATCTTCTTCGTGAAGCGGTCCGAACCGTAATCCACCTCAACACGCACACCGTGCGCGCGCAGCTTATCCGCGATCTCAGTCATGTAGTCGTTGAACGCCTCAGCCACCGGCACACCAATCACCTGAACCGGTGCCAGCCACGCCGGGAACGCACCCGCATAGTGCTCGGTCAGCACGCCCAGGAAGCGCTCAATCGAACCGAACTTCGCCGAGTGAATCATGACCGGTTCCTGCACGGTGCCGTCAGCAGCCTGGTACTCCAGACCGAAACGGCTCGGCTGGTTGAAGTCGTACTGCACGGTCGACATCTGCCAGGTACGGCCAATCGCGTCCTTCGCCTGAACCGAAATCTTCGGGCCGTAGAACGCAGCACCACCCGGATCCGGAACGAGCTCCAGGCCGGTCTCCTTCGCAACCTGCTCCAGAACCGCGGTAGCCTCTTCCCACTGCTCATCAGTACCGATGAACTTATCCTTCTTATCACCCTCAGTGTCGCGGGTCGACAGCTCAAGGTAGAAGTCGGTCATGCCGAAGTCCTCAAGCAGGCTCAGCATGAACTTCAGCAGGTGACGCACCTCGTCCGGTGCCTGCTCCTTGGTCACGTACGAGTGCGAGTCGTCCTGGGTAATCATGCGCACGCGGGTCAGGCCCTGCAGCACGCCGGACTTCTCGTCACGGTACACGGTGCCGAACTCGAAGAAACGCAGCGGCAACTCACGGTACGAACGGCCACGAGAACGGTAAATCTCGTTGTGCATCGGGCAGTTCATAGCCTTCAGACGGTAATGACCGTTGTCCAGCTCCATGGGCGGGAACATGCCGTCCGCATAGTACGGAAGGTGACCGGAAGTGTAGAACAGGTCTTCCTTCGAAATGTGCGGGGTGCTGACGTACTGGAAGCCTTCCTGAATGTGGCGGGTGCGCACGTAGTCTTCCATCTCGCGCTTAATCACGCCACCCTTAGGGTGAATGACCGGCAGGCCGGGGCCAATGGTCTTCGGGAAGGAGAATAGGTCCAGCTCACGGCCCAGACGGCGGTGGTCGCGGCGCTCCGCCTCAGCGATGCGCTCCTTGTAGGCGACCAGCTCGTCCTTGCTCGGCCATGCGGTACCGTAAATACGCTGCAGCATGGGGTTCTTCTCAGAACCGCGCCAGTACGCGCCACCGGCACGCATCAGGGCGTAACCGTTAGCGATCAGCTTGGTGTTCGGCAGGTGCGGGCCGCGGCAGAGGTCCTTCCAGACGGTCTCGCCGGTCTTCGGGTGCACGTTGTCGTAAATGGTGATTTCACCCTCGCCGACCTCCACGGATGCGCCCTCGGCAGCATCCGCGCCAGAACCGGGGCCCTGGCTCAGGGAGAGCAGCTCCAGCTTGTACGGCTCGTTCGCCATCTCGGCAACAGCCTCGTCGTGGGTGACCACGCGGCGGCGGAACAGCTGACCGGACTTGATGATCTTCATCATCGACTTCTCGATCTTCTTCAGATCTTCCGGGGTGAAGGGCTCGGCAACATCAAAGTCAAAGTAGAAGCCGTCAGTAATGTACGGGCCAATGCCCAGCTTGGCGTCCTTGCGGTACTCCTGCACCGCCTGCGCCATCACGTGCGCGGCAGAGTGGCGCAGCACGTTCAGGCCGTCCGGTTCGTGAATGAAAACCGGCTCAACGGAATCGCCAGCAGACAGCTCGTGGGAGAGATCAACGAGCACGCCGTTCACGCGTGCCACAACGATCTTCGGGTCGTCAGCGAACAGCTCAGCGGCAGTCTTCGCGGTGACCTCGCGCTCCTCACCGGAAACGCTAATAACAATTGCTGAAGAATCAGCGGCAGACATAAGTCTCCTTAACTCAGGCGCTCGCGGCCGCTCGGGGCGCCGCCGGTGCGCATACTATTCCGCACTGTACTGGTGCACGGACACACACCATCTTACAACGGCTCCCAGCCAACGCTCAGCTTGAGGGCGGACTAGTCCGCATGATGCTCACGCGTATGCTCGTGAACGTCAGTCACAATGTGACTAATATGATGGTCCTTCAGCCGGTAAATCGTGGTGCGGCCGTGCTGCTCACGGTCAATCACGTGCGCCTCACGCAGGATGCGCAGGTGATGCGAGGCCAGCGGCTGAGAAATGCCCAGGCAGGTGTGCAGCTCGCTCACGCTGTGCGGGCGGTGCACCAGGTGGTGCGCAATGGCCAGGCGCAGCGGATTCGCGAGCGCCGAGAAGATTGCCACGGACGGGCCGAACTGCTCCTCCCAGTCTTTGGGGCCGCTCCCCTCGAAGAGAGGCGCAGAGGCGGGCGCCTCGTGCGCCTGTGCGGAGTGGTTGGCGTGGTGGGTGTTAGCTTCGGCGGAATTTTCGTGGTGGTCTTCGTGGTGGCTAGTCATAGTATTTTCACCTTATGTACAGGTGCGGGGCACGTCAAGGAAGTTACGCCTGCGCGGCGTGCTTTCTTGACGTGCCCCTCTCCCCTATGTGCGCTCATACTGCTGGTGCGTCCGGCTAGCGGTTAGCGACTGCCACCTGCAGGTAACCCTCGGAGGACTTCACGCCCTTGTCGGTCACCGCGCGGTAGCGAACCAGCGGCGCGAAGCCCTGCTTCGACTTGGCGGTCACCGCAATGCCCTGGGTGCCGTCGGGCAGGTTCACCACGCGGTAGGTGCCGTACTCGTCGCTGTAGGAGCTGACGACCTGGCCGCGCTGGTTCAGCAGCTCCAGCTTCTTCACGGTCTCACCGCGGCTGAACGCGCCGAAGGAAGCCTCGTCGTTGTTCAGCACCGCCACGTTCTGGGTGGTACCCGAGTACAGCGAGACCGAATCCTCGCGGGCAATCGGGCTGTTCTTATCCACAACGTGCACCTTCAGCGGGATCGAGTACAGCTGCGCGGCTGCACCCTTCTTCGCCTTCACGTCGGACATGCGGGCGGGCGCCTTGCCGGTGCGGTTCACAGTAATCTTCGAACCATTATCGCGGCGCAGGTCCCAGGTGGTGCCGGTGACCTCGTGGGTGTTCAGATCAATCGAGTAGGTGCCGGTCTTGCCGTTGGAGGCAAAACGAATACCGGTCTCAGCGCTGGAGAACTGGCCACCAGCGGTGTTGACCTTCTCCTTGTTCACCCAGCGGCTGGGGCGGAAGTTCGGGGTCTGCTCGATTTCCTGGAAATTGTAGTCACGGGCGTAACGGTAGTTCGGGGAGACCTTGTGGCTCTGGTGCACGCTCTGCGCCACGGCGGTTTCACCCGAGTAGACGGTGGCGTGATGCTCTGCCGGCTGGTAAATCACGCCGGAGCCGGTGCCGGTCTTGCCGTAGGAGTCAGCGGGGAAGCTGAACTTCACGGCGCCCGAGGCCTGGTTCACCGCGGTCGCCTGGCTGTCGGCGTCGCTGATGCGCGGCGCATCCGGGGTGCGCACGGTGGCGCGGCGAACGCGCAGGCTACGTGCGGTCACGGGGCGTGCAATCTTCTCCGCGGCGCCCTGCTTATCCTTATCGGCGGCGTTATCTGCCGCGTTATCGGTGGCGGCCTTCGCATCGGCGGCGGCGTTCGTATCGGGAACCTGCAGGCCCTCGCGGCGGGCGGCGTTCTCTGCGGACTCGGTGTAGTTCACCGGCATCCACTGCACCTGCTGCCACGGGAACTGGTTGCCCGTAAAGCCGCTGGGCACGAAGTTCGCGAACATGGCGGCCAGCTGCGGGTCTTCCTTGTACACGTTCTTACCCTGGCGGGCGTAGGGCGCGTAGGAGCTGGGAGCCTCCAGGTTGAAGGCGTTGGTGAAGAGGTTGTGGTCCGTCAGGATGAAGCCGTATTCCTTCATCGCGGTCAGGATCATGCGGGTGAGCTGGTCGTCCGCGTGGCCAGTGTTGGCCAGGAACTCCTCCACGTCGAAGCTGGCGGGCAGGAAGCCACGCTGACCGGCACGCGGTGCGTTCGGGTACTTGGAAAGGTCCAGCTTGCCGTCGGTGCCCTTCGCGGGGAAGGAGGCGCTCATGGCGGCGTAGTCGGCTGCGGTAATGGAGACCATGTGGTTGATCTTGCCGGCCTTCAGCTCGTCCACGCCAATCTGGGTGAGCTCGTTGGCCATGCCCACGACCGAGGAGGTGCCGTTCTTGAGGGTCAGCCAGTAGTTGTCCTCGCCCACGCCCTCGAAGTTGGGCTTGGCGAGCATGTAGCCGCCCGAGGAGACGTGGTAGGTCGCAGGGTAGTCCACTGCCACGGGAATATCCACGGTGCCGCGGGTTCCTGCAGGCACCTTGTAGATAATCTCGCCGGTGGTCTCGTTGATGGACGCGCCGGGCACGTTCTTGGCCAGGCGGAACTTGGCGCCGCGCGCGATCGGGTACGAGGTGCGGGCGTTGCCGGACTTCACGTCGATGCTTACGGGGGCCTTGATGGTCACGGTCTGACCGGCGTTGCCGCGGCCCACGGTCTCGTACTGAATCTTGGCGCTCTTGGGGGTGGAGGCGTTGCCGCCGCCAACCTGCACACGGGCGGTGCTGGTGTAGGTCTGGGCGTCGGCGTCCTTCACGAACTTGAAGTAGGAACGCCAGATGCCGGTCGCCTCGTCGTACAGGGCGAGGGACTGGTCACCCGAGAGGCCGTGGTCTTCGGCCAGCCAGCCCGGAATCGGCACGCCGCCGGTCAGGATGCGCTTATTCTCGGCCTTGGCGTTGACGCGCTGGTCGCGGGAGACGACCTCGACGTACTCCTGGTGCGGGTTGGCGGAGTTCACCGCGAGGGTCGGGATGTTCTCGTGGGCGCCAACGGTCTGGGAGCGGTCCTTACGGACGGTACCCGCGTTAATGGCGGTGGTGACGGGGTGGTTACCGGCGTCCGCACTGTACTCGAGGAAGGTGCGGCTAATCTCGCTGCTGTTGGGGGCGACGGCTTCGGTGCCGGTGAGCTTCTGCGCGGCGAAGGAGTCGCTGGCGAGCTTGCCACTCAGGGGCGAGGTGTTCTCGGTGGTAATCAGGTTTTCCCGAGTCAGGGACGAGTTCACCGGTGCCAGGGTGTTGATGGTCTGAGCGGCCGGGTCGTCGTTCCAGTAGCAGGTGGGGCCGGGTGCCACGGAGGTGAGGGTTGCGAGGGTCGGCACGTTCTTCTGGCCGGCCTCAACGCAGGTGGTTCCATCGGAGGTGCCGTGCGCGGTCGTCGAAGCGGCGGGAGCCGCGAAGGTCGCCGGCAGGTTGGCGCCGGTGAGGGCGGTGGCCAGTGCCGCGGTAACGGCGAGGGATGCGCGGCGGCGGCCGGCAAAGCGCGGGTTCGCGTTCTGCGCCGAGCCGGCGGCCAGACCCGTCGCGGAGGTTAGCGCGAGGGCCTGCGTAAAGTTCTGCGCGGCGGCCTCAGCAGTGGCTACCGCGGGGTTCTGTACCTGGTTTTTGGGTGCAGTAATGGTCATGCGTTTTTCTTCCGTTCGTGTCGGCTTGTTTGAGTGAGTGCGTTTGTATGAACAAACACGG
Organism: Rothia sp. SCPM-O-B-18226 (M350); assembly: GCF_058213595.1. Taxonomy (NCBI): domain Bacteria; kingdom Bacillati; phylum Actinomycetota; class Actinomycetes; order Micrococcales; family Micrococcaceae; genus Rothia; species Rothia sp. SCPM-O-B-18226 (M350). The sequence continues at coordinate 24,882 of NZ_JBYQJS010000005.1, read as the reverse complement.
ACGTGAGTGAAATATTCGTCTGCGAGTGCGTTGCGACGCCCCCGAGAAACTGGCAGGAATTCCCAGGAAACTCTCAGACAATCCCCATACCCTACCGACTCCCGAGGGGTAAGCGCAAAACGAGAATGTGATAACAACCACTCATATAGTCGCTAAAGGTTCAGGTTCAGGGTGAATTATCACTGCACTGTAATGTACTTACCGGTGTTCGATTCAAAAGAATTTGCACCGGAGTGCCTAAGCCTTCCTCCTAGTCAGAGGAAACTCCCGACGAAAAACAAAAAATCCGCACCCTTCCCCGAAATGGTGCACCAAACAAGCCCACTGTGACCCCCGACATGACAAATGTTGAATTTCTCACACCTGGCCACATCCTGGGACTCCTGCCCCATTGCACCCCCGCAACCACCCCGCCACAAACACCTCGAACCCCTTCGCGCGAGGGTGAAATCAGGGTAAAGGGTGAAGGTTTTTACACCCTAATCCCACTCTTACGCACAGAGTAATCATTCATCCCTGCAATTTTTCTTACCCTGAAATGTAATCTCTATTGCGCGGTTTCCACTAGGCAGATAAGGCATAAAAAGGCATCCCACCCGCGCCTTGCCGACACGGATGGGATGCATAAGTATTCGGTTCTGAAGGCCTTCTGAGGACCCGTGCGAAGGGCCGCAATCCGGGCCTTTTCAACAGGAACCGGCACGAAACCGTATCGGCCGAACCGATCCCGCATCGTCCCTATCCTGCAGGCACTCCCCTACAGCGCGCCCGCCTCCGAGCAGACATTCACCAGCTCGCCGATGCCCTCGATGCGGGTGCGCACCTCCTGCCCCGGCTTCAGCCACCGGCGCGGATGCAACGAAAGCCCCACGCCGGCGGGCGTACCCGTGGCCACGATATCGCCGGGCTCAAGGGTCATGAACCGCGAAATATACGACAGCAGGTACGCGGGGCTGAACAGCATGTCCGCGGTCGAGCCGCGCTGACGAACCTCACCGTCCACCGCGCAGGTCAGCTCCAGGCCGGCAAGCGGATCCACCTCGTCGGCGCTCACGATGACCGGGCCGAACGGAGTCATCGCATCCCAGTTCTTACCCTGGAACCACTCCGAAGAACGCCCCTGCCAGTCACGCACCGACACATCGTTGATGACCGTGTAACCCATCAGCGCCTCAAGCGCCTGCTCCTCGGTGGCGTTGCGCAGGCGCACCCCGACCACCAGGCCCAGCTCAACCTCCCAGTCGACCTTCGTGCTACCCGTGCCGTCGTCGGCGGGCATGCGAATCTGATCATTCGGGCCGATGAGCGCGTTCGAGAACTTCGCAAAGAGCGCCGGGTACTCGGGCACCGGCAGGTTCATCTCTTCGGCGTGGTCGCGGTAGTTCAGGCCGGCGCACACGACCTTGCCGGGCTTATCTAGCGGCCGTACAAAGGGCAGGGATTCCCAGAGCTGCTCGCCGTGGCCCATGACCGTCGCACCGTTCTCCTTCAGAATCGACAGCGCGTTCTTCGGGTCGCCAAAGTTCAGGCGGAACCGGCTGTAGAAATTGAGCAGAGGGCTCAACTTGGCCGGCAGCTCGTAGACCGTTTCCTCAAAGAAACAGACGGCGCGGCTGCCCTTCTCGTCTTTAATCTGACCCCAACGCATATGCGCTCCTTTGCTTTACTCTAGTGCGTTTACTGTGTACGGATGTTCCGGGGTTCCCGCTCGGGCCGCCTACTTGAAGCCGTGGCTCGCGTAGGCCTCCACGATGGCGTCCTCAAGGTCCTCCATGAGCAGGCTCGGGTTCGCATCCTGCGCCGCGCCCACCGTTGCCGGGTCGAGCTCCATGCCGAGGGCGCGGTACACGTCCGCGGTGACCGCCCGCAGCGAGGCCGAATCGGAGACCACGATGCCCGTGCTGAACCACCAGCCGCCGCTCACCACGCGCTGGGCCGTGCCGACCAGCTTGATGCGCTCGCCGCCGGCGGATTCGGGAAGCTGTGCGTACACCGAGTACTCGCCGGGGCAGTACTCCCCCGGGATCTCGCCCACGCGCGCATCCACGCCGACCTCGTGCAGGGCCTGAGCGAACATGGAACCGAAGAGCCGATAGCGCACCGTGTTGCCGCTGCGGGCGTCGGAGGCCGGCTGGAAGTGGTCCACTACCAGGCATCCGCGGTGGTACGCGGCGGCGTGACCGCCCACCTTGCGCACCAGGGTCCTGAAGCCGTGCTCCTCGCACGCGGCCACGGCATCGGCGAATCCGGGGTTCAGCTCATCGCGGCGGCCGAACGCCACCGTGGGGTTCGGCTGGTACATGCGTAGGGTCGCTTCGCGCTGACCGCTTGCGACCTCGCGGAGCATCTGCACCGTCTGCTCGTGGTGGATGAGGATATCACCCGACTCGGGTGTGGTTTCTCGAATAATCTGCACGTTTTCTATCTTACCGGCGGCTGCGAAAACGCCCGCGCAGAAAAATGCTCACCTGTTCAAATGCGCCGGCTTACCCCTTTAGCATGGCACCCCCAAACGCTAAGATTAAAGGTGCTATAGTGCGGCGCCCCACACTGCCGCACCGAGCACATAGACACAGCATGACAACGCAGAAGAAACGCACTCCGCGCCCGGTGAGAACCACTCCCCGAGCACGCCAACCTGTACGTTTCGCAAAGGAGATCGGACCATGACACAGTCCACCCCCGCCAACGCAGCGGCGCCCACCGCCGCATCCGCCGAGGAGGTGAAGGCGGCGAAGTCCAAGCGCACGAAACTTATCGTGCAGGTTGCCATCATCGTAGCCGTCACCCTCGCCATCTGGTTCGTTCCCGCCCCCGAAGGCGTCGACCCGCGCGGCATGCACATGCTCGCCATCTTCGTCGGTACCATTCTCGGCCTGATTTTCCAGCCGTTGCCCACCCCGTCCGTGGCTCTCGTGGGCCTGGCCGTCGCCATGATTACCGGCACGATGGCCGCCAAGAATGAGGCGCTGACCGGCTTCGGCAACTCCTCCATCTGGATTATTGTTGCCGCCTTCTTCATCGCCGACGGCTTCCTCATTACCGGCCTGGGCAAGCGCATCGCACTGCTGTTCGTGCGTGCGCTCGGCAAGTCCTCCCTGGGCCTGTCCTACGGCATGGCCATCACCGACCTGGTCCTCGCCCCCGCCACCCCTTCCAACACTGCGCGTGCCGGTGGCGTGATTTACCCGATTATCCGTTCCCTCTCCGAGGTCAACGGCTCCACGAACGAGACCCCCGAATCGCGCCGTAAGCTCGGCTCCTACCTGCTCATGACCGAGGCACAGGTCAACACCATCACCTCCGCCATGTTCCTGACCGCGATGGCGGGTAACCCGCTGGCGCAGAAGTTCGCGCACGACCACAACATCAACCTCGACTGGGGTACCTGGGCGCTCGCAGCCATCGTTCCCGGTCTTGCTGCGTTGATTGTCATGCCGTGGATCATGTCGAAGATTTACCCGCCGACCATCAAGAAGACCCCGGACGCACCCGAGCATGCCCGCCAGGAACTGCACGAAATGGGCCCCATGAGCGTGAAGGAATGGATTATGCTCGGCACCTTCGTGCTGCTGCTAATCCTGTGGGTGACCGGTACCGCACTGGGTATTGACGCCACCAGCGCCGCTTTCTTCGGCATCGGTATTCTGCTGGTGACCAAGGTTCTGACCTGGAAGGACATGGCGAAGAACTCCAGCGCCTGGTCCACCCTCATCTTCTTCGCCGTGCTCGTCGGCATGGCCGACCACCTGAAGAAGCTCAAGGTCGTGGACTGGATTGGCCAGCAGGCCGCCCACAGCGTCAGCGGCATGGCCTGGCCCCTGGCCTTCACCGTGCTGGTTCTGGCCTACTTCTTCATTCACTACATGTTCGCCTCGAACACCGCCCAGATCGTGGCCCTGTACGCTGTGTTCCTCGGTGCGGCCGTCGCGGCGGGTGTCCCGCCGATGTTCGCGGCGCTGTTCCTTGGCTTCATGGGCAACCTGATTGGCGGCATCACCCACTACGCCTCCGGCCCGGCAGGCGTGTACTACGGTTCCGGATACTTCAGCGTGGGCGAATGGTTCAAGATTGGCTTCATGGCTGCTATCGTGAACCTCGTCGTCTGGGGTATCGTCGGTACCGCGTGGCTGTTCGCGCTCGGCTTCGCCAACTAGCGGCCCAAGCCCAGCGGCGGCTTAGCTCAGCGTAAAAGCCTAGCTCAGCGTAAAAGCGCTGTATAGGAGCACCGCGTAAAAGCCCGGTATTCTCATGTGAATTTTCGTGTGAGAACACCGGGCTTTTGCGCGCCCGCTAACGTCCCAAAACAGCGCATAGCCTAGTATTCCCCCATCCCCTCCGTTAGGGTAGAAGAAAGACCCACAGCACCCTGGAGGACGCCGTGCATCAGGACCAGCACATCACCGCCCAGACCACCAACCTGCCCGGTAACAGCCCGGCGCTGACCGAGCCGCAGCCGCTCGGCGCGTTCCCTGACGGCTTCCTCTTCGGAGGCGCCACCGCCGCCAACCAGTTCGAAGGCGCCTGGAACGAGGACGGCAAGGGCCCCAGTCTGCAGGATGTGCTGCCCTCCGGCGGCCTGTACCCGCGCACCGCAGAACCCACCGAGGACAACCTCAAGCTGGAAGGCATCGACTTCTACCACCGCTACCGCGAAGACATCGCCCTGCTCGCGGAGATGGGCTTTAAGGTCTTCCGCTTCTCCATCGCCTGGTCGCGCATCTTCCCCCGCGGCGACGAAGAAACCCCGAACGAGGCGGGCCTCGCCTTCTACGACCGTGTGCTCGACGAGCTCGAAAAGCACGGCATGGAGCCGCTTATCACCCTCAGCCACTACGAAACCCCGCTGCACCTGGTGGAGCAGTACAACGGCTGGACCAGCCGCGAACTCATCGGCTTCTACGAACGCTACGCCCGCACCGTATTCGCCCGCTACGGCAAGCGTGTGAAGTACTGGCTGACCTTCAACGAGATCAACTCGATGCTGCACCTGCCGTTCATGTCCGGCGGTATTAACACCCCGGCGGATCAGCTCAGCGACGCAGACCTCTACCAGGCAATGCACCACGAGCTGGTCGCCTCCGCACGCGCCACCGCTGCGGCACGCGAACTGGCGCCCGGCGCCCAGGTCGGCTGCATGATTCTTGCCATGCCCACCTACCCGCTCACCCCCGACCCCGCCGACGTACTCGCCGCCATGCAGACGGAACAGGCAAACTTCGCGTTCGGTGACGTGCACGTGCGCGGCGCATACCCCGGCTACTTCCTGCGTGCCCTGCGTGAGAAGGGCGTGGAGTTGAACATCACCGAGCAGGACCGCGAGGACCTGAAGAACACCGTGGATTTCGTGTCGTTCAGCTACTACATGTCCACCTGCGCGACCGGCGACCCGGCACGAGGCGAGCGCGGCGAAGGCAACATCCTCGGCGGCGTGGTGAACCCGACCCTACCCGCCAGCGAATGGGGCTGGCAGATCGACCCGACCGGCCTGCGCGTGGTCCTCAACCAGTACTGGGACCGCTGGCAGAAGCCGCTATTCATCGTGGAGAACGGCCTGGGTGCACGCGACGAACTGGTCGAGGTGAACGGTGAGCTCACCGTGGAGGATGACTACCGCATCGACTACCTGCGCCAGCACCTGCACGCGGTACGCGAAGCGATTGAGGACGGCGTGAACGTGCTCGGCTACACCACCTGGGGTTGCATCGACATGATTAGCGCCTCCACCGCGCAGATGTCCAAGCGCTACGGGTTCATCTACGTGGACCGCAACGACGACGGCACCGGCACCCTGGCGCGCTACCGCAAGAAGTCCTTCCACTGGTACCGCGTGGTGATTGCCAGCAACGGCGCGGAGCTGTAACCGGTCAAGGTTCTCTCCTCCCCCCCCCCGCGAAACTAGCACGCGAAACTCAGTACATAAAAGGCCCCCGAGATGCAGAATCTCGGGGGCCTTGCGCACATGCTGCGTACCTATTGTCCGTTATACCCAGCGCGGGCAATTCTAGTCCATGGGCAGGTCGTTCATGCTGGTGGAAACGTACTCCCACCAGGTCGGCACCAGCCCCGCGTTCAACGCAACCCTCTGCGACAGCATGTGCGACGGGCTCGTACCGTAGAACGGCAGGTAACCCTCCGCCAGGGTCAGGCGGGCGGCATCGCGCACCAGGGCACTCGCAATACCCGCACCGCGGAAGGCGGGCAGCACATCAATACCGATCTGACGCATAATCGGCGAGTCGTCGCTCATACCCACCATGGCTACCGGGTCGGCATTTGCGGGGATGCCGGCACCTTCGGTGTCATCGGCGCCGTCTACAGCGTAGGCGGCCAGAACCAGCACATCCGGGCGGGTCGTGCTAAAGCCCAGCGCGTTCGAGTAACGTTTATCCCCGCGGAACGACTCGATCTGCTCTTCGCTCAGCAGGTCCACGCGCAGGCGGGTTACGCGCGCTTCCGTATCCTCCGGGGCAACCTCAAGCGCCCCCGCGGAGGCGTTCGCCTCCCTGCGAATAGTGCGCTCGCCGGTAATTTCGGCAAGCAGTGCCGCCTTCAGCTCGGCGGGGTCGACGCGGCGCATCATGCCCACACCGGGCACGGCGCACTTGACCTCCTGCGCCTGCACGCCCTCGGGTACGACCGAGTTCAGCAGGGCGCGGCCGGGCGTATAGTAGATGCTCGTGCCGCTGACCTGCTGGGTGTAGGGGGTGAGCAGTTCGTTGAGCTGGCGAAGCTGTGCATAGTCGCCCAGCCAGTTCGACTGGTCGCCGAGCATGTAGTCGATGGCCTTTTCGAGTACGCGCGGATGCTTGGCGCAGAGAATGCCGACGCTCGCGTAGTTGGCGACGCGCAGCTCCCAGATGTCGTCGTTGCGGCGGCGTGCGGCACCCATCTTCTCGGAGGGAGGCTGCACGGTGGCGAGTAGCGGCAGGCTTTCGGCTTCCGGGTAGTCGCGTAGCTCTTGAAGGGCGCGGCTAATCGAACCGGGCGCCTGGCAGAAGTCCGCCTCCAGCTGGGTGTGCAGGATGTGCCGCGCCCGGTCCAGGGTGGTCACAGCACCGCGACGCGCACCGAGGGCGGTGAGCTTGGCTTGGGCTGCTTTGACGCGATCTTCGGTGTTCACGGGGTCCTCTCGTTCGTCATTGAGTTTTTGGTTGAGATGCGGTCACCGCATCCCGCCGCAGTGTCATCGACGGGGAGACGGGGTGGCAATACGGTCTCAGCCCGACCCTGCGCGCCACACGGGCGCGGGGTCGGGCTGCCTACGCTATTTCAGAATCTCTGCCAGGAAGGCACCGGTGTGCGAGCCTTTGACGGTCGCCACGTGCTCCGGGGTTCCTTCAGCAATTACGGTGCCGCCGCCGCTACCGCCTTCGGGACCCATGTCGACGATCCAGTCGGCGCACTTGATGACGTCCAGGTTGTGCTCGATGGTGATGACGCTATTGCCCTTGTCCACCAGCGATTGCAGCACGGCGAGTAGCTTGCGGATGTCTTCAAAGTGCAGACCGGTGGTCGGCTCGTCCAGCACGTAGATGGAGCGGCCGTTGGAGCGCTTCTGCAGCTCGGTGGCGAGCTTCACGCGCTGCGCCTCACCGCCGGAGAGGGTGGTTGCGGGCTGGCCCAGGCGAATGTAGCCCAGGCCCACGTCCACGAGGGTGTTCAGGTGGCGCGCAATCGGGGTGAACGCGGCGAAGAACTCGGCGGCCTCCTCCACGGGCATTTCGAGCACGTCTGCAATGGTCTTGCCTTTGTAGTGCACCTCGAGGGTTTCGCGGTTGTAGCGCTTGCCGTGGCAGGTTTCACAGGGCACGTACACGTCCGGCAGGAAGTTCATTTCAATCTTCAGGGTGCCGTCGCCGGAGCAGTCCTCGCAGCGGCCGCCCTTGACGTTGAAGGAGAAGCGGCCCGGGGTGTAGCCGCGCATTTTCGCCTCGCTGGTCTCTGCAAACAGCTTGCGGATGTGGTCGAACACGCCGGTGTAGGTGGCGGGGTTCGAGCGCGGGGTACGACCGATGGGCGACTGGTCCACGTGAATGACCTTGTCCAGGTGCTCCAGACCGTCGATGCTCTTGTGGCGGCCGGGCACCTGCTTGGCGCCGTTGAGCTTGTTCGCCAGGGAGGTGTACAGAATGTCGTTGACGAGGGTGGACTTACCCGAGCCGGATACGCCGGTCACCGCTGTGAACACGCCCAGTGGGAAGGACACGGTCACGTTCTTGAGGTTGTTTTCGCGGGCACCGCGCACGGTCAGCTGGCGTTTCTTGTCCACGGGTCGGCGGGAGGCGGGCACCTCGATGCTGCGGCGGCCAGCCATGTAGTCGCCGGTAATGGATTTGGTATTCTTCAGCAACTCCTCGAAGCTGCCGGAGTGCACGATTTCGCCGCCGTGCTCGCCGGCGCCGGGTCCTACGTCCACGATCCAGTCGGCTTCGCGCATGGTGTCTTCGTCGTGCTCAACCACGATAAGCGTGTTGCCCATATCGCGCAGCTTGGTCAGGGTCTCGATGAGGCGGCGGTTGTCGCGCTGGTGCAGGCCGATGGAGGGCTCGTCGAGCACGTAGAGCACACCGACCAGGCCCGAACCAATCTGGGTGGCCAGGCGGATGCGCTGGGCCTCACCGCCGGAGAGCGTACCGGCGGAGCGTGAGAGGGTCAGATAGTCCAGACCCACGTCCAGCAGGAACTGCAGGCGCGCGTCGATTTCCTTGAGGACCTGCTCGCCGATCTTGGCTTCGCGGGCGCTGAGCTGCAGGCCGCGCACGAAGGCGAGCGCGTCGGCCAGGGACAGGTCGGTGATGTCTGCGATGGACTGGCCACCGACCTTCACGCCGAGGATGGTCGGGTTCAGGCGCGCGCCACCGCAGGAGGGGCAGGCGACCTGGCGCATGTACTGTTCGTAGCGGTCGCGGGCGAAGTCCGATTCGGTTTCTTCGTGCTTGCGCTTGATGTATGCCTTCACGCCTTCGAATCCGGAGGTGTAGCGGCGTTCGCGGCCGAAACGGTTGCGGTAGGACACCTCAACCTTGTAGTCCTTGCCGTCCAGGATGGCGGCGCGGGTCTTGGCGGGCAGGTCCTTGAAGGGGGTGTTCAGGTCGAATCCGAGCTCCTCCCCCAGGCCGGCGAGCAGGCGCAGCCAGTATTCGGTGGTTGCTTTGCCCTGCGACCAGGGGGCGATAGCGCCCTCGCCGAGGGTCAGGTCGGGGTTGGGTACGAGCAGTTCGGTGTCTACCTCCAGGCGCGAGCCGATGCCGTCGCAGGCGCTACACGCGCCGAACGGCGAGTTGAAGGAGAAGGCGCGCGGCTCGATGGTGTCGATCTGCAGCGGGTGGTTGTTGGGGCAGGCGAGGTTTTCGCTGAAGGAGCGGGTGCGTTCGGGGTCGTCCTGCTCGCGGTCCACGAAGTCGATGAGCACGCGGCCGTCGGCGAGCTTGAGCGCGGTTTCGATGGAGTCGGTCAGGCGCTGGTGAATACCGTCCTTAATGACGATGCGGTCGACGACCACCTCGATGGTGTGCTTGTACTGCTTGGCGAGCTTGGGCGGGTCGGAGAGCTGCACGGTTTCGCCGTCCACGCGGGCTCGCGAATAGCCCTGGGTGAGCAGGTCCTTGAAGAGGTCCACGAACTCGCCCTTACGTGCGCTGACGACGGGCGCGAGGATCTGCAGGCGGGTGCGTTCGGGGTACTCCTGCAGAATGTCCACAATTTGTTGCGGGGTCTGCTGGGTGATTTCCTCGCCACATTCGGGGCAGTGCGGGTGGCCGATGCGCGCCCAGAGCAGACGCATGTAGTCGTAAATTTCGGTGATGGTGCCGACGGTCGAGCGGGGGTTCTTGGAGGTGGACTTCTGGTCGATAGACACTGCCGGGGAGAGACCCTCGATGAAGTCGACATCGGGCTTGTCGACCTGGCCCAGGAACATGCGGGCGTAGGAGGAGAGCGACTCGACGTAGCGGCGCTGACCCTCGGCGAAGATGGTGTCAAAGGCGAGGGAGGACTTGCCGGAGCCGGAGAGGCCCGTGAAGACGACCATCGCATCGCGCGGGATGGTCAGGTCTACGTTCTTAAGGTTGTTTTCTCGGGCACCCTGCACACGAATACTGGTCAGGTCATTGGGTTTGAGCGCGGTGCTTCCGTGTGCCGGACGGGGTGTCATCGAAAATCCTTTCGTCTTATCTTCGAATTTAAATTCTACACCTTAGCGCCCCGTAGCCGGCGGGATTAAGTTGCCGGCGTACGGGGCCGTAAGGGTGCAGTGCGAAGCCGCACGGCAAGCGCGAAGCATCCGCAAAAACGCGCGGAAGGAGGGGCGTCGCGCACGCACGAAGAGACACTCCAAATTCGCGTGGCGGCGAGAGCGCGCCGGGGCCGGGCTACCAGCCGCGGGTGCCCCACTCCTCCAGGTGCGGGCGCTCGTCACCGAGGGTCGTGGAACGACCGTGGCCGGGCAGCACGATTGCGTCATCATCGAAGCCGCCAAAGAGCTTTTCGAGCACGTTGGAGAAGAGCTCACCGAATTGCTGCGGGGAGTCGGTCTTGCCCACGCCGCCGGGGAAGAGGGCGTCGCCGGTAAACAGCAGGGTTGCGGGGGTGCCGTCTTCCCAGGTGGTTTCGAGGGTGTAGACGATGGATCCGGGGGTGTGGCCGGGCACGTGCAGGGCGCGTACCACGGTGTCGGAGAGGTAGAAGTCGAAGATCTCGCCGCCGTGCAGGCGCTCCTCCACTTCGAAGTTCTCCTGCTCCTTAATGGCGTCGGCATCAGCATCCCCGGCGGAGGTGATTGCGCCAGTGAGCTTCTCGAGCTCGGCAATGGCGCGAATGTGGTCCCAGTGGCCGTGGGTAACCAGGATGCCGGTCAGGCCGATTGCGCGGGGTTTGAGGGCATCAAAGTCTTCTTCCTTCTCCATGACGCGCACGCGGCGGTCCTCGGCATCGGTGAGTTCCAGCTGCGGGCAGTCCTGAAGTAGTGCATCGAGGGTGAAGGCGTAGAGCTCCTCGGCTTCTGCGGCCGGGTCGATGAGTACCTGTTCGCCCGTGGCGCGCATGGTGATGAGGTAGACGCTATTGTCCATCTCGGAAACACTGAGGGCACGCACGGTCAGTTCGGGGTTCTCGAAGATGAGTGTGGATTCGGGGTATGTAGTCATACTTCCAGTGTAGGGGGTGTTCCAGGTTAGGAGGTGCCGGGGTACTCCCCTGCGGGATGCGCCTCGGCGGTTTCTTGGGTGCGCTCGACTTTGAACGCACAGCCTTTGCCCGGGACGGGCTCAGCTCGGATGAGGTTCCGGTCGAGGCACCGCATGAATTTTAAAAGTTAAACAGAGAAGCGACCGTGCATCGATACACAGTCGCTTCTCATGACACCCAGGGGTATCTATCACTCACTCAAACACAAGCAACCCGAGGACTTTGGAAATCTCACGATTACTTGATGCATCCATCATAGCGGAGTTTTTTCACCCTGTCCGGCGAGTCATTTTGGTACGGAGCGCCAATTTAAGTGACCGGAGCCTCACTGTAACCGTTCTGTAATAATTCCACCCGTTTTTTAGGATATACATACGTACCAATTTTATTTTTCAGCTCCAATAAGTGAGCCATATCACTGAAAAAAATTTTTAGCTTTCCCTCAATTTGACACTCAGGTGCATCTTTCTCAGGGGGTCCCACTGAGACTTTTACGAGGGTTGAATACCCCGTTTTCCCTTGATATTCCGCGGAATATCAACCTAAACCTAAAGAAACTTTCTAGTTGAAGCAACTACTTTTCACCTCGTTTTGTTCACATCCCTTCGCATTGCCCGCCACAAAACAGCCCACAAACGCCTCCAATGGGAAATCTTATTGGTCTGCTCCACCCCTAAAAACACCTAGTTGGCCAACGCTTTTATAAACAAAGGCTTCATCATCCACCCTTCCATAGACCCAAAAGTGCAACCTCGAAAATTTTCACGAAAAAGAAAAAATACTAGTCAAAGCCATATTTTCACAAAATGTAGGTGTATGACTCGCTTAAAAATCAACCTCCAGAGGGTGTTTAACGAAAGATAAGGCTCAAGCAAATATCGAGGAGGAAAAATAACACATACAGACCAATTTAAGATTTACAGACCCCGAAAGGGCCCCTCATGGCAACCCCTTACAGTCCGTATATCACCCCGTAAATAAACCCTCCAGCTCATAGTGAGGGTGGTCTTCAAGCCACCTAGCGGAGCTCTCCACAGACGACGAGCGGCGAAAACAACCGACGAATCAGCATCACCTACGGGGCCAGATCACCACCCGGCAGACCCCATATCGGCACACGGCGCGCAGAAAGGCGGCGCCCCTCCCCCGCTCTAGGGAAGGAACGCCGCCTCTACCAGCTACAGATCAGCTGAAACAGCCGTCTTAGGACAGGCCGACCATCACGCCGTTCTCGTCGAAGCCGATGCGCTCAGCCGCGGGGCTCTTGCTCAGGCCCGGCATGGTGCGCATGGTGCCGCAGATTGCGTAGACGTAGCCGGCACCGGCAGCCAGGCGAACCTCGCGCACGGGCAGGGTCCAACCGGTCGGTGCACCCTTCAGCGATGCATCCGAAGAGATGGACAGGTGGGTCTTCGCAATGACCACGGGCAGGTGCGAGTAGCCCAGCTCAGCAAAGCGCTTGAGCTGCTTAGCGGCAGCCGGAGCAATCGAAATGCCGTCTGCGCCGTAGACCTTGGTCGCAACCTTCTCAATCTTGGTCTCGATGGAGTCTTCAAGATCATAGGTGTACTTCAGATCCGAAACGTCGTCGCAGGCCTCGGCCACAACGTTCGCCAGGTCGATGGTGCCCTTACCGCCCTCGGCCACACCGTGGTGGATGGCCACACGAGCGCCGGCTTCCTCGGCGATACGGCGAATCGTCTCGTGCTCGGAATCGAAGTCGGTCGGGAAGGCGTTAATGGCCACGACCGGCTGAACACCGAAGTCGCGCACAATCTCGATGTGCTTCTTCAGGTTCTTCGCGCCCTTCTCCACATCGGAGGGGCTTTCCTGCAGCATGCCCTCGGGCAGGGGCTTGCCCGGAACAATCTTGTACAGGCCGGAGTGGGACTTCAGGGAGCGCACGGTCACAACCAGCACTGCGGCGTCCGGCTTCAGACCGGAGACGCGGCACTTGACGTTGAAGAAACGCTCGGCACCCATATCGGCGCCGAAGCCAGCCTCGGTAATCACGTAGTCGGAGTACTCCAGGCCCACATAGTCGGCAACCACGGAGGAGTTACCGGTTGCGATGTTGCCGAAGGGGCCGGCGTGAATCAGGGCCGGGGTGTGCTCCAGGGTCTGCAGCAGGTTCGGGTTGATGGCGTCGGCCAGAATCACGGACATTGCGCCGTCAGCCTTCAGGTCGGCCGCGGTGACGGGCTCGCCGTCATAGTTCAGGCCAATCACAATCTTGGCCAGGCGCTCGCGCAGGTCCTTGAAGGAGGTGGCCAGCGAGAGAATCACCATGATTTCGGAGGCGCTGGTGATGTCGAAACCGGTCTCGCGGACCACACCGTCCATGCGTTCGCCCAGGCCCACGACGATGTTGCGCAGGGAGCGGTCGTTCATGTCGATAACGCGGCGCCACTCGATTGCGCGCGGGTCGATGCGCAGCTCGTTGCCGTGGTGCAGGTGGTTGTCGATCATGGCGGCAAGCAGGTTGTGGGCCGCGGTGACGGCGTGGAAGTCGCCGGTCAGGTGCAGGTTCAGCTTCTCCATGGGGACAATCTGGGAGTAACCGCCACCTGCGGCACCGCCCTTGATGCCGAAGGTCGGGCCCATTGCGGGCTGACGCAGAGCCAGCGCAGCCTTGCGGCCGGTCTGTGCGAAGCCCTGTGCGAGGGAGACGGAGGTTGCGGTTTTGCCTTCGCCAAGCGGGGTCGGGGTCACCGCGGTCACCACGATGTACTTGGAGCCGCGCTTGCGGGCGGTCTCTGCGTTGGTGCTTTCGTCGAGCAGAACCTTGGCGACGTACTTGCCGTAGGGCTCGAGGCGATCTTCGCTGATGCCGTTCTCTGCTGCAATCTTGCTAATCGGCCACAGATCGGCAGCAAGCGCGATTTCGAGGTCGGAGGGGAAAGGCTTCTTCGTCATTGTCATCCTTCGAGTTGTACGAATCATGCTCTTTCATTCTATGCGTTAGCTCACGCATTTGTCCCTCACCTCGCCGCCCCGCGCATCAAGAAAGTGGTTTTTTAACGAAAGTCATCCCCGCAGCCGGTACCCTACGCTCACATGGAGTGGGCAGGGTCGGATGCGGGGATGAGCAACGCGTACACGCCGGGTTGCCGGTACAGGAGCCGGCTCTACGACCGGCTATTACGGCATGGTCAGCAGCACCTTGGTGGCGGTGCGCTGGTCCATTGCCTCGTAGCCCTTAGCTGCCTCGTCGATGGGCAGGACCAGGTCGAAGACCTTACCGGGCTCAATTTCGCCCTTGTAAATCAGGTCGATGAGGGTCGGCAGGTACTTGCGCACGGGGGCGGGGCCGCCCTCCAGGTGAACCTGCTTGCCGAAGAGCTTATCGGTGCCGATGGAGCTATCGTGCGGCACGCCCACGAAGCCGATGTAGCCGCCGTGGCGCACGCATCCAAGAGCCTGGTCGAAGGACTGCTGGGTGCCGACAGCCTCCGCCACGCCGTGCGCGCCCACGCCGTCGGTGAGCTCCATGACCTTGGCGATGCCCTCCTCACCGCGCTCCTCCACCACGTGGGTTGCGCCGAATTCCTTGGCGAGCGCCTGACGCTCGGGGTTACGGGACATGATGATGATCTTCTCCGCGCCGAGCTGCTTAGCGCCGATGACTGCGCTCAGACCAACCGCGCCGTCGCCGACGACGACAATGGTCTTGCCGGGGGCTGCCTGCGCTGCGTCTGCTGCGTACCAGCCGGTGCCGAGCACGTCGGATGCCGCCATCAGGTGCGGGATCTGCTCCGCGGTGGGTGCGGCGGGGGTCTTGAGTAGGGTGCCGTCCGCGAAGGGCACGCGGGCGTACTCTGCCTGGGTGCCGTTGGAGCGCATACCGATGAAGGCATCGCCCGCGGCAATTGCCTTCAGGCAGCGGGAGGGGTAGCCCGCGGTGCAGGTTTCGCACTCGCCGCAGGAGATGCAGAAGGAGCCAACGACGAAGTCGCCGGGGGCTACGGTGGTAACCTCGGAGCCTACCTCTACGACCTCGCCGATGTACTCGTGGCCCATGGCCTGGTGGTCGACGGGCTGTGCGCCGCGGTAGGGCCACAGGTCGGAGCCGCAGATGCAGGAAGCCGCGAGCTTAATGATGGCGTCGGTGGGTTCGAGGAGGATCGGCTTCTCAACTTCGTTGACGACGACCTTACCGGGGGCTTCCATGACGACTGAACGCATGATGTTCCTTCCAGGATTTGGGGATAGTGGTTCCACAGTACGCCCCGCACCCCGATATATCAACAGTCTTTTATGCTACGGGGTGAAGAGTTTGTAGCGAGGTGCCCACAGCTGGAACCAGGGTGCCGCTCCCCCGCTTCCCTAGCGCTTGCCCACTGCATCCTGGCAGGTTAAATGGCCCGGTTAAACGGCGGAACCCCCGCGCATCCACACTGGGATACGCGGGGGTTCCGCTCGGTTTGTCAAGCCTTATATCTCAAGGCAAGAAAGGGTGCTTAGAAGTCCCAGTCCTCGTCCTCGGTGTTCACAGCCTTACCAATCACGTAGGAGGAACCGGAACCGGAGAAGAAGTCGTGGTTCTCGTCAGCATTCGGGGACAGTGCCGAGAGGATGGCCGGCGAAACGTTGGTCACGGTAGCCGGGAACATTGCCTCGTAGCCCAGGTTCATCAGGGCCTTGTTGGCGTTGTAGTGCAGGAACTTCTTCACGTCCTCGCTCCAACCCACGCCGTCGTACAGGGAGTGGGTGTAAGCGATTTCGTTCTCGTACAGTTCGTACAGCAGGTTGAAGGTGTACTCCTTCAGCTCTGCCTGACGCTCCGGGGTCTCCTTGGCCAGGCCACGCTGGAACTTGTAGCCGATGTAGTAGCCGTGCACAGCCTCGTCACGAATAATCAGACGAATCAGGTCGGCGGTGTTGGTCAGCTTTGCGTGCGAGGACCAGTACATGGGCAGGTAGAAGCCCGAGTAGAACAGGAAGGACTCGAGCAGGGTCGAGGCGACCTTCTTCTTCAGCGGGTCGTCACCGGTGTAGTAGGCCAGAATAATCTTGGCCTTCTTCTGCAGGTGCTCGTTCTCAGAAGCCCAGCGGAATGCCTCGTCAATCTCCTTGGTGGAGGCGAGGGTCGAGAAGATCGAGGAGTACGACTTCGCGTGCACGGACTCCATGAACGCGATGTTGGTGTACACGGCTTCCTCGTGTGCGGTCACGGCATCGGGCAGCAGGGAGACGGCGCCGACGGTGCCCTGGATGGTGTCCAGCAGGGTCAGACCGGTGAAGACGCGCATGGTCAGCTGCTTCTCTTCGTCGGTCAGGGTCTTCCAGGAGGGCACGTCGTTGCTCAGCGGCACCTTCTCCGGCAGCCAGAAGTTACCGGTCAGGCGGTCCCAAACCTCGAGGTCCTTCTCATCCTCGATGCGGTTCCAGTTGATGGCCTCAACGACGTGGTCGACGAGCTTCACCTTTTCGCTCATGATAATTCTCCGATTCTTGGGGGCGGTGACGACTCATCTGGGCCGCGTCGGGCTCCGCGCGAGTCACCCTGAATCGCGCGGAGCCGCGGGCCGGCCGCCCCGCCCCCTTTAGTAGTTATGGTGTGTCAGCTCAGGCTGAATGTCTCCAACATTCGAGCCTAGAGCATGCAGGATACGCAGCCTTCAACCTCGGTACCCTCAAGAGCCATCTGACGCAGACGGATGTAGTAGATGGTCTTGATGCCCTTACGCCATGCGTAAATCTGGGCGCGGTTGATATCGCGGGTGGTTGCGGTATCGCGGAAGAAGAGGGTCAGCGACAGGCCCTGGTCCACGTGCTGGGTTGCCACGGCGTAGGTGTCGATGATCTTCTCGTAGCCAATCTCGTACGAGTCCTGGTAGTACTCCAGGTTCTCGTTGGTCATGTACGGTGCCGGGTAGTAGACGCGGCCGAGCTTGCCTTCCTTGCGGATCTCAATCTTCGAAGCAATCGGGTGAATCGAAGAGGTCGAACCGTTGATGTAGGAAATCGAGCCGGTCGGAGGAACGGCCTGCAGGTTCTGGTTGTACATGCCGTGCTGTGCGACGTCGGCTGCCAGCTGAATCCACTCCTCGCGGGTGGGGATGTGGTGCTTGGCGAACAGCTCGCGGGCACGCTCGGTCTGCGGTGCCCATTCCTTCTCGATGTACTTGGCGAAGAACTCACCGGAGGCGTACTTCGAGTTCTCGAAGCCCTCGAAACGCTCACCGCGCTCCTTAGCGAGCAGCATGGAGGTGCGGATTGCGTGGTAAGTCACGGTGTAGAAGTACATGTTGGTGAAGTCCAGCGCCTCTTCGGAACCGTAGAAGACGTGCTCGCGTGCCAGGTAGCCGTGCAGGTTCATCTGGCCCAGGCCCACGGCGTGGCTCATCTTGTTGCCACGCTCGATGGACGGCACGGAGCGGATATCGGACTGGTCCGAGACGGAGGTGAGCGCGCGGATTGCGGTCTCCACGGTCTTGCCAAAGTCGTCGCCGTCCATGGTGAGGGCGATGTTCAGCGAACCGAGGTTGCAGGAAATATCCTTACCGACGGTCTCGTAGCCGAGGTCGGCGTGGTAGGTGGACGGCTCGGAAACCTGCAGAATCTCGGAGCAGAGGTTCGACATGATGACCTTACCGGCGATGGGGTTCGCGCGGTTGACGGTGTCCTCGAACATCACGTACGGGTAACCGGACTCGAACTGAATCTCCGCGATGGTCTGGAAGAACTCGCGAGCGTTAATCTTGGTCTTGGTGATGCGTGCATCGTCGACCATCTCGTAGTACTTCTCGGAGACGTTGATGTCGGAGAAGGGCACACCGTAGATGCGTTCCACATCGTACGGGGAGAAGAGGTACATGTCCTCGTTCTTCTTGGCCAGCTCGAAGGTGATATCGGGGATCACGACACCCAGGGAGAGGGTCTTGATACGAATCTTCTCGTCGGCGTTCTCGCGCTTGGTGTCCAGGAAAGAGTAGATGTCGGGGTGGTGCGCGTGCAGGTACACCGCGCCGGCGCCCTGACGTGCGCCCAGCTGGTTAGCGTAGGAGAAGGCGTCCTCCAGCAGCTTCATGACGGGGATAACGCCCGAAGACTGGTTCTCAATCTTCTTGATGGGCGCGCCGGATTCGCGCAGGTTGGTCAGGGCGAATGCCACGCCGCCGCCGCGCTTAGAGAGCTGCAGGGCCGAGTTAATGGAACGACCGATGGATTCCATGTTGTCTTCCATGCGTAGCAGGAAGCAGGAGACCAGCTCGCCGCGCTGCTTCTTGCCCGCGTTGAGGAAGGTCGGGGTGGCAGGCTGGAAGCGGCCCGAGATAATCTCGTCCACGATCTCCTCGGCCAGCTTCTCGTTACCCTCTGCCAGCAGCAGCGCCACCATGCAGACGCGGTCCTCGAAGCGCTCCAGGTAGCGCTGACCGTCGAAGGTCTTGAGCGCGTAGGAGGTGTAGAACTTGAAGGCACCCAGGAAGGTCGGGAAGCGGAACTTCACGGCGTAGGCGCGCTTGAACAGGTTCTTGATGAACTGGAAGTTGTACTTCTCGAAGAGCTCAGGCTCGTAGTACTGGTTCTCGATCAGGTACTCAATCTTCTCTTCCAGGTCGTGGAAGAACACGGTGTTGTTGTTGACGTGCTGCAGGAAGTACTGACGTGCTGCCTGGCGGTCGGCGTCGAACTGAATCTTGCCGTTCTCATCGTAGAGGTTCAGCAGAGCGTTCAGCTCGTGGTAGCTCATACCCCGGAACTTCTCGGGTACGGTGTTGCCGGTGTGGCTCGCACCGAGAGTCTCTAGTGCTGAGGGCAGTTTTGCGTCCAAAATGCTTCCAATCCTTCGTTGACTTTTTCTACATCTGCTTCGGTACCCATGAGCTCGAACTTGAAGAGCACGGGCACGTTGCATTTCTTCGCGACGATATCTGCCGCGATGCCGAAGAGCGGGCCAAAGTTAGTGTTGCCGGATCCAATCACACCGAGCATGTTCGCGCGATTCTGATCCACGTTTAGGAACTTTACCACCTGCGGGGGAACATTGCCTGCACCTTCGGGCTTGCCGTAGGTGGGAACGATCAGCACGAAGGGCTCATCAAGCACCAGGGTGTCTTCGCCGGTGCGCAGGGGCAGGCGGAGACGGCGAGCACGAAGCTTCTCCACGAACTTGTGGGTGTTGCCGGAGATGGAGGAGAAATACACGACGAGTGGCGCGGATGCGTCCGCCAGAGCCTCGGTCGCTCGACCCTCAGAGGAGTTACGCGCATCCATGAGAATCTTGCGGATTTCTGCGTGTTCATCTGCGGGGTTGGGCGTGAGGACGGTACTCAACGTGAGCTCCTTACTTCGTATGTGCCGGTATGGCTGTGTGACGCCGATTCCGTTTATGTGGGTTTCGGCTGGATTTACGCTTCCAAAGCGTTGATCTTATCGGGGCGGAAACCGGACCAGTGCTCCTCGCCTGCGATGACGACGGGGGCCTGCAGGTAGCCGAGGGACTTAACCATCTCAAGGGCCTGAGTGTCTTCGGTGATATCAACCTTGGTGTAGCTGATACCCTTCGCGTCGAGGGCGCGGTAGGTCATGTTGCACTGAACGCACTGGGGCTTGGTGTACACGGTCACTACCATGAGAGTGCCTCATACTTTCTCCCGCTCAGGCGGGTTTATCTTGTGAATGATTCTGGCGTGTTTTCCTAGGGGCTCCACCGTCGTACCTCTACCCTGCCGGGGCGGTGCCGCCCGTCGTGCGGGGGCGGATCTGCTGCCTCGCGGTTCTGCGGGGAGGGCCCCGAGGGGCCTAAGCGGTGGAACCGAGTATTAATACTACATCTAGTGCCAAGAAATTTCTGCACCACAAGATGATGTGGTGCGCGGGTCGCGTTTCGTTCGATAAACCCACAGCCGAACCCACTTAATGGGGTGCCTCGCGGGCTTATCCACACCCGCCCGGTGGTGGAGTTCGCCGGATTTTCGGGGACCTCGCGGGGTTATCCACAGGTGGGGTTTAAGTTGGGTGGCATTTTTGTTGGCCCTCCCCGTTCGTTTCTTAGGGTGCTTTTAACCCCTATGACGTTTTAAGACGTCCGGGGCCGTATTCCTCGGGCTTGATTTAAGCGCAGGTTTAACACTCGCCCATCATGACGCGGAACGACGGGGTTTTAAAGACGAACAGGTTTTCTTAATGAGCCCTTAACCCGGGGGCTGACCGCGACGAAGGGGTGTGATTAAAGCTGTACAAAAGATTTTTAACTCTTCGCGACTGGCCGGTGTGTCGTTGGTTTAAGTTGGTTAAGCCTTAAACACCCCACAGCCCCGATGGACGAACTGGAATCTTCGGGGCAGGGTCCGGGGCGGGTTTCAGAGCAGGTTTGAGGTCCCACCGAGCCTCGCACGCGGCGAAGGCCGACCACCCGTGCTGGAGTGGTCGGCCTTCACCGCATATACGCGTATATAGGGTATGCGTGGGCGCAAAACGTGCAGCTGAGAACGTCTAGAAGTCGATGATTCCCAGATCGCGTAGCTTCTTGCTGAGCGTCACGCCGTCGGTGGCTTCGATCCACAGGGGCGAGCGCATCATCTGCTCGGCGCGGTGATCGCTCCACACGCGGCCCGAGGCGAGCACGGACTCCCCCACCGTCAGGTTACGAATCACGATGGCCGCCACGTTGTCCGGGTAACGCACCGCGAAGCCGTTGTAGATATACGGGTCGCGCTGCCCGTCGTCACCAACCAGGATCCACTTCATCTGCGGGAACTCCTCAACCAGGCGCTGCAGGGAATCCACCTTGTGCTTGGTGCCGGACCGGAACCAGCGGTCGGGGGTCGGCCCCCAGTCGGTAAGCAGGAACGTGCCGCGCGGGTAACCGTTACGGCTCAGGAATCGGCGCAGGGTCGGGGTAATGTTCCACGCACCGGTGGACAGGTACATGAACGGCGCGTTCGGCTCACTACGGCGAATACGGTCGGTCATGACGGCCATGCCGGGGGTCGGGATGCGCGCGTGCTCGTCGAGCACGAAGGAGTTCCATGCGGCCACGAGGGGGCGCGGCAGCATGGTCACCATGACAGTGTCGTCGACGTCCATGATGACGCCTAGCTTCTGCGACTCCGGCACGATGTAAACGCTGGTGGCTACGGCGCGCGATCCGGGCACATACATGATGACCTCGTGCATGCCGGGTTCCAGGTCGATCTCAAGCTTCACGTCGAGCACGCCGCCGCGGTCGGTGTACGCCTCGTACTTGGTACCGCCGATAACGATGGTGACCGGGGCATCCGACATAGCGATCGCGGTGAAGGCACGCCAGCCTCGCATGGGATTAGCGGTGTCTTGGGTACCCTCCACGACCTGCAGGAGTCGCTCAAGGTCGACCGTGTTGTAGAGGGCTCGGGCGATGATACGAACCCAACCCGGGTTCCCCTCGGATGCAACTCGTCCGTACCCCTCGCTGGGAACAAGAATCGGCTCGCGGCCGGCGGCGATAGCGCGCTTCTCACGCCAGCGGTGCAGGCGGTCGGCCACGCGGTAACCGATGTTAACCGCCTCGTCAGCGGCGTCATTGACTAGGTTGCGCAATTCGTTATCCCCTCAGACTCTTACCCCACTAGTGTAACTGAGCCCGTCCCCTCGCGGGCCGAGCCCAGCACGTCGATACCTATAAATACGCGGGTGAGGACGAGACCCCGCTGTGATATGCGCATTATTTGGGGTGGCGGGGCCGTTCAGGTTCTTGTAGAACCCGCGCGGGCGTTATCCTGGAAGGTATGATCCACTCACAGCCTAACCGCCGACTTTTTGTGCTCGGCACCGCTATGCTTCCGCTCATCGCAGCCTGCTCGAACAAGTCGAATAACGACTACGACAGCACGAGCGGCAACTTTACTCCCTACCAGGCCGGTAGCGATAGCCCCTCCGTTACTCCCCGACCTGTAGCCACGAACTCGCCGACCCAGTCCGTCACCGGTAACCCGATTGATAAGCCGCGCGAGTGGCCCGGCGTGGGCAACGCTCTCGTGGGTGAGGGCAAGTACATCGCGTGGACGGTTGACGACGGTGCCAGCCCCGAGGCTATTCGCGGCTACGCCGAGTTCTCCAAGCGTACGAATACTCGCCTGACCTTCTTTATTAACGCCTCGTACGTGGGTTTCAAGAACAACGTTGATATTCTCCGTCCGCTGGTTCAGAGCGGGCAGATTCAGATTGCGAACCACACCTACAACCACACCGACCTGACCACCCTGGACGCCGAGGGCGTGAAGGAGGAGTTGCAGCGCAACGAGGACGAGATTATGAGCATCTTCGGTGTCTCGTCGAAGCCCTACTTCCGCCCGCCGTACGGCCGCTATAACGAGGCCGTGCTGAAGGCTGCCGGTGAGATTGGCTTTACCCGCCCGGTCATGTGGAACGGCACGACCGGTGACGAGGCAAAGACCAGCGCCCGCGTGATTTACATGCGTTCGCTGCGCTACATGCTTCCGCAGCAGATTGTTCTGGGCCACCTGAATTACGAGACGATTATTCCGATTCTGGATAAGCTCAAGGGCCTGCTGGACGAGCGCGGCCTGACCCCGGTCACGATTCGCGACTACTACGGCGACGCCTCGGAGGAGGAGATTAAGGCAGCGGCTCCCAGCCCGACCGCAACCCCCGAGCCGAGCGAGACTCCCTCCGCGGAGGCAACAACCGAGGCTCCCTCGCCGACCCCCACCCCCACTCCTACTCCGGCCCCGACCCCCCGGTACGAGGATGAGGTAGCCGCAACCAAGACCCCCTCGCAACCGGCCGCCACCACGCGCGCATCCCAGCCGCCCCAGCCCGCGGCTTCGCGTTCGACCACGGCCTCGGCCACTGCGGGTGCCCCCGCCGCGGCAAACCGCTAGGCCGGTTCGGATCGGGTGATTCCGAGAGGTGCACTCGAGGCTGTGATTATTGGAAGCCCCTTCTCTCCCTGCGCGGGAGGGAAGGGGCTTCGCCGTGCCCACCGCTGCCGGTTTTCTTTCCCCGACTCGCTGAACATCGGGCGGGTAGCGCGGGAATAAACAGGAATAAACACGGTAGCCGGGACGTTAGGTGAGCATACAGGGCGGCAGCGTGCCGCATCCGAGTATGAAAGGAATAGATAACATGCGTATTGATATTTGGTCCGATATTGTGTGCCCCTTCTGCTACGTGGGCAAGCGTAACCTGGAGCAGGCGCTCGCCGAGTTTGAGCACCGTGACGAGGTTGAGGTGGTGTGGCATAGTTTTGAGCTGGACCCGTCGGCTACGGAGCATCCTGCCGGTTCGCTGCCTGAGCTGATTGCGGGCAAGTATCAGATGCCGCTGGAGCAGGCGATTGCGAGCCAGGAGTCGTTGGCGGAGCGTGCCCGCGAGGTTGGTTTGGATTTCAATTGGCGTCAGGCACGCTACGGTAACACGTTTGATGCGCACCGTGTGATTCATTATGCGGCGGAGCAGGGTTTGGCGTCGGCGGCGGAGGAGGCGTTTAAGCTGGCGTACTTTACGCAGGGCCGTTCGGTGCAGGATCACGAGTCGATTCTGGATATTGCTTCTGAGATTGGCCTGGATACTGCCGAGGTTGAGGCGGTGTTGAAGAGCGACCGTTACGCGGCGGATGTGCGTGCCGATGAGCAGTTGGCGCGCCAGCTGGGCATTAATGGTGTGCCGTTCTTCTTGATTGAGTCGAAGTGGGCGGTCAGTGGTGCGCAGCCTGCGGAAGTGCTGGTGCAGGCGCTGCGTCAGGTGTGGGAGGAGACTCACCGCGTTGAGTTCCTGAACCCGCTGGCGGGCACTTCGGGTGAGGCTACGGGTGCCAATGCCGCGGAGGCGGGTCCGTCCTGCGATATGAACGGTAACTGCTCCTAGCGGCGGCTCTGGCTAGAGCTCTGACTAGAGCTGTCCGGTCGGGGCGCTACTCTCCCCGCGCCCCTAACTGATGCAGACACCTTAATAGAGCGAAGCCCCCTTGTGCCGGTTCTTGCGTGAACCGGCACGAGGGGGCTTTACTATGCCCGCACGTTGCATCTTCCCTTGTCAGAAATGTTTAGGGGGCTCAATATTACCTGCGAATGGGGCCGTTTTCATTTACACTTGAGTGTGTGTTCTACGGTGAACACGCTTATCCACTCACTTTTCAAGGAATATTGTGTTGAAAATTCACGCCGCAACCGCTGGCGTTCTTGCGGGTGCTCTACTGCTGACCGGTTGCTCTTCGCCTGTTCGCACTCCGGAGTCTACGCCTTCTGCCTCGTCGTCGACGTCTGCCTCTGCTAGCCCTTCGGTTTCAGCTACTCCTAGTTCTTCTCCGACGCCGAGTGCGCCTGCGTCTCCTTCGGAGTCTCCTACCCCGACGGTAACCCCGTCTCCGGTTCCGACGACTGAGGCTCCCGTGCAGGCGCCGGCTGCTGAGGCACCTTCCGCGGAGGCGCCCGTCCAGCAGGCGCCCGCGCAGCAGGCACCGGTTCAGGAAGCTCCCGTTCAGCAGGCTCCGGCAACTGAGGCCCCCGCTCAGCAGGCGCCCGCGCAGCAGGCCCCGGCTCAGCCGGTTCAGCAGGCTCCTGCGCGGTCGAGTGTTTACTACGAAACATGCGCTGATGCTCGTGCGGCTGGTGCGGCGCCCCTGCATCGTGGTGAGCCGGGTTACCGCCCTGGTCTAGATAAAGACGGTGACGGCGTGGCGTGCGAGCCGAAGAAGAAGCACTAAGCTTCTACCCCCAGGTATAGCGAAGCCCCCTCGTACTATTT
>NZ_JBYQJS010000004.1:0-279538 GCF_058213595.1 Rothia sp. SCPM-O-B-18226 (M350) | reverse complement strand
CTGAAGGCTTACTTTTCAAGATGTTGTTTGTTGTTTGCGTTCACTGTATGGTTTTTGGATAACAATCCAATAGGCAATAAAAAGAGCCCGCTTACGCGGGTTCTTTTGCTTTAACAGCTAAAGCTAAAAAAAGGGGCAGACCCATGCGGGTCCGCCCCTTTTTTTTTGTACCTTCATATCCCTTATCGAGGGAAATGAAGGAAGAAGGGATATCCCCTCCAGAGAGGAGCGCACTGGGATAGAGTAGAACCATGCACTACCCCATGTTCTCCCACGCACCCGAGCCAGTTGATCAGCCGCAGCAGGCTGATGAAGAACGAACGGTAGCCCTCTACGTAGAGAGTACACTGGAGCCTCACGAAGCATGGGCCGCACTCACCGAATACATTCACCTCTGGTGGCCCAGGCAGCTTCTGCACAGCGAGGAAAGCCATATAGACCTCTCCGCTGAGCTATTGCTCGAAGAGACCGAGAACGGTTATGTTATTCCTATAGCCCGCGTTGTCCAATGCGTAAACGAAGACGTTCTTACCATCGCACCCTACCCGGGAACACTCCTAGGACGCCTCCTGAGAGCGGATGAAGAGACAGAAGAGAGCCTGAGCTTCATCCTGGATGCCCTAGCTCCCGAGACTGCAGACGCACCCCGGTCCCTCCTCGAAATCAGCAGCGGCACCTACACGGGTCGTGAGGACGAGGAACTAGGCATCTACGCCGGACACGAAGAAGCAGCCGCGCTACTCATGGGTGCCTATAGCCGCTTTATTGGAGCTGAACTCCAGAAGGAAGAACTATAAGGGACTCGCGGGTAAAAGAGGGTTCTCAACCCTGTAGAGTGGTATGTCATGAGCACACAGGACCAGAACACCGCACAGCAGAAGGACGCACGCCCCATCTGGGCACGACTGCGCACCAACGCGGCTGCGGGAGAGGTACAACCTCAGCAATACAGCAAGACCGATGTGCTGAAGCAGAGCAATACCTGGTTCCGCAAGCAGGGCGTGCCCCTCATCATTCCTGCACGTCAACGTGCTCTTGATGCCTTCCCGCGCTCCGTGCCCTGGATCCTGTGGGCGAGCATCATGCACGTCTGCTATATCTTCCTACGCGATATCCTCATTCTCGTAGTTGATGACGCAAGGGGTTCCCTCCCGGAATACATTAAAGCCATCACGACCAACACTGCACTCAGCGATGAAGTGCTACCCATGCTCGTGCTCGGTGGCATCTTCCTCGTGATGCCGATAATCTCCGGTGTGTTCATTACTCTTGCCCATATGCTCATGGTCCGCACCCCGCAATGGGTGCAGATTACCGCGGGCGTTCTCACCGTGCTGGTTGCCTGGGCGCTCTTCGTCACCGGAGTATTCGAAGACAGTAACCTTGACGGCTTCGACTTCGTCTACGACGGAGCCCAAGCCTTCCGCTCATCGTCGTGGGTATCTACCTTGCCATCTTCCTCGGCGTAGACACTGTACTGGGCTGGTCGCTCAAGCACGCTATCCACCAGCTCGCCTCCCTGCCGCCCATGATCGCGAAAGTACTGCCCGTGCTCATGGTGTCCGTGCTCTTCATCTTCGTGAACGCAGACCTCTGGAAGCTCGCCAACGGGCTCAGCTTCCCGCGCACCTGGGCTGTTCTGGGGCTTATGGGGCTACTTGCCGTGTTTGTGGTCGTCACGACCTCCCTAGAGCGCACGGCGCGTCTCCTGGGGCAGCGGAAGGGTGATGACATTGCACGCTTCACCGACAGCGACTACGAACAGGCCGCAGCCCGCGAAGGCGGAATCTGGAACACCGCCCAAGACTGGGTCGAAGAGAAGAAAATCCTCAAACACCGACCCCTCAAAACCGCCGCCTGGGGCAACCTCATCATCATCCCCATGATCGGGCAGATTATTCAGGCAACCCTCTTCATGCTGCTCGTCTTCGGGTTCTTCATGGGGTTCGCCTCCATTGCCATTAATGACGCCACTATCGAATCCTGGATGGCCGTCAAACCCAAACACCTCAAAATCCTCGGCGTAGACACCAATATCAACGCCGTGGTCATCAAGGTGTCCATGATCGTTGCCGTGTTCTCCGGGCTCAGCTTCGTCGCAACCACCAGTAGCGACGAAAAATATGCCCGAAGCTTCCTCAAACCCATGATTGAGCAAATCAAGCACATCCTGATTATTCGCGATATCTACCTGGGGCTTGCTCACCATGCCTAAAAGCGAAGTACTCGTACCCCTTAGCGAGGAGGAGACTGCGGAAAAAGAGCCTGACAAGGGATAAAAGGTATGGTGCTAGTGGGCGGATAGGTCCATAGTGAGCAGGTTGAATACCAGATACACCATGAGTAGGGCCACCGCTGCGTCAAGTACACGCCAGGCCTCCGGGCGGGCGAAGAGCGGACGTAAAATTCGTGAGCCGTAGCCAATCATGAGGAACCACAGCACGCTACCGCAGCAGCAGCCCAGGTAATACCACCAGCGGCCGGGATCGCCCTGCGTATTAGCCAGAGAACCGAGGAAAATCGTTGTGTCCAACCATGCCAGCGGGTTGAGGTAGGTGACCGCCGCCGTGGTTAGCAGGGCCGCCTTCAACGACTGCGCATCCTCGGTACCCTCCTCAACGACAACCGCATGCGGGGTGAAAACACGCTTCGCCGACTCGTAGCCGAACCACGCCAGAAAAGCTGCGCCGACGTAGCGGAGAACCTCCATAACCCACGGGGCGGCGTCAAGTAGCGCACCAAGACCCACGACACCCAAGCCAATCATGAGCGCATCCGAGAGCACGCAGAAGATAATAATCGGGGTAATATGCCGACCCGTAATGCCCTGACGCAACACAAACGTGCCCTGGGCGCCAATGGCGGCCACCAAAGAGATAGTGGTGGTGGCACCCAGAAACAGCAGGGACAGGGATGTGGACATCGTGAAACTTTCTATGTCGATCAAACGGGGTGTGAACCCGCGTACGCAGTGGCGGGTAGCGGCTCCCTTACTACCAGCTTGCCAGGCAAAAGCTCGCGACGCAGGGATAAAGCCTGCGTTAGCTGAAGTGTGAAGTGCCAGAGATGAGAATACGGGAAAAAGGACCCTAAATCTATCTAAATATTTTCACACTGCGTAAGATATTCTTATGACACGTTTCAGTACCGACCAGCTCACCACCTTCGCCACCGTCATCGAATATGGCACCTTCGACGCGGCGGCAGATATCCTGCGAGTGAGCCCCTCCGCCATCTCCCAGCGCATCAAAGCCATGGAGCAGATCGCCGGAAAGGTTCTGCTGCGCCGAAGCAATCCTGTGACCCCCACGGATGCCGGACAGAGCGTGCTGCGCATCGCCCGCCAGAGTGAATTCCTGCAGCAAGAAATGGAACGCGAACTCATGGGTGCCGGCGGCTTCCAAAGCGTGTCTGTGGCGGTCAATGCCGATTCGCTTGCCACCTGGTTCATCGACGCCGTCGGAACCCTCAGCCGCGAAGACAGCATCTTCTGCGACCTGCGACGAGAAGGCGAATTCCACTCCTCCGCCATGCTCCGCTCCGGAGAAGTCATGGCAGTCATCACCTCCAAACCCGAAAAAATCCCCGGCTGCTCCGTTGAAACCCTCGGTGTGGCACGGTACTGGTGCGTCGCCACCCCCGACTACGTGCGGCGCTACCTGCTCGGCTGGCCCAAGCGCGTAAGCCGCGAGGAGCTCAACCAGGCCCCCGTCGTCGAATACGACCGCAAAGACTTCGTGCAGGACGTAGCACGAGTCCTCATCGAACAAGAAGTAGGTCTGGAGGCTGAAGAAACCTTCACCCAAAGCCCCACCATCTACATTCCCTCCTCCCCGGACTACGCGCGTGCTGTCAGCGCCGGTATCGCATGGGGTCTTATCCCCGAAGCGCAATGCGCCGAAGAACTCGCAAGCGGGCACCTCATCAAGCTCGCCGTAACCCCCGTAGAATTCCCTCTCTACTGGCAACGGTGGAACATTAACTCACCCGTCATGGAGACCGTAACCCGCCGCGTTCACGAAGCGGCACGAGGCGACCTTATCTACTAGAAGGGGGCTTTGTGGAACGTCACCAGGTGGCCCTCTACCTTGGCTCCATGGCTGTGGGAGTTGCCTGCGCGGGGCTGGGCGGATGGAGTCAGGTCTCCGAGCATCTCGTGCCCTACGCGCTCGGTGCGCTACTGTGGACCAACTTCGCCCTCATGCCCCTGGCCGGCATGAATGTTGGTCAGCATAAGATGCTTGTTCGCAGGGTCGTGCTGGCGGCTACCCTTGGAACCCCGATTCTAGTTGCGCTGCTCGTTCCCCTCTTTATTCCCGAGGGTGGTCCCGTTGCTTTAGCTGCAGCGATTGTTCTGCTGGCTCAATGCGTGGATTACGTTGTGGTCTTTACGTGTATCGCCGGAGGGGAATATTGAGGTTTGCTGGCGGCAACACCCTACCTACTTAGCGCCCAGATCCTTTCTATTTCTATATGGACTAGTGTATATATTTATATGAGAATATTAAATATGGGGACAGTGGGAGAAATATTCCCTCTCCCCGTCGAAAGCTACCTCAGCCTTGCACCGCTCATCGTGCCCCTAGCAGCCGCCTATCTGGCGCAACGCTGGTCAGCCCGCTCACCGCAGCGTCAGCAAACCTCATGAGCGCCACCGTACTCACCCAAACCCTCACCGAACTGCTCATCATGGTCGCTATGACCGCGACCTTCCGGACTGCCTTTCAGAACAGAAAAACAGGGGCAGAGAGTCACTAGCCCCCGGTTCTTCGAGAACGACAGAGGCGGCCGCCCAGTAATGGGACAGCCGCCTCCTCAATACGCTCTAGCGCCAGCGGGTCATCATCAGCATACTCACCATCATGGCGCCCACGCCGATGCTGACGTTCCACATACCCAAGTCAGGAATCGGGAATAGGCCCTGCGTAATGTAGAAAACAATAATCCACAGGATGCCCAGGGCCAGCAGCGAAAACATGATGACTCGGTACCACAGCGGAGTCTGCTCCTTCAGCTGCGTACCGCTCTCCATCTCATGGGCAATCTCGCGCAGACGAATCTCGCTTGCGTCCTCCACCTCAGACTTCTCGGACTTCTGAGACTTCTTCTTGGACGATGCCTTAGCCGAGTTGGACGACATACTTCCTCCGCTTATTGTTGTATGGGTAACCTAAAAATATACGTTTACACCTATCTTTGCAGACTTGCGGGATGATTTCACCTCGCCCGAGCGTTAAACACAGCGTATGACGGCTGAGAAACGCAATGCCACTAACCCCAAGGAGAGAGCATGAGCCACGGAAAGGCACATAATGCCGCGCGCCGACCCCGCACCGTGCTGCAATGGATCATCCAGATTACCGGCGAGCTCCTTATCACCGCGGGCGTTATTCTGCTTCTCTTCGTTGCCTGGCAGCTGTGGTGGACCAATATCGACGCCGACCGTACCCAGTCCCAGGCCGTCAGCACCCTCGTGCAGGAGTTTGACGCGCATCCGGCCGAAGCCCCGCCCAGCTGGGACCCTAACACCCCTCCCGCCGGGCTGAGCGAACCCGAACACGGTGAGGTCTTCGGAGTCGTCTACATCCCCAAATTTGGCGCGGATTATCATCGTCCCGCCACCCAGGGCACCAGCGCCGACGTGCTCGACTCCCTCGGTCTCGGACACTACGACGGGACCGCCATGCCCGGCCAGGTCGGCAACTTCTCCCTCGCCGGCCACCGCCAAACCCGCGGTAAGGTCCTCAACGACATCGACCTGCTCACCGAAGGCGACCACATCTACGTGCGCACCAAAGACGGCTACTACACCTACACCGTCTACAGCCACGAAATCGTGCAGCCTGACCAGGTTGAAGTCATCGAACCTGTGCCCGGCCAACCCGGTGTGGCCCCCACCGAGCGTCTCATGACCCTCACCACCTGCCACCCACGCTACGGCGATACCGAACGATACATCGTGCACGCCCGATTCGAATCGTGGCGTCCCGCCTCCGCCGGCGCCCCCGCAGAAATCGCCGCTTCGGTGGCCGGATCTTAAGGAAAGGAAAAGAACATGTACGGATGGATTTTCCGACACCTGCCCGGGCCCCTGTGGCTGCGCATCATTATTGCCATCGTGCTGGTGCTCGTAGCCGTCTACCTGCTCATGGAGTACGTCTTCCCGCACTTCGCCGAGTACGGCCCCTTCAACCAGAACGTCACCATCAACCATTAGCACTAGGACAACACCATGACCCGCATCCTTGTCATCGACAACTACGATAGCTTCGTCTTCACCCTCGTGGGATACCTGCAGCAGCTCGGCGCCGAGACCACGGTCATCCGCAACGATGAATACGACCTGGACCACGTGCTGAAGCTCGCGGAAGACCACGACGGCGTGCTCATCTCTCCAGGCCCCGGAGCGCCCTCTGAAGCCGGCGTCATTATTGACACCATCCGCTGGGCGGCTGAGGCAAAGAAGCCCCTGCTGGGCGTCTGCCTGGGCCACCAGGCCATTGCCGAGGCTTTTGGCGGCACCGTTACCCACGCCCCCGAACTGATGCACGGCAAGACCTCGAAGATGGTGCACGAGAACGTTTCCGTCTTCAAGGACGTGCCCTGCCCCTTCACCGCGACCCGCTACCACTCGCTTGCGGTCGTACCCGAGAGCATGCCGGACATCCTGGAAACCACCTCCACGACCGACAACGGCATCATCATGGGCCTGCGCCACCGCGAAGCCCCCATGCACGGCGTGCAGTTCCACCCCGAATCAGTCCTGACCGAAGGCGGCTACCTGATGCTCGGCAACTGGCTTGAAGAAACCGGCCTGCAGGGCGCCGCAGAACGCGCTAAGAGCCTCTCGCCTCTCATGGCCTAAATCCCCTTGCCTTTAGAGTCCTCAGTGGCTTATATCGCCTCCAGAAGCTCCGTAGTAGGCGCACTACAGGGAAGCTGGAGGCGATACTCTATCTGAGCCCATAGTCGCGAGCAAGCCCGGGCACACGGGCAGGCACACGAAAGGGGCGGCGCCCCACACCCAACGGCGTAGAGCGCCGCCCCTTTTTTTCGCGGCTAACCTCTAAAACCCCTTAGCGGGAGTTAGCGTTATTTGCATTGGCGTTCGCGTTATTACCCTGAATCGTACGGGTACCCGCAGTAGCGGACGCAGCCGGTGCCGGAGTAGCCGAAGCGGTAGAATGCTGCTGGTTCTGGTTACCGGTGGTAGCGTTCTGGTTACCGGTCGAGGCGGCAGGCTGAGTAGCCTGCTGAGTGGCCTGACGCTGCTGGTTACCGGTGGTAGCGTTCTGGTTACCGGTCGACGCTGCCGGCTGAGTAGCCGCAGCAGTCGGGGCAGTCGTCTGAGTCGGGGTAGCAGCCACGCGAATCGTCACGGTGCTGTTCTGCGGCACCAGGGTACCGGCCGCAGAACTCTGCGAAAGCACGGTACCGGCGGGACGCTCGGTCGTCTGAACCGTCTCAATGTTGGTGTTCAGCAGAACATCCTGAGCGGTCAGAGCGGCAATCGCCTGATCCTTGGTCAGACCCACCAGCGAGGGGACCTTCACCTTACCCGAGGACAGGACAATGTTCACGGTGCTACCGGCCTCAACCGTCTGAACACCCTTATCGTCCGTCGAACCCTTCTCGGGGGACAGCTCAACCACCATACCGGCAGGCACCGAAGCGCTCTCCACGGTGGAGACACGGCCGTCCACCAGACCCAGGTCCTTCAGCGCGTTACGCACGTACGCCTCGCTCTGGCCCTGCAGGTTATCGGGCAGCTTAATCTTCTCCGGGCCGCTTGAGACGGTCACGGTCACGGTCGAGCCCTTATTAACCGTAGAACCGACACCCGGCTCGACGCTAATCACGTCGCCCTTCTTGATGTTGTCGGAGTAGCCCTGACGGTACTCCACCACGAAGCCTCGGTTACGCAGCTGGTTATCGGCATCATCGCGGGAAATGTTCACCACGGCCGGAACCTGAACCTGCGGAACCTCGTTCAGCTTGTTCTGGTAATACAGCACCGAGCCGATGCTAAATGCCAGTAGCGCGGCGATGAGAATACCAACCAGGAAGCGCGTCCACGCACGCTTACGGGGCGAACCCTCATCGTATTCGACGTACTCCTCATCCTCGTACGGTTCCTCTTCATCCTCGTAGTCGAAGAATCCGTTGAGACCGCCGTCCTCCACCGAAGCCTCGGTAATCGAGGTGGTGTACGGGGCGTAATCTTCGCCCAGGGACGCGGTGGTTGCCGACGGCACGAACGCGGTCGTCATGGCGGCGTCCTGAGCCACGGTTTCCTCGCCGGGACGAATCACGGAGACCAGTGCCTGCTCGAACTCGGCAGCGCTCTGATAGCGGTCGTCCGGGTTCTTAGCCAGACCCTTCAGAATGACCGCATCCAGACCTGCCGGAACCTCGAGCGGGGTGAACTTGCTCGGGGGCTCAGGGGTGTCGGAGAGGTGCTTAGCAGCCAAATCCACATTCGACTCGGCATCGAAGGGGGAACGGCCGGCAATCATCTCGTAAATCACGCAGGCGGCCGAGTACAGGTCGCTACGGGCATCGACCTCCTTGCCGCTGACCTGCTCGGGGGACATGTAGCGTGCGCTACCCATCACCACGTTCGCCTTGGTCAGCGCCTCGCCGGCCTCCTCAATCGCGCGAGAAATGCCGAAGTCCATGACCTTAATCTGGCCCGGCTGACCCTTCGCGATATCCTCGCTGGTGCGGTCCAGCACCATGATGTTCGCCGGCTTAATATCGCGGTGAATGATGCCCATCGAGTGGCTGTACTGGAGCGCGCCCAGCAACTGCTCGGCGTAGCCCAGCGCATCGCTCACCGGCAGGTGACCGCCACGCGACAGGATGGTGCGCAGGGTGTGACCCTCCACGTACTCCATCACGATATAGGGGATGAGCGTAGACTCGCCCGCGGCCTCATCCACGCCGTAGCTCTGGGAAGGATCGAACGAACCGGTGTCATACACCGCAACAATCGCAGGATTATTCAGAGACGCGACGGCCTCCGCCTCCCGCTTGAAACGGGCACGGAAGGTCTCATCCTGGGCCTGCTCCGGACGCAGAATCTTAAGAGCCACCTTGCGGCCGAGGCGGGTGTCCTCGGCAGCGTAAACGGTCGCCATCGCACCGGTACCGATTACCTCGAGTACCTTGTAACGGTTATCAACCGTGTCGGGAACCGACAGGTCCATAAGTTCTCCTGGATCAATAAGACAAAAACTAAATCAAAACGTAGGGGCTAACGCGCCGTGGCGGAAGCCGACGCAGACGGTGCAGCGGAAGCGCTGGCACTCGATCCCCTACCCGAATTGGAAGAGGCCACATACATGTCTACATTACTACCAACCGTCACCTTAGTGCCAGATGAAGGTGTAGTACGAAGAACCGTGCCGGGGGCCGCGGTATCCGAATTCTCGTAGTGAAGAGAAACATTCACGCCGAGCGCTGCGACGGCCTTCGAAGCCTCGTCCACGTTCTTACCCTCAAGGTTCGACGGGAGAGTCACCGACTTCGGACCGGTTGAATAGCGCACCGTGACGCTATTGCCCTGCTCCAAAGTACCCGTCGGGGAAACCGAAATCACCGTGTTCTCCGGTTGAGTGGACTCCACACCCTCCGTCTTGGGGGAAAGGCCGAGGTTCTTCAACTCGTTCACCGCATCCTGCAGCTCACGACCCTCGTAGTTCACCGCGTTCACGGTCACCTTCTTCTTGGAGGAGGTCGTGGCAGCAGCCTCGCTCGTCTCCACCGTCGACACCTTACCGGTGTTTGTCGGTTCCGAAGAGGCCGAAGCGCTCGCCGATGTCTCCGGGGACGTGCCGCCTCCACCATTATTGGTGAAGAACACGGTCCAGATGCCGCCCAGAATCAGCAGGATTGCCAGCAGCATCGCAATCCACATCCACACGTTCGGGCCACGCTTCGTCGAGGAACGGGGCGCCGCGGCAGAACGCTCCGTACTCGTGCGCACCGTCTGGGCGCTCGTGCGGGGGATAGGCGCCGTGGTCGGTTCCGGCGAGAAACGCCCGCCCGAACCAAAACGCGGTGCGGCGGAGGCGCTAATCGGCTCAGCCGCAACGTTCATGGCGTCCATGGCCACGGTTGCATCGTCGGCATTCTCCTCGGCCAGGAACTGGGCCAGGGAGGGCACAGCCTTCACCGCTGCCTTCAGGTCGCGGCGGCGAATCGCATCCACCGCGGAGGCCAGGGCGGTTGCATCCTTGGGACGCTGCGCCGGGTCCTTCGCCAGCAGGCACATAATCAGCGCGCGTGCCGCAGCCGGAATGCTCTCCGGAAGCGGCGGCGGCGGATCGTTCACCTGAGCCAGCGCAATCGCAATCTGCGACTCACCGGTGAACGGGCGTCGTCCCACCAGGCACTCGTAACCGATGATGCCCAGAGAATACATATCAGAAGAAGCGGTCGCAGCCTGGCCGGTAGCCTGCTCGGGAGCCAGGTACTGGGCGGTACCCATCACCTGACCGGTCGCAGTCAACGGCACCTGGTTTGCCAAGCGCGCGATACCGAAATCGGTCACCTTCACGCGGTCGTCCGGGGTGATAATCAGGTTACCGGGCTTCACATCGCGGTGCACCAGGCCCTGCGAGTGAGCGGCAGCCAGCGCACGAGCGGTCTGCGCGATAAAGTTCAGGACGCGGTCCGGCGGCAGGGTACCCTCGCGCTCGATGATACTCGACAGGGGGCTACCCGGCACAAGCTCCATCACCAGGTACGCGGAGTTATCCTCCTCGCCGTAGTCGAACACGTTCGCCACGCCGGGGTGGTTCAGCAGCGCCGTATTGCGAGCCTCCGCGCGGAAACGCTCCAGGAAGCCAGGGTCGCCGGTGTACTCTTCCTTCAGAATCTTGACCGCAACGATGCGACCAAGCACCTTATCGCGAGCCTTCCACACCTCACCCATACCGCCAATTGCGATACGCTCGGTCAGGGTGTAGCGCCCGCCCAGGGTAATATCAGCCGCAGGCCTCACTTGTTCAACACCGCCTCAAAAAGTTGCTTACTTGTACCGGTTGCCAATTGTGCGCCGGTCGCCACGTCAATATCTTCGTACACCACCGCGATGGCAATCTGAGGGTCATCGGCCGGAGCGAAACCGGTGAACCAAGAATTATTCAAACCCGCCGTCGTCTCTGCGGTACCGGTCTTACCCGCCACCTTCACGCCCGCGACACCGGCATTACGTGCAATACCATTATCAACCGAATTCACCATCCACTGCTTCACCTGGTTGGCCACCTCGGGGGAGGTGGAGGTGCGGAGCTTCTCAGCCGAGAACTCCTGCAGGGTGCTCAGGTTGCTGGTCTTCACCGAACGAATCAGGTTCGGCTTCATCTGCACACCGCCGTTCGCAATCGCCGCGGAGGTCATCGCCACCTGCAGGGGCGTGGTCTTCACGTTGTACTGACCGACGGCCGACTGAGCCAGCTGGCTCTGCGTCATATTCGAAGGGAACGAAGACTTCGACACGGTCAGCGGAATCTTCAAATCCTGACCGTACCCGAAGTTCTCGGCGGTCTTAGCGATACGCTCCTGACCCAGGTCCATCGCAATCTGCGCGAACGGGGCGTTACAGGACTGCGCCAACGCCCACTCAATCGTTGCCTGAGTTCGGGTGGAACACTGGCCGCCCGTGTAGTTCGGCAGGGTGATGTTCGTGCCCGGCAGAGGCAACTGCGCGGGGTTCGCGATAACCGACTCGGCGTTGTACTTACCCGACTCGAGGGCCGCGACCGCGTCAATAATCTTGAAGGTCGAACCCGGCGAGTACGTATTACCGGCAATCGCTCGGTTGAAGAGGGGCTGATCCTCATCTGCCGTTAGCGCCTGGTAGTTCGCAATCACGGAAGAACCCGAGTGGGAGGACAGCAGGTTCGGATCGTAGGAGGGGGATGAGGCCATCGCCAGAATCTCGCCGGTTTTCGGGTTCAGCGCCACGACGGCACCCTTACGGCCCTGCAGAGCGTTGTAGGCGATGTCCTGAAGCTTCGAGTTGATGGTCAGCTCCACGCTGGCACCCTGAGCGGAGGAACCGCTGAAGAGCTGCGCCACGCGATCGTAGAACTGGCTATCGCTCGTGCCGGCGAGCTCCTTATCCATGGCGGCTTCCAGGCCGGTCGCACCGTAGATGGTGGAGAAGTAGCCGGTCAGAGCCGCGTACTTGAGCGGGTGGTTGTACACGCGCTGGTAGTTGTACTCATCATCGGACTTCACCGAGGAAGCAATCTCCGTGCCGTCCACCACGATGGAACCACGCGCCGAACCGTAGTTGTCGTACAGTGCTCGGCTATTCCACGGGTTAGCCATCAGGGTCTTCGAATCGAAGAACTGAATATAGCTGAGGGTACCCATCAGCAGGACAAACACGCACGCGGCTGACATCCACATGCGGCGAATCGCCCTATCCATTCTTCTCACCTCCAGAATCCTTTGCCGTGATACGGGCCAGGACGCTCGTCGCGCCCTCGGGCTCGTAGCTGGTATCCATATGGTCGATACCCTGCGATGCATCGTAACCGGCCACCAGGTGCGGAGCACGGGCACTATGCGAAATCGACAGCCACAGCGCCACAATAATCCAGTTGGCCACCAGCGACGAACCGCCCGCCGACATAAACGGAGTCGTCAGACCCGTCAGCGGAATCAGACGGGTCACGCCGCCAATCACCACGAACAGCTGCAGCACCATGACCGTGGACAGGCCCGCCGCCAGCAACTTACCGAAGCCGTCGCGGGTGCCCAGAGCCGCGCGGTAGCCGCGCGAAACCAGCAACATGAACATCATCAGGATGGCGCCCAGACCAATCAGGCCCAGCTC
This sequence comes from Rothia sp. SCPM-O-B-18226 (M350), assembly GCF_058213595.1. NCBI lineage: Bacteria > Bacillati > Actinomycetota > Actinomycetes > Micrococcales > Micrococcaceae > Rothia > Rothia sp. SCPM-O-B-18226 (M350). The sequence goes on along the minus strand of NZ_JBYQJS010000004.1, from coordinate 266,685 downwards.
CTCACCCAGCGAAGAGATGATCATGTCGGAGTTTGCGTAGGGAACCAGGTTCGCTCGGCCCTGACCCCAGCCGCGACCAAACAGGCCGCCGTACGCCAGGCCGAATACGCCCTGTAGAATCTGGCCCGAACCACCCGGCGAAGCCTGGTAAATATCCGGGTCAAAGGCGTGAACCCACGCGTAGATGCGGGCGTGCACGTGCGAAACGTAGTTGTACGCGAAGTACCCACCCACAGCGATACCGATACCGGCCACGACCAGCCACGACAGGCGGCCCGTCGCCAGGTACAGCATCGCCATGAACAGGCCGAAGAACATGATGGCCGAACCCAGGTCCTTCTGGAATACCAGAACACCCAGGCTCACGAGCCAGGCCAGGAACACCGGTGCAAGGTCGCGCAGTCGCGGCAGGTTTACCGGACCGATGCGGCGGCCCGCCACCAGAATCAGGTCGCGGTGCGTTGCCAGGTAACCGGCGAAGAAAATCGCCAGCGTAATCTTCGCGACCTCGCCGGGCTGGAAGGTGCGGTTGCCGATGTGAATCCAGATGCGCGCACCGTTCAACTCCATGCCCAGGCCGGGAATCAGCGGCATGATGAGCAGAATCATCGACAGCACCAGGGAGGTGTACGTGACCTTGCGCAGCACGCGGTGGTCGCGCAACACGAACACGATGACCGCGCACAGCACCATGGACACGCCCGTCCACATGAGCTGGCCGTCGCCCACCGGCGCGGCAATCTGCGGGTCCAGACGGTAAATCATCGTCAAACCGATACCGTTCAGAGCCACCACCAGCGGCAGGATGAACGGGTCGGCGTAGCGGGCACGGAACTGCAGGACCAGGTGGATCAGGAGCGAACCGGCGCCCAGCACGATGGTGCAGGGAAGCCACTGGCTCTTCGAAGTGTCCAGGGCGTGCTCCGGGTCGATCAGGTACATGCCGAAAGAGCTAATACCCACGGCCACGACCAGCAATAGTAGCTCCGTGAAGCGGCGCGCGCGTGGCGCATCGGAATCGCGTCGGAACGACAGCTTAGCCATGGTTCTCACCGCCCTCCGTGCTCGGGGATTCGGTCGGGGTTTCAGCCCCTGATTCCGCGGGCTCGGGAGCCAACGATGCGGTCGCCGTCGGATCGGGGGTCGGCGAAGCGGAGGCGGACGCCGCCTGTTCCGCCTTGATGCGGTTCTGCTCGGCCTGGGTCTTCAGGCGCGACACAATCTGGTGCGCCTCGTTCAGGTCCTTCGCGGTAATCGAATTACGTAGCAGGGTGCGGGTGTGGTCGGAGAGCTGCGAGGTCGAAATATCGGTATTCTCCACCACGTGCGAGAGGCGAATCGGGCCCAGCGCATGCGGAATACCGTTGTACACCGCCACCGTGCCGTCGCTCTCGCCCACGTAGTAGCTACGCTCCACGTAGCGCAGGCCGGTCCACGCTGCCAGGGTCAGCAGAGCCGCCACCAGCAGGAAGATGAAGAGACGCACCGACCAGGAACGGCGGGAGGTGCGTTCGGCCGGCTCCTCCGCGATGAGCTCCTCCAGCTCGGCGGGCAGGGGCGCTTCATCCACCGTTAGCGGCATGCGCTGAGCCACCGTGGCGCGGTGCTCCAGGGTACGGGAGGTCACCGCCGGAATCATGCCGGTCTCGGTCGCCACCGCGGCGGCACCGACCAGCTGATGCGGACGCGAACCCAGCTCGCCGCGCAGAATCGCGGCGTTGGTGAGGGCCGCATCCACGGCGTTGTCGTAGGTTCCGATGTGGTGGCGCACCGCATCGGAACCGCTGTGCAGCAGGGTTCCGGCAAAGTCGCGGGCACGGCGGAAACGACGCACGTTGTGGTGAGCGGACTCTTGCTCCAGCGCGGCGAGGGTTGCCTCCGCGGCCTCGGCGGTTGCGGCAATCTCGGGGAGCTTCTGCGTATTCACGCTGACTTCCTGCTCCGCCGCAATCGAGTCGGGCAGCGCGGAATCGGGTAGCGCGGAGGGGCCCACCGGCTCGTCCACCGGCAGTTCCTCGCGGTCGATGACCTGCAGGGCCACGACGGTCACGTTATCGGGCGCGCCGCGCTCCAGGGTCATGGAGATGAGCGTGTCGGCAACCTCCGCGAGGTCGTCGTGCGAACGCATCACCTGCTCAATTTCGGGTACGGAAACCACGGCGTCCAGGCCGTCCGAGGACAGCACCCAGCGCTCGCCCACGACGGCGTCCAGGGTCTTGAGCTCCAGCTCGGGGGAGGCGTCAACGTCACCGAGCACGCGCATAATCACGTTCTTATGCGGGTGGTGTTCGGCCTCCTCCGGGGTAATGCGGCCCTCGTTCAGCAGGCGCTGCACGAAGGTGTGGTCGGTCGAAATCTGCTCGAACTCACCGTCGGCACCCGGGCGCAGGCGGTATGCACGCGAGTCACCGATGTGGGCAAACTCGATGCAATCGCCGTCAATCAGTAGCGCGGTGCAGGTGGTGCCCATACCGGCAAGCTGCGGGTCGTTTGCGGCCAGCTCGTTAATAATCAGGTTGGCGCTCTGAATCTCGTCGGCCAGGTAAACGCCGCCGGTGCCGTTCTCAAAGTCGGGGTGGTCCAGCGGGGTCAGGTTTAGCACCGTGGTCGCGGAGGCGACATCGCCACCCACGTGGCCGCCCATGCCATCGGCGACGACCGCAAGGTAGCGGCCGCCGTAACCGGAATCGTCGTTCTTAGAACGTTTGAGGCCCGTATCGGAGCGCGCCTCAAGACGGAAAGCAATCTTCATCGGCTACCCCCTCAGCTGCATGGTGGTGCCGCCCACGCGGAATTCATCACCGGGTTCAATCGGGGTAGCGCGAGTCAGTCGCTCACCGTTGACGTACGTGCCGTTGGTCGAGTTCAGGTCCTCCAGGAACCAGCGGGAACCCTGGGGGAACAGGCGGGCGTGACGGCCCGAAGCGTAATCGTCCTGTAGGGACACCTCAATATCGTTGGCGCGACCAATCGTGATGGGGTGGTCGCCCAGCTGCATCATGGCGCCGGCCTGCGCGCCCTCGGTAATAATCAACTGCGAGGGCCGCGAGGGCGGGGGCGTGATGTGGGTGGCCTCGGCGGAAGCCTCCACAGGCACTGCGCGGTAGTTCTTACCCAGACCCAGGTCGCGGCGTGCCGCGGAGACCACCAGGAACACGAAGAACCAGATGAGCGCCAGGAACGCGTAGCGAAGAATAGTGACTGTTAGTTCGGACGCCATTAACGGGCACCTCCGGTAGAACTATGGAAGATGATGCGGGTATTGCCCATGCGAAGGAGTGAACCGTTGGTCAGCACCACGGGAGAGCGAAGTGGAGCCCCGTTGACGAGGGTGCCGTTCGTGGACCCCAGGTCGGTGGCAACGACGGCGCCGTTATGCGCCGACAGCTGCACGTGACGACGGGAGACGCCCTTATCGTCCAGGCGCAGGTCAGACTCCGAACCGCGGCCCAGAGTGAAGGGCAGGTGGCTAATCGGGTGCATGCGCCCGTTGATCTCCAGGAAAAGACGGGGAGCCGCCGCGGCGGGAGCGGCCGGGGACGCCGGGGCACCGTGGGCGCCCTGCGGGGCGTGCCCACCCTGGCCGCTACGCGGGATGCGCGAGAGACGAGAGTTCGGCTGCGCCACCGGCTGCTGCGGCTGAACCGGCTGCGCGGGCTGAGGCTGGGCGGCGGGTTTCGTGATGCGCGTGGGCAGCGAAGACTCCCGGGGCGGGCGCACCGGCGCGTAGTTAGCGGCGCCGCGCAGGGTGGGGGAGGCGGGCGCATCCGGAACCGAGAACGGCTCGAAGGTGGCCACCACCTCGAATTCACCCTCGGCCAGGGAATCGAGAACGTTGAAGGTCACGCGCACCGCGCCGATGAGGGTGTACCCCTGGGCGCGAGCGTGAGAGATGGCCAGGTCGCACAGCTCCACGGCGAACGGGTTGCCCCACTCGCGCACGCGCGGAAAATCGACCGGCGCGAAGCGGAGCGTGTAAATATTCGGGGCCATGGTGCGGCCGCTGCCGTCCACGTAAGACTCGTCGTCCATCATGATGCGGACGCGGTTGGCGACATCTGCCTTCTCAAAGGTGCCGAAGCCCTTAGAAAAGCCGACGGTGCGGCCGATGCCCTGTTCCAGCTTTCCTAGCTTGTCGAAAAACTTCATGCCGCCTCCTTCTCAACGACCAATCCGAGCAACTACTGCGCTCGCGGTATACCTCAAAGGGTTCAGTTTAACGAGCGTGCCTGTGCGTTAGCTGTGTGTTCTGTGCGTGAACACACCCGGTTCCATTTTAGGGGATGCACGGGTGAATCGGCCCGGAATCCCGCGTATCGTCTGGGGATTGGGCCGTTAATGCATGAAAAAATCCCCGGTTCTTTCGAACCGGGGATCGTTGGTGCGCGAGGGGGGAGTTGAACCCCCACGCCCTCACGGGCACACGGACCTGAACCGTGCGCGTCTGCCTATTCCGCCACTCGCGCAAGTGTCTTACGGTGTATCACCGCAGGCAACACATAGAACTATACGGGGTGCGTGATGCACTGTCCAATTGAAATGGTGTGACCTTCGTTACCTTAATGGTTGGGGTGGGGGTGTTAGACCCGGACTACTCGGCCCGAGCCGCAACCTCACCGGCTTCCCCAAGTGGAGCCCCGTCCCGCTTCGCCGCCTCCAGCTCCCGCTGTGCGGCCTCCGCGCGCTCGGTACGAACCCGCAAAATCCAAACCAGGGGGCCAAGATACGGCAGGAACAGCACCAGCAGAAGCCACTTAAGCTTCTGCACCTCGGAAAAGTACGGGCTACGGTGCACCGTCAGCAGACCCCACAGGGCCAGGCCGATACCCAGCAGGAAAACCGCGGTCACCACGATATCCACTACGGGCTTCCAGTCCATTACTTCTCCTCACAATGCCTCAATAGCGCCCCGCCTACGCGCGGCGCACCTCCACCAGAATACCGGTGCACGCGACGCCCACCGGCCGAATCGCACCGTTGGGCCCCCGAATAGCGTGAGGGCCCGCCCCCACATTCGGCGGGAACGGGCCCTCACACAGCTCTCAGTCGACGGCTCACGCTCGGTGAACCGCGTCAGCTAGCCTAGCGACCGGCCTTCGCAGCCTTCTTGGCGGCCTTCAGCTTGCGACGCTCGGCCGTCTTCGCATCGTACTCGGCCCAGAACTCGCGGGTCGTCACTACGTCCGTGCCATCCCAAGCCGCAAGGTTCTTAATCTCCGGAAGGTCCGAAGCCCTGAAGATCGGCTCCAGGCCGGCCTTACGCTGCGCCTCGTAATTCTTCAGCACCGCAACAACCTTCGGCGTCATCAGCAGCACCGCCGTCAAGTTCACAATCACCATGCCGGCGTTCAGCATATCCGCGGTCGTCCACACCAGATCCAGCGAAGAAATCGCGCCGAAGAACACGAACACCAGAACCAGCACGCGGAAAATCGTCAGGACCACCTTGTTCCCGGTCACGAAGCGCATGTTCGACTCGCCGTAGTAGTAGTTACCAATCACAGTCGAGAACGCAAACATGAAAATCGCGATAGTCAGGAAGTGAACCGCCCAATCGCCCAGCTGCATAGCCAGCGCCGACTGAGTCAGCGAAGCACCACGCGACTTATCACCGTAGGCCGGGTTTGACAGCAGCACGATAAACGCGGTCACGGTGCAGGCCATCATCGTGTCAAAGTAAACACCCAGGGTCTGCACGTAGCCCTGCTTAGCCGGGTGAGAAATAGTAGCGGTAGCGCCGGCGTTCGGGGCGGTACCCATACCGGCCTCGTTGGTCAGCAGACCGCGCTTCATACCCCAAATCACGGCACCCATGGTACCGCCGGTCACGAACTCCTTAATGCCGAACGCGCCCTGGAAAATCATCAGCAGCATGTTCGGGATCTGGGTGATGTTCAGCAGAACCACCAGCAGACCCAGCAGTAGGTACAGCACCGCCATAATCGGAACCAGCCACTCGGTCACCGAAGAAATCGCGCGAATACCACCGAAAATAATGGCCGCGGTCAGCAGTACCATGACGGCGCCCACGACCATGCGGAAGCCCATGGAGTTCGTACCCGACACGTCGATGCCCAGGGAGTTCGAGGTCGCATCCACCACGGCGTTAGTCTGCACAGCAACGAACACGAACGCATAGGTAATCACGATGAACGCCACGAAGATGTAACCCATCCACCGGGCGTTCAGACCGCGCTTCATGTAGTACGCGGGACCACCGATGTAGGAATCCTTACCGCGCTCCTTGTACAGCTGACCCAGCAGAGACTCCGCGAAGGCAGAAGCCGCGCCCACGGCCGCGATAACCCACATCCAGAACACAGCGCCGGGACCGCCCATAGCGATAGCCAGGGCCACACCCGCCACGGTACCGGTACCCACGCGGGATGCGGCAGAGACCGTAAACGCACGGAACGAAGAGATGCTCTTCTTACCGTCAGCCTCACGAGCAACCGGGTCACCCAGAACACGGACCATTTCCTTAATGGAACGCCACTGCACGCCGCGAGTACGAATCGTAATGTACAGACCAGCCGCAATCAGGGCGTAGTAGAGGAAGTTGCTCCACATCCAGTTCTGCACAGCATACACGGAAGAAGTCAGTCCCGAGGTCTGCTCATTTATGTCCCCGATGATGTTCAGAAGAAAATCCACTCGGTACTCCAATCTAGAAAGCGCGAAAGCCCACACGTTCACACCGAAGGGTGGGTTACGAGGGGCTTCTCTGCTGGTGATGCGGCTTTAGATCCGCGGCGCGCGGTCAAAATGCGCACGATTAGTCATCTCATTGTGGAGTTCGCGGGCTTCGTTCGGCAACTTAAAAGTGGGGCAGAGCTCAAATTGTAACGAATACTTAATATAGGGTCGGGTTAAACATTCACGCCCCGGCGGGCCGCGAAGAGGCGGTGCCGGGGTGAGAAGGCGCGGTGCTGTGCCCTATCCTTGCCCTCTAATCTTGGCGGAACTTCACGAGCGCCGGGGTTTCACGAACGGGAACGAAAGCACGCCGCGAATCTGCGTCTGGGCCAGCAGCATCACAAGGCGATCAACGCCCAGGCCCAGGCCGCCGGTCGGGGGCATACCCGTCTCCAGGGCGTACAGGAAGTCCTCATCCACCTCCATCGCCTCCGGGTCACCCGCGGCGGCCTTCAGCGACTGCTCCGTCAGACGCTCACGCTGCACGAGGGCATCCGTCAGTTCCGAGTAGGCGCACCCCATCTCCATGCCGTTAATGACCAGGTCCCAGCGCTCCGCCAGGCCCGGTACGCTACGATGCGGAGCCGCAAGCGGGCTCGTTTCCGCCGGGAAATCCGTGTAGAACGTCGGCTCCACGGTGACGGCCTCCACCAACTCGCCGTACAGCTCCTCGATGATGGCGCCCGGCCCCATGCCCTCATGGACGCGCACCCCGTGACGCTGCGCGAGGGCCAGGAGCTCCTCGAAATCTGTCTGCAGGTCGACGCGGCGGCCCAGCGCCTCCGAAAGGGCATCGCACACCGAAACCACGCGCCAGGGGCCCGAAACATCCGTCAGCACGCGTTCCGACGAGGACTTGGGGCCAAGGGGCAGCTGAACCGTGCCGAACACGGCCCGCGCGGCGTCCTTGATGAGCCGCTCGGTCAGCTGGCGCATCTGCACGTAATCGGCGTGGGGGCGGTACGCCTCCAGCACCGTGAATTCGGGGTTGTGGGTTGCGTCCGCACCCTCGTTGCGGAAGTCTCGGCCCAGTTCGTACACCGGGCCGCTACCGCCAACCACCAGGCGCTTGAGGTACAGCTCGGGGGCGATGCGCAGCGTCAGATCCTCGCCGTAGGCGTTGATGTAGGTACGGAAGGGGCGTGCGCTCGCCCCGCCGTGCACCGTGTGCAGGATGGGGGTCTCGACCTCGAGGAAGCCCTCGGCATCCAGACGCGCGCGCAGTGCCTTGATAACCGCCGTGCGTAGGCGCAGGTTGTGCATCTGATCGGGATTCACGATCAGATCGGTCGAGCGTCGGCGCAGGCGGGCCTCGGGGTCGGTGAAGGAATCGAAGGGGATGGGGTGCAGGCTCTTAGCGGCCATGCGCCATCCGGAGGCGATGAGCGAGGGGGTGCCCGTGCGGCTCGTGCCGTAGGTGCCGGTGGTTTCGATGAGGTCACCGGTATCGAGAGCTCGGGAGGCGAGGGTTAGGAGCTTCTCACCAACGAGCTCACGCTCTAGGATGACCTGCAGGGTCTTACCGGCCTCAAAGAGCGTCACAAAGAGGACTCCACCGTGGTCACGCAGAGCGCGAACGCGACCCGAAACAGTATATTCTTTTCCGGGAATATTTTGGTGGGAGAATATATTGAGGGCCTCGGGCACGCTGAGCACCATAACAGAGCCATCCCGACCATGGGTTTTGGTGACATCCTCACCCTCGATGGGGTACGGGTTCATGCCGGCATCGCGCAGCTCCTGCAGGTGGCGCAGGCGGTGCTGCGTCTGCTGGCTACGGGGCACCTGCGGGTGCTCCTCGGCGCGCACCTGTTGCATCTCGCGCAGAAGAACCAGCTCACCCTCGCTCAACGTGCGATGCTCCTCCCGCGAGCGTCGGGCGGACAGATCCGGCAGGAAGCCCTCCGCCACGCTCGCCGCAACCGCAACGTTCACAAGCGCCAGCGTCGGCTCGCAAGCAAGGTAGCGGGGTACCCAGCGCGGGGAGAACTTCAGGTTGAAGCGATACAGGCGACGCAGCTGCAAGAAACGGTCCAGCACGCCCAGGGAACGGGAAGCGAAACGATTCCACGCCGAGGCACCCACCCGGTCGGCCGCGGCGAAAATCTGCCCAAACATCGCGAAATTCAGGGACACCCTGCGCACGCCGAGTGAAGCGGCCTGCTCCATGAGGGAGGCCACGATGAACTCCACCACCCCGTTGGGGGCCTCGGGGGAGCGGCGCATGACATCCAGAGAGAGCCCCGTGGGGCCCCAGGGCACGAAGGACAGTAGGGCCACCAGGCGGCCCTCCCCGTCGTGGGCCGATACCAGAACCGTGGACTGATCCGCCGGATCATTGACGCGATTCAGCGCCATGGAGAAGCCGCGCTCCACGCGACCGTGCCGCCACGCCTCGATATTGTGCTGGATCTGCTGCTTCTGGGTATCGTCAAGCTCGGAGTAGCGGCGAATCTGCACGCCGTACCCGCCGCGTCGCACACGCTGAACGGCCTGGCGCACCGCGAGCATCGAGGTGTCGTTGAGGGTGAATCGGTCGGTCTCGAGCACCGCCTCCTCGCCCATCTGAAGCACGCTCAGGCCCGCCCGACTATAGGCGCGCGCACCGGCCTCGCTGACGCTCAGGGCCGCTGGAACCCAACCGTAGCTGCGGGCCTGCAGCATCCAACGTTCGATGACGTCCTGCCAGGCGTGCGGATCGCCCACGGGGTCGCTGGAAGCCAGGCACACCGAACCCACCGTGCGGTAAGTGATGGCCGCCCTGCGGTCGGAGGAGAAGATAACCTGCTTATCGCGGCGGGTCGCAAAATAGGAGAGGGAGTCGTTTGCGCCGTAGTGCTGTAGCAGGGCGCGAATCTGTAGCTCCTTCTCGCCATCCCACTCATCGGGGGCGCGGTACCCGCGGGCCAGCTGGTAAAGAGCCAGCACGAGGAAGAGACCATCGCCGACGGAGGCGATAAAGCCCACGAGGTCTGCGGACCACAAGCCCGGATGCATACGCTCGATGCCCAGCCCGTGCAGCAGCAACTCCCACACTGAGACGTGGCGTAGCTCGGGCCACCAGCCCACCCGGCAGAGGTACCACAGGGCGAGGGTCGTGAGGGCGATGCCGCCCACCGCGGTCGCCAGGGCCCCGGCCCAGGAGAGGCGCCCCACGCGCGCGGGGAATGCCGAACGAATCGTCACGAGGAAGGGAACCAGCAGCGCGGCGCACAGAATCGAGAGCGTGTCGATGCTCGAGGAGAAGAGCCGGTCCTTGGGCATAATGCCGGCGGGAAAAAAGAGAGTGAAAGCGCTGTGCGAGGCCAGGAGAGCGCCGAAAATCTGGAAGGCAATGACGACGTATAGGGCGGCGCGTTTACGAGCGATAAGCCCGGAAACCACCACAATCAGGGTGATGGCGCTGGGCAGAGTGTGCGTGGACGGGATGTTGAACAGGTCGGCAATGACCTCCCACCAGGTGAACCCGCGGCCGTGGCGTAGCGGCGAGAGAATCCACGCGAACGAGGTGAGAATCGCGGCAAACGAGTACACCCCGATAACCCAGCGTGCCGAAATTTCCGCGTACCGGGAGGGGACGGCGAGTTTCTGCCGCCTCCTGCTGGTTGAGCGGTGGCGAGCATGCCCATCCGCTACGTATTCCGCGCGTTCAGCGGGGTTGTCCGTCGTGCGACGGTCCCCGCAGGGAGCGTGGTTTTCGGTGGTTTCGATGCGGTGAGACATGGTTATCTTCGGCTGGGAATCGGGGTGTAGCGGGTGAGCGTTTTAGGCCTTCGGCTCGGTCTTCGGGTCACGGTAGGTTCCCTCGAAGACGTCGGGGATGCCGTTGTCGTCAGCGTCCACGCTTTCCTTCTCAGCCAGGGCACGGTAGTGCTTGTTACGGCGAGACAGGATGATGGCACCAACAATTGCGGCGAGCACGGAGCCGACGAGAATCGCAATCTTGGCGTCCTCGGTGTGCGGAGAGCCGTGCGGGAAGGACAGCTCAGCGACCAGCAGAGACACGGTGAAACCGATACCACCGGTTGCAGCCAGACCGACCACGTCAATCCAGGCGACGTCCGGGTCGAGGTTAGCGTTCTTGAAGCGAGTCACGAGCCAGGTAGTACCGAAAATACCGATGGTCTTACCTGCAACCAGCGCAACCATGATGCCGACCGCCACGGAGTCGGTGAGGGCGCGTCCGAGGCCTTCAAAGCCGCCCACAGCCACACCCGCGCTGAAGAACGCGAAGATGGGCACGCAGATGCCGGTAGAGAGGGGGCGGAAGCGGTGCTCCAGTACCTCTGCCAGGCCGTGTTCTGCGTGCGCTGCCTCGGAGCGTGCGGACATCTTCACGGGCACCAGGAAGCCCAGAACCACGCCGGAAATGGTGGCGTGAATACCGGACTCGAGGAAGAGTGCCCAGGTGATGATGCCCAGGGGCAACAGCAGAACCCATGCGGCGAGAGGCTTCAGGTGCAGCATGGTCTCACCGCGGTAGGCGATGAACGCGAAAAGGGCGAGGGGAATCAGCGCGAAGAGCAGGTACTCGCCGTGGAAGTTATTGGTGTAGAAAATCGCGATAATGCAGATTGCGATGAGGTCGTCGACAACAGCCAGGGTCAGCAGGAAGACGCGCATCGCCGAGGGGAGGAAAGTACCCACGGCGGCGAGAACAGACACCGCGAACGCAATATCGGTTGCGGTGGGGATAGCCCAGCCGTGCAGAGCGCTGGGGCTACCGAAGTTAATCGCCGCGTAAATAATTGCGGGGGTGATGACGCCACCGAAAGCAGCCGCAATCGGCACAATTGCGGTGGAGGGCGACTTGAGGTCACCAATCACGAATTCCTTCTTCAGCTCCAGGCCGGTGAGGAAGAAGAAAACGACGAGCAGGCCGTCCGCCGCCCAGGTGCCGATGCTCATCTGCAGGTGGTTGAAACCGGGGATAGCCGGGCCGACCACGGTGTCTCGCACGTCAAAGTAGAAGGTGGAGGCGGGGGTGTTGGCGAGTACTACTGCCAGCACCGTTGCGATGAGCAAGACGGTACCGCCGACGGATTCTGCGCGCAGAATGTCGGCTACGCGGCGTGAGTTGCTATATGAGCCGCGGCTGAGGGTATCTGGGTTGGTGTGAGTCATTCTCTCCTCTTTCTGCCGCGATATTATGCGGCATCTAAGGCTTTTAAGTTTACTCTGCACTGTATGAGTATTCGAGTATCCGCTGGCGGCTTTTAGCTCCTGGACGGTGCACTGTGGTGAGTTTTCAGGTGTTAAATGCATAAACGTTCCGCCCTCGCCGCGGTATGCGGTGAGGGCGGAACGTTAAAGATTCTGCAGGTATTCTGCGGGGTCGACTAGGGGCCTAGCCGCACGAATACGAGATTAGGCACCTGCGATGGCGGGTGCGCCGGACTCCTGGCCGTGGTCGTCGCCCAGCTCGCGGGCAACGTAGTTCTCCAGGTCGAAGAGGTTGCCGTTTGCGCGCTTTACAACGGTTACGAGGGTCTCCATGGTTGCAACTTCCTCAACCTGTTCCTTCAGGAACCAGAGGATGAACTGCTCGCCCAGTGCGTAGTTCTCAGCGCGTGCTGCGGAGAACAGTGCCTCGATCTGGCCGGTGACAACCTTCTCCTGTGCCAGGGACATGTCAACGATTTCCTGGACGTTCTCGAAGTCGTTCTTGACGGCGGGAACAGCGGGGATCTCGACCTTGTGGCCGCGGTCCAGCTTGTACTGAACCATCATGAGTGCGTGCTCGCGCTCCTCGAGGGACTGGCGGTAGAAGAACTTAGCCAGCTGGGGCAGGTCCTCACCGTCGAGCCAGATAGCCATGGACAGGTACTGGTGGGATGCTGCGAACTCGTGGCCGATCTGCTCATTCAGAAGGTCGTAGAAAGACTTGGACATATGGTTTCTCCTTATATGGTGGTTGCTTTTAGGCGCCGGGATGGCGCGGTGCAACCTGTTGGTATTTATCGTACGGGGTACTGTGGGGCGTGTACAGAGAGAAAAGGCTAATCGGTGGGGCAGATGAGGTACCCCTGACATATTGTCGCCACAACCCTTAGTGCGGATGCCCCGAATACTTTCTTTGGATTGAGTGGTATTGGGTGTGTTTCCTTGAGATTTCGCGGTTTAAAGCGGCATTAGACACCCCAACATCCCGCGTATATGCATGATGCCCCGGCGCCCGACAGCCGGTCATCCGACATTTCAAAGCGGTACGTGATACCGCAAAAAATTTTTTTAAAATTCTTCGCATGTATCGATGCTCGGGGCAACTTTAAGCGGTTTTAAGGTTCGCGCGTACCGCAGCGCTCGCGACTGCAAGAGCCTATTTAAGAAATCTATTAAAGAGATAAGGCACGTTCCCAGTGAGGAATGTGCCTTATCTCTGGTTCTCTCAACTCTCGCCCGGGGCGAATCTTACCCGAAGGCGGAGGAGGTTATTGTGTGGGGTAGTCCCCACGCTGCAGTGCATCAATCGAGATGACATTCGAGGGGGTGTCGCCCAGGACTGCCTCGCCAATCTCCGCAAGCTGCTTGACCTGCTGGGGTGTGAGGTGGTCAAAAATTTGGTGGCGCACCTCAGCGACGTGGCCGGGGGCTACTTCCTGAACCTTCTTCTGGCCGGCCGGCAGGAGGTGACAGATGCTGACGCGGCGATCTTCCGCGCTGAGGGAGCGGCGCACGTATCCGTCCTTCTCGAGGCGGGCCACCACGCGGGAGAGGCGCGCGGGGAGAGTATTTGTGGTGATGGCCAGTTCGGTCATGGTCAGAGAGAGGTCGTCTGACTCGGAAAGCATTGCGAGCACCATGTACTCGACGAAGCTAATGCCGGCCTCGCTCTGAAGCTGGTTCTCGAGGCGGCGGGTGAGGTTAAAGATGATGGAGCTGATAAAGAGCCAGCCCTCACGTTCTTCGGCAGAGAGCCAGCGCGGAGACTCAAGGCTTGCAGTGCCGTCCGGTTGCTGCGGTGTGGTCGGTGTGGACACGGAATCGGTTCCTCTTTTATCGGATGTGAATTTTATCGAATAGGAACTCTCCGAGGGAGAGATGTGGTGTGGTTGGCACCCATTGTAGCGAAGCAACAACCGCTCAAGGTTGAAATTGGTACGGTCAAGTAATGCTTGACACTTTGGTGCTAATTTTTAGGAGGGTGCTAGGGTTGTCGATTTATGAGCATCAAGTGCAAAAACAGCAATCTGCCTAGTGACTCAAGACACTTATAAAAAGATTTCCACCGCAAGTATAAACGAGAATGACTCAAAAATCATCTTGGGCCCACCAGGCAACTTCCGCGAAATATCAAGGATTTTAGGGGTATTGATGAAAATTCTGGAGAGTGCAAAGAACTTGCCCTGGGTGAAAAATAACAAAACGATAACAAATTTTTTAAAAAACCCCCGGTTTTAGGTTTGCAGACGTTATGAAACCGTGTACACTGGTTACATAACGGGGTCGAAGGAAGCCTCCGAGGCGAGACCGGAAGCTCGCTTCGATAGGTTCGACTCTCTATTTATCGGTGATTGTCGTCGGTGTACGAGTAACTCGTATTTCTACCGACGGATGTGCGGTGCGGATGCAGTTCGTGGTTGGGCTGCATTCCGTACCGTATCTTTTTAATTGCGTTTCTCTATCACTCACTCAAGAGCATCCCACCGCGGGATGCTCTTTTCTTTTGCCCTTTACGCCCCGACGTCGGCGTCGACGGAAATTTGGCACTCTGGTGCGGCTCCTCGGGGTAGTTTGATTCCCTGGCGTTCCGGGGGTACGTCTCCCCAATCTTGTCTCCCCCCGTTCCTGTCGGAAAAGAGGTTATCCACAGGAGTTTTCCACAGTGTGGAGAACTTACATGCGTGTGATTCTTGCTCCCTGCGCAGGGGGACCGATGTGCCTTAAAAATTCTGGGCGGCTGGAAAATTCTTGTAATTACAGGCTTCTGCGCTCGTTAAAACCGAGGGGGAATTCTTAAACCGAAAGGTTTCTCGCCTTTAAATCCGCGGATGTAGATTTTCTCCACAGTTGTGGATAACCCTGTGCACTTAATCCACCGCCTCCGGCGTAAGGAGGCGCGTAAGATCGCTCGGCGGCCCTGTTGGCACTCAATATTTTGGCTAGTAGAAGGAAAAACGCCTCGAATGAGGGCGAAAATTCTGTAGTTTATCCCCCGCACATCCCCAAAATAGGATGTTATCCACAGAAGTTTTCCACAGTGTGGAGAACTTACAGCACTGTTATTCACATGAGTGCATACCCCGATATTTCAAGGCAGAATAGGGTGCCGAACCTGAAAATCCTGTTGATACACAGGATTATCCACAGGTGTGGGGAAAGGTCTTTACTTAAAATCCACAGGCTCGAGCGAGGTCTTACATAAATGTGACGCTCCCCAACTCATGAAAAGTAAAGTAAACGCTACGCTGGTAATCTTTAATACAAGCCAAGTTTTCTAATGAAAGGCATCATCATGGCTGAAAAGTACACCCTCCCCGAGCTCCCCTACGACTACGCGGCGCTCGAGCCCCACATCTCCGCAAAGATCATGGAGCTGCACCACGATAAGCACCACGCAGCATACGTTGCAGGCGCTAACGCAGCTCTCGAACAGCTTGAAGAGGCACGCGAGAACGGTGCATACGGCAACATCTCCAAGCTCTCCAAGGACCTGGCATTCAACCTGGGTGGCCACACCAACCACTCCATCTTCTGGAACAACCTGTCCCCCGAGGGTGGCGACAAGCCCACTGGCGAGCTGGCAGCAGCAATCGACGAGTTCTTCGGCTCCTTCGACAAGTTCCGCGAGCACTTCACCAGCGTTGCACTGAGCATCCAGGGCTCCGGCTGGGCAATCCTCGCGTGGGACACCGTCGGCAAGCGCCTCATTATCGAGCAGCTCTACGATCAGCAGGGCAACATCTCCGTTGCACTGATCCCCGTTCTGCAGCTGGATATGTGGGAGCACGCATTCTACCTGGACTACCAGAACGTCAAGGGCGACTACGTCAAGGCATTCTGGAACATTGTGAACTGGGCAGATGTTCAGGCTCGCTTCGAGCGCGCAGTGTCCCAGACCAAGGGCCTGGTTCTCTAATCTAAGTTTTCGTCAGCGCGGTGAAGTAGCCGCGGTGAGGTAACTGAAACGGGTGCCCGGCGCCTCCAATATTCGGAGGTGCCGGGCACCCGTTCGTTGTATTCAGATGTTGCTCCAGGGGTGGAACCCTAGAACGCCAGCGTGCGGTCAATGCGGATGCGGCGGCAGAAATCCTCGTCATGGCTCACCACGATGAGCGCGCCGGTGTATGCTTCGAGTGCCTGCACCAGCCAGTCCACCGAGGAAATATCGAGGTTATTCGTCGGCTCATCCAGCATGAGAAGTTGCGGCACCGGGTCGGCCAGAAGCACCTGCGCCACCGCGGCACGGAAACGCTCACCACCGGAGAGCTCGCCGGTCTTGTGGTGCACGCTCTCTCGGCGGAAGAGCAGGCGCGCCAGCTGATCACGCAGGTGTTGTTCGCTCACGCCGGGGTTAGCCCGCTGCACGCACTGCAGAAGAGTGAGCTCCGGGTCGAGGGTGATGCGCTGGGGAATGTAGGCCCCCTCGAGGCAATAGTCGACGCGGTAGGCGGGCTGCACGGGGGAGCGGTACTCCGGGTCTTGTGCGTGGGCGATGGCCTCGAGGAGGGTGGTCTTGCCGCTACCGTTTGCACCGGTGATGCGCAGATGCTCGGGGCCGCTGAGAATCAGGTGTTCGGGGTGCTCCGCCGGGGTTCCCTGATTGCACTCGCTATCAGCCTCAATGGGTGAAAAATGCAGAGAATCAACCTTAGAAGGTTGCTGAACGGCAAATGTTTCACGTGAAACCCGAGAATCAACACGGCGGGAATCAACCCTGTGCAGCTTCAGCACCTTGCGTCCTGCGGGTAGGGGCTGCTGGCTCAGCTCGGCATAGATTTTCTCCTGCACGCGCACCTCATCCTGGGCGTTCTGGTATGCCTCCTGAGCCTGCTCCTGCTTGCCGATGCGCAGAACTCGAAGCTTTGCCGCCGCCTGACGTGAGGCGTCCTTGGCGAGGTCGAGAATCGTGTCCGGCTGGTCGTCCTTCCAGACCTGTGCCATGTTCTTCGAGATAATCTCCTGCGCCTGCACCCACTCGCGATGCGCCGAACGCACCCGGTTCTTCGCCTCGCTCACACGACGCTGAGCTGCCTGCTGCTCGGTCTCCAATGCCTGCCGGTAGGTGCTGTAGTTACCCTCGAAGAGGCGCAGATGCGCCAGCCCCTGACGATCGGAGTGAAGCTCCGCAATCACGTTTACACGCTCCAGAAGATCGCGGTCGTGGCTGATGATGAGCGCCGGGCAGGGTAGCGCCTCCAACGCGGTGAAGAGCTGAGCCTTCGCCGCGGAGTCCAGGTTGTTCGTCGGCTCGTCGAGCAGAATGAACTCGGGGTCAGAAATCATCAGCGAGCCAAGCGCGGCAATGACTGCCTCGCCACCGGAGAAACTGCGCATGCTGCGGGCAAAGAGTGCCCGAATCGCCTCCGGGTTGTCTCGATCAATCAGTGCCGCCGGGGTGAAACCGTAGGTCGCAAGAGCCGCCAGGGTGCGCTCCTCAACGTCCCAGTTATCCCCGATGGTCTCATAGAGTTCGGGGGAGTACTCGCCGGATTCCACCGCCTGTAGCGCCCGCAGAATCTCGGAGATTCCGCAGAGCTCGGCGAGGGTCTGCTCCCGGTCCAGACCCAAATCCTGAGGTAGATACGCCATGCGTGCCGGTGCCGCCAAAGAACCGGAACTCGGGGTCAAATCACCCAAAATCAACCTCATAAGGGTTGTTTTTCCGCAACCATTATCACCAATGAGTCCGGTTAGAGGTACCGAAAACACCGCCGAAAGGTCCACAAACAGTGGAGGTTGGCTCGGGTGCGCAAAGTGTAGATGGGCGATACTAACGTGCGCCGCCGCGTGGGAAGTGGCGTGCGAGCGGGCATCGCGGGAAGAAGCGGAACGGGGAAAGGTCGCCTGCGGCTGAAGTACGTGTGTCATACGAGCTCCTTGAGGTATGGATGCTCGGGTGCTCTCAAACTCCGACGGTGGTGCGTTGCAGTAGTGTGCCGGCGGTTTGGGTGCCTATGCTGAGCGCGTGGCGGTAAGAGGATCGCCCCAAAAAAGGCGCGAAAAAACCCGAGCGTAACGGTGGATGTACCTGTGCCCGGGTGCGTGCGCGCTGATTGGAATACGTAGGAAACGTGTCCGTAGAGCTGCTGCGTGAGCGCGCGAAAAATTCTTCTGAGTCCGGGCTTATGCTCGGTGGGTCATTTCTTTGATGCCTCCTAGATTCCGAATACCACCCCGGTCGCGCCTTGGGTGGCTTCGGTCAAACGATACGTTCAGCTCCGTAGCTACCCTCGCAATGGGGTAGTGCAGGAAGAGAGCTGATGAATCCAGCATAGGAATCGTGTGGGTGCTGAGTCAAACACCCTCCCACAAAACTGCCCGACAAGTACCGATACCCCTTAGAGAACGCAAAAGGAGGGGTGACACCAATCGGTGCCACCCCTCCTTTAAAGCATTAAATCTTAGGCATTAAATCTGCGCGCGTACAACACGCGAAAGGCTATTACGCCTCGTGGCGCTCACGGTACATGCCCAGCGGGCCCGCATCCGCGTACGCCTGAGCGTCGTTGTAACGGTACAGGCGCGGCGGGCGGTGACGGGTGCCCTCCACGCGGCGGCCGGTGTCAATAATCGACTTCGACGCCGCAATCTGGCGGCGGAAGTTCGCCGGATCCAGGGTGCGGCCCAGAATTGCCTCGTACACCTCACGCAGCTGCGCCAGGGTGAACTCCTCACCCAAGAAAGAGTGCGCAATACGCGAGTACTCGACCTTGTTCTGTAGGCGGTAGAGTGCGTACTCAATGATTTCGTTGTGGTCGAAGGCGAGCTCGGGCAGCTCATCCACCGGGAACCAGCGGATGTTCTCGTGCACGCGGGTGTTCGCGACCTCGGTGGCGGGAATCGACGCCCAGTACACCACGGACACCACGCGCTCGTGATCGGCGGCGGGGGTGGGAACCGGGGCGCCGCTCAGGCGGGCGGCGCGTGCCTCGGGGGCGCGCAGAACGTCGCCGAACGCGTAGAGCTGCTCCAGGTAGCCGGGCTCCAGGTTGGTGGCACGCTTCAGGGTAAAGCCGGCCGCCTCCTCCAGGGAGAGGGTCGGCTTAAGGGGGCCGCCGGGTAGCGCCCACTGGTCCTTGTAGGGCTCGCGGAGGCGGCGAACCAGCGGTAGCCACAGGGTCGGGTGGGTCTCGTTCTCCTTGGGGCGCAGG
Source organism: Rothia sp. SCPM-O-B-18226 (M350) (assembly GCF_058213595.1). Lineage (NCBI taxonomy): Bacteria > Bacillati > Actinomycetota > Actinomycetes > Micrococcales > Micrococcaceae > Rothia > Rothia sp. SCPM-O-B-18226 (M350). The sequence goes on along the minus strand of NZ_JBYQJS010000004.1, from coordinate 247,675 downwards.
GCTAGGATAACGGTTGAAACGGCGAGGGATACGGAAGAGTGGTCCACGTCGTTGTGCTCTTCAACGGCGACTGCGCCGGGAAGAGGCTCAGATGCGATGCTCATTCAGGCCTCCTGTGCGAATGGGTATCGATAGGTGTGCATACTCTACTCATTTTAAGGGGTTAATAGGGTAAAAATGCACGCAAGGTGCCTAGTACCCAGAAAACGTGCATCATCTGTGCTGTGTCAAGGGGAAAAAGTTCAGGTGTGGCGCACGCGAAAGCGCCCCTCCTGCCTGTCCACAAGAACAGTACGGAGGGGCGCTCGAGGGTCTAACTATGCAATTCTAGGGTGCATACCAGCGGTGCAGACTAGTCGATCTGCAGCTCGCCCATAGCGTCCCAGCCCTCGCCGTCAACCAGGCGAGAAACAATCTTCGGGGTTGCGGTCAGCATGGGGCGCATGTCCTTCAGAGCCTGCTGGAAGTGGTCAGAGTTCACGTGCGGGCCAGCGGCGTCATCGTTGAAAGCCTCGAGCAGAACGAACTCGTTCGGGTCCTCAACGCTGCGGGACCACTCGAAGAACTTGTTGCCTTCCTCGGCGCGGGTTGCCTCGGTGAAGGCGCGGGTCTTCTCAATCCACTGGTCAGCGTATTCGGGCTTGACGGGGAACTTCACGGCAATAAAAATCATGGGAACTCCTTGGTTGGGGTGATGACGTATCACTTCAGTTTAAACCCTCGGTGCCTGTCGGTACCCGGGTTTTCATCGGGGTAGTCGCACATGCGGGGGTCGTTAATTGGCAATCACTGTGGCCTTGAGCACCTGCAGTGCGCGTTCCAGTGCGGCGCGGTCGGATTTGAGCATGTCGGCGGTCTGCGGGTTGGCGGAGCCGCCCCCGAAGGCCGCGTTGTAGTACATTCCGTCACCCAGAAGTAGCACGGCGCGGGCGATGCGTTCGTCGCCGAGCTCGGCAAGAATGAGCGAGTGCCACCCCTCCTGTACACGGGCTAGGGTTTGCTGGGCGAGCTCATTATTGTTCTGAGCCAGGCGGCTGAGGGCAATGAGGGCACGGTCGAACGGGGTGTTATCCGGCGTGGAGGAATTGATGTAGTAGGCGCTTGCCCCCTCGGGTGCCTGCTCCATCGCCGCGAAGTCCTCTTCAGCCAGGGTGAGGGTGCGTTCTGCGAGCGCCTCAAGGAGCGCCTTCTTGGAGGAGAAATGGTAGAGTAGTCCGCCCTTGGAGACCTTGGCGGCGGTGGCGACGGCGTCGAGGGTTGCGGCGCGTTCTCCCGAGCGAATCAGCAGGTCGACGTAGGTGTCGAGGATGTGTTCGCGGGAGTTGTTGGCGCGCTGTTTGCGGTGGTTGGGGGTGGTCATGGGTACCAGTCTAACCGCTTGAAACTATACCGTCCAGTTGGTATAGTTAATCTTCGTTTATGGACCCGCCCGGACCCCTAAAACCTCCGGGTAAGCCCCGAAAACCTCACTAAAATAACTAGTCCAAAAGACATACCGAGCTGATGCCGCGCCCGCGTCCGCCAAATCAGCCAACACTTTATAGACGCACGAAACACTTCATGACGAATCACAATCCGCACACCACGGCTCTGCCCATTCACGCCCCCGACCAGAAGACCAAGCGCTGGGCGGCACTCGGCGTGCTCATGCTCCCGGTGCTCCTGGTCTCCATCGACAACACGGTGCTTGCCTTCGCGGTGCCCGCAATCGCTAAGGCGCTGAGCCCCTCCTCCGCGGAGCAGCTGTGGATCGTTGATGCCTACCCGCTGGTGCTCTCCGCCCTGCTCGTGCCCATGGGCGCTATCGGTGACCGCATCGGCCGCCGTAAGCTGCTGCTCATCGGTTCGACCGGCTTCGCGGCGATTTCTGCGCTCGCGGCGTTCGCGCCCTCCGCACTGATGCTCGTGGTTGCCCGTGCCCTGCTCGGTATTTTCGGTGCGATGCTCATGCCGGCAACCCTGTCGATTATTCGCAATATCTTTGTGGACGCGACCGAGCGCCGCATCGCTATTGCCGTGTGGGCTTCGGGCTTCTCCGCCGGTGCGGCGCTGGGCCCGATTGTGGGTGGCTTCCTGCTGGAGCACTTCGACTGGGGTTCGGTGTTCCTGCTCGCTGTGCCGATTCTGATTCCTCTGCTGATTCTTGCCCCGATTATGGTGCCCGAGTCTAAGGACCCGAATCCCAGCCCGGTGGATCCGCTGAGCATCCTGCTGATTATGACCGGCATGACCGGTATTACCTTCGGTCTGACTCACACCTCCGAAACCGGTTTCGATGCGGTGGCTATTAGCACCATCCTTGCCGGTCTGTGCTTCATCGTTCTGTTTGTGCTGCGTCAGCTCAACCGCGAGAAGAACGACATTCAGCCCATGCTGGATGTGCGCCTCTTCCGCAACACCGTGTTCACCGGGGCGATTACCGCGAACCTCATCTCCATGACGGTGGACGTTGGCTTTATCTACTTCGCCTCCCAGCACCTGCAGTTGGTCTCCGGCCTGCCGCCCATGTACGCCGGTATGCTGCTGATTCCCGGCACCCTGGCGACCATTATCGCCGGTCTGGTGATTGCGCGCGTGGCGGTGCACTTCCACCCGGCGCAGGTGGTGTCTTTCGGCCTGGCGCTCAACGCTGCCGCGTTCGCGGTGCTCGCCTTCCTGGGTGCGCACAGCGACGTGGTCATTATCCTGATCTTCATCGTGCTCGGTACCGGTATCGGTATTGCTCAGACCATCTCGAACGACCTGATGCTCTCCAGCGTTCCGCCGCGTAAGGCGGGTGCGGCATCCGCGATTTCTGAGACCTCCTACGAGACGGGTGCGGTGCTCGGTGCCGTCATCATCGGTGGTATGCTCACCGCCGTCTACCGTGCGAACGTGGTCGTGCCCGCCGGTCTGGATGAGACTCTCGCCGATAACGCCCACGAAACCCTCGGCGGTGCCGTGACGGTCGCAAGCCAGGTGGGTGGCGAGCAGGCAAATCAGCTGCTCTCCTCCGCATTTGCCGCCTTCGACTCCGGCGTGGTGCTGAGCTCCGCGTTCAGCGCCGTGCTCATGGGTGTTATGGCTGTTATCAGTTACCTCATGATCCGCAAGGCACCGCGCGAAATGAAGCCCGCAGAGCACTAATATCGCCCCCCCCGTTCGTCATGGGTCCGCCGCCCGCCCCGGCCTTCTTCGGAAGCCGGCGCGGGCGGCGTTGCGTTACCCGGAGGTGCCGCGCGAACCGGCGACCCGTCATGCGGATTTTCTAGCCCGCGCACAGCCGGTCACAGGTGCGGGTGGTACGGTAGAATCCGGAAGATATTGCACCCGAGGCAACGCCCGGGCCGCGTGCGCGCGGAACCCGGGGCGACCGAAACCCCGGTACACGCGTTCAACGAGAAAGGCCGGAATGGGACTCAAAGACTGGATTGCACCCTTCATCACCCTGCTGATCGGTGCCAGCACCATCTTCATCTCCTATAAGAACTATCAGGCGCAGGCGGCGGCAAAGCCCTCCGAGCTGGCGCGACTGGAACTGTGGAGCAAGCTCCTCACCGAAGCCGGCATGGAAATTAGCGCCCTGCCGCCCGCCGATGAGCTGACCTCCGATCAGCGCGTCGTCCTGGAGAATTACCGGGTCTTCCTCAAGCGCGCCTCCCTAGAATCGAAGCTGCGTAAGGTCGGCATCGATAGCAACCGTATCTTTAGCCTGCTCATGAAGCGCGCCCACTCCTCGGTCAAGCCCACCCCCATCCAGATGGGCGACTCAATTAGCTACTACCGCCTGATTCTGCGTGCCCTGCTGTACATTTGGGTTCCGCTGGCCGTGATTTTCATCGGCGTGCCCATCATCGTGGTCACCATCGCCTACCTGATTGGCCTCTTCACGAACCACCGTGGTGACCTGTCTGACTTTGCGCTCTCCCCGCTGGCCGTGATACTCCTCATCCTGGGCGCGGCCGCCGTGGGTGCCCTCGTCATCCTGCAGAACCGCATCATCTCGGCCATTATCGCGAACAACGTGTACTTCTACTTCTGGGATATTTACGGGTCCAAGAAGAACTCCCGCGACTCGGCCCACGCCTACAGCGAGCGCCTGGCGGCTAAAACCTACGCCGACCAGCTGTTCCTTGGCCAGCAGGAGTTCGCCCACCAGTTCCGCGAAAATATGTACATGGCGGGTATCCAGGAGATCGACGAGTACCCGCGCGTGCTCAGTGATAGCGTGATGTTGCCGCGTAACTACCGGATTGTTGAAACTACCGAGGGTGAGGACCGTATCGACCGGATGGTGAACTGGGTGCGCTCCAAGATTGGCTTCGAGCGTCTGGAACCGCGCATCATCTACACGCTCGAACATAAGGACGCGCACAAGGATGAGCAGAAGGATTCCGCGCACGGTGAGCCGGTAGCTACTGAGCAGGGTGTTTCTGGGCAGCCCGTAGAGACTCCGGCTCAGGATAAGCAGGAGGATGCGCAGAAGGCTCCGGAGGTACCCGCCTCGGAGGAGCCCATCGTTGCGGAGGTGCCCGTTGAAGCGCCTGCCGAGGATCCGGCTGATGCACCCACCGAGCCCGTCACTGGAAGTGCCACCGAACCCTCCGCCGCAGCAGTTGCCGTATCCGGGGCAGACGACCCCACGGAGGCGTTCACCCGCATCCCGCACGATGCCGCCAGTGAGGAACCCGGCGCTGAGAAGCCCAAAAACTAAATAGCCGCCCGGAACACAGAAAAACCCCGGGGCACAGAAAATCCCCGCAGTGCCGGAATCCGGGCATGAGAAAAGGGTCGCAGCCTACGAGTTCGCCGTTGAACCGTAAGCGTACGACCCTTTTCTTTATTCTCTTCGGGGACGCGCGAAATCGGAGGTACCGCGCGTTCCAGAAGAGCCTATCGATGCGCTCGTCGTGCATCGTACCGGCCATCTCGCCGGGTAGCCGGCGGGCGCATCACGTCTTTCGAGCCGTCCGCTACCGCGGACGGGGGATCCGCTCCCCGGGTGAGTCCTACCCTTTCTCACCCGGGGGCGCATCGAGGGACGTTCACGGTGTCATGAACCATCCCACCGGAACCCCACACTCAACACAGGAGTTCCGGGACCTTGACGGTATGCGTGCCTATCGAGACGTGGGGGCGTCCTCGCGAGCGATAACAACCTTGACCGCGTTGTGCTCGGTCGCGTGCCCGAAGACGTCGTAGGCCTCCTCGAACTGGTCGAAGGAGAAATGGTGCGTCGCCATGGCCTTGGCGTTCAGGCGGCCGGAGCGAACCATGTTCAGCAGGTTGCCCACGGTGTTGCAGTTGACCAGGCCCATGTTGATGTTCACGTTAGAAATCCACATGGTGTTCAGCGGCAACTCAACGGGCTTGCCGTGCACGCCGGCGTTCGCGATGTTGCCGTAGGGGCGAACAATCTTGGTGCAGGTCTCGAAGGTCTGCGGAACGCCCACGGCCTCGATAGCGACGTCTACGCCCAGGCCGTCGGGGGAGAGGGCCTTAATCTTCTCGATGAAGTCCGGGTCGGCCGCGTTGACCTTATCGGTGGCACCCAGCTCCAGGGCCTTGTCCATGCGGTTCTCGTCGAAGTCGACGGTGATGACGCGACCGGCACCGCAGAGGTTAGCGGTCATAATCGCGCCCAGGCCCACCGGGCCCGCACCAATCACGGCGACGGTATCGCCGGGCTTGGTGTTGCCGTTGAGAATACCCATCTCAAAGCCGGTGGGCAGTGCGTCGGTGAGGAAGAGGACGTCCTCATCGGTCAGACCCTCCGGAACCAGGTGGACCGAGGTCTCTGCGTAGGGAACACGCACGTACTCGGCCTGCGTACCGTCAATCATGTAGCCAAAAATCCAGCCAACGCCGCCGACGGTCTGGCAGTGCGAAGGCTGGTTCGCCTTGCAATAGGAGCACTTACCGCAGCTGGTCACGGCGGGAATGATGATGCGGTCGCCGACCTTCAAATCGGTTACCGCGGAGCCCACCTCGGTGATGGTGCCGACAGCCTCGTGGCCGAGGATGCGCCCGTGCTCCACCTCGGGGCAGTCGCCCTTGAGGATGTGCAGGTCGGTACCGCAGATGGTGGTGGTGTCCACGCGTGCGATGACGTCCGTGGGCTCGAGGATGGTGGGGTTCGGGACTTCCTCCCAGGCGCCCTTCTGGTCGGGGCCGTGGTAAACATACGCTTTCATGCTGACTCCTCCGTTGAAGTTCATGTAAGGGGTAGCGATGACGTTATCACTGCCGATATCAACCTATAAGAAGTGTTTGATAGGTTGTACTTTCATTAAACAGGGAGTGTTAAATTAAGCGTCTTTATTACACGGAGTGTTCTCTTTGGTTCTTAAGGCTTAAGCATGGGGCCTCTTGAAGGCTTAAGCCGCTGCCTCCGAGCTCTGCTTGAGCTGGGCGCGCGCTCGCGAACGAACCGCCGTCACCGCCCAGACCAGCACAAAAGTCGCCACCATCGACAGCACAATCGTGCCACCGGTCGGCAGGTTAAACGCCCAGGACAGGTATAGGCCGACAATCGAGCAGATACCGCCGAATACCGGCGAGAACACCATCATCGACCCCAGTCGACGACAGGCCAGGCGCGCTGCCGACGCGGGAATCACCAGAAGCGCCAGCACCAGCACGTTACCGAGGGTCTGTAGGCCCAGCACCACGGAAATGGTCACCAGAACGTACAGCACAATGTCCAGGGCGAGCACCGGCAGGCCCATCGCGCGGGCACTCTCGCGGTCCAGGCTGACCGTCACAATCTGCCGGTGGAACAGCCACAGCACCAGCAGAATCACGGCGCCCATGATTGCGGCGTTGGTGATGTCCTCATTCGAAACACCCACAATCGAGCCGAACAAGAAATCCTGCACCGACCCCGAATAGCCCGGCGCCAAGGAAATAATCACAATACCCAACGCAAAAGAGGCGGCGAAGAAAATACCGATGACCGAATCCTCGCGCAACCGCTGATTCTGGCTAAAAATAGCCACCAGAATAGCCGTCACCACGCCCGCGGTCAGGCCGCCCACCATCAGGTTGCCGCCCAGCACGAACGCCACCGCAAGGCCCGGGAACACCGAGTGCGCCACCGCATCGCCAATGAAGACCATGCCGCGCATCATCACGTGGCAGCCCACCACACCCGTCACCACCGAGGCCAGCAGCACCGCAGCCAGGGCGCGCGGAAGGAACGCCAGGGACGGGTTGAACAGATCGGCCAGAAAATCGAGAGGAGTAATCAACGGGAACCCCCGGTAGAAGTAGCAGTATCAGCGTGGGCGGGGGAAGAAGCGCAGGAATCCGGCAGTTCGTGGCCGTACTCATCCAACGCACCACCGGCACAGGTGAAGCCCGTGCGGGCGTGGCCCTGCGCCTCCTCAATGTCGTGGCCGTGCAGCCACGTGTGCAACTGATCCAGGCTGAAGGAGGCCGCCGGACCGTCCAGGTGAATATTGCCGCGCACGCCGCACAGGCGCGAACAGGATTCGCGCGCCGCCAGCATGTCGTGCGTGGACATCAGAATCGTGATGCCCTCGTCCGCCAGCTCGCGGTACAGGCGGGTCAGCGTGGTCTGGGTGGGTGCATCCACGCCCGTGAACGGCTCGTCCAGCAGCAGCAGGGAGGGGCCGGCCGCCAGGGCGCGCGCCAAAAGAACCCTCTGGCGCTGACCACCGGAAAGCTCCGCAATGGAAGCATCCTGCAGGTGCAGAACATCGGTACGCTCCATCGCCGAAAAGACCTGCACCCAATCCTTCTTCGCCGGGCGGCGGAAGAACCCAATCTCACGCACGCGGCCGGTCATCACCGTATCCTTGACGGTCAGCGGAAAATCCCACTGGAACTGGTGCTTCTGCGGCACGTAACCGATGTGCGCACGCGCCGCGCGGGGCGACTCACCCAGCACCCTAACCTGCCCGGAGGCGGGGCGAATCAGGCCCAAAATGGTGCGCAGCAGCGTGGTCTTACCGGCACCGTTGGCGCCAATCAGACCCGCAAACTCGCCGCGCTCCAGGGTCAGGGACAGATCCTTGAGGATGGAGCGGCGCGCGTAGCCCGCGTACAGGTTTGAAATTTCGAGGACGGGCTCAGTACCCGCTGTTACCGACGCGCTCACGAACGGTCACCGCGCACTTCATCCAGTGCCTCACGCTGAGCGGAGGAGCGGCGGCGGCGGGAGGCGATGAACGCGCCCACGCCCACCACGACCACGATGCCAGCGACAATAGGACTCCAGGAAATCGTGAACTCGGCACGGAAACCGCTCTGGTCGCTCGCCGCGGCGGCAGAAGAAGAACCGGACGCCTGAGTACCGGATGCCTGAGAAGCAGAAGAAGCGGAGTTCGAAGAACCGCGCGCCTGCGCCTCCATCGCGTATAGGGTATCGGCGCTCGCGGAGTCACCCACCGCAAACTTCAGGTAGCGGGTATCGGACACGGTCGAACCGTCAGAGAGCTCGGCGCTCGCGGTGACCTTCAGCAGGTACTCGCCCGGGGCGGTGAATACCCAGTTCGCGTGGGTGTGAGTGTTCTTCTCAACCCACAGCTTCTGCGGCTCACTCTTGGTCGAGGACCACAGCACCTGCGGCGCCGAGAAGTTGCCGTTCTCCAGGTACAGGCTGAACGTGCCGGGGCCGCTCACCTGCTCCAGGGTCAGGTTCACGCCGCGATTCAGCTTGGACACCAGCTGCGGATCCTGGGTGTTCCAACCCGGCCAGATGACGCCCTTGGTTTCGGTCTGCGGAATCACGTACACCTTCGAACCGGCGGGCGCACCCACGAAGGAATAGCGCGGGTCGTTCGGCACCTCCAGGATGGCCTTATCGCTGCCGCGGTAGATGACCTCGTCCAGGCTGCGCCAGACGGGGGTTTCGCCGTGGTCGTCGTGGAGCATGAGCTCAAACTTGCCGTTGTTGAAACGAGGACCCATGTCCACGTGGCCGGCGGAGATTTCGATGCGGCCGGATGCGACCGGCTGCTCCGCAGACAGGGTCTGGGTGAGGGCGCGCTCGCCGCGGCTGAGGTTGCTGTCGCTCGGCTGAGTCGAGGCGCTCTCAGCGGTTGCCGGGGTGGTCTCCGCGTGTGCCACACCCAGGGGCGCGAGCATGAGGCTGGCGCCCAGAGCCAGGGCGGGCAGCGCGCGGCTACGTGAGGAGCGGGAGGGGGTGGTTGAGTTCATCATGAGGACTTCCTTGGATCATGACCGAAACGGTGTGTGAAAGATTATCTATATGCTGATATGGCTATATGAGCTTGTGGGTAGCTTAGAGTCGGGTTATGAGGTGCTTGCCTCCGAGCAGCTAGCGCCCGAAGAATCGCCGCCAGAACTAGCCCCAGAGCACAGCGCAATCGTGTGAGCATTCGCCAGCATCATCTGCGCGTAGTGGGGGGCCTGGGCATCCAGGGTGTCCGAATAGAGCACCCCGGTACGCACCTGCGCCTCCCGAGCCAGCTCCGTGAGAACCGGCGAACGCATCGCCGTGGACTTATCCAGGTAAATCGCCGGGACCTTCAAATCCTCGACCGTGCGACGCAGGCGCTGACGCTGCTGAATACTCGGCTCGCCGCTGGCGCTGGCGCTCACAAAACCTGCAATGTGCAACCCGTAGGTGCTCGCCAGGTAGCGGTAGCCGTCGTGCGTGGTGACTAGGTTGCGTGCCGACTCCGGCAGGCCCCCGTAGACCTGGCGCAGCTGAGCGTCCAAGGTGTCAAGCTCCTTGACGACCTGCTCGGTGCGGGTCGCGTACTCGCTCGCACCCGCCGGATCGGCGGAGGTAAGCGCGTCACGAATGACCTGCACGCTCGCCTTCGCGTTCGGCACCGAATGCCAAATGTGCGGGTCGATTTCGCCGTGCACGTGCTTGCCCAGAACGGCCTGCGCCAGCAGATACACCTGGCCGCGATGCTCCGAAGCACCCGACCGCAGGAAACGGTAGCTACCGCCGGCGGGCACCTCCTGCAGGGTGCGGGAGGGGACCGCGACCACGGTGCGGTTCAGCTCGTACTCGACGGCACCCTGGGAGGAATCCGCGCGGAGCACGAGCCTGCCGTCGCCGGTGCGCGCCGTAATATCGGCGTGACCTGCGGAAAGAACCTTAATCTCGGCGGCAGAAACGTTCTGTTCCTTCGCCAGGCGGTCCACCAACTGTTGCGGGTCGCGACCGACCGCGCAGTACAGGGTGCCGCGCGAAGAATGCACGGACTCCGGGGCCTTGACCGCGGTGGCACTCAGCTCAATGGCGTACTCGCCGGCGTCGCTAAACGCCCAGGATAGGTGCGTATGCGCCTGCAACGGAAGCTCCAGCGAACCCATATCTCCGGTACGGATTGCGGTGTCCCCCTCGCGGGTGAGGTTCACGCCGCGCGCATGCGAATCGCACAGCATCTCCACCGCGCCGAAGGTCTGCGTAATGAACGCCGCCAGCTGCGCATTCGAGGAATCGGTGGCGGTGTGCGCCCGCACGCTCTGCACCTCAAAACGCATGCCGGCCTCCGAAGAGTCGGCGGGGGCGGACTCGTTCTGCCCGCCCTCCTCAACGCGCAAACCCAGCCAGATGGAGTCCAGGGAGGCATCCTCAACAATGGCTTCGAGCTTGCCGCCGTACTGCTCGATCTTCTCCGCAACCGCCACGGACACAACGCCTGCGGGCAGGTTCGCCTCAACCATCTTGGTGAGCTTACGCTGCTCCAGCAGCAGGCCGTTCGTCAGGGCGCAACGGGCGTAGGCGACATCGCGGATATCGCGCAGGCTCGGCTCGTACGAGTGCGGGTCGGCACCGGCGGGCACGAGGGAGTGCACGCTGGCGCGGTCGCCAGCAATCTGCTGCGCCAAATCCGCCAGAATCGGGGTCGTGGCGACCACGTGCATCCGGTCGGAGGAGGCATTGATGGTGGTGGCGCATCCGCTCAGCGCGAGGGCACCTGCACCCGCCGCGGCACGGGAGGCGAGGGTGAGGGCGGCGCGTCGCGTATAGGCGTGCGAACCCTCGCCGGCGGTATGCCCGCTATGCGGTGCCACCGCGGCGTCCCTTCCGGCGTGCCGAACGCAGAATCATGGCGCCCAGCGCCAGAGCGAGAACCGAGGTGCTGACCATGAACGGGTCGATGACCACACCGGTGTTCGGCAGCTTACCCGCCGCGGCCGCCTTCTGGGCGGTGGCGAGCTCCTGGCTGGTCAAGGCGCAATCCTCGCCGGAGGCGGTCTTACCGACGATGCGCACCTTGGATCCGTCGGGCTTGGTGACGATACCGGTGGCTTCGTCCACGGTGCCGTTGAGCGGGTTCTTGGCGGTGCTCTTCTCGCCGCCGTTGTTGGCGCCGTTAGCGCCGTTAGCGTTGCCGCCGTCCTGCTTGGTGCCTGCCGCACCCTGCACGTTATCGCTGGCCGGGGCGTTATCGGGGTTGCCGACGGTGAAGTGCAGAACCGATTCGCTGCTGACCTGCTGACCGTTCTTCAGGCGCGCAGTCCAGCCGATGGTCACGGTGTAGCGACCCTCGGCAGTGAAGACCCAGTTGCTGTGCTGGTGGGTGTTTGCGGGCACCTGGAAGGAGCCGCCGCTACGCGAATCGAAGACCTTCTGACCGGCGGAACCGAAGTTGCCGGAGAGGAAGGTGGACATGGTGCCGGGGCCCTCAAAACCGTTGAGGCTCATGGTGACGGGGCCGTCGAGCTGCTTGAGCAGTTCGGGGTCCTGGGTGCTCCAGCCGAGCCAGGGTACGCCCTGCTGCTGGGTTGCACCAATCATGTGCACGGGGGTGCCCGCCGGGGCGATGTCTTCCATGCCCGCGGGCAGGTTGAGCTTTGCGGCGTCGTTGAGTACGAACTCGAGGGCGCCGGGGGAGACGTGGCGGGCGGGGCTGGTGCGGTCGTCCTTCACGCTGCTGGTGAGGTTGCCGCCGTTGAGCACGGGGCCCACGTCGAAGTGCCCGTGGGTGACTTCTTCACGGCCGCTGTGCTCGGCAGCGTTAACCACGGCGAGGGTGGGGATGCCGGTCGGCGCCTGGGCTGCCTGGTTGCTCTGCTTGCTGTCCTTCTGAGCGTCCTTGGAATCCTTGGTGTCTTCGGCGGGGACCTCGGTGGCGATGCACTGCTGGTTCAGGCTGCCGGGCAGGCCGGAGGAGAGGATGCCGCCGCCGTTACCGCTATTGCTGGGTGCGCTGACGTTCTGGGCGTTGGAGCCCTTCACACTGGATCCCTTCGCGCTGGGGGAGTTGCCGCTCTTGTTGCCGTCCTTGCTTTCGCCCTTGTCGGAGCCGTTATTGGTGTTGTCGGTGCCGCTGATAGCGGTTACACCGGATCCACCCTGGGATGCCTGCTCGCCGTTTGTGGCAGACTTTGCGCCGTTCGGGTCGGTCACCTGCGCGGCGTTCTGACCGTTCACGGATCCATCCACGCGGCGAATACCGGTGGATGCACTCGCCTCAGCAGAAGCACTCGCCTCGGCACTTGCGGAGGTAGATGCACTGGGGCTGCTGGTGGCGCTCTCGGTAGCGGTGGAGGTCGCCTCGGGGGTAGTGGTTGCCTCGCTCGTGGCGTCCTTGGTCGCTTCCTTTGCGGCGTTCTGCGCGTTCAGGAGCTTGAAGCCGTCCTCAGCGTTAGTGCCCACGGCGATGGTGTAGGTCGCCTCGGAACTGACCGGGGTGCCGTCGGCAAGGGTTGCGGTGGCGCGGAACGTCAGCTGGTAGATGCCGGCGCGGGTGAATGCCCAACTGAGGTGCTCGTGGCCGCCAGCGGTGATGGTGTGCGGTGCGAGCTGGTCGTTGGTGCTGAAGACGCGCGGGTTGTCGCGACCGGATTCGGTGAAGACTTCAGCGCGGCCGCCTTCGGGTACGCTGCTGCGCACGAGTTCAAGGTTGATGGTGTTGTCCTTGAGCGCGCCGGGGCGGATTCCTTCCGCACCGAGGCCGGGGTAGAGCAGGCCGCGGGTGCGGGTGGAGGGAATGTAGAAGATGTCGGTGCCTTCGGGGGCAATGTAGTCGTAGCCTGCTACGACCTTGGTGTGTGCGTCCTCGACATCGGGCAGGTGGAAGACGGTGCGGGCGGGGTTGAATCGTCCCTGCTGGCCGGGGGCGGTGTCTGCGAGGGTGCCGAGGGTGAACTGGTTGCCGTCGAGGAAGGCGTTGAGCATTTCGGTGTGTACGCCCGCGATGACGTAGTCACCTTCGTAGCTGACGTAACCGCGCGACTCGGTACCTGCCTGGGTGCCGGTCTGGTTTTCCTGTGCCTGTGCGGCGGTGAAGGTGCCGACCTGGGGCAGGGCGAGGGATGCCCCGAGTGCGAGGGTACATCCGAGGGTGGTTGCGCTGATTAGGCTCAGGGGTTTGGTGCGTCCTTGCATGGTGGCTCCTTGGATGACTGCTCGTTGGCTGGCGCGCTACCCGATGTTTTCGGGGCTTGCCCGGTGCTGGGTCCGGCGGCCTGTTGCCGGTTTCCCTCTTGGGTTCGGGGTGCGCTCTGCCGTGTTTTTCTCTTTGTGGATGTACGTGGTGTGCGTTTTTGGGCGCGCCTCGGCGCACACGTGTTTCTGAGAATCACTATACTCAGTTAGGTTCTGAATGACAATTATTTGCAAAAGCGCTACGCTAAGAAATAGAAAAATGAGAAAGGTTATCATGAGCTCTCAGAAGCAGACCCAACGACGGGTCATCACACACACCCCCGCACTCTTCGTCCCCGGCGGCAAGCCCGCCCTCCGCCGCGCAGCCGCATTCCTCTCCGCCGCAGCGCTGCTCGCGCTCGCCGGCGCAGCCCCCTCTCTGCCCGCCGCAGCAGGCCCCGACGACGGCAAAATCGTCACCACCAAGGGCCACGTTGACGCCCCCAAGGCATACTGGGACGAGCAGAACGGCACCTTCGTCCTCATGAACGAGGCGAACCCCTACAAGACCGGTGCAGACACCTACGAACTGGACAAGACCGTCAACTGGGTCGGCAAGGGCTACAGCACCAGGGACGGCAAGTCGCAGTACACCATGACCCTGGGCGACTCGCCCTCCCTGGCGTTCCTCGGCGAACCCGGCCAGACCCTCTACATGGCACCGCACCTGACCTACGGCAACCAGGACCCCATCTGGGCTGGCCTGGGTGCCTCCACGAAGGTGCCCACTGAGCGTTTCCGTGACGGCGTGTTCGCTACCGACATTCTCTCCGTTGAGGGCCCCGGCCGTATGGAGCTCTTCCGCTACAACCCGGACGACGCCCCCGCTGACGTGTACCGCATGCTCTCCAGCAGCTCCACCGGCTGGCACTCCTGGCTGCTCGACAAGGGTAGCCACACCCACAACACCACGACCTTCACCCGCCCCGGCCGCTATGTGGTCACCTACCGCACCGTGGCGCGCTCCACCGACGGCCGCATCATCAGCTCCAAGCCGTCGAAGCTGGTCTGGCAGGTTGGCGGCATGCAGCCCGTGCTCGGTGACGGCACCCCCACCGCCGTGCCCACCGTTGACCGCTACAACGCGGCACCCGTCGGTGACCTGGACGCCGCAAAGTACGTGCTGTCCGTGGCACCGCACCGTCTGGACGCTGACCCGGCTAAGAACAAGGACGCCGACGACAAGCTCAGCGACATCACCTTCACCGCCGCGAACAAGAACCTCAAGGGCACCCTGACCCTGTACAACAATGGCTACTTCCTGACCGACCTGCCGGTCGTGAACGGTACCGCCACCTGGTCTGAAATGCTCGGTAGCGAAGGCTCCCAGCTGCAGGCGGTCTTCACCCCCGACACTTCCGACGCGAACAGCGCGGAGGCGTCCCGCTGGATCTCGCACAAGCTCACCTACGAGCCCGGCAAGGCTGAGAGCGTGTACAGCGACGACGGTAACGGCTCCTGGCCCGAAGAAATCCCGGATCAGGCGAACACCGTACTCAGCACCCAGCAGTACACGCCGACCAGCATGGACTACGACGTAACCGTCACCCCGAACGGCAACGGCTTCAGCACCGTTGAGGTCCGCTTCAAGGACCCGAAGGTGCGCGGCTTCATGCGTGGCGGCTTCTACGCCCAGGATGACCCGGTCTACCCGTACCTCGACCTGGAAGGCTCCGTTGAGGATGGCGTGGCGCGCTTTACCTTCCGTGACGAGTCGTTCTACAAGGGCACGGCGCTGCGCGTGAAGATGCTGACCCACCCGGATATGAACGCTTCCGCCTCCACCACTGAGGTTGCGGCGAACTACGAGCCGGGCACCAAGTACACCGCGCACGGTGCGCTGGCTCCCGATAGCGCACCCATTAGCGATGCGCCGAAGCCTGCTCCGGTGGATCCGTCGCCGAGCGCTGAGCCTACCGTTGCGCCCTCTGCCGAGCCTTCTGCTGAGCCGAGCGAGGCTCCCAGCGAGGCGCCGACCGCTGAGCCGAGCACGGCTCCCACGACCTCGCCGAGTGAGGTTCCGACCGTGCCTGCGGTGCCGACCGCCTCCGCAGAACCGAGCGTGCCTGCTCCGGCGCCCTCCACTCCGGCACCGAGTAGCCCCGCGCCCGCAAACCCGGAGCCGTCCAGCCCCGCGCCCTCTGCTCAGCCGTCCACTCCCGGAACCCCGGGTCACCAGTGCGTGCCCGGCCAGATTGACGGCCGCGCCAAGATTTCGAAGGGCCACCTGGACATTCAGGCGACCCTGAAGGACCGCCAGCTGTCCGTGGGTCTGCGCGACGACAGCGGCATCATTGACGCTGATTCGACCGTGCGCCCGCTCGATTCGGTCGTGTGGACGGTCAGCGAGAACGCCCGCCGTGTGCGCACCGAACGTATGGCTGATGAGAAGCTGAACTTCATGGGCCCGGTCGGCACCGCCTTCTACGGCCTGCCGCAGACCCAGCAGAGCGGCCTGCCCTGGCCCGGCTACAACACGCAGGACATCGACTACTCGCAGCTGCGCGGTCCGGTGCGCCTGCACGTAGTGCCGAAGGTCATGCCTGAGGGTGCGCGCTTCGGCATGTTCACTGAGTCGCTGAACGGTGCGGATGTGCTGCTGGATTCGACGACCGGCAAGACCACGATCGACATTGATTACGCGACGCACGCGCACGCGAACTGGGTGTTCTCTGAGCCCGGCCAGTACATGTTTGACGTGCACTATTCTGCGACCCTGGCTGATGGTACTGAGGTGAACAGCCCGGTGCAGCAGCTTGCGGTTGCTGTGGGTAAGAAGGCGTCGGATGCGTGCTCGTTTGAGACTGCCGTGCCGAAGGACCCGAACGCGGCTAAGGACGACTTTAGTGGTGTGCGCCGTGTGGATTCGGCAACCCCGGGCGGTACCGCTGGTGCTAACCAGCCCGGCTCCGCGCAGTCTGGTGCCGCGCAGGGTGGTCAGTCCGGTCAGGCTGGCGCCGCCGGTGGCGTGAACGCGCAGGGCTCCTCTGACGGTTCGGCTGATGGTTCTGCTGGCGGCGTGTACCCGGGTGGTATTTCCGGTGGTGGTACCGGTGGCGGCTCCCTGGGTCAGTCTGGTGTGTCTGCTGCGTCGGGTGGCGCTAGCTCCCAGCAGGGCGGCCTGGCGCGTACTGGTTTTGGCGCGGTGTCTGTGGCTGTGGGCGGTGCGCTGGTGTTGGGTGCGGGTACTGTGATGGTGCTGCGTTCCCGCCGCCGCGCTTCTTAGCGCTCGCCGCGTGAGGACACGCTGATACGATAAAGCCCCCGCGGCTGAGAGGATGACTCTCGGCCGCGGGGGCTTTCCTGTGCCCGGTTCTCTGCGCTTTGGGGCTCCAGGATTTATCCGAACGGTCCAGATACATAACGCTCACGGAAGATACGGTTGAGGGGCGCTCGCAGGCACGGCGACTGCCGCACGCACGAACGCCCCCATCACATAGAGTCGGTTACTAAACCAAGCGGACCGGTTTACTTATCCATCTCGTAGACCCAACCACCGGCGTTGCAGTAGCGCTTGCCGTCCTTTTCGGTGATGGAATAGCCAGGCTCGTGGTTCTCGCACTTCTGGATAACCTCGCGGGCCTCTCGGTTAGACTTTTCAAGGTTCGCCGCACGAATCTGGAAGAAGGCAAACGTGGCGATGTACGCCACCAGAACCAGCACGAGAGCGGTAATCGCCATGCCCTTACCCTTGCCGGTGCCATTCTTGACCATGACCAGAGCAATCACCGCGAAAACAATGGTCGGGATGGTTAGGAACGAACCAATAACAAAGATGCCGGTCAGTGCGGAGATAATGCCCAGGACCAGCGCGGTTACTGCCGCCCACTTCTTCTTCGGTGCTTCGGCGGGTGCGCCGTATGCGGGCTGCGCGGCGGGTACCTGCTGGGTGTTCTCAGACATGAAAGTCCTCATTTCGTATGTGGTTACGAGTTGCATGAATGTGTGCCCTCCAGTGGAGTGGCATATATCTCACAGCATACCGTACACAAGGAAGGTTCTTGGCGAGATGGGAACAAGTTTGTCTATCTACTAAGATGCGGTATCCACTGTTGGAAATTTTTCCTGCAGGGGATGTTGTGGGCGCTTTTTTATATGAGATGGTGTAGTGTTCAAAGTGGTGCGAAGCACTAAAGGTGCGTATTTGATATTCGCGTGTCTAATGCACATCTTCCGGCAATTCATCGACGAAAGAGGATCACCGTGTCTGATCGCGTACTCTCATCGCAGGCAGCCAAGGATGCTATTACTGCTCTGCAGAACATCATCAACGGCGGCCTGCAGAACGAGATTAATAACCTCAACCAGCAGGGTAACCAGCTGAAGGACCCCAACAACTGGGACGGCCCCCTGGCTGAGCGTTTCCGTAATGATACCTGGCCCGGCGTAGAAAACACCCTGCGTAACCTGACTCAGGAACTGACCGACCTGCGTGAGCAGCTCAACCAGATTTCTACCGATATTTTCCAGGCAGGTGGCGGCGCCTAAGCCTCCCCTGGTGAACGCCGTTTACCGCCCCGATCCCCAGTTTATGGGGCGGTGTGCGGTAGGCGGCGTTTTCTGTCATTCTGCTTCAACACACGTTACTTCCAGGCATGTGCACGGGCCTGTCTTAACGTGTTTAATCACCCCACTTCCGCACTTAGATACTTTTCAGAGGTTCTATCATGTCTTCCGGCCCGAACCCCCCTTACGCTAACAAAGAGGACGTTGTTTTTAATAATGAGGTCTCCGATAAGCTTGCTAATGCGTGCCGCAAAGTAGCGCAAAACATTGAAAATGCTATGCCTGGGCTCAAGTCCTCTTTGACGACTGCTCTTGAGGACTTTGAAGGACACTATGCGGACGTCACCGCCTCTAATATTGATACTGCAATCAGTGATGGTCGTGACATCGCCAATATATTCTGTCAGTTGGCAAGTGTTGTTGATCAGCTGAAGGAAGCCGCTCACAAGGAGCAGGAGAACCGCCGGAAGGCTCGTGAATACGAGAACGAGTGGTTTGGTCTTCACAAGGCGTGGGATGACTTCTGGGGAAATGCTCCGGCTAAGGTAGAGCCGTATATTCCAGATACAACAATTAATACTAAGTCGCTGGGTACTCGGGAGAATACTGAAACTCGTTCGTCGGGTATGGCTGTTTCTTCGGCGCGCCCTTCGACTGTTCGGGACCTCTCTACCACCTTGGGAAATCTCGGCACTGAGTTTGGCTCTGAGCCCGGCAATATTCGTAGCCTCGCTGCTGAATTTGCGGCTAAGTGTCAGTGGGGAACCATTGACGCTGAAAATCTCATCAGCACGTTTGAATCGTGGAATCAATCGAACGCCAACGATAAGACCTGGCTGGGTATTGTAGCCGATACCTTCAAACAGGCCGGCGGCAATGGTGAGATTAGCACCGTCTCGAATGAGACATTGGACAATGCGCTTGCTGCAGTGAATGTCAGTACCGAACGACCTGATTTGGAAGTTCCTGCACCGGCTGTTGTGGGTAAGCCTGCCACCAGCGGTTATGCGAATGATCCCGTGAACGTTGCGACCGGTAACTTCATCGAAGAAGAGACCGATATGGCATTCTCCGGCGTGGTTTCTGCCTGCTCTGTAACTCGCATGTACAACAGTGTGACCGTGTTCGGTCAGCACGCTGTATCCGGTGTATTCGGCGCGGGCTGGTCCTCGAATATTGAGAGCCGCGTGCAGCTGAGCGCTGAGAACGCTGTCTGGACGATGCCTGACGGCCGCGAGGTTACCTTCGACCGCATCGTTCGTGAGGACGGTACCCATGGCTATGCTCGTGCTCCGCGTGAAGCATGGTGGCTTGAAGAGCTGCCCCTCACCCAGCTGACGGGTGAAGAGGGCTCTATTGCTGACCCCTCCCTGCGTTATATTTTGCACGCTACGGGCTACGATGCCTCGTCTCTGTTGCGTATCTCTGACAATTCTGGCACCCAGCACATTTTTAGCCTCACCGGTGTTTACCTGGGCATGAGCGCTGGAGCAGGTACTGCTGTCGCGTACCTGCGCGATGAAGAGGGCCGCGTTGGCGCTATCGTGCATCAGCGCGGTGCACGTATCAACGTGGAGTACACCGAAGGTGGTCTTGTCGGTGCTATTCATTCTTCTCGCGGTCAGTCTGTGCGTTATGAGTACGTCACCCTTGACGGTCGTACTCACCTGTGTGCTGTGCACGGTGATGCTGGTACCCGCCGTTATGAACATGACGCTGCTGGCCTGATTCATCGCGTGGTGGCTAGTACCGGTGCTGTTGAGGTGACGAACTATTACGACCCGGCCGGCCGCATTACCGAGCAGGATACCGAATACGGTCGTCGTGTTCGCTACCGTTACCTGCCGAACGGTATTACTGACGTTTCGAATGAGGATGCCTCCTACACGAACCTGTGGGTCAATGACCAGTACGCACGCCTGACCGCCATTGTTGACGCGGAAGGCGGGCGTACTAGCTATGCCTACGATGACTTTGGCAACCGCGTGAGTGTGGTGGACCGCGATGGTTCCCGCACTACTCGCTACAGCGATGAGCGCGGCCGTATTATTCGCGAAATCACCGATGAGGGTGCAGAAACCCTCTTCGCGTATGACGAGCATGACCGCGTAGTCTCCGTGGCAATGAGTGCTATTGAGACGGACCCGCGCGCACGCCGTGCCGCCCGCCTGGCCCGTCGTGCCCGCCTGGAGGCTGAAGCCCAGGGCCGCACTTTTGAGGGTGTTTCGGGGCAGGAGCCTGCTCAGAGCCCTGCCGTAAGCTCGATGACTACGGTGACTTACGAATACGCGAACGATTTTGAGCGTAACCCCTCTTCCATAACCGACGGCAACGGTCATGTGACCCGTTTTGAGTGGGCCGATGGCCTGCTGCAGCGTGTGGTGAGCCCTGAGGGCGTTACCGTCTCCTTGGAGTATGACGAGTGTGGTCTGCTGACCGGTATTCGTAACGCTGAGCAACAGCTGACCCGTTGCGAGTACTCTGCTGCGGGTCACCTGGTGAAGGTCGTTTCTGCTCTTGGCTATGAAACTGAGTTCACCTATGATTCTGCCGGTCACATGGTGTGCCGTCAGGATCCGGATGGTTCCCGCTGGCGTTTTGAGTATGCTGCTGGTGGTCGCCTGGTGGCTTCGGTGGACCCTGCTGGTGCTCGTACCGAGTACGAGTATGGCCCGAGCGGTGACATTGTTGCCGTGGTCGACCCGCTGGGTCGCCGCATGGAGCGTTCCTTTGACACGAACGGCAATATTGACCGTATTACTCTGCCGGGTGGTGCGCAGTTTAGCTACGCCTACGATGGTTTGATGCGCCTGGTTCGCACCATTGACCCCGCCGGTGGTGTGTGGACCCGCGAGTATGATGCCGCAAGCACCCTGACCGCGTTGATTGACCCGACCGGCGTGAGCGTACGTACCTCCGTCGATTCCTCGCGCAAGACCATCACCACGAGTGATGGTGTTGACCGCGTGCGTATCTCGTGCGACCACCTGGGCCGCCCCGTGCGTACCGAGGTTCTCTCCGATGATTCTAGTCCGCAGGTTAGTGCAGATGCCGACGACCCGACTGTCTCCACGATGGTTTACGACGGTGCGGGTAACCCCGTGCAGGTTCTGGACGCTGAGGGCGGTCTGAGCCGTTACGAGTACAACGGTTCGAACCAGATGGTGCGCATGATTTCCCCCGCGGGTCGTGTGACCGAGTACAGCTATGACGCGTGCGGTCGACTGGCTGCAACCTATGAGGCTGCCGGCACTGCTGAGCAGTCTGTGACTCGTTACGGGTACGACGCTGATTCGCGACTGATTCGCCAGGTGTACGGTGACGGTTCTGAGGCGCGTGTTCGCTATGACGCGTGCGGTCGTGTGCTGTCTATTACCGGTTCCGGTGTGGCTTCTCCGGTGTTCTATACCTGGGATTCGTGCGGTCGTGTGAAGAGCATCCGCGATAACAAGTGGGGTACTCGTTCGTTCACCTATGATGCCGCTTCTCAGGTGGTTGCGGTGACTAATGGTGCCGGTGGCGTGACCCATTACCGCTATGACGAGGCGGGTCACGTTACCTCTGTAATGGACCCTGCCGGTCGTATTACCCGCTACGAGTATGATCTGATGGGTAATGTTCTGGCGGTAACGGATCCGCTGGGTGTGCGCACTACCTCTACCTATGATGCTGCCGGTCGTCTGCTGACCAGCACTGACGGTAATGGTGCTGTACATTCCTTTGGTTATGACCGTGACGGTGTTCCCTGTTCCCATTCGGTGAATGGTTCTTTGCTGTACCGTATGGAGCGTGATTCTGCGCGCCGTACGATGACGACTTATGACCACGCGGGCGTTGATGCGTTTGGTGCTCCCGTAGTGACCGTCGAGTCCTACGACCGCTTGGGCCGTCTGGTCCGTCAGCGCCGTGAGTTTGGTGCCCAGATTCCGCAGTCTTTCCGTACCGAGTACATGGATGAGACTGGCGGCTACGAGCTGTCCTACGCTTACGATGCTGATGGTCTGCGCACTGAGTTTGTGCACCCTCTGGGTTCGAGCGCTTATGCGTATGATGCCGCTGGCCGCATGGTCAAGCAGACTGATATCACCGCGTACCGCCTGGATGGAACCGCCGTTACCTCTGAGTCTCGTGTGGAGTCTTCCTTCGAGTACAACGCGGTAGACGCGCTGGTGCGTGCGCAGGTGTCTGACTTGGCGGGTACCTGGGTTCGCGAGTTCGGCTACCGTGGCGCGCACATGAGCTCTGTGACTGAGCAGCCTGCTGTGGCAGACTCGGCTGTGGCAGATTCTTCTGAGGCTGTGCACACTGAGATTATTCGTGATGATTTGGGTCGTATTAGCGGTGTGGATTCGCCTGCTGGTCTGGTCATGTACACCTATACTGACGCGCAGATGCTCTCTTCTGCTGTTCGCGGTACCGAGACTATGCGTTGGGCCTATGATGCTGCTGGTGCGCTGGTGCGTGTTGAGTACTTTGATAGCGCCCAGCCCGAGAATGCTTGGGTGAAGGTGCTGGTCACTGATGAGGGTGCCCGCGTTCGCGCAGTATGCGTCTACGCTGTGCAGGATGAAGCGAAGACCGGTCCCCAGTCGGCTGAGTTTGCCTCTGCTGTTGAGGACGCTCAGGCGTGGCTGGGCCAGTGCCCGGAGTTTGTGGAACTTGAGGGTGTCACCTTGGTGCCGGTTGCGACGAGCGTGTTCTCCTACGACGGTAATGATTCGCGTCTTCTGCAGGTTTCTTCGGATGGTTCCGGCTCGTCCCTAACCTATGGTGCGGCTGGGTTTGTGAACTCGGTGGCGTCGTGGGGTTCTGCTGAGGATTCTGCTGTGTCCTTCTCGCTGTTGTGTGCTTCTACTGATGGTCGTGTGCTTGCCGCTGGTGGTGTGTCTGCTGGTGTGCCTGAGTTTGGTGTGCCCTCAACCGGCGCTCGTACTAATGCTGGTTTTGATGCTTCGGTGATGCACCCGCTGGTGTGGGATGAGAATTCGTTCGTTCCGCGTGTGCTGGGTGTGGCTGGCTCGTCGATGCCTTCTGTGGGTTCGCTGGTGCCTGGTGCCGGTTCTGGTGCCGGTTTGCTGGATCCGTATGGTTGGGCTTCTTTGGGTGTTGCTGCACCTACTGTGCCGTCTGCTCAGGGTGCTGGTGGTGTGCCTGTGTTGCCGGATTCGCTGGTTGGTGTTTCGGCGGCTTCGGGTGTGGTGCTGGGTTCTTCTGGTTTTGAGGTGTTGGGTGCCCGCGTGGTGGATTCGCGTGTGGCTCGCTTTACGGCGCCTGATCCTTTGGCTGCGCCTGTGGGTGCTGGTTGGGGTGCTGACCCGTTCTCGCTGGTGGGTGGTAACCCGGTTTCTTTGGTAGATCCGTGGGGCCTGTCGCCGGTGTCGGTGGAGGACTTCGATAAGTACCGCGAGCAAAAGGTAGCTTCTGGTGGCTGGTTACAAAATAACTGGGAATATGTAGCTGCTGGCGCCATGTTGCTTACTGGTGCCGTAGTTGGCGCATTGGGCACTGGTTTGGGGCCTTTTGGTGGTGCCGCATTTGGTGCAGCATCAGGTGCTTTGATGGGTGCTGGTATGTCGGTAATCGAGCAGAAGATGTCTGGCGAGAAGGTTGATTGGTCTAAGGCTGGTAAGGAAGCCGTAAAGGGAGCTATTACCGGTGCTGTGACGGGTGCTGTTACTGGCGGTCTAGGTAATCTGAAGAAGCTGGCTGACGCGACAGAAAAAATTTCTAAGATTGGCAAAGCGGCCCAGAAAGCTGGAACTTATTTGAAGAATAATAAGCTTGTGGAGGATGTAGTAAAAGATTCGGTGTCAGGCGGTATTAATAACGTAGTGTCGTATTGCTTTGACGACAAAGTGAAGGATAAGAGTATAACGGGCGCTATGGGTATGTTTGCTTCTGGCGCTACCGCTTCGGCGGTGGGTGCTGTCGCTGGAGGAAAGATGAAGAGTAAATGGGGTGTCGCGGGGTATGAGAAATATAGCGCCCCAAGCCATAATCCGAGTGATCTTTTGGATTCGTCGCAAATGATGCGGTCAGCGACACCGACAACTCTTTGGGAAACAGCTAAGAAAAGCTCCTTTGAATTCAGTCGTGATGTTACGATTGACACCCTTTCTGGCGCAGCTAAGAATTCTGTTCAGGAGAGGCTTGAGATGGGTATGCAGGGGCGTGAAAATTCGCCGCAGCATATGGATGCGGTGCTTGCGAAGGGTATTCAAAAAGATGGATTGAAATCTTCTTTTAAGACTGCGGTAAAGATGACTCCGGAGGATGCCGCGGAGAACCGTGCTGCTATAGCTGGTGCATCGCGACATGCTGTTGGTGTAACACGAGATGCAGCAGTTAGCGCATCGCATCATGCCATGGATGTAACGCGACAGGCTGCTGACATTACGCGACAAACTGCCTCTCACGCGAAGGATAGGATTTCAGATGCCGTGGACTGGGCAGGTGACATTATCGAGGAACGAATGCGCAAATGGAAGAAGTAAGAATTAGGAACTTTTTATACCCTGGTTTAAGGAGATTGTAAATATTGACTAATTATCATGAATATTATAGTAAAATATCGTTTTTTTTGGCGATAGCATTGATTGCATATATAACTTATATTATTCCCAAAAATTTGCGTGATGATAGTGATGGGATAACTGCAGTATGCACTGTGACCGGAGCGTATACAAAGGAGCTGGGGGGAGCGGATACTGCGGGTACAACTAATGTTTCCCCCATAGGTATTTTTACGACTGAGGAGTGTGGCAATCTTACGATGTATGAAGCTCCTGAGGGTTGGAAGATACCCGCATATGTTGCAACAGCTCAGCCTGGTAAAAAATACCTATTCCATGTTGCAAATTCATCGCCTAAAAAGGAGCGGGATTTTGATACAACCCGCTTCGAAGAAATTAAAGAATAAAGAATTAAAAATTAATTATAATAATCGTATACAGAAGCCCCTGGGCTGAGAGATGACCTCTCAGCCCAGGGGCTTTCTGTGCATCAGATGGTGCTCACCCGAGTGCCACCGTTAGCGGGTGATAATCGCGAAGTCGCTACTGGACAGGTTCGTGAAATTACCAATCTGCGCGTTCAGGCGGCACTTAGAAGTCACCGACAGCGCCGTCACCACCCGCTGATCCTCAGACACCAACACATGCCCCGAACAACCATCCGAAAAACTAATCAACTGAGCATCCGGAGAAATCGCCTGAACCAGCGTCGAAAACTCACCCGTACGCGGCAAAACCATCAACGGATTCAACTCATCCGCACCACTCGGCCACACCGGAACCACCGTCACCGGCAAAACACTCTGATTCACCACACGAGAAGGAACCCGCAACTCAATCGAACGCAAACGCTGAATCGGGTACGCCGTCGAACGAACCTCCCGATCAGAAATAGCCTTCAACGTCTCAGAATCAATACGGTTCAGCCATTCCTCAAAAGCACGCGAATCCTTAAACTCAGCAGACACATTCGCCCGGACCTGCACCACACCATTAGCTGGGATACTCACCCCAGACAGATTCCATGAACACGGAACGTCCACCGCAGTCACACTCGACTGATTCTTCGCCACGCCAGAAGACGCCTGACCGGCATCCCACGTCACCGAAGCACACGAACCACCCTCAACACCGGGAAGCACCTGCAAAATATCGCCCCGAAGAGCCGACTTCTGCGAGGAAAACTCAAAAGTCAGGCGGGCGCTCTTATCCCGTGGGTTATACGTACCCTCAATACGGGTACCCAAACCACTCGGCAAAGACGCCGAACTACGGCTCGACGCAGACCATGACTCGGCCGTCTTAGGTGAACCCTTACCGCCGTTCAAACCCACAAAGACGAGTACACCCACAAGGATTAGAGAACCCAGGATAGCGCCCCACACCAGCGGGCGGCGCAAGGGCGAACGGGCAGGCTCCTCATCCTCAACGACCTCATCAGGCACATATACCGGTTGCTCCACCACAAAAGGAGCCCGGATAACCGTCTCATTCTGTGCCTGACCCAGCGACGGCATGCCTGCACCATACAGCTCCGTGACATTCTGCCCAGGCACCGCAGAAACAGCAGGCTCAGCGCCATGAACCACCGTAGGCGTATAGCCCACAGCACCCGAAGACACCTCAACCCATCGGGGAAGCACCACATCAGTAGCGAAACCCTCAGCCAAAAGACGCAACTTAGCGGCAGCCTCAGCCGCCCCAGGACGCTGAGCCGGGTTCTCCGCCAACATCCCGTGAAGCACCTCAGCCACCTCAGCCGGAATCTGCGGCGACAACTGCACCGCACCACCACGCACCGGAAGAGGACGCGCTGCCACCAACAACTCATGAAGGGTCACTGCGCACGCATAAATATCAACCGCTGGAGTGGCCACACCGTGTGCAGAACGCTCCGGAGCCATATACCCCGGAGTGCCAGAAAACGAACGAGAAGCCCCCGAACCCGCAGAGCCGGTAAAAGAAGCAATACCGAAATCAGCCACACGAACCTGCTGATCCAGAGACTCCCCCAAAACACCGCTCAGCAGAACATTCTCCGGCTTAATATCCAGGTGCATCACGCCCTGACGGTGAGCAAACTCCACCGCATTCAGAACCTGCACCATCAGACTCAACGCCAAACAGACCGGCAGCGGCCCCTTAGAATCCAGCTTTTGACGTAGCGAACCGCCATGCTGAAACTCCGTCACCAGAGCCAGCACGCCACCCTCAACCACCATGTCCGTCAACGGCACGATATGAGGATGCGACAGCGCCAACAACACCGAACGCTCACGCACAAAAGACTCAAGAACCACAGGGTTCTCGGCAAGCTCCGGGCGCAGAATCTTCGCCGCGTACAGAGCCCACGAGCCGCTCATCGTAGCAGCCCACACCTCACCGACCGCACCAGAACCCACCCGGCGAAGCAAACGATACGAAGAGCCAAGGGGAGTGCCCTCAACCAAGCCCCCAGCAGGCTGACCAGCAGCCTGCGGGGCAGGATGAGCATCACGACGCTCCGAGCCGGAGTACTGCGGCGAACCAGCAGGTACAGTCACGGGCTAACTCCTTAACATCAACTTCACAACAAGCAGGAAGATTCCCCAGACGGGGTGACCCCTACAGCAAAACGGTCGGTAAAGTTACACGATACCTCACCACGCGCCAGACAAGCCCTACAGCCCGCCACGGTGCTGAGAATCCTCCGGGCTCATCAGCTGCACCAGAACCGGCGATCCAGCCAAGAACGCATAGCCACGACCAACGCTCAGCTGAACCGGGGCACGCCTCGGAATAGTGCCGAACATGTCCATATCCATATCAACATTCGGCTGAACCACGGCACCCGTACGGAACTTACGAATAGCCTTCGTCCAATGGCTATACAAAGGACGCAAATCAGTCGGCTTACCCGTAGCAATAATGTGAACGTCCGGGAAGTCACCCTTCACAATCGCATCAAAAACGTTCATCGGGTCATCTACGCGGTCACCGTCATCAATCAGCAACAGCACCGGGCCCGCGGCATCCTGCAAAGCTGCCTGCACCTGAGCAGAAGCATTCTTGCTCTCGAACACGCGGTCAAAAACGCCCTCCGGCACATTCACCAGACCGGAACGCTGATCGAAGACAGCCCAAGCCTCCGGAACCTCAGCGGCATCCATGCGCGCGTTCTCTGCCGCGATAGCGTCACCAGATGCCAACGCGGCAGATACCGACTGCTCCGCCGCAGCCCTCGCCCGAGAAACCAGACGAGCAAACGCAACCAGCAGAGAAGACTTACCCGAACGCGGATTACCCGCAACCATGGCATGCTCACCCTCATACAGCTCGAAAGCACACGCCTCCAACGTAGCCTCCGCAATACCCACAGGGATACGCCACAGGCTCGGAGAAAACTCGGCAGCAGGCATGCTCTCCCACGAAACCCACGTCGGCAGCTGACCAATCACATCACGCTTAGCAGGAGCCTGCGGGAAACGCTCACGAACCATAGAGACAGCCTCCTCCACGCCAACAGCGGGAGTAGCCACCTGCATCTGACGCAGACGCTTCGGGTCAACACAACGGCCGGGAACCGCAGCCGGAACATTCGTGCCGCGAATACCATGCGAGGAATAATCGTGAATATCGCTCAGCTGGAAGAACCACGTCTGCAACGAAGCATCAAGAATCTGCGAGGGAATATTCTTCGCACGGCTCGTCGACACCACGCAGTGAATACCAACAGCAGGACCATCCGCATACACTCGGTAGAAATTCGCCAGCAAATCCATGCTTACAGCGTCAGAGAACTCATCACGCAGCGTCGCAAAACCATCCAAAACAATGAAAAGAGGCTTACGGCGTGACGCGTCAGCACGGCGAGCATCAAGCTCCGACTTCACAAAACGCAAGAAGCGAGCCTGACGCTCCCTAGCGCCCTGGCCGGTACCCACAGCAGACACAACGTGCGGCAGGGAGTGTAGAGGCAACAAACCATCAGCGCCCATGTCCACCAGAACGATATCGATGTCCTCCGGCGAATAATGCTGAGCCAAACCCAGCACCACAGACTGAATCGTCGTGGTCGTACCACTACCGGCAACACCCACCAACAGCAGGTTGCTCATCTCAATATTCCAGCCCATAGGCACCTGACGCTGCAGCTCCGGCTCATCACCCAAAGTGCACATCAGGACACCGTCCCGGACACCCCCCACAGTGGGAAGATCCGGGTCGGGGAAGCCACGCACACCAAAATCAGCCAAATCAACATACGAACCCAACGGTTCAGGCCACACCTTACGAGGAGCGACCGCGCCACGAGCCGCATGAGCCGCCACAACAGCATCAATCAGCAGATCTAGGTCATTCGCATCACTCGACGACACCTTCGGACGTGCACGCTCCGAACGAGGAGTGCCGATACTATCGGTCGCACGAACCTCCAGAGAAGTCACCACCTCAGTGCCGCTCTGACCCGTCACCAGGGCAGTCTGCACCGGTGAAATATCATTCTGGCCCAGCTTCACATAGGCGCGACCCATCTGCGAACGCGAAATCTCCGAAGCATCCGGAACACCAATCACGTTCGAAGAATCCTCACGGCTCTGCACACGCAACGCCACACGCAAGTTCGTATTCGCCAGAATGTCATCATTCACCACGCCAGCAGGACGCTGAGTCGCCAAAATCATGTGAACACCCAGGGTACGACCCACCGCGCCAATACTCACCAGCGACGACAGGACATCCGGGAAGTCCTTCGCCAGCATCGCGAACTCGTCAATCACCAGCAGCAGGCGAGGCATCGGCTCCGGAGGGTTCGTCGCCAAATAATCCTTAATGTTGTCCACGCCCTCGCCGGCAGCCGCAAACAGGCGCTGACGGCGGTCCATCTCCGCCTCCAACGACTCAATAGCGCGGTGCGCCAACTGAGCATCCAAGTTGCTCAAAGTACCAATCGTATGCGGCAGACGCTCACACGTCTTAAACGCCGCACCACCCTTAAAGTCAACCAGAATAAAGTTCAAACGGCTCGGATCGTGGTGCGCAGCCAAACCCGCCACCAACGAACGCAAAAACTCACTCTTACCCGAACCGGTAGTACCACCCACCAGACCGTGAGGACCGTCCTTCACCAAGTCCAGCGTGAACGCGCCAGAATCGCCCACACCAATCTCGGTGCTGAAACCATTAGCTTGCGACCAAAACGCCTCAATATCCTCAGCACCCGGAGGGGTCGGCAAACCAACCAGCTCAGGCAGCTTTACCAGCTGAGGCAAACCGCCACCCAACAGCAAACGCTCAGGGTCCTCATGATGCGCCAAAGTACGCGCCACATGAAGAGCATCCTCAGCGTTCACGCCGGCGAGCACACCGTCAGTGACCGTGTAACGGCGGCGAGGCTCCGAATAGGTCATAGAAGCTTCCTCACCGATCTCCACGACAGAAGTACAAGACGCCGGAAGACGGTCAACGGAAGAAGCCAACACAATACCGGCAACACGGCGAGCGCCCGCAGCAGCAGTCTTATTCGCCATCAGACGCACTTCATCGCCGTACGCCAAAAGGTCGCGTGCCGGCGACTCACGGCCCTCAGTGAGGGTATCCGAATCAACGACCACGCACAGGCCGCGGGTCGGGAGGGACTCAATGTCATTGTAAAGAGAGCGCAGCATCTGGTCCGACTGCTCCTTACCAGAAGCAAACCAACGCATCTGCTGGTTCTGCGCCATGCGGATATGCGGAAGCCACGACGTCCACACCCAGTCCTGCGAACGCGCGGAATCAGCGCAGACCGCAATCGTCATATCTGCAGGACCCGTATGGGTCGCCGACTGCAGTACTAGGCTACGCGCCAGGGCGAGAGACTGCTCACGCGGACCCACGATGCCGATAGCGCCACCCTCACGCAGGTCAGCAATCAGCGGAGCATCCCACAGGGTATTGTGGTCAAGAAGATGCTGAACCTCAGGCTCAGGGTTGCTCGGTTTTGTCAGCTCAGGAGTCCAATGAATATGCCCAGTACCCACGTGGAAAGTCAACAGGTCGGGGCTGGTACTCCGGCGACGCCACAGCGTCATCGCGGGAAGAAGCGCCCGCAGCTGAACGGTATCCGGTGCCGGGGCAAGGTCACGAAGACGCTCAACCTCCTCACGGTTGCTCAGAGCGACACGTTCCTTAAACTTTTCCATTTCCTGCTCAAAACGCACACGCTCCTTCACCTTGTCCTTGGCGTGACGACGTTTCTGCTCCACCCACATGCCGATACTCAGGACGGGGCTGAGCATCGCGAAAAGGGCGTAACGAATCTCCTGCATAATGGCGACCATTGCCGCCGCCATAATAAGCGGGCCTATCGCCATTGCAATATTGAACTTCGGCGGGTCAGAGACGTTCTTGCGGGTGGGTGCCTCTACTTTTTCCGGAGCGCTCAGCGCACCCTGACGTGGCGGACGGTTAAACGGCGCGGTGCCCGATGCGCTCACATTCGGCGCGCTACCGGGGCGAGGTGCTGCCTTCTCTTGAGGAGCAGGCCGCAGGGTCAGAACGCAATCGCCAACGTGGATCGTGGTGCTCTCAGAAACAGTCAGACCTTCCTCGGGAATCTTCTGACCGTCCACAAAACTGCCGTTCGTAGAACCCGGGTCAGTGATACGTACCTTCTGAGTATTCGTCGACTCATCATGAACCACCTGCAAGTGCAGGTGCTCCCACGACGCGCTCGCCGTGGGCAGCACAATGTCGGCGTACGGGGAACGACCCGCCACCAGAGGACGCGAAGAGGGGATAGGGCGCGGCAGGGTAACCGTTGAACCACCACTCAAGCACACGCTCCAGCCCTGCACCAGGGAAGGGTAGGAGAGCGGTGCCCTAGAGATGCGCATACCTTCCATCGGCTTGACCTCCGCCAGGGTGGAGGAGGCCGTCACCGGGCGGTTATCGCAGTACAGCGGCTCGTCGACGGGCAGGGAGGGGCCACCGGTCGCCTGGACGAGATCAGCGATGGTCGTCTCAGGCTGCCAGGAGTCTAGCTCATAGCTCCCGTTATGCTCTTCAAGATCAAGGAAAAAGCGCATAAGGTGTTCTCCAAAATAGATAAATCGTGAGCCCTGCTGGTGAACGGACTAGAAGTAATACCCGAAAGCCGGGGTGTGATGGACCGGCTCTGCACGGATTAGGTTTTGTGCGGAAAAGCTAGTCGCGAGATTCTGAGGTGAACGTGCGAAGCATCCACACGGGCGGATTCACCGCATCCGCTGAGGAAGACCCACCCTGAATCATCGAAGCATCAGCCGTAGGGTATAGAAGCCCCACCTGACCGCCAGCGGCGTAGGAAGACGAAAAATCCAACGGATACGCGACCGTGGAATCTTTAGCGTCCAGCCGGAGAGTTCCTAGAACCCGTCGAACCGCATCGGGAGTGTATTCACGAACCCGGCTCGTTGCATATGCAAAGGCTAAGAGAGCGTTATGGGAGGGAGCATCCGCCCACGCTGCCGAGTTCGAGAACGCCTGTTCGCCCGACAAATCCTTGAGCGAAGAATCGTTCTTCATCCGTTCCACCGTCGACACAAACGCCGAAGAAGCACGACCGTCATCATCAGCACTCAACGCCGCAGCACGTGCCTGCATACGCCCCACAACGCGAATATTGTCGGTCAGGGAACCACCGTTCTCCAGAAGAAGCCGCGTAAAAGGCTCCGTCAAAGCTTCCTCACCTGCAATCACGGGAGAAGTAATGCCCGCCCTCTGGAGAGAACGAAGAACCTTTGCCTGAGTTGAGGCAGAGCCCGCTAAAACCAGAACCGGAGACGAGCCCGAAGACTTATCACCCAGAAGGTGCATCAACTCTTTAAGCGTATCCTTCATGCTGTCTTCATCAGCAGAAACCTGAACGCGATTCGTATAGGGAAGGTCAGGCGCAGAACCCTCACCCGCATCCAGCAGGATGGTGTGCACACCATCCTGCTGCTGCGAAGAGCCCGTGCTAGATACACCGGCAAGCGAACGAATGGCAGCCGTATAGGCCTGCTTCTCCTGCTCAGGGTCCAGAGCAAAACTCCACACCCCATCGCCAGTATCTACCCGGTCATACGTTTCAATCACCGCAACATTGCGTTCCTTGGCGGCAGCCGTAGCACCCCGAAGATGTTCCCCTTGAGAAGCAAGCACAATACCCAAAGCGCCCTCAGAAGAGAGCTTTTCTACCGCCTCACGGGCGCCCTGCTCCGTTCCCTTATCGTTCGCATAAAGAACCTTCACGGACGAATTACCCAGAGCCAGGCGGTACTGTGCAACACGAGCGCCCTGAGCGTTCAGACGCCACGCAGACCCCTCAGCATCATCACCGAAAGTAGCGACAACACCAATAACAGGCTCACGGCCAGAGGCCGGAAGAGAAATAGCCTGCTGAACCGTCACCGCAGACGCAGGGTTCGTACCCGTACCGAGCGGCAAAGGCTGAGGAGTCACAGTGCGCACGCCATACCAGATCCCCACCACCGCAAGGCTAAACAGCACACACAGACTGACACACCACACCATGGTGCGCTGAGTGAGCCGCCTGCCCTCGCGGCGGTGAGGACCTGGATCAGAACCCAGATGAGGGGAAAACCCCACGGCTAATCACCAATCTGGAAGGTGTACACTGTCTTCACCTCTGCACTGCCGGCATTCGACAGATGGAAGGTAGGCAGAGAACGCAGACGTTGCAGCGAGGCCTTGAACTGCGCCTGACGCTTCTGCAGAGCAGCGATATCCTCGGAGCGGAGGTTCGTGTAACCCTGAGCATTCTGCATCGCCAAAGCAAGCTGGTAGTCAGCGGCACCCGCCTTCGCGCTATTGCTCTTGAGCGCTCCCAAGAGGCCAGCACCCTCAGCGCTGCTATCGCCCAAATCAAGCATGAGCTTCGACAGGTCGTTATTCAGCTGAGCAGAAGCACCAGCCAAATCTCGGGTAGCGTTCTCAGTGCGGGTGCTCAGAGCAACCAGAGAACGCTCGGTCACCGAGTCCAGGGACTGACGCAGACCCTCAATACGCTCATTCATATCCTTATGCTGAACCTCGATAGAATCGCCAGCCACCTGAACCACGGTATTCGCGGTATCAGTAATACCTGCAATCGATGCGGCGAATGCCTCCTGGGCAGTCGAAGCGGCGGACGAACCGTTACTCGAAACCTTACGGATCTCTTCGTTAATCATGCCCGTTAGGGTGTCGCGAGTTTCGCTGGCAGAATCCTTGAACGCTTCCTTAATAGCGCTGGAGAGATCTGCCTGCGTGTTCGTCATATCTTCCAGGTTTTTACCCAGAGCATTGACGGTATCCGAAGCCGAACGGATACGGTCACGCAACGAAACCTTCGCTTCGTCAGACAGTTCCTTCTTCTCGGCGTCCTGGTTCTGTGCGTTTACGGCATCATCCAGGGTCTTCTCAACCTCACCGAGAGCACCATCTACCGCGTTCACAGCATCGTTAAGATTCTTGGCGTCGCGAGCCAGGCCCTCCTTGGGGTCATCCATAGAGGTTGCGGCAAGGACCTCATCCCATGCTGCTACGGCCGTGGCGATACGCTGCTCCATCGGAGTACGTGTAGCAGAGGGGTTCGGGGTGATGATACGCCTGTTCGCGTTCTCCACCGTGATGGAACGCGTATTACCTTCAGTGGCGGTAGGCTCGGCAGAAGGCGCCTCGGAGGACGGGGCAGTGGAAGGCGACTCATTCTTTGACGGCTCTGCGGAAGGGGTCGCAGAAGCAGATTCAGACGGTGCGGGGCTAGGTGCTTCAGAAGAAGGAGCCGCAGACGGCGAAGCCTCACCGTTACAAGACGAAGCTGTCAGGTATCCACGCAGATGCTCCACCTGCTCAGCAGATAGAGAGCCGCCGCGCTCAGTCGACAGAGCGCAAAGTTGCTCCGCCAGTTCCTGGTTCTGGGCGCTCATGGAACCAGAACCTTCCACCAAATCTGCACGAGCGGAAGCCGCACGAGAATGAACGTTCTTGATGCTCTCAATCAGACGACTCGACGTTTCCTTCAACTGGTTCACACCCTGACGAGCCGCGCTGACCTTCTCTCGCAAAGCGCGCACAGCATCAGCGTCAAGAGAGGACGGGTCCTTCTCCATCTGCTGAACAATCTCATCCATCTGACGCTTCAACGCCGAATAGTTGGTGTTCGCACCCTTCAAATACTCGGGCTGCAGATGATCCACAATCTTTTCGCCGGTAGCAACCAGTGCAATCAAAGAGCTCTGCACCGTCACCGACGCACCAAATAGGGCACAGGTTACCGAGCCGCTAGAAGAGCAAGTCTCAGCGGTCGGGTGCTCCGGGCCCACAATCTCACGAATCGAAGCCGTAAGATCCTGCTGGCAGTCTGAGCTTGCCTCCGCATACGCGTTCAGGACCGCAGAGAGCTGGACCAAGTTACCGTATACACTACGGCTACTTGCATCCTCCTCACGATGCACAACACAACGACCATTACTATGCGAAACAGACACATTGGGGCGCGCTGTCGTATCACCCAGCATGGTGTGAAGAGCCGCGACGGTACGTTCCAGCTGGGAAATTAGCTGAGAATTATTGGTACGCGAAGCCTCAGAAAGGTCCTTCTGCAGGTTCTCAATATTCGCCTGCAGACCCTGCATGGTCTTCGTCAATGATTCATTCTGAGTCTTCAGGTGCTCGGCAGCGTCCTTACCCAAAGTTGCAGACGTATCATCCAGGCTCTGACGCACCTGAGCAACCTGTGAACTGGCGCTATTCAACGTTGAATTAACCTCGTTGACGGTATCGATGGTGCGCTGCAGAAGCGCCACCTGAGAGGCATCCTGAGAGGTGAAACCGTTAGTAATAATTCCCGCGCCAGACAAATCGGACGCAAAACCAGGCTGCACCGAAATGTTGAAGGTGGGCGCGCTAAAATCCTTCGCCTTAACCTTCAACACAAAAGAAGAGGAACTGCCGGTTACCGGAGGCGCCGAAATAGCGCCCCACTGAACAACAGCCTTACCTTCATCATTGGTGCTTACCACGCCATTCGTCGACGAATCAGTGGCATCAGGGGTCGTAATAACCTGGGTAGGAGAACCCGAAAGAACAGTAGAAGCAGCGATGGAGAACGGAGTACCAACCGGTGCGGGGCTAGTACGGCTGGTACCGGATGCATCATAGGTGACGTCCTCAGTCTTCACCGTCAGGTTTTCGACCGTAACCTTAATGGTGATTTCGCCACTGTAACCGTTCAAATCATTCAGGTTAGTGCCGCTACCGCGCTCGCTAGAATACTGCAGGCTCACACGCACGGGAAGGTCATTGACGACGTCCTTGGGTTTGAACTGAACATTGCTCGTAGAGCTCGTGCGGTCCTTGTCGTTAACGTAAATGTTGGTCGACTCAATCGACGAGACCTCACCGTCACGGCCCATCTGAACATTCACGTTCTGCAGAACATTAGTAGCGTTCTCAACCTGATGGGGGCTCTGAGAAGTAACAGTACCCTTATCGGAAGGGGTGCTGTTATTGTTCGTGCCCGTGGAGCAAGACGAGAAAATAAGTGCCGTAGTGACACCCAAAATCAAAGGAAAGCGGAATAAGCGCTGACGCGCGGTGGTGTGGTTGGTCATGATGATCTTTTCGTTTAAGTTATGTGCCATGCAAGCAACCGATAGCGGCGCACCTGAAACGCAACCAAACGATGCCTGCAGAGGTAGACGGAGGGCCGGGCCCAGTACCACTCTATCAGCCTAATCTGAGAGGGCGGATAATATTTCGTCCTAGTCGGCGCCTCGTTAGGGGATTCCATTCAACCTTGAGGTGATAGTCAAAAGTATTTTTTATTTTGTTTTAATCTCGTGTGTTTGCCGAGTGCTGTTCGACGTAGAAGTACTCTGCGGCCGAGGTTATTTCCCAACCCAGGAACTTTCTCTATGCATGGGGGCTGTTGTCGTGCGACGCTACATCTTGATATCCGCTAGACCGGTGATTTTGTTGCGTCTTCTGTACAGCTTCCTGAACAGGGGCTGCGTCCACTCGAGGTTATCCCACGTATCAACCCACGCCAGATCCTGCGGGTCCCGCATATCGGGCCAGTGGTCGAACTCGAGCCTAAACCGTACGATTGCCAGCAGCCGGTGGTTCTTGCCAACGGGGTCAAGCTTAGCGATTTCCTTGCCTTTCTTGGTGTAGAAGGTGGCCTTGTCAGACCCTACCCCAGTCCATTCCAATTCTTCCTCCGCATCACCCTGGAAGTAGAAAACCTGATCGATAGCCCTAATCGGGTAGGAGGTCACGGCAGCAAATGGAGAGAGCTTCTGCTCCACATCGTCTGGCGTGATTTTCGTGTACACCAGGTGAACGTGCAGAAAGTGGTAGGGGAAGAAGAGCAGCATGATGAACGCCAGCAGGTTGAAGAGGATACCGAGCTCAACCTGCGTGTAGAGGTAGAGAGCGAAGAAACCTGCCGGGAATATGGGTGTGAGAAGGCCTATGAGTGCTTCACGGCGGGGCACGCGCGTAATGTAGATGCCTTCGTCGCGCAGCTTCATGTCCTGGCGCAGGTGCCTATCATGCAGAACAATGATAGTGATGGCGCCGATGATTGATGCGAGGGTGTAGGTGCCCCAGAGCAGAAGGAAAAAGGTGTGCATGATGCGTGCTCCTCTTTCGCGGTGTTGGTGGTGTTCGTGCCGGTTGCGGCTCTTTGGATGTAGGGGGTAGTCGGCGCTTATCGAGCGGGCTACATGTAGACGTCGGCAAGGCCAGTAACCTTCTCACGACCCCTGAAATAAAGAATGGTCATACCCCTATCGTCCAACTCATTCACCTTCGCCACATCATCCGGATCATTCATATCAGGCCAACGCTCGTTCTCAATCCTGAACCGCACAATCGCCATCAGACGATAATTGTTATGGATGGTCGGGCAGAACAGGGCAATCTGGGTGCCTGACTTGGCGTAGAACCCCACCATATCCTGATCTTCAATATTCAATGCCTCGTAATACACAATACGGTTGATTGCATTGAAGGGGTAGCGGGTCGGGTTGGAGAACCAAATACGCTGCTCGATACCTTCAGGTGAGATTTTGACGTAAGCGACGAGGATATAGCGCGAGAAGGCATAAAAACATAATGTAAAAATAATAGCGAATACATTAAACCAGATACCCATATTTCCACCATATCTATTACCAATATATCCAAAAAATGGAATTAATGGATTAAATATGCACACATAAGCCTCAAAGTGATTTACTCGCCTAATGTAAATTCCCTGTTCTTCTTTTTTCTTATCTTGGTGTCGATTAATCTCGTACCTAATAATAATGTAGGGGATAGAGAGAATAGACAGCGCTAAGATAATTCCCCAGAAGATACTAAAGAAGGTATCTAGCATGCTTTACTCCGCCTCCTGAACGCTAGCATGAGAGGAGGAATCCGCGTCTTCCTCTTCGGGAATAGAAATACCCACAGTGACGTACCTCTTCACCGACCACCCATTCATCGCCACCGGCGCCGCAAAGAACAGCGCAGGCAGCAACTCCAGGCGAACCAGCGAATAGCCCAAGTACCCGAGCGCAATACACGCGGCCAGGCCAGCCACGCCGATGCACACGGCACGCAAGGTACGGTACCCCTCGGTTCCCTCCTCAAAGCGGTTGCCCTGCAGGTAGAAGAGGCCCTCGCGCACAACACGTAGGAACCCTGGGGCCAGGAAAAGTGCAACCGCCAGAGCTACCGGATCATAGCCTGCAGTCATGAAACTGATCAGAGGAACCACGAGGCACAGAACCGTGAAAATAGCTGCCGCCATAACGCCCACGCGGGTTGAGCGCCTGTCCATCTGCTCCATGCGCTGCAGGTCAGGAATATCGTCATTAGGTTCAGTAGGCTGAATGAGGAAGTAGGTAATGAATATTCCACAAACCATGTACCAGGAGGCAAAGTTCGTCTCTGGGGTCCACAGCGTTGCATCCGCGGTGCGCAGTACCCCAAAAGCGGTCAGCGCCGTCAGAACAATCAAGCCTACCGCGCTGATGGAGTGAACGAAGATAAAGAAATGGTGGAAGAGGCCGCCGTTTGATTCGTAGCCAATACCTCCCTTGAGTACTGTATCTATGGCTGAGAGGCCGATAGTACTTGCAACGAGGAACAGCGCGCCCCACGGCCAGCCTCCAAAAATGAACGATAACAACGACACAAGAATCATGAAGCTAAAGCAGAACCACAGGAAGATTAGCCATAGGATTCTGAAGGTTTCAGAGATAGCGTTCATGCTATTTCCCTTTCAACTATTTGGACTCTGCCGCAGCACGGTCAAGGATGCGCTGCAGATGCTCCGGGATCTGTCGGTACTCCCCGGCTTCGGGGGAACCAATCTCATACTTGCGGGCGTAGCAGAGGATTTTGATTAGGGTATCCATCTCCTCATAATCACCGAACTCTACAAAGAGCTCCGGGATGTACTTGGGCGGCCAAACGCCGTAGCGTTCGCGGAAGAGAATCATATGGTAAATGTAGGTTGCGTCAAAGAAGACGGGGCTGAAACCCAGACGGTAGCGTCTCATCTGGCTACTGCTGATGAGCAGGTGTCCGCCTTTGCCGTTGACCTGCATGTGTATTTTGGTGATGCTGCTGTAGTCGAACTCGCGGGTTTTGAATCGCCAGTTCCGCCACTTCACGGAGGTTTCATTCTGCTGGATGTAGAAGGAATGGGTGTGAATAGCCATGAACCAGAGCCAGCATCCTAATAAATTCATAAATAGATACGCCGGAATGTAATCAATAAGTGTTTCTGCAGGAAAAGTTAGAGGAAATAGAACACACGTAAATAGGGTCAACAAGTCCACACACACTACAGCCAGTAGCGGTTTTTTCTGCCGCTGTCCCAGAGGAATATAACCCTTGGGGCGATTGAGGCCGATAGAGCCGTTGGTGACGGTTTCGGCAAGAAATTTTCTGAACATTCGCTGTCCTAGTGTGGTGGGTGGTTACATGTAGACGTCGGCAAGGTCGGTAACCTTCCCCAAATTTTCAAAGTAGCGCATCGTCTTCCCGGCACAATCCAAACGGTCCACCTGAGCTACGTCATCCGGGTTGTCCATGTCAGGCCAACGCTCGTTCTCAATCCTGAACCGCACAATCGCCAGAAGCCGGTAATTTTTATGAGGCAACGGGCTAAACAGGGCAATCTGAGTACCTGACTTAGCGTAGAACCCCACCATATCCTCGTCTTCATATTTTGCTGCCTTGTAGAACACGACACGGTTGATCGCGGTGAAAGGGTAACGGGTCGGGTTAGAGAACCAGATGCGCTGCTCGATACCCTCGGCGGAGGTCTTCACGTAGGCAACATGCACGTACCGCAACAGCGGAAGGACTGCAAGTGACAAGCATAGGTAGAGTATTTCATTGCCTGTGCCGAATTCTTCTTCAACATAAACATGTAAGAAAGCCATTAGCACGGACGGGACGGGAACAAATATCAGGCATAAAGCTTCGAGCCGAGTAACCCGTCGAATATAGATACCCTCACGTTGCCGTTGCTTATCTTTCCAACGCTGTACCTCGTAATTGATGAGGACGTAAAACGTCGCCACTGTTGTGAGTAGAGCAAAGATACCCCAGAAGATAATCAGGAAAGTGCGCATGGTGGGTTCTCGTTTCGTGTGGTTGGTGAATAGGAAGAGCGCGCACCCCACCCAAACTAGGCGGCGGCGCCTCCAGAAGATACGGTTGAGGGGCGCTCGCAGGCACGGCGACTGCCGCACACGCGAACGCCCCCACCCATCACATCACCGGTCAATAACCGAGACGACCGGTCTACTTGTCGTCGTCTACAGGGTAGAGCCAGCCGCCGTATGCGCAGTAGCGCTTACCGTCCTTCTCGGTGTAGTAGGCGCCAACAAATTCCTTGCTCTCGCACTTCTGGATTGCTTCCTGGGCTCGTTGCTTAAGCCTTGCATCCCTCTCTGCGCGCACATTGTTACCCAGAACGAAGGTGACCATCGCAACCGCAACCAGCACGAGCGAAATGATAGCCATGGCCTTGCCCTTGCCGGTGCCGCGCTTGACCATGACCAGGGCAATAATTGCGGAAATAACGGTCGGGATTGCGGTAAATGCGCCCAGGATAATGAAGCCGGTCAGGGCGGAGATAATGCCCAAGACCAGTGCGGTTACTGCCGCCCACTTCTTTTTCGGTGCCTCGACGGGTGCGCCGTGTGCGGGCTGTACGGCGGGTGCCTGCTGGGTGAATTGCGGCTGCTGCGGTGCAGCCGGCTGCGGGGTGTTTTCAGACATGAAAGTCCTCATTTCGTATGTGGTTGGTGAATATCCGGAAGCGCACCACCTGCAGGTGGCGTACCTTTCCCAAGGATACTCTATGTGCTTGAAAGCTCTGACAGGTTGAAATGTTGAGCACTTTGATGGTCTATGGGTTAGGTGGCTAAAAAGTTAACTCGGTGCAAGGCTCGGGTGAAGACTGGGCGACCATTCACCGGCGGGTGGGATTGGGCCCATATTCGCCCGAGTTTCTTGGCTGACCGTGGTATGCAGAAAGCCCCTGGGCTGAGAGATAATCTCTCAAGCCCAGGGGCTTCTCTATACGGTGCTACATCTGAAATAACACTATTTAGATGAGGCACCAAGGATGCGCTGCAGGTGTTCCGGGATCTGTTGGTAGTCCCCGGCTTCGGGGGAGCCAATCTCGTACTTGCGGGCGTAACAGAGACCCTTGATGAGGGCGTCCATGTCCTCGTAATCACCGAACTCTACGAAGAGCTCGGGGATGTACTTGGGTGGCCAAACGCCGTAACGCTCACGGAAAAGAATCATGTGGTAGATGTAGGTGGCGTCAAAGAAGACCGGACTGAACGCTAGGCGGCGTTTACCCATCTGGTTACTGCTAATTACGAAGTAGCCGCCCTTGCCGTTCTCTTTCATATGGATTTTGGTGATGCTGCTGTAGTCGAACTCGCGGGTTTTGAACCGCCAGTTCCGCCATTTTACGGAGGTCTCATTCTGCTGGATGTAAAAGAAATGCGCATGTAAAACCAAATACCAAGCGGGGGACCCAAGGATATTCATCATAAGAAAGAAGACTATTAAAGATTCAATATCCTCTGAAATCACAAAGGGGGTAACAACGCACATCAGAAACGTCAATACATCTACATATACAAGAACCAGAAGAGGGTTTTTCTGCCGCTGTCCCAGAGGAATATAGCCTTTGGGGCGGTTGAGTCCTATGGAGCCGTTGGTGACGGTTTCGGCAAGAAATTTTCTGAGCATGAAATGTCCTAGTGTGGTGGTTGGTTACATGTAGACGTCGGCAAGGCCGGAGACCTTCTCCAAATCCTCAAAATAACGAATTGTCCTCGAGGCACGATCCAAGAAATCCACCTGCGCCACATCATCCGGGTTGTCCATGTCAGGCCAACGCTCGTTTTCAATCCTGAAACGCACAATCGCCAAAAGCCGGTAATTGTTATGAGTCATTGGACCAAAAGCAGCAATCTGCTTACCCGACTTCGTGTAAAAACCCACCATATCCTGGTCTTCAACATCCACGGTCTTGTAGTAGGTAACGCTATCAATCGCACCTATCGGGTAGACCGTTGGGTTAGCTGACCAGACACGCTGCTCGATACCTTCAGGAGAAAGCTTCACATAAGCGACATGCACATAACGCAAGAAAGAAAGGAACATAACCGAAAGTGATAAGACCAATATTTCAGTCCCTATATCTAATGAATCAGGACCGTATATGTGGGCTACAAACGAAAGACAGGGGAAGGCGGGGGTAAATATCATAATGAGAGCTTCACCCTGATTAACTCGTCGAATATAAATACCCTCGCGCCGCCGTTGCTTATCTTTCCAACGCTGCACCTCGTAATTGATGAGGACATAAAATGTCGCAATTGTTATAAGTGTAGCGAGGGTGCTCCAGAAAATCAGGGGGAGACTAAGCACGGTGGGTTCTCGTTTCGTGTGGTTGGTGAATAGGAAGAGCGCGCTCCGTCCGCGCATCCCCGGGAGCCTTTAGCCTTGTATGTCGGGGCTACATGTCAATCTCAGCCAGACCCGAGATTTTCTTACGGAACTTGAAGTACGGAATGACTTCAGCACGGTTATCCAACCGGTTCACCTTATCCACGTCAGCCGGAATATCCAGGTAAGGCCAACGCCCGTACTCAATCCTAAATCGAGTCATAAGCAAGAGGTAGTACTCATCATAATTCGGGTTCAACGGGTTAATGCGCGCACGCGATTTGGTGAGGAACCAGGTGCGGCTTGCGGTATCTTCATCCGTGGATTCGCTATACACGACGCTATCAATCGCGCCGATGGGGCAGATCCTCGACCCGCGAACAGGGGTGTGCTGCTCAATACCTTCAGAAGAAATCTTCATGTATGTGGCGTTGACACTCCACAGGTAGAACAACAGGAAAGCAGCCATGAGTATGGATGCAATGTCTACAAATGAGTTAGTCCCGAGGCCATTGAGCGACAAAAAATAGCAGATAATCGGGAAACCCGGGAAAAAGACAATAATGTACGCCAGCGGCGCTTGCATACGACTAATGTAGATTCCTTCACGCTTTTTCTCCTCGTCACGGCGCCGATTAATGATGTAGGTGGCCAGGGTGAAAAGCGTGAAAATAGTCGTGATGATGGAGCACGCACCCCAAAAGGTAATAGCAAATTCTTGAGACATCATTTAGCTATTCACTCCTTCAGCCGAGTTGGAATCGGCGATGGTAGCAGAGTACGCTTCTCTGCTTACTTCAGTCGTGCTCATGGTATGTACGTCCTTGTGTGGTGGTGGTTGGTGAATTGTGCTCGCTACGGTGAGGTGGCGGGCACATCCTTAGCCTATCGCACTGTATCTGACCAGAAAGTTAACTGGGTGCAAGGCTCGGGTGAAGACTGGGCGACCATTCACCGGCGGATGGGATTAGGCCCTGTGCTCACCCGATTTTCTCGGCTGCTCATAGGGGAGGGGACGCGCCTTTCGTGTCTTGGTGGTGCTGGTTGAGGCGAAATAGGTTGCGGATATCGTATGGAAAGCCCGAACGGTACGAGATGAAGACTCGCACTGCCCGGGGCTCTAGTTTATAGAATGGTTATTCTTTGATTTCTTCGAAGCGGGTTGTATCAAAATCTCGTTCCTTTTGAGCAGAGTCATTCGCTACATGAAACAGATACTTCTTCCCCACCTGAGCCGTCTGAACATAGTCGGGAACCTTCCACCCGGATGGAGCCACAGACAGGCGGAGCGTGCCGCACTCCTTCGTCTCAAAAATACCCACGGGGGCAATATTGGTCATGCCGCTAACATCTGATCCCCCTCGGTCCTTCGTGTAAGCCTTAGTGACGGTGCAGGTAGCGGTAACGTTATCGCTATCATCACGCAAAGAGTAGGGAAGATACACGGTAACGAAGAGAGCAATCGCTACAATAATTGCCAGCATTATCATGCGGCTCCGATTCATGGTGCCTAATGTCTCTTTGAGGCCTTCACGAACACCTTGTGCAAATTCTGCCAGGAACATATTTTATTACTTGCTTTCTCTCGTGGGCATTAGGGTCAATATTTACTCACAAGCGGTCGTCTTTGTTTTATTGATCTACGGCTTATTCTTTGATTTCTTCGAAGCGGATGACGGAGAACCCTGTTTTGTCGTTTCGGGTAGTGAAGGACTTGTACGCCCTGTATTTCTTGCCCGCCTCAATACTGTTGAGGTAGGGGTAGATACGTTCCCCATCGGGAGCGTGCCACATTGTGATGGTTCCGCACTCTTTCGTCTCGAAGGCACCGGAGATTGCGTAGGGGTCCTCGTGCTCAATGATTTCAACCGACTCGATAGTGCATATTTCAGAGTCGTTATTCGGGTTGGAATGGGTCATGAAATATATAGCTCCCAATACGGCAATAAATCCTACGAAAAATATAATGACGCCGCGGTCATTCCATATATTTTCTGCTGTTCTACGAAAATACTCTTTGAAATTGGCTCCATTATTTTTCATCGCTATTCGCCTCTTCTCGCCTGAGTTCTTCGACTTCTTCAAATCATGAGTTTTTGCGGCGCGCCTCATTACGCGCCTCAGTGCGCGCAGCCCGACGGCGGCGACGCTGGCGCTCACTCTTCGTCACACCCACCACATACTTCGTCTTACACAAGTCATAAAACTGGGCATAAATATCGCGCGAAGAGCCATACATCCCCACCACACTCATCACATCCAGGCCGTCCTCCTCAGCCCAATGCCCATGATCATCACGGTACAGCACCTGCGCCATCAGAATCGTCGCGTCGAACTGGTACGGGTCAAAACTGCAGGTACGCTTACCCATCTCGGTACTGCCGATGCGTAAGAACCCGTTCTTGCCATTGTTCTCCACGTGGGCAAACGTAATCGAGGGGTAGGTGAAGGTGCGTTCCTTCCACCGCCAGTTACGCCACCGCACGCAATCTTCGCGTAGTTC
The DNA here is from genome assembly GCF_058213595.1 of Rothia sp. SCPM-O-B-18226 (M350). NCBI lineage: Bacteria > Bacillati > Actinomycetota > Actinomycetes > Micrococcales > Micrococcaceae > Rothia > Rothia sp. SCPM-O-B-18226 (M350). Next base: position 202,824 of record NZ_JBYQJS010000004.1, on the reverse strand, counting down.
GAGGTAGAAGGCGTAGCAGTGGTTCAGTGGGAGAGCGCCCAGCAGGCCAAGGGACACGACGCCAAAAATAAGACCTGAAATCGCAACGGTAAAATCCTCTGAACCGGGCTGCACATCCCCAAGACCAAGGGACAGCCATATAAGCGGCATGCCGACAAACCCGAGAATAGTTACAAGCCAGAAGAAGATATATGCCAGGATGGGCCTCTTCTGCCTCTTATTCAAGGTGGGTTTGCCGAGCTTAATACGGTAGCCCGGTATCAGGGCGACGATAAGTCCCCAAAGGGTTCCGGTTTCAACAGCGCTCATAGTGTGTACGTCCTTGTGTGGTGGTTGGTGAATCGCGCCGGGTGAGGCGGCGGGTACATCCTTAGCCTATCGCACCGTATCTGACCAGAAAGTTAACTCGGTGCAATGCTTGGGTGAAGACCGAGCGACCATTCGTCAGAAGGGCCGGCTCAGCGGCGAACCGACCCCCATCGGTGCGCGGAATTCACCCGCAAAACGCTAGAATCCGGGCCGTACGCGGCGTGTTGACAAACTAATATTTCAGCAAAAATCCCGCCGGAAAAACGCGGACTAGCCCACATGCCCTAAGCCTCAACTAGAAGGTGCACTCTGTACGCAAAAACTTTAACGTTTAACCTCTAGAATAAGAAAAGGTTCAAGGCGCGGCCGCACGCCGTACCAACGCCGCTCACTCTGCAGAAACACCAACCTTGAAAGGTACAATCATGACCTCCAAGAAGTCCGCACGGCTTACCCGCCGCGCAGCCCTGGCCGCCGCCGGTGCTGGCGCAGCAACCGCCCTCGGTGCGCTGCTCACCCCCGCGCAGGCCTACTACAACCGACCCACCGTCCGTTACCGCCCGGCCTTCCGCTACACCTACCGTTACAACCGTTACGGCCGTCGCGAGCGCGTCATCATCGTTGATAACGGCGGTAACTAAACCAAACACCCGACCGGGTTATCCTCGTGTTCGGAACATATACTAGGAGGCGGTGCCACACACTCGTGGCGCCGCCTTTGGCGTATCGTGCCGTACCCGCCGCGCGGTCCGCCCATCACCACGGATAGAGAGAACCCATGAATACGATCAAGCCCCTCACCCGCCGATCCGCCCTTGGCCTGCTCGCAGCAACCGGCGGCGCAACCCTCCTGGCAGCCTGCGGCGCTCAGCCCCAGGCACCCAGCGGCTCTAGCTCCGTAGCCGGTAGCGCATCCGGTAGTGCATCTGCTTCCGCGTCGGCATCCAAGAGTGTTCGTAGCGACTACTCCGGTGTTGCAACCCTCGACGGCTACACCTCCAAGCCTGCTGACTACCAGCCTGGAACTCGCACCGAGCCCTCTAAGAACGCGCCCGTGCCCGTGAAGCCCGCCGTTGCCAACGAGAACAGCGTGGAAGGTCTGTACCAGTCCATCGCGTTCTTTGGTGCCGCCATTGAGTACTACATGCGTACCGGTAAGACCGAGCCCCTGCGTGAATGTGCGGTTGACAACTCCGAGCTGAAGAACATGCTCGAACCCGAAGAAGGCACCCTGGGTGCTGGTTTGCAGCAGGGCAAGATTTGGATGCAGGACCCGTCCGCCACCATCACCATGCTTACCGCACAGCCCGAGCGTGATGGCGACGCCTACGACTGGGATATCCGCCTGACCATGGACAGCGGCGAGTTCATTGCAAGCAAGGACCGTGTGGAAGAAGCCTCCTCCGATTCGGACCGTAAGAACGATGTGGAGCGCACCCTGCACGGTGTGTACGAGAACGGTGCGTGGAAGCTGACCGGCATGCGCACTTCCTCTTCGTCCTCGTCTTCTGCTTCCTAAAAGCTTCAGCCTAGAAGCGCATAGCTTCTACATCTAAAAGGCGCCCGCCTCGTGGTTTTCAAGCCACGAGGCGGGCGCCTCTCTCATGCGATGAAGGACCTACCCTGCTTTTACCTATGCAGAAGCAAGCTTCGCCTCAAGCTCCTTCACAATCTTCGCGTGTTCCTTCTCAGAGATAGAAACCTTGAAGAAGAAGGCGAGGAACGAGCACACAATAATGGCCAGCGGCACGTAGAAAGCAGCCGTGTTGAACGTCTGAATGTTCTGCGCGGTGAGGCTATTAGGATCTGCACCGTTAGTCATAGCGGCAGCAACAGCAACCACACCCACGATGCTGTTAGAGAGAGCACCAGCGATCTTGTCGAGCATCGGACGGACGGACAGGGTAACTGCCTCGTTGCGCTGACCGGTCTTCAGCTGGCCGTACTCAATGGAGTCGGTCAGCGCCAAGATAGCGGTCATCTGAATGAAGGTGTTCGGGGTGTAGAACAGGACCAGTGCCACCTAGACCAGAGCCAAGTTCTGCGGGAAAAGAATGAACAGAATGTAGGCAACAATCATCACGCCTTCCGGCATCCTTAAAGGGACCAAACAAAGATGTATACGAGAGGAAGGAAGACATGTCTTCCACCGAACAAACGACTCCCGTAGTCTCCTCCCAGTCACCCTCAGCAGCGTGGCTTGATGACCCCACCGTGTACGCTGTCAACAGGGAAGCAGCGCACTCCGACCATCACTCCTCAAACCCCCAGCAGAGCCTCAACGGCACGTGGGCTGTCCGCACTGCATGGGCCTCAGAAATTGACGTCACCACCGCAGAATTCGCCGCCCCCGCCCTCGACGAAAGCGACTACCAGAGCATCCCCGTCCCCGCCACCCTGGAAACTGAGGGACTCTGGCGCCCCGCCTACGTCAACATCCAGATGCCCTGGGACGGCCACGAAAACCCCGAAGCTCCTCACATCCCCGAGAAGAACCACGTAGCCCTCTACCGCAAGCACTTCACCCTGGAGGGCGACCTCAAGAAGATGCTGAGCGAATCGGGCCGCATCGCGCTCGCCTTCGAAGGCTTCGCAACTGCAATTTACGTGTGGGTTGACGGCACCTTCGTCGGTTACGCAGAAGACGGTTACACCACCACCTCCTTCGACATCACCGATATCGTCAGCAAGGACGCAGAAGGCAACCACACCCTGACCGTCGCATGCTACGAATACTCGAGCGCTTCATGGCTGGAAGACCAGGACTCGTGGCGTTTCCACGGCCTCTTCCGCGCCGTGAACCTGGTAGCCCGCCCCGCAGTCAGCATCGCCTCCCTCACCGTTGAAGCAGACTACGACGCACCCACCGGCAAAGCACACCTGGATGCTCTCGTCACCCTCAACGGTGAAGAAATCAAGGCGTACACCCTGCAGGCCAGCGTCCTTGACGGCACCCAGGTCATCTGGTCTGGTACCGTCGCCGCCGAAGACGCATCCGTGCGCATCTCCTCCGATGCTCTCGAGGGCATTTCCCCCTGGTTGGCTGAATCGCCCTCTCTCTACACTCTGACGGTGGACCTGCTCCACGACGGCAAGACCGTAGAATCCACCAGCCAGCGCGTCGGATTCCGTCGCTTCCGCATCGAGAACGGAATCATGACCCTCAACGGTCACCGAGTCATCTTCAAGGGTGTCAACCGCCACGAGTTCCACCCGCGTACCGGCCGCGTCCTGACCGTTGAAGACATGACTTCAGAGATTCTCTTCTGCAAGCAGCACAACATCAACGCTATCCGCACCAGCCACTACCCCAACGATTCACGCTTCTACGCCCTGGCCGACGAATACGGTATCTACCTGGTTGACGAAGCAAACCTGGAAACTCACGGCTCCTGGTGCACCCCCGGTGACATCCCCACCCCCGAGACCACGATCCCCGGCTCCCGCATGGAATGGGAAGGCGCCTGCGTTGACCGCGTAGAATCCATGATTCGCCGCGACTACAACCACCCCTCCGTAGTAATCTGGTCGCTCGGTAACGAAGCATACGGCGGCGAAGTATTCCGCTCCATGTACCGCCGAGTCCACGAACTGGACCCCAACCGCCCCGTACACTACGAAGGCATCACCTGGAACCGCGAATTTGATGACGTCACCGACATCGAATCCGGTATGTACATCCACGCTGACGTCGTCGAAAAGTACCTGTCGAACGACCCCAAGAAGCCCTTCATCATGTGCGAATACATGCACGCAATGGGCAACTCGGTCGGCGCTATCGACGAATACGTCGCACTGGAACGCTACCCCCACTACCAGGGCGGTTTCATCTGGGACATGATCGACCAGGCACTCTGGCACCCCGGTGAGAGCGAAGGAGCCCCCGAATACCTCGCCTACGGTGGCGCATTCGGCGAACGCCCCTGCGATTACGAATTCTCCGGTGACGGTATCCTCTTCGCCGACCGCAAGGTAAGCCCCAAGGTCGCTGAAGTGAAGGCAGTGTACTCCAACCTGCGCATCACCCCCGACCAGAAGGGCGTGACGGTCGTCAACGACAACCTCTTCACCTCCACCGCAGACTACACCTTCAAGGCTAGCCTGCTGGTCAACGGCGTTCCTCAGTGGCAGGAAGACTACTTCTTCGACGTAGCCCCGGAATCCACCCACGAGCTGGTAATTCCCTGGCCCCTGGAAGAATACGCTGCCGACAACGCAGAAGTAACCCTGGACGTCAGCCTCGTGCTCACTGAAGACACCGCATGGGCTCCTGCAGGACACGAAATTGCCTTCGGTCAGTACGTCATCCCCGCATCGCAGGCTGAAGCAAACACCGCTGAAGACGCAGCAGATGCGACGGTGACCGTCGGCCGATGGAACGTCGGTCTGCGCAACAACCAGGCTGAAGTTATTCTGTCCCGCACTCAGGGCGGCATCGTCTCCTGGGTACACAACGGCACCGAGCATGTTATTCGCCCCCCGAAGCTCACCACCTTCAGGCCCCTGACCGACAACGACCGCGGCGCCGGACACGGTTTCGAACGCGCCCAGTGGACCGTTGCAGGCCGCTACGCCCGTTGCGCTAACGTTGCCGTCGAGCAGCCCAGCGATGACAGCGTGGCAGTGACCTACACCTACGAGTTGGCAACCCCCGCTCACACCGCTGTTACGGTCCGCTACGAAGCACAGAGCACCGGCAACGTGCGAGTAACCATCGACTACCCCGGCGAGAAGGACGCACCGTCCCTGCCCGCTTTCGGTCTGGAATGGGCACTGCCCGGCGAGTTCTCGCACCTGCGTTACTACGGCCTTGGCCCCGGCGACTCCTACCCCGACCGTTGCAGCGGCGTCCGCCTGGGCGTGTGGGAAAGCACCCCCGAGCAGGACTACGCACCGTACCTGGTACCTCAGGAAAGCGGCAACCACATGGGTGTCCGTTGGGCTGAAGTGACGAACGACAGCAACCACGGCTTCCGTGTCCGCCAGCTGCAGACTGCCGGTGAGGGCCTGCACGTATCGCTCCTGCCCTACTCCTCCTACCAGATTGAGGAAGCTTCCTACCAGTGGGAGCTGCCCGAGAACAACCGCACCTACCTGCGTATCCTGGCAGGTCAGCTCGGCGTTGGTGGAGACGACTCGTGGGGCTCGCCGGTACACAGCCAGTACCACATCGATGCAACCGAGCCGCTGCACATGGACATTGCGCTAGAAATTATCTAACGCAACGCTCTGCACAGTAGCAGTAGACGCCTACCTTCGTGTAGCGTCCACAGCTCTCTAGAAAAGAGGCGCCCGCCTCGTGGGTTCAAGCCACGAGGCGGGCGCCTTTCTTATATGCGCAATAAAGCATATACCCTTATCGGGATGCTACCAGATGCGCACGCGCTCCTCCGGAGCCAAGTACAATGCATCGCCCTCAGAGACACCAAACGCCTCATAGAACTCATCAATATTGCGCATTACACCGTTCACACGGAACTCATCCGGCGAATGCGGATCCACCGAAATCATCACCTCAGCATGCTGCGGGCGGGACTTCGTGCACCAGCCGCGAGCATTCGAGAAGAAGAAACGCTGAATACCGGTCATACCGTCAATCACCGGCGCATCGTCCAGCGACTCAATGCCCTGCTTCTTCAAAGCCAGACGGTACGCCTTCAACGCAATCGACATGCCCGACAGGTCACCAATGTTCTCGCCCAGAGTCAGCTCACCGTTCACGTGGAACTTCGGATCCAGACCCACCGGAACGTACGCGTTGTACTGCTCAACCAGCGCGGAGGTGCGTTCCTTGAACTTCGCGTAATCCTCCTCAGTCCACCAGCTCTCCAGCTTTCCGTCACCGTCATAGCGGGAACCCTGATCGTCAAAACCGTGGCCAATTTCGTGGCCAATAATCATGCCGATATTGCCGTAGTTCGCCGCATCATCAGCATCCGGGTTGAAGTACGGCGGCTGCAGAATAGCTGCCGGGAACACAATCTCATTCGCCGGAGGCATGTAGTACGCGTTCACGGTCTGCGGAGTCATCAGCCACTCCGACTTATCCACCGGCTGACCCTTACGGGCAATCAGCCAGTCAGCATCAAACGCACCGGTACGGCGCAGGTTCTCAAACAGGTCACCGGGAACGAGCTCCAGTGCGGAGAAGTCACGCCACTTATCGGGGTAACCAATCTTGGTGACGAACTTCGACAGCTTCTCCAGCGCCTTCTGGCGGGTTGCCTCGGTCATCCAGTCCAGCGACTCAATAGACTCGCGGTACGCCTCAAGGAGGTTGCCGACCAGAACCAGCATCTTCTCCTTGTGCGAGGGCGGGAAGTGCACGGCCACGTACTCCTGGCCAATCTCTTCACCCAGAGCCTTCTCGACGGCGCCCACGCCGCGCTTCCAGCGCTCACGAATCTGCTGAGTACCGGAAAGGGTCTTGCCGTAGAAGTTGAAGCTTTCCTGAACCAGCTCGTCGTACATGAACGGCGCACGCGAACGCAGAACGGTCCACACAGCCCACAGCTTCCAGCTCATCAGCGGGATGGAGGTGAACAGCTTCGCCGCACCCTCAAAGAAGGACGGCTGGCCCACAATAACCTGGCCCAGGGTCTCCGGGTCGGCACCCAGAGCCAGCAGCCACTGGGAGAACGGGAAGCCGGGGAACTTCTCGTCCAGCTCGGTAGCCTGGTACGGGTTGTAGGTCGCCTCCGCGTCGCGGTTCTCCACAACGTTCCAGTGCAGGCGAGCCAGCTCAGACTCGTGAGTGAACACCAGCTGAGCCGCCTGCTCCGGGGTCAGGCCGAAGCCCTCAGCCAGACCGGTCAGCTGGAACATGCGGGCGATGTGCTCAACGTACGCCGCGCACACCTGCTCGTGCTTCTCTTCACGGTAGTAGGATTCGTCCGGCAGACCCAGACCCGACTGGTACAGGAAGAACGTGTAATTCTTCGGGTCCTTCGGGTCGTTGCTGGTGTACCAGGCGAACAGCTGCGGCAGACCCGCACGCGACAGCAGTGCCAGGGTCACAGCCAGGTGGGAGGGGGTTGCCGAGTTCAGAATCGGGGCGATTTCCTTCAGCAGCGGCTCCAGGCCGTCCGCCTCAATCTTCTCAACATCCATGAAGGAGTTGTACAGTGCGCCAATACGGGACTCCGGCTGCTCCTTCGCGATCTTCTCCACCAGCTCACGCACGTGCTTCTCTGCGTTATCGCGGAGGGTGTACAGGCCGCCGTCCTTGGGGCGATCCGCCGGGATTTCGTGGGTTGCCAGCCACTTGCCGTTGACGTGGCGGAAGAAATCGTCGCCCGGCTTGACGGTTTCATCCACCCAATCTTTAGTGATTCCAGAGTTAGTAGTCATGGTTCCATTCTAGGTTCTTAACGTAAGAAGCCACACGATTACCGACAAGCCACCATATGGTGACTCACCGGTAAGCGTGTGGCTTCCCCATAAGAAAGACCGGGTAATTAAGCCTGAGCCGCCAGCTTCTCTGCACGCTCAGCCATCATGCGCTTCTCAGCGCCGTTGACCAGCCACAGGAACAGCACGGCCAGACCGGAGCAGACAATCATGAAGACGAACGCGGTGCTCCAACCCCAGTGGTCAACAATAATGCCGATACCGGCAGAAGCCAGGGTCGCACCCAGCGCGTAACCGAACAGGCCGGTGAAGCCCGCGGCGGTACCCGCAACGTGCGAGGGAGACAGGTCAATAGCCTGCAGACCAATCAGCATGACCGGGCCGTAAATCAGGCCACCAATCAGAGCCAACGCAACGTACGCAATCCACAGCGGCGCATCCGAAGAAGGCAGCCAGTACAGCAGAATCGCGCCGACGGTCGCAATCAGGAACAGGATACCCGCGGGGGAGCGGCGACCCTTGAACATGCGGTCAGAAACGTAACCGCACAGGACGGTGCCACCAATGCCGGCAAGCTCCAGAATCGAGAAGCCCGCAATACCGCCCTCAAGGGAGGTGTGGCGCACATCGTGCAGGTACTTCGGCGCCCACACCAGCACGCCGTAACGCAGGGTGTACACGAACACGTTTGCCAGAGCCAGGTACACCATGGTCGAGTTGGTCAGCACGTGCTTACGGATGGTGGTCCAAGTGGACTCCGCACGATCCTCAGCGGTGGACTCAACCTTGTGCGGGTCGTTGCGGTACACGTCAACGGTGGGCAGACCCTCAGCCTCGGGGTTATCACGAATCAGCAGCCACGCCACGAACGCCAGAACGAAGCTGATGACGGCCGGGAACCAGAAGGCAACCTCCCAGGTCTTGCCGAACATGGAGAAGCCCCACGCAACCAGCAGACCGGACAGCGCACCACCAACGTTGTGAGCGGTGTTCCACCACGAAACCTTCGCGCCGCGCTCGCTGGTGGAGAACCAGTTCACGAGCACGCGGCCCGAGGGCGGCCAGCCCATGCCCTGGAAGATGCCGTTGAAGACCATGATGGTCGCCATGATGGAGGCGATAGCGGCACCGTATCCGGCCGCGCCCGCGCCTTCACCCATGTAACCGGTCAGTGCCAGCAGAATGTTTGCAATACCCGAGAGCACCAGGCCGATGGGCAGGAACAGGCGCGCGTTCGAGCGGTCGGAAATCATTGCGGTCAAGAACTTGCTGAAGCCGTATGCGAGCAGCAGTGCTGTGGACAGCGCACCAATTGCTGCGTTGCTGAAGCCAAGTTCCTTGGTCAGAATCGGGGTGACCAGCGGGACGTTGTTACGAATCAGGTAGAAGGTCGCGTAACCGATGAAGATACCCATGAAGACCTGCAGGCGCATGCGTGGGTACTTCGCATTAACTTCTGCTTCGCTGAGCTGGGGCTTGGGTGCCGGAATAGCGAGCCAGCGGGGTGCAGAACCCTTCTTCTTCTTTGATGAAGCGGTAGTAGTCATGCTGGAATTCTAAAAACGGATTCTTATAAAAATGCTAATTTGATGGGCATATGTGCATAGTATTCTTGCAACGGTGAACAGATATTCAGAACACATGTTCTTTAAAAGCCGTTTCTGCCTTGAAATTCCGGCGAATATGAAAATACCTGTGATGAGCATCTACCTATCGGGAGACGGGGTCACGCGGCGCGCGATGAATATAAATGCTTTCAATAAACGGCAAGAGAATGTTATGGTCAGACCACACATAAATTTAGGGTAATTTATACCCTAAATCTGCCGCGAAAACCACGTGGACGCCGCGAAACGAACCCGGGACAAATCCGAAACGAACCTGCAACGGGCACCTCCCGGGCACACAAAAGTCCGCCCGCACGGTGCAGAAGAAGCCGTGCGGGCGGACCCGTTATCTATCCCCAAAAGTTCGGCGTGCAGTCGGTACGCATACCGGCGGGAAGCCGAACAGCCGCCACCTGCCGCAGGTCACCGCGAGCAAACCATCATCCGGTCAACCCGCAGCAGGTAGCGGAACCTAAAGCTCTCCGGATGGGAAACCTAGAGAGAAGCGCGAATCGCCTTGGTGGCGTCCACCAGGTGACGCAGAGACTGCTTGGTCTCCTCGTAATCACGAGTCTTCAGACCGCAGTCGGGGTTCACCCACAGGTCGGCAATGGTGCCGTAGCCAATTGCAGCCTTCAGCAGGGACTCAATCTCCTCCTGCGAGGGAACACGCGGGGAGTGGATGTCCCACACGCCCGGGCCCAGACCGGAAACGAAGGTCTCCGGAATATCAGCCAGCAGCTCCATGTGCGAGCGGGCGGCCTCGATGCTGGTCACGTCGGCGTTCAGAGCGTTAATCGAGTCGATAATCTCGTTGAACTCCGAGTAGCACAGGTGGGTGTGAATCTGGGTGGAGTCCTTCACGCCGCTGGTTGCCAGGCGGAAGGAGTTCACCGACCAGTCCAGGTACTGCGGCTGCTCGTCGCGGCGCAGGGGCAGCAGCTCACGCAGAGCCGGCTCGTCCACCTGAATGATGCGGATGCCTGCCTCTTCCAGGTCGGCAATCTCGTCGGCCAGTGCCAGAGCCACCTGGTTAGCGGTCTCGCGGCGCGGCTGGTCGTCACGCACGAAGGACCATGCCAGAATCGTCACCGGGCCGGTGAGCATGCCCTTGACCGGCTTGTCGCTCAGCGACTGTGCGTGGGAGCTCCACGGAACGGTGAACGCCTCACCGCGCAGGCCCTCACCGTGACGCTTCACGTCACCGAACAGGATCGAGGGGCGGGTGCAACGCGAACCGTAGGACTGAACCCAGCCGTGGCGGGTGGTTGCGAAGCCGTCGAAGTTCTCGGCGAAGTACTGAACCATGTCGTTACGCTCAGCCTCACCGTGAACCAGCACGTCCAGGCCCAGCTCCTCCTGCAGCTTGATGACCGAGGCAATCTCGTCACGCAGGAAGCCGTTCAGCTCCTCGGCGGAAATCTTGCCCGCACGAGCCTCCGCGCGGCGGCGGCGAATCTCAGCGGTCTGGGGGAAGGAACCGATGGTGGTGGTCGGCAGCTTCGGCAGGTTCAGGTCAGCCTGAGCCGCATGGCGAACGTCAATGGTCGGGCGGTCGAAGTCCTCGGCGGTTACAGCTGCGGCGCGGGCACGAATCTCGTCGTTGTGCTTGCGCGGGTCGGCGGCGAAGCGAGCCAGCGCCTCATCAGCAGCCTTCAGCTCGGGCTCAACAGCGGCCTCACCCTCGGCCAGGCCACGAGCCAGCAGTGCAATCTCAGCGACCTTCTGGTCGGCGAAGGCCAGGCCGTCCACGGGAACCTCGGCGGGGTCTTCCAGAGCCAGGTCGTGCGGCACGTGCTGCAGGGAGGTCGAAGAAGCCACCGACACGGCACCCTCGGATGCGCCGGGCAGCGCCTCCAGGGTCTTCAGCGCGGCACGAACGTCGGCACGCCACACGTTGCGGCCGTTCACAACACCGGCAACCAGGTGCACGCCGGCGGCAGAAACAGACTCAAGCTCAGCCTTCGAGTACACGCCGTGCACCAGGTCAAGATGCAGAGCCTCAACACCGGTACCCAGCAGCGCCGGCAGGTTCTCACGCAGGGAACCGTAGGGGCTGGTCACCAGAATCTGCGGGCGCTTCTCGCCTGCAGCCAGGGCACGGTAGGTGCGCTCGGCCAGCTCGGCAACCTTCGCGTTGTCGGCACGGTCCACGGTCAGGCCCGGCTCGTCCAGCTGAACCCACTCAACACCGCGCTCAGCCAGCTGCTCCAGCACCTGAGCGTAAGCGGCAACGAACTCGTCCAAGCGGTCGATGGGTGCGAAGTCCTCGGCGGAACCCTGCTCAGCCTTAGCGCCCAGCAGCAGGGTCAGCGGGCCAACAATCTGCGGACGAACCTTCACGCCAGCCTGCTTTGCGACCTCGAGCTGCTCGTCAATAGCCTCAAGGTTCAGCTTAATCTCGGTGCCGGCACCAATCTCGGGCACCAGGTAGTGGTAGTTGGTGTCGAACCACTTGGTCATCTCCAGAGGAGGCAGGGTCTCGGTACCGCGCGCCAGGGCGAAGTAGCCGGGCAGATCCAGCAGGCCGCGTGCATCCTTAGCCTCGGCCAGACGCTCGGGAACCAGGGTGAACAGGCGAACAACGTCGAGCACCTGGTCGTAGTAGGAGAAGGTCGCCGGAATCGAGTAGTTGTCAGCCTTCAGGCCCGCGGCGGTCACGCGCTCAAAGTAGGTGCGCTGCACGTCAGCGGCGGTATCCTGCAGCTCCTGCAGGGTGGTCTTGCCCTTCCAGAAAGCCTCCTGAGCCTTCTTCAGCTCACGGAAGCGGCCCACGCGGGGGTAACCAACAATAGTTGCGGCGGGGAAAGCAACGTTAGACATAGTGCATATTCCTTTACTGGGGATAGAAATGGGAGAATCAGCGGGCCCTGCCGGCCCCGTCGATGGGGCCGAGATCCGCGGGACGCTCCCGGGGTACTTTGGGGGAAACTTGGGTGGCGCATCCGCGCCGGGCGGAGCGGGTCGCGTTTAGGCGAATTCCAGCTCGCTCAGGGGCTGGGAGAAACGGTTGCTGTATCGGGGCAGGTCCAGCTGGTCCAGAACGTCCAGCACCGCGGCATGCTCGTTGAAGGTGAAGAAGTGCAGGCCCGGTGCGCCCGCATCCATCACGGCGCGGCACTGGTTCAGTGCGTAGTCCACGCCGATGCGGTGCAGCTCTGCGCTGCTGGTTGCCGTCTCCAGGGCGTACGCAAGATCCGCCGGAACCGACATGCCCGCCATCTGGCAGAGGTTCTGCAGGCGCTTCAGGGAGGTCACCGGCATGATGCCCGGAATAATCGGGATGTCCACACCCGCCAGGCGAGCCGAATCGACCAGGGCACTGTAGCGCTCATCCTCGAAGAACACCTGGGTGATAGCGAAATCCGCGCCGGCACGCTGCTTCGACAGCAGAATCTCAATATCCTGCAGCAGGGATGCAGACTCGGGGTGCTTCTGCGGGTACGCCGCCACACCGATGGACACCTTACCCGCCGCCAGGTGGGCGAAATCTTCACGTTCCACGCGGCGAATCAGCTCGACCAGGTAGCGGGCGAAGGGAAGCTCCGAAACCTGACCTTCCTGCACGTCACCGCGCAGCGCCAGGAAACCGCGCACGCCCAGACCCAGAATCAGGCGGACCGCACGCTCCAGCTCGTGCACCGAGTGGCCTGCACAAATCAGGTGTGCCAGGGGGGTGAGGGAGGTTTCGTGCACCAGGTAGTCGAGCAGCGCCAGCGTCTTCTGACGGCGCTTCGCGTCACCGGAATAGGTGACCGAAACGTAGTCGGGGTTGGTACCCTCAAGCTCCGCAATGGTGCGAATCAGCGACTCACAGCTTGCGTGTGAGCGCGGAGGGAACAGCTCAAAAGAAAGAGCCGGGTGAACTGTCGTCATAACCATCCTTCGTGTTCACCCGATAGATACGCACCGTAAGGGTGCGCGAATTCTTCTGCAGGATGCGCGCCACCGGTTTGCGGGTGCGCATCATCAAGGGGCGCCGAAGGGTATTCTTCTCTATCGGTTCTGGCGGGAGCACCTTGTCCGCACCCTGCACCGTGACGGTGGGGGATACTGGCGAGGTTGCTGCGACGTCGACGAGCCAGATCTCTCGGTCGCTCTTGATAGATAACGCCTTCACTGTACCGGGCGTTTTGGAGGGTGCGCAAGAACTTCGGGGGATGATGACCCAATATGTCGAGAGATGACGAGTCACCGAAATATGAACTTAATATGACCGACTATGACGAAGGGCGGCTGGGGGCGTTGCGGGTAGGGCTGTCGGCTGACCCCTGAATGCCTGAAGATATCACAGATATATCTGCTTAATATTCTTGGACACGCACGAATATATGTGTTTTATATTTCATTGAGGGGTAGGGTAGCTAGTGAGGCACGGGTAGTGTTTCAATGTCCGCTCATCGAGGAGTTTCAGGGCTCAAAGATGAGTTCAATATGACTTTGTGAGCGTGGTGAGAATGAAAAAGCTATTTTCTTCTATACTCTGGTCCTTCCGCCTAGCATGGAAAACCTGTCCCACAACCCTGGTGAGCGTCGCCCTATCGCTAGCCGTCATCGCCTGCATTCCCTTGAGCCAGTCCCTGCTGATCGGTAATACAGTATCAGCCTTGAGCGGTTCAAATGGTGGCGCGGCCTGGATTTATATCGTTGCTCTTGCCCTTGTTGTCGGAATTAATATCATTGCTCAACGCTGGGTAAGAAGTAACATGCTTATCCTCAAATCAAAGATGAACTATCGGGTTCACCGCATGTTAAATACCAGGTTATCTACTTTTCCGTTGTCTGATATAGGTAGCACAAAATCACAGGAAGATATACGTGCTGCAAGAGAGGCAATATCGAAACAGGAATTGCAGGTTCACACCATGTCAGTTATGACACTGGTGAGTGCCTTCGCAATGGTGTTACTTCTCTGTCTTAATATCGCGAACGTCAGCATTGTGGCAGCAATTTTTGCGGCACTGTGTTCACTACCCCTATCTATTGCAATGGTAATCCTCGCTAAACGTGATTATGCTATCTACACCCTAATGTACGAGGACTATCGGGTAGAGAACTACTATCTAGACAATCTGATTGCTCAAAGTCGCGCCCAAGAACTTCACCTCATGAGAGCCTCCCGATTTTTCTCGCAACGCGTAGCGTCCTGGCGACGCCGGGCGGCCGGTAGGGAATTGAGCCTTGAAAGTGTTAGAGGAATCATCTCCATAGTTGCAGGGCTACTCTGCTCTGTCTTACTTTTTGCGTCCCTGTACTTCCTTGTGGATTCAGGAGCCGATATATCGTATGTGGCCGGATCGCTGATTGGAATCATTGCCTGTGTTAACGCGACCCAAGAGGTGGGATATTCATTCGGCCAGATTATTAATGGAGCATTATCTGTTCAGCAATTCCGAAGGGTATGCGACTCTGATACTTACGACCATGCTTCTGAGATAAAAACTTCTAACCATAACCGTGAAAATATTTCAAAAATTATATGCAAAGATGTATCCGTTCAGTATGAGGGCGCGTCGTCTTTTGCGCTTAAAGATATTAATCTTGAGCTGATGAATAATCAAATGATTGCAGTAGTTGGTGCCTCGGGCGCGGGAAAAACAACGCTAATAAATGCAATTCTTGGAATTACACCAATTGCCCAGGGGAGCATAACGTATAAGGGTGCTTCTTCTGAGAGTAAATACAACATGTTGGCGAATGTTGGTTTGGTGAGTCAAGACTACGGCCGTTATGAACTGACTGTGCGTGAAAATCTCCTGCTGGGTTTGCCGCAGGCGGCGGTTGAGCGTCTTGGTGATGCTGATTTGTGGTCGGCTTTGTCGGTGGCTTGTGCTGATGATTTTGTGCGTGGTCTTGAGGGTGGTTTGGATGCTCAGTTGGGTGAGTCGTTTGGTGGTGTTGGTCTTTCGGGTGGTCAGTGGCAGCGTTTGGCATTGGCGCGTGTGGTTCTTCGGGATGCGCCGGTGTGGGTGTTGGATGAGCCGACCAGTGCTGTGGATGCTGAGACTGAGGAGGAGATTTTTGCTCGGTTGAAGGTGGCTGCTGCTGGGCGTTTGGTGGTGTTGGTGTCTCATCGTGCGTGGACGTTGCGTGGTGTTGATTCTGTGGTGGTGTTGGATGGTGGGTGTGTGGTGGAGCAAGGAACCTACCAGGACCTAACGACCGACCCCACATCACGCTTCAGGAAGCTCTTCGCCTCCCAACTGGAGGGGAAATAACCACGCAACATACCCGCACAACGTAGAGTTAAAAACATGGAACGTATTGAATCCCCCGTCTACCGCAGGCTCGGCAACTCCGGCCTCGTCGTACCCAGCGTCGGCATCGGCTGCAACAACCTCGGCCGCCCCGGCACCCCCACCCGCACCCAAGAAGGCACCAACGAAGTCATCGCCGCCGCAGTCGACGCCGGCATCAGCTTCTTCGACATCGCCGACCTCTACGGCGCCGAACCCGGCCTCTCAGAAACCATGTTCGGCACCGCCCTCACCCAGCTCGGCCTCGACCGCGACGAACTGACCATCGTCACCAAATTCGGTCTGCCCGTCGGCGACCTCAACGGCAACGACCGCAACGCCCGCGGATCCCGCCGCTACATCATGCGCGCCGTCGAAGGGTCCCTCCGCCGCCTCGGCACCGACTACATCGACCTGTACTTCTACCACAGCCCCGACCCCAACACCCCCATCGAAGAAACCCTCAGCGCCCTCGACCAGCTCGTACGCGACGGCAAAGTCCGCTACCTGGGCCACTCCAACTTCTCCGGCTGGCAGCTCGCCCACGCCGAACACTGCGCACGTGAACTCGGCACCGAACGGTTCATAGTCGCTGAAAACCACTACAACCTGCTCGACCGCCGCGCAGAACTCGAAATCCTGCCCGCCGCACGGCACTTCGGCATGGGTGTGCTGCCGTACTTCCCGCTCGCTAACGGCCTGCTGACCGGCAAGTACCGCCGCGACAACATTCCCGCCGGTTCGCGCCTGTCCCACTCCAAGAAGAACGTGCTCGACGCCGCCAACTGGGACCAGCTCGAAGCCTTCCACAGCTTCTGCACCGAACGCGGCATCACCGAAGTGCAGGCGGCGTTCTCCTGGCTCGCACAGCAGTCGCCAGTCACCTCCGTCATTGCCGGTGCGACCAGCGCCGAGCAGGTGCGCGCCAACGCACAGGCGGCATGCCTGCGCTTCGACGCTGAGGACCTCGCCGCCCTGGACGCCATCTTCCCGGCACCCGAGAAGATCGCGCTGTTCTAAACTCCGGCTCCCTCTCAAAGGGGCACTCAAGCGGTCGCACGTGTCGGCCGTAATATACGCTGAAAAATGTCCGCGGTGAGAAATAAATATCACCCGCTGAACGTTTTCGCTAGGATTAGGTGAGGTGTGTCTAACCTGATGCACCTCACCTAGCCCACTGACAGTGCTGAAGAACCACCAATGTCGGTGTAATCTCACCTAACCCCTCGGCATAAAGGACACCATGAGCGCACAGAGCACCGCCTCCACCCTGCCCCCTCTGGGCACCGGGAAGCACAGTCGATACCTCGGCATCATTGCACTCATCGCCACCTTCGGAGGTCTGCTCTTCGGCTACGACACCGGAGTGATCAACGGCGCGCTCGAACCCATGAGCCGCGAACTCGGCATGGACTCCACCACCCAAGGCTGGGTCACCGGATCGCTCGCCTTCGCCGCCGCTATCGGCGCACTCGGATGCGGCCGCATCTCTGACCGGTTCGGCCGCCGAACCACCATCATTGGGCTCTCCACCATCTTCTTCATTGGTGCCCTGGCGTGCGTCTTTGCACCCAACGTCGCCGTGCTCATCACCGGGCGCACCCTGCTCGGCCTGGCGGTTGGCGGCGCCTCCGCCGTGGTGCCCGTGTTCCTCGCAGAGCTCGCACCCTACGAAATTCGCGGCTCCCTCTCCGGCCGCAACGAGCTCATGGTCGTGGGCGGTCAGCTTGCCGCGTTCATCGTGAACGCCCTCATCGGCAACGTATGGGGCGAGCACGACGGCGTGTGGCGCTGGATGTTCGCCATCTGCACCCTACCCGCCATCGGCCTGTTCGTCGGTATGCTGCGTGTGCCCGAGTCGCCGCGCTGGCTGCTGCGCGTCGGCAAGCGTGAGCAGGCGCTTGAGGTGATGAAGCGCATCCGCTCCACCGAGCGTGCCGAGGCCGAAATTGCCGACATTGAACGCACCCTGCAGGCGGAGGCGACCACCCAGAACAATGCGGCGGGTAAGGAAAGCGTGGGCGTGCGCGGCTGGTTCGTGCGCATCCTGCTCGTCGGTATTCTGGTCGGCGCGGGCCAGCAGCTGACCGGCATCAACTCGATCATGTACTACGGCATTAAGGTGCTCAAGGAAGCCGGTTTCAGCGAATCCGCGGCGCTCATTGCGAACATTGCGCCGGGTACGATTGCGGTGCTCGGTTCCATCCTGTCGCTGCGCCTGATGGAGCGTGTACCGCGCCGCGTCATGGTCATTACCGGCTATAGTTCGACCGCGTTTTTCCACGTGCTGATTGCGGGCGCATCCATGCTGCTGCCCGCCGATAATGCGGCGCGTCCCTGGATTCTGCTGGTGCTCATCGTCTGCTTTGTGGGCGCGATGCAGACCTGCCTGAACGTGTCCACGTGGGTGATTATGAGTGAGCTGTTCCCGCTGCGTGTGCGTGCGGCGGGTATGGGCATTTCGGCGTTTAGCGGCTGGATGATGAATGGTGTGCTGTCGCTGGCGTTCCCCGTGATTCTGGGTGCGGTCGGTCTGACCGGCTCCTTCATCGGCTTTGCCGTGGTGAACGTGGTCATTGCGCTGCTGATGTTCCGCAACCTGCCGGAGACTCGCGGCGTGAGCCTGGAGCAGGTGGAGCGCGGCGTGATGGACGGTAGCATCTACCCCTCCTCACACAAGCGCTAGATTCGGCGGTTTTTAGGCAAGAATGAGGCGGGCGGTCCCTCCCCGGTGGAGGCGCCGCCCGCCTCGTGCGTCTCGTGACCCGCCGCCCCTCGCCCCACCGCACTGTTCGTTGAAGGAGAAGCAAGGAGCCCCTACCCTGAAACCCCGCCCGCAAGGTGCTACCTTCAAGAGGGTACTATTGACTTCAAAGTGCCGAAATATATGCTTGACCTGTGCGAGCACACACCGCGTAGCCACCGGAACGATTCGTCACCCGGTGCAATACACATGACTCTAACGAAATATAGGTGAACCATGACTGAGAACGTACACAACGATTGGGATCTGCGTAGCGAAGAGGTCCAGAAGGACCAGGTAGCAGCCTACGACGCGATGCGCCGCCGCTGCCCCGTCGCCCACGACGAATTCATGGGCTACTCCGTCTTCAAGAACGCCGACGTGCAGCACGTTCTCGACCACCCCGAAATCTACTCCAACGTGGTCTCTACCCGTCACATCGCCGTCCCCAACGGCATGGACGCCCCTGTGCACACCGCGTTCCGCGCAATCAACGACAAGTACTTCACCCCCGAGCGCCTCGAAAAGTTCGCACCCGTCATCCGCGAAGCCGTGCAGGGCCTCATCGCTGACCTTCCTCGCGGCGAAGAGGTAGACGTCATGCAGGGCTTCGGTCAGGCATACGCAATGCGTGTGCAGAACGCCTTCATGGGCTGGCCCGCATGCCTCGAGCAGCCCCTCACCGAGTGGATTGAAAAGAACCGCGTCGCCACCCTGCGCCGTGACCGCGCAGAAATCGCCAAGGTCGCCCTCGAATTCGACGGCTACATCCGCCAGCTGCTCGACGAGCGCCGCGAGGATGCCGCAGCCGGCAAGCCCAAGGACGTCACCGCCGAACTGCTCACCGACATCGTGGACCTGCCCGGCGAAGAGCCCCGCACCATGACCGACGAAGAGATTGTCAGCCTCATCCGCAACTGGACCGTGGGCGAGCTCTCCACCGTCTCCGCAACCGTGGGCGTGTTCGTGAACTTCCTGGCACGCAACCGCGCCGAGCAGGACCGCCTGCGCGCATCCCTCGCCGACGGCAACGCACTCGACGACCGCAGCGAAATCGCTCTCGCCGTCGAGGAAATCATGCGACTCGAGGACACCCTCGTCACTAACCGCCGCGTCACCACTCAGGACACCGAACTCGGCGGCCGCACCCTGCCTGCCGGCTCCCGCGTGACCATCAACTGGGCCAGCGCAAACCGCGACGAGGACGCCTTCGAGGACGCCCTCACCTACAACCCGCACCGCGACCAGTCCCGCAACCTCGTGTACGGCGACGGCATCCACGTCTGCCCCGGCGCGCCCCTGGCACGCCTGGAACTGCGCATCCTGCTCGAGGAGCTGCTGCGCGGCACCAAGTCGATTGAGATTGCGGACGAGAGCGAGAAGCCCGCAACCGTGAATGCGGTGTACCCGGTCTCCGGCTACTCGGTTGTGCGCGCCATCTTCAACTAGGCACGATCCAGCCATAAAAAGTGCGAGGCGCCGAACCCCGAGAATGGGGGTCGGCGCCTCGCGCTGTTAAGAGTAAATATAAGAGTGAATAGTAGGGTAGTGGCGGCCGGTATCAGCCGCTCACTATAGATAAAACAGAATATTCCCTGACGGCTATATAACCTAGTGGACTACCTAAAAAGCTGAATTTAGCGGCCGGAACTCGTCGCCGAAGGCTTCACCGAAGAACCCGCAGAACCGCTCGCAGACGGACGAGCCGAAGCGCTCGCAGACGCCGAGGCGGAAACCTCCGCCGCCGCGCTCGCCGACTCCTCGGCCGACAGCGGCGTACCGGCCGCATGCACACCCGCCATTGCCGGGGTCACGCCATTCACGAAGCTCAACTTCGCCTGCTTGAACTGGTACTCGGGAGAGCAGGTCAGCTTATACTTGGTATCCGCCAGCTCGCGAATCGTCTTCACATAATTCTGAGTCTCGGGGAAGGGCGGAACGCCGCCGTACTTCTCCACGGAACCGGGGCCCGCGTTATAGCCGGCGAGCACCACATCCTGCAGCTGGTCTTCATTAGAAGCGTACTTCGCCAAACGGGTGCGAAGCTCGGACAGGTAGCGGGCCTGCGCAGCAATCGCATCGTGCGGGTTCAGCACGTTACCGCCGTTGCCGAAGCTGTAGTGCTCGGCATTCCACGCCTCATCGGTAAACTGCGCGATACCCTTAGCGCCCTGGTGGGACACAACGCCCACGCGCCAGTGGCTCTCGGTCTCAATCTGCGCGGCCATCACACCGGGGCGGAAACCCGACACCTTAGAGCCCTCCTCAAAATCGGATCGGAGGGCCGCCGGAGCATACGAAAGCTCCGTCATGCCGCAGTAGTCGTCATAGGTGGCTGCCAAACCGGCGACGCCGCCACCTAAAAGAACCGCAGAGGCGATAATCTGCCAGTGCGCGAGAGCCCCGGCCAGAAAGCGAAGCGGGAAAGCTTTACGCGGCCGAGGGGAAGTCTGTGCGTCCGCCGAGGCGGAAGTGTGGTTGGAGGCGCTCGTAGCGTTACGCTCGGAAGGGGCGCCCGAAGTGCTATGTGCCATCCATCCAGACTAGCGCACCCGAGCCGCGGATGCCGACAAAATACCCACGGATGAGGCTAAAAGCATAGTCAGCGCATGATGCGCACCCCGCCCCAATCCGGGCAAACCGCCCTACCGCCCGCCTGCGAGAAAGGAAGAACCCGCCCGGAAAGGCCCCCGGGTAGCGGAGGGCCCCGCCGCGCACATCCGAGGATGCACCCGGCGGGGCCTCACAAATCCGGCTGCCGCGAGGGCTCTGCTCACGGGGTCGCCTAGCGGTCGGTCACCACAATCTTGCCGGCGGCGCCGCGCTCCATCTCCGCGAAGGAATGGTTCACGAACGTGTAAGTGCCGGACTCCAGGAACTGCATTTCCACGAAGCCGCCCTGGGCGGGGGCCAGATCCAGGGCCTGACTGTGGCCGTCACGGCTACCGTACGCATCCGCGCCGCGGCGCAACAGGTAGCCGCCCTCCTTATAGACCGTGTCGAACTGCGAACCGACCACGTGGAAACTCGTGCCGTGGTTCGGGCCCGCCGCCATCACCCAAATACGGATGCGCTCGCCCTTCTTCACCTGCAGGGGCTTTGCCTTGTACTGGGTTGCGTGGCCGTTGAACATGGTCAGCGTGGGGGTGCCCGCCGCAATCAGGTCGGGGGAGTTCTCCGCCAGCTTGTTGCCGTCGGAGGCGGTCTTGCCGGTGTCGTGCAGGTACGCCTCGCCCTGAACCATCACGTACTCGTGATCCACCTGATCCATGTCAGCCGGGTCAATGATGACCGCGCCATACATGCCCTGGGTCATGTGCAGGCTCAGCGGGGCGGTACCGCAGTGGTACAGCCAGATACCGGCGGCCTTCGCCTCGAAACGGTAGACGAGACGCTCACCGGGGGCGATGGTCTTCATCGTGTTATCGGGGGAAACCATGCCCGCGTGGAAGTCCAGCGAGTGGCCCATCGTGCCGTTATTGACGAGTGTAATTTCAAAAATATCGCCGACCTTGCCATGCAGAACCGGGGCCATGTTTTGCCCGTTGAAGGTCCACATGTGGACGGTTACGCCGGGGGCTACCTCGCGGTCGACCTCCTGCACCTCCAGGGTGACCTTGCGGACGGTCTTGCCGTTCACCTGCGTGGCGGTGTTCAGCGCCGGGATGTTCGGGTCGCGGTACTGGTAGCCGCTGCCGGGCGCCGCAGACATGTCAATCTTGCCGTTCGCGACCGTCATGAGGGTCGGGACGTTACCCGTCGCGGCGTGGTTGTGGTCGGTGTGGTCGCCGGAAGCCACCTGCTGCGAAGAAGCACCGGTCACCTTCACCTTGAGGACCATGCCCAGGGAGCGGTGGCCCGCCACGGAGCAGTACGCCTCGGTATCGGCGGTCATGACGCCGGCGTCCACGCTCTTCGTCTCGCCGGGGTTGATCGTGCCGGTGGTTGCGCCGTTATCGAAGGTCAGGTCGTGGGTCATGCCCTGATCCTCGTTGGTGACCTCGACGACCAGGCGGTTACCGGCGGGCACCTCCACCTCGGCGGGGGTGAAGCGGTAGTTGCTGGTTGCCTTCACCTGCACGGTGGTGGTCTGTCCGGTCGGCGTGACCGTCTGCGAGCCGGTGTTCAGGGTGGGCAGGGCCGAGAGGTTCAGCGCGGAGGGGTTCACCGCGAAGCCAAGCAGGAAGGCCATGGCCACGGCCAGGGCAGCCTGGAAGCTCTGCTTGGCGTGCGGGACGGGCTCGGGGGTGAGCGCCTCCTGGTTGAAAGCGGGCTTCTCACCGCGGGCGCGGGCCGCCATCATCTCCTTGCGGGCGCTCACCGAAGCCTTCACACCGCGAATCATGAGCGGAATGAACGCGGCCAGGGCCAGGGCACCCACGACGGCGACGGCAATCTTAATGGACTGGCCCACCGCCGCGCCGGGCATCATGAAGACGAGCAGGGCCAGGTTCACGGCGGTCACGCGGGCCGCCGCGAAACGGTTAAATTCCTTATTGGATGCGCGCACCACCGCCGGGCCGCCACCCATGCGCTGCGGAAGCAGGTAGCTCATCGCGCCGAGCAGCACCTGAAGCAGGAAGCCAACCACGAAGATGGGGGTCACGGCGCGCATATCCAGCTGCGCGAAGGGGGTGGTCGCCACCATGACGATGGTCGCCACAACGCCCACCAGGAACCAGCAGAAGCCCATACCCACGCTCATGGGCGGGTACTCGTTCGGGCGCTTGGTGCGCAGGGTGCGAACCATCACCCCGGCCACGAGCAGCAGACCCAGCAGGTACACCACGAGGCCGGCCACGGCCACCGGGCGCAACCCGAAGAGCGCACCGACCAGGGTCAACGCAACGCCACCGCACATGAGGTACAGGGCGCGCACGCTGTGGGCAAGCGCCTTATCCACCATCTTGGTGCGCAGCATGGTCGGCCAGAAGGTCACCAGCGTACCAACCACCGTGATGCCAACGAATCCGAGTACGTTCACGGCCTCGTGGGCGAGCAAAAACTGCGAGTGCAGGGTGCCGTTCAGGCTCGGGTAGGCCACCATCGCGCCGAGCAGGGCGCCCAGGGGCAGCAGCAGGGCCGCAACGATGTAGAAACGAATTGTCACGCCAAAGCGGGAAGGCAGGGCGCGGCGTACCTGGCCCATCAGGTAGATGCCGTGCCAGGCCACCATCGCGCCGATGACGAGGGCGCCAATCACCGTGCAGGCGTACAGGCCCGGCACGCTCAACTGGCCAACCATGCCTACCATGAGAAGCACGATGCCCGCGTTCAGGGTGAAGATGCGGCCCACCTGGACCTTGCGCTGCTCGTCGGGGATCTTGATCTTCATGAGCGCTTCGGTGAAGTGCTGCGACCAAATCAGAATCGAGTTCGTAATCAGGCCGAGGGTCACCATGTGCACCATCAGCCAGCCGCTATTGGGGATGACGCGATGCAACAGAAGCGCTGCGATGAGGGCAAACATCCAGTAGGAGACGGGCTTGGAGGCGCGACGATGCCACGTGCCGCGGCCGGATGCGCGGCGCGCAATCTCTTCGGTGGTGAGGGAAGCGCCGGGAACGCCGGCCGGGCGCATGCCGATGCTCAGCCCGGAGGAGCCGCCTCCGGAGACGGCCGCACCGTCTGCCGCACCGTTTGCTGAACCGTCGGGCGCGCCGATGCTCAGGCCGCCGAGGCTTCGGGGACGCTGGCCGTCGGGCTTGCCGCCGCCGGTTGCGTCGGGGCGCTCGCCGCCGTTGGGCTTCTCGCCGTCAGATGGGGTGCCGAGATGTTCGCTCACGCAATCACTGCTTTCACTGCTGGTTGTTCACGTCGGTACGTCGGTGTGTTTACGTCGGTGTGTTCGGGGGGCGCTCCGCATCCGCTAGACTCCGCGAAGGGCGCGTCGAGTGCCATATAAATCCATTATATTGCCCCATTTGTGCCAATTTTGAAGACAGTACGTGCGTATAAATGCGCTCTGCGGCCCGCCTCCTGAAGCCTGTGAATCTGCGCCCTGATGCATCGGATACACGCGCTTCGCGATACACTGTTATGGCTTGAAAACGCCGATGCCCCGCACTCTCACGGGGCATCCGAAACACCCCGCGCCGGGATCCGCAGCTAAACCCCACAGTAAGGACATCTCGTGGCCAGAACCGAATCCAAAACCCCGATTTGGGGCGTTATTGCCGTCCTAGCGCTCCTGGCGGTGGGCGCCAATTTCCTGCTCCGAATCCTGAGCGACCCCGCCAGCGGCATGGATTTCTCCATTTACCGCCTGGGCGCCATGACCATTTTCGATAACGAGGGGTTCACCCAGGACCTGTACTCCCCGACCCTGAACGATCACGGCGTGATTAAGCCGCCGTTCACCTACCCGCCGTTTGCGGCGATGCTGTTCCTGCCCTTCGCGTTCATGCCCCTGGTCGTCGGTAAGGTGCTCATGGTGCTGGGGTCCGTGGTGGTGGCCTGGTGGCTTTCCACCGTCATCTACAACTACGTCAATGCGCGCGGTCGCGAACTGCCCCTGCAGCGATACTTTGGCCGCGTGGGAACTATCGCCGTGCTGACCCTTCTGGTGGTTGCAGCGGGTCCCTGGCAGCGCACCATCGACCTGATTCAGATCAACCCGTTCATTACCGCGCTGATTCTGGCCGATTTTGTGCGCCCGGCGACCCGCGTGCCGCGCGGCGTGCTGATCGGCATTGCCGGCGGCGTGAAGCTCACTCCGCTCGTGTTCGGCCTCATCCTGCTGGTGCGCCGCGATTGGAAGGGCATCGCAACCCTGGGTGCGACCTTCTTCGCCACGATTGCGCTGGGCTTCATTCTGATGCCCAAGGAGGCACCGGAATTCTGGTTCTCGGCGCTGACGAATCCTTCGCGCGTGGGCGGCCTGAACTATGTGGATAACATTTCGATTCAGGGTTGGCTGTTGCACTTCGGCCTGTCCGAGGGTGCCGCGAAGCCCGTCTACTATGCTCTAGCGCTCGTGAGCATCGTACTCACCGCCGGCCTGCTGTACCAGCTGGAACGCCGCGGTGCGGCCCTGGCACAGGTGGCGGTGACCGCCTCGCTCATGGTGGCGCTTTCGCCGATTAGCTGGTCGCACCACAACGTGTTGCTGCCCCTGCTGGCGGTTGTGCTGGTGCTGGATGCGTTCCCCACCTACTTCGCCCCGCAGCCGGCCTGGTTGCGTGTGGCTGCCGCGTGCTTCGCCTGGGTTACCGTGCTGGGCCTGTATATTTCCCCGATGCGTATCGCCTCGTGGATGCACGGCTCCATGGACGACATGGAGCACCTTGCCGCCGGTGCGCTGGCGGTGTCGGCGATTCCGGCGTTCTGCCTGTGGGTGACGATGATGCTCTGGTCGGTTGCCGCGCTGAGCGCCCCGGTGCGCGGCGCGAAGGTTGAGCCCGTGCAGTACGGTTCCGTGCCCAACGATGCACCCCTGGGCTGGTGGGGTGCCCGCGCCCTGGTTACCGGGTGCGCCGAGTCTGTACGTGCCGCTACCTCCCGGGGGGCAACCGCGTGAGCCACGCGAAAAACACTGAGAAGAACGCCGAAGATACCGAAAAGAATACCGGGGCGGTAGCGCCCGCTATCCCGTGGGCCTCGGCCTCCGTAGCTTCCGCCGAGGCTGCCGCGGCTACCGGGTCCGTGCCGGCCGCCGAGCCCGCCGAGCCTACCCCGGCCGCGAAGCCGAAGGACCGCCCCGAGGAACCCGGTCACTCCGATGCATCCGAACGCATTCTCAGCCTGCGCGAACGCTTCTTCCGCGGCGGCGATATCTGGGCGCACCTGGTGTTCATCCTGGTGGCCGCCTACGCCCTCAACTACGTCACCCACGCAGCCGCCGACGACATCTACGTCTACCGACTGGGCGCGGTCTCCCTGGCCGACGGCCCCGACGGACTGCAGCTCTACAGCTTCCGCACGCGCGGCCTGCCCTTCACCTACCCGCCGTTTGCGGCCCTGCTCTTCTACCCGCTTGCGTTCCTCACCGAACCGCAGAGCATGATGCTGATTACCGTCATCATCGGCGTGCTCAGCTACGTGTGCGCCTACGCCCTGTACTCCTACGCGCGTAGCCGCGCCTGGCGTCTGCCCCTGCAGAAGTACCTGAGCCCCTGGGGCATGGTCTCGCTCATGGCGGCCCTCATTTGGGCCTGCGGCCCGTGGCGCCTCACCACGCACTTCGGGCAGATTAACGCGATTATCCTCGCCCTAATCCTGGCCGACTTTATGCGCCCGGCCACCCGCGTGCCGCGCGGTGTGCTGCTGGGCATTGCCGCCGGCATTAAGCTCACCCCGCTCGCCTTCGGCTTGCTGCTGCTCATGCGTAAGGACTGGAAGGGGCTTATCACCACGGCCCTAAGCTTCGCGGCAACCGTGGGTATCGCGTACCTCGTCGTGCCCCAAGAATCGACGATTTACTGGTTCCAGGCGCTGCACGACACCTCCCGCGTGGGCTGGTTCAGCTACTTCGATAACGTGTCTATCATGGGCACCCTCACCCACGCAGGCCTGCAGCACCAGCTGACCGCAACCGCCCTGTCGACCGTGCAGGTGGCCCTGACCCTGCTCATCGTTCTGGTGACGGCCGTTCTGCTGATCCCGCTGATTCGCGCCCGCGCGGTCGTGTCGCAGCTGGCGCTGACGGCCTTCATGATGCTGCAGATCTCGCCGATTAGCTGGTCGCACCACAACACCTGGTACCCGCTGATGCTGGCCGCCGTCGTGGTGGAAATCTTCCCGCTGTTTTACCGGTGGGCAAGCTCGTTCATTGCGACCCTCGGCGTTATCACGGCGAGCGTGGCGCTGGCGGGCATGTATATTTCCCCGTACTGGATTGTGCTGGTCTTCGCCCCGCACTTCAGCTCGGATAACATCCTCATGGTGCCCGAGGGCTCGCTGGGCCTCATGGCGGGCACGTCCCCGTACCAGTTCATGTACGTGTTCACGGTGGTGACCTTCTTCGTGTACCTGGTGCACCGCCAGCAGATTAATCGCGCCGCAGCCCGCGAGGGGGAACGCGTGACTGCCCTGGGCGCCGCATACTAGAAACCGTCGCGACCCGCGGCCGCGGAAGACCGCAGACGCAGAAGAGCCCCCGCATCCGATAGGGATGCGGGGGCTCTTCCGGCGTGCCGCCACGGGCTACGGGCGGCTAGTGGGTGCCGATGCTCCAGTCAGCCGAGGAGGTGCTACGCACCTGCAGGAGGTTCTTGCCGGTGCTCTTCCACTCCATGCTGCTCTTCATGTTCGCCACGCTGGTGCCGAACATAACGTCGCTACGGCTGGCGCTCAGCAGCGCGAAGCCGCGCTTGCTGTCCAGGCCCTTCGCCTCGAACTCCATGGTGGACTCGCCACCGTCGTAGGTGAAGGCGTAGTAGTTCATGTTCGTGTGGAACTTCTCGCCCTTGGCGTAGTTCGGTGCGGAGGATTCGTCGTACACGCGAATCAGCCACTCGCCCTTACCGTTGAGCTCCAGCTTGCGGGTGGGGCTGGAGGGGTTGGTGGTATCCAGCCACGCGGTGCCGCGGATGGGGGTGCGGTCGACGGTCATATCGATGACGCTCAGGCCGGTGGAAATCTCACCCTTCTCGGTGAGGCTGGTGATGTAGGCGCGGCTGCTCAGGTCGTCCGAGGGCTTGAACTCGTAGTAGACGATGCCCTTGGAGGCGTCGCCCTTCACCTTTTCGATGTCGATGTTCTTCTTATCCTCGGTGACGGTCTCCTTGTACTCCTTGTACTCGCCCTCGGGTAGCTTCGCCTCGGACGCGGTGGTCGAGGACGAGCCATCCGAAGACTGGGCGCTCGCCGAGGTGGAGGTGCCGTCCGCCTGGTTCGAGCGGTCGGAGGAGTCCGAACCGCCGCGCGGCAGGAGCATCACGATGACCAGGATGAGGACGATCAGCAGGGCCAGCGCGGCACCGATGATACCCAGCAGCTTGCCGCCGAACGGGCCCTTCTTCTTGGTCTCGGTATCGGCGGGCTGGGAGTTCTGAGGCTCGTGCTGAGACGCGGGATCAGCCTGGGGGACGTAGGGGTTGAACGCTGCGGCGGGCTGAGCCTGTTGGCCACCCTGCTGACCTGCCTGACCGGACTGGTCTGCCTGACCGGACTGGCCGGCGGGCTGGTAGGGGTTGTAGGGCTGGCCGCCGTGCTGCGAGGCGAACTGCTCACCCTGGAACTGGCCGGGCTGACCACCGAAGGAATCGGCGGCACCCTGGTGCGGGTTCTGCTGGCCCGCGAAGTCCTGGCCCGCGAAGTCCTGACCCGCGAAGTCCTGACCGGTAAATTCCTGGCCCGCGGGAGCCTGCGGAGCAAACTCCTGGCCCGCGAAGTCCTGACCGGTAAACTCCTGGCCCGCGGGAGCCTGCGGAGCAAACTCCTGGGCGGCGAAGGCCTGGGGAGCCGCGACGTCGGCGGGGGCCGGGGCGCTTGCCTCGGGGGCCTGCGCGGGCTGCTCGGGCGAGGAGTGGAACTCAATCAGCGGGGAGTTCTCGACGGAGTGGGGCAGGGAAGCCTCGGCGGGTGCGGGCTCCTCAACCGGCTCGGCGGGTGCTACTGCCTCGGCAACGGGCTCCGCGGGAACGTCTGCGGAGACGGGGGCCACGGGAATCGTCGGGGCGGCGGGGGCCACCTCGGCAACAACCTGCTCGACCACAATCTGCTCGGATACGACGGGTTCTGCGGGGGCCTCTTCGACCGGTGCCGCTGCCTCGGAAATAGGCTCAGCGGGGGCCTCCTGAACGGGCTCCGCGGGAGCCTCTGCGGCGGGGGCTTCGCCGGCGGGGTTCAGCACCTCTCGGGGTAGAGCGGTCTCCTGAATCGGCACCGGGGTCAGGTAGCGCATGGGCTTCGGCTCTGCCTCGGTCCGCTCTGCCTCGGTCTGCTCGGCTTCAGCCGACTCTGCGCCGGACTGCTCGGTCGCGATGGGCTCGGCCGCGACGGGCTCCGCGGGAGCCTCTCCGACCGGAACCTCTGCGGAAATCTCGGTCGTCTCAACAGCAGGCTCCGCAACGGGTTCTGCGGGTGCCTCGGCGGCGGGCTCGGAGGCGCCCAGCGCCTCGGCGGACTCTTCCGAAATGAGCGGCTCCAGGGGAGCGTCATCGACATCGATGGGCTCGGGGTCGGGCTCTTCGACCCACAGCTGCCAGCCATCGGGAACGGGACCCCAGGCCGGGTCGGGGCGCCAGGTGGGGGTAGGGGTCCAGCCTGCGGGCGGGGCGGGCCAATTGGGCGGCGGGTTGAAGACGAGTGCCATAAGAAAGCAGCCTTTCTGGTGCTGAAAACACCCCGGAAGAGCGGTCATCAGCGACTATGTATATGACGTGTATTATCGCTTCAAATTATGGCACAGCTTTATGGGTCAAAAGCCTTGCCTGGTCGTTTTTGAGAGGATTCACGGCAGACTCTTCACTTTCGTAACATTCTGCGTTAATCCGCGGTTCAAGATTGGGGTTTGAGCTTAGGTTGAGGGTTTTGCGTGTGGTGCGCGATGCAACCGGGGCGGCAGGAGTCCCCGCTCCCGTGACACCTCGTGCCGGTATCCGCCCGAGTTGCCCGGCTAGGATTAAGGTATGAACACAACGCCGCCCCCCGCATCCCCGCAAGCACCGTTCGGCCCCGCCGCATCGGGCCGCTCCTCCCGTACCGACGGCCTGGCCTACCATCGTCTTTCGCACGCCGACCCGGAGACCCGCTGGTACTCGCCCCTGCTGGAGGGCCTGCTCGGCGTCGTCGTCTTCATTGGCCTGTCCCTCATGCTGTCGCTCCTCATGGCCGCGGCTGCTATGGGTTCGGGTCTTTCCCTGCGCGAGATTACCGAGAACCGCTCCCTCGTTATGGAACACCCGGCGCTGTTCGCCCTGACCTTCCTCTCGCTCATCGCCATCGTGCCTTCGCTCTTTCTAGCGCGCCTGGTGGTGGGCCCGAAGCCCTGGGGCCTGATTCACTCTGTGGCGGGCCGCCTGCGCCGCTCGCTCCTGTTGCCGTACCTGGGCCTGGGCTTCGTGATCTACGGTATCTACTACGCAGTGATGGTGGCGGTGAGCGGCGCGTCCCTGCCCGATTATCGTTATTCGCAACCTTCACAGGTTGAATTTTGGGTTATTGTGGTGCTGATCCTGCTTCTGGTGCCCGTGCAGTGTTACGCGGAGGAGCTCGCCTACCGCGGGTTCATGATGCAGACGCTGGGCCGCTGGATTCGCACCCCCTGGCTGCCGATTGTGCTGCCGGCGGCGCTCTTCATGTTCTCCCACACTTACGATGCGTGGGGCCTGGGCTTCGTGTTTGCGATGGGCGTGTACGCCGGGTTCCTGTGCTGGTACACCGGCGGCCTGGAGGCCTCCGTCAGCCTGCACGTGGCCAATAACGTGACCCTGCTGCTGCTCTCTCTTGTGGCGGGTCTGGACCCCTTCGCCTCCGAGGGGGTGGCCCCCATGGATGCGCTGCAGGGCATCGCGCTGGAGGGCCTGTACGTGGTGCTCGCCTGCCTGATCTTCAACGCACGCGCTCGCCGCGGCGAGGTTTCACGTGAAACGCAACCGCTCAAGGTTGATAACTAGGGTCTGCGATGGCCGGGGCCCGCGATACCTAGCGCATGCGGCGGGTAGCCCTCGCTCGACTATCTGCCCGCCGCCGCCCCATCCGGGCCCCATCTGGACTTTCACCCCGACTCACCCCGTCAACACCCAAGAAAAGGTAGGGTTAAACCATGACTGTTGATGCTGTAAAGAATATTGAAGACCTCGCCGCATTTGTGGCGGAGTCGCCGGTCTCCTACCTCGCCGCGCGCACGGTGGCGCGTCGCCTGCAGGCCGCCGGGTTCACCGAACTGGTCGAAACCGAGGCCTGGGAGCCGCAGGTCGCAACCGGCCGCCACTTCGTCGTCCGCGACGGTGCGATTATCGCCTGGGCCGGTGGCGCGAAGGCGCAGAAGGCAAGCGGCTACCGTGTGCTGGGTGCGCACACCGACTCGCCCTCCCTGAAGATTAAGCCCTCCTCCTCCATCACCACGAAGGGCTGGCACCAGATCGCCGTGGAGAACTACGGCGGCGCCCTGCTGAACTCCTTCCTGGACCGCGAGCTGTGCGTGGCGGGTCGCATCACCGTCATGGAGGATGGCGAGCTGAAGGACCGCCTGGTGCGTACCGGTCCGATTGCGCGCATCCCGCAGCTGGCGCCGCACCTGGACCACAAGCGCAATGAACTGGTGCTGGACAAGCAGTTCAACATGTACCCCGTGTGGGGTGTGGACCCCGCGGAGAACGACGTGCTCGGCTACATGGCGAAGCACGTGATTGACGGCGAGCCGGTCGGCCCGCAGAACATCGTGGGTTACGACCTGTTGTTCGCTGACTCGCAGCCGCCGCGCCGCTTCGGTGCCAATCAGGAGCTGTTCGCTTCCGGTCGCCTGGATAATCTATCCTCGGTGCACGCGGGTTTGACCGCCCTGGAGCGTTACGTTGCCGATAACGCGGATGAGCACGCCACCGAGACCGTGATGCTTGCGGCGTTCGACCATGAGGAGCTTGGTTCGGAGTCGCGTAGTGGTGCGGCTGGCCCGTTCCTGGAGGATATTCTGGTGCGCCTGTCCGCTGCGCGCGGTGAGAGCACGGAGGAGTACCGCCGATCGGTGGCGGCGTCGTTCTGCCTGTCGGCTGATGCCGGTCACCTGGTGCACCCGAACTATCAGGGTCACCACGACCCGACCGTGCAGCCGCTGCCCGGTGGTGGTCCGCTGCTGAAGATTAATGCGAACCAGCGTTATGCGACGGATTCGGTGGGTGCCGGCGTATTCGCTGCGGCGTGTGCGAAGGCCGGTGTGCCGTATCAGGAGTTCGTGTCGAATAACAATATGCCGTGCGGCTCGACGATTGGCCCGATTACGGCAACCCGCCTGGGCATGCGCACCGTGGATGTGGGTATTGGCCTGCTGTCGATGCACTCGATGCGCGAGATGTGCCATGTGGACGACATGGCGTACATGACGCGCGCGGTGGAGGGCTTCTTCCGCCTCTAAATTGAATCCCGCTGAGGTGTGAACAGCTGGGGAGTGGGCGCCGGGAACGTATGGTTCCCGGCGCCCTTATTTTTTAAGGATTTTTTCGGGGTATCTACCCCTTGAATAGGGTCTAGTTGTGCTGTAAAGTAACCCACAATACGTTATACACGTGTTGCACACTACTTGTTTTTGAGAAGTTTTCACCAATGATGGTGCACCACCAGCTCGTCACCGGCGTAGCGAGCGAACCCCAACATGAAAGGCGGTTCCCATGTTCTTCGATATTTCTCTGATCCCGCTGGCGGTTTTGATTATTGTGGGTCAGCTGAAAAAAGCACCACCAAGGTTGCTAAACAACCCCAGCTATCAGAAGGAGAGGGAGCAGGTGCGAAAGCATCTGCGCATCCTGGATGTGCTCGGCGTGGGTTTTGCTCTTGCCCTGATGATTATTCAGTGGGGTAACCCCGCGTTATCGCTTGCCTTTCAGGCGTTCGTTATTTGGGTGGTTCCCCGGCAGTTGTACGAGCTCTGGCAGAAGTTCAACGTGTCGCGTGGGGTACTCTTCGCGTGCGCTGTAGCCCTGATCGTTATTGAGTTTGGGTTGGTGTTCCTGCCCTAACCTGCACCCTATAACAGTTGTGGCGGTGACCGAATGAAACGGTCACCGCCACAACTATTTTTAAGATGAGACAGACTCAGATTAGACGGGGTTCGATTAGACAGGGTTGTCGGGGCTGGGTAGGGTTACCACCTCAGACCAGCGAGTATCCTTAGCGGCCGCACGGTTCGCGTCGCTCTTCTGCTTCACATCGGCTGGCGCCTGCTGCGCAACAGCGTAGGCGTGATCAGCCTAAGCCTTCTCGTATAGCGCCAGGCACTCGGCTTCTGCTGATTCAGCCTCGGTATGCGTGTGGGGTGTTTTGCAGATACCCACACGGAATGGCAAAAATTTTAGCGAATTATCTGGAGTATTTAATCACCGTTAGTAGATTACGGCTTGTCAGAAGTATTTAAAGGGGAAGGAAAAGGCAATGTTGGTTTTACTGAAAAAGACACATATTTTCATTGACCATATATCAAATTTGTAGGTATAGTGGGGCACAATACCTTACTACACCCACGTTATGAGGTGGCCCCATGGCTCTCACCCCGAAGACCTTCTCCGACCGCCGCAGCATTGTACGATGCGGTACCATCGCGGTTGTCCTGCCCCTGTTTCTTGCTGCCTGCGGTGGTGCGAACACCGCGGCAAGCAGCACCTCCTCACCCTCCACGGCGAGCGCCGCAGCAACGGCAAGCACCACGCCGCCCATCAGTTGCTCCTCATACTCAGCCGAAGATCTCGCCTCAGCAGAAGCCGCCAAGCCCGTCCCGCGCACCGATGAACAATACCCCGCGTACATCCAGTACCGGCACATCCTCGCAGACGGCGCCCACATCATTGAGCCCAGCGAAATCGACAGCAAGTGCCACGCCGCACTCAAAGCAGGGCGGAGCACCCTCCCCGAATACGTTCAAAACATCGATACCTACAACGCTCAGCCCAGCGTCGGAGTCACCGACCCCTTCGCCGGTAGCGAGTACCGAGACATCAAGAACCGCAACGAATTCATCCCCCACCGCGCCGACCTGGAAGAAGCCGCCTACCCCGAGATGATTATCCGTCTCTACGAAAAGTGGTACGAGGCAGCCCCCGCAGACATCAAGACGCTCAGCGACGGCAACCGTGCACGATTCCTCGCCACGAGCGCCTACCAGCAGTGGAAGGCCCAGCCCCAAACCCCCAGCAGCGCCCGCCCATAAATCCACTCACGCATAAGCCCACTCAAAAATAGTTGTGGCGGTGACCGAACAACGGTCACCGCCACAACTCTTTAACGGGTTATCACCGGGCTTATTTTTTGGGGAGGGGCTACTTGCCCTTCACCTCGCGTGCCAGAGCCAGCAGCTCCTCATGCACCGTCGTATCGCCCGTAACCTCCGGGTGGAAAGAAATACCAATCAGGTTGCCCGAACGCACACCCACGATCTTCCCCTCATGACGAGCCGTCACCTGCACACCCTCACCGGTGCCGGTCACAATCGGCGCACGAATAAACGCCGTATCAATAACCACCTCATCACCGGCAGGGGTCAGCCACGGCAGGCGCACCTCCGCAGAATCAACCTGCGAACCAAACGCGTTACGACCCACAGAAACATCCAGGACGCCCAGCGACTGCTGACCCGGCGCCGGATCATCAATATGCTTCGACAACATAATCAGGCCAGCACACGTACCCAGGGTCGGCAGGCCCGAAGAAATCGCCTCAATCAGCGGCTCACGCACACCAAAAATACGGGTCAAACGGTCAATCGTCGACGACTCGCCACCCGGCAGAACCAGCGCATCCAGACCCTCAAGCTGCTCACCGGTACGCACCCAACGCACCTGCGCACCCAGGGACTCCAGCATCAGCGCGTGCTCACGCACGCCGCCCTGCAGCGCCAAAATACCAACCGTCAAACCCTCACCCGGCAAAACACCGGTAGGCTGAACCTTCTCAACCATCACCGCTCCCTTCACAAAACAACAAACACAAGGAGGGTGGGACCCGCCTCAGCGAACCCCACCCCCTCATCAAACACTCACCCCGAATACGGGGTGCGCGCACGAATTACCAGCCGCGCTCCGCCAGGCGGTGCGGTGCCGGAATGTCAGCAACGTTAATGCCGACCATAGCCTCACCCAGGCCGCGAGAAGCCTCAGCAACCTTCTCCGGGTCGTTGTAGAAAGCAGTAGCCTTCACAATAGCCTTCGCGCGAGCAACCGGGTCGCCCGACTTGAAGATACCGGAACCAACGAACACGCCGTCAGCACCCAGCTGCATCATCATTGCAGCGTCAGCGGGGGTAGCCACACCACCAGCGGTGAACATCACCACGGGCAGCTTACCGGTCTGAGCAACCTCACGAACCAGCTCGTACGGTGCAGCCAGTTCCTTAGCCTTCACGTACAGCTCGTCGGGCATGGTGTTGTACAGGCCCTGCAGCTCAGCAATCTGACGCTTAATGGTGCGGATGTGCTTAGTCGCCTCAGAGACGTCACCGGTGCCAGCCTCGCCCTTAGAACGGATCATAGCGGCACCCTCGGTGATGCGGCGCAGAGCCTCACCCAGGTTGGTAGCACCGCACACGAACGGAACCTTGAACTGGTGCTTGTCAATGTGGTTCACGTAGTCAGCGGGGGAAAGAACCTCGGACTCGTCAATGTAGTCGACCTTCAGGGTCTCCAGGATCTGAGCCTCAACGAAGTGGCCGATGCGTGCCTTCGCCATGACCGGGATTGAAACGGCATCAATGATGCCCTCAATCATGTCCGGGTCAGACATACGAGCCACGCCGCCCTGCGCACGAATATCCGCGGGAACGCGCTCGAGAGCCATGACGGCAACAGCGCCAGCATCTTCAGCGATCTTAGCCTGTTCGGGGGTGACGACGTCCATGATGACGCCGCCCTTGAGCATGTCGGCCAGGCCGCGCTTAACAAGCGGGCTGCCGGTTACGGTGTTGTTATCAGTCATGACCTTATCTTCTCACGTTCTGAGTGTTCGCGCGCACTCACGGGGTCGGAATTTCTGTTCTCTGACACAGTACGACCCCAAGTTCACGTCAGAATGACACAAAACGTCATGAAAGGTAACCGCACCCAGCGACTAGACAGCTCCCGCCAGCAAGCCCAGGGAATAAAACCGCCGGTATACTCTTTAACCCAGTAGAACCCTGCACACGGGCACCGCGGGTAGGCGCTCACCACGTCGTAAACGCCACCTAGAACAAAAGCCCGCAGGGCAACCATCAACACATTTCACAGACCATGTAGCGCACCAGGAACTGCGCCCGGGCACACCCATATCAGCACCCGAGCGTCCAGTACCCCTGTGCCCAAGAAAAGGAACAGCATGCTCGAAGTTATCATTGCCCTATCGCTGGCGATTCTTCTGGGTAATATCCTCGCCCATAAAATACGGATAACCCCCGCCATTATGCTCATTTTCACGGGGCTTGTACTGGCGCTCATCCCCGTTCACGCCATGCACGAGGTGCGCGAGGTTGGGTTGCCCCCGCACGTGATTCTCGAAATCTTCCTGCCCATCATGCTCTTCTGGGAGACCCGAAACACCTCTTGGCGTGAGGTACGCTTCCGTATGCGCGGCATCCTGCTCTCGGGCACGGTGCTCGTAATTTTCACGGCGTTCGTTATCGCTTGGGTGCTTCACACATTTATGGGCGTCTACATATGGCATGTGGCGCTGATTATCGGTGTGGCGCTCGCCCCCACCGATGCCGTGGCCGTGGCAACACTCAACGGCAAACTCCCCAAATCTTCCATCACCACCCTCAAAGCGGAAGCACTCATTAACGACGGCACCACCTTAGTTCTTTTCGCGCTCGCCCTGCAGCTTGCGGGCGGTCATGAACTTACCCTGGGGACCGCATCCGGAATGTTCTTCTTCTCGTTCCTGATTGGAACTCTCGTTGGCCTGGCCGTCGGATGGGGTGTGAATAAGCTGCGTGCGCACATCGGCAACCCCATGAACTTCAGCGTGTTCATGTTTACCGTGCCGTTTATTGCTTTCTTCTTGGCTGAAGAGATCGAGCCTTTTGAGGGCATGAAAGGTTCCGGAGTGGTGGCTGTGGTGGTCGCCGCTTTCTACCTGACCTATCGCGGACCGGATACCATCAAACCCCAAAACCGTTTCTACGGTCTGCCCATCTGGTCGTTTGTCTCCTATGTCATGAACGGTGCGCTCTTCGTGCTCGTGGGTGTTCAGCTGCCCAGCGCCACTGCGCCTGTGGATAATGTTCTTCGTGAATACAACTATGCGTGGGCTTTGACGTTCGCCGTGATTGTGGTGGCATGGCTTGTTTCCATTGCGGCGCGTTTTATTTTCCTGCACGTCTCGATCGGTATTATTCGTGCCCTTGACCGTTCAGAAAAGCAGAAGCAGCTGCGCACAACTTTCCGTGGCCGTGTAGTGAGTACCTTTGCGGGACTGCGCGGCGGTGTTTCCCTCGCGGTGGCTCTCTCCGTGCCGACTGATGTTCCCGCGCGTGACTTTATTATCTTTGTTGTTGCGGGCGTGGTTCTGCTGTCGATGGTGGTTCAGGGGATGCTCCTGCCGCTCGTTATTAGGTGGGCGAAAATTCCGGTTGATACCACCGAAGAAGATGAGATTAATGAAGCAATCCGCACGATAATTGCTGAGTCCTTCGACTCTGTGGCTGAGATCGGCCAGGAAATTGGTGCACCACAGTGGATTATCGACCGCATTGCCGACGAACAGATGTACAACGCGAGTATGTACCGCAACCTGCACACCGTTCGTAAAAATGGTGCGAACGCGCCGGAAGAAGCCCGCCGCATTATTGAAGCGGGCGACCTTGAGAAAGAGCTGCGCCTGCGGCATTTGGAGAAGCAACGCAGCGTGCTCAAGCGCCTGCGTAATGAGCGCATAATCGACACGAATGTGCTCCACGCGATTCAGGAAATCCTGGATATTGAGGAGGTTCGCGTGCTTGGTCCGGTTGAACTCGAATAGCTCACACTCCTACATGCGATACGTATGAGGCGAGGCGCCCCACCCCTAAACGGGGAGGGGCGCCTCGTTACTTTTTTGTCTAAACCCCTAGCCCAACCACTACGTGGAAACGGTACAATACACTAGCCCGTTTTTTGTGCGGACCACGCTTCTTACCGCGCACCGGACACAACACAGACTAGAACCACAGGAACCTATGACGTCCCACCAGACTGAAAACAACGCGCCCAAAAATAGCGCAGCACCCAAAAATAGCGCACCCGCCGCAGGACACCGCCCGCACGGCGTAAGCGAAGACCCGCAGAACATCTACCTGCTCAAAGACGCCCCCATCCTCAAGGCGCTCCTCTCCCTCGGCGTGCCCATGGCGCTCGGCCTCGCCATCACCAGCATCTACAACGTGGTGAACTCCTACTTCGTCGGCCACTACGGCGGCACCGAAGACCTCGCCGCCACCAGCTACGGCGTGCCCGTCTTCGGCGTCATCATGGCAATCGCCGGCCTGTTCGGCCTGGGCTCCTCAACCCTCGCCTCCCGCAAGCTCGGTGAAGGCCAGCCCGCCCACGAAATTCACCGCGTCACCTCCTTCGCCCTCTACTCGGCGCTCGGTGCCGGTATCGTCGCGGCGGCTATCGGCTTCATCCTCGCTGACCCGATCACCAGCATCATGGGTGCATCCGGCGGCTCCTACGAACCGACCCGTATCTACGTGCACCTCATGTTCCTCGGCGCGCCCCTCGCTATCGGCATGTTCACCCTCGAACAGCTCGTCCGATCCGAAGGCTACGCCAAGCAGTCCATGTACGGCATCATCGTCGGCACCGTCGTCACCTGCATCTTCGACGTACTGTTCATCGCCATCATGGGCATGGGCGTCGCCGGTGCCGGTTGGGCGATGCTGCTGGCGAACGGCGCATCCATGCTGTACTACCTGCTGTTCCTGATGCGTCAGAGCGAGAACTTCTCCGCAAACATCCGCGACTTCTCCCTCGACCCCGCCATTATCAAGCCCGTGGTCGCGGTCGGTGCCGCCGAGCTCATTCAGAGCCTCAACCTGATCTTCGCCGCCCTGCTGCTGAACAACCTCGCCGCCTCCTACGGTGACGACACCGTCGCAGCGTTCGGCCTGGCAATGCGCCTGAACATGGTGCCCGAAATGCTGTGCATGGGCCTGTGCATGGGCGGTATCCCGCTGTACGCCTACGCGTACGGTGCCCGCAACGGCGCGCGCGTGAAGGAGGCGCTGCGCACCGCAACGATCCTGTCCGTGGCGACCTCCGCAATCATCACCATTCCGGTGCTGATTTTCCGCCGTGAACTGCTCGCCGTGGTTGGCGATGCAAGCCTCATCGACACTGGCGAGGAGATTATGGTTGCGCTGATGCTCGCCGCCGTGTTCAACGCGGTCAGTATCGTGTTTGTGTCTTGGTTCCAGGCGGCCGGTAAGGGCGGCCCGGCCATGCTGATGACCCTCGGTATTGCTCTGCTGTTCTTCCCCGCCGTGTACTTCGGCAACATGTGGTTCGGATTTAAGGGTCTGACCTGGGCGTTCCCCTTCACCCAGGTGCTCGCCTGTGCGCTGGGCCTGGTGCTGTTCCTCGCCACGGGTGGCGCGAAGGTACCGCCCGCTGAAGCTGAGGTTGAGACTGAAGGTTCTGAGGATTCGGACGTTCAGGCTGCCGCCGCATCGAAGGCATAAACGCCTCTGAACGCGAGCGCTCGCCAGCACCTACGCGGCGAGCACCTACGCAGTCAGCGTTTACACGAAAGCTCCGGACTCCCGCATAGGAGCCCGGAGCTTTTACGTTAGTTTTACGGCGGTAAAGCGCTAGTTCTTCCACCAGGAATCAAAAATCGTCACCGGAGTGGTGCGCTTATGGCGGCTACGCAGGTAAATCTGCTCCAGCTTCGCAGCGGCCGCCTCGTCGATTTCCTTACCCTCCAGGTAGTCATCAATCTGCGGGTACGTCAGACCCAGCTCATCCTCATCGGTACGGCCGGGCACGCCGTCCAGCAGGTCAGCCGTCGGCGGCTTAGCCCACAGACGCTCAGACGCACCCAAAACACGCAGCAGCAGCTGGTTCTGGCGCTTATTCAGGCCGTACAGCGGCAGCAGGTCCGCGCCGCCGTCACCGAACTTCGTGAAGAAACCCGTAATGGACTCCGCCGCATGGTCGGTACCCGCCACCAGGTAGCCGGGGCCGCCAGCCACCGCATACTGGGCGATCATGCGGGCGCGCGCCTTCACATTACCCTTGTTGAAGTCGCTCATCTGCTCGCCGGTCGCGGCAGCGTAGGCGGTGTCGAAACCGTCGACAGCCTCCGCAATGTTGAAGGTCAGGGAGCGGGTGGGCTGGATGAAACGTAGCGCCTCCTGCGCGTCCTCTTCGTCGTGCTGC
The DNA here is from genome assembly GCF_058213595.1 of Rothia sp. SCPM-O-B-18226 (M350). Lineage (NCBI taxonomy): Bacteria > Bacillati > Actinomycetota > Actinomycetes > Micrococcales > Micrococcaceae > Rothia > Rothia sp. SCPM-O-B-18226 (M350). The sequence continues at coordinate 162,599 of NZ_JBYQJS010000004.1, read as the reverse complement.
ACACGGTAGGGCAGGCGCACTGCCACGAACTCGGTGGTGCGGCCGCGCTCGTTGAGGCGGTCGACCGCCAGCTGGCAGAGGCGACCCGCCAGGGTGGAGTCGATGCCGCCGCTGATGCCCAGTACCAGGCCGCGGCTTCCGGTGGCTTCCAGGTAGTCGCAGATGAACTGGATGCGGCGCTCCACTTCTTCGCGTGCCTGCTCTTCGGTCATGTTGGGCTTGACGCCCATTTCACGGATGATCTGTGCCTGTAATTCACGCATGACTTAAGTGTACGCTCCACCTTATAGCCCGTGCGGTGAACCGCCGAGGGAGGCGAGGTAGTGTTCCACACGGTGCGCTCAGCGCGGCACACGCGGCGGGTTCAGCGGTGTTCCAGGCCCGCAAATACACAGCGTATTCACCGGTAAAAACCCTGCGCGACAACCCGCGCGGCTGTTAGCATGAACGTACGGTTCAAATACCGTTCAAAACAGGCGGTGATGAGGGAAAACGCCCCCACACCCGCTACGCCACAGAACACGTCAACCAAGGACGGTGAAGACAGCACCATGGCAAAAACAAAAACTGAACTCTACGACGAGCTCGTAGACATCGAAACCAGCCTCGAAAACCACCCGCTCACCTCCGGGAAAATAGCGGAGGCGAACATCCTCGTCGAGCAGATGAAGGAGCAGGGCGCCACCCAGGAAGAAATCAATGAGGCACTCATCCGGCAGGGGCTGCCTTCCCTCGTGGAGATCGGCAAGAGTACCTTGACGCAGTCTTTCAGCCTCTGGAAGCTGAGTCACCGCAAGTCCAAGGTGGAAGCCGCCATTGAGAAGCTCAACCGTAAAGAAGCCCGCCAACGCTAACTAGGCCGCCTCGGGCAGAGTGAGGCAAGCAAATACCCCCGGCAGATGCGTACGGCATCCACCGGGGGTATTTCTTTCAAAGGAATATCAGTGGCTTAGATTTTCAAAGACGCTCTCATAACGGTCAACGAAGTCCGCCGCCGCGTTCAGAAGCTCCTCCTGGTCGAGGGCGTCCCGAGTAGCTGACAGCGTCTCATCCTCGCCGTTCTGAACCTGTAATTCACGCATAACCTAAGTCTACGCCGCAGACATAACAGCCCACAGAAAGAGCCGTGTCGGGGCAGAAAACTCTACCCCGACACGGCCCTCACATCCGCATCCGACTAGCGGTTATTCAGCACGCGCACGTTGTAGCGGTGCAAGAACGCCGCCATCGCGCCACGCTCAATCGGCTGAACCGGGCGGAACGAACCATCCGGCCAACCCGTCGTAATCCGCTGATCGGCCAACCACGCAATCTCGCGGTAGAACTGGCTGCCGGTCGACACGTCGCTAAACGGCGATACCGCAGGAGCCGAATATGCCGGCGAACCCGCGTAACGGTAGAAGAACGCCGCCATCGCGTCACGGTTCACCGCATCATTCGGGCGGAACGTACCGTCAGACCAGCCGGTCGTAATGCCGCGGGCGCGCATCCACTCAATCTCCTTGTAGAACGGGTGGTCGCGCGGCACATCCTTGAAGCTCGGGGTGCTCGGCGCGGTGAACTGCGGCGAACCCGCCATGCGGTAGAAGAACGCCGCCATCGCGCCGCGCTCCACCGAACCGTTCGGGCGGAACGTGCCATCCGGGTAGCCGGTCGTAATGCGACGCTGAGCCAGCCAGTTAATGTCGTTCACGAACGGGTAATCCGCCGGAACATCCTTGAAATGCGCACTCTCGGCGGGAGCCTCGGAAGACGACGACACGCGCAGAACCTGCGCACGCTCACCGGCCGCACCGTTCGTACCCGACAGGTCGCCGGTCGCGTTGTGCATGTGCAGGAACAGGGCAGAGCCCTTCGCCTCACCGCTGCGGTGCGCCACCAGGTTCGTGCCCGGCGCATCCACGAACAGGTTCGGAACGCCCGCCGAATCGCCGCTGAACCACAGCGCCGGGGTGGCGTAGTTGAACGACACCGACTCGGTCGTATCCACCACGGTCGTAGCGGAGAAGGCGCTCGCGGTGGTCACCGAGTACGAAATCTCGGTCGACTCAGCCTCGGGGTCCAGGCCCAGAACACTCAGCGGAACACTCATCACCAGGGTGTTCGAATCCATGATGTTCGTATCGGTATCGCCCCAGGTGCCGTTCAGCGGGTACAGGGCGTTGGCGATTGCGTGCCACTTACCGTCCAGGCCGCGCTGCGAAACCTTCACGAGCGGGTAGTCCAGGCCCTTCTCGCGCACCGTCTGCAGGCGGTAATCGGTCGTGCCATCCTTATCGGTGTCGATGAAGACGTAGTAGGTGCCGCGCGGGGTCACCTCCGACCAGTTACCCCAGGTCGAAATACCGAAGGACAGCTGCGCCTGCGAGGTGTCCTCGCCGGCAGCCTTCAACGCCGCCACGTTCGAGGTGGCACCCACGTACTGCAGGTCCATGCGGGAATCCGAACCCACACCCAGCTTCGCGGTCGGGATGCGCGGGCTCGAAGCGCCCAGCTCGAAGGCACCCAGCAGGGAGCGGTAACCGCCCTGGTTCACGGCGGTGCCCTCAACGGACAGGCGCTGCTCCAGCGCACCGGCGCCGTTCGAATCGAAGTGGATATCCGCACCGGCCACGCGCAGCGCGCTCACCGGCTTCGGGGCCACGTGCAGGGGCATACGCAGGGTCTTCACCGCGGCCGAGGAATCAGCATCGGTCAGGATCAGGCGGCCCGAAGCGCTCGCAATGTACTGGCGGGCACCCGAAATGGTCACCATGCCGGTCGAGTAGTTCAGCGAATCCTGGGTCGGGTACATCGAGGGGTCGATGGTCTTCTCAAGCTTCGACGGGTCGATGCGCACCGTCACGGTGAACGTGGCGGTTTGGCCGGCACCCACCGATACCGACTGCGGGTAGGAGAACTCCACACCCGGGATGCTCGTGCTGCCCTCATAGTTCAGGGTGTAGCTGTGCGCGACCGAATCGGTGTTCTCAACGCTCACGCGGTGCTGCAGGGTCTGCACGCCGGCGTTCGGGGTGTACTCAACCACGCCGAAGGTATCCGAAACCTGCTCGGGGCGGGCGGCGTTGAACAGCATGACGCGGTCGGCCACCGCCGCACGCGTGTTGATGCGGCCGGTACCCACGCGGTCCACCGCGTAGGGGTTGCCCCAGGCGTCCTGCATCCGGTGGTCGGCGGTGTTCATGATGGCGGTCTTAATCATGCGCGGGCCGTACTCCGGGTGCGCCTGCATAATCAGCGCCGCAACACCCGCCACGAACGGCGTGGACATGGACGTACCGGTCTTTACGGTTGCCTCGGTACCGCCGCCAACCAGGATAGAGGAAATGTTTGTGCCCGGTGCCGCAACGTCCGGCTTCGTGATGCCGTGCGAGCCGTGCATACCGCGCGCGGTCGAGGTGTTCGCCTGATCCAGCTTGCCGTTCTGCACGCGAATCGACTCGCGCAGGTTCTCGCCGAGCTGCAGGGTCAGGTTGCCCGAATCAATCTGGGAGGAGAGGCGCTCCACCTGGCTCTTGGCCAGACGCACGCCCGGAATAGCGGAGTTGCCGCCGATAGCGGTGTCGCCCACCTCCGTGTCGGAGGCGATGACCACGCCGGTTGCGCCCGCCGCCTGCAGGTTATCGAAGCGCACGCGCGAACCGCAGGGGGCGGTGCCGTCGGCCTCAGCCCAGTCGATGAGGGCCCACTTGCCCTTCAGCGCCGCGGCCTCCTCCTCGGTGAAGGCCTCGCACGCGTAGCGGTTGCGGGTTGCGGCACGCACCACGGTGCCGCGCAGCTGCTCCTCGGTCGCCTTCGAGTAGTCGAAGCTCACCGAGTAGTCGCCGTAGGTGTCCGCCTCGTTCGCGGGGGAGAGGATCTTCACGCGGTCAGCCATCTGGGTCGAGCCGATGGAGTTCGCCACGGTCAGGCTGTAGGTGCTGGTGCCGGGGCCGCCCGAGTTGGAGTAGGTGTCACCCACGGCGTTGTAGTTGTTGGCGTTACCCGCCGCAACCACGGAGAGGATGCCCTCGCGGTAGAGGGAACCGACCGCGTAGTTCACGGTCTCGTCGAACACGCCGAACTCGTTGCCCAGCGACAGGTTCGCGATGTCGGCGCGGTCGGAGAAGTCGCCGTCGTCGTTGGGGTCGAGCACACGGTCCAGGCCCTTGGGGACGAACGCGGTGGTGCCCTTACAACCGAAGATGCGCAGGCCAATCAGCTGGGCCTCCGGTGCGGAGCCCGGGCCGATCTTCATGTCCTTGAGCTGCTCCTCGGTGAGCTTGGAGTAGTCGCCGCGGAAGGTCGAGCCGTCCGCGTTCACGCCGTAACCCGCCGCGGTACCGGCCACATGGCTACCGTGGCCGCCGCAGTCCAGCGGGTTCGCGTCCGGGTGGGGAGTGGAGGTCTCCTTCTTAGCGGAGTTGTAGTCGTCACCGACCAGGTCGTAGCCGCCCAGGAACTTCTTCGGGTCGTAGGTGCCCTCGGGAATCGTGTCGGAGGCTTTTGCCTTCTCGTAGGCCTCCTTAGTGCCGGGGCCGCCCAAATCGGCGTGAGTGTAGTCGATGCCGGTATCGAGCACCACAATCTTCACGCCCTTACCGGTGTAGCCGGTGGAGGCGGTGTTCTGCGCGTGCTGCTGAGCCCACACGGAGAGCGTGTCGGTATCGAGCACGGAACCGGTGTTCTGCGGCGCCATGTCCTCAATGATGCTGATGCGCTCAACATCGGAACGGTTCGCCAGCGCGCGAATCTGCTCGACGTTACCGTAGAGCGCCACGCCGCGCATCGTGTTGTGGGTGGTGTACAGAACCTGCGCGCCGGACTCCTTCGCGGCGGAGGCGCCCTGCTGCTGCACGCTGGCACGAATCGCCTGCACCTGCGCCTGCGCGTTCACGGGTGCCTGCGCGCGGGAGCGGACCGCGTCCGGCTGGGTCTGGGCGTATGCGCCCTGACCCTTGAATCGGACGAACACGGCGCGTTCGCCGGTTGCGCCGTCCAGGCTGGGGGAGAGCACCTCGGTCGGGTTCGGCGTCTCGGCGGATGCGCTACGCGGCGCATCCACGTCACCGCGCACCACGCCGGGTGCGGCGTACGCCTGGGTTCCGTAGGGTAGGGAAGTCAGCCCGAGGGTCAGGCCCAGCACTAGGGCGCCGCAGCCGCGGGCTACGCGCCGAAGTCCTCGCGGTGGCCGCGAACCCTTCGGAGCGGGGGTAGCTTCAGGGAGAATAGCCACTGAATGCTCCTTGATTCTCTTGTAATGGTGTGTTTCTAGGGGTCTTCGGCCCGTGCTTCAACGACGGGGTTCAAGCGGGCGCTGAAAGAACCCTCACCATTGTCTCAAGGAGAGGGGTGTTTAACCTAGTCAGACTCGTGAAACACCGCGGTGCGGAACGTAACAACGGCGAGGGGGCCGTACCGGGCAGCATTGCTGCGCGCGGTACGACCCCCTCGCCCTTGACCGGAATCAGTCGCTGACCAGAATTAGCCGCTGACCGGAACCAGCCGTGACTCACCGGCACCTCAGCCGGGGCGGCACCCCTGCCTACGCGGTGAGCCGGTCAGCCGGGCCTCACTACTGGTCGGCGCTGTACCCCAGCACACTCGTGCTGTAGCGGAACACGAACGCCGCCATAGCGTCGCGGTGCACCGGCTCCACGGGGCGGAACGAACCATCGGGCCAGCCGGTGGTCACGCCCTGCGAGGCCAGCCAGCTGATCTCGCGGTAGAACAGGTTATCCGTCGAAACATCCGTGAAACGGGCCTGGGCGGGAGCCTCGTACGCGGGCGAGCCGGCGTAACGGTAGAAGAACGCGGCCATCGAGTCACGGTTCACCGAGGAATCGGGGCGGAACGTGCCGTCCGACCAGCCGGTCGTGATGCCCTGGGCCTTCATCCACTCAATCTCCTTGTAGTAGGGGTGGTTGAGTGGAACGTCCTTGAAGCTGGGCGTACTCGGGGCGGTGAACTGCGGCGAGCCGCTCATGCGGTAGAAGTACGCGGCCATGGTGGCACGGTCCATGTTGTTCAGCGGGCGGAAGGTGCCGTCCGGGTAGCCGCGGTCAATCTGGTGCGAGGCAATCCACGTGATTTCACGGTAGAACTGGTTATCCGCCGGAACGTCGGTGAAGCGTGCATCGTGGATGGTGCGAGCCACCTTCACGACCTGTGCACGGTCGCCAGCGGCAACACCGTTAGCGGTCTTACGGCCGCTCAGGTCACCGGTCGCGTTGTGCATGTGCAGGAACAGAGCCTGACGCTCCTTGTTGTTGTTCTTGCGGTGAACGGTCAGCTGACCGCCGTCACGATCCACGAACAGGCCGGGCACACCCGACTCCTCACCGGTGAACCACACACCGGGGTTGAACGGGGAGAAGGTGATCGCATCCGTCGCATCGACGTAGGAGTTACCCTCGTTGTACCAGGTGTCAGTCTGCACCGTGTACTTGATGCTCTGAGCCTTCTCAGCGGTCAGGCCCAGGTCCTTCAGCGGCACACCCAGAATCATGGTGTTGGTGTCCATGATGTTGGTGTCGGTGTCGCCCCAGGCACTGTTCAGCGGGTAGCGAGCCACCACGGTGGATGCGTTACCGGAGATGGACCAGACCTTCACCAGCGGGTAGTCCAGGCCCTTCTCTCGGGTCACCTCGAGCGTGTAGTCGGCCTTCGAATCGCCGGTGGTGTCAATCTGCACCTGTACCTGACGGCCCCAGTGCATGCTGTCCCAGGTGCCCCAGGTCGAAATACCGAAGAACAGAGAACCATCGTTCGGGTTCTTGCCGGCAGCCTTCAACGCCGGTGCGTCCGAGGCGGCACCCACATACTGCAGGTCAACAGCCTGGTTCGACGGCAGCTTCAGCTGACCGGTCGGAATACGGCCGCTGACCGCACCCAGCTCAAACGCACCCAGCAGCGAACGGTAACCGCCCTGGTTCAGGGTCGTACCGCGCAGAGTCACCGTGGACTCCTTATCGGCGATGCCCTTGTAATCAATACGGGACGCATCAACACGCATCTTCGAGACAGGCTTCGGTGCCACGTGAATCGACTGGCGGATCGCCTCGCGGCCATTCTCAGAGAAAATCAGGCGACCAGAAGCGCTCGCAATGTACTGGCGCTTACCGGCAATCAGAGTCTTACCGGTCGTCCAGTCCTGAGCGACCTGGTCGGCGCTCATCGCCGGGTCCATGGTCTTCTCAAGCTTGGAGGGGTCGATGCGTACGGTCACGGTCACGTTCTTACGCTCACCGGCACCCACGCTCACCTGCTGCGGGTAGGAGTACTCCACACCCGGGATGGTCGTGCTTGCCTCGTAGCTCAGAGTGTAGGTGTGAGCCTGCGAATCGGTGTTGTCCAGAACGATTTCACGCTGAACAGTCTGAATACCCGAATCGGGGGTGTACTCCAGCACACCAAACGCGGTCGAAACACGCTCGGGGGTCTTCGCATCGTACGCAATGACCTTCGCGTCCACGGCAGCGCGAGCATTCACCATGCCCGTACCCACACGATCCACCGCGTACTGCGCACCCTGCTCATTCTTGATCGGGGTGGACGCGCCGTTCATCAGCGCAGCCTTAATCATCTGCGGGTTGTAATCCTGATGCGCCTGCATCACGAGGGCGGCGATACCGGTCACGTGCGGGGTTGCCATGGAGGTACCGGTGAAGGAAACACCCTTATTACCCGTACCCACAGCGGCAGACACAATCTCAGTACCCGGTGCCGCAAGGTCAGGCTTAATGAAGCCATCAGAACCGTGCTGACCGCGAGCGCTCGAGGAATTCAAATCAAAAGCGTGCGAGTGAGGACCGCGGCCCGAAGCCTTGTAGTCCAGGTTCATCTCAACGGTCACCGGACCGGCAGCCAGAGCCTTCTCCAGGTCCTTCGTCGAAGAAGCAGTCAGACGCAGACCCGGAATGGTCGCATTACCGCCAATGCCGATCGTGTAGCGCTCAGCCTTACCGGCCATCACCACGCCAACACCGCCGGCAGCCTGAACGTTATCGAAACGCATCTTCGAACCGCACGGGAACGACAAGTCGTCCTGATCCCACTCGAAGTAAACCCACTTACCCTTCAAAGCCTTCGCCTCTTCAGCAGTGAAAGCCTCGCAAGCGTAACGGTTACGCTTCGGTGCGGCAACAACCTCGCCGCGCAGCTGATCAGCGGACGCCTTCGAATAATCGAAGTTTACCGAGTAATCACCCTGCAACCACTCCAAACCAGTCTTCGTGGTCACGCGGGCACGGTCAATCGGCTGAGTCGAACCGTAGGCGTTCGCCACCGACAGCGCCGCAGCCGCATTCGCGGGGCTACCCGAATCGGAGTAGGTGTCACCCACACCGTTGTAGTTATTGGCGTTACCGGCAGCAGCCACAGTGAACACACCCTGGCGCGCCATCGTATTAATCATGTACGACTCAGGGTCGTCAGCCGGGGCGAACTCGCCACCGAGAGACAGGTTCACAATGTCGGCGCGGTCAGAGAAATCACCGTCACCATTCGGGTCCATCACGGTATCGAGCGCCTTCATCACAACACTCGAATTGCCGTAGCAACCGAATACACGAATCGCCAGGATCTGAGCATCAGGAGCAGTACCGGGGCCAATAGACATGCCCTTCAGCTGCTCCTCCGTCAGGTTCTTGTAATCGCCACGGTAAGTCGTACCGTTCGCCGTCACACCGTAACCGGCGGCAGTACCCGCCACGTGCGTGCCGTGACCGCCAGAACCGAAACCATCCGGGCGGCAATCCAGCGGGTTATTATCCGGCTGCGGAGTCGACTTCTCAGCCACCGACGCATTGTAGTCATCACCGACCAGGTCAATGCCGCCAATGAACTTATTACGATCAATCAGACCCGAATCAGCGGACGGAAGCTCCGTCATGGCCTTGGCCTTCAGATAGGCGTCCACGGTTCCGGGGCCGCCAAAGTCGGCGTGAGTGTAGTCCACACCCGAGTCGACGATCGCAATCTTCACGCCCTTACCCGTGTACCCCGTATTCTCACGAGTCCACGTGGCAAGAGTTTTCGTATCAATCTCGCTACCGGAGTTCATACGCTCCTTCGCGATAATCGGCGAAATACGCTCCACATCCGGGCGCTCCGCCAACGCACGAATCTGCGCAGCATCACCAGTAATCGCCGCACCACGCATCGCATTATGCGTGGTGTACATCAGCTTCGCGCCAGAAGCAGCCGCCACAGACTGAGCCTGCGACTGCACCTGAGCTGCAATAGCCTGCACCTGCGCCTGACGGTTCGCCGGCGCCTCCTTACGTGCCAGAACAGCCGCGGACTGGGTTTGCTCATACGCGCCCTTGCCCTTGAACTGAACATACACGGTGACCTGGCCTTCAGCCTTCTGCAGGCCCGGGCTGATACGCGAGGCAGCGTCACCGGATGCGCTCGCAGTGCTTCCTTCGACCTGCTGGGGGCTCTGAGCGTGAGCTGCAGAGAAAGTGGCGGGAACGCCGAGAGTAAGGGCGAGGGCCGCACTCAAACCGGTCGCACCGACAGCCTTCATTCTGCGGCGTGGCGCATGAGGCGTTGTCATGGAATCCTCCTTCGGATTTTCTATTTTTCGATAGTGCTGTGTGCTCTGTGGTTGTGTATCGGTGATACGCGGAGGCGGCCCCACCGGCAGACGACGAGTGAGTGCATCCGCCGGTGAAACCGCCACCAAAACTTGAGAGGTTCCGGGATTTTCAGGCCCCGGACCCTGCCGGTTCCGGGTACCCCTCCCACCCCATGCAGGAGGTGGGAGAGGACCCGAACCGTTTGCTACCGGTTAGCTACCGTCTAGCGTCCGGCGAGGTTCGCCACCTTCTCGCTGTAGCGGTAGATGAACGCCGCCATCGCATCGCGGGCGATGGGGGTCACCGGGCGGTAGGTGCCGTCGGGCCAACCGGTGCTGATGCCGGTTGAGGCCAGCCAGGTGATTTCGCGATAGAACTGGCTATCGGCGGGCACATCCTTGAACGGGCTGGTCACGGGCAGATCAACGTGCGGCGAGCCGGCGTAGCGGTAGAAGAACGCCGCCATCGCATCGCGGTTGACCGGTGCGTTCGGGCGGAACGTGCCGTCCGACCAGCCGGTCGTGATGCCGCGGGCCTTCATCCACTCAATCTCCTTGTAGAAGGGATGGGTGGTCGGCACATCCGAGAAGCTGGGCGTGCTCGGGGCAGTGAACTGCGGCGAGCCTGCCATGCGGTAGAAGAACGCCGCCATCGCGCCGCGCTCAACGGACTCCAGCGGGCGGTAGGTGCCGTCCGGGTAGCCGGTGGTGATGCGACGCTGAGCCAGCCACGAGATTTCGGTGTAGAACTGGTCGCCGCTCTTCACGTCGGTGAAGCGGGACGGGGTGATGTACTCGTCCTGCTGCTCCTTGACGTTCAGCACCTCGGCGCGGTCGCCGGTTGCGCCGTTCACGCCCGAGAGGTCGCCGGTGCCGTTGTGCAGGTGCAACAGCAGTGCCTTTGCGGGGGTACCGGATTCGCCGAGCGCGGGGAGGGCGTCGGCGGAGCGGTGCGCCTCAAGGGAGCTACCGGGGGCGTCCGGGAAGAGGCCTGCCACGGAGGAGGAGTCGCCGCTGAACCACAGCTTGGGGCTGAAGGGGCGGTACTTGATCCAGCCGGTTTCGCTGACGTTGCCCCACTCGTACTGGGTGGTGGCGCTGACGCGGTACTGGATGTCCGGGTTGTTGGCGCTGGTCAGGCCCAGGTCCTTGAGGGGTGCACCCATCACGAGGGTGTTGGTGTCCATCATGTTGGTGTCCGTATCGCCCCAGGCGCCGTTGAGCGGGTAGTAGGCGAGCTCGACGAGGCTACCGTTCTTGTAGCCGTAGAGGCGAACCAGCGGGAAGTCCAGGCCCTTGGCGCGGTCGGTGACCAGCTTGTAGTCGGCGCGGTTATTGCCGTCGGTATCAATCTCCACGGTGAAGGTGTTCTCATAGGAGACAACATCCCAGTTCGCCCAGGTGGAGATGCCGAAGCGCAGGGTGCCGTCATCAGCGTTGCCGCCGGCTGCCTTCAGCGCGGGAGCATCCGAGGAAGCACCCACGTACTGCAGGTTCGCCTTGACGTTGCTGTTCAGCGACAGGGAGGTGGGGGCCACGCGGTCCACGCTCGCACCGTACTCGAAGGCGCCGAGCAGGGAGCGGTAGCCGCCCTGGTTGACCTCGGTGCCCTTGAGGGCGACGGGGGTCTTCTGCCAGCCGGTGTCTGCCTTCTGAGCCTCTTCGCTAGAGGGCTTCTGAGAGAAGGTCAGGGTGCGGTCGGCGGCGTGCATGGTGCTGACGGATTTGGGTGCCACGTGGATGGGCACGCGCAGGTTCTGGCCGTTGTCCTCGGTGAGAACGAGTCGGCCGGAGGCGCTGGCGATGTACTGGCGGTACTGCGCCGGCACGGTTTCAACGCCGGTGTAGTAGTCGGTCGCGTTCTGGGTGACGTCTGCCGCGGGGTCGCGGGTCTTTTCCAGCTTGGACGGGTCGATGCGCACGCTCAGGGTGAAGTTCTTGGTTTCACCGGGTGCCAGCGTCACGGACTCGGGGAACGAGTATTCCACTCCGGGAATATTGGTGCTGGGGGCGTAGGACAGCGCGTAGGTGTGCGCAGCGGAATCGGTGTTCTCCACCGTCACCTCGCGGGTGAGGGTCTGAACGCCGGCATCCGGGGCGTACTCGAGCACGCCGAAGCTCACCGAGGTCGTGTTCGGGCTCTGGGCGTTGTAGGCCAGGGACTTCGACTGCACGGCCGCGAGGGTGTCCACGCGTCCGGCACCCACGCGGTCCACCGCGTAGACGTCACCGGATTCGGTGCGCACATCATGGGTTGCGGTGTTAACGAGGGCCGACTTGACCTGTGCGGGGGTGTAGCTCGGGTGGCTCTGAATGACCAGGGCCGCGGAGCCGGTCACGTAGGGGGCGGCCATGGAGGTGCCGCTGAAGGTCACGGAGCCGTTACCGGTCGCCACTGCCGCGGAGGTGATGTACGAACCGGGCGCCGCAATGTCGGGCTTGGTGTAGCCGTAGCTGCCGTGGAAGCCGCGGGCGCTCATGGGGTTCAGCTGATCCTTGAGGCCGGTGTCCACGCGCAGGGATGCCTTCAGATCGTTGCCGAGGCGCACGGTCAGGGGCTTGCCGGCCGCTTCTGCCGCGGTAATCTGCGCGCGCAGGTCCTTGGCGGCGGAGGCTGCCAGGCGGAAGCCGGGCAGGGTCTCGTTACCGGCGATGCCCAGGCCGGGCTCCTCGTCGTGACCGGCGAGCAGCACGCCCTTGGCGCCTGCGGCCTGCAGGTTGTCGAAGCGCACCTTGGAGCCGCAGGCGAGGTTACCGTCGGCTTCGGCCCAGTCGATGAGCACCCACTTGCCCTTTACAGCTGCCGCTTCGTCGGCGCTGAGGGCGTTGCAGGCGTAGCGGTTGTTCTCGGAGATTGCGGTGAGTTCACCGGTGAATTCCTTGGTGCCCGCCTGTGCCCAGGGGTAGGAGACGCTGTAGTCGCCGCGTACCTTGCGGGTGGTGCCGGTGGCGGGGTCGGTCAGCTCTGCCGCATCGACGGCGCGGGTGGAGCCGTAGGCGTTAGCTACGGTGATTGCGCTGGCTGCGGTGGCGGGGTGACCGGAGTTGGAGTAGGTGTCGCCGCGCAGGCTGTAGTCGTTGGCGTTACCTGCGGAGATCACGGAGAGCACGCCGGCGCGGGTGAGCGCGTCAACGGCGTAGGCTTCGGGGTCGTCCTGCGGGGAGAATTCGCCGCCGAGGGACATGTTGACCACGTTCACGCGGTCGGAGAAGTCGCCGTCACCGTTGGGGTCGAGGGCACGGTCGAGCGCCTCAATAACGACGTTGGTGCTGCCGCTGCAGCCGAAGACGCGGAAGGCGTAGATTTCAGCGTCGGGGGCGACGCCGGGGCCGATCTTCATGGTCTTGAGCTGCTCTGCGGTGAGCTTGCTGTAGTCGCCGGTGAAGGTGGTGCCGTCGGCGTTCACACCGTAGCCTGCCGCGGTGCCCGCCACGTGGGTGCCGTGGCCGCCGGTGGTGCAGTCGAGCGGGTTGCCGTCGGGGGTTGCGGTGTTGGTGCCGTCGTAGGCGTCACCGACGAGGTCGTAGCCGCCAGCAACCTTGGTGCGGTTGATGAGTCCGGAGTCTGCGGAGGGCAGCTCGGTGAGCTTGGATGCCTTCTCGTAGTCTTCGAGCTTGCCGCTACCGCCGAAGTCGGTGTGGGTGTAGTCGATGCCGGAGTCGATGACGGCGATCTTCACGCCCTTGCCGGTGTATCCGCCCGCGCCGGCGGGGTTGGTGGTGCCGGTCCAGGTGGCGAGGGAGCCTGCATCAATGGCGGCGCCCGCGTTCTGGCGGTACTTGGGCAGGATGGGCGAGATTTTCTCTACGTCGGAGCGGTTGGCGAGTGCCTTGATGGACTCGGCGTCACCGCGCACTGCCACGCCGCGTACCGCGTTGTGGGTGGTGTAGAGGACCTGTGCGCCGGACTGGCTGCTGACCTGCTGTGCCTGGCTCTGCACCTGGGAGGCGATTGCCTGCACCTGCGAGCTGGTGTTGACGGGTGCCTGCACGCCGGCGCGTACGCCTGCGGGCTGGGTCTGTTCAAAGGCGCCCTTACCCTTGAAGCGGACGAAGGCGGTGACGGTGCCGCTGGCGTTCTTCATGCTGTCACTGATGACCTGCTGCTTGATTGCGTCGGGGTCTTCGGCGGCCTGGGCGGTGCCGCCGAGTGCGGCCAGGGGGCTCAGCGCCATGCTGAGGGTGAGGACGCCGCTGTAGACCCTGCGGCGGGTCTGCGTGCGCCGACGTGGTGCACGCGGGGTGGGGGAGTCGGTGGTGGTCACGGTGCTCCTTTGCTTGGCTCCCGTGGTGTTTCTGGGAGGCGTTTGTGAATATGGTGCGGGTTGTCCCGCAGGTTATACCTGAGAATAAACCCTCAGATGTGAACCACAATACACCTTTAAGGGGTTGATAAGGGGATTTTCGGTTGTGCGCGCCACAAAATAGACTCTCATGACACATTGTGAACATTGAGAGTTCTTCCAGGTCCGTGTGGGATGGTGAAAGAAGAACCGTCGGTGTCGAAGGAAACCGGGGCCGGGCGGGGAGCCCGCCTCCGGCGTTCGCGTTCTGGATCCGATGGATCCGCGTAATATACGCGCACTAAAAAGTGTTTCACCTGCGCAAACACGTGGCAGGGATAGGATTAAGTTACGACCACCGCCGAAGGAGATTGCGATGACCGAGCACACTTCGCAACAGTCGCGAAAAGAGCAAGAGTCCTACCAGCCCCTGTGGGATGACTCCTTGCCCGTTCCGAGTTACATGAACATCTCCCTGGGGAACAGCGAGGCCCCGGCCGAAGCCTCCTCGCAGCAAGCCTCGGAGAACACCGCATCACCGGCCGCCGAGAGCGCGCCGGAGCGGGAGCCGGGAGTCTACTCTTACACCCCCACCCTCAAGGTGACGCCCACGCCAATCTTTGGCACGCCCGACCCCTCCCTCCAGCGGATGCACATTCAGGATATTCCGGGCACCCGCCCCGCCCCCGAGAGCGCCATGAAGGGCCCCGGCGCCGCCACCAACCAGCGGTTACCGGAAGAAACGGTCGGCTATATTCGCGAGGTGGATGCGCTGTACCCCGACGGCGCCCCCACCACCTGGGAAATAACCCGCGGCGCATGGCTCTTTTTCGCCATCGTAGTCTTCTGCAACCCGCTGATTGACGCTTTGATCATCTATCCCTTTGATAATCAGGTGGCCGTGTCACTCGCCTTTCTTGGGGTTATCCTGGCGCTGGGTACCTACGGTACTCCGGTGATTCTCTGGTTCGTCTTCTTGATTATGGCCATCAGCAAGGTGCACAAGAAATACTCCGAGGCGAGGGAACAGCGCTGGAACGTCGAGAAGGCTCCCGCGTTCTGGTACTACCCCGTGTACATCGGCTGACCCCGCAGACCGTAAACCTGACAGGCCGTGATTTTATCCGCCATCCCACCGAGGTTAACGCTCTATTTACCTTGCGCTGATAGGGTGGAGGCATCATAAGGGCGCCGAGGGCGCCGAGTGGGCACCCCCAGCCGTATTCACTCGTTGATTAAAGAAAGAACGAAGACAATGTCGCAGTATCCCGACGACCAGTACAACCAACCCCAGCAGCCTCCTTATGGCCAGCAGGCACCGGATTACCAGGCCGGTTACCAGCAGAACTATTACCCGCAGGGTTCCTACACTCTCGCCCCCTCCTCGGCGGACGATAAGAACATGGCGATTCTGGCCCACCTGGCCTCGGCCATTCTCTCGTTGCTGTCCTTCTCGACCCTGAGCGTGATTGCTCCGCTCGTGATGTGGTTTATCTACAAGGACAAGCCCGGCTACAACTTCACGAAGGAATCCGCCCGCCGTGCGTTCAACTTCAACTTCTCCCTGTGGGTCATTAGCACCGCTTCCTGGCTGGCGATTGTGCTGACCTTCGGCATCCTCGGCCTCATCCTGTGGGTGGTGCCCCTGGTGGTGACCATCCTGATGGTCGTCTTCCACTCGCTGGCCGCCATGGCAGCCGCTCGCTGCGACCTGTACGAGTACCCGATGACCTTCATCAAGATCATCAAGTAGTCTTCACGGCTTATACCGGTAGCGCCCCCGTCCGAATATCGGATGGGGGCGTTGCTGTGCCCGGGTATGGCACGCCTGTTGACCGTTCACACGGGACTTAAAGGGAGCGGCACGGTATCATGGGAAGAGGTGTGCCTATTCACTCCACATTCACTCTACGGATGATGGGACGCCGCCGCGCCGTGAAATCCGGTGCGTCTCTTCGAAGCTTTCAAGGAGCACAAAATGTCAGCTGTCGTGATTGTGGGCGCCCAGTGGGGCGATGAGGGTAAGGGCAAGGCTACCGACCTGCTCGGCCCCCGCGTAGACTACGTGGTCAAGCCCAACGGCGGTAACAACGCCGGTCACACCGTGGTGGTGAACGGCCAGAAGTTTGAGCTGAAGCTGCTGCCCGCCGGTATTCTGAGCGACAACGCCGTCCCCGTGATTGGTAACGGCGTGGTCGTGAACCCCGAGGCTCTCTTCGCAGAGATTGACGGCCTTGAGGCCCGCGGCGCTGACACCTCCCGCCTGAAGATTTCCGCTAACGCACACCTGGTCGCACCCTACCACCAGACCATGGACAAGGTGACCGAGCGTTTCCTCGGCAAGCGCGCTATTGGCACTACCGGCCGCGGTATCGGCCCCGCCTACATGGATAAGGTTGGCCGCCTCGGCGTGCGTGTTCAGGACATCCTCGACGAATCCATCCTGCGCCAGAAGGTTGAGGGCGCGCTGCGCCAGAAGAACCAGCTGCTGGTGAAGGTCTACAACCGCCGCCACGTTGAGGTTGAGGAAATCGTCGAGTACTTCATGTCCTACGCCGAACGCCTCAAGCCCATGATCGTGGACACCACCCAGCTGCTGAACAAGGCGCTGGACGAGGGCAAGACCCTGCTGATGGAGGGCGGCCAGGCCACCTTCCTGGACGTGGACCACGGCACCTACCCGTTCGTGACCTCCTCGAACCCGACCGCCGGCGGCGCCTGCGTGGGTTCGGGTGTGGGCCCGACCCGCATCACCCGCGTGATCGGTATCCAGAAGGCGTACACCACCCGCGTGGGTGCCGGCCCCTTCCCGACCGAGCTGTTCGATGAGATGGGCGACTACCTGCGCACCACCGGCGGCGAGTTCGGTGTGAACACCGGCCGCCCCCGCCGCTGCGGCTGGTACGATTCCGTGCTGGCACGCCAGGCCGTGCGCATCAACGGTTTCACCGACCTGTTCATCACCAAGCTGGATGTGCTGACCGGCCTGGAGAAGATTCCGGTCTGCGTGGCCTACGATGTGGACGGCGTGCGTCACGACGAGATGCCGATGACCCAGACCGATTTCCACCACGCTAAGCCGATTTACGAGTACTACGACGGCTGGACCGAAAACATTTCGGATGCGAAGAGCCTGGATGAGCTGCCCGAAAACGCCCGCAAGTACGTACTGAAGCTGGAGGAGCTCTCTGGCTGCCGTATCTCCGCTATTGGTGTGGGCCCCGACCGCGACCAGACCATTGTGGTCCGCGACCTCATCAACGAAGACTAAGCGCAATAGCTCAATACGCGAAAGCCCCCGGAGGCTACCTTATAGGTGTCTTCCGGGGGCTTTCCCATACTATCGACAGGAGCGTGATCGGAGACTTATCACATGGCGGGTGGGAGGCGCCTGCGGGTGACTGCGGAGAGGTGCATCCCGTATGCTGGGTAAGGGCCACAAAAGTGGTGCTAGTGCGTTCAGAGGAGAAAAACGATGTCCTATATCACCGGAGCTATCTACCCGAGCTCGGACCGCCCTCAGCTGGGTGCCACCGAGGAAGAAACCCTCCGCGCCTACGCGGACAAGAACACCGCCGTAGCCCTCGGATACGCCAACCCCGACATCCACGAACTACACGCCCTGCAAAAAACCTTCAACCTGCACGAACTCGCCATCGAAGACGCCACCCGCGGCCACCAGCGCGCCAAGCTCGAACGCTACGGAGACTCCCTCTTCGCGGTCATCCGCCCCGCCATCTACCTCGACAAAGAAGAAGAAGTGCGCCTCAGCGAACTGCACCTCTTCACCGGCCCCCGCTACACCCTCGCACTCGTTCACGACGAACAACGCCAGCGCATCAACGACAAGTTCAACCTGCTCTACGCCACCCCCGATGCATCCCCCGCCCGACTGCTGCACCGCATCCTCGACAGCACCGTCGACGGGTACGCCCCCGTGCTCGAGGGACTCGAGAACGACAACGACGAGATTGAAGACATCCTCTTCTCCACCAACGAGCGGCGAGACGCCAACTCCCTCGCCCAGCGCATCTACGAGCTGCTCAACCAGGTCATCGACTTTCAGCGAGCCTGCCGACCCCTCGAACCGATGATGGGTCGCATCATTGAAGGCCTACGCACCGGCGCGCTCGACCCGTCCCCCTACCCGGGCGCGAGCCAGGGCGAGGTTGAAGACGAGGCCGTGGAGCTGGCCCGCCAGTTCCGCAACGTGCTCGACCACGTAACCCAAACAAAAGAACGCCTCGAAGACCTTCGCAGCTCCCTCGAAAACGCCCTGCGCGTGCACGACACCCTGCTCGGCCAGCAACAGAACGACGACACCAAACGAATCTCCGCCTACGCGGCACTCCTCATGGTGCCCACTATCGTCGGCTCGGTGTACGGTATGAACTTTGAGGTTATGCCCGAGCTCAAGTGGGAGTTCGGCTACCCGGCGGCCCTGCTGCTGATGCTGGTCTCCTGTCTGCTCCTCTACTGGTTCTTCAAGAAGAATAAGTGGCTCTAACAGTCCACAAAACGCCACTGGCTAGGCCTTTAAACGCGTATGCCGCGTAGGGCATACACACATGCCTTACGCTGCGCGGTCGTACTGGGCACGCATCGCGCGGCGGCAATCGCGGCGCTCACGCTTGAACTTCGTGCACATAGCCTTCGGGTCGTCGAACATGGAGAAGTCCTTCGGCTCAGCCGACAGCCCCAAGGTCGACAGCTCAACCATCGTGAGCATCGCGTAGAACGTCTTGCGGCGCAGCTCAAAATTGCAGGCACCCGGAGCGGACTCCACCGCGAATACCGCGCCGGTGCACTCCAGAGAACGCATGGCCCAGTGCTTGACCCACAGGTCACCATTGACCGGGCTCACGCCCAGGCGGGTCAGCGCCAGACCGGTACCCCGCACACGCTCAAAGCGCAGGCACATCTCCAGGTCCTTCTCCAGGGGGAACACGAACAGCAGAGCGTTCTGGGCCGCAGCTCGTAGCTCGCGCAGGTTCGCCTCATAACCGGAAGCACCCTGAGTCAGCTGACGCATCACGCGGCCCATAGTGGAAGATACCGGCGCGGTACGGAAGCACGAGCCGTCGGCAACCAGCTGCTCCAGAACGGTGCGGAACTCCTCCACCTCGAAGCGTTCCATACGCACCACGGTACCGCACTGCATCAGCCAGTTGAACTCTTCATCACGACGAAGCTGCTCATCGGCAGTGCAAGAAATCTGCGCCTGTGCGTACTGGCCCTCACGAGTGGTGTTTTCCATGACCGTTCCTTCCGTAGATGCTGAATTGGCCCGTTAGCAACACCGCGGGAGGCGGCGTGCCCGGTCGGAAGGACCGTCCCTTCCAACACCTACACTCTATGGGCGACCCCTGACACGATAAGCGTTCTTTGTTTTACCCCCGGGTAAATCTAGAAAATATTTAACGCGCCGCCGGGCACCTCGCTGAGAGGCACCCGGCGGCGCGTTACAGGTTCGTGGTTTGCGGCGAAGGCTAGTGGCGCTGACGGTTCAGCAGCCACAGCATATACAGGCCACCGATTGCACCCGTCACCAGGCCCACTGGAATCTGGAAGGGCGCCAGCGCGCGGGCCGCCACAAAATCGGCCAGCACCAGGATTGCCGCACCCATCAGGGCCGAATGCCACATGGCCGTGCCCGGCGTACGCCAGAAGCGGCGCGCCAGCTGCGGGGCAATCAGCGCCAGGAAGCCAATCGGGCCCGCGACGGAAATCGCAATAGCCACCAGCAACACGGCGGCGGCCACCAGCAGGTTCACGCTCCTCTTGACCGGCAGACCCAGACCCGCCGCCAGGTCGTCGCCGAGCTCCAGGGTGCGCAGGCGGCGCGTCAGCATCAAAATCAGGGGAACCGCAATCACCAGGATGATGGACTGCACCTCCATCTGCCCCCACGAGATGGCATTGAGTGAACCGTGCTGCCAGGTCTTCGCGGCTTCGGCCTTCTCCAGGTCGCCGCGCGTAATCAGGTAGTCGTTCACGGAGCTGAGCATCGCGCTCACCGCGATACCGATGAGCACCATCTTCTGACCCATCGTGGCGCCGCCGCCCAGGCCGGCCAATAGCATCACCACGGCCGCCGTCACGAAACCACCCAGGATGGCGCCCATGCCCATGCCCACGCCGGTTGCGGCCAACGGGCCGATGAGCACCACCGACAGGGCGCCGGTCGCGGAGCCCACCGTGAAGCCGATAATATCCGGCGAACCCAGAGCATTGCGCGACACCGACTGGAAAATCGCGCCCGACAGGCCCAGGGCCGCACCCACGACAAGGGCCGCGAGCATGCGGGGCAGTCGCTGATTGAGCACCAGCTGACGTTCAATCTCGGTTCCCTCGCCCTGGAATATCAGGCGGAAGACCTGCTCGGGGGTCATCTCGTAGCTCCCATAGATCAGGGATGCGGTGGCCACCACCAGAATGAGTGCCACCACCAGCAGGGTGCGGGGAATCGGGGTGCGGTAGCGTCCCGGGATGCGGATGCGCCCGCCCGCAGTGCGGGAGGACATTGAAACAGTGCTCATACGTCTTTCACCACGCTAAATCGTTGCGCCGAACGGGAGTCTAGAATACGGGGCTGTGGCCGTGCTCGGGGGAGTGGGCGGGGCCCGCCTCGTCGTGGGCCTGCGCCTTCGCGCCCATGCGGCTCTTCTTCGCGCCCCTCGGACCGGTGCTCAGATGCATCACCAGGAGCATGAGCACGGGTGCGCCGATGAACGCGGTCACGATGCCCACCTCAAGCTCGCTGGGCACAACCAGCACGCGGCCCAGAATATCGGCGGCGAGCACGAGCGCCGGGCCGTACACGAGCGAGAGCGGCAGCACCCGCCCGATATCGGCGCCGGCCAGCAGGCGAATGACGTGGGGCACAACCAGACCCACGAAGCCGATGGGGCCGGCGATTGCGGTCGAGGCGCCGCAGAGCGCCATGATGGCCATGATGGTCGCGGCGCGCACCAAGGTGACGGGCACGCCCAGGCCGGCGGCCGCATCCTCGCCGAGTGCCAGCGCGCGCAGCGGGCCGATCAGCATGAAGGAAAGCACCAGGCCCACCGCCACGAACGGCAGGGCCGAGAGCACCTGCTCAAAGGTGCGGTTCTCCAGGGAGCCGACCACCCAGAAGCGGTGCGAGTCGAAGGCCTTGGAGTTAAACATCGTGATGACGCCGGTAACGGTTCCCAGGCAGGCGTTGACCGCCACGCCGGTCAGCACGAGGCGGGCCGTCGAGTCCAGGTTGGGTTTGGAGTCGACCAGGCCCATCATGAAGACGAGGGTTGCGGCCACGCCGGAACCCAGCAAGGCCAGCCACAGCTGCACGAATGGGGAGGACACTCCGAAGACACCCACGCCCACGACCACGGAGGCGGCCGCACCCGAGTTCACGCCCAGCAGGCCCGGCTCGGCCAGCGGGTTGCGGCTCAGCGCCTGCATGAGCACGCCCGATACCGCCAGGGCCGCACCCACCAGCAGCGCCGCGGCGGTGCGCGGTGCGCGTTTGGCCCAGATGAGCTTGGACTCGATGGTGTTCGCGTCCGGGTTCAGGAAGCCATCGACGGACCTATCCAGGGCGAACATGCGCGAACCCACCGCGAAGGAGAGAGCGCAGAGGAACACGAGCAGCAGGCATCCGAGGATGAGCGCGATGGTGACGCGCGAGATAGACGGCCCCTTACCGTTCTTGCCGCCGAGCTGGTCGGAGGAGCCGGAGAGCGCCCGAACCGCCGCGATGGATTCCTTGCTGGGGGCGGCGCGGTAGGCCGTGGTGCGCGCGGGGGCGCTTGCCGGGGTGGCTGCGGTGTTCTGTGGTGTCATCGTGGCTGCTTGTGGGTTGTCGTGCGGTTACCGTACAGGAAGTGAGGGTGAATTATTGCGATGTTCAGGCAGTCCTAAACGTGAGATATGCAATAAAATCTGAGCCCTTTAGTATCCTACAGGTTTAGATGAGGCTATCCTAATATGCATGGCAAATATGACGAACAAGATCACCCGCCGCTCCTTCGGCGCACTCGCACTCGGTTCCTTCGGCGCCCTCGCCCTGGCGGCTTGCGGCTCCTCCAACACTTCCGGCTCTTCTTCCTCCGCGTCTGCTTCTGCGACCGGTAAGAAGGTGGCACCCTCCGCACTGCCCTCCGGCATGGGCACCACCACCGTTGACGGCGAATTCCCCCGCACCGTCAAGCACTTCCGCGGTGAAACCACCATCAAATCCGCACCCTCCAAGGTCGTGATTCTCTCCACCGGACAGCTCGACGGCGTGCTCTCCCTGGGCGTCGTGCCCGTCGGCGCGGCAACCGCCGGTGACGCCGACCTGGTCCCCACCTACCTGAAGACCAAGTTCTCCGATAAGTCCACAGAGCTCGACAAGATCGCCAAGGTCGGCAAGCGCACCGACCCGGACGTTGAGGCTATCGCGAACCTCAAGCCCGACCTGATCCTCATCAACAACACCAACAAGAAGGACGAGGTGTACGAGTCCCTCGCCAAGATCGCCCCGACCGTGGTCACCGAGGGTACCGGCATCAACTGGAAGCAGGACTTCCTGCTGATCGCCGCCGCGCTGGGCACCACCGAGAAGGCTGAAAAGCTCATGGAGGAGTACAACACCAAGGCGAAGTCGGTCGGTCAGAAGGCCGGCACCGAGAAGACCTTCTCCTTCCTGTACGCTTCCGCTGACCGCACCCGCATCTTCGCGAAGTCCTCGTTCGTGGGCTCCATCTGCGCGGATGCATCCCTGGCACGTCCCGCAGCTGCGCAGGTTGAGAAGACCTCCATCGACCTGAGCTCCGAGCAGCTTGACCAGGCTGACGGCGACTACCTGTTCTACGGTGTGCAGGGCGGCGACGAGTCCAAGCTGACCGGTGAGGCACTGTGGAGCACCCTCAAGGCCGTCACCGAGAAGCACGCGCACAGCGTGGATTCTGACATGTTCTTCCTGAACGCTGGCCCGGCTGCCGCGCTTGGTGTTCTGGAGACCATCGAGAAGGCGCTCTAAAGGTTCTAGCCTCTCGTAGAGATTCGCCGGGAAGCCCCGCGTTCTTACCTCTCATGCCCGCGCATGAGGGTGAGGAGGCGGGGCTTTCTGCACGCTTGGCACCTGCTTTCCCACCTGATTGCTGCCGCCGGATGCGCTCGTGACCAGAATTGGTGCGCGCCCGCCCGAAATAGGGTCTAATGGGGGTAGAAGGCGCAGCGGTACCGTTGCCCGCGCCTGACACACTGTGAAACCTTACACACCGATTAATTCACCGACGAAACGAGCACGCAATGCCGAAGAACAAGCCCTCCGAAGAGACCCTGGTGCAGGCACGCCGCGTCATCGACGCACTCAACGAGCGTGGCGCCCGCAAGCAGGCAACCCGCCTGAAGGTAACCCTCCCCGACGCGCCGCTGCCGCAGACCGCCTCCAAGTTTGGTGGCCGACCGTACCTGCCCGCAGGTGAGTCTGCGCCGACCAATGAGAAGGGTGAACCGCTGGGCATGATTGCGCAGATTAACTGCGCCGACCTGCCCGAGAATGACATCTACCCGGCGACCGGTCTGCTGCAGTTCTGGATCAACCCCAACGATGAAGAGTGCATGTGGGGTTACGACTACGAGAACCCTCTTTCGCAGAAGAATCACCGCGTCGTCTACTACGAGACGCTGGATGAACCGAACCCGGATGTGCAGTTCCCGGTTCCCTTCCCGACCATCGACTGGGGTGATTACGGCTGGCCTCTGGGACCTGAGGGCATGGATGTTTCTGAGGCAACCACCGAGTACGCACTTGCCTTCGAGCCCTGGGAGCAGGGCTTCCTGGATGGTGGCTACAAAATCTACGACCGGTTCGCTGACGCCTGGGATGAGATGTACCCGGACCAGAAGCTTCCCGAGGAACCGAACGCACGCGATGACGCCTCCTATAACCTGCTGGAGCCCTTCGAATCGGAGGAGAGGGACTACTCGCATATTGGTGGCTACCCCTCGTTCGTGCAGGAGGACCCACGCGACGAGTTCGAGGAGTTGCGCGGCCACACCGTGAACCTGCTGACCATCGAGTCAGAGTGGGGCGAGGACGCCGAGGAGGGCGTGTACGTGATGTGGGGTGACGCCGGTGCGGCGAACTGGCTGATTACTCCGGAGGCGCTTGCCGCCCGCGACTTCTCGCAGGTCGTCTTTGAGTGGGCCTGCGGCTAGACACCGTACTACTTTCACACCGCCACATCATCAATGAGGAGACCCTAAAATGTTTGACAACAAGCCGTTCGATGACATCGAAAAGCAGGCGAAGCACGTTATTGACCTGCTCAACCAGGAGGGCGCCCGTAAGAAGGCTATTGCCCTGAAGCCCTTCGTTCCCGACGCCCCGCTGCCGCAGACCGCATCCAAGTTTGGTGGCCGCCCGTACCTGCCCGCCGGGGAGTCTGCGCCGACCAATGAGAAGGGTGAACCGCTGGGCATGATTGCGCAGATTAACTGCGCCGACCTGCCCGAAAACGACATCTACCCGGCGACCGGTTTGCTGCAGTTCTGGATTAACCCCAACGACGAAGAGTGCTTGTGGGGCTTTGACTACGAGAACCCTCTTTCGCAGAAGAACCACCGCATTGTCTACTACGAGACGTTGGGTGAGCCGAACCCGGATGCCCCGTTCCCGAACGTGGACTGGGACGAAGGCGGCTGGCCCATCGGCGGTTTCGACTGTGAGAGCGGCCCGCTCGAAATTGAGTACGGCATGACCTTTGAGGTGCGTGAGCAGGGCGTGACCGCCTCCGGCTACGACTACTACGATGTTTTTGGTGCGAAGTGGGATGAAACCTACCCGGATGAGTTGCTGCCCGAAGCGCACGAGAACCCGTATAAGAACCAGCCTCGCCGCGAAGCCCTCTACGAGCTGACGGAGCCTTTCGAATCGGAGGAAGAGTACTCCCACGTGGGCGGATACCCGTTCTTCGTGCAGAATGACCCGCGTGACGAGTTCAAGGAGCTACGCGGCCACACGGTGAACCTGCTGACTATCGTCTCCGAATCGGAGAACGAGGAGAACGAAGACGAAGAGATTGAGATCATGTGGGGTGATGCCGGTGCGGCGAACTGGCTGATTACTCCGGAGGCGCTTGCCGCCCGTGACTTCTCGCAGGTCGTCTTTGAGTGGGCTTGCGGCTAAGTAAGGTCTTGGCTGAGTAGCCGCAGGGGAGGGAAATAGAGAATAACCGCTCTATTTTCCTCCCCTTTTTTGTGTACCTTTTATCGGGCACGTCTAAGCAGCGCGATACCTACGGTTCTTACTACGCGGCGGAGCCGTAGGAACAATCAGCTTCGCCTCCACAAGACGGCGCAGATCATTCGTAATGGAGGTACGTGAAGCGCCCCGACCCCAATGCTCTTGGATATACGCCGTGGAAACAGCCTCGCCCTGTAAACGCAGGCCGCGCACAATACCAGCCTGGCGTTCGCTAAGGTCGTCAAGCGACGCATCGGCGCCCGCCGGTTCGACGGCGTCGGCTGAATGTTTGCCCGTGGAATGGGGTGCTTGCTGAGTCTTATCCTCAGGCGCGGTCTTCTGTTCCGTAGAAGATACATCCTGCGAGGGCTGCATCAGAGTGACCTGCACATAGAGTAGACGGTCAGCAAACTGGGGAGCGGGTAGACCCGCCTCCTTCAGCGCGCGCAGAACCGTGGGAATACCGGAAGCCCTATTCTCTGCAATCAAACGCCCCGTACCCGGGTCGGGCAGATCAGTCAGAATACTTGCCAAGTAGCTGTTACGGGTTGAAGAAACACCGGGCTGACCGAAATCTCGGATAGTCACAGCACCGTAGATACCGCCCGGGCTACGCACCACCAGGCGGTTGGTGTAGAGCTCAACCTGCACCTGCGAGCCGCGCGCACCCGGCGAGTAGTCGCGGTGCATGAGAGCGTTAACCAAGAGCTCGCGGATAGCCTCCAGCGGATACTCGTAGCGCTCAACCCGCCCGATACCGCTACTGTTGAGGCCCTCCATCGTGGACGTTTTGCGCATATTGCGAACCAAAACGCCCATAGCTTCATCCAACATGGAGGGGATAGACCCGGTACAGCTGTGATTGTCCAGAAAACGTCGACCGTCCTCAGTGACCTCACCAAGCTCTTCACCGGGAAGAACAACAACGCTCATCATCAGCTGCGGGAAGAACGCCTGCGGGTAGGATCCCATGGCGAGAAGCGCCCCAAGAGTGGGCACTTCTCGACCCTCGGAATCGATGCGTAGAATACGCGCCTGCAGAAGAACCTCACGGTCAGAAAGCGCCGCAAAAACGCGAGGTTGCTCCTCCCGGAGGCGAGCGACATAGGCACTCACAAGGGTGGGGGAGAGGTCCTTGAAGCTTGCCTCGCTGACCAGCTCCTCGTCGTAGCGGGGCTGACTGCGGTTCTCTAGGAGGCGGTCAATCTCGTACTTGGTGAGGCGAATATCGGCCTCGCCGACGCGCTGGTAGGAGCCGTTATACATGCCGTTTGCTTCGATGTAGTAGGGCTTCTGCGTCGGGTCGCCGGGGAGCACATCGATGCGCACGATACGGTGCTGCTCGTCTGCCGCCTCAATCTGAATATCTACCGGGGGTCGAGGTGTGATCTTGGAACGGATTGCCTCAACGGATGCGTCGTGGACTGCCTGTGCGTTGAAACCTTCAACTGGCTGTAGACCTTCTGTCGGGTCGGTCATGCCAAGAAGAATGGTGCCACCGTCGCCGTTGGCGAAGGCACTAACGGTTTCAAGAACGGACTTGGGGAACCCTCCAGCTGCAGCTTTGACTTCTGCTCGCCCGTTTTCAGCCTGGCTACGGCGTAGGTTTTCGATGAGTTCGGCGGTGTTTGTTTCCATGCATGCTCCCGATGGCTACTTCTTGGTGAACGTCATAGCAACGTCATAACAGCATCATAACAATTTCTGCGATGATGTTGTTATGATGCGGTATTTTCCTCGCACCTTGAATCTTAAAAACCCCGGAATTGCAGGCTAAAACCGGGCAGTCCTGTCGGTCTCATTGACCGCGCATCATATCAGCCGTCATAACAACTTCTGTTATGACGGCTGATATGATACCTCGCTAAGACCCGTACGACAGTCCTCGCTCACCAAAATCCAGCCCGTCATAATCCGCAACAAACGACACATAGGTACCCGCACTTGGTGCACCCCCGCGCCGGTGGCACAGTATAAAGTCGAGCCACTATCGACTCCCCGCACACAGGCGGGCAGATACACCAGGAGCAAACCAATGGCTGAACACACTTTCGGCTTCCGCACCCGCGCACTGCACGCGGGCGGCACCCCCGACGCCGAGCACGGATCCCGCGCGGTCCCCATCTACCAGACCACCTCCTTCGTCTTCAAAGACGCTGACGACGCGGCGAACCTCTTCTCCCTGCAGAAGTACGGCAACATCTACTCGCGCCTGTCCAACCCGACCGTCGCCGCGCTGGAGGAGCGCATCGCCTCCCTCGAAGGCGGTATCGGCGCGGTGGCCACCGCCTCCGGCATGGCCGCCGAGTTCATCACCTTCGCGGCTCTGTGCCAGCAGGGCGACCACATTGTGGCTTCTTCGCAGCTGTACGGCGGCACCGTCACCCAGCTGGACGTGTCCCTGCGCCGCTTCGGCATCAACACCACCTTCGTGGCCGGCACCGACCCCGCCGACTACAAGGCGGCCCTGACCGAGAACACCAAGGCAATCTACACCGAGGTTGTCGCCAACCCCTCCGGCGAGGTTGCCGACCTGGAGGGCCTCGCAGAGGTTGCCCACGAGGCCGGCATCCCCCTGGTCGTGGACGCCACCATCTCCACCCCCTACCTGATTCGCCCCCTCGAGCACGGCGCGGACATCGTTATCCACTCGGTCACCAAGTTCCTGGGTGGCCACGGCACCACCCTCGGCGGTGTCGTCGTCGAGTCCGGTCGTTTCAACTGGGGTAACGGCAACTTCCCGTCCATGACCGAGCCCGTGCCCTCCTACAACGGCGTGTCCTGGTGGGGTAACTTCGGCGAGTACGGCTTCCTCACCAAGCTGCGTTCCGAGCAGCTGCGTGACTTCGGCCCGTCGCTGAGCCCGCAGTCCGCGTTCAACCTGCTGCAGGGCGTTGAGACTCTGCCGCAGCGTATGGACGCTCACCTGGCTAACGCCAAGCAGATCGTCAACTGGCTGGTTGAGGATCAGCGCATCGCCTACGTGAACTATGCCGGCCTGGAAGACCACCCGCACCACGAGCGCGCGAAGAAGCTGCTGCCGCTGGGTGTTGGTTCCGTGTTCTCCTTCGGTGTGAAGGCGACCGAGAAGGCCTCCGGCCGCCTGGTCGGTGGCGAGTTCATCGGTGCGCTGCAGCTGGCAAGCCACCTGGCGAACATCGGTGACTCCCGCACCCTGGTTCTGCACCCGGGTTCGACCACGCACCAGCAGCTTTCGAGCGAGCAGCTTGAGGCCGCCGGCGTGGGCGAGGACCTGATCCGCATCTCTGTGGGTCTGGAAGACGTGGAAGACATCATCTGGGACCTGGACCAGGCGCTGACCTACGCGACCGGCCTGAACCACGCCGGTGAGCGTGTGGGCGAGTCCAGCGCGGACAAGCTCGTGGAGGCTGAGGAGGCGGTTGCCGCCGCTAAGGCCGCCGAGGACGCTGCCGCCGCTGAGGCTGCTGGCGCATCCTGCTCCCTGCCTACTACCGCTCAGGAGGAAAAGTAATGACCGAGAAGCGTACCTGGGTGGGTCCTTCCGCCCCCGAGCGTCTGAACATTCTGCGTAATACCCGCACGATTGCGATCGTGGGTATGAGCGATAAGATTTCGCGCGCCTCCTACTTCGTGGCGACATACCTGCAGTCGGCGTCGCCGTACAAGCTGTATTTTGTGAACCCGATTCTGGCGGCGAAGGGCAAGCTTGTGCTGGGTCAGCCGGTGTACCCGTCGCTGCAGGACCTGCCGGAGGTCCCTGACCTGGTGGAGATTTTCCGCCGTAACGAGGACCTGCCGGGCGTGGTTCAGGAGGCCGTGGACCTGGGCGCTAAGACCGTGTGGATGCAGCTGGGCTCCTGGAACGAGGAGGCCGCCGCAATCGGTGAGGCCGCCGGCCTGAACGTGGTGATGGATAAGTGCGTGAAGATTGAGCATGCGCGTTTCCACGGAGGCCTGCACCTGGCCGGTTTCAACACGGGCGTGATTTCTGCGAAGCGTCAGGTGCTGTCGAAGTAGTCTGCGCTGTTGAGCCGCGGATACCGTAGCGTGTAATTACAAAAATCAGGCGCTTGCAAGCGTTTGAATGGAGAGGGGTGTACCCGGGGTGATTCCCGGGTGCGCCCCCCTTATGTGCCCGATGTGTCGGGGGAGGGGGCTTCTCTGCAAGCGGTATCGCCCCTTGTGGGGGAGCGGTTCAGCTTGAAGGTAAACCTACCCTTATGTTCTGGGGTGCTGAGCCGGTATCCTAGTGTGGAGCCCGGGGGCCGGTACTCAGCACACACGCGTACCGACCGCCGGGTCTTTTCACGCGCGAAATATGACGAAATATATGTCTAAAATGTCGAAATATAACGCCGTTTTTTAGTCATAAAAAGTCACTCGGTCACAGAAAAGAAAAAACTAGTCAGTACCCCAAAAGAGCCCTAAGCTAGCAATATATTTATCCCCTGCATTTTATGCCCAACCTTAGCCGAGGACAGCATGACCGGATTCACGACGAAGGCAATTCACACTACGGACCGCGACAACCCGTACGGCTCCATCCTGCCTCCGATCTACACGACCACCACCTACGCCCAGCCCTGTGACGGCACCGAAGGCCCCTACGATTACCAGCGCGGCGGCAACCCCACCCGCGCGGCCCTCGAAACCACGCTCGCAACCCTCGAAGGCGCCAAGCACGCCTTCGCCTACCCCTCCGGAATGGGCGCCACCGCTGCCGCCCTCGGCATCCTCAAGGAAGGCGAAACCCTGCTGCTGGGCATGCCCTCCTACGGTGGCACCTACCGCTTCGCGACCATCGAACTGCCCGCTCGCGGCGTCAAGACCCGCTTCATCGGCGACTTCACGGCCCTCACCGACGAGGACTTCGCCGACAACGTGACCATGGTGTTCCTGGAGAGCCCCTCCAACCCGCTGCTGCGCGTGAGTGACATCGCCGCCATCGCCGAAATTGCCCACCGCAACGGCGCAATCGTGGTCGTCGACAACACCTTCATGACCCCGCTGCTGCAGAAGCCCCTCGACCTGGGCGCAGACATCAGCGTGCAGTCCGCCACCAAGTACCTGGGCGGCCATGCCGACCTGCTCGGAGGCGTCGCCGCAACCAACGACGACGCGCTCGCCGAGCGCCTCTGGCACCTGCAGATGATCACCGGCGCAATGCTTTCGCCCACCGACTCCTACCGCCTGCTGCAGGAGGTCAAGACCCTCAAGCTGCGCCTGACCCAGCAGCAGAAGAACACCATCGAGGTCATCAACTACCTGGAGGCGCACCCCGCCGTGAAGCGCGTGCTCTACGCGGGTTCGCACAGCGAGTACGAGGCGCAGGTGCACGCCCGCCAGGCGAACGGCCTGGGCGCGCTCATCTCCATGGAGCTGGTGGACGGCGCCGATCTGCCCGCCTTCCTCGAAGCCCTGAAGATTTTCAGCCACGCGGTGAGCCTGGGCGGCATCGAGTCGCTGGTGGTTCGCCCCGCGCTCATGGTGCAGGCCGCCTACACGCAGGCGCACCGCGACGAATACGGTGTGAGCGACAACCTCATTCGCCTGGCCATCGGCATCGAGGAGATTGAGGACATCATCGAGGATTTGGAGCGCGGCCTGACCGCGGCCCTGGCTCATCAGGCATAGTTCCTGAGTATCAGATACCGCGCGACCCTATGGCGTGATTCTAGGCGCCCCGAATATACGTCGTAATATCACTCAAAATACCCGGATTAATGTATTTCTTTCACCGTAAAAGAATGTTTTAATGCGGGTATTTTGTGCGCCCTCAACGCATTTTTATATGACGTTGCGTGAACATATTAACCCCCGTGAAATTTAGTTAGAACGGCATAAAAAATGCGGGTAGGGTAAATCCCGGATACACGATGACACCCAGCAGCTACACCCGCGTTCGGGGTAGCCCGAACGGAAGAGAACCACCATGAGCCAGCAGAACCAGCGCGGCGCGAACCCCACCCGCGATAACCTGCAGGCTCGTGGGGGAACGCGGTGCCACCGTCATCGAGGTCACCGGCTTTGACGAGGCCATCGAGCAGGTGCTCACCGGCCGCGCCGAGCTGACCGCCAACAACTCCGTCTCCTTCGCCGAATACTTCAAGGAGCACCCGGACGCCAACCTGCGTCTGCTGGAAGGTGAGGCCGCCTAGGCTTCTTGGAACAGCCTTCTCAGAAGCTCGAAAAACCCAGCCTTCCAGGACTTCCGACACCGCGTCGTGGTTGATGTCTCAGCCGCTTTTCCCGCGTTGACGAGAGAATATGACGGAATGTTACGTTGAATTCTCTCGGGTTGGGAATAGCTGTAGGATAGCCAGCGTTGCACCCGCAGAGAGGGGCACACCGCATGATGCCCCCGGGTTACCTCAGGGTGACAGCCCGCAACTACAAGAGCATCAACTACGACGCAAAGGAAGAACCATGTCCGCAATGATTAACCGCCGCACCGTCCTCGCAGGCACCGCCTTCACCGGCCTGGCAGCCCTGCTCGCCGCCTGCGGCTCCAACGGCAGCAGCACCGCATCCAGCACCAACAAGCTGGAGGCCATCAAGTCTGCCGGCAAGATCCGTGTGGGCCTGGAGGGCACCTACCGCCCCTTCTCCTTCCACGACTCGAACGGCACCCTGGTCGGCTTCGAGAAGGAAATCGCCGACCTGATCGCCAAGGATCTGGGCGTGACCGCAGAGTTCATCGAAACCCCCTGGGATTCGCTGATTGCAGGTGTGGACGCCGATCGCTACGACATCGTCATCAACAACGTCTCCGCAACCGACGAGCGTAAGCAGAAGTACGACTTCTCCGTACCTTACCTGTACTCCGAGCCGAAGGTCGCCGTGAAGAAGGACTCCTCCCTGCAGAACGTGAGCGAGATTTCCGGCCACTCCTCGGCACAGTCCGAAACCTCGAACTTCCGCAAGATGGTGGAGGCTAAGGGCGCCTCGATCGTGGTCGTGTCCGGTTTCGATGAGGCTATCGAGCAGGTCCTGTCGGGCCGCGCCGAGATGACCGCGAACGACTCCGTGTCCTTCGCTGAGTACTTCAAGGAGCACCCGGACGCTAACCTGCGTCTGCTCTCCGGTGACCTGGGCACCGGCAGCAACTCCTCCATCCTGATGGCTAAGGGCCAGGACGCCCTGCGCAACGCTATCGACGAGTCGCTGAAGAAGCACCTGGAGAACGGCGATATCAAGGCCATCTACGAAAAGTACGTGGGCGAAGACCTCTCCCCGAAGAACTAACACCCTTATAAGGAGCTGAGTTCCGCGCATGGAACGCTACCTCAACCTCTGGGCAGAATCGCTGCCGCAGCTGCTGACCGCAACGGTGGCAGTGACCATTCCGCTATCGCTCATCTCCTTCGCGCTGGCGCTGCTGGTGGGCATCGTGTCCGCCGGCGCGCGCACGAGCCGCTTCGCCCCGGTGAACTGGCTGGCCTGGCTGTATATCTGGGTCTTCCGCGGCACCCCGCTGTTGGTGCAGCTGTTCATCGTCTTCTACGGCCTGCCGAAAGTCGGTATCGCCCTGGACGTGTGGAGCGCCGCCATCATCACGATGAGCCTGCACACCGGCGCGTACGTGGCTGAGACCTTCCGTTCCGCCGTGGCGGCTATCCCCGGCGGCCAGTTTGAGGCGGCAGCGACCCTGAACTTCACC
This sequence comes from Rothia sp. SCPM-O-B-18226 (M350), assembly GCF_058213595.1. Taxonomy (NCBI): domain Bacteria; kingdom Bacillati; phylum Actinomycetota; class Actinomycetes; order Micrococcales; family Micrococcaceae; genus Rothia; species Rothia sp. SCPM-O-B-18226 (M350). Next base: position 129,894 of record NZ_JBYQJS010000004.1, on the reverse strand, counting down.
CGCATGCAGACCCTGCGCTACGTCGTGATTCCGCAGGCGGTGCGCATCGCACTGCCGAACCTGGGCAACAACTTCATCGACCTGATTAAGGGCACCTCGCTGGTGTCGGTCATCTCGATGGTCGATCTGTTCCAGACCGGCAAGCAGATTGCTTCGCGTACCTTCGAGCCGCTGGCAATGTACTCTGAGGTCGCCCTCGTCTACCTGGTGATTTTTACCGTGCTGACCGCCGCGCAGTCGGCCCTGGAGAAGTACAGCAACCGTTACGTAAGGAGCCGCAATGCTTAGCGTGGAATCCCTCTCGAAGAGCTTCGGTGAGACGCAGGTTCTCAAGAACATCAACCTGGACATCCCCAGCGGCGAAACCACCGTCATTCTGGGCCCCTCCGGTAGCGGCAAGTCGACCCTGCTGCGCTGCCTGAACCTGCTGGAAACCCCGCAGTCCGGCACGCTCACCATTGACGACGCGCAGGTGGACTACAGTCAGAAGCTCACCGACGCGCAGGTGCGTGATATCCGCTCCCGCTCGGCCATGGTGTTCCAGCAGTTCAACCTGTTCCCGAACTACACGGCGCTGAAGAATGTGGCGCTCGCCCCGACCCTCAACGGCACCCTGGACGCCAAGCAGGCTGAGGAGCACGCCCGCGAGCTGCTCGCCAAGGTGGGCCTAGCCGATAAGGCCGACTCCTACCCGGAATCGCTCTCAGGCGGTCAGCAGCAGCGCGTGGCGATTGCCCGCGCCCTGGCGCTGGAACCGGCATACCTGCTCTTCGACGAGCCGACGAGCGCCCTGGACCCCGAGCTGGAGGCCGAGGTGATTCGCGTGCTCATGCAGCTGGCGAAGGAGGGACGCTCCCTGGTCATCGTGACGCACAATATGGCGTTTGCGAAGAAGGTCGCGGACCGCATCGTGTTCCTGGAGAACGGTACGCTGCGCTACAACGGCGAGCCGACCGGCTTCTTCGCCTCGGGCGACGAGCGCATCCGCAAGTTCCTGACCGTGTACGACAGCACCGAGTACACCATCTAGCCTGTTGCACTAGCCCTGCCTCAGCGCATGGCGGCGGAGCCCAAAACGGAAGGGTGGGCCGGTTCCCTACGGGGATACCGACCCACCCTTCCGCTATTTTTCGTCCCTGCGGGGCCTGGTTCGCGCCTTAGCGCGGCGGTACTCATCCAGCTGCTCGGGGCTGACCACCTGCAGCTGATCGGTGAGCGGCTCACCCGGCGACCAGCCCTCGTTATGCACCGCGCTTTCTTTGCGGTTGAAGAAGGTGAACAGGCGCGGGCGGTGCACCTGCAGGCCGCCCGGGGTGGTGGGCAGCTGCCAGTTCCGCGCGTGGGAGAGCACACCCAGTATCAGGCACAGGAGGATGGACAGCGCCATCGCCAGGTTTGGGCGGTGGAAAAGGCCCGTCACGAGGGCCGTCTCCCCGGCGCCGACCAGGGCGACGGTCGCGTACAGGGAGTTACCGCCAAAAATCGCGGGAATACGGTTGACCATGATGTCGCGAATCAGGCCGCCACCCACGGCGGTGGTGATGCCCAGGGTAATGGACGGTAGCCAGTGCAGGCCCAGGTTCAGGGACTTGATGGTGCCGGTCGCGGCCCAACACCCCATGCCCACGAAGTCCACGACGAGCAGGGTTCGGGTTGCCCAGCGGGCGCTCAGATCAATGCTGTACGCCAGGATGGACGAGCCGATTGCGCCAATCCAGTAGCCGCCGTCGGTGAGCGCCACGGGCAGGCCCGAGTTCAGTAGCACGTCACGAATCAGGCCGCCGCCCATACCGCAGGCAACGGCGAGCAGCAGGAAGCCCACAATGTCGAACCGGAAGGCGCGCGCCACGGCACCGCCGAGCAGGCCGTTGGCGACAACGGCGGCAATGTCGACGATGCGGAATACCTGGTCGGGGTCAAAGAACTCATGCATGGGCGTTCTCCTGCGTACGTGATGCGTGTGCTGTGGGTGTCGGTAGGGGAAGTGCGCGCAACGGGGGGTCGGGTGACGACGTTATCACCGCATCCGGCTCTGTTTGCCTGTGCGCGTACCTGAATTGGCACCGATTTATTGTAGCCCCGGGTTCGGCAACGCTCCTAGTTGAGAGCGAGTCAAATCGGGGAACGGACCCCAAGCCCCAAGCCTCGAGCGGTTCGGCGGGCGGATGTTTCATTTCCGTGGGGCCCTGCGCGGGCGTACACTGGTTAACCGCCCGTTTTATCCGCCCACGGGTTTTTCTATGCTCTCTTGCGAAGGAACCACCTCGCCGCGAGGGCCACGGGCGGTACCACGCAGACATAATCTCATACAGTATCGCTGAGACGCGAGCATGCCCCGCGCCTCAAGAATTAAGGACATATGGCCTCATCTCTAACGAATTCTGAGACGGCTACTGACGCATCCACCGCCTCGTCCACTTCTCACTCAACCTCTCGGGGCGCAGCAGAGCCCCACACGGCCCACCCCGATAACTACGGGGCGAAGCGCACCCTTCTGCTGTACATCACGCTCAGCGCTCTCATGGCCTGCACGGCCCTCGCAACGGATATTTTCCTGCCGGGAGTTCCCGAAATCACCGCGGAACTCGGTTCCGGCGAAGAACTCATGATTACCAGCTTCCTGCTGGGTTTCGCGCTGGCTCAGCTGATTCTGGGCCCGGTGAGCGACCGCGTTGGCCGTAAGATTCCGCTATCTGCGGGCATGATTGTTTTCGCGTTGGGTTCCGCCTGGTGCGCCATTGCCGACACCATGCCGGAGCTCATCATCGCCCGCGTGCTGCAGGCCGTTGGCGCATGCACCGGACCCATGCTGGCGCGCGCTATCGTGCGTGACCTTTACGAGGGAACACGCGCCGCGCAGGTGCTCTCCACGCTCATGCTGATTATGGCGCTCGCCCCGATTCTTGGGCCGCTCATGGGTGGCTTCCTGGTGGTTGCGGGCGGCTGGCGCTGGACTTTCTGGGCTATTGCTGCCGTTGCGCTCATTATTTTCGGGCTGATTCTGTTCCTGCCCGAGTCCCTGCCCCCGGCTAAGCGCGATAGCGGCTCGATTCTTTCGGCATTCGTGAACTATCCCGTGCTTTTTAGGAACGGCCCGTTCATGCGTTACGTACTGTGCGTGTGCTTCTACTACATTTCCATTTACGCGTTTATCACGAACTCTTCGACCGTGTACATCACCCACTTCGGCGTGGACCCGCGCTACTACGGTCTGCTGTTCGGCATGAACATGATTGGCGTGATGAGCCTGACCGCTTTCAACAAGCGGTGGGTGAAGAGCTACAGCCTGCGCGGCATCCTCAATGTCGCCACCCTGGTCGCCACTGTGGCGGGTGTGGCGCTTGCTACCACCGGCGTGACCGGTGTGGGTGGCCTGCTGGGTGTGGTGGTCACGGTGTTCTTCGTGTTCGGCATGAATGGCGTGGTGGCTGCCTGCACGAACGCGGCAGCTTTGAACTCGGTGGAGCCCGCTATCGCCGGTACCGCCGCGGCGCTGCTGGGTTCCTTCCAGTACGGTAGCGGCATCATTTCTTCGCTGCTGTTGGCGTTGAGCCCCCTGAACGCGGTGGAGTCCATGGCGGTCATGATGTTTGCCGGTACGGCACTGTCGGCGCTCATGGTGTGGCTACCCTCCCGTAAGCGGAGCGCTCGCTAAGCTGGGTCTAGACGAATACTAGAGGCATGTGGCCCGATCGTTTGATAGACCGGGCCACATCGCAAATCGTTATCTGCGTAAGGTGAAAGGAGCCGCCGTGACGGTATCGCGTGACGAAGTTTTCGAAATCCTGCGGGGCGTGGTGCCCCGCCTGGAGGAGGCGCTTCCCGGCTGGTCGGTGCGCCCCAACATCACGGGTACCGGCGCGGTGGGGCTCTACCTGGACGGCCCCGCAATCTACCGGGACGGCGAGCCCCTGGCCGGCGTGAACGCCGAGGGTGAGCCGGTCGCCCGGCACCTGTGCGGTACGATTCAGACCGCCGACCGCGGCCTACCGCAGGAGCTGGGGCAGGTGCGCTACCAGTACATCCTGGGCGTGAGCGTGGCGGAACACGAGAGCGAGTACCCCGAACTGGCCGACCTGGCGAGCGTGGGGGAGCCGAGCTGGGTTCCTGCGCTGAGGGCCCTGGAGGCGCTGGTGGAGTCCGAGGGCCGTGAGGCGCTGTTCATCAGCCGCGGCGGGTACGTGCCGGGTCGCCGCGCCCTGGGTAAGCGCCGTGTGGCGCTGCGGCGCGAGTTCTTCCCAGGTAAGCCCTGGCTGGGTTTGGGCACGATTGACTGGTGTGCGGGCGTGCGCTCGACCCCGGTGTACGCCGAGGATCTGGTGGCTCTGGTGGCCGCGGCGACGCGCTTGGCGAGTAGCTGGGATGCAGCCCTGCGCACTGGCGCTGCGGACAGCCAAAAGTAGTTAAAACAAAGCGGCGCATCCGACCCGTAAAGGGGGGGGACGCGCCGCTTCTGTGTAAGCTCTAACGCTTAGTGGGTTTAGCCCAGTGCCTCAGCCAGCTTGAACGAGTCGAGCCGTATGAGAACTGTCTTATCGATAGCATGCAAGGGTGATGCATCCTGCCGCCTCTACGGGGGCGTAACCGTAGCGTTTGTAGAGCGCAACGGCGTGTTCATTACCGACGTCGGTGGTAATGAGTCGCTGTCGAATATCTTCTCGGTCAAAGTCCTCAATGACACGCTTTAGAAGCGCAGAACCAACGCCCTGACGCTGGGCATGCGGATGTACTAGGAGGTCCTGAATGTAGGCGATAGATTGTCCGTCCCCGACGGCGCGTACTAGCCCGATGAGCCGTCCTGTTCCTTCTGTGGTTGCCTCTCGTGCTGTGTAGAGATACCGCGACCCTTCCAACATCGGGATGAGGCGTTCGGGTGTTTTGGTATAGGCGCTCCACCCTACAGAGTCGTAGAGCTCGGTAAGTTCTTCCATGCTGGGCAGGGGGCTGGTGGAGTCCAAAATACAGTACCGCATACAGGCATTGTATAGCGCCAAATCGGGGAGTTTAGAAACTGCTACCCAACACGTTGCTGGACTTGAGGGCATAGAGGAAGCGGCGCATCCGACCCGTAAAGGGGTGGATGCGCCGCTTCTCATCTCTCCTGCATCGCTACGGATGCGTCACCGAGGCGGTGCGAAGAGGCTACCGGGCCCTGTGTGTGCTCTACCCGGTGCGCGCCTGCGCGGACCTCGTCTCGGTGTACCGGGTTCGATGTGCCGAACCAGGCCGCTGAGGCGGGGGGGGTTAGCCCAGTGCCTCAGCCAGCTGAATGCCCTGTGCCACGCCACCGAGGGTTGCGGCAATACGGATCAGGTCGTTGACCTGCTCCTTGGTTGCGCCCTCTTCGCGCAGGGTGTGCTCGTGAGCCTCAACGCAGTGGGAGCAGCCGTTGACTGCGGACACTGCCAGAGCGAACATCTCGAAGTCCAGCTTCTCAATGCCACCGTTCTTACCGATGATCTGCATACGCAGGTTTGCGCGCTGGTCATCGTATGCACCGTTCAGGAAGCCACGGGTGCGGTAGAAGATGTTGTTCATGCCCATGATGGATGCAGCACCCAGAGCAGCCTCGTAAGCGGTGTCGCTCAGGTGCTCCTTAGCCTCTGCAGCAATCTCAACAACAACGGAGTCAACCTTGGTTGCCGCTGCGGTTGCGAGGATTGCGCCCCAGAGCTGCTGCTCGGTGAGGGAGGTGATGCGGGGCAGGGAGGACAGGTTGAGGTTCATGTCCTTCGCGTAGGAAGGCAGAGCCGAACGCAGGTTATCGATGCTCATGGATTACTTCATCTCCTTGAATGCGTCGATGGTTGCTGCACCCTTCTTCCAGTTGCATGCGCACAGCTCGTCGGACTGCAGGGCGTCCAGCTGGCGGAGCACCTCGTCGGTGTTACGGCCGACGGAGTCAGCGGTAATGGAGACCGACTGGATGGTGTTGTGGGGGTCGATGATGAAGGTTGCGCGGTCTGCAACGCCGTCCTTGTTCAGGACGCCGAGGGCGCTGGTCAGCTCGCGCTTGAGGTCGGATGCCATGACGATGGGCAGGTCCACGAGCTCCTCGTGGGAACGGCGCCATGCGTAGTGGGTGTACTCGTTGTCGACGGAAACGCCGATGACCTGGCAGTCGCGTGCCTCGAACTCGTCGGCCAGCTTACCGAAGGCTGCAATCTCGGTGGGGCACACGAAGGTGAAGTCCTTGGGCCAGAAGAAGACGACGCGCCAGGTGTCTTCGTCCAGACCCTCGGAGGAGACGGTGGTGAAGTAGTCTTCGGGCTTGGTGGCCTCGATGTCAGCCAGCTTGCCGGGGACAACGCCGGTGAGCTCGTATGCGGGGAACTGGTCGCCGATGGTCAGAACTGCCATGGTGTTCTTCTTTCTGTTTTGTGCCGCGCGGGTGTGTGCACTGCGCGTGACGATTTCAGTGTGCTGCCCGGAATCCCGGGCTTGCCTCCATATTATTATGAATTACTCATAATAATCAACCCCAAACATGCACCCATCACTATGATTTAGCTCACCATTTGGGGGTGGTGTAGGGTGAAACCATGAACCTTGACCCTGCCGTACCCAGCCAGCCTGAACTCATCACCGAACGGCTCACCCTGCGCCACCTACGCGAAGCGGACATCCCCGACATCGTGGAATCCTGCCGCGACCCGCAGATGATTCGCTACACCCGCGTACCGCTGAACTACACGCGCGCCGACGCCGAAGACTCCCTACTCACCACCGCCCGCCAGATTGCCGCCGGGCAGATTCAACGCTGGGCGATTGACGCCTCCGGAATGTTTGCGGGGAGCATTGAACTGCGCCTGCCCGAGGGCACCCCCGAAGGCCCCGGAACCCGCGCCGAACTGGGGTTCTACACCGCCCCGAAAGCGCGCGGCAGGGGCTACATGACCGAGGCACTGCGAGCCGTCCTCGGCTACGCCTTCGACCCGCTCGGACTGGGCCTCGAACGCGTGCGCTGGACCGCCCTGGCGGGTAACGAGCCCTCAGAGCGTGTGGCGGTCAAGGCGGGTTTCACCGGCATCTACGACGATATTGACCCAAACTCCGGCCGCCCCGACGAGAACGGCCACCCGGTGCAGCACCGGGTGCGCCGCGCCGATATGACCCGCGCCCAGTTCGCGGCACTCTGGGCGGACCCGCGGGGTTAACCCGCGCACAGCATAGGGGCGCGCCGGGTGCTTCCTCGTAGTGAGGAGAGCATCCGGCGCGCCCTAAATAAAGACTGGGGAGGCTACCTGATGCCGAAGCCGCGGAACGAGCCGGACGGCTCCTCCCACCCGACGAGAACCTCATCCACGCGGCCCGCGGTATCGTCGCCGCGCAGAATATCCACCAGGCGAGCGCAGGAGGCGGCCGTCCCCTCCGCAATCACCTTGACGCGCCCGTCGTCGAGGTTCTCGGCGTACCCGGTCAGACCCAGCGGCTTGGCGGTGCCGGCGCACCACCAGCGGAAGCCCACGCCCTGCACCTTGCCGCTCACGAAAGCGACGAGGCGGATTTCGGCGGGCTCTGCCGGGGTTCGGTCGGTGAAGAAATCAAAGAAACCCATGGGTCCTCCCGGGGTCATCTCATTGTGAGTGGTCTGATGGGGGCGAGCGCCGGTGGTGGCGCTCTGATAGCTTCTATAGCTTCAGTCTAGAGGGTGCGGGGGTGCATCCGCCTGGTTGCCGCGCGCACGTGCCGTGAAGAGCTGAATAAGGGTAAAGCAACCGAAGCCGCGTCCACAAGGGGAGTAAGATGGGGTGATATTTATTAGCGGCAACGTTGAACACGCAGACTGTACCCGCAACGCTCACCCACTGGAGGATCATTGAGTTCACGCCCCAAGAAAGCGCCTCTCGTCGGTAACCCGGCGAAGACACCCTACAAGCCCTGGCCTGCTCTCTGGTCCCTGGTTGTTGGCTTCTTCATGATCCTGGTGGATGGCAATATCGTCACCATCGCCCTGCCGCACATGCTGCAGGATCTGGATGCATCCCTGTCGGCGGGTATGTGGGTGACGAGCGCCTACCTGCTGGCGTATGCGGTGCCGCTGCTCATTACCGGCCGTATGGGTGACCGCTTCGGGCAGAAGAACCTGTACATGATCGGTATGGGTATTTTTACGCTTGCTTCCCTGTGGTGTGGTCTGGCGCCGAATGTTGAGTCGCTGATTACTGCCCGCGTGGTGCAGGGTTTGGGCGCATCGCTGATGACCCCGCAGACCATGTCTCTGATTACGCTCATGTTCCCGCCGAATGCGCGCGGTGTCGCCATGAGCATTTGGGGTGCGACTGCGGGTGTTGCCTCGTTGGTTGGCCCGATTCTGGGCGGCGTGCTGGTGGATACTCTCGGCTGGGGTTGGATTTTCTTCATCAACATTCCGGTGGGTCTGGTCGGCCTGTTCTTGGCGTGGCGTAATGTGCCGGTGTTTGAGCAGAAGAAGCACAGCTTTGACTGGTTGGGTGTGGTGCTTTCGGCGGTCGGTCTGTTCCTGCTGGTTTTCGGTATTCAGGAAGGCGCCACCTACGACTGGGGCACCATCACTGACTCGTTTATGGGTACCGGTATTGCGGTGAGCGTGTGGGGTCTGATTATTGCCGGCATTCTGGTGCTGGGCCTGTTCATCGGGTGGCAGGCTATTAACCCGCGTGAGCCGCTGGTTCCGTTGAGCCTGTTCAGTGACCGTAACTTCTCCGTATCGAATGTGGCTATCTCGGCTATGGGCATGGTCGCTATCAGTATGGCGTTCCCGCTGACCCTGTACCTGCAGCAGGTGGAGGGCCTGGATCCGACCCAGGCTGCGCTGATGACCGCCCCGATGGCGTTGTTCTCGGGCGCGTTGGCGCCGGTGGTGGGTGCGCGTCTGAACCGTAACGACCCGAAGTGGATTGCGGTAATTGGTTTTACGCTGATGGTTGTTGGTTTTGCTCTGCTGCGCCCGACGATGGTTGCGGAAGGCAACCTGTGGCTGATGGTTGGCCCGATGATTATTCTGGGTGCGGCGAACTCCTGCATTTGGGGTCCGCTGTCGGTGTCGGCGACCCGTAACCTGCCGCCGCAGCGTGCCGGTGCCGGTTCGGGTGTGTACAACGAGACCCGCCAGATGGCATCGGTGCTGGGTTCGGCTGCGATTACGACCATCATGGCTTCTGCGATTACCTCGCACCTGTCCGCGTTGGGCCCGGCTGCCGCAGCGGGCGGTGGCTCTCACGACGGTGCTGCTGGAGGCGTGCTTCCGCAGATTCTACGTGAACCCTACGCTGCGGCAATGGCTGATTCCATGATGCTACCCCTGGTCGCCGCGGCGGTGGGCGCCGTCGTGTGTCTGTTCTACGCTTCGAAGAAGACCTCCGAGGCGAGGGGCACCGCACAGAACGCTGCACAGAACGCTGAGGCAGAGCCTGAGTCAGAAAACACTAAATAGAAGGCTTATCAAAACGTTTTACGTCATAAACGGTGCATAACCTGAGATACGGTGCGAATACCGGGACAAACTAGATGCACTCTGTGTATGATGAGGCGGGTCACCGTCGAACAGAAGAGAACCAAGAACGGTTCTTTTGCCTCCATCGGAGGGTTCGGCAGTGACCCGCTGTCTTTTAAATGCCGCGCTCACTCGCGGCACGCCGACTGCATATCGGCGGCAGCAACACACATATGACCACTGAACCACGCGGTAGTCGCCTGATACTTCTACTCACCATAGAACCGGACCCGTACAACCCATACCGTGCGCAACGTCAGATGATGCAACCTCCCGCGTGGTCAAGATACGAAGAGAGATACTTTATGGCTTTCTCCCTGTCCCCCCGCCTGGTGCGTACCGCGCTCGCTTCGGCGGCCCTGCTGGTACTCGGCACGGTCGCGGCGCCCGCGGCTAACGCCTACAACCCCGACATTGACGGTGACGGCATCCCCAACACCTGGGAGATGAAGGGCTACGACGCCGACGGTGACGGCAAAATCGACGTGGACTACCCCGCGATGGGCGCCAATCCGCTGAAGAAGGATATCTTCGTGGAGATGGACTACATGCCCGGCCTGCTCGCCAGCGAGGAAGAGCTCGACCGCATCACCGAATCCTTCGCGCAGCTTCCCGTGCGCAACCCGAACGGCACCGTCGGCATCAACATCCACCTGGACGCTGGTAGCGCCCGCAGCGCCAAGTACAACCTCGGCGGGGGCAACGAAGTGGCGCACGAACAGCTCGACAACACCATGACCAAGTGGGCTGAAATCCGCTCGAAGAACATGGACCCGAACCGCGAGAGCGTCTTCCACTACATGATTTGGGGCGACGCCTACGACGAGTACGGCTCCTCGGGCCTGGGCTACGTGAGCGGCCGCGGCTTCATCGTGACCGTCGGCCCGCGCTTCTGGGGTAAGTCCGCAACCTCCGACGTGCGCGTGGGCACCTTCATCCACGAGCTGGGCCACAACCTGGGCCTGGGCCACGGCGGTACTGATGACGTGAACGATAAGCCGAACTACCAGAGCGTCATGAACTACAGCTACCAGATTTACGGCGTGCGCCGCGCCAGCGGTGAGCTGAAGTTCAGCTACTCGACCCGCGCCTACAAGACCCTGGACGAGAACAAGCTGGACGAGCGCGCCGGCTTTGGCCGCAACGCCTACGGCTGGCTGTACTTCCGCAAGCCCGCCTGGGAGGGTATCGACTTCAACGGCAACGGCAAGATTGATGACGAGCCGGTCTCGGTCGATCTGAACGGTGACGGCCAGCTGACTGAGCTGACCGCCCCGAACGACCTGGCAACCCTGAAGCTGCAGGCTGAGGGTAAGGAGGCGCAGGGCGGCGTGTACCGTTCCGAGAAGCACCTCTCGGCCGCGATTGATCGCAATGAGATGACCGCCGACCTGGCCCGCTCCGAGGGCATGGTCCCGGCGAAGGACTAGTTCCTAGCGGCGGCCGATAGGCTGAGCCCTAAAGCAAAGGGGCCCGGCATCCATATTGGATGCCGGGCCCCTTTCTGCCTACTGCGGCGGCCGCGCTATCGGGTAATGGTTGCGGAGGCGCTTGCACCCGCCAGATCCCGGTAGGTGTACTCGCCGTCATCGGTCAGCTGCATCGCAACGGTGCCGCTGGTGAGCTGAACGGTCGTGGTCAGGGTGTAGCTGGAGGTCACCTCGGTGAAGTACACCGGAACCTGCGAGGCCAGCACCTGTGCGTAGCGCACGGGGCCGTTGGCGGTCGCGGTCAGGAAGTCCGAGGTGCGGATATCCAGCACGCCGGTCCAGGTGTTGCCCTCGATGACCGGCTCGTAGAACTTCGCCGCGTAGGCCACGCCGTTGAAGGCGCTCACTGCCGGGTTATTGGTCTTGGCGCCGCCCTCGCTCTTGGCCAGCGCGGCCACCTCGGCGTCGTTGTCGGTGTCCCACAGCAGCGGCGCGGTGACGTCTTCGGCGGTGGGGAAGGTGAACTCGAAGGTCACCTGTAGGTGCGCCGAGCCGTACAGGTAGGTGCTGCCCTGGAACTCGCCCTTGGAATTGATGGGGGCGGAAATCCACAGGCCGGCACCGCCGTACAGGCCCGCACCGACGCTACCGCCGGGGGTGAAGGTGCCGCCGCCTGCGCTCTTCGGGCTCGTGGAGGTTGCGGTCACGTTGGGCACCTGCACGGTGTAGGAGTCCAGACCGTAGCGGGTGTCGAAATCGTTGGAGGGGTTGGAGTTGAAGGCCTGGGTGAAGACACCGAACTGCAGGGTCGGGGTCTCCGGCACGTCGGTGGAGGCCGCGTAGGCGGGTACGGTTGCGGCGGTTGCGACGACCGGCGCGCTCCAGAGAGCACCCTTGACGAGGGAGCGGCGGTTTACGCCGCGCTTGCCGGAAGCGGGGGTGCTGTGACTGGTCTGCTGTTGAGACATGTAATTATTCTTTCTTCCACGGGTGAATACGGTGATGCACGTGATACGAATTACTGATACTGTAGTGTAATTCAGCTCAACTTCAAAATTGTCTCAACTTTAAAGCAGGTTTTCTGCAATCTTCGGCTAAAGCTCACGAAGTGATGCGGCGGTAGCTCACGAGGCGCCCCGTCGGCCTGCAAACGACTCGCTACCCGCACGGGTGCGAACACCGAAGAACGAACACTGCCGTCCATCCCGCGTGCCCGTCACGGGTATCGCATCCTCACACCATCACATCAAAGGACAGATTCATGGCCTCTCTGAAGCGCGCACGTATCGCGTTTGCCTCCCTGGCGGTCCTCTGCCTGGGCGCGGTCGCCGCCCCGGCAGCCAACGCCTACAACCCCGACATCGACGGTGACGGCATCCCCAACACCTGGGAGATGAAGGGCTACGACGCCGACGGCGACGGCAAGGTCGACGTCGACTTCCCCGCACTGGGCGCCGACCCCAACCACAAGGACATCTTCGTCGAGATGGACTACATGCCCGGCCTGCTCCCCAGCGAAGAGGAGCTGGACCGCATCACCAAGATTTACGCCGACCTGCCCATGCGCAACCCCGACGGCACCACCGGCGTGAATATTCACCTGGACGCCGGTAGCGCCCGCAGCGCCAAGTACAACCTCGGCGGCGGCAACGAAATCACCCACCAGGAGCTCGACAGCGAGTTCAACGCACTCAACAGGATTAAGGCCTCCGAAGGTAAGTTCAACCCCGCCCGTGAAGGCACCTTCCACTACGTCATCTGGGGCGACTACTACGACAACAGCACCTCCTCCGGCATCGCTAACTTTGGAGGCCGTAACCTCATGGTCACCGTGGGCCCGCACTTCTGGGGTAAGGCAACCAGCGATATCCGCGTGGCGGTGTTCGTGCACGAGCTCGGCCACAACCTGGCGCTGAGCCACGGCGGCTGGGACGAGATCAACTACAAGCCCAACTACCTGAGCGTCATGAACTACCAGTACACCCTCACCGGCGTGCCCATGGCCGACGGTAGCCGCTACTTCGGCTACTCCACCGCCGAGTACCGCATGCTGAACGAGGCGAAGCTCTACGAGGCGCGCGGCTTCGGTCCCCGCGCGGCCGGCTTCCTGTACAAGGGTAAGCCCGCTGACGGTCCCATCGACTTCAACGGTAACGGCAAGATTGATGCCGAGCCGGTCTCGGTGGACCTGAACGGTGACGGCATGATCTCGAACCTGGGCGCGGCGAACGACCTGAAGATGATCCGCTTCCAGGCGACCGAGCACCCCGAGCTCGAGAAGGGCCCCAAGCAGATTGAGCCGAGCGGTATTACCGCCGAGTACGCTCGTTCCCTGGGCCTGATTAACTAGGCGGTCGCCGGGGCGAAAGGCCTCGTCAGTACCGTTAAACAACAGGGTGCGGATACCGAATCATCGTTCGGTATCCGCACCCTTGTTATGTATCGCGACTCCTATGCAGGGGCCGCGCCGGGGCTATGCCGGAGTCTTGTAGGGGCCGCGCCGGCAGGGGAGGCTAGGCTAGGCCGCCTCGCGCTCCTCTTCTCGCTGCACGCGGCCGGTCTCCACCAGCACCTGCGCGATGTGGCCCAGTGCCTCCTCGTTCTGCAGCGAGGAAACGTCACCCAGGGGGCGGCCCTGGTACAGCTCGCCGAGCAGACGGCGGGTAATCTTACCCGAACGGGTCTTCGGGATATCGGCAACCGCCACAACGTCCTTGGGCTTGGCAATCGGACCGATGTGCTCACGTACGTGAGCCGTCAGCGCCGCCTTCAGCTCGTCCTCGGTCAGGGCCTTGCCCTCGTCGGTGAGCGTCACGTAGGCGACCGCCTGGTGACCGGTCAGGTCGTCCTCCACGGGGCAGACGCCGGCTTCCACGACGGCCGGGTGGGTCACCAGGGCCGACTCAATCTCAATCGTGGACAGGCGGTGACCCGAAATGTTGATCACGTCGTCGATACGGCCGAGGATGTACACGTTGCCTTCTTCGTCTTCCTTCGCGCCGTCACCGGCCAGGAACCAGCCGCGCTCGCCGTAGTGGCGCCAGTAGGAGTCCAGGAATCGCTGCGGGTTCTTCCACACGGTGCGGGCCATGGAGGGGCCAATCTTATCGACCACGATGAAGCCCTGCCTACCCGGCTCCACCGGGTTGCCGTGCTCATCCACCACGCGGGTGGACACGCCCGGAACGGCGCGGGTAGCGCAACCGGGCAGGGGGGTGCAGTTCGGGGTGCCCACCGGGTAGGTGCCGGCGGAGGCGAAAGCCGGGTCGTGCGGGCGCGGGGAGCACACGGTCGAACCGGTCTCGGACTGCCACCAGGTGTCGATGAAGGATGCGGTGCCGCCACCCACGTGCTTGCGCAGCCAGCGCCACGCCTCCGGGTTGATGGACTCACCCACCGAACCGAGCAGGCGCACGGTCGAGAAGTCGTACTTGCCGGGCTCGGGGCCGTCGGGGAACGCGCCCATGAGGGAACGAATCAGGGTGGGGGCGGTGTAGTAGTTGGTCACGCCGTAACGTTCGATGACCTCGAAGTGGCGACCGTAGTGCGGGGTGTTCGGGGTACCCTCGTAAATCACCTCGGATACGCCGTTAACCAGCGGGCCGTAGATTTCGTAGGTGTGCGCGGTCACCCAAGCGAGGTCGGCGGTGCACCAGTGAACGGTGGACTCCACCTTCTCGGGGTCGTTGACGGCCGACAGCTCGTCGGGGCGCAGCACGCCGTTCTCATCCACGTAATCCGGCAGCAGATCGTAGAGCAAAGCGTGGGTGTACGCGGTCTGCACCAGGTAGCCGCCCATCGTGTGCACCAGGCCCTTGGGCTTACCGGTCGTGCCGGAGGTGTAGATGATGAACAGCGGATCCTCTGCGTCGTGCAGCTCGTAGGCGTGGGTGTCGGGCTGGTCGTCCACCAGGTCGTGGTACCAGACGTCGCGGCCCTCGGTCCAGGGAACCTCAGCGTGCGCTACGGGGTCGGAGGCGCTGGTGCGGTCCACCACGATGACGTGCTCGATGTTGTTCTCGCCCGAGCAGGCCTCGTCGGCGTTGACCTTCACGGGAACAACCTTGCCGCGGCGGTTCTGGCCGTCGGTGGTGACGAGCACCTTCGCACCGGTGTCTTCCACACGGAATTTCAGCGCCTCGGCGGAGAAACCGCCGAACACGAGGGAGTGGATCGCGCCAATACGCGCGCAGGCCAGGGTGAAGATAATGGTTTCGGGAATGACGGGCAGGTAGATGACCACACGGTCACCCTTGCGCACGCCCAGGGACAGCAGACCGTTGGCGGCCTTCGCGATGCGGCGCTGCAGCTCGGCGTAGGTGATGGCCTCGCGGTCGCCGGGCTCACCCTCGAAGTAGAGGGCGACCTTGTCGCCGCGGCCCGCCTCCACGTGGCGGTCCACGCAGTTGTAGGCGACGTTGAGCTTGCCGCCCTCGAACCACTTAATCTCGGGAACAGTGAACTGCTCGATGCCCTCCTCGTCGAAGCCGAGGGACTTCGGCTTCTCGAAGCGGTGCGCGGTGTGCCAGGGCTCAGCCCAGGTGAGTCGCTGCGCCTGCTTCTCCCAGAACGCGACGCGTGCCTCGTCAGATTCGAGCGCGGGGTTCGGGGTGGGGTTCAGCGGGTCGGTGAACGAAAAGGGGGTGGGCAGTCCCATATCTCTCCCATCGGTAGCTGGCATTAGCACCCTTGCTCGCGCTGCCTACTCGTGTGTGCAGATGCGCGAGGGGGTTGCTGCGACGTCATGGAGCCAGGTCTCTCGGTCGCTCTGGATGGTTTGCCTTCTTAGTAAAGCGCGCCGCGGGGCCCGATGCAAAGGTTCCCGTCATAAAAGGCACACTGTGTAGCGCTTCGTAATATAACGACACATTAAGAACCCCGCCCCGCGCTCACTACTGTGGGGCGCGGGGCGGGGCACATCATCATCATTCAGTAGGCGACAGGTTTCCCCGCCGACTTCTTTTTCCTGCGCGTCACGATGACTGACGCGCGGACATCTCTCCTGAAAACTCAGCGTGTGCTGAGCGTTGTGTTTAGCTGCCGGTGGCGCTAGTTACTGGGGTACTTTGCCTTGACCCAGCGCTCAAACAGGCCGACGAGGGCGTCCGTAATCTTGCCCAGGATGGCCAGCGCCACGATGGCGAGCAGCAGGCGGTCGGTGCGGCCGTTGTTCTGCGAGTCGGTCAGCAGGTAACCCAGGCCCATGGAGGCGCCCAGCAGCTCGGCGGCGACCAGGAACAGCCACGCCTGAGCGAGCGCGAGGCGCAGACCCGAGATGACGGCGGGCAGAACCGCGGGAAGCTGAACCGTGGTGAACAGGCGCAGGCCCTTCAGGCCGAAGGCGCGGGCCATCTCCACGAGCTTGGGGTCCACGTGGGCGAGGGCTGCGGAAACCGTGGTGTACACGGGGAAGAACGCGCCGATGGCCACGAGGGTCACCTTCGAGTTCTCGCCGATACCAATCCACAGCAGAAGCAGCGGGACCCACGCTAGTGAGGGGACCGCGCGCAGAGCGCCGATGGTCGGGGCGACGAACACGCGCACCGGGGCCGACAAGCCAATCAGCGATCCCAGCACCAGGCCGAGTACCGCGCCGATGCCGAAGCCAATCAGCACACGCTGGGTCGAAATCGCGACGTGCTTGGCCAGCTCACCGCGCTGCGCCAGCTCGATACCGGCGCCCACCACACGGTCGGGGGAGGGCAGCTGGACCTGCGTGAACACGCCGTTGGTGCTCAGAATATACCAGAGCGCAATGAGCGCCAGGGGCAGGATCAGGCCCAGGTACTGCTTGCCGGCGAAGGGGTTCGAGGGAAGCTTCGGCGTCGGGAGCTTGGCCGCGCTCTCCTGCGCGGGGGCAATGGTTGCGGCGCTCATTACTTCTCCACCGCCTTGGCAATCTTCTCGACTGCGGCGCTGTCAGCCTTCTTCGCGAACTGGTCGTCCACGATGCTGTTCAGGGCCTTGTCCACGTCGGACTGGGAGGGGACGTCGCCGGACTCGACCAGAATCGGGCCAACGCCCTTGAGTACCTCAACCTGCTTGGCGCCCGGAACCGGGTCGATGTCCAGGTGGGTGCGGTCCATGACGACCTGGGCGGTCTCGTGCTTAATGCCGGACTCTTCCTCCACGATCTTCACGGCCTCTTCGGGGTTCTTCTTGGCCCAGGCGCGAGCGTACTCGTACACGTCCACGATGACCTGCGCGGCGGTCGGGTTGGACTGAATGAACTTCTCGGTGGCGTTCAGGAAGCCGTAGGTGTTGAAGTCCAGGTTGCGGTAGAAGAGCACGTCGCCGCTCTCCACCTCGGCGGCAGCCATAATCGGGTCCAGACCGCTCCACGCGTTGACCTGGCCGTTGTCCAGGGCGGTGCGGCCGTCGGCGTGCTGCAGGTTCTGAATGTTCACGTCGGAGGCGGAAACGCCGGCCTGCTTGAGGGCCTGCAGGAGCAGGAAGTAGGGGTCGGTACCCTTGGTGACGGCCACGCTCTTACCCTTCAGGTCGGTGACCTTGGTGATGCCCGAGTCCTTGCGGGTGACGAGCGCCGACCACTCGGGCTGCGAGTAGAGGCTGATGACCTTGATGGGGGAGCCGTTCGCGCGGGCCAGCAGCGCCGCCGAGCCCGCGGTGGAGCCGACATCGATGTTGCCGCTGCGCAGCGCCTCGTTGGCCTTGTTCGAGCCGGCCGACTTGACCCACTCAACCTTCTTGCCCTCGGCGGACAGGGCGGTCTCGAGCCAGCCCTTCTTGCGGATAATCAGCGAGAGTGGGTTGTAGGTGGCGTAGTCAATGGTCACGGTGTCCTTGCCGCTGCCGGCTGCACCGGAGGCGTTGGAGGAGCCGGAACCCTCACCGGCGCAACCGCTGAGCAGGGTTGCGAAGGCGGCGGCTGCGGCCAGGGACTTGAGGGCGGTACGGCGAGACGGGGAGAAAGTCATGATGGTTCTTTTCGCTTCTGAAGATGATGATGTGATGAGATGGGGAGCGCGGCCCGCAGAATATAGCCAACCGGATATATGCCCTGGACAGCGCTAATACAGAGAGGGGTGGGGACGGCTTAGGCCGCGGCTTCCTCCACGCCGAGCTCGGCGAGCAGTTCGCTACGCAACGCGGTGATTTCTGCATCCGCGCGGTCGCGGGGGTGGGCACGGTCAACGGTCACGATGCGCTGAATGGTCGCGGGGCCCTCCGGGGTGTCCTTGCCGAGCACGATGACCCGATCGGAGAGGTAGAGCGCCTCCTCCACGTCGTGGGTGACCAGCAGGATCGTGGTCGGATCCTGACGGTGCACGTCCAGCAGCAGGTCCTGCATGTTGATGCGGGTCAGCGCGTCGAGGGCTCCGAAGGGTTCGTCGAGCAGCAGCACGCCGGGGGTGCGGGCGAGCGCTCGGGCCAGGGAGACGCGCTGCGCCATGCCGCCCGAAATTTCCTTGGGGCGGTGGTCGGCGTACTCGCTCAGGCCGACCAGGCTCAGCAGGCGGGTTACGGTCGCCTCGCCCTCGGCTTTCTTGGTGCCCTGCGGCAGTCCGAGCGCCACGTTGTTGGCGACGGTGCGCCAGGGGAGCAGGCGCGGTTCCTGAAAGCCGATAGCTACGCGGGGGTCGAGCCCGGTCACGGCCTTCTCGCCGATGCGCACGGTGCCGGCGGTGATGCGGTTCAGGCCGGCGGCTGCACGCAGGAGGGTGGACTTGCCGCATCCCGAGGAGCCAATTACCGAAATAATTTCGCCGGGTTCGGCGGTGAAGGTGACCTCGCGCAGAACCTCGTGGGTTCCGCCGGGTACCGCAAAGGACTGGCCAACGGCATCGAAGACGAGGGGCACTGCGGCACTGGATACGGCGTGCCGGTTCGCTGAGGATTCGGATGCGCCGGGAGTTACTGCACTGTTGAGTGTCATAGTCACTTCCATCGTTCCTGGCGTTAGCACCGGCGGTGGGGAAACCGCTATCGGTTGCTGCGACGTCGTGGAGCCAGGTCTCTCGGTCGCTCTGGATGGTTTGCTCTACTCACCCTATGGGCTGTGCCACGCCTCAATCAACCCGACGGGCGCGTATGAATTTCTATGACTCTTTATTTCGCATTTATCACGAAATATTTCGGTTCCGCGTCACAAAAATATTTTTTCGTCACAAACGTGCCCTCCCTCCCGCGCGCCCCGTACACTCAAACCACGAGATCATGAGTCCCGGCGCTAAGCTCTGGCTAGCCGGGCGGCAACCCTCTCCCGTAGCGGGGTGCCCCAGATGATGATCTGGCCTCAACGGAAAGAGGCAAGTACGGCGCGAACGCGCCACCTGCACGAAGGCCACCACCGAACGCAGAAGGCAAGAAGGAGGCGGCGCGCGGGGTGCAGGGTACAACCCGATCGTCCCCAATCATTCGCGAAAGGAAAATCGATGGCTGAGCAGAAGAAGCGCATCGTAGTTAACGCATTCGAGATGACCTGCATCGGTCACCAGAGCTTCGACCTCTGGCGTCACCCGCGCTCCCGCGCAACCGAGTACAACACCATCAAGTACTGGACTGACCTGGCTAAGACCCTTGAGCGCGGCCTGTTTGACGCCGTGTTCATCGCTGACGTGGTCGGCATCTACGACGTGTACAAGAACTCTGCCGCTCCCGCCATCGAGGGTGCCGCTCAGGTTCCCGTGAATGACCCCGCAACCCAGATTTCTGCAATGGCTGCAGTGACCGAGCACCTCGGCTTCGGCGTGACCGCTGCCGCTACTTTCGAGCAGCCCTACACCCTGGCTCGCCGCTACGCCTCCCTCGACCACCTCACCGAGGGCCGCGTCGGCTTCAACGTGGTGACTTCTTACCTGCCGTCGGCTGCTGAGAACCAGGGCCTGCCCACCCAGATCCCGCACGACGAGCGCTACGAAATCGCCGACGAGTTCCTGGACGTCTGCTACAAGCTGTGGGAAGGCTCCTGGGAAGACGGCGCAGTCATCAAGGACCGCGAGCGCGGCATCTACGCTGACCCCTCCAAGGTCCACCCGATTGGCCACAAGGGCAAGTACTTCTCCGTACCCGGCATCTCCCTGACCGAGCCGAGCCCGCAGCGCACCCCCGTGATCTTCCAGGCTGGCGCATCCAGCCGTGGCCAGCAGTTCTCCGGTAAGCACGCTGAGGCTGTGTTCATCAGCGCCCTGCGTCCCGACCTGACCCGCGTTGTGACCGACCGTATTCGCGCCGCTGCCGAGGAGCAGGGCCGTAGCCGCGACGACGTCAAGATCCTCGCAATGCTCTCCGTCATCGTGGATGAGACCGAAGAGAAGGCAAAGGCAAAGTACGAGGAGTACAAGAAGTACATCAACCTCGACTCTGCACAGGCTATCATCGGCGGCTGGTCCGGCGTTGACCTGTCCCAGTTCGACGAGGACGAGGTTCTGAACTACGTGCAGACCGAGTCGATTCAGTCCTTCCTGACCCCCTTCACCCTGCAGGCGAAGGACAAGAAGTGGACCCGCAAGGCCATCGCTGAGCACACCACCCTCGGCGGCATGGGCGATGTCATTGTTGGTGACCCGGTTCAGGTTGCTGACGAGCTCGAGCGCTGGATCGACGAGGGCGGCCTGGACGGCATCAACCTGGCGTACCACGTCTCCCCGGGCTCCTTCGAGGACTTCATCGAGTACGTTGTTCCCGAGCTGCAGAAGCGCGGCCGCTACCGCACCGAGTACGAGGGCAACACCCTGCGCGAGAACATCTTCGGCAAGGGCCACACCAAGGTCGCTGACTCCCACCCGGCCGCTAAGTACCGCGGCGCATACGTGGGCAAGCCTTCGGCTGCTGACACCCCGGCTCGCGCAATCGCTGAATAAGCGGTGCCGCTGATGCGAACCGTGTAGGTGCGCTCAAACTTAACGATTGAAAACAAGAACACCCGTTCTGCTGAGGACAGTGTCCCCGGCGGAACGGGTGTTTCTCTGCGCTGTGCCTTCTTGCCGCTGTGCTTTCTTGACGCGGGGCTTCCTTGGCGCGGCGCGTTCCCTATACTGGTTGGCATGACTGAACTGAATCATGACGACCGCTGCCCCTGCTCGAGCGGCGAGGTGTACGGCGCCTGCTGCGGCAGGTTCCTGGGCGAGTTTGCCGCCTCCGGAACGCTGACCGCCCCCGCGCCGGAGCAGCTGATGCGCTCGCGTTTTACCGCCTTTGCGATTGGCGATGCGGCGTACCTGTTGGCGAGCTGGCATCCGAGTACCCGCCCGAGCACCCTGGAGCTGGAGGATGATATCCGCTGGTACCGCCTGGATATTCTGGGCTCTTCGGGCGGCCCCTTTGACGCCTCCGGCACGGTGGAGTTCGTTGCGTATTACCGGTCGGTGCCGGGCACCCCTGCGGAGGAGCGGGTGAAGGGCAGCATGCACGAGCTGTCGCGCTTTGAGAAGGTGGGCGGCGCCTGGTTCTACGTGGATGGAGACGTCCGCTAAATCTCGTAACTTTCCCTGCCTCTCGTACATGCTGAGTGCGGGTGGGCAGATAAAGAAATGGCAGAATCATTCCGAAACCGGAACGATTCTGCCATTCTTCGTATATGCCCCCTCAAAGAGGCGATTATCGGGAGTTAGCGGACTTAGCTAGTCCAGCCGTTAATGATGCCCATACCGAAGTAGATTACGAACACCGCGGAGACCAGGTACATCAGCCAGTGCACGTCCTTACCGCGGCCCTGCACCAGGCGAATGAAAGTGTACGCCACGAAGCCGGCACCAATACCGTTCGCAATCGAGTACGACAGCGGCATGAAAATAATGGTCAAGAACGCCGGAATACCCAGACCCCAGTCGGTCCAGTCAATATTCACGGCCTGGCGAATCATCAGGAAACCAACCACGACCAGCGCCGGAGCAACCGCCTCGAAAGGAACGATGGTGACCAGCGGCGAAATGAAAATCGCCAGCAGGAACAGCACACCGGTCACAATGTTCGCAAAGCCGGTGCGTGCACCCGCACCAATACCGGTAGCGGACTCCACGAAAATCTGGTTCGCCGAACCGGACGCGCCACCACCAACAACGGAACCGAAAGCGTCCACGAGCAGGACCTTGTCAATGTCCTCAACCTTGCCGTCCTTCATCGTGCCAGCCTCGGCGGCAAGACCAACCGAAACGCCCATCGCGTCGAAGAACACGGACAGCAGAATGGTGAACACCAGCAGCGATGCGGCCAGCGGGCCGATGTGGGTGAACGCGCCGAACAGGTCAGCGGAACCGATGAGGGAGAAGTTCGGGGTGGTGAACTTCATGTCCGCCAGGGAGGGCACGTTCAGGGACCAGCCAGTTGCCGACTCCTTCACGGAACCGGAGGGGACGACCGCCTCCAGAATCAGGGACAGCGCGGTGGAGGCGAGCACGCCCCACAGGATCGCGCCCTTCACGTTACGGATGAACAGGGCGATGGTGAAGAACAGGCCGAAGAGGAAGACGAGGGTGGGCCAGCCGAGCAGGTGACCGCCCGCGCCGAGGCTCACCGGAACGGTGGTGCCAGCTGCGTCAGGCATGCGGCGGATAATGCCGGAGTCGACCAGACCGATAAAGGAAATGAAGAAGCCGATACCGACCACAATCGCGGTCTTGAGCGACTCGGGGACCGCCTCAAACACCGCGGTACGGAAGCCGGTGAGCACCAGAACGGTCATGATCAGACCGGCGAGAACGACCAGGCCCATGATGTCTGCCCAGGTCAGGTTCGGGGTGGTGGCAATGGTGGAGGCGAGCAGTGCATTCACGCCCAGGCCAGCCGCCATGGCGAAAGGCTGCTTGGCGATAACACCCATGAGGATGGTCATCACGCCGGCAACCAGCGCGGTCACAGCCGCGACGGGTGCGATGCCGAGGGTGCGTTCGGAGGCGTCGGCACCGGTACCGATGACGAGGGGGTTCAGCACCACGATGTAGCTCATGGCGAAGAATGCGGCGAGGCCGCCGCGGAATTCTGCGGCGATGGAGGAGCCACGCTCGGAAATCTTGAAGTAGCGGTCGAGCGCACCGGTGGGTGCGGTCGCCTTCTGAGGTTCAGACATGTGAGGATCCGTTGATGTTGTTCGGTGTGTACTGTTGCGCCGCCGGTTTCGCCGAAGCTCGCGGGCTAGGGCCATAACCGGGCGTCACAATGGTTCAACCATTGTAGGCGCCGCCGAGCGGCTCGTGCCGTTGAAACGCGTTGTGTGCGACGGTTCAGTCGGTGATGTGGTGTTTCCCCGGCCCCAGCTAAATAGCCAGAATCGGCAACCGGGGTAGAGGGGAGAATAGCCCAGGGCGGGGCGCCGACACTCGAAGGTGCCGGTACCCCGCCCTGCCGGTGCCCGCCTCCATGTGCGGAGGCGGGCATCCGATGTGTTTAGTGCATCCAGCCGGTAATCAGGCCGTTAGCGAAGAAGATGAGGAACACTGCGGAAACCACGTACATGAGCCAGTGAACTTCCTTGCCGCGGCCCTGCACCAGGCGGATGAAGACGTAGGACAGGAAGCCTGCGCCGATACCGTCCGCGATGGAGTAGGACAGAGGCATGAAGATGATGGTCATGAACGCGGGGATACCCAGGCCCCAGTCGGTCCACTCGATGTTCACTGCCTGGCGAATCATCAGGAAGCCGACGAACACCATTGCGGGTGCAACAGCTTCGAAGGGCACGATGGTGACCAGGGGGGTCAGGAAGATCGCGACGAGGAACAGTACGCCGGTGACGATGTTTGCGAAGCCGGTGCGTGCGCCTGCGCCGATACCGGTTGCGGACTCCACGAAGATCTGGCTCGAGGAGGAGGAGGTGCCACCGCCGGCTACGGAGCCGAGGGCGTCCACGAGCAGGACCTTGTCGACGTTCTCGATCTGGCCGTCCTTGATGGTGCCTGCCTCGGTTGCGAGACCGACGGAGGTGCCCATTGCGTCGAAGAAGGCGGAAATCAGGATGGTGAAGATCAGCAGAACGGCTGCCATGCCGCCGAGGGTGCCGAAGGCGCTGAACAGGTCAGCGGAACCGAACAGCGAGAAGTCGGGCAGCTTGCTGGTGCTGGAATCCCAAACGGGGACGTTCAGGGACCAACCGGTGGGGGACTTAACCGAGCTGCCGGAGGGCACGACCTGCTCCAGGATGATGGAGAGGGCGGTGGAGGCAATCACGCCGTAGAGGATTGCACCCTTCACGTTGCGAATGAACAGCGCAATGGTGAGGAACAGGCCGAAGAGGAAGACCAGGGTGGGCCAGCCGAGCAGGTGGCCGCTCACGCCGAAGGAGACGGGCACGGTGGTGCCGGCTGCGTCGGGCATGCGGCGGATGATACCCGCGTTAACGAGGCCGATGAAGGCGATGAAGAAACCGATACCGACGACGATTGCGACCTTGAGCGATTCGGGGACCGCGTTGAACACCGCGGTGCGGAAGCCGGTCAGCACGAGGATGGTCATCAGCACACCCGCCCAGACGACCAGACCCATGATGGCGGGCCAGGTCAGTCCGTGGGTGGAGGCGATGGTGGTTGCCAGCAGCGCGTTCACGCCGAGGCCTGCGGCCATGGCGAAGGGCTGCTTGGCGACGACGCCCATGAGGATGGTCATGACACCTGCGACCAGTGCGGTCATTGCGGCGACCTGCGGCACGCCGAGCGTGTTGCCGGATGCGTCCTTGCCGAGGCCGATGATGAGGGGGTTCAGCACGACGATGTAGCTCATCGCGAAGAAGGTGGCGAGGCCGCCTCGGAATTCTGCGCCGAGGGTGGAGCCACGTTCGCTGATCTTGAAGTAACGGTCCAGTGCGCCCTTGGCTTCTGCCTTGGGGTTCTGGGGAGCCGCGGTGTTCTCAGAAGACATTCGTGAAAATCCGTAGATACTCTTAGTAGGGGCGGGCGCCGGGGTTCCGAGCCCGCATAAGAAAAGCGTCACGTCCCGCAAAGTGGGGATGTGACGCTGTTGTTACCACGATATTTTACGGCTAAAGGTATTTTCTTCGCTAGTTCAGCAAACTTTCAGGTAGTTTTCAGCCGTTGGAACCGCTCTCGGAGCCCTTCTCACGGTGCCTGCGAGGTTGTCGAGGGAGGATGCGTCATAGAGGTAGTTATCTCTCGCCCCTGCGCGAACATCAACGAATTATTAGGTTAGTGAACCCTAACCGCCTGTTATATTTCGAAGTGAAATAACGTGTCGCCGGATGCCAGGTTCAGTGTGGTGAGCCTTTTTCGGCATAGATGAGAAGGAGTCCACCGTGGCTGAAACTCCCCAGGAAAACACTGCTGCCCCCACTGAAAACCAGTCTGTTGAAAACCAGTCTGTCGAGAACTACCCCGCCGCAGAATCCCTGCCGGTACGCCAGCGCGCCGTTGTCGCAACCGACCGACCCGCACGCTACATCAAGCAGCTCGGCTCCCACATGGGCCGCAAGCTCAGCACCGCAGAACTGCCCGACGGCCTGCGCCTCACCTTCAACCGCGACGGCATTTTCCGCGGCTACGGTGACCTGCGCGAAACCGACGGCGCACTCGTCATGGAGGTGCGCGCCGAAAGCGACGAGCAGGCTGCCCACCTGGCGGATGTGCTGGACCGCCACCTGGTCCGCTTCGGTGAGCGTGACGAACTGGTCGTGACCTTCGAGGCGGTACCCGCCTCCTAGCAACCGACCCCCTAGTCTTCGTTACCCTGCCCCGCCCTCCTGCACCTCGGAGGGCGGGACGGTTTTCTGTGCGGAGCGGCTCACCCGCAACCCGTCCCGCGGTTCTCCACCGAGGCCAGATTAGGTGATAGAAAATTATCCTATTTGCTGAGCTTGTCCCCTTTTCCCCGTAAAGGGGCGCTCCTGCCCGGTAAAATAGGCACGAAGTGAACACTAAGCTCACCGCGCCTTCACGCCGTACCTGGCGTTTGCCGGTGAACTTTGAAAGGAAGATATTCGTGTCTGAAGCAGCACGCCCCCTGCGCGTCGCCGTTATCGGTGCAGGTCCCGCCGGTATTTACACCGCCGACATCCTCACCAAATCCGAAGAGGTCCGCACCGGCGCCGTTGAGGTCGCCATCGACATCTTCGACCGCTACCCCGCCCCCTTCGGCCTGATTCGTTACGGTGTGGCACCGGATCACCCCCGCATCAAGGGCATCATCACCGCACTGCACAAGGTCCTGGACCGCGGCGACATCCGTTTCTTCGGTAACGTCGAGTACGGTAAGGATCTAACCCTCGCCGACCTGCGCGAGCACTACGACGCCATTATCTTCGCGACCGGCGCCATCCACGACGCAGCGCTGAACATTGAGGGTATCGACCTGGACGGCTCCTACGGTGCAGCCGACTTCGTCTCCTGGTACGACGGCCACCCCGACTACCCCCGCACCTGGCCGCTCGAAGCTGAGCAGGTTGCGGTGCTCGGTAACGGCAACGTCGCCCTGGACGTCTCCCGCATCCTCTCCAAGCACGCTGACGACCTGCTCGTCACCGAAATCCCCGACAACGTCTACGAGGGTCTGAAGGCTTCCCCCGTGACCGACGTGCACGTCTTCGGTCGCCGCGGCCCCGCACAGATGAAGTTCACCCCGCTCGAGCTGCGCGAACTCGCGCACTCCCGCGACGTGGACATCGTCCTGTACGAGGAAGACTTCCAGTTCGACGAGGCTTCCGAGGAAGCCATGGAGAAGAACGCGCAGACCAAGGTCATGATGAAGACCCTGCGCGGCTGGCTGGAAGACCAGAAGAACAACGAGCAGACCGCATCCCGCCGCCTGCACCTGCACTTCCTGCAGTCCCCGCACGAGATTCTCGGCGAAGGCGGCAAGGTCGTGGGTCTGCGCATGGAGCGCAACAAACTGGACGGCAAGGGCGGCATCATCGGCACCGGCGAGTACGTGGATTACCCCGTGCAGGCCGTCTACCGCGCCATCGGCTACTTTGGTTCCGAGCTGCCCGAGGTCGGTTACGACAGTAAGCGCGGTGTGGTCACCAACGTTGAGGGTCGCGTCGTGGACGAGAATGGCGAGGTTGTTCCCGGCCTGTACGCAACCGGCTGGATCAAGCGCGGCCCCGTGGGCCTAATCGGCTCCACCAAGTCTGACGCACTCGAGACCATTACCCACCTGCTCGAGGACCGCGAGAACCTCTACACCGCGCCCGAGCCGGACGCCGAAACCTTCAGCGCCTGCCTGGATTCCAAAGGCATCAAGTACACCACCTGGGAAGGCTGGCACCGCCTGGACGACCACGAGAAGGCACTGGGCGCAGCATCCAAGGACGCTGCCGGTGAGCCTCGCGCTCGCGTGAAGGTTGTGGACCGCGACGAGATGATTAACATCTCTCGTGGCGAGTAATCCTCGCGTTTAGAACGTAGAGCGTAGAAATCGACCCCGCACCGTGAGCCGGTGCGGGGTCGATTTTTGTCTCTGCAGGGATGCGGGGGAGGTTAAAGAAAACCCACCCCGCATCATGAGGTAATGCGGGGTGGGCGGGGTAGGTGCCGAAGACACTCGAGGACATACCCTCCGGCTACCCTGAACGCGCGGCGAACCCATGCAGTGGCTCCACGTGCGGCGCGTCCTCTAACGGGGTCTAGAAAGCTAAAGAAACACCAAGATTAGCTCTCTAAACAAGCACGCGGTCCTACGGTGTGTAGACCGCGCACACTTATTCAAACCTGGGATGCTACTGGCGGCGCGGCATGATCGACGCGCTCAGCGAGCTAGGGACACAGTTGGAGGATCCAGGGTTGCATGCTTCGTACGGGATGGTGCCCGTGCCCGTCACGCGGTGATTCGTGGCAGGCGTTGCTGCTGA
The DNA here is from genome assembly GCF_058213595.1 of Rothia sp. SCPM-O-B-18226 (M350). NCBI lineage: Bacteria > Bacillati > Actinomycetota > Actinomycetes > Micrococcales > Micrococcaceae > Rothia > Rothia sp. SCPM-O-B-18226 (M350). Next base: position 102,236 of record NZ_JBYQJS010000004.1, on the reverse strand, counting down.
CGCTGGATCCCCCATTAGATCTCTATGCGGTTTATCGGTAAATAATGTGCGGCGACTTTCGTCATTGGGACTTATCGGAAGCAGTCCCGTGAGGTCCGGAAGTAATCTCACGTCTCCTATAGTACGGTGCTCAAAGAGGGGGCTTCAAGCAATATAGGGGGCTATTTCGGGACGGATATTATCTCGCCTTGTCAATCGCTGGAGGTTTATCAAATCTTTATATTTGTGTGTCGTCATAAATCTCAATTTAAGTGCACGGCTATAAAAATATGCCTCTGACAAGCCGGTTTATTGTATTCCCTGGAGTGAATATTTGCATTATGGTGCACACTGTGAGGCAAGAGACGTAAATTTCTACCAAAAGTGCATTTTCACTCGGTGCATTGTTGGATGGATACTTGATATGCGCGACGGGTAAACCGCCATTTTTATTTAATATGCACAAAGTGCATTTTTGGTAAATGTCAAAAAGAATAAAAGTAATCCGGGTTCGCCCCGCAAATAGGGGAATATCGGTGGGGGTCTTTCGGTGGCATCGGGGGCACGGGATTGCGCGGGGGCCGAGACGATCGGGACGGTGGGGATTTTGGGTTTGCGCGAGCTCTCGCCGGCTCCTTTCTCTAGCTTTCCTGGGTTCCTCTTGCTGGCCCCTCCGCGAGTTCACGACAGGGGAGCGCATCTTCTCGGGGTTTCTAGTTCGGGATGTCGGAGAAAGGACAATGCCGACCTCTTTGCGGAGAGTCGTTGGGGACAATTTGAGGGTGGTTTGGGAAGTGGGGAGGGGGTTTGCAACCTCAAAAGTGCACTCAAGAGGGGTTTTTGAAGAAAATTTAAAATTTTTTTGATATCTGCTTAATCCTTTCTGACCTGTTGGAATGATGGTGTCATGGGGCATAAATACCTGCATTTCGGCCTTGAAAACACCCAAAATCGAACAAAACGATTTGCGCACCTTTTTGAACCTGGCGTAGACTAGTGGAGGTTCGAACGACGGGATGAACAAAGAACCTGTTCGATCGACTAGGCCCCCATCGTCTAGCGGCCTAGGACGCCGCCCTTTCACGGCGGTAGCACGGGTTCAAATCCCGTTGGGGGTACTTGCAAATCACCTCGATTTGCAAAGCCAAGTTAGATGACGTAGGATTTACTCCTGTTGATTCCAACAAGGCCCCGTAGCGCAGTTGGTTAGCGCGCCGCCCTGTCACGGCGGAGGTCGCGGGTTCAAGTCCCGTCGGGGTCGCTCTGGCCGCGTAATTTCAGATGAGAGATCATCGAAAGACGCGGTCATTGCGTATCTAAAACAAAATACGCAAGGCTCTGTAGCTCAGTTGGTAGAGCGTACGACTGAAAATCGTAAGGTCACCGGATCGACGCCGGTCGGAGCCACGAAATCCGCCTCCAGGCTTCTACAGTGGGGCGGGTTTTGTTTTTAAAAAACTTTGCGGTTGCAATACTGCAAAACCGTCGAAAAGGCGGCATCTTGGGAATAAAACCCTGAGATGCTGCCTTCTTCTATACAGTACGGACCCACCGCACTGCTGCGGATAGCTCCTGTAGATAGCTCCGCGCCGGAACCTAACCGGGTAATTCCTGCGCACAGGCACACACATACACGATGGCCAGCAGAAAGGATCACTGCACCCATGACCGCTCAGAATCCCAGCTCACAGCCTCCGGAGAGCTCACCTCAGATTCCGAGCTCACCCCAAATTCCGTGGGCAAAAAATTCTGCCGCTGACAGCAACCCCGCAGGCGGAATCCGCTTCGAGAACATCACCAAGAACTACCCGAGCCGAACCGGCGAACCCACCACGGTGCTGCAGAACCTGAACCTGTATATTCCCGCCGGGCAGATTACCGTGTTCGTCGGCCCCTCCGGCTGCGGTAAAACCACTAGTCTACGCATGATTAACCGCATGGTGGAGCCCAATAGCGGCACCATCACCATTGACGGCGTGAACGTGCACGAGAAGAACCCCTACGAGCTGCGCCGCGGCATTGGCTACGTGATGCAGCAGGGTGGGCTCATGCCGCACCGCACCGTCGCGCAGAATATTGCCACCGTGCCGCGCCTGCTCGGCGCCTCCCGCAAGGAGGCGCAGGTTCGCGCCCTCGAACTGCTTGAGGTCGTCGGTCTGGATTCTTCGTACGCCAAGCGCTACCCCTCCCAGCTTTCGGGCGGTCAGGTGCAGCGCGTTGGTGTGGCGCGTGCTCTCGCCGCCGATGCACCCGTCCTGCTGATGGACGAGCCGTTCTCCGCGGTGGATCCCGTGGTGCGCACCGGCCTGCAGAAAGAGCTGCTGCGCCTACAGGCTCGCCTCGCCAAGACGATTGTGTTCGTCACCCACGACATTGACGAGGCGCTCCTGCTCGGCGATACAATCGCTGTCTTCGCGGAGGGCGGTCGCCTCGCGCAGTTCGGCACTCCCGAAGAGATTCTGTACAGCCCCGCCGATGATTTTGTGCGCTCCTTCGTGAGCCGCTCCGTTGCCGGTCTGCTGGATGAGCAGACGGTGCGCCAGGCGCGTGCACGCCGACTTGCCGCCTCCCGAGAAGAGCAGAATAGCGCGGCAGAAGGCGAGAAAAGCGAATGAGTCTTCTAGAAAATAGTGTGCTGGCGGCGCCACCTCTCGCCGCGCAGCCCCTAGTGGCATCACCCCTGGCGGCAAGCGACATGCATTGGGAGTGGGTCGCCACCAACAGCCAGCGCATCCTCGAGCTGACCCTCAGCCACCTCTACCAGGGCGTCGTACCCGTCGCGATTGGTGCTCTCGTCGCGCTGCCGGTCGCCTACTACGCGAGCCGTCGCCGTGACCGCGGTTCCGAACGCCGCATCGGTGCGCGAACCCTCATGCACCTCTCCTCACTGCTGTACACCATCCCCTCGATCGCGCTGTTCGTGCTCATGCCGCTCATTCTGGGAACCTCCATTATTTCCCCGCTGAACGTGCTTGTTGCCCTGAGCGTCTACTCCTTCTCGCTCATGGTGCGCTCCGGTGTGGATGCCTTCGACTCCGTACCCGATAGCGTGCACGAATCTGCACGGGCCCTCGGATACACGCCCCGACAGGCGCTGATGGAACTCTACCTGCCCCTCGCCCTACCCGTCATCATGGCGGGAATCCGCGTGGCAACCGTGGCAAATATTGCGATGGTGTCCGTGGGTGCCCTCATCGGTGTGCCCTCGCTCGGTACGCTCTTCACCGACGGCCTCGCGCGCAATATCCCTTCGGAGATCCTGGCTGGCGTAATCCTCAGCCTGCTGTTGGCACTGGTCCTCGACCTGCTCCTTATCCTTCTGACGAGGGCACTTACGCCCTGGCAGGTGGCTACGGTTGCGAACCGCTGCAGCCCCGAAAGGAAGGCATAACCCGTGAACGTCATAGAACGAACCTTCGCCTACCTCATGGACGGCGCCAACTGGCAGGGAAGCACCGGAATTCTCGTGCGCCTGCTCGAACACCTAAGCGTCACCGCCCTCGCCACCGCCTGCGCGGCACTCATTGTGGTGCCTCTCGGTCTCTGGGCTGGGCACCACCGCCCGGGTTACGGCACCAACCGCGGCCGCAGCAACCTGCTCATGAGCACCGTTGCCGCCACCCGTGCGCTGCCCGCGCTCGGTCTGCTCACCATCCTGGCACTCTGGCTGGGTGTCTCGACCCTGCCCTCCCTCATCGTGCTCATTATTATTGCGGCGGCACCCCTGCTCGCCGGAGTTCTCGAAGGCCTCGCCGCCGTACCGGAAGACCTCGTGGACGCAGCCCGCGCCCAAGGCCTCACCGAATGGCAGATTCTGACCCGCCTCGAAATCCCGCTCGCCGCCAACATGATACTCGGCGGGCTCCGCTCCGCACTCGTGCAGGTCATTGCAACCGCGACTATCGTCGCCTATCTGAGCGGCGGAACCCTCGGCAGGTACCTCTTCGACGGGCTCGCCGTGCGCGATTACCCGCGTATGCTCGTCGCAACCCTGCTCGTGGCGCTTCTCGCCTTCGCCGTGGACGCGCTCATGGGTCTTGTTCAGCGTGCGCTCACCCCCGCGGGGCTCACCATCAACCGGAAGAAGGCATGAACCCGATGATTCAGGCACCTAAAACCTTCTCGCGCCGTACCGTATCTCGTCGCACTGCTCTCACCGCCGCCGGTGCACTCGGCATGGCGGGTATCCTCAGCGCCTGCGGGCTCAGCGGCGACAAAGTCTTCAGCGGCGAACACGAAGGAATCATTGTCGGCTCAGCGGCCTTCGCCGAATCCCAAATCCTCGCCGAAATCTACGCCGGAGCCCTCGCCCGGGCGGGATTCAATGCCCGCACCCAGCTGAGTATCGGCGCCCGTGAGGCGTACCTGGGGGCACTCGCCTCCGGTGCGGTGGATGTTATCCCGGACTACTCCGGAAACCTGCTACTTTACCTGGACCCGAAGGCTACAGCTAACACTGCGCAGGAGATTCTGCAGGCGCTACCCGCCGCCCTTGGCACCCTTAAGACGGGCGACTCAGGAGCGGAAATTCGCGCCCTGAACGCCTCCGAGGCGGAGGATAAGGACTCGCTCGTCGTTACCGCGCAGACCGCCCAAAAGTACGGTCTGCGAACCCTTGAAGATCTCGCCTCCCGCTGCACGAATCTGAAGCTTGGCGCCGCCCCGGAGTTTGCCGAGCGCGCCTACGGCATCCCCGGCCTTAAAGAGAAGTACGGATGCGTTCCCGCCGAGTTTGTACCCCTCTCGGACGGCGGCGGCGCGCTGACCGTCAAAGCCCTGCTGGATGACACCGTGCAGGTGGTTGACCTCTACTCGACCACCCCCGCAATTGAGCAGAATCAGCTGGTGGTGCTGGAGGATCCGAAGAACATGATTCTGGCTCAGCAGGTGCTGCCCATTATCAATACGTCGCGAGTTCCCGACTCCGCGGCGGAGGTCCTGAATCGTGTCTCGGCGAAGCTCATCACCGCCGATTTGCGCACTCTCAATGACCGTGTTTCGGGCACCTCCAAGCAGGAGCCCGCGCAGGCGGCGGCTACCTGGCTGAACGAGCACGGCTTTTAAGACTCCGCCTGATATTCCGTATAAATTCCTCTACAGGAATGGTATATATAAAACGACCTGGGAATATTCTAGAAATAGAATATTGCCAGGTCAGTTTATATCATCCCGCCCCACAGGCTAGGGGAGAGGCGCGGAACCGCTTTTAGCCCTCAATCAGTAGCGCCAGAGCCTCATAGGGGCGCAGGCTCAGCGTCACCGTCTCAGCCGAATCAGACACAGCAGAGGAGTCCACCGCAGAATTCTTGTAATTACACACCAGCACGCGACCGGAACGAACGAATTCAGCCGGAACCTCAACCTCGGTCGGCTCACCGTAGAAGTTCGTCAGCACCAGCAGACGCTGCGCCGGGCTACCGTTTTCAGCTACAGCGGGCAGCTCACGCAGGTACGCAAGCACCCGCTCGTGATCCAGCGCGTAGGGCGCGTACGAACCCGCAGAGATGACCGGGTACTGCTTACGCAGGGCAATCAGGTTGCGGTAGTAGGGCAGAATCACGCCGTCACGTTCCTCATCCTCCACCGAAATACCGGCACCGGTCGCCGCATCACGCACCGGGGCGGGAGCCAGCCACGGCGACGTGGAACCGAAACCAGCGGTCGCCGGATCCGCGGTCCACTGCATCGGCACACGCGAATTATCGCGAGCCTTCGACGCCACAATCTCCAGGGTCTGCTGCTCGTTCAGGCCGCGCTCACGCAGCATCGCGTAGGCGTTGTGCGCCTCCACATCCACATACTGCTCAATCGAGGAGTAGACCGGGTCAATCATGCCGATTTCCTCGCCCTGGTACACGTACGGGGTGCCGCGCAGCAGGTGAATCACAGCCGCCAGCATGGTTGCCGACTCGGCACGGTAACGCTCAACGTCACCAAAACGGTTCAGCGCGCGCGGCTGATCGTGATTATTCCAGAACAGCGCGTTCCAGCCGCCGCCGGCCTGCATGCCCAGTGCCCAATCGTTCAGAATCTGCTTCAACTCGGCAAAACGGAACGGCACCTTCGACCACTTCTCGCCGTTCTCATAGTCCACCTTCAGGTGGTGGAAGCTGAACACCATGTCCAGCTCGTGGTTTGCCGGGTTGGAGTAGCCCACGCAGTTTTCGATGCTGGTCGAGGACATTTCGCCCACGGTCACGGTGTCATCATGCTGACCGAAGGAGGCGCGGTTCAGCTGCTGAACACGGGTGTGCACAATCGGGGTGTCGGTGTATTGTGCCTTGTCCACGCTGCCTTCGGGGGCGTCGAGCAGCTCTTCACCCTTACCGATGACGTTAATGACGTCGAAACGGAAACCGCGCACGCCCTTCTCGTACCAGAAGTTCACGACCTTAAACAGCTCGTCGCGCACAACCGGGTTGTACCAGTTCACGTCCGCCTGGGTGCGGTCGTACAGGTGCATGTAGAACAGAGGAGTGCCGTGCTCATCCGTGTACTCGCCGAAACGGGACCAGCAGGGGCCGCCGAACTTCGACTCCCAGTTGGTCGGTTCGCGCAGCTGACCGTCCTCGGTGTATTTACCGGGGCGAATGTAGAAGTAATCCCAGTACTCGCGCTCGTTGGCGAGCGCACGCTGGAACCACTCGTGCTCGGTCGAAACATGGTTGAGCACCATGTCGAACATGACGCCCACACCGTGCTCGGCGAGGGCGGCAATCATCTCTTCGACGTCTTCCATGGTGCCCAGGTCGGGGTTGATGGCGTAGTAGTCGGAGATGTCGTAGCCGTTGTCGTTCTGGGGGGAGGCAAAGAACGGGTTGAACCACACCATGTCCACGCCCAGGGAAGCAATGTAGGGCACCTTCTCGATGACGCCGCGCAGGTCGCCGTAGGCGCCACCCGCCGAGGAGTAGAAGGACTTGGGGTACACCTGGTAGATGACGGAGGACGCGAAGTCCTTGCCGCCTGCCGGGGTGAGCGATGCGGTGGGTGCCTGTGTCATAGAAACCTTCTGAAATATATGCAGGGTTCAGCGTGTATAAAAGCGTGTATAAATCAGTGCGTTAGAAACAAACCGCGTCGGTGCTACATATGCGCAGCGAGGTTCGTCCGCGGCAGACATAGACGCCTGCCGCCTCCCGGTGCGTTCGCCGCTTGAATATCGCCGCCCGCAACCTGGGCTCATTCCAGATTAGGGGGCATAATGGGGTGATGTCCCCCCATCTACCCCAAAGGGGGCAATTCTGCCGCAGATCCGGCACAACTCCGTGGCCTCAGCCCTCCCACCGATAGGCGGTTGCAGGCTCGTGCGCGTTTCGATGCATGAAACCAAAGTGACCCTGAGCTGAAGAGCGTTGGACGCCGCGCGTAAAATCAGTACTTGCATCACTACGGAAGGTAAAACAATGCCAGAACTGCGTTCACGTACTTCAACTCACGGCCGTAACATGGCTGGTGCCCGCGCCCTGTGGCGTGCCACCGGCATGGGCGATGACGATTTCGGTAAGCCCATTATTGCTATCGCGAACTCTTTCACTCAGTTCGTGCCCGGTCACGTGCACCTGAAGAACATGGGTGAACTGGTCGCCGGCGCTATCCGTGAGGCTGGCGGCGTCGCCAAGGAATTCAACACCATCGCCGTTGATGACGGTATCGCGATGGGCCACGACGGGATGCTCTACTCGCTGCCTTCCCGCGACCTGATTGCTGACTCGGTCGAGTACATGGTGAACGCGCACCGTGCCGACGCGCTGGTCTGCATCTCTAACTGTGACAAGATCACCCCCGGTATGCTTCTGGCGGCAATGCGCCTGAACATCCCCACTATCTTTGTGTCCGGCGGCCCGATGGAGTCCGGCGAGGGTATTGAGGGCGTTGTTGAGCACCGCCTCGACCTGATTGACGCCATGGTGATGGCTGTTAACGACAGCGTCAGCGATGAGGCGCTCGCTCAGGTTGAGAAGAATGCCTGCCCGACCTGTGGTTCCTGCGCGGGTATGTTCACCGCGAACTCCATGAACTGCCTGAACGAGGCGATTGGCCTGGCGCTGCCCGGTAACGGCACCACTCTGGCTACCCAGGTGGCTCGTAAGGAGCTGTTCCTGGACGCTGGCCGCCGCATCGTGGAGCTGGCTAAGCGCTACTACGAGCAGGATGACGAGTCGGTTCTGCCCCGCTCCATTGCGACCAAGGAGGCGTTCGAGAACGCTATGGCGCTGGATGTGGCGATGGGCGGTTCGACCAACACCGTGCTGCACACCCTGGCGATCGCTCACGAGGCGGGTGCCGACTTCACTCTGGATGACATTGACCGTATTTCGCGTCAGGTTCCCTGCCTGGCTAAGATTGCCCCGAACTCCACTAAGTACCACATTGAGCACGTGCACCGTGCCGGTGGTATCCCCGCCCTGCTGGGTGAGCTGAACCGTGCCGGCCTGCTGCACAAGAACGTTCATTCTGTTCACGCTGATTCGCTGGACGAGTGGCTGGACGAATGGGATATCCGCGGCGGCAAGGCCAGCGAAAAGGCCAAGGACCTCTTCCTGGCAGCCCCCGGTGGCGTGCGCACCACCCATGCGTTCTCGACCGCGAACAAGTACGAGTCCCACGAGACTGACTCCGAGAACGGTTGCATCCGCGCCGTGGAGCACGCGTACACCAAGGACGGCGGCCTGGCGGTCCTGTACGGCAACATCGCCCAGGACGGCGCAATCATCAAGTCCGCTGGTATTGATGAGGAGCTGTTCCACTTCAAGGGTCGCGCCTTCGTGGTCGAGTCTCAGGACGAGGCTGTGTACGAGATCCTGTCGAAGAACGTGAAGGAAGGCGACGTTGTCGTCATCCAGTACGAGGGCCCGAAGGGCGGCCCGGGTATGCAGGAGATGCTGTACCCGACCTCCTACCTGAAGGGTTTGGGCCTCGGTAAGAAGTGTGCACTGATTACTGACGGTCGTTTCTCCGGCGGTACCTCTGGTATTTCGATTGGTCACGTCTCCCCGGAGGCGGCTGCTGGCGGCGCTATCGGCCTGGTGCAGACCGGCGACGAGATTGAGATTGACGTGAACAACCGCATCCTGCGTGTGAACGTTTCGGATGAGGAGCTGGCTGCTCGCCGCGAGGCGAAGGGCGCTGCACCGTGGCGTCCGACCAAGCCGCGTGAGCGTCACGTGTCGAACGCCCTGAAGGTGTACGGCATGCTGGCCGCATCCGCCGATAAGGGTGGCGTGCGCATCCTGCCCGAGGACGCATAAGCCCTTCACGCATCGTGTGAGAATTTAATATCTTGCCCTGATGGGCTGGCGCTCCGTTCCGTGGTTTTTCTGCGGGCGGGGCGCTGCTCTTTGTGCGCGTCTTTGTCTACCGTTGTGGGATACCCGGTGCGGCGTATTGCCTTGTCAGTTGCGGTGCAGTAGGGTGTAGAAGGGTATTTAGGTACCCGATTCACCGACTCGGCACAACCACTCAACACAACGCAATTCGCAACCCTCACGAGGACGTATTCATGATTACCCTGCCCGCACGCGCACAGCGTGCCTTTACTTGCCGTGCCCTGGCGGCTCTTGCCTGCATCGGTGCGCTCGCTTTGAGTTCTTGCTCTGCCCAGCCGCAGGCTGATGATTCTGAAACCGCCCCGATGAAGGTGGCGACTTCTTCCGCGCCCGTGGACGCTAAGACCCTGTTCACCGCGGCGGATGGCTCCTGGAAACCGAATACCGTGCAGATTGCTGCCGGCTTGGATTCCCCTGCAACCTACGATTCGGTGGCGACCCCCACGAATGAGCCGAGCACCGACGCCGAGTACGAGGCGGCATACGCCACGGCGAGCGGCTCCGTGAGCACTATCGATCCTGGTACTCGCTGTGGCGTGACGAGTCTGCTGGGTGGTTCCGCCGGTATTTACGTGTATGACGGTTCGGATTGCGCGAAGGCTCAGGAGGCGGTGCGCCTCTTCAACAGCCGCAAGAACCAGGACGGCACGGCGAGTGTTGAGTGGTACCAGTGCGCTACGAAGGTGCAGGGCCGCGACTACATTACGGGTGCCTGCTTCACGCAGGGTGGTAGCGTTGAGAAGCCGCGCCTGGCGCTGATTCCGGCACAGACCCGCATGCTGTCGGGTACGCTGACTTTCGCTGAAGCGTACGGTGGCGGCACTTTCGGTCAGGGTGATTCTGCGAAGACTGTTGAGGCGCTGCGTTTCACCAGCCCGGACTCTAAGGTCGCGTGTTCGGTGACCCCGTCGGGTGTGGACTGCCAGGCGCTGGTGGGCGTGACCCTGCAGGGCTGGGATGCCGCATCCGGTAAGGCGCAGCAGCGCGTGCACATGGTGCAGGGCCAGGCGCCCGAGGTGAGCCTGGTCGGTCAGACCGCCACCCCGGAGCCGGTGAATACTGAGGGTATTGTTGCCCTGTCTACCGGTCAGGTGGTGACCGCGTACGGGTACACCTGCAAGTCGGTGAATACCGGTAAGGTGCACTGCGTGAGCGAGGGCAACGGTTTCACCCTCGACTCGGTTGAGGTCGGCCTGGAGCGTCACTAGCGGGTGCGCTCGCCTTCGGGACTTAACACACGGTGCCCGGCGCCCCTCAGCGGAAGGGGTGCCGGGCACCGTATGTTTAGATGCTGCTTAGCGGAAGTTGACGATACGCACGTCCAGCTCGGAGGCGAGCAGCGGCTCCCATGCGGCGACGGCCTGGGTGAAATGCTCGGTGGCCATATGCACATCCAGTAGAGCCTGGGACTCCCAACGCTCGATGAAGGCGAACTCGGTTTCGGAGACGGCGCCGAAGTCGTAGCTGACGTTGCCCTCGTCCTTGCGGCTGGCGGTCACGAGCGGCTCAATGGTCTTGAGGAACTCCTCGACGTGCTCGGGCTTGATGGACAGTCCTGCGTAGACACCAATCATGGTTTCTCCTTTGGGTGGGGCGGCTGGTGCCGCATCGTTGATGACTCTCTTACGGTACACCTTTGGGGCGGCGGCGTGGTTCAGGCACGACGGATGTCCACCCCGGCGGGAGGGGGTAGCCGCCGGCCCTTCGCTGACTGGAAAAAATCTCACAAATGTTTGCGACTCCTCCAGCTTCGACCTATAAAAGAAAGGTAAGTCAATCCGCACGCATGAAAGGAGAAGCGGAATGGTAGTCACGGGAGGTGACCGCGTTGGTATTTTCACCGGCTCATATCAAACGATGCGCCCTGACCTGGGAAGCGCCCGACTATAGTGCTTCCTACCCGGCCGGATACACCGATCAGGGAGTTGCCGTCATTGCGGTAGCTCAGGAACACCGCCAGGCGCAGGGTTTTTGCTACTCGGCGCTGTCGACGGTGGTTTTTATTTCGAAGCAGGACGGCACCCGCGCCGTCATTAATGAGGAGCCCCTGCTCTTTCAGCACACTCATTCGCTCATGGAGTCCTGCGATGAGGTGCATCCCCGTCTGCTGGGCCGAGCCGTGTTGGCCGCCTGGGATCACATCCCGGAGCAGTACCGCTGCAACCTGGTGACGATTGCGGCCGATCGTAAGCATCTGAAGCACCTGTTCCGGGATTGCGACCACCTGAAGACGATTATGGAGTACCGCGCTTTCGAGAAGGTGCTGGACCCCTACGATAATCACTCCCTGGGTGAGGTGCACGTGAAGCTGGCCGGCACCCCCGCCTACGAGCGGATGCAGGCCGAGGTCACCCGTACGCGCGAGACCGTGGATGCCATGGTGCACGACGCTCTTGCCCCCCGCCCACTTGAACAGCTGGAGGATTACAGCGTCTTTACGGACTGCTCGTTTCGTTCCACGCACAACAAGAAGTACCAGCGCGGTGGCCGCATGGGCATCGCCGGAGTGAGCGAGGACGGCTTTTACTTTCACTCTCACTATGACGGCGTGAATATCATGACCGGAGAGCTGTCGGCCGTGCTGGCCGCATATACCGTGTTTCACAGCGGTTCGCGCCGCCTGATTATCAATACCGATTCCTTGGGCGCCATCACCTTCGTGTTGCGCCTGGCGCACAGCCGCTGGACCTTCGAGACCTGGGCCTCCGAGGGTGTGCAGGATGAACGCGTGGTCGCCCAGATGCGCTCCCTCACCGAGGCAATCCGCGAGAAGCGCGTGCTGGTTAAGCACGTTCCGGGCCATACCGGTCACGGCCTGCAGGAGAGCAGCGACTCCGTGTCGAAAATGCATCGGCACTTTCCCGGACAAATTGTTGATAAACGGCATCAAAGCGAATTTAACCAGCGCTGTGAGTCGATTATTACCGCTCTGGCGGGGTGCGCGAAGGCGGTTCGCCTGATGGCTCCCGACTGGGTGCAGATTAAACCCTCTTCAATTCACGCGGGAAACCGTTTGTGGCGTTAGAATAGAATTGGGTAGAAATGAACGCGCGATGCGTCCACCGCATAGAATCTATGCGTCGAGTGGAGGCCTCGCGTGTTTCTTTTACCCTTTTTCTGCCCAGCGCTTCCGAATGGGGTGGGTGCAGGCAGGCATAGAATTGGGGGAAGAATTTCTGAATCTCCCGATTTTTAGCGGGCACGCACTTCACTTATTTTTGGGACCCTTTATGCCTTTTCAGATTCCCGACTCTTCTCTATCTATTCCGCTGGTGGTGCTGTATGCGCTGACGGTGTTTTCGCTGGTGCTCTTTATCTGCCTCTACCTGCGGGAACGCCGTAGCGTGTTTGTCGGCTGGTTGCTGATTGCGACCGTGGGGTTGCTGGGTACGAGCCTGGGCGTAACGGCGATTGTGGCAGAGAACCAGATTTTGCTGGTGTTGGCGTTCCTCATTGTTATCGTTCCGGCGATCCTTTCGATTTTTACGCCTTTGGGTTTGACCGGTCTTTTCCTTTATAGCGGTGTGCGTCTTATTGTTCGTGAGGGTTTTTCGCTCACTAATTCTTTGGCATTGGCTACCGGTATTGCCCTTATTGTGGGCCCGTTCTTTGCTCCCGGTCCGGCGGAGAACACTCCGTTGGGCGGCGTGTGGGGAACAATTTATTTCTATTTTTCGCTGGTGCTGACCTATTTCACCATCTACGCGGTGGGCTTTACTGTGTCGGCAGTGTTGAATCTGGTGAATTTCCGTCAGCAGGCTGACTATGTGGTGGTGCTCGGCTCGGGTCTCATGGGGGACCAGGTGACTCCGCTGCTGGCGGGTCGTATCAATCGCGGCATTGAAATTTACCGTAAGAACCCCGGCTCGAAGCTGATTATGTCTGGCGGTCAGGGCCCGGATGAGGATGTACCCGAGGGTGTGGCGATGACTCGCTACGCTGTATCCCGTGGTATTCCCGAGACAGACGTTATTGTGGAGGACCGCGCGGTGAATACCCGCGAGAACCTGCTCTTCTCTTACGCTCTGATGCCGGAGGTTGCCGAGGGAAAGACCCCGAAGGTGGCGCTCGCAACTACGAACTACCACCTCTTCCGAGCCCTGCTTTTGGCGCGTTCGCTGGGCCTGAAATGCTGGGGCGCGGGGGCTCGTACGAAGGTGTATTTTGCGGTGAACGCGTTTATTCGCGAGTTCATCGGCTATTTGAGCATGACTCGCCGCCGCCACATCATTACTTTGAGCCTGTGCACGGTCCTCTACATTGCAGTGGTGCTCTTCGTGTGGTGGATGCACTCCGCAGGTTTGGTGGGCCCGGGCGAGCCGATCTAGCCTCCAGCGGCGGCTTTAGCTTGTAGCCCGGTGCATCCTGCGATAGCGCCTCATACAATAAAACTGCCCACCCGGGGTTATCCGGGTGGGCAGTTTTATTTAGAGGAGCGATGACCACAATCGGCAGAGGTTCTCAATCACCTTGATGCGGCGCGGACGCTCAGCCCACTGGGTGTACAGCAGCTCGGTGCACTTGCTTTCGTAATCGGCCGTGACCTCCTCAAGCATGGTGACCATGGCGCGGTCGGTAATAAAGGTGGAAACCTCCATGTTGAGCGAGAAGGAGCGCGGGTCCATATTCGAGGAGCCGATGAACGCCAGGTCGTCGTCCACGAACATGAACTTGGAGTGCAGCACGGTCGGGCTGGGGTACTGCAGGATGCGCACACCCGCCTGGAGCAGCTGCTCGTAGTAGGAACGCTGCGCCATGTTGGGCAGGAACTGATCGCCCTTTTCACACACAATCACGGTGGTTTCGATGCCTGAGTAGGCGGCGTTGGTGAGCGCCTGAAGCAGGGTTTCCTCGGGCACGAAGTAGGGCGAGCAGATGGTGATACGCCGCTCGGCGTTGTAGATCATGTAGTTGATGAGGCGCAGGTTGTTTTCCGTCTCGAAACCGGGGCCGGAGGGCACAACCTGGGCGCGCATCCCATCACCCGCATAGGGGATATCCGTGTTAATTTCGGCGAGCAGCAGCTGGTTCGTCTCGGAGTACCAATCGGAGACGAAGACGGCGTTGAGCTCTTCGACGATGGGGCCGGTGCAGGAGAACGTAAGGTCCTTCCACTGCAAACCCTTTTTGATGTTTTCGGGGGTGTCGTAGGAACGATCGATGACGTTCTGCGAGCCGGAGAAGGCGACCTGTCCATCTACGACGAGTACCTTGCGGTGGTTACGCAGGTCGGGTCGCTGCCACTTGAGCTTCCAGGGCTTAATCGGCAGCATGAGCTTCCACTGCATGCCGGACTCGTTGAGCATCTTCACGAGGTGCTTGTAGGAGGGGTACTTACGCGAGCCGATGTGGTCGATCAGCACGCGTACCTGCACTCCGCGGCGGTGGGCCGCGAAGAGGGAATCCCAGAGCACGGCGCTGGATTCGTCGTAGGCGGCGATGTAGAACTCGAAGTGCACGTATTCGGTGGCCCGGTCCACGGCCTTGGACATTTCAACCATGGCCTGGTGGTTGTCGGTGTGGAGGGTGAACTGGTTGCCGCCGACGAGGGGGAGAGAACCGAGGGTGTAGTTGAGCTGGCTGGCTACCTTAGCGGGGTCGGAGAGGTCGTCGGTGCGGGTGAGGGCCGGCTTGTTTTCGGTGGCTTCGCGAATCATATCGTTCATGGCGTGCTGCCGTGCGCGTCGGTACGCGGGCAGGCGTGAGGAGCCGAAGACGAGGAAGACGAAGAATCCGGCGTAGGGGATGAAGAAGATAGCCATGAGCCAACCGAGGGCGACCACGGGCTTGCGATTGTAGGGCAGCCAGAAGAGAGCGATAAGTCGAATCAGGATATCGAGGATACCGAGGGTGAGGCGTAGCCAATCGGGGAGGAAGTCGAGGTATGCGGGGGCAAATAGGTTCACCCGTCTATTATGCCGTGGCCGGTGAATTCGTGCGGGGGAGTGCGGTGGCGCCTTACGATTCGGGTCGGGGGTGCCGTTTGCAGGGGAGAGACGAAAGGCACAGAACGGCTAATTGCAATAGCGCAAATATTCACTTGAGCATCCCGTGCAGAGATGAAATAATTGCACTCATGCAGAAAAAGGAACTGAGCCTTCGAGAACGACGACGCGAACAGACCTGGCGCGCCCTCCACGAAGCGGCCCTCAAGCGCGTCCGCGAACACGGGATGCGCGGAACCACCGTTGAGGAAATTGCCCGTGAGGCTGGGGTCTCGCCCCGTACCTTCTTCAACTACTTCCCCTCCAAAGAAGACGCCGTCCTGGGTTTGCGCGAACCGGTCGTCAGCGAGGAAATCCTTGAAACCGATCGTCTCCACGAGGACGAAAACACGATTATTCGTGTCACCCACCTGCTGTGGCAGATTATTTTCCATAGCTTCTATTACATCAAGGTCAAGAGCAACGATTTCCAGACCCACTGTCGTGAATTCCCCGACTCGGCCAAGCGCTTCAAGATGCACCACATGCGGTGCGAGCAGGTGCTCACCGAGTATCTGAACACGATTGACTGGGTTGCCTTTGACGCCGCCGGCCGCCGCGGTCCCTTCCCACGCCGATCCCCGTCGGACCCGCTGACCGACCACCTGCAGGAGCGTGCCCGCGCCAAGGTGCAGCTGGCCTCGGCGGTGTTGCGTCAGCTGGAGTTTGCTCGCCACCTTGAGGATGAGGAAGAAATTAACCGCGGTATTCGACAGACGGTGAAAACCTACCAGTTCCTGCTTTTTGAGCAGGGTAGGCCTGCAATCTAGCGGCGGTTCACCGCCCTTGGCTACACACGGCTATACACGGGCTACAGAAACCCGCCTGCTGGAACCAGAACGTGGATTCTGGCGGGCACCCGCAACAGACACATATTGAACGTAACTAAGGATTATCGATGAGTACAGAGGAAAAGAACCTACCTCAGCCGCCAGCAGGCGAGGCTAAGCAGGAAAGTAAAAACCGCATCCGCGCCATGTTCTTGGGCTTGGTCGTTGTGATGCTCATGTCCTCGCTGAACCAGACGATTCTGGCGCCGTCACTGCCCACAATCGTGGGTGAGCTACACGGCGTGGAGCACATGAGCTGGGTAATTACCATTTTCATCCTGCTTTCGACCATTACGATGCCGGTCTACGGTAAGCTTTCCGACCAGTTCGGACGCAAGCCCTTCCTGATTTTTGCGATTGTTGCTTTCATGGCGGGTTCCGTGGTTGGTGCGCTCGCGCAGAGCATGAACTGGCTGATTTTTGCTCGTGCCCTGCAGGGTCTGGGCGGTGGTGGTCTGATGATTCTGTCTCAGGCCGTGATTGCCGATGTGATTCCTCCCCGCGACCGCGGCCGCTATATGGGTATTATTGGTGGCGTTTTCGCGTTCTCGTCGGTGGCTGGTCCGCTGATTGGTGGCTGGATTACTGAGGGTCCGGGTTGGCGCTGGGCGTTCTGGCTGAACCTGCCGCTGGCTATTCTGTCGATTCTTGCGGTGATTTTCTTGCTGCCGCACCGCCCGTTCCGTGAGCGTGAGAAGCACAGCATCGACTACCTTGGCTCGCTGATTCTGATGGCGGGCACGAGTGCGCTGGTGCTTGCCACGATTTGGGGCGGTAACCAGTACGAGTGGACTTCGCCGCAGATTATTGGCCTGCTGGTCTTCTCGGTGGTTGCTGCGCTGGTGTTCATCCCGGTGGAGAACCGTGCGACTGAGCCGGTCATGCCCATGTACCTGTTCAAGAACCGTAACTTCCTGCTGACTCTGGGTGCTTCGCTGGCGCTGGGTGTGGCGATGTTCGGTGCGGTGGAGTACATCCCGACTTACCTGCAGATGGCGCTGGGTGTGAGCGCTACGGTTGCCGGTCTGCTGATGATTCCGATGATGGGCGTCATGCTGGTGGTGTCCATTGTGACGGGCCGCGTGGTGTCGAAGACTGGTCGCTACAAGCGTTACGTGACGAGTGGTACCGCGATTGTGGCGCTGGGCCTGTTCCTGCTGTCGACCGTGAATGTTGATACCCCGACCTGGCTGTTCTGTGTGTACCTTGCGGTGATGGGTGCCGGTCTGGGTATGTCCATGCAGTTCTTGACTCTGATTGTTCAGAATGCGTTCCCGGTGAGCGTGGTTGGTACCGCGACGGCGTCGAATAACTTCTTCCGTCAGGTGGGTGCTACCGTGGGTGCCTCGCTGGTGGGTGGTCTGTTCACCTCGCGTCTGACCTCGCTGATTTCTGAGCGTATGCCGCAGCAGGCGCTGCAGTCTTCGGGTGGTCACGCGTCGTCGTCTCTGACTCCTGAGCTGGTGGCGTCTTTGCCGGAGCCGGTGCACGGCATCATTGTGAATGCGTATAACGATGCGCTGATTCCGCTATTCCTGTACCTGGTGCCGCTGGGTCTGGTGTCTACGCTGCTTCTGTTCTTCATTCGTGAGGATGCGTTGGCGACGACCCTGGAGACTGAGCCGGCTGTTGATATTGCTCGCGCGGCGACTGGCGCGATTCCGGTAATTACTCCGGAGATGGCTGCTAAGGATGCGCAGGCTCTGAAGAGCATGCACGGCTCTGCTCGTGCTCGTATTGCCGAGTCGCTGAGCTCGGAGGCTTCGCCTGATTCGGAGCCTAACGCTAAGAGCTAGGGTCTTAGCACTAGATGCGGAGGCGTTGCCTTCCTATATAAGTGGCGCCCCGGTGCGAGTCGTGTGCTCGTGCCAGGGCGCCGCTTTTGGCTGAGTTGCCTTAAATAGCGCGCTTAAGAGGTGTGCCTTAGCTTCTGCTACTGCCTTCTGAACTGTTGGCTTAGCCAGTGAATTAGTGGGTTTACGTGGTGTTTTACCCCGGTAATGCCCCTATCGAAAGTGTCATAACGTCCTTATGTCGCGGAGAATGTTTCCGATGTAAAATTTTCGTAAAAATTATTAATTCACCCCTTTACCCCGGTAATTCCGGGGTATTTTTTTGCACAGTCTCCTTCCAGCCTCTGCACAGGGTGTTCTAAGGGGTGAAAGTGTCCAATGTGGGTTTGGTGGAAGTGTTGCAGGCTATATAAGATAAAGTAACTATGCTCCTAGTGACAGTCATCACGAAGCAGTGCACTGGGACAGCATGACACACATGCCTTAACACCGACATCTACACAAGGAGGGGAACCGTCCCATGTTTAGGTACATCCTCCAGCGATCGCTGACGTATCTCGTCATGGTCTTTATTACGACCACGATGGGTTACTTCGCCGCGGTTACTGCCCTGAAGCCTGCTCTGCTGGAGCAGGAAAAGGTTCCGAAGCCCAGCCCCGAGCAGGTGAACCGCAACTTCGCATCCCTGGGTCTTGACCCCGAGATGAACCCCTGGGACCGTTACGTTCAATGGCTGACCAATGTGGTCACCAAGTTCGACTGGGGTCGTAGCCCCAACGGTGCGTACATCAACCAGGAGTTCGGCCAGCGAGTATGGGTTTCGACCCGACTGCTGCTGGTTGCGACCATCCTGTCCATCGTGATTGGTATCGCCCTGGGTGTGTACTCGGCAGCTCGCCAGTACAAGTTCTCTGACCGTGTTATTACCGGTTACTCCTACCTGGTCTACATCATCCCCGCTCCCGTTGCTTACTTCGTGGTGCAGCAGGGCGCGACCACTATCAACAACATTGCTGTTGCTAATGGTGGCGAGAAGATTTTCTACGTGACCGGTATTTCGACCCCGGGCCTGACGGGCTTCTGGGAGATTACCATCGATATGGCCGCACACTACATCGTGCCGACCTTCTGTATGACCATCTTCGGTTGGGCTGGCTACCAGATTGCCCAGCGTCAGTACCTGCTCGATAACGTGAACGCAGACTTCGTGCGTACCGCTCGCGCTAAGGGCCTGACCCGTAACCAGGCTATTACCCGTCACGCTCTGCGCGTGTCCTTCATTCCCGTGGCGCAGTCCATCGCCTACCAGATTCCGCTGATCTTCGCGGGTGCATTCTTCGCCGAGAGCGTGTTCGCGTGGCCCGGTATTGGTAAGTGGTCGATTGACTCCATCTCCTCGCAGGATGTGAACGCTGCGACCGTGACCCTCGCGTACGGTTCTGCACTGTTCGCTGTAGGTGCGATTATCGCTGATATCGCGACCACCATCGTTGACCCCCGAGTGAGGATCTCATGAGCCAGGTAACTGCAACTTCCTCCGTGCCGGTGGTACAGGAGAACGGTGACTTCAAGGTCATCAACAAGAACGTCATTATTCTGCGCCGCTTCCTGCGTAACAAGGCGGCTGTCTTCGGCCTCGCGGTCTTCATCGGTATGGGTCTGTTCGGCCTGTTCGGTAAGTACCTGACTAAGTACAAGCCGAACGATATTGACTACATGGCTCTGGGTGAAGGCCCGAGTGCCGACCACTGGTTCGGTACCACCATTGCTGGTAACGACGTGTTCGCCATGATGGTGGAGGCCGTGTGGACCTCCCTCGAAATCGGTGTGATCGTTGGTCTGGCAACCGTGCTGATTTCCGCAGTGTACGGCTGTGTGATGGCCTACTTCGGTGGCTGGATCGATAAGATCATGCTCTTCATCCTGGAAACCCTCATCATGGTTCCCTCTCTGCTGATTCTGGCTATCCTGATCAACGGTCAGGTTGGTAAGCAGATTCAGAAGAGCGTGCCGACCTGGATTCTGCTCTCCGCCGTGCTGATTGCCTTCGGCTGGATGGGTAGCGCCCGTGTGATTCGTGCAATGGCACAGTCCCTCATCAGCCGCGACTTCGTGAAGGCTGCACGCTACATGGGTGTGCACCCCTTCAAGATTGTGATGCGCCACCTGGTGCCGAACATCGGCTCCCTGCTGGTTCTGAACTTCACCAGCGGCATTATGAACGCTGTGCTCTCCGAGGTTGCCTACTCCTTCATCGGCATCGGTATTAAGTACCCGAACTACTCGCTGGGTTCGCTGATTTCGGATGCTTCGCAGCAGATTAACACCCTGCCGCACATGTTCTGGTTCCCGGTTCTGTTCTTCTTCCTGCTGGTTGGTCCGCTGGCCCTCATGAACGACGGTCTGCGTGACGCCTTCGACCCGACCTCCATGTCGGTCGGTAAGATCAAGAAGTCTAAGAAGAACGAGAAGAAGGAGGCGAAGAACTAATGAGCACCTCTCCCGTTCTGAGCGTTAAGGACCTCAACGTCCGATTCAACACCGAAAACGGCGTCGTGCACGCCGTGCGCGGTGTGAACTTCGACCTGTACCCGGGCAAGACCCTGGGTATCGTGGGTGAGTCCGGTTCCGGTAAGTCGGTGGCTTCGATGGCCATCATGGGTCTGCACCCGACCACCGCGGACATCACCGGTTCGATTAAGTACAACGGTACCGAGCTGCTGGGCCTGAACGACAAGGAAATGTGTGCCTACCGTGGCAAGCACATCTCCATGATTTTCCAGGATCCGCTGTCCTCGCTGACCCCCGTGTACACCATTGGTGACCAGATTGCCGAGGTGCTCAAGGTCCACAACAAGGGCATGAGCAAGCAGGCCATCAAGGAGCGCTCCATCGAGCTGATGCGCATGGTGGGTATTCCCTCGCCGGCCGATCGTCTGCGTTCCTTCCCGCACGAGTTCTCGGGCGGTATGCGCCAGCGCATCATGATCGCTATGGCGATTGCGAACGACCCCCGCGTGCTGATTGCTGACGAGCCCACCACCGCACTGGATGTGACCATCCAGGCGCAGGTGCTGGAGGTCATGCAGAAGGCCCAGGAGGAGACCGGCGCGGCCACCATCATGATTACCCACGACCTGGGCGTCGTGGCGGGCATGGCTGACGACATCCTGGTGATGTACGCCGGTAAGCCGGTGGAGATTGCCAAGGCCGAGGACCTGTACAAGTACCCCTCGCACCCGTACACCATCGGTCTGCTGGGTGCGGTGCCTCGCGTGGACCGCTCCGAGAAGGTTTCGCTGGTTCCGATTGAGGGTACCCCGCCGAACCTGATTAAGCCCGTGACCTGCTGCTCCTTCCGTGAGCGTTGCCCGATTGCCAAGAGCGGCGGCCAGTGCTGCCAGGACTCCAACGGTGAGCCCGATCTGCAGCCGCTCGAGGGTGTGGGCGAGGGCCACTACTCCTCCTGCACCATCTCGCAGGATCTGGTGGGTAAGACTGCGGAGGAACTGTACCCGGTTCCCGAGCCTCCCGTATCCAGCTTCGACGGTATTCCGCGCGAGGAGCGCGCTCCCGTGCTGGAGGTGCGCAACGTCAAGAAGCACTTCCCGCTCATGAAGGGTGCTCTCATCAAGCGCCGCGTGGGTACCGTGAAGGCCGTGAACGGCGTGACCTTCGATATTCGCGAGGGCGAGTGCTTCTCTATCGTGGGTGAGTCCGGTTGTGGTAAGACCACCACCCTGCTGGAAATCATGGAGTTCAACAAGAACACCGACGGTGAGATTCTGATTAACGGCGTCTCCACCAAGGACGGCAAGTCCGCCGGTGAGATTCTTGCACTGCGTAAGAACCAGCAGATGGTGTTCCAGGACCCGACCGGTGCCCTGGACCCGCGCTTCACCGTCTTTGAGGTCTTGGCTGAGCCCCTGGAGAACCAGGGCATGAAGAAGTCCGAGATTAAGAAGCGCGTCGTCGAGCTGATGCGTACCGTGGGTCTGCAGCCCGACCACGTGAACCGCTTCCCGAACCAGTTCTCGGGCGGTCAGCGTCAGCGTATCGGTATCGCCCGTGCGCTGGCTGTGAACCCCAAGCTGGTGGTTCTGGATGAGCCGGTGTCGGCGCTGGATGTGTCGGTTCAGGCGGGTGTGATTAACCTGCTCGAGGAGCTGCGTGCCAACCTGGGCCTGAGCTACCTGATGGTGGCTCACGACCTCGCGGTGATTCGCCACGCCTCCGATCGCGTCGCGGTGATGTACCTGGGTCGCATCGTGGAGATTGGTGACGTCGACCGCGTGTTCGACAACCCGATCCACCCGTACACCCGTGCTCTGCTCTCGGCCATCCCGGTTCCCGATCCCGAGGTTGAGGCTAACCGCCACCGCATCATGCTGGAAGGCGACCTGCCCACCCCGGTGAACGCTCCGAAGGGTTGCGGCTTCTCGAGCCGTTGCCCGATCTTCAAGCTGCTGCCCGAGGATAAGAAGCGGCGTTGCCTGGAGGAGATGCCCGAGATTACTCACGTTGAGGGTGAGGATCACGGTTATGCTTGCTACTACCCTGAAGCCGAAGCGGCCATGGTGTAGCTCTAGAGTCGGCTGAAAAGTCGCATGTGTGCCGAGGGGCGAGTATCCATTGGATGCTCGCCCCTCGGGTTTTCTGTTCTCCGCGGTATTTGCGACCGTGGTAGCGGCCCGGGCTGTGCTTTCTTGTGTGGTTCTCGGCACTGAGGATGCACTGATGTATAAGTTAATTTCTCCTTGACAAGGCGTAACCTTTCTCAATATTCAAGATATGAATATTTATGGGAGGGCATCTGAATGGAGGGTGGGTAATAATTAACCCTAGGGGCGCGTCGCTAGGGGCGCACCCGAAGGAACACATTCATAGACCGGCACTAATTCATCGCTCACCGCACCCTTCGGGCGGCGCGTGAGCAGGGAATCCTTGACGCTTTCCTGCGGGATTATTGAGGGTCATACATATAAGAGGACACTCTCATGGAGAAGAATTTCATCCTGAATCGTCGTACCGTTCTCGGTGGCGCTGTAGCGCTGAGCGCTGTGGGCGTACTGGCTGCGTGCGGCTCGTCGAAGGACTCCAAGGCCACCACCCAGGGCGCAACCGCAGGCACCGATTCCAAGGAACTGTACGACATCGCTGAGACCGCTGTTTCTGAGCTGAAGGATGGCGGCACTCTGCGCCTGTCCGTGACTTCGCTCGGTCCTGACTTCAACCTTCTTGGCACCAATGTCACTGCCTACACCCAGGCTGCTCTGAGCCCCGTGTACTACAACGGCATCTGGCAGGCAGACCCCATGGGCAAGCGCACCCTGTCTCCCGAGTTTGCCAAGAGCTTCGACGTTTCCGAGGAGAACGGCGTACCTGTGGTCTCCATCGAGCTGAACCCCCAGGCTAAGTTCAACGATGGTACCCCCATCGACTACAAGGCCCTGCAGGCTACCTGGAACATCCTCAAGAGCACCGACGGTGACTACAAGATCGAGACCAGCGGTATTTACGGTAGCGTTGGCTCCGTGGAGCGTGACGGTGATGACTTCAAGGTGAAGGTCACCTTCGCTAAGCCGTACTACCCGGTGAACATCCTCTTCGGCGAGATTCTGCACCCGGCTCTGCTGGATAAGGAACTCTTCAACAGTGGTTTCGTGGACAACCCGCACCCCGAGTACGCTGCCGGTCCCTTCACCATTGCCGAGGGTGGCTGGAACTCCTCCGAGAAGACCCTGACCCTGACCCGCAACGAGAAGTGGTGGGGTGAGAAGCCCATTCTGGAGCGCATCGTCTTCCGTCAGATGGACACCGCTGCTGAGCGTGCGGCGTTCAAGAACGATGAGATTGACGCTGCCCCCGCTACGGCTGCCGCAAGCTACAAGGAACTGAAGGAAGTTGCTAACACCGAGATGCGTCGCGGTGTCCGCCTCTTCTCCGGCGGTATGATCATGAACCCCGCCCGCATGCAGGATGTTGCTCTGCGCCGCGCGGTTATGGCAGGCCTGAAGCGCGAAGCTATTTCCAAGGTGCGCTTCCAGGGCCTGGACTACGAAGAGAAGCAGCCTGGTTCGATGATCCACATGCCCTTCTCCGAGTACTACCAGGACGTTTACCCGACCCCGAACAACGATGCAGCTGCTGCTTCCAAGATTCTGGAAGAGGCTGGCTACACCAAGAACGGCGAGTTCTACGAGAAGGACGGCAAGCAGGCCACCTTCAAGTACTCCGTCTTCGGCGAGGACCCCACCTCTAAGGCTGTGGCTCAGACCATCGTGCAGCAGCTGAAGGATGCCGGTATTAACGTTGAGCTCGATGCTCGCGCTGCTAGCGAATTCGGCAAGGCAATGCAGGCTAAGGATTACGACGCTACCGCATCGGGCTACGGCCTGACCGACCCGGATGCTACTCAGGCTACCCAGCAGTTCTACCTGCGCGAGAAGCCCGAGGATGCCGGTACCGACGAAATCAACGAGCTGATTGAGAAGATGAAGCTCATCTCTGATGACAAGGCACGTAACCAGGCTTGCAACGACATTGAGAAGAAGCACATGGCCGAGGTTGCTGTGATGGTTCCGCTGTTCAATGGCCCCGAGTACAAGTTCGTCAAGAAGGGTCTGCGCAACTACGGCGTTTCCCTCTACCAGGGCAATGGTATTCACTGGGAGAAGGTTGGTTGGGCTAAGTAAGTCCTCAGCCCTTCGCCTACTAGGTGAATAGCTTAGAGCTATTGAAAGTGTCCACCCGGATGATCCGGGTGGACACTTTTGCATTTTCGGAGGGTTTGCTTGGGGTGCTTCTGTATGCCGATGCAGGGGAGCGGTGGTATAGCTATCCGATAAAATCCGAAAAATTTGTACAAATACCGGGTATTCATAGTATGAATATTCAAAAAACACGATAAATATTAAGAAATATTGTGAAAATGCTTGGTTTTCGCTCTCGAGGTGCGCTACAGTGGAGTCATACAAAGTTATGCAATACATTGCATAAATAATCAACACTCGCCGGGATCACCGGCGCATCCCAGAAAGAAGACCCATGACCGCGAACACCGCATACACCGCGACCAGCCACGAAGCGACTAAGAATAGCTTCAGCCGCCGTGCGCTCATTGGCGGTACCGCGGCCCTGGGTGCCGTCGGCCTGCTCAGCGCCTGCGGTAACGGTAGCGCAAGTGCTGAAAAGACTAAGGGTGCAGGTGCCGGAGCAAACATTGAAGACCTCTACAACATCAACGCTCAGGATGTGAATAGCCTCAAGAAGGGTGGCACCCTGCGCCTGCCGGCCGGCGCCATCGGCCCGAACTTCAACTTCCACACCCAGAGTGGTAACACCACCGATAATGTCAACGTCATGAGCACCATCAGCCAGGCGGGCCTGTGGAACCTCGACTTTGATGGTACCTACAAGCTGAACACCGACTTCGCTGTCTCCTTCGAGCACAGTACAAAGGACGACAAGGTCCAGGTGGCCATCAAGCTCAACCCCAAGGCTGTCTTCACCGATGGCACCCCCATCACCTACAAGGCACTCCAGTCCACCTGGAACGTCTTCAAGAGCCTGGATAACGGCTACAACATCGTTGCCACCGGCATCTACGAGTTTGTTGAATCCGTCGAAAAGGGCGATGACGACTACAGTGCGACCGTCACCTTCTCCAAGCCCTACTACCCGCTACAGAGCCTCTTCTCGGTGATTCTGCACCCCGCTCTGGAGGACGTCGAGCTCTTCAATAACGGCTTTGTGGATGCGCCCCACCCCGAGTACTGGGCTGGTCCCTTCACCCTGGCTGACAAGGGCTGGGATTCCACCGCGAAGACCTTCAGTGTGGTGCCCAATGACAAGTGGTGGGGCACTAAGCCCCTGCTGGACAAGATTGTCTTCACCCAGATGGAGTCCAGTGCTTCGCGCGCTGCCTTCAAGAACGACGAGATTGACGCTATCGGCGCGAACACCTCCTCCATTTACGCCGAGGTGAAGAACGTGGCCGGGACCGAACTGCGTAAGGGTACCCGCCTCTACGCCGGCGGTCTGGATATCAATCCGCGGCGCGTGAAGGATGCCGCCCTGCGTAAGGCTATCTTCGCCGGCACCAACCGTGAAGCACTCGCGAAGATTCAGTTCCAGGGCCTGCCCTACGAGGAAACCATCCCCGGTTCGATGATTCACATGCCCTTCTCGCCCTACTACCAGGATTCTTACCCGACCCCGAATAACAGCGTTTCGGAGGCGCAGAAGATTCTGGAGGCCGCCGGCTACACCAAGAATGGCGACTACTACGAGAAGGCTGGCGCGAAGGCCGGCTGCGCCGTGGTGGTCTTCGGTGACGATCCGACCACCAAGGGTAAAGCTCAGACCTTCACTCAGCAGATGAAGGATGTCGGTATCGAGATCCGGATTGACCAGCACGCCGATAGCGAGTTCGCCACCGTTCTGGGCAACTGGGACTACGATATTTCCTTCAGTGGCTACTCGGTCTCTAGCCCGGATGCCACCGAGGGCACCAAGCAGTTCTACTACTCTGAGAACAATGAAGGTATCGGCAGTAAGGAAATTGACGCCCTCATCGACGCCATGACCCTCATTGAGGATGACAAGGAACGTAACCTTGCCTGTAACGAGATTGAGAAGAAGCACATGGCTGAGTTCGCCTTCCTGGGTACCATCACGAACGGTCCTGACTTTGTGATGGTCAAGAAGAATCTGGCTAACTACGGTCCGAGCCTCTATAAGACTACGGACTGGACCGCTGTGGGTTGGATGAACTCCTAAACGGTTCTGCCCTATGAGCGGGTCGAATGTGTATGCGCACATTCGGCCCGCTTTGTTGTGCCCGCTGGCTATTTCTGGAGGCGGGGGAGGGGTTGCTGTGTGGAGGTGTAGGGCTCAGGTAGTGTGCTCTGGCGGTGTGGATATATGCTCGGGCGTAATAATTAAGAAATATTTATCGTGTTGCGCACCTGTAGTGACGTGTGTGGTGTACACTACTAAAAATATTAAATGTGGTTTAGGGCATAGCTTTAGGTCACATTATTTTACATGGCTTCACCTGCCCGCCCCATCACCGCAGATAGCAGGCGCTCCCGCAGACGGAAAACCCGCCTCCAGAGCACGCGAGCCACCCACTCTACACTGCAAACACTGCATCAGCGCAGTCCACACCCACAAGGAGCCCGTCATGAGCCCCCAGCCCATCCCCTCCCTCTCCGGATTCAACCCGATCATGAGCCGCCGCGTACTGTTCGGCGGCGCAACCGCCGTCGCTGCTGCCGGCGTACTGAGCGCTTGTGGCTCCTCGTCCCCCAAGACCGAGCACAAGGCAAGCGAAACCCCGTTCTATGAAATCAACGAGCAGGATGCCTCGAAGCTCAAGCAGGGCGGTACCCTGAACCTGAGCACCTACTCTCTTGGTCCGGACTTCAACCGCTTCTCCCAGAATGGCTCGAGCACCTCCGTCTCCGAAACCATGGGCATTATCGCCGGTGCCGGCATCTGGCGCAGCACCTTCAAGGGTGAAGACGAGCTCGACCCCAACTACTGCCTCGGCTTCGAAGCTAAGGAAGTAGACGGCAAGATTACCGCAGAGGTTCGCCTGAACCCCAAGGCAGTCTTCAACGACGGCACCCCCATCGACATCGACGCCCTCAAGGCAACCTGGCAGATCCAGCGTGACCCCGAGGGTGAATACAAGATTGGTGCAGCAGGTATCTACGAATTCATCGAAAGCGTTGAAGCTATCGATGGCGACCGCTACCACGCACGCGTTGTCCTCAAGACCGCACACAACCCCGTCAAGGGTCTGCTCTTCGGCGGAATCCTGCACCCGGCAATGCTCGACGTCACCCTCTTCAACGAAGGCTTCGTGGACAACCCCCACCCCGAGCTCGGTTGCGGCCCCTTCACCCTGGCACCCAACGGCTGGAACTCCTCCGAGAAGACCTTCACTGCTGTGCCCAACGACAAGTGGTGGGGTGAGAAGCCCAAGCTGGACCGCATCGTCGTGCGTGAAATGGCAGACGCCGCAGCACGCGCCGCCTACAAGAACGGCGAACTGGACGTCGTGGAATCACGTACCCTCAGCGCCTACAACGAGATGAAGGACGTTGCGAACTCTGAAATCCGCCGCGGTCGCCGCCTCTTCGCCGGTGGTATGAACCTGAACGCACAGCACATCACCGATGTTGCTGTCCGTAAGGCAATCTTCCTGGGTATCGACCGTGGTGCTCTGGCAAAGATTCGCTTCCAGGGTCTGCCCTACGAAGAAGAAGTTCCCGGCTCGATGCTTCTGTTGGGTTCCTCCCAGTACTACCGCGACAACTACCCGGCACGTAACCCGGAGGAAGCACGCAAGGTCCTGGAGAAGGCAGGCTACACCAAGTCCGGCGACTTCTACGCGAAGGACGGCAAGACCATCACCCTGAAGCTGACCACCTTCGGTGATGATGCCACCACCAAGGGCCAGGCACAGACCTTCATTCAGAGCATGAAGGAAATCGGCATTAACTTCGAGCTCGATTCGCGTGCACAGTCTGAATTCTCGAAGGTTGTTGGTAACCGTGAGTACGACGTAAGCATTTCGGGCTTTGGCGTAGGCTCCGAGCCGACCAGTGCTGCCGAGTACTTCTACCACTCCAAGAACTGGGACGGCGTCGGCACCCCCGAAATTGACGCTATGGTCGACGAGATGGTCACTATCCTCGATGACGCTAAGCGCGCCGAGAAGTGCAACGAAATTGAGAAGAAGCACATGAGCGAGGTTTGCCTCTTCATCCCGTTCCTCAATGGTCCGGACTTCAAGGCATGCCGCCCGAAGCTCGCTAACTACGGTGCGTTCCTCTTTAAGAGCCTCGACTGGTCTACGGTCGGCTGGATGGCATAAGCCGCAGTTTTAAGCTCCCCGCCCCTATACGTTTTCGCAGTGTCGTATAGGGGTGGGGAGCTTTTTCTTGTGGAGGGTTTAGTGCGCTTTAGCTGCCCCGACGCTGTGCTTGTGACTTGTAACGATTCTCAAAGCACCGGGCGTGACGCGCTCGCGCGCCAATGCGACATAATATTTCATTTTTTAGTTTTCGTACGCGGCTTCCGCGTGATGATGCGGGTTTAGGTGCTGAACCCGTGATTTTTAGACGGTGTATAGTTCTTCCACGGATTGGACTGTGGTCTGCGTCGCTTCTTTTGGGGGTATACTGTGTTTCAACCACAAACAATGTGGGGGCTCTCACAAGGGTGATGGGCGGGAGCTTCGGCGCTCCCGAAAAATCGGCGCACAACATGGTGCGCTATATCGAATAGCACCCGAGCCCTCCGGCATGAGGAGAATACATGACTCATCTACGTATTAATCGCCGTACCCTGCTGACCGGCACTGTTGCCCTGGGTACCGTCGGCCTGCTCGCTGCCTGCGGCGGCGGCTCTGACAAGAAGATCAGCGGTAAGGCTGCATCAAGCACCGAGGAAATCGTCAAGAACCTCGAAATCAACAAGCAGGACCGCTCCTCCCTCAAGCAGGGTGGCGAGTTCCGCGGTAGCGTCTCTGCAGTCGGCCCGAACTTCAACATTCTGACTCAGAGCGGCTACACCACCGAGAACCTCACCGCATTCGGTGGCGCCTGCAACATCCCCTCCGCTATCGGTTTCACCTCCCTGAGCCCTGCCGGCGAATACAGCCTCAACGACGACTATGTCTCCGATTACAAGGCAGAGACCGTTGACGGTGTGCAGACCATTACCTTCAAGCTTAACTCTAAGGCTGTCTTCAATGACGGCACCCCCGTTGACGTTGAGGCAATCCGCGCCGCGTGGACCGTCTATCGCAACCCCGATGACGGCTACAACGTTATCGCCGCTCCCTTCTGGCAGCAGGTGGCGTCCATCGACCCCGTGGATGGCGACAAGACCCGCGTCAAGATCGTGATGTCCAAGCCCCTGTACCCTGCCGAAACCCTCGGCCTGCTCGGTCTGCACCCCGCACTGACCGACAAGGAGCTCTTCAACAACGGCTTCGTGAACAAGCCCATGGATCAGTACTGGTCCGGCCCCTTCAAGCTGGGCGAGTGGAACTCTTCGGCTAAGACCCTCACCCTCGTTCCCAACGACAAGTGGTGGGGTGAGAAGCCGCTGCTGGACCGCATCATCTGGCGTGAAATGGGCGACGAGGCAGAGCGCGCAGCGTTCAAGAATGGCGAGCTGGACAGCATTGGCTTTGCTGGCCTGGCAACCTACAACGCTGTCAAGGGTCAGCCCGGTGTCCAGATTCGCTCCGGTCAGAGCGTCGGCGTGATCAACCTGCAGTTCAACCCGACCCGCGTGACCGACACCGCCCTGCGCCGTGCAGTCTTCGCCGCGGTTGACCGCTCCCAGCTGGCTAAGGTCAAGTTCGGCCAGATCAACTGGGAAGAGCCTCTGACCGGCTCCCTGATTGCTATGCCCTTCCAGAAGGGCTACCAGGACGCTATGCCCACCAACCCCGGCCCCGAGGCTGCGGCAAAGATCCTGGAAGCAGCAGGCTACTCCAAGAATGGCGACTACTACGCCAAGGATGGCAAGACTGCAGGCTTCTCCATCACCTACTTCGGTTCGGATGCAACCTCTCTGGCTCAGTTCCAGAACCTCGAGCAGCAGCTCAAGGCGGCAGGTATTAAGCTCGAGCAGGACAACCAGCCGCAGTCCCAGTTCAACTCCGTGATGGGTGCTAAGCAGTACGACTGCGCCTTCTCCGGTTGGGGTATTGGTGCTGACCCTGCAGACAGCGTTCAGTACTTCTACACCAGCGAAATCAACGAAGGTGTGGGTGATCCCGAGCTGGATAAGTTCATCGCGTCCATTTACGAGAAGGAATCCCATGATGAGCAGCTGAAGATGGCTGCTGAGGCTGAGAAGCAGCACATGGAGAAGGTTGCTATTTACTTCCCCTACGGCAACGGCCCCAGCTACGCAGCTGTGAAGGAGAAGCTGGCTAACTACGGTCCTTCCCTCTTCGCAACCAGCTACACCGACCCCAAGCGCTGGGTCAATGTGGGTTGGCAGAACTAAAGCCACAGGTTAATTTTCTGGATTTCTATTCGGTAGTTTCTGAATTTTTGGAGGCGCCGGCATAAGACTCCGGAAGGGTAAAGTCCCGCGGTATTCCGCCTAATGGGCGGGGTACCGCGGGACTCTTTTGTTTCTCGGGGGAGGGTCGGCTGAAATTGAGGGAAGAAAAGTTTCTGCTGAAATATTTCCCGTAAAAGATGAGGCGGGTCATGCCGTATGGGTTTTGTGTGTATACTAATCCCAATGCAAACGTGTGTTCCATCATAGATGTGCATCACGAGTATGCGGGGTGGGTTGTGTTCCCCCACCCTCAGATTGTCGAGATGGCGCCACGTTTCAACACTCATCCCGGGCCGGGAGCGCATGGTACCTCACGTGCGCATCCCGGTCCTCAGACAAGGACAGATCATGACCACTTTCACCCTCAACCGCCGCGCCCTGCTCACCGGCACCGTCGCCCTGGGCACCGTAGGCCTGCTCGCAGCCTGCGGCGGCAACTCCTCCAAGACCGAAACCAGCGCTCTCTCCGCGGGCGACGACCTCTCAAAGGCAGTCTCCTACAACGAGAAGGACCGCTCCGCCCTCAAGGACGGCGGCGAACTGCGCCTGAGCGCTGACGGCATCGGCCCGAACTTCAACATCCTCAACACCAACGGCTACACCGCCGGCAACCTGAACATTCAGGCAGCCATCAACTCCGCCTTCACCGGCGGCTTCTACGCCGACTTCCGCGGCGAGTCGCACATGAACGAGGACTACGTCACTGAGTACAAGGCGCAGACCGTTGACGGCGTGCAGACCGTGACCTTCAAGATCAACCCCAAGGCAGCCTTCAACGACGGTACCCCCATCGACGTGAACGCCGTCAAGAGCTACCAGACCATCTACACCGCCGCGGCATCCGGTTCGGACTACCAGATCACCCCCTCGCCCATCTGGGAGCAGGTCGCAAGCGTCGAGGCTGTGGACGGCGATACCCGCCACGTGAAGGTCACGATGTCCAAGCCCTGGTACCCCATCGAAGGCAGCTTCACCTCGTTCCTGCACCCGGCATTCGCCGACCCCAAATTCTTCAACGACGGCCTGAACGACAAGCCCCTCGACCAGTACTGGGCAGGCCCCTTCAAGGTCGGCGAGTGGAACTCCTCCTCCAAGGTGCTCACCGTCGTCCGCAACGACAAGTGGTGGGGCCAGAAGCCCGCCCTCGAGCGCATCACCTGGCGTGAAATGAGCTCCCAGGCAGAGCAGGCAGCCTACAAGAACAACGAAATCGACTACGTGGACGCCAGCACCCTCAGCTCCTACAACGAGCTCTCCGGCGTGGCAAACACCGACATTCGCAAGGGTAGCGCTCTCAGCGTGGGCAACTACGAAATCAACCCCGAAAAGGTGCCCCTGCCCGTCCGCCGCGCATTCGTTGCAGCCCTCAACCGTGAGCAGCTGCAGAAGCTGCGCTACGAGAAGCTCGGCTGGAAGGAAACCCTGCCCGGCTCCATGTGCATGCTGCCCATGCAGGAAGGCTACCAGGACAACTACCCGACCAAGCTCGGCAAGGACGTCGCCACCAAGATCCTTGAGGACGCAGGCTACACCAAGTCCGGTGACTACTACACCAAGGACGGCGCTAAGGTCTCCTACCCGGTTATCACCTTCGGTAGCGACCCGGTTGTCAGCTCCACCGCCCAGTTCCTGGTGCAGCAGATGAAGGAGGTCGGCATCGAGCTGACCATCGAGAACCACGGTGCCTCCGAAATGTCGAGCATCATCTCCTCCAAGAACTTCGCGATTAAGACCGGCGGCTACGGCATCACCACCTCCCCGGTGGATGCGGCGAACTACTTCTACATCTCCGAGACCAACAACGGTCACGGTAAGGATCTGGACTCGCTGGCAGCAACCATGATGTCCACCGAGGACCCGAAGGAACAGCTCAAGATCATGAACGAGCTGGAGAAGCGCCACCTTGACGAGGTCGCCATCTACGTGCCCACCCACAACGGCCCGAACTTCAAGGCGTGCCGTAAGGGCCTGGCGAACTACGGTCCGATGCTCTTCGGCCTGCCCTACTACAACCCGAACGTATGGATCAACGTCGGTTGGGAGAAGTAAAAATCTAAGCGTTGAGCACTGCTCACACACTCCATAAGGGGTAAAAGCGCTACAGCGGCGTGTTACAGAAGGATTAAAACCTTCTGGAGCACGCCGCTTTCCCGTTCCTCAGAGATTTGCACGGATATACTTAAAACAAATGCGGGCATTCTGCCTGCGACCCCGGCAGAGACTGTCCTCCCGCCGGGTTGGAGTGTTAGTTGCGCACCGTTCGCGCGCCGCCTCCACAACACTGCGAATACTCTAGGAGAAATTCCATGAAGAGCATGTCTGTCTCTCGCCGTACCCTCCTGACCGGCACCGTTGCCCTCGGCACCGTTGGTCTACTGGCTGCCTGCGGCAGCTCGAAGGAAAAGGTTGGCGGTAGCGCCGCTAACAACGCTGAAGACATTCTGAAGAACCTTCAGGTCAACAAGCAGGACCGTTCCTCCCTCAAGCAGGGCGGTACCCTGACCCTCGCGGCTACCGCCCTGGGCCCCAACTTCAACCTGCAGACCCAGAGCGGCTACACCTCCAGCAACCTGGACGCACTGGCACCCTGCAACATCGCTGCAGTCATGGGTTTCTACACCATGAGCCCCGACGGCGAAGGTACCCTCAACACCGAGTTCTGCACCGAACACAAGACTGAAACCGTCGACGGTGTGCAGACCGCAACCTTCAAGATCAACCCCAAGGCTGTCTTCAACGACGGTACTCCCATGGACGTGAAGGCTGTGCAGGCTTGCTGGAAGGTCTACAGCGCAGTCACCGACAACCCCTACCACATCACCGATAACCAGATGTGGCAGCAGGTGGAAAGCATCGAGGCAGTGGACGGCGACGACCGCCACGTCAAGGTCACCATGAAGACCCCGTACTACCCCTCCGAGGGTCTGTGCGCCTTCGCAATTCACCCCGCTCTGGAAGACGTCAACCTCTTCAATGACGGCTTTGTCGACAAGCCCCTCGACCAGTACTGGGCAGGCCCCTTCAAGATTGGTGAGTGGAACTCCTCCCAGAAGGTGCTCACCCTGGTCAAGAACGACAAGTGGTGGGGCACCCCGGCTCTGCTGGATCGCATTATCTGGCGCCAGATGGACTCCGATGCAATCCGTGCAAGCTTCAAGAACGGCGAACTGGACGCCTTCACCTTCGTGGGTGCAACCAGCTACAACGCTGTGAAGGGTCAGGCAGGCACCGAGATTCGCCAGAGCCAGAACACCAACGTCAACATCATTCAGCTGAACCCCAAGCGCATCGAGGACCTGGCACTGCGCCGCGCAATCCTTGCTTCTGTGGACCGCGAGCAGATTGCTAAGGCATACTTCTCGCAGCTCGGTTGGACCGAGCCGCTGCCCGGCTCCATCATCGCAATGCCGTTCCAGAAGGGCTACCAGAACAACTACGAGGGTGAGTCCGGCGCCCAGGCAGCCGCCAAGATTCTGGAGGCCGCAGGCTACTCCAAGTCCGGCGACTACTACGCTAAGGGCGGCAAGACTGCCAGCTTCGCCCTGACCTCCTTCGGCTCCGAGGCTGTCTACCAGGCTGTCTACCAGATCCTGGAGCAGCAGCTGAAGTCTGCAGGTATCCGCCTGACCTCCGACAACCAGCCGCAGTCGAACTCCAACTCCGTGCTCGGCCAGAAGAGCTACGAAGCAATCTTCACCGGTTGGGGCGTTCTGCCCGACCTGGCATCCTCGGCACCCTACTTCTTCACCACCGAGGTGTTCGGAGTCGGTGACCCCGAGGTTGATAAGCTCATCGAGAAGCTGCAGAACACCGAGAACGATGGCGAGCGCATCAAGATCGCCAACGAGGCTGAGAAGCTCTACTACGAGAAGGTCGCAGTGTACCTGCCCTACGGTAACGGCCCGATGTACGCCGCTGTGAAGGCAAAGGTTGCGAACTACGGTCCGTCCCTGTTCAAGCAGAGCTACACCAGCGCTGACTACTGGGTCAACGTCGGCTGGCAGGAATAGAGTAGGCGAGAGTAATACCGTTTCAGGTAATGCTCTAGTCATCCTGTAGGACTCAAAATCCCGGGTACTCTCACAAGAGAGTGCCCGGGATTTTTCTGTTCCCCTTGTTCTGTGTCCTTCAGCGGGACACGTTAGCAGGATATGTAATTACAAAAACTGAGGGAGGGGAGTGCCGCCCTAACCGGTTGCTACCACTCGCCCATGTACAGGGAACGCTCCTGCAGGTACCTCAACAGGTTCGGGTTCTGCCGCAGATAGAAGATGCGGTAAATGCCGCCTCCAGCGACAATAAAGGCCAGCGGGAATCCCAAAATCACGAGGACGCGGCTCATATTAGCTGGCAAATCAAAAGGAGCGCCGCTGGTTGCGACCAGCACAATCCACAGAGAATATCCAGCGCAAGCTATCGGGGTACCCCACATTCCGCGCACCAGCCAGCTCACCAGCGTCACCGCAATGACCCACGCGAGTGCCAACGTGAACTGATGCCGCTCCGCGTGAGCCCAGGGGAGAGCCCCCACGAAGATAATTGCGGGGATGCCGAGGTAACCGGGGATATTCAGTGAGGCAAGAATGTTTACGCAAAAGTAGCCCAGGAAAATAGCGCTCAACGACGAAGACAGGAACAGGTGCAGGGGTATCGTGCCGTCGCCGCTATAGGCTGCGGTGGGGCCTGCATACACGGTTTCAAACATGAGGGTTAGCGGAGTCATCATGTATTCAATCCAGACCACCAGCGCAAACGCACCGAAAATGCCGAGAGCCTGCATCAGCGCAATCAGCCGTGAACGCGCATCGTGAGGAATGGTGAAGCTCTGGCCCTTCGCCTTGACTCCGCAGACATGAACGACAGCTACCATTGCCGCGATGCACAGTACCCAGCGCAAGAGGACGCCGGGCAGCTCAGGAAGACCGCCGTAAGCCCCCGTGGCGGGGTTACCCCAGGCTCCGGGGA
Source organism: Rothia sp. SCPM-O-B-18226 (M350) (assembly GCF_058213595.1). NCBI lineage: Bacteria > Bacillati > Actinomycetota > Actinomycetes > Micrococcales > Micrococcaceae > Rothia > Rothia sp. SCPM-O-B-18226 (M350). Next base: position 66,255 of record NZ_JBYQJS010000004.1, on the reverse strand, counting down.
GCAGCGTAATAGCGTGAGTACCCTCGGGGAGGCTGGTAGAGGAAGCAAGCCGGTGCGGCTCATAGATAACCCACCACAGAAGGCAGGCTGGAATCAGCGCGGAGAGCTTACGCAACAGAACCGGAAACGGCGCGGAATCGTAGACGAGCGCCTCAAGATTGAGCCGGCGCATCAGCCGTCGAACAGGAGAAAGAGCATGCAACTCTTTTTGCTGCTCTTCCCACACCCCGGTATCCCATGTCCTAGTATCAGAAGACATCATCGTACTCCCTATCACGTGAGAACTTCCTTGTTGAGCTTATTATCACATTAGCAGAAATACCCCCCCCGGCCAGTGCCTAAACCCCAGCAAACCCCTGCCCAGCAAACCCCTGGCCAGCAAACCCGGCCCAAAGACTCAGCACATCAGGAAGCAGGGCATAAGGAAAGGGGCCCCACCACAATGGTGGGGCCCCTTAGAGCCTCAGAAAGCGAACTACTTAGTGGTCACCTTCAGGACGGTGCTCAGGTTCTGGTGAGCAACGCCCGGCAGGCCCTTCACCTCAGCAAACTTGCGGGTGTTGGTGACAATCACCGGGGTAATCAGCGGGTAACCCGCCTCCTTGATAACCTCGGGATCGAACTCAATCAGAGTGTCGCCGGCGGCAACAACATCGCCCTTGGCAACCTTCACGCTGAAGCCCTTACCGTCAAGGTTCACGGTATCCAGACCAACGTGAATCAGCAGCTCAATGCCGTTCTCCAGCTTCAGGCCCACAGCGTGGCCCGAGGGGTAGGTTGCGGCAACCTTACCGGCTGCGGGAGCAGCAACAGTGGTACCGGTCGGCTCAATAGCCACACCCTCGCCCAGCTTGCCAGCAGCGAAAATCGGGTCCGGAACATCGGCCAGAGCAACGGCGGTACCCTCAATCGGGGCGTGCAGCTCAATGACCTCACCGGCTGCAGCGGGAGCCGCGGCGGCGGCCTCAGCCTTGGGAGCCTCCTCGGCCTTCTTCTCTACCTTCTTCTCGGCGGGAGCAGCGGCAGCCTCTTCCTTCGCACGCTGAGCGGCGTGCTTAGCGGCGTCGTCCTTCGACTCGTAACCGAAGACCAGCACACCGGCCATCGCGCCGAAGAAGGCAATAGCCAGGCCAATCACGTACAGGTACGAGGGCTGCATAGCCGGAATCGACAGCAGCGAGGTGAACGCAAAGGCGTAGGACTTAACGCCCAGCATCGAAATGGTCGCACCACCGATCACGGCGGGAACCAGAATAATCGGAATCACGCGCTTGTAGCGGAGTACCACACCGTACATGGACGGCTCAGAAATACCGCCCAGCAGACCGGACATCGACGCACCGATAGCGGTCTGGCGTAGCTCGCGGTCCTTCTTGGCGCGGATAGCCACACCGGTCACCAGGCCGAACACGGCGAAGTTGTACGCACCCATGGGGGACTGGATGAAGTCGGTACCCATGGTCTGCAGGTTGTTAATCATCACGGCGTTCAGCGGCCAGTGCAGGCCCAGCGGAACCATGAACAGGTACAGGCCGGCAATCAGGGCACCCACAACACCGGGAGCCACATCGTTAATCATCTTCAGGAAGTCAGAGATTCCCATAGCCACACCGATACCGATCGGGCCCACCAGGAACACGGTCAGCGGAACCAGGATCATCACCGAAATCATCGGCACGAACACCATCTGCAGCATCGAAGGAATAACCTTCTTCAGGAAGCGCTCAAGCGGAGCCAACAGAGCAACAGCCAGCAGCGGCGGGAAGACCTGGCCGGTGTAGCTGAACGCGTACAGCGGCAGATCCAGACCGAAGAACGGAACGTTCAGAACCTTGGTTGCGGGATCAGCCAGAGCGGTCAAATCGGTGAAAGTACCGGTCATCAGCGCAGCGGGGATAGCCGCACCAACCCACATGTTCGCGCCCAGACGCTTAGCAGCGGTAGCACCCAGCATAATGGGCATGAAGTTCAGCACCGACAGCGAAGCAGCCTTCAGGATGTACCAGAAAGCAAACTGATGCATCCACTGGTTGTTCAGAGCGGTAGCGGCTTCCTTATCAGCCACGCGAGCACCGTTGACGATGTCCACGTTCACAACCTGACCGGTCAGGTCGGTGTACTGGCCGAAGAAACCCAGCTGCTGCAGGAACACGATGAGGGTCAGAATCATCGAGGTACCCAGAAGTGCCCACAGCAGCGGACGGAAGGAGTCAGACAGAACGTCGAAGACGTTGGTGAGCCAGCCGGCCTTCTTACCGTTAGACTCTGCCGGAGCCTCGCTCTCAGCCTGCTTCGACATGGAGGGCAGCGCGTTAATCTCGTTGTACACGGCCTCAACACGGTCACCCAGCACCACCTGGGTCTGGCCGGACTGCTCAATCACGGTGAGCACGCCGGGCAGGGACTTAATCTTCTCGTTCTGCACGGCCTCGTTCGACACGGGGGTCACACGCAGGCGGGTCGCGCAGTGCGTCATGTGCGAGATGTTCTCGGGGCCGCCGAGGCCGTCGAGAATCTTCTCGCCAAGTTCGCGGTTGTTCACGATACTTCCTTAGATATGCGGTCAAAGTCTATGCACAGGGTGAAATCTGGACGGCCGGGTGGGGGTGGGAAAACAGCCGCGCTACGCGCAAAAGCTTCCCAAAAACACAAAAGACCCGAGCGCTCTCAACCTACGGTCGGGACGGATGCCCCGTACGGGTACAGCGATACGGCGCGACCACCGGCTACGCGCCGGAAGCTACACTACCGCTATGGTGTTGAGTCACTCAGGTCTTGCCTGCCAATCCAGTAACAATCCTGTTCAAGAGAGGGATACCCCTTCTCAATAGTTCCCTGTAACTTTAAGGGTTTTCCCAGGTTCAGGGCAAGATGGATACAGGAAACTCCCAGAAGCTGTTAAAAATTTCCGCAAATGGATGCGACCCCCGGGCGGGTCATTCGGGCGAGCCAACCGACGGATAAAGGCACAACGCACGGAGGGCCCCGCATCCTCGAAACGAGAATACGGGGCCCTCCAAAAAGTCCCAGCCGGGGCTATCCCGGGTAGGGGCAACGAACTACTTCGCGGCCTTCTTCGGGACGAAGCTCAGCGAGGCCACCTCAAGATCGGGGTAGTGGCGCTTCTGCCAGCGGCGGTTGCGATGCGCATTCACCTCAATCAGAGCCGCACCCAGGGCACCGGCACCAATTGCGGTCCACAGCAGGTGCGGGGCCACCTCGGTGAACTGATGGTACTCCACTAGGATCGGCACGAAGAGCGCCGCGAAGAACACCGCCAGCAGCGCACCGAAGAGCAGCACGCGGGCGCGGTTCAGCGGGCGGGCCACGGCGGCCAGGTTCCACAGGCCCATCATGACCAGGGTAATGAACGAAGCCGTCTGCACCTGGCGGATATCGCCGATGTGCATCCACAGCGAAGCGGCCGTCACCAGTAGCAGCATGGCCACTACAATAATCGAGTTCGGAACCGTGTAGTTCAGCACGCGGCGCAGGAAGCCCGGCACGTAGCGGCGCGAGTTCGGCAGCAGGGTCAACGCGAAGGAGGACGCACCCACAATCAGGAAGTCAGCGGTCGAGTACTGGCGCGGTAGGAAGGGGAACACCCAGCCGAACAGGCCAAACACCACGCCCAGCAGAATCGCGAAACCGGTCTTCGTCAGGAACAGGTTCGCCACCATCTCAATGTTCGTGATGACCTGGCGGCCCTGCTCCAGGGCGGCCGGCAGAGACGAGAACTTACCGTCCAGCAGCACCAGACGGGAGACAGCCTTCGTCGCCGGGGCAGCGTTACCCATCGCGATACCCAAGCTTGCGTGCTTGAGCGCCAGCGCGTCGTTAATACCGTCACCGGTCATCGCCACCACGTGGCCGCGCTCCTTCAGCGCAATGACCATGTTCTTCTTCTGCTCGGGCGAGACACGACCGAAAATATTGTGGGTCGCGGCAGCCTCGGCAAGCTCCGGGCCGTCCTCGGGCAGGGTAGAGGCATCAACCGCGCCGGCGGAGGTGTCCATACCCGCAGTCTTTGCGGCGGCGGCAACCGTGAACGGGTTATCACCCGAGAAGACCTTCAGCGTCACACCCTGACGGTGGAAGTACTCCACAATCTCCGGGGCGTCCGCGCGCACGTTCTCGCGGAAAATCACGAACAGAACCGGGGTAGCGTCCGCCGGAATCTTCTGGACGGGCTCACCCTTCTCGTTACGCACCACGGCCGCGGCATGGGCCAGCACCATCGTGCGCAGACCCAGAGCCGCTAGCTCGGCGGCGCGCTCGCGCTCGGCGGTGCCCTTGGCGAGCAGCGCCTCCGGGGCGCCCAGCAGCCAGGCCCCCGAATCCTTAAACTCAATCGCGCTAAAACGCAGCGCCGACGAGAACGGCACGATGCCGCTGACGGTAGCCGAGGAAGCCTGCGGGAAGCCGCCGGTCAGCGCTGCGGCGGTCGGATTCGCGTTCTCATCGTGGCCGAACCACGACAGCGCCTCGTTCCAGCCGGTCGGCAGGGAGGCACGCCAGGAAGTATGCTCGGCAGAGTCGGCGTCAGGACCCTCAGCCACCGCCTCGGTGGTCAGGGGACGCACCGAATCAAAAATCACGCCACCTTCGGTCAGCGTGCCGGTCTTATCGAAGCAGACCACGTCAACGCGAGCCAGCACCTCAACCGCAGGCTGCTCCTGCACCAGGATATTGTGCTTGCGGCCCAGAGCCACGGCTGCCGCGGCGAAGGCCAGGGTGGTCATCAGCGCCAGGCCCTGCGGAATCATCGAAGCCACCGAAGAGACCACGGCGATAGACACCTGCTCCCACATGTGGTTCTGCTCCACGGCCTCCAGGCCACCGGCGGCGCGAATCTGACCCCACAGCACCACCGGAATAATGACGGCCAGACCAATCGTAATCCAGCGGACCACGAGGTTCAGGGCATCGCGCAACTCAGACTGGATACGCGAGAACTGGCGCGCCTCGTCGGAAATCTTGCTGGCTCGCGAGTTCGCACCCACGTGAGAGAGCAGGACGCGGCCGGTACCACCGAGTACGCTCGAGGCCGAGAGCACCATGTCGCCCGGGCGCTTAGCAATCGGGTCGTTCTCACCGGTCAGTAGGGATTCGTCCAGCTCCAAAGAATCGGAGGTGAGCACAATAGCATCCGCCGGAACCTGATCGCCGCGCTTGAGGACCACCACGTCGCCCTCCACCAGCTGCTCCATGGGAACCTCGACGGTCTTGCCATCGCGCACAGCGGTTGCGGGGGAGCGGTCCAGCAGGGAGATGCGGTCCAGCTCAAGCTTCGCCTTGTACTCCTGCACAAAACCAATCACCACGTTAGCGATAACAGCCCCCAGGAAGAGCAGATCAGCCCAACGCTGGTACACAATCACCACGGCACCACAGGCGCCCAACACAAAGTTGAAGACCGTGAACAGGTGCGCACGCATAATGCTCCACAGCGTGCGAGAAGACTTCGTGTTCTGGGTATTGATCTTACCCTCAGCCGTCAGGCGTGCAACGTCATCGCTGGTGAGGCCGTGCTGGGCGATATCAAAGGAGCCGCTATGCGCCGCTTCGGAGTACTCGGGAACGTATCCGGCGACAGCGCTCGCGGTTCTCTGCTTGTGAGGCTGCTGAGGGTCCATGCAGGGGTCTCTTTCTCGAAGGGGTCTCTAGGGGCGCCGTTCAACCGACCGGGGTCCGAGGGGCGCTACCTTTCAGTGTATCGGTGCGGGCGGGGATAAAGATAATCCCGCACCTGTTAATCAACTGATAGTTGCCAGCGTAACGAACGGGAATTTATATATATGAATATTGGAATATATTGAGGTGGGAAGAGCAGGTGCTATACATGAGCCTGAACCATCCACCGAGCACACACAAGGGGCGGATGCTTTCACAAGCATCCGCCCCTTTCGGCGTTAGTCTCAAACTAGCCGAAGATTAGCCCTTCGCAACCTCACCGAAGTGAGCTGCAAGAGTACCCTCGTGAGCTGCACGCAGCTCATCCAGGTCAATGGAAACCTCATCCTGGAAGTCCAGAGCGTTCGACTCAGCATCCACCACACCAATACGTGCGAAGGGGAACTGGCGAGCGGTGCACATATCCTTGAAGCGCACCTCCTCAGAACGCGGAACCGAAACCACAACGCGGCCCAGGGACTCCGAGAACAGCAGGGTGAACAGGTCCAGACCGTCACGCTCAGCAACCTCACCCAGACCAATGCGGGCACCGGTGTTGAAACGCAGGCAGGCCTCCACCAGAGCCGCAGCCAGACCACCGGCAGACACGTCGTGTGCGGCATCAATCATGCCGTCACGAGACATGTTCACCAGCATGTCACCCAGCTGACGCTCCAGAGCCAGATCAACCTTCGGCGGCTGACCGCCCAGGTGGCCCTTGAAGCGAGCCCACTCGGAGCCGTCCAGCTCATCGCGAGTGGTACCCAGCAGGTAGATAGCCTGACCGTCATGCTCAGGAGCCCAACCCGAAGGGGTGCGGCGGGTGACGTCATCCATAACGCCCATCATCGCCACCACGGGGGTCGGGTTAATAGCCTTACCACCGGTCTGGTTGTACAGGGACACGTTACCGCCGGTCACCGGAACACCCAGCTCCATGCAGCCATCAGCCAGGCCGCGAACAGCCTCGGCGAACTGCCACATGACGTCCGGATCCTCGGGGGAACCGAAGTTCAGGCAGTCAGACACAGCCACGGGGCGTGCACCAACGGTCGCAACGTTGCGGTACGCCTCAGCCAAGGACGCGCGAGCACCCTCGTACGGATCCAGGTAGGCGAAACGCGGGGAGGCGTCGGTCGCCAGAGCAACACCGAGGTTGGTGTTCTCGTCCACGCGCACCACGCCGCCGTCGTCCGGCATGGACAGGGCGGTGTTGCCCTGAACGTAGCGGTCGTACTGGTTGGTAATCCAGGACTTGGAGCACATGTTCGGGGACGCCATGAACGCCTTGATTGCCTCACCCAGCTCCTTACCGCGCGGGCGGGAGTCGTCAGCAGTCGAACCGGTGAAGTGGTTAGCCTGGACGTCGTCCTGCCACTCGGGGCGTGCGTAAGGACGCTCGTAGGTGGGGCCGTCGTGTGCGACGGTGCGGGGGTCAACATCCACGATGACCTCGCCGTCCCACTCGATGACCAGGCGGCCGGAGTCGGTCACCTCACCGAGGAAGGAGTACTCCACGCCCCACTTGTTCATGATTGCTTCGAAGCGCTCCACGTTCTCGGGGGAGACAACAGCCATCATGCGTTCCTGAGACTCGGACATCAGAATCTCGCCCGGGGTCAGGGTGGGGTCACGTAGCAGAACCTTGGTCAGGTCGACGTGCATGCCGCCCTCACCGTTAGAAGCCAGCTCGCTGGTTGCGCAGGAAATACCCGCAGCGCCCAGGTCCTGGATACCCTCAACCACGGAGCCCTTGAACAGCTCCAGGCAACACTCAATCAGAACCTTCTCAGCGAAGGGGTCGCCCACCTGAACGGCGGGACGCTTCGAGGGCTTGGTGTCATCGAAGGACTCCGAAGCCAGCACCGACGCACCGCCGATGCCGTCGCCACCGGTGCGCGCACCAAAGAGGACAACCTTGTTGCCCACACCCGATGCGTTCGCCAGGCGGATGTCCTCGTGACGCATAATGCCCACAGCCAACGCGTTGACCAGCGGGTTTGCCTGGTAGCAGGCATCGAACTCAACCTCGCCGCCGATGTTCGGCAGGCCCAGGGAGTTACCGTAACCACCAATACCGGCAACCACGCCGCCAATAACGCGGGCGGTGTCCGGGTGATCAATCGCGCCGAAACGCAGCGGATCCATCACAGCAATCGGGCGTGCACCCATCGAAATAATGTCACGCACAATACCGCCCACACCGGTAGCGGCACCCTGGTAGGGCTCCACGTACGAGGGGTGGTTGTGGGACTCAATCTTGAAGGTCACGGCCCAGCCGTCACCAATGTCGGTCACACCGGCGTTCTCACCGATACCGACCATCAGGTCCTTCTTCATCTCTTCGGTGACCTTCGCACCGAACTGCTTCAGATGAACCTTAGAAGACTTGTAGGAGCAGTGCTCGGACCACATGACCGAGTACATTGCCAGCTCAGCCGCGGTGGGGCGGCGGCCCAGAATCTCCTTGATATCCTCGAACTCGTTCTCCTTCAGGCCCAGCTCGGCCCAGGGGAGTTCGGTGTCCGGGGTAGCTGCCGCATGCTCGACGGTGTCGAGGTTAAACTGCTTTTCGCTCATAACTTCTTAGAATCCTTGTCGTGCTTTAGCGGGCGTTAATCAGGTTGGAAAGAACCGAGGTGAACACGCCGAGACCATCGGCGCCACCGCGCAGGGACACCGAACCGAAACCGGAGGACGAAGGACCGAAGCCCGGCTCCACAGCGTGCTCCGGGTGCGGCATCAGGCCGACCACGTTACCGCGCTCGTTGGTAATGCCGGCAATATCGTTACGGGAACCGTTCGGGTTGAAGCCAACGTAGCGGAACACCACGCGACCCTCAGCCTCCAGAGCCTCCAGGGTCTTAGCATCCGCAACGTACTGGCCGTCCTGGTTCTTCAGCGGAACAACAATCTCCTGGCCGGCAGCGTAGTTGCTGGTCCAGGAGGTGGAGTTATTCTCAATGCGCAGAGTCTGGTCACGGCAAATGAACTTGCGGTGATCGTTCTTAATCATCGAACCGGGCAACAGGTGAGACTCGGTCAGAATCTGAAAACCATTGCAAATACCCAGAACAGGCAGGGGCGAAGAACCGGAGGTACCGGCAGCGTTAGCGGCATCAATCACCGAACGCATCACGGGAGCCTTCGCGGCAATAGCGCCGGCACGCAGGTAGTCACCGTAGGAGAAACCACCGGGAATAATGACGGCATCAACATTCTTCAGATCAGCGTCGTCGTGCCACAGCTCGACGACGGTACCGCCAGCCAGACGGACAGCACGCGCAGCGTCACGGTCATCCAGGGTGCCGGGGAAAGTCACCACGCCAACGCGTGCATCAGCGAAGGCGGGGTTCGGGGCGGAAGTAGAAAAGTCGCCAACCAGGGGGACTTCAGTAGGTGCGAGGGACTCTGCCATAGGTCTTAGTCCTCCAGAACCGAAACGTTCACGACGTCTTCAATCACGGGGTTGGACAGCAGCTCCTCAGCAGCCTTGCGGGCAGCTGCGAGGTGCTCCTCAGTAGCCTCACCCTCGACGGTCAGCTCGAAGCGCTTGCCCTGGCGAACATCCACGAAGGAATCAACACCGATACGGGGCAGCTCGTGAGAAATAGCCTTACCCTGCGGGTCAAGAATTTCGGGCTTGAGCATAACATCAACAACAATACGGGCCATGTGTGGGCACTCCTTGGGTGCGTGGGTTCTGTATGAGCCGTATCTCATCTTACCGTACTAACGACCGTAACGGGGGTATGCGTTCGGTTGGTGGATACCCTAAGAGGCTCGAATCACGTCTTTTACGCCTCGAGGGGCGGAAGATAGCGCGCGCACACCTCCAGCAGGCGCTCGCGCAGGCCAATCGAACGCTCGGACAGCTCACGCTGAATACGCACGTACTCTGCCTTACCCTCGGCAGTCTCCACCGGGATTGGCTCGTAGCCCCACTCGCGAATCTCGTAGGGGGCCGCGCGCATGTCCAGCTCGCGAGCATCCCATGCCAGGTCGAAGCAATCCATGACCAGGGTTGAATCAACCAGCGGCAGCAGCTTGTACGCCCACTTGTACACGTCCATGTTCGCGTGCAGGCACGCCGGCTGCTCCAGCACGCGCTGCGTCTCACGGGTGGGCTGCAGCTCGTTCATCGGCGCCGCCTGCGGCATGAAGAAACGGAACGCGTCAAAGTGCGAGCAGCGGATGCGATGGCTCTCCACCACCCGGTCCGTGCCCTCCGCGCCCAGGCGCAATTCCAAGTAGTCGTGGCGGATATTGTTCTCCACCGACTTGTACGCCATCGCCCACTCGTGCATGCCGAAGCAACCGAACTGGCCCTTCTTCGCGGCCGTATTGCGCAGAATCTCGTGGGTGAAGGCGAGGGCGGTGGCGCGGCGCTCCACGAAGTCGGTGACGTCTACGGTGACGGCGGAGGCCGCCTCCGCCTGAGCGCGCGCCTGCTCGGGGGCGCATCCGGCCTCTAGGAGTTCCTGCTCGGTGGCCGGTCGGTAGAAGCGCCAGGAGGCGCGCTCGGGGGCGTCCAGCAGAATGACGCCGGCGCCGGGGTGCCAGCGCTTGAACTGGCCGGGCTTGAGTGTGTAGTAGGTGAAGAGGAAATCCTCCACGGGGTGCACCTCGTGGCGGGCGCGACGCTGCGCAAAAGGGTCGGCGTAGCGGCCGGCGCGCACCTCGTGGGCGGTCGCGGCGGCACGCCATTGACGGGCATCCATCATTCGAAGCGTCGTCTGAAGAGTAGTCATTCTTCTAGCCTAAACGATGCCGTGACAAGGTGTGGCAGGAAGTAAAACTACTTTATTTAGTGAAGATATCAACAAGACTGTGTTCATCCTCGAGCTCCCAGAGCTCTTTGAGAGCTTGCTCCTTCTGAGCAACGGTCTTCTTGAGAAGTCCCTTACGGAAAGCATCAGCATCCTCGGTGCGAATACGGAAGTGGCTACCCACCTTATGCGCCGGGAGGTCACCAGAGCGAATAGCCTTCATGAGTGTCGGGCGTGAAATACCGATACGCTGCGCCGCAATCGTCGTCGTCAAATCGTGAGGGACAACCTGAACATCGATACTTTGCCCGTTAGCCAGGGCATGCAGGACGTGCTGAATGACCTGGTTGAGGGCATCGCCAAGCTGCTGGCTTTCTCGGCCCGAAACGGTCAGCTCAATGGTGGTTTCTTCAGAGTTCTTAAGGATTTCCCGTGCCTCTGCGCGAGCCTGATTGAGGGTATCTTCCTCCAGAGGGTTGGTTAGGGTTGTGGTCATTATCTTCTCCTTGGTGCTGTTGCCGGCAGAGCCAACCTCCGAAGATGCCACGCCGGTGGGGTGAATATCATTCGGTGAGAGGCTCATCCACGGTTGATACAACCCTAACCCTATCTGAAATAACTGTAAAGCATTTCAGTTATTTCACATGTGCACTGATAAAAGGGAGGGGCGGCGCCGGACCAAACCGGCGCCGCCCCTTACCGAAGCGTGCAGCTCGTGAACGAGCTAACCCTCTCAACCCTAGCGGCCGGTGCCACCGTACACGGTAGCCTCGCCCTCGGTGTCCAGGCCGAACGCGGTGTGCACCGCGCGAACAGCCTCATCCAGCTTGCTCAGCTCGGTAATCACCGAAATACGAATCTCAGAGGTCGAAATCATGTCGATGTTCACGCCCGCCGAGGACAGCGCCTCGAAGAAGGTGAACGAAACGCCGGGGTTGGTCTTCATGCCCGCGCCAACCAGCGACAGCTTGCCGACCGACTCGTTGTAAATAACCTCCTGGAAGCCCAGCTCAGCCTTGGCATCCTCCAGCGCCTTCAGCGCGGTGGGGCCCTGCGCCTGGTTCAGGGTGAAGGAAATATCGGTCACGCCGGGGCGGTCGGTGGGAACGTTCTGAACGATCATGTCCAGGTTTACCTTCGCCTCGTTAATCAGGCCGAACACCTTAGCGGCCGAACCGGGAACGTCCGGAACGCCAACAACGGTAATCTTTGCGCGGGTGCGATCGTGCGCGACACCGGAAATCAGGGGCTGCTCCAAGGGAATCTCCTTCAGATGAATGGGGGTCAGTTCCGCGGACTCCTCCGGAACCACGATAGTGCCTTCAAGGTCCGAGAACGAAGAACGCACGTGAAGCTTCAAGTTAAAACGACGAGCATACTCGACGCTACGCAGGTGCAGAATCTTTGCACCGTTCGCCGCCATCTCCAGCATCTCCTCGCTGGTGATGGTATCCAGCTTGTGCGCGGTCGGCACGATGCGCGGGTCGGCGGTGAACACGCCGTCCACGTCCGAGTAAATCTCGCACACATCGGCGTTCAGCGCGGCGGCCAGCGCAACGGCGGTCGTATCGGAGCCGCCGCGGCCCAGGGTCGTAATGTCGCCGCTCTGACGGTTCATGCCCTGGAAACCGGCCACAATCGCGATGTTGCCGGCCTCGACGGACTCACGGATGCGATCGGGGCGAACCTCCACGAGGCGCGCCGAACCGTGCACGCCGTCGGTAATCATGCCAGCCTGCGAACCGGTGAAGGACTGCGCCTTAGCGCCCAGGTCGTTAATGGCCATCGACAGGACGGCGGTCGAAATGCGTTCACCGGCGGTCAGCAGCATGTCCAGCTCACGCGAGGGAACGACATTGCTGGTGACCTCTGCGGCAAGGTCGAGTAGCTCATCGGTGGTGTCGCCCATAGCGGACACCACGACGACCACATCGTTACCTGCCTTCTGAGTGTCCACGACGCGGCGGGCTACGCGCTTGACGCCCTCCGCATCCGCTACGGAGGAACCGCCGAACTTTTGGACGATCAGGCTCATAGAATTCTCCAGGTCTGTTATATCTGTGCCGCCGGCAGAGCGCCGGCTCCTCACCTATAGTAGACGGCGTTCAGGCCGGGCGGCTAACTTGCCAGCCGTATGTATTGACTTGTGGAATATTACCGAATGTTACGCGGGTCGTGGCGGGCCCGGGAGCGCGAACCCTACCGCGCACGTACTAGTGGTGGAAGGCTAGGTCCACGGGTTCACGTAAGTGACACCCGGCAGCGGCGGAACGTCCGGCTTCGGGGTGCGTAACGGGGCGTTCTGAATCGAGCGGATGCGCTCCTCGTAGTCGGCGCTGCGGAACACCTCGTGAGCCTCCTCGGGCTCTTCGGGGTTCTCGGAGGCAGCGGAGCCCTGGGAAACGGTGGGGTCCTCGGAAGCAGTGGAGTCCTCGGGGCTTTCGGACGTCTCAGGGTTTTCGGGTGTTTCGGCGTTCTCCGCTGCGGGCTCCTTGGCGGCGGGTTCGGCCTCGGGGGCCTCAGCCTCGCCGTTTTCGGCGGCCGGAGCCTCCCCGCCGTCCTGCAGGACCCGTTCGATGAGCTGCTCATCTACCGTGGCCTGCACGCCGGCGGGCGCGGGAGCCTCACTGGCGAGAGCCCCCGGGGCATCCAGGTCGTCGAACATGCTCGAATTCCAGCGGCGACGACTCTGCTTCGCCTCCTGAGCCTGAACCTGAGCCGCCTGCTCACGCTCCTGCTCCTCCTCGCGGTTCACGCGCTCAAAATCCTCGGCGGCAGTATGAGCCACCGCCGTGCCCTCGCTAATGACGCGGCGGCCCTCCAGCGCGCGGCCCAGGGTAATCTCGTCCGCGTACTCCAGGTCGCCACCGACCGGAAGACCCGATGCCAGGCGCGACAGACGCACACCCAGCGGCACGAGCATGCGCGAGAGGTAGGTTGCGGTCGCCTCACCCTCAAGATTCGGGTCCATCGCCAGAATAATCTCCTGGATGCGCTCATCCGCCAGGCGGGATACCAGCTCGCGGATGCGCAACTGCTCCGGGCCCACGCCCGCCAGCGGGTTAATGGCGCCGCCGAGTACGTGGTAGCGGCCGGTGAAGGAACGGGTGCGCTCAATCGCCACGACGTCCTTGGACTCCTCGACCACGCACAGCACCGACGGGTCGCGGCGCTCGTCGCGGCAGATGGGGCACAGCTTCGTCTCGGAGACGTTACCGCACTCCTCGCAGAAGCTCACGCTGGTCTTCACCGTGGAAATCGCGTTGGCCAGGCGCGCCATATCGGCGGCGTCAGCGTTCAGGATGTGAAAAGCGATGCGCTGAGCCGACTTGGGGCCCACGCCGGGGAGGCGTCCGAGCTCGTCAATGAGGTTTTGTACTGCACCCTCGTACATGCTTCTCCAATCTGCCGTGGTCCGCGGTGAGTGTCTAGGATACTCCGCGTGGGGGGCTACTTCGGTACCAGTGTGGCCCAACCCCCTGACAGCTTAACGGGGATTCGGGCAGAAAAATGCCCGCCGGCGCCGAAAATTCCTGTCATTCTCGGCGCCGGCGGGTGCGTTGGACGCGTTGGGCGGCTCACTGGAACGACCGGCCAAAACGCGTGCCCTTGGGTGTCTAGCCCTGGTGCAGGGGGCGCTCGTCGATGACGGTGCCGCCGATGATCTTCTCGATGGCCCGCAGGCCGATGAAGGTGCTGTTTTCGACCTTCTCGTCGTCCTCCGAGATGTAGTCCTCCTCGGTCACGACGTGCACGGGCTTCGTGGGCACCACCTCGGATGAGGCGGGCTCGGCGGGAGGCTCAGGCTCGGTAACCGGTTCAGAAGCCGACTCATTGGCCGGCGCCGGGGCCAGAGGACCCGCCGCCAGAGGACCGGCGGCCAGGGGTCCTGCCGCCAGAGGGCCTGCGGGCGCAATCGGCTCAGCCGTGGGAGCCGCCGCCTCGGGGGCCTCGGGCATTGCCTCGGCCGGTTCGTTGTAAGAGGGCTCCGCATCATAGGGCGGCTCGTCCTCGAACGGAGGCTCCTGCGCATCGCTACGACCGGGGGCCTCCTGCGGAACCCCGCTGCCGGAGGCTGCGAAGGAATCGCGCTCGCCAAAGCCGCCGGCCGGAGCATCCGTGCCGGGCTGAGAGAGCGGTCCTGCGTGGGGGCTCGGCTCAGGCTGGGCCGGGGGCACCTGCGCGGGGAAAGGCTCTGCAGGGGAGGGCTCCACAGCGGCCGCGGGCGCAGCCTCCTCGCTCTGCGGGATGGGTGCCACGTCCCAGGCGCCCAGGGGCGCATCCACGCTGGTGGCTGCCGGAGACGCGGCGTCGTTCACCGGCTGACCGTGGCGACGCCACGCATCCTCACCGCCGCGGGGGCCCTCCGCCAGGGGTGCGGTGGGCTGCTGAGGAGTCGGCGCGGCGGGCTGAGCCTCCCGCTGGGGTACAGGGGCGCCCGGCTTGAGGGGCTCGCCGGGCTTGACGACCTCGGCGTGAATCGTCACGGGGCCGCGCAGGAACTCGCTCACGCGGGCGGTTAGCTCGGGGACGTAGCCCTTGACCGCGCGCAGGGTTGCGATGTCGGCGCGCACGTAGAGCACGGTGCCCTCCATGCGGGCGGGGTAAACCTTCGCCAGCTGCTCCGCGGAACCCGGAACGCTCATTCGGTTAAGGATGGCACGCCAATTGCCCTGGACCGCCGCCAGCGGGTCATTCGGATTAAGCTTCAAAGGCGCTGAGGGCGTACCCTCCGGAGCGGCATCAGCTGCAGGGGAAGCCGGAGCATTAGGTGCCGTCGGGGTGGTACCCGCCAGGGGCGCACCGACCGGAGCGGCAGGAGTCCGAGTCGAAGGTGCCTGCGCTGCCGGGGCCAGGGGCGCAGAGCTAAGCGGACCGCCGGCCAGTGGGGGAGCACTCGCCCCAGCCTGCTGAGAGCCGCCCTGCTGAGCCGCCTCCTGAACCGGGGCGCTAGGAGCCTGCGCGTTAGGCGCCTGAGTCTTAGGGGTCAGGCCTGCCGCAGCCATGCCCGCCGCACGCGCGGCCGACATACCTGCCGGGGCCTGAGAACCAGCCTGAGAACCGGTCTGCACGCTTGCCGGGGCGGAACCACCGGCGGCCACGCGGCGCTCCAACACCTGCAGGCGCGAGGCCAGCGCCGCAACCTCCGCGCCGTTCGCCGATCCCTCCTCCACCGGCAGAAGCAGGCGGGCGCACAGCAACTCCAGCTGAAGCTGCGGGTTAGCGGTGCCCGTCATACCGTTCAGTGCATCGTTGACGGTTCCCGCCGCCAGGGTCAGTTCGCGCTCGGTCAGCGCCTGAGCCTGAGCGGCCAGGCGCTCCAGCTGATCCTGCGGAACGCCCTGCAGAATCTGCGCGGCCGATTGCGGAACAGCCTTCACCACAATCAAATCGCGCAGACGCTCCAGCAAATCCTCCACAAAACGGCGAGGATCCTGACCGGTTGCCACCACGCGAGACACCGCGCCAAACAGCGTTGACGCCTCCCTGGCGCCCAGCGCCTCTACGACCTCATCCAGCAACTGGGCGTGCGTGTAGCCCAGCAGGGCCACCGCAAGGTCGTACTCAATACCCTTCTCGGAGGACGCACCAGCCATCAGCTGATCAAGAATCGACAGCGAATCACGCACAGAGCCACCACCGGCACGAATCACCAGCTGCAGCACGCCCGGCTCCACCGCCACCTGCTCCTGGTCGCACAGGGACTGCAGATACGGCAAAAGAACCTCCGGCGGCACCAGGCGGAACGGGTAGTGGTGGGTACGCGAACGAATCGTGCCCAGCACCTTATTCGGCTCGGTCGTCGCGAAGATGAACTTCACGTGCTCCGGCGGCTCCTCCACAATCTTCAGCAGGGCGTTAAAGCCCTCGCGGGTGACCATGTGGGCCTCGTCAATAATGAAAATCTTGTAGCGGTCACGCACCGGCGCCAGGGTCGCGCGCTCGCGCAGGTCACGGGCGTGGTCCACACCGCCGTGGCTCGCCGCGTCCATCTCAATCACGTCGAGGGAACCGCCGCCGTCACGCGAAAGCTCACGGCACGAATCGCATACGCCGCACGGGGTGGGGGTCGGGCCCTGCGCGCAGTTCAGGCAGCGCGCCAGAATACGGGCCGAGGTGGTCTTACCGCAGCCGCGCGGTCCGGAGAAAAGGTAGGCGTGGTTGACGCGGTTCTTCTCCAGGGCCGTCATGAGGGGCACGGTAACCTGCTCCTGCCCGATGACCTCGGCGAAGGTCTCGGGGCGGTAACGACGATAAAGGGCAGTGCTCACGGCAACCTCTTAAGCTCGGGGATGCGGATAGGACAGTCCCTACCATTTTAGACGCTTTACCCCGCGCCCGAGCGGCCCGCCGTCACCGCCCGGCGAACCCCCGCCGGAGGTTCGGGTGCGGTGTTTGCACGGGCTCTGTTCAAGGGTGCGCGACCGAGTGCCGCGAGGATGCGCCGGCCCGCAACTACCGCGCGTTCGCCCCGAGTTCCCAACGCGCCAAAAATCCGGTACACTGGTTCTTGCCTCTTACGTGGCGTTATCTTGGAAAACTCCCCCAGGACCGGAAGGTAGCAAGGGTATTCGAGCTATGACGGGTGCGTAAGAGGTTTTTTCATGCCCAAAAACGGGTACTTGGATAGTTCGCACCCGTCATATGCACTACGTGCCCGCTCCGCTGGCGCTTCGCGGCTTCGAATCCGGATTTGATTCTTCGCGCGCTCAGAATCCGGATTCTCAGCGGGTGCGTAAGAGGTTTTTCTATGCCCGAAAACAAGCCTTTCTCCTGAGAATGTGCACCCGTCATGTCCGTCTCGCTGTCGTTCGACGGCTTCAACCCAGGATTCCGCCTCGTTAGGGCTCGGCGGCTTCGGCGCATGATTTATTGCCTCGCGCGCTCGGAATCCTGCGCCTCAGTTCGCTCGCTCGGAATCCTGGGTTTCAGCGGTTGCGTAAGAGGTTTTTTCATGCCCAAAAACGGGTGCGTAGGCAGTCGGATACCCGCCACACTCAGCAGCAATGTGCTTTCTATTACTTTTCCCTCATAAGGCTTGCGTGGCATCGCAAACCTGTAGTAAAGTTTTATTCGTTGCCTACGCAATGCGCAGGGAACATAGCTGGAGGATTCGCCTAGCGGCCTATGGCGCACGCCTGGAACGCGTGTTGGGTTAACAGCCCTCGGGGGTTCAAATCCCCCATCCTCCGCCACCGATCCCCGGTCTTAGATTCTAAGGCCGGGGATTTTTTGCACCCTTGCTACTATTTCCTCAGAGCCCCTCGGGGTCCGTGCCGCCGGGCGTCCGAAAAACCTGCAGAAAGCACCACCATGATTTTCAAAAAAGTAGGCGACAGCCGCCCCTACCCCCAGCACGGCATGACCCACGCCGACTGGGGCGGTATCGCGCCACAGCAGGTGCGTCTCGACACCCTCATCACCACCCAGAAGACCCTCAACCTTGAAACGCTCCTGGCCGAGGACTCCACCTTTTACGGCGACCTCTTCCCGCACGTGGTCAAATGGGGCGGCGAACTCTACCTGGAGGACGGTGTGCACCGCGCGCTCCGCAACGCCCTGCACCGCCGCGCCGTCATGTACGCGCGGGTGCTCGACCTGGACTCCATCTCACCGGCGCTGTTGCCCGGGGCCCGCAACTAGGCAACGCCGGGCGGCTTTCCGAGCCCGGACCGCGCGGTTGCCCGCAGAACCGTACAACGCAGGTGCCGAGCCATTCTATGAACGGCTCGGCACCTGCGTTTTAAAGTTTTAACGTATATCTGCGCGACGGAACTCCGTCGAACACGCCACCGCGGTAGAAAGGGGCCTACGCGGCATCCTTCTGGCCGGAGTCGTCCTGCGCGAGGGCCAACTGGGGCGCGAGTTCCTCGGAGTCCAGGCGTACCGGGTTGCCCTCGGTATCGAAGCGGGCGCCCAGACCCATCTGAATAAAGCGAATCGTGTTGAGAATCTGGTGCTCTCGGGTCTGCTCGTCCGGCGCGTCCTCGGTGCGTCCCGCGCTCGAAGAAAGCGAGCCGTGCACCAGCATCGCCAGCTCGCGGATATCGTTCTGCGGAATGTACTTCTCGGCGATGGCCGCCGAAAGGATGTTTGCCAGGACCAACTGCAACTCCTGCACGTGCTTGCCGAGCTTCGCGTAGGACTCGGGGGAGAGCATGGAGCGCATGGCCGGGCCCGGGGGCAGGTGGCGGCGCGCCAGGTCGTTGATCTGCAGGCGGATGTACACGGCTAGTTGGTCTATGGGGTTCTCGATGCCCTCCAGACCTTCGCGTAGCTCCTTGAGGAAGCGTCCGGTCTCGTCCAGGGCGTAGGCGACCAGCAGTTCACCCATGTCGGCGAAGTAGTTGTACACGGCGGTGCGGCCGATGCCCGCGTTCTTGGCGACGTCGGTCATGGTCAGGCCGGGCAGGCCTCGGGTGTAAAGAATCTCGCCAAAGGAGTTAAGGATGGCGCGCTTGGTGTTCTCGCGCTGGGCGGCGTTGGTGGCTGCAGAAATACGTGGCATAGTGACACCTTACCGCAGAATGTCAGTAAATGACGAATATATCGAATGTGTCACCAAGAAATTTGCCTACTTTATGCGAATTTTACGCCGGGAGGCGGTAAAACCCCTCGAAAACCCCTCGAACAGCCCGGATACCTCGCACCGCGCGGGCCGAGGGAGGCAGAAGCTAGCTCAGAGGTATCCCAGGCGTGTAGCTGCAGAGAGATCCGCGGCCACCAGCGCGGGAATGGGGTAGCCCGTGTGCCCGCGCCCAGGAATAACCTGCAGGGCCGTGCGCGCGCCGAGCGCCTCGTAGAAGGCGATACCCTCCTGCGCCGCAATACGCGCCGACCAGCTACCCTCAGTGCTCGTCGCCATACGCCGCCGAGCCGAAGGGGAACGCCCATCCAAAACACCCACGTGCCAGCTCATCAGCAGATGCGCATGCGAAGACGGGCTCAACGCCGCCCGCTCACGCACCCGCGCAGGTATGCCGTCAGCGCCGCCGCCACCAATGAAGGTGGCACCGCCACCGTGAAGCCAGTCAATATCGTGCGACAGCAGCTCATAGCTGAGGAACTCCGCACCACCCGAATAGCCCGCAAGCCAGACGCGGCTCATATCCACCCCGTACGCCAAGGAAATCTCCTCAATCAGGGCGCGAACCATCCTGCCGTTTGAGCGGGCACGAACCCACCAGTTATAGGTCAGCGGAGGCGCATAAGAATCGGTGTCGGTAAGGCGCGGCTCCCGCAGACTACCCGGCGACAGCACCGGCACCGACAGCATATTGAACTCAGCCGCCACCTGCGCCAGCTCGGCACGCAACGGGGAGGTGCGGCGCAGCAGGCGGCTTCCGGCGCGTGAGATGTGGTCGCCGTCGAAGTAGAGGAGCAGCCCGGGCGCCCGGCCGGTAGCGGGGTTGCTGAGCAGGTTGAGGTTATCCACGCGGTAGTAGATAGTGCGCCCTCGGTGCGAGAACGGGCGGTAACCCACAATCTCCGAAGAGGCGAGTACGAGCGGCTCAAATACCGTGGCGGCCGCTCGAACCAGGCGCGCCGCGCGGGGGAGGAGCGGATGCAACCGCGGAATGTGCGCGCTGAGCCGCCGCTGGTTGCGGTGGATCAGCGGACGACGCAGGCGGTGGCTCAACCTCTTCATGGCTCCATTGTAGGCAGAGCCTCGAAGCCGGACGCCACCTCTCGCCGCGGGCCAAAACGCCCCAGAGGCGCATGGCGCGGCTGCGCCCGAGCGTCCGAACTTTAGCGCGGGCGGCCCCCAACCTGCCCGGCGCACGGTATATGGGTACTATTAGAGAGGCTCGGGTGGCAGACGAGCCCACCGAACGCGGTCCACGTGCCGCATTTGAAGTTTACGGTGGTCAGCCCACCACACAACCACCACTAGAAACACAACGCATGAGAAAGAACCTGGGGAGAGTTATGGCTAAACCCGTTAGCGAGTCGAAGGCTCAGACGAGCACCGTGAAGGTGCCGTGGGCCGGTCGTCGCGGCTACTTTGATCTGTTGCTGGCTGCATCCTGCGTCATCCTGATTATCTCGAATATTGGCGCAACCAAGGGCGTGGAGTTCGGCCCGCTGCCCTTCGATCTGCCTGTCATCGGTAACACCATCGTGACCGACGGCGGTTTCTTCCTCTTCCCCCTGGCCTACGTGATTGGCGACCTGCTCTCCGAGGTGTACGGCTTCAAGCGCGCTCGCCGCGCCATCGTGGCTTCCTTCGTGGCAGCCGCCTTTGCCGCCGTGTGCTTCCTAGTCATCATGTACCTGCCGGCCGCGGGATTCTACGAGAACCAGAAGTCCTTTGAGGCGGTGCTGGGCCCCGTGTGGCAGATTTACGCCGGTTCTCTGCTCGGCTACCTGTGCGGTCAGACCCTGAACGCCTGGATCATGGTGTCCATGAAGAAGGCTACCAAGGGTCGTTTCCTGTGGCTGCGCATGATTGTCTCCACCCTGGCCGGCGAGCTGGTTGACACCTTGATTTTCTGCTCGATTGCGGCTCCGGTGCTCGGCATCGAGACCCCCGAGGCTTTCCTGAACTACGTGTTGGTCGGCTACGTCTACAAGTGCCTGGTTGAGGTTATCCTCATGCCCATTAGCTACCCGGTCATCGGCTGGTTTAAGCGTCACGAGCTGGAGTACGTGGCCTAGCCCCGACACCGGACTGACGCACGGGGCCGCTCGATCGTTTTGTTCGGGCGGCCTTCCTCTATTCACACTTCATTTTTCGATACACAGCATTCCTAACGAAAGCGACACGTTATGTCTACACTGCGGGAGAATACCTCTGAGCAGTCGAAGGGCGACTCCCTGAGTCGTTCCCTGTCCCACGGTCAGCTGACCATGATTGCGATGGGCTTGGCGCTGGGTACGGGTCTGTTCCTGGGCTCGTCCTCCGCGATTAAGATTGCGGGCCCGGGCGCTATTGTCTCCTACGCGATTGGTTCGATGATTGCGGCGATTATCGCCGCCTGCGCGGGCGAGATGTCCGTGCGTCACCCGGTTCAGGGTGGTTTCGGAACGATTGCGAGCCGCTACCTGAACCCCTTTAGCGGCTACATCACCCGCTGGGCCTATTGGGCCTGCACCGTGCCGCTGGCCGGTGCCGAGCTGGTGGCCGTGGGTCATTACGTGGCGTTCTGGTTCCCTCAGATTCCACTGTGGGCTTCGGTGACGTTCTTTGGCGTGCTAATCCTGGTACTGAACCTGGTGAGCGTGAAGTCCTTCGGCGCGTTGGAGTTCCTGCTCTCCTCGATTAAGGTATCTGCGGTCATCGTGTTCATGGTGATTGGCCTGCTGCTGGTGTTCGTGGGCCTGCCGAACCACGGCGCTGCGGGCGTGCAGAACCTTGTCAACGACGGCGGCTTCCTGCCGAACGGCCCCATGTCGATTTGGATTTCGATGGCCGTGGTCATGTTCTCCTTCGGCGGTGTCGAGATGATTTCGCTCTCCGCCGCGGAGGCGAAGGACCCTGCCCGCTCGGTGGCCTCCAGCGTGAAGGCGATGATTTGGCGTCTGTCCACCTTCTACGTGGTGTCCATGGCGATTATTCTGTGCCTGGTGCCGTGGCAGACGGCGGCGCAGAACTCTGAGCTGACCGAGTCCCCCTTCGTGATGGTCTTCTCCGAGATGGGTATTCCCTTCGCGGCCGACATCATGAACTTTGTGGTGCTGGTGGCAGCCCTGTCGGGTGCGAACGCCTCGCTGTACGCGGCAACCCGTCTGATGCACGCCCTGGGTGCCGATAAGATGGCCCCCTCGGTTGCGGCCCGCACGACCTCCCGCGGCGTGCCGATGGTGGCCCTGCTGATTTCCTTCACCGGCGTTGTCGTGGCGACCGTGATGGCCGTGGCCAAGATCGGTAACATCTTTGCCCTGCTGATGGCCCTGGTGACCCTGTGCATACTGATTGTGTGGATTATGATTCTGCTGACCTACCAGGCCTACAAGAAGGACCAGGGGGATGCCTCCTCCTTCACGGTGCTGGGCGGCCGCTTGACGGCAGGGCTGGCCCTGGTGGGCGTGCTGGGCACCCTGGTGGCCCTGTTCATGCTGGACGGCTCGGGCGTGCAGGAATCCATTATGGTGGGCGTGGTCTTCTTCGTGCTGATTTCTATCGGCTACGTGATTGCCTCGCGCCGCCTGGGCGGGTTCAAACGCCCCGACCTGGATGCAATGCACGAGGCCGAGGAGCTACAGACCCGAGCCACCGAGTCTTAGTCTCAAGTTGAGGTTATAGGATGGGGCGTCGCGGGCAAGAGCCGCGGCGCCCCGTCGCATCCGGTAGCTCCCGCCTCTGCCGCAGGACGTGCGAACCGGCACCCGTACAATGGAATTATTCGCGCCCGCGACCCAGCGGTTTTGACCCCTCGGTTTCTGCAGCGCGAGCACACAGCACACATCACGCCCTCGGGCGTACTAAAGGAAGGCACAGCCGTGTCCCACAATGACAGCACCCGCGGCCCCGTCGCCGCGGGAACCGCCGAGCCTCGAACCCTTAAGCGTTCCCTGTCCCACGGGCAGATGACCATGATCGTGATGGGTTCGGCTCTCGGCACCGGCCTTTTCCTGGGGTCGGGCACCGCGATTGCCATGGCCGGCCCTGCGGTTATTCTGACCTACGCCATCGGTTCGGCGCTCGCTTCGGTGATTGGCGCGGCGACCGGTGAAATGGCGATTCGCTACCCGGTGCGTGGCGGTTTCGGCACGATCGCGACCCGTTACCTGGGGCCCTTCGCGGGATTCCTGACGCGCATCGCCTACTGGACGGCGACGGTGCTGATTGCCGGCGTGGAGCTCGTGTCGGTGGCGACCTACCTGAGCTATTGGTGGCCGCAGTTGCCGCTGTGGGTGGGCATCGCGGCATTCGGCGCGGCGCTGATTGTGCTGAACCTGACGAGCGTGAAGTCCTTCGGCATGCTGGAGTTCTTCCTCTCCTCGATCAAGGTCATTTCGATTGTGGCCTTCCTGCTGGTGGGCCTGTGCCTGATTTTCTTCGGCCTGCCCGGCCACGCCGCGGTGGGTACCGCAAACCTCTTCAATGACGGCGGTTTCATGCCTAACGGCCCGGAGTCGGTGTGGCTGTCGCTGGCCGTGGTGATGTTCTCCTTCGGCGGTATTGAGATGATCTCGATCTCTGCTGCGGAGGCGAAGGACCCCTCCCGTTCGGTGCGTTCTTCCGCGAAGGCGATGATGATTCGCCTGGCGACCTTCTACGTGCTGGCCGTTCTGATTGTTGTGGCTGTTATTCCGTGGCGTTCGGCATCGGGTCTGGGCGACGCTGTGGAGGCATCCCCGTTCGTTCTGGTCTTTGAACAGCTCGGTATTCACGGCGTGGCGCACTTCGTGAACTTTGTGGTTCTGATTGCGGCACTGTCCAGTGCGAACGCGAACCTGTATGCGGGTGCGCGTCTGCTGCACTCCCTGGCGGTTGACGGTATGGCTCCTCGACCGCTGGCCGGGGTGAACCGCGCGGGTGTGCCTGCGCGTGCCGTGTGGCTGTCGACCAGCGGCATGGTGATTGCTATTCTGCTGGCGCTGTACAGCCCCAAGGAGGCGTTCCTCTCCATGATTTTTGTGATTATGGTGTGCGCGCTGACCGTGTGGGTTCTGATTCTTTTCGCCTACATCGTGTACAAGCGCGTTGAGCCCGCCGCGCACGGGTTCCGCCTGTGGGGTGGACGCTTCACCGCCGGCGTGGGCATTGTTCTGCTTTTCGCGGTGTGGGTGGCGCTCTTTAGGGTGCGCGGTTCCGCGATTCCCTCCGTGGTGGGCGTGGGCTACTTCGTGGTGCTGAGCGTGCTGTACTTCGCTCGTATCCGTCACAGCCACACGATTGACGACCAGACGTTTGCGGAGGCGCAGCGGGCGACGGAGGGCTACGACGCGGCGCAGCACGACGCCGACCATGCCCTCGAGACCGCGGCAAAGCTGGGACGCTAATCCCTCTCGCGGCTCCCCCGCGGCGCGAACGTCAAGAAACGAAAAATACGGAAGATTAAGGCTTCTTCCGTAATATAACCGTAAAAATAACGCAGGCCCTCGAAAGAGGTCTATTATAAATAGTGAACCGTATGATCTTGTATGCGTTCAAATGTCTGTGTGTTGGATGAGGCCTGAAAGCATCGTAGCTTTCGGGCCTCATCGTTTTAATTCGAGCCAATATTTTTAGTAGTGAAATTTCCGAAGAACATAGATTTTAATGTAAATATGTGTTTATGTGTGAATTTTCCGGAGTATTTCCGAAAGGAGTAGAGTTAAAGCCATGCAAAGCCACGAAAACCCTCAGAAAACCACTTCTGCGGCCGGCGCCTCCGCCGCCACGACCGCGGCCGATGAGCTGACCGTGTACGTCCCCGCCCGCTGGGGCGACATGGACGCCTACGGACACGTCAACAACGTTGCCATGCTCTCGATCATGGAGGAGGCCCGCGTGGCCCTCTTCGGCCCGCCGCCCTCCTCGGGACAGAAACCGACCGTGGCACCCAACCCGCCCATCCCGCTCTTCGACCTGGTGCCCGAGGGCGTTCAGGCCCTCATCGCCGAGCACGGCATCCGCTACCTCGCGCAGCTGCCCTACACCGGTGAGCCCGTGCCCGTACGTGCACGCGTGGAAAAGGTGAGCGCCGCATCCGTGCGTATCGGCTACTCGATTCTCTCCCCGGTGGATCAGCGCGAGTGCGTGCGCGCCTTCACCGTGCTGGCCTTCTGGGACTCCGTGGCGGGGCGATTGACTCGACTCAGCCCCGAGCAGCGAGGACTGCTGAGCTCCTTCCTGCCGAAGGAATAAACGCGGGAGGGTACGGGCCTGCGCAGCCCGGATGGCTTGCGCGCAGGCCCGTATTCAGGCGGTGTTCACGGGAAACGCGTATGCTTAAGGTACCTTCTGCAAAGGGTGCAAAAGGTACAGCCCAGGAGAGAACAATGTCGTTTCACCACACCCAGGTAGCCCCCGCAGGCTGGGGTCGCCGCACCGTGCGCGCCACCGGATGCGCCACCGCCCTACTCTTCGCCCTGACCGGATGCTTCGGCGGCTCCCAGAGCACCGCCGAGTCCTCCCCGAACCCCACCGCCACGGCCTCACCCACCCGCCACCCGCTGCCTTCCTCCACGGCCACGCCGGCTCCGAACACACCGACGCCGCACGCAACGACCGGGCCGACCGTCACGGAAACCACGGCACCCGCCTCAACCGCTGAGCCCGCCCCCTCCGAATCCTCGGCGAGCGTTGAGGCAAAGGCAACTCCCGTCGCGGATGCCAGCCCCACCGCCGCTGAGACGCCGCGCGCGCCCGAGAAGGTGGAGGTCGAACGCGCCTCCGCCGGTGAGCGTTGCGGGCACATTGGCCGCAAGGGCTACCTGAAGACCGGCGCGGAAATCATGGTGCTGCGCGGCACCGTGGACTGCGCCCACGCCCTGGACGTGCTGACCGAGTACGTCACCACCCCGCGGGCCGACGACAACCTGACCCAGAACCAAATCGCGAAGGTTCAGGATGCCACCTGCTACTGGAACCCGCAGTACGAGATGGCCGAAAACCGCCGCGAAGATCGCGGCGCCCCCGAGTGCACCATCGGCGAGGACACCGCCTTCGTGGCTCGCCTGCAGAACCCGGACGCCCCCGAGATCCCGTTCCTCATGGAGCCTGCCCGCTACGATTCCGGTGCCGGCTACTACCGCTTCAAGAGCTACGACGAGCGCACCGTCTGCGAGCTGAACCCCGCCGAGTCCACCCTGACCTGCGAGCGTCGTCTGGGCGGTCAGCTCACCGACGGTAACGGCGCGGTGGGCCGCACCTTCTCGGCACCGGTGCGCGTCACCCGCATGAACTTTGCCACGGGAGCCTACGACGAGCGTGTGGAGGATGTCGCCCCCGCGACCCTGCACGCCGAGAGCACGACCGCAAACACGCTCATGCTGCGATCGAATAACGTGACGGTGTTCCCCACCGATTCCGGCAAGCAGATTACCTGCTACGGCGAGCCGGAGGAAGGCGCGATGACCTGCCACGACGGCGGAACCTACTCGGTGCCCATTGGCGGCGGCCAGTTCTAGATTGGAGTGAGATCTCGGACGTGACGAATCGCGGAGGGGGCTCCCCACAATGACGGGCCCATACATAGCTTGTGGAGGTGCGGCATAGCCCCCGCACAGGCGGCGTTCTAGAATGGTTAAGGAACCCGGAACCAAAGACGCAGAAAGGTCACCATGCAACCGGCACAGACCCCTCACCCGCACCGCCGGACGAAACGCTACGCCCCCGCAGCCCTTGGCGCGACGCTCCTGCTCGCCCTCGCGGCCTGCTCCGGAGGCGGCGGAACCTCGGCCTCGCCGAGCGTCACCGCGACCCCCAGCCCCAGCGCGACGAGCGCGAAGGCAACTCCCACCCCCAGCCCCACTCGCACCGTGACCGTCACAGAAACCACCCCGACCCCCGGAACGGTGCAGACCGCGACCGCGGAGGCGACCGTCACCCCGGGCACCATCACGACCGCAAGCGCTACGGCTACCGCGAGCGCGCAGACCGGCGGTCAGGCTCAGGCTTCTTCGACGGCCCGAGCTTCTTCGGCCCCCTCGAGCACCGCCTCGCTCTCCTCCTCCGAGGTGAAGTCCGCGGGAGGCACCTGCGGCACCCTGGAGGCCACCGGATACCTGAAGCACGACGCCACGATTCAGGTGGCTTCGGGCGCGGTGGATTGCCTCTTCGCCAAGGAACTGATTCGCCAGTTCGTAGTACAGAACCCCGCCGAGGTCACCGACAAGGCCAATGGCGAGCGTACCGTCATGTCGGCACGCTGCTACTGGAAGCCGGGCGACGGCGTGGACCGCGCGACCCCCGAGTGCGTGTCCCTGGACGGCGGTAACACCGTCATCACCGCGAAGTTGACCAACTAGCAGGCATCTCAAAGCCCGCGCGATTCAAGAGACGGACCCTATAGCATGAGCGCCGCGCTGACGATTCAATCGTCAGCGCGGCGCTCATGTTATTTCGAGAAGCCCGTGCGGTGGGGTCTACGCCTCGCCGCGGGTGGCGAGCACGTCATCCAGGCGGGCGAAGGTCGAACGCCAGGTGGTGCGCACCTCCTCGTGAACCGAGGGAGGCATGGGGCCGATCTCCACGACGATACGGGTTCCGGACCCCACGCCGTCGGCGGTAATCACGGTCTCGGGGAAGAAACGGTGACGCTGGTAGACCAGCACGCTGCCGGGGTTGCCCAGGTGATCGGGCAGCTGCTCGGCGTACTCAATCTCCTTGAAGGGCTCGATGGCCAGAAAGCGGCTCTGCAGGATGCAAGACACCGAGGGGTCCACCTCGTTGATCATGGACAGGCGCTGCATGCCGCCCACCACGGGTTCAAGCACCACGTCGGTGGGGCGCACGTGCCAGCCGGCCGGGCCGTACCAACGGACCAGCAGCTCGGGGTCCATGTACGCGCCGAAGACGTCTTCGATGGGTGCGGCAATCTCGTGGTCGAAGACGAGGAGCTCCTCGTCGGGGACGCGGGTGATGCTCATGGTTTTCTCCTGATGAGGTCGTGGGCTGTGCGGTCGGCGGGCTTAGGGCTTCTTACCGGAGTAGTAGTTACCGAGGAACTCGTCGCGGTACTCGAAGTAGGTGCCGTCCTTGATGGCCTCGCGGGCGTCGTCCACCATGCGCACGATGAAACGCTCGTTGTGGATGGAGGCGAGGGTCGCCGCCAGGCGCTCGTCGGCCTTGAAGAGGTGACGCAGGTAGGCGCGGGTGTAGTGGGTGCAGGTGTAGCAGTCGCAGCCCTCGTAGATGGGCGAGAAGTCCGCCTTGAAGCGCGCGTTGGTGATGTTGTAGCGGCCGGTGGGGGAGTAGACGGCGGCGTTGCGTGCCACGCGGGTGGGGGAGACGCAGTCGAAGGTGTCTACACCGTTTTCGATGCCGACGAAGATGTCGTCGGGTTCGGAGATGCCGAGCAGGTGGCGGGGCTTGGATTCGGGCAGCTCTTCGGCGCACCAGCGCACGATGGTGCCGAGGTTTTCCTTCTCGAGCGCACCACCGATGCCGAAGCCGTCGAAGGGCATGGAGCCCAGATCCTGGCATGCCTTGCGGCGCAGGTCCTCGTACTGTGCACCCTGAATGACGCCGAACAGCGCCTGGTAGGGCTTGCCCACGCGCTCAGTGGTCAGGCGCTGGTGCTCGGCGATGCAGCGCAGCGCCCACAGGCGGGTGCGTTCGAGCGCCTCCTCCTGGTAGCCGCGGGAGTTGTAGAGGGTGGTCAGCTCGTCGAAGGCGAACATGACGTCGGCACCGATCTGGTGCTGCACCTGCATGGACACCTCGGGGGTGAAGCGGTGAATCGAGCCGTCAATGTGAGACTTGAAATTCACGCCGTCGTCGTCAATGTGGGCGAGGCGTTCCTTGCCCTTGGCCACGTCGTCGTCGCCGAGGGGGCGGCCATCGGCGCCCTTAGCGTCCGCGACGGTGCCCATGTCGATGACCTTCTTGAAGCCGGAACCCAGGCTCATGACCTGGAAACCACCCGAGTCGGTGAAGGTGGGGCCGTCCCAGTTCATGAAGGCACCCAGGCCGCCTGCCGCGTCCAGGATTTCGGGGCCGGGCTGCAGGTACAGGTGGTAGGCGTTGGAGAGCAGAGCCTGCGCGCCGAGCTCCTTCATGGATTCGGGCAGGACCGCCTTGACGGTTGCCTTGGTGCCCACGGGGGTGAAGGCGGGGGTCTGAATCTGACCGTGCGGGGTGGTGATAACGCCGGTGCGACCGAGGAACTGTCCGCCGTTCGCGTCGATGCGTTCGGCGCCGGGGGAGGCGGTGTCCGCCAGGCGGCTGGTGATGGTGAATCCGAAGTCTTCGGTGGGGAAAGAGTTATCTAGAACGCTCATTCTTCTCTCGATCTGCGTGCGCTGTCCGTCTGAATGTTCATACTTAGGGTACCGGAAAACCCCGCCTCCTTTGCCGGAGGCGGGGTTGCAGGGGGGCGTATACCGGACTAGCCGGCGAAATCGCCGAGCATATCCACGGTCGGCACGAAGAAGAGGGTGCCGGTCACCGCGGTGCTGAAATCCAGCAGGCGGTCGTAGTTGGCGCCGTCCACGCCGGTGAACATGTTCATGAGCATCTTCTGAACGGTCGAGAAGGTGCTGGCGTAGCAGATGAAGTAGGTGCCCAGCTCGTTGTTACCCACGGTGCCGAAGGGCATGTTGTCGCGAATAACCTTGAAGTCGTCACCGATATTGGCGACGGCGGAGTGCGAGTTGGCGGGCTTTTCGTCCTCGTCCATCTCGATGTCGTCGTGCTTGGAACGGCCGATGACCTTTTCCTGCTCGGAGACGGGCAGGTTGTTCCACGCGGTCATGTCGTGAATGTACTTCTGCACGAACTGGTAGCTGCCGCCCTTGTACATGGGGTCATTGTCACCGATGAGGCCGAAGTATTCGCGTGCCGCGGGGGTCTGCGGGTTCTCAGTGCCGTCCACGAAGCCGATGATGGCGCGGCCGTCCCAGTAGCGGAAGCCGTGCACCTCCTCGAGCACCTCAGCAATATCGCGCAGAGCCGCGGTAATAGCGGACGCCATATCGTAAGCGACCGAAGGCTGAGTCGCACGGATGTGGAAGTGCAAATCACCGGGAGTGGACACCGCGGTGTGCTTATGGCCCCTAATCTCCTCGAACTCCACAAGCTCCTGCGGCAGCGGCTTGGGCAGATCCAGGGTCAGCCACGCGCTGTGGCTGATACCCAGCACAATGCTGGCGTTCTCGGGCGAGTAGCGGTTTGCGGCGGTGTGGTTGAGGTTAATGACGAGCCCGCAGAGGTTCTGGAACCCCTCAATGAGCGCATCCTGGCTGAGGCCTTCCTTGAACTTCCACACCATGAAAATGGTGTTAGCGTTCGGGCTGGCAGTGACCTGTTGTGATTCTGAAGCAAGCATAAAATTCACCGTACGCCCGCGCGCACGCCCCCGCAATGAACCCACCCCTAACATACGCCCGGGTTTTAGTAGCCGCGGTGCGAAGCGATATCGCGAGCATGGGCCAGGCGCGCGGCGGTCTCGAGAATAATCCAGGCCTGCAGCTGCGTGGAGAACTCTACGGGCACGCCGGGCTTGAGCGCCTCGCTCGTGGCCTGCGTGAAGCGCGGGGAGAACTGCACGAGCGCCCGACCGCGAATCTCGTTGGGATCGATACCCAGCTCGTTCATCGGCAGGTTCGGGTCGAATTCGCGGCGGCCCTCCCACAGGGCACGGGCGGTCGAGTAGATAAGGCTGGAGGCCAGGGCGCGGGCCTCGTCGCTCAGCAGGGGCGAGGATGCCGCCATGCCCAGGTAGCGCACCAGGATACCGGTGAAGAGGCCGCCATCGCCGTCGCCGTGAGAGATGAGGACGCGGCGGCGCGCTCCGGAGACAAATTCGACCTCCTCGGTCATGTGCTTCACGATGCCCACAATAAGGCGCTCCGCACGCTCGATGGGGTCCACCTCGCAGGGCACGCCGGAGGCCGCCAGGGTTAGCAGGGCACCCAGTGCGGTGCCTTGGTTGTAGGTGTACTCGCCGCGTTCGAGCTCGTACTCCTCGCCGCGAACGTTCACGCCGTCCATATAGAGCGAACGTTCTGCGTCCCAGAGGGTTGCGTTCATCCAGTCAATGAGGGCGGCGGCGGCGTGCGGGTCACCCGCGCGAGCGTATGCGATAGCTGCCGGTGCGGTGGCCGCGGCGTTCACGAAGTCGCGCTTGGACTTGCGCCAGCTCATGCCTCCGCCGGGCGCGAAGCCCTTGGCGAGCTGCTCGAAGAGGGCGGCCCCGGCGTCCTGCGCGGCCACGTCGTTTGCGCCGGTCAGCTCAATCGAGAAGGAGTTCATGCGGCCCACCGCGAGGGTCAGCCAGGCCATGTCGTCAAAGTAGTCGTTGGCGTAGCGGCCAAGGTTGCGCACGTTGATGCCGCGCAGCAGCGAGCGGGCGCGGTGCAGCTGCTCCTGAGCCTCGGTGATGCGACCCTCGCGCAGGTGGCGCTGGCCGGCGTCGATGATGCACTCGAGCAGGTGGGCCTGCCACCAGTAGTGCCACGTGTTGAGGCGCTGGCTCAGCGGGCGGGGGTCGGGTACCTGAATGGATCCGATGAGCGCTCCGGGCACGCCGAGGATGCGGTGCACGAAGGTGTCGGTGACGCTGACGGCTGCGGCCTCGGCGTGGGAGGAGGTGCGTTCCGCGTACTCGCTCATAGATGCCGGGGAGTGCGCGGTGTGGGAAGACGGCTGGGAATTCACGGTGCCCTCTATATGTGTACGGTGAAGTCTTACTTCTGCATTATCGCATTTTTTGGTGCCGGGTCATCACCGGTCCCTCCGGGGGTTCAGCTTGCCTCCCACACCGCGCTGTTCTTGCTCTCCCATGCACTTAATGTGCGACCGCTACGCAGGCTGATGGGCTCGCCGGTGATGGGATGTTCGAAGCTCAAAGTGTAGGCCAGCAGTTGTAGCGGGTGCTCGGAGCGGTCGGGCCCGTCGGGGAGCACGCGCGGGTAGAGTACGTCCCCAAGAATCGGGGCGCCCAGCAGGTTCAGGTGCGCTCGCAGCTGATGGGTCTTACCGGTGTGCGGGGCGAGGTCGTAGAGGCCCCACGGGCAACCGGGTTCGACGCCCCAGGCCTCGGCCTCGGCCGGGTCGGGGGTGAAGGTTTCCAGGATGCGCGCGGTGGTGAGGGTGTTCGGCTCCACGCCCCGCGCCACGCACTCCGTCTCAGAGAGCTGCCGGACCTGCAACACGTCGCGCACCTTCTGAATGTGTGAACGCACCCGCAGCCCCTCCGCGCTCAGGGCTTGTTCGGCGGCGGTGGGGTCGGCGGGCACCGGGGCCACGGCGCGGTAGGTCTTCGATACCAGGCGGTGCTGGAACATCATCTGGAAGGGGCGGCGCGCCTGAACGGTTTTGGCGAAGAGTAACACCCCGGCGGTGGGGCGGTCGAGTCGGTGAATTGGGATGAGCAGCGGGTTGCCCTCGCGCACGCGTAGCTTGGTCAGCGCGGTCTGCGCGATATAGGAACCGCGCGGGGTGGTGGGCAGAAAGTGGGGTTTGTCGATGGCCAGCACGTGCTCGTCCTCGTAGAGTACCGGCATGTCGGAGGGGAGTTCGGGCTCATCGGCGAGCTCGCGGAAGTACCAGATGCGCTCGCCGGGCGCGTAGGGGCTGGAGGCGGTCAGCACAGTGCCGTCATCCAGGCGCACCTCGCCGGTTTCGAAGCGGGAGTGAATAATCTGCGGGTCGTTCGGGTAGAAGCGCGCGATGAGGTAGTCGGCAATCGTGGCGGGGGCGCGTCCGCCGGGGGCGAGTTCCTCCGGGAGCTCCTCGGGGTGGGGGAGCACGAGCTGGATGGGGTCGATGCCGTTCTTCTGCGCCAGCGGAGGGGCCAGCAGGCGGCGATGCGTGCGGCGGGCGGGCTTGGCGTGCTGCACGGAGGTTTTCTGCGCGGAGGTTTTCTGCGCGGAGGTTTTCTGCACGGAGGTGATCCGGGTGGAGGTGCTCAGCTCCGGGGTGTTACGGGCCCTCGGCGTGTCGCGGTGGGAATCGTGGGTGGGCATGGCTCTACTGTACCGGTTGGCGCGGCGGCCTAGAGGAATCGCAGATTTATCTGACACTCATCTGCGCTTGTGGGAATAGGTGGGGATAAAAACGAAATACTCACACATTTTTGAAAATATTCGGGATTTAATTTAAAAAAATATAGCTAATTTTACAAAAACAAATGAATATATACGTTATTTTCGAAAACCCTGTAAAACCATCAGTAATAAATACTTCATTTAGAGTATATAGCCCATTGCAGATTAAAAGATGTGAAGCGTATAGAGACCTGGTAGGCTGAATAGCCTACGTCATAAATACTTTTAAAAAGGCTGAGAAGCGCATTAAAGCGTTACGATTAAGACACAGAAGTTCGAAAAATCGAACGAAGGGGTCGAAATGGGACAGAAACAGCGTAAGGAAGCTGAGATTAAAGGAACTCCCCCGGTTGCACCGGTACAATCTGACACTTCACACGCACCTCAAGGCACAGTCGCCGAGGCTAAAGTTTCTGCGCCGTCCACCGAACAGGGCGCAGAACACCGCACCGCGAGTGCGTTGCGAATGGAACCGCACGAGCGTGAAGAGCAGATTCTTCAGGTGGCTTCGGAACACTTTGCGCGCAAGGGCGTGCTCGGCGCATCCATGAGCGCCATCGCTCGCGATGCGGGCATCACCCGCGCGCTGCTCTACCACTACTTCCCCGGCAAGGACTCGCTCGCCGCGGCGGTCACCCGCCGCGAAGCTAAGGCGGTTCTCGAGGCGTTGGGCGAGCATAACGAGAACCCCGAAGAGGCCCTGCGCAACGCACTGCGCACGTACTTCCTCGTGGTGGCGGGCGTCCCCACCCCCGGCGGTGAGGACTTCCCCAATAACCCCACGGACTACCTCGAATGGATGCTCAAGCGTACCGGCATGCCGATTAACGACCGCACCCGCGTCATTCTCGGCGGCTGGTTGCAGCTCGTGGATTACTTCGCCCTGCACGTGGTGCAGCTCAACCCCCGCGACCAGCGCACCGTGCGCACCCGCGGTCTGGGGCTGGAAGAAGCCATTGACCTGTGC
This sequence comes from Rothia sp. SCPM-O-B-18226 (M350), assembly GCF_058213595.1. Classification (NCBI taxonomy): domain Bacteria; kingdom Bacillati; phylum Actinomycetota; class Actinomycetes; order Micrococcales; family Micrococcaceae; genus Rothia; species Rothia sp. SCPM-O-B-18226 (M350). The sequence goes on along the minus strand of NZ_JBYQJS010000004.1, from coordinate 32,202 downwards.
CTGGGCGCCGTCGATACCCTCACCGGAGGCTACTAGCCTCACGGTCCGCAAACTTCCCTCTCCGATGTTTGGTTGCAGGATTCGACGACAATGGGGCCGCGGATCCCCGGACGGATATTCCTCCGCCGGGCCCCCGGGCTCGAGCCGGTGGGCCGAGGTATCGCGCCACGGCCCACCGGCTCGAGGACCCCGAGAGCACGGCGGATTCCGGGAATACCATCCGGTTTGTGAGTAGGGAACGCAGAGCGCCCCGCACCTCCCTCATGGGGAGGCGCGGGGCGCTTTGTCGTGCGCGGAAGGCCCCTCGCAGATGCCTCGTCGCGTCGGGGAGTCGTCCTAAACCGGTACGGGCGAGCCGGCGCTAGAGAGGCCGGCGCATGGAGAGCCCGCGCACCGTGGCGTAGAACCCCTGATGCTGCAGGGCGCGGCGCAGAATCTGCACCGGATCCTCACCCTGCCGGTTGAGGGTGGGGGAGTCGGTGAGAAGCTCCACGTCGTTGACCTTCTCAATCGAGATCTTATCCATGCCGCCCGAGTCCATCATGCGCGCGATGGCCGGGGCGGCCGCCTCGAGCAGAACCGGGTCGGTCGTAAAGATGAGCAGGGTCTTCGCGCCGCGCTCCAGGTAGAGCACAGGCGCACCATCCACAAGCACCACGCAGGCGCCGGCCTTGCGAGCCGGGCGGTGCCGCAGGGGTGCCGAGCCCTCCGAGAGCTTCGACAGCTCGGGCCAGGCGAGGGCGGCACCGTAGGGGTTGGCCGGGTCCGTGGCGGCCAGAAGCGTCACCGTGAACGTGCCGAACACCTCCTCGGTCGCGGTGCGGCGCGGTCGCTCATCGCGCGGGCCGAGGCGGTCGGCCGCCGAGCGTAGCGCATCCACCGTGGCGGGGGCCGCGAACTGTGCGGCGCCCAGGCCCTCGATAAAGTAGCCGCGGCGCACGAGCGCACGGTCCTCGGCCTCGGAGTAGATGCGGTAGAGCTGGCTGAAGCCGCCGGGGGAGTCCTCGCCCTGCAGGCAACCGCGCGTAAGCACACCGTAGCGGTCCAAGAGCAGGTCGGCGCGCGCCAGGGCAGCCACCGTGGGATCCAGAGGCTCGCCCAGTAGGGAGTCTACGCGAGAGAAGCGGCCGCTATCCTGCGGGGCCACCGGCGAGGGACCGCCCCCGGCGTACCCGCCGCGCAGGGAACGGCCCATCGAGGCTCGCGCCGCCGCGATGCGGCCGGCTCCGCGGCGACTCACCCGCGAGAGGCGAGGGGCGGCCGCCGGGGTCGGATGCGCGCTCCTGACCCCCGCAAGCGTCGCGCGAACCGGGCCGAAGGAATCGTTCGTCAGCACGCCGGCCCACACGAGGCGCCACAGGGCGCTCGAGAGCTCGGCGGCATCCGGGAAGGAGACCGTCTGGCCGGGGGCCGCCGCCTCACCGAGAATCTGAACGACCCGCTCGCGCAGGGCCGGCACGAAGAGGCCGCCGTGGGCGAGCGCTTCGTGGATTGCGTGCTCGAGGGTGCCGGGGGTCTGCAGGCGCTCGAGGAGCTCGGGCTCCTCCTCCCGCAGAAAATCCGCGGGGTAGCTGGGGCCCAGGGTGAGCGGCGCGCTCTCGCTCAGGTGCAGGCGAATCCAGCCGTCGGAGCGCTGGGAAGCGCCGCCGAGCCGACCGGCCCCGGTGAAGAAGACGCGGCCGGTCATCATGAGCTCGTCGAGCAGGTGCGGGCGGTAGCCCTTCACACGGGCCGGCAGGATGAGCGTTTCCAGAGCGGAGGCGGGCATGCGCACGCCGGCCAGCTGGTCGATGGCGGTCAGCAGCTCCTCCTGCAGGGCGGGCTCGTCGAGGCCTTGAGCGCCGTTCGGCGCGCCGGTCTGTTCCTCCCGGGCGTTCTCGGGCGCGGCGGAGGTGAGGGGCGCGGGTGCCGCGTCGATAATTCGGGCCGTGCGTTGCGGCTCGAGGTACGCGCCGTAGGCGCTCGCCTCGGCCAGGGGCCGGGCCACTCGTACCGATAAAGAACGAACGTTCTGCCATGCGGGCAGGAAGAATCCGTAGGCCCGCGCGGGGACCGGCTCAATCTCCTGCCGCAGTGCCGCAAGCGAGCGGGCGCGAATCGTGCGTAGAACCTGCACATCCACCCACTCGGGGGAGCCGCCCGGCCCCTCGGCCCGCTCGGAGGCGCCCCGCATCACCTCGGGCAGGAACTCGCCGGAGGTCACGCGCCGCTGGCGCTGCAGGCGCAGCAGCACGGGGAGAAGCACGCCGGTGCCCACCGGAGTCAAGCGCGAGAAGTGGGCCGCAGCCTCGTGCACTCCGAAGGGAATGTGGGTGCGGGCAAAACGGGAGACCAGGTCCTCGAGCGGTTCGGCCACCGGCTCCAGGAAGGCGAGCGGTAGCGCCGCGGCGGGCATAATGCCCAGGCCGTCGCGCAGGCGGGCCGCATCCTCAACCGCGGCGTAGTAGAGCTGCGGGCCGCTTTCCGGGGTCCCCGGCCCCTCGAAGGAATAGGCGCGCCGCGCGTGCACGAGTCGCTCGGCCAGCTCGCGGGCGTACTCCTCGCTCGCCGGGGGTTCCGCGGGGCGGTGCTCGGCGGATCGATCCGAAGTTGCCGGCTCAGGCTCGACGGACTCCGGGCGGAGTCGCTCGGCCAGCTCGCGGGCGCTCAACGGGCCCAGCTGTCGCAGCAGGTCCGCCGCGCCCTCCACCCCGGAGGCCCGGTAGCGTTCGCCCGTGCGCTGCAGGCGGGCCAGGGTCTGCGTCAGCACCGCAGGGTCCAGTAGCTCGCGCAGCCCGGTCGTGCCCAAAAGCTCCGCGAGCATGGCCGGGTCCAGGGCTAGGGCGGCGGCGCGGCGCTCGGCGGCGGGCGCATCCGCATCGTAGAGGTGCTCGGCCACGTACTCGAAGAGCAGGGTGCGGGCGAAGGGCGAAGGAGCCTCGGTCTCCACCTCCATCAGGGCAATACTGCGAGACTCCAGGGCGCGGTGCACCTGTAGTAGGGCCGGCAGATCGTACACGTCCTGCAGGCACTCGCGGGCGGTCTCCAGCAGGATGGGGAACTCGGGGTACTTGCGGGCCACGTCCAGAAGCTGCGCGGCGCGCTGACGCTGCTGCCAGAGCGGCGTGCGCTTGCCCGGATTACGCCGGGGTAGCAGAAGGGCGCGGGCCGCGTTCTCGCGGAAGCGCGAGCCGAAAAGAGCCGAATCGGCCACGCTATCGGTGACGATGCCCTCCAGCTCATCGGGGTCGAAGAGGAAGAGGTCGGCCCCTGGCGGAACGTCCTCCATCGCGGGCAGACGCAGGATGATGCCGTCGTCAGCCGCCATGACCGAGGCGTCCACGCCGTAGCGTTCGATAATGCGGGCGCGCACCGCGAGGGCCCAGGGGGCGTGCACCGAGTAGCCCAAGGGCGAGTGGAGAATCAGCCGCCAATCGCCCAGCTCGTCGCGGTGACGTTCCACGATGAGGCGCCGGTCGGAGGGAACGGCACCCGTGGATTCGCGCTGCTCGCGCAGGTAGGCCAGCAGATTGTCCACGGCCCAGCGGTCCAGGCCGAGCTGCTCGAGCTGTCGGCGGGCGGCGGGCGCATCCGCGGCCTCCAGAGAGGCGAGGGCTCGGGTGAAGGCGCCCGTTTGCAGGCCCAGGGCATAGGGGCGTCCTGCGCGGTCGCCGTGCCAGAAGGGCAGGCGCGCGGGCAGACCGGGGGCGGGGGTAACGCGCACCGCGTCGTGGGTGATTTCCTCGATGCGCCAGCTGCTGGCGCCGAGGGTGATGACCTCGCCGGCTCGGGATTCGTAGACCATTTCCTCGTCGAGCTCGCCGACGCGCTTGGGGCCGCGTTCCTCGTCCCCGCCGACGAGGTAGACGGGAAAGAGGCCGCGGTCTGGGATGGTTCCGCCGCTCGTGACGGCGAGGCGCTGAGCCCCGGGGCGGCCCTCGATACTGCCGGAGGGTGCCTGCTCGGTGGGGGTTCGATCCCAGAGGATGCGCGGGCGCAGCTCGGCGAACTCGTCGGAGGGGTAGCGGCCGGCGAGCATTTCGAGCGTGGCGTCGAAGAGGGCGCGGGGCAGCTCGGCGTAGGGGGCGCTGCGGCGCAGAGCCTCGTACCAGGAGTCAACGCTGATGGGCCCGAGGGCGCAGGCGGCCACGGTCTGCTGGGCGAGCACATCCAGGGGGTTGGCGGGGATTGCGAGCGGCTCGAGGGTGCCGCTGCGCATACCCGCGAGGGTCACGGTCGCCCCGAGGAGGTCGCCGCGGTGCTTGGGATAGAAGACGCCGCGGGAGATATCGCCCACGCGGTGGCCGGCGCGGCCCACGCGCTGCAGGGCGGAGGCGACGGAGGGAGGCGCGGCCACCTGAATGACGAGGTCCACGTGGCCCATATCGATACCCAGTTCGAGGGAGCTGGTGGCCACCACGCAGCGCAGGGTTCCGCCCTTGAGCGCCTCCTCGATGAGGGTGCGCTGTTCCTTGGAGACGGAGCCGTGGTGGGCGCGGGCCAGGGGAGGCACGGCCTCGGGGGAGTTCACATCAGTCTGTGCGGCGTACTCCTCGGGGTCGATGCCCCGCCGGGCGAGCTCGCGGCGCAGGTGAATGTCGTTGAGCGCCGCGGTGAGCTTTTCGGCAAGCCCGCGGGAGTTCACGAAAACGATCGTAGAACGGTTGTTCTCGATGTGGTCGACGATGCGTTCCTGCACTCGGGGCCAGATGGAGGTCTCGGCGCGCCCCTCCGTCCCGCCCGCGGCCTCCGCGTAGGCCTCTGCGGGGTCAAGAACGGCGTTGAGGCCGAAGGAGGCGAGCTCCTCCGCGCCCGTTCCGCCCGTTCCGCCGGTTTCGTCCCCGGGCACTCCGGGAGCCTCGGAACCGGCCGAGGGCGCGGTGGGGAAAACCCCGATGGCATCCTCGAGGGTGTAGCCGGGGGCGGAGGGGCTTTCTGCGGAAGGGTCGGCGGAGGGATCGGCAACGGGCATGGCGGCGGGAAAGGCCGGTTTCGGTGCGCCTCCTGCCCCCTCGCCCGGCCCGTAGAGCCCCTGCCCGTAATCGTTTGCCCCGCCGAGGGCCGCCATATCGGGAACGGGAACGCTCAGGCTCAGGTCCCAGCGCTTGGGTACCGGTTTGTTGACGATGTTCACGGGCTGCACGCAGCCCAGAAAACGGGCCACAGCGTCGGGGTTCTCGATGGTCGCGGAGAGCCCGATGCGCTGGGCGGGTTCGGGCAGGAGCGCGTCCAGGCGCTCGAGGGAAACGGCCAGGTGCGCCCCGCGCTTGGTGGCGGCCAGGTTGTGAATCTCATCCACGATGACCGTGGTGACGCCGGTGAGGGTGTCGCGGGCGGCGCTGGTGAGCATGAGGTAGAGAGACTCGGGGGTGGTGATGAGAATGTCCGGTGGGTTGTTGATGAGCTTGCGGCGCTCGCGGGCGGGGGTGTCGCCGCTACGCACACCCACGGTGGTGAGGGGCTCCTCCGGCGCGTTTTCGGTGTCCGCGGCGCTCAGTCGCGTGATGCCGGCCAGCGGTGCCCGCAGGTTGCGTTCGACGTCGGCGCCGAGGGCTTTGAGGGGCGAAATGTAGAGAATCCGCGTGCCGCGCGGAGGCTGCGCGGTGCCGGCGGCCCGCTCACGGTGTTCGCGGTAGAGGGCGTCGAGGGACCAGAGGAAGGCTGCGAGGGTCTTGCCCGAGCCGGTGGGTGCAATGATGAGGGTGTTGCGGCCCTCGCGGATGCTCTCCCATGCGCCTTCCTGCGCGGCGGTGGGCGTGCTGAAGGCGCGGCGGAACCACTCGCGGACGGGGGCGGAGAAGTGGGAGAGTGCATCGGTCATGCTTCAATTATGACGCGTGTTACGGGTCACTTGATTTACGGGTGGTGCGGGGTGATGATGACTTGACAGATAACGTGCGGACCCCGCAATATTTTACTTGTAAAATAATTTAAGAACTCAGCAAAGGAATCATCATGACCCGCCTGAACGAAGAACAGCTCGTCGCGCTCTTCCATGAGCCTCGCACCGCCTATTCCTTCACCGACGAGCCCGTCACCGACGAACAGTTGCGCCGCATCCAGGAGCTCACCTTCTACGGCCCCAGCGCCTTCAACAGCCAGCCCCTGCGCATCACCTGGATCAAGAGCCCTGAGGCTCGCGAGCGCCTCATCTCCCACCTGATGGACGGCAACAAGCCCAAGTCTGAATCCGCACCCATGATTGCGCTGCTCTCCGCAGATCACGGCTGGGTCGAGAAGGCAGATACCTTCAACCCCAACTCCGCCGAGTTCATCAAGGGCTACTACGGTGACGAGAACCTGGCAAAGCCCACCGCCGATATGAACGCGCACATCCAGGCTGGCTACTTCATCACCGCGATTCGCGCCCTCGGCCTGGACGCAGGTCCCATGACCGGCGCAGACTTCGAGGGTCTGAAGAAGGAGTTCCTGGCGGGTACCAACGAGCAGCCTTTCCTGGTCGTCAATATCGGCCACGGCATCCCCTCCGGCTACGATCGTTCCGCACGCTTCAGCCACGAGGAAGCCACCCGCTCCGTCTAAAACGAGCGAAGCTGCCACATAACCTTGAGCCTAAGAATTAGGCTTAGAAATAGTTCAAGGGCGGTTCCCCGCGATGGGGAACCGCCCTTGAACTATATACGCGTTTAACGTCTTACTGCGCCGCCTGCTGGGTCGCGCTACCTAGCGTGCCCCAAACTGGCCCACGGACAGCTGCGGGACCGAAGAGGAACAAGCCGTCGTGTCGAAGGGTACGGTAACGCCGTCCCGATCGCCGGCAAGGCCCACCAGGAAGCCCTCCACCTGCCGCGCGCCGCAGCTATCGCCGAAGCGGCTCGTATTGATGGAGCGCATTACCACCGTGGTGCTATCACCCGGGGCGATGGTCACACCGGCGGGGTTCATGAACTCGGAGGAGTTAGAAGCCTCTCGCCCCACCCAATTACCCGAAGAGTCCGCGTAAATCACGCGCGGGTACCCGCGCAGGGAACAGGGTGAATCGCTGGAATTCTGGAAGTACAGCGTGAGGGTGCGTGCACCGGGGGAGTTGTTCGTCACGGAGACCGAAACGTTCAAATCATCCATGGAGCACTGCGAGGGTCCCTCGGCGTTCTTCTGGCCGGAATTATCGGATCGGCTTGAGCTACCGTTGTTATTACCGTTGCTGTTGCCACCGTTGTTACCGCCGGAGGAATTCGACGAACTCGAGTTCGAAGAAGAGGAACCGGAATCCGAGGAAGAATTCTGATGGTTCCCGGAATCGGAGTCGTTGTGCGCTTCACCGTTATTGCTATCGCTCTGCTCCGGGGGAAGGCCCTCGTGCTTTGCCTCGCTCGAGGAAGAAGACGAATGATCGTGCTTCGACTCGTGATTCTCCGAGCTAGACTCCTCGGCGTGAGCGGAGGAAGAATCCCCGTGCTCCGGGGACGCGCTATTGACAACTGTGATGGAGCCCGGGGCCACCGAAGCGCTGGGGCTCTCGGAAGCCACACTAATCGTGCCGGGCTTCACCGATGCGGAGGCACTCGGGTGTGCCGAGGTGTCCTCTGCACCCTGACCGGCCTGGGACGCGCCGCATCCACTGAGCGCGAGCACGCCGCAGAGGAGGGTGGTTGATGCGAGTACCTGAGCCGATTTAAACATTGTTACATCGCCGCCTGCATTTGGATTTCTGCTCCGTCCATACCGGGGGCGTACTCAACCTGGCAGCACAGGCGGGAATATTCGTTTGCGACATCATCAACCATGTCGAGCAGGTCCTGCTCGGCCTCGGTGCGCTCACCGGAAGCCGCGTAGTGCTCGGGGTCAATGAAGGCGTGGCAGGTTGCGCAGGATGCGTTACCGCCGCAGGTGGCGAGGACCGGCACGCCGTTGGCCTGGAGGGTCTCCAGGAGGGTGTGGTGGTCTTCCCACTGAATATCGTAGTGTTCGCCTGCTTCGTCAGTGACCTTAATCGTTACGCCCATGCGTTCTCCTTCTTCTGTAGTGATGCGTTTCTATTGTAGAGGCAGGGGCCGGTATTAACCCCACCGATGTGATACCCCGAACTCTAGCGTCACGCATCCTGCGGGAACGCATATTAATTTTTATGCTGAAGAGCACGTATAGCTCGCTTCTAGTCTACCCTTTGATCCCTTGACAAGCGGGGAAAGACCCGTCATTTACTCCTGCCCCGGGGTGCAAATAAATACCTTGGAAAGCATAAAGACGCAGGGGCGGGGCGCCGGGAGCACAGCCCCCGAGCCCCGCCCCTTCTGCGGACGCACGGCCTAACGCGCTCCGGGTCTGCCAACCCGGTCTATACGCACGGGCTATTCGGCCCGCCCACCCTCGGAACGCTGCCCTTCAGCTTTCTTGCTCGCGCTATCCGCGGGATGCTTGCCGCCCTCCGGCGCGGAGCCCTCCGCCGGGAGCGCATCCTTTGCGGGGCGGGTACCCCGCACGATGCCGCGCACGCTATCGCGCGGATCGGCGTAGCGCAGATCAACACCGAAGGTATTGCGAATCTGACGCGCAGAATTCAGGTGCCAACGCTGCGAGTCGGAGGGAGTCACCGACGTGACGGCCTTCTGCCCCGGAGCCAGCGCCTCGTGGCGGATATCGTAGTGCTTACCGCCCATCGTCACCGTGAATCCGTGCTCCTGCAGCAGCTGAACGAACTCGTCCACGTCGTGCGGGATCTTGCGGCCGCGCTGGCGCTTTCGTCCGCTCATGCGCGGCTGAGATTCAAAGGGATTACGGTTCGCGGCAACACCGCGCGCAATGCGAATGACCTGCTGATCGGAGTGCGAGAACTCCACCTGGTAACCGTTGAGGGAGTACACGGTGCGGCTCGTACCAGGAATGGGCTGGCGGTTATCGGCCTCATCCAGGATGCGCGTAATGTACTCGCTCGTCAGGCCCAGCGCCTTGAGCTGGCTCTGAGCCTCGAGGGAGAGCTGGTAACCGCCGGCCGAGGCCTCGAGCGGGCGCAGGGCCAGAACCTCCACGGTGAGGGGGTTCAACACAACCTGGTAGCCCAGATCCTCGTGGGTGTAGAGGGTGACCTCGCGGCCGTAACGGTTTTCCTCGGCGGTCTCCTCGCGCACCACGCTCTTGGGGGATTCGATAATCTCGAGCAGCAGGGCGTAGCCGAGGTCGTGGCGCATCATGTAGTCCATGACGCCGGGCAGTACCCCGTAGATGCGGCGGCTCTCCGGCACCTCGCCGTAAAACTCCTGCTCGATGCGTGCGGCGATACGCTGATTCTCGAGCGGCACCTCGGTCAGCGGGATGAGCCGCTGGTTGGAGGGACGAATCTTCGCGCGCGCCGCGGCGGGCTTGGGAGTCTTGCGGTAGGCCTCCACGAGGGCCTGCTGCTGCTGCACGAATTCGTGGGCGATGAGCGGCATCAGGGTGAAGTAGAGCTCTGCGGCCTCGGGGCGAATCGCGCCGCGCTCATCGAGCAGGGAGGCGCCCTCGTCGTTGGTGAGGTCCCAGGTACGCTCCGTCCCCTCCTCCGCCTCGCGGTAGCTGTAGCCGGCCAGGGAGGCCAGCTCCTGCAGGCGCACGTACACCTCGAGAGGAACGGTAATCTGCTTGGCCGACATTACTTCTCCTCCTCGGCGTTCTGAGCGTTCTGATGCTTGGGCTGTTCGGATGTGGCGGCCTCGGCCTGCCGGTTAATGGCATCGCTGAGATCCTCAATCTGCGCGCGGCGAAGGCTCTCGCCGTGCAGGGCCTGGAAATCGGGGGTCTTGGTCAGGGAGAGCACGGTCCGCTGATCCGGGGAGATGGTCATCTCCAGCCCCTCCGCGGCGTAGATGCGGGTCCAGCCCTCACCCATGCGCACGCTTTCGGGGTTCTCGAGCGTGCGGACCATAATGTCGAAGACGAACTCGGGGTTCTTGGAGAGGAAGACGCGGGCGCGCTCGCTGAAGGCCATTTCGAGGGCATTGAGCGGGGTGTACTCGCCGCGGGCCAGGGTGGTATTGGCCCCGTCATTGCACTCGGCTTCGTACTCGTCGACGACGGTTATTAGCTCGGCGGAGGCGGTGTTGACGTCCACGCGGTAGTCGTCATGTCTGAAGCGAATCGTCCAGTCGTTGACTCGTTCCGCCGTGCCCTCGCGCAGGACGGTGCGCACGAGGTCCTCGGTGAGTCCCTCGCGCTCCATGCGCTGACGCAACCCGGGACGGATGCGGTAGGCGCGCTCACGATCTTCCGCGGTGACCCCTGTGGGGCGGGTGGGAGCCTCGGGCGCAACGTTCTTCGTCGCGGTCCGCGCGGCTCCGGCGGAGGGCACGGGCATCGGCGTCGGGGTGCTCGGGGTGTCCGAAGCGATGTTTTCGGGGGCGGCGTTCTGCTCAGTGGCCTGCTCTGCTGCCTGCTGCCGGGCACGCAGGCCCTGCAGGTACTCCTCGATCTGCGGCGGACGGTAGGTGAGCGACGCCTTGCGGAACATGCTGGGTGAGGGGGCCGCGGAGGGCGCCGGCGGTTTCGGCGCGGCCGGGCGCGTCTCGGAGGAAACCTCGAGGGGCGCGGGGGCAACCGGTGCGCTGGGCTTCGGCGGGGCAGGTTTGGGGGCTGCAAATTGGGCGGCGGAGGGCTTGGGTGCGCTGGGCTTCGGGACGCTGGGCTTGGGGGCCTCCGAGGGGGCGAGACCCTTCTCCTCGACCGTCTGCTCTCCGGGAGTCTCCTGCTCGGCTACCGGTCGGGCGCGGCGAGCCATCAGCGCGGGGGAGGGCTTGGGCTTCTCCGCAGCCGGTGCAACGGCCTCGGCCGATTCACTCGTTTCTTCGCCGCTCTGCACGACGATTCCCTCGGTAGCTTCCCCGGCCTCGGTAACGGTTTCTGCATCGTTACCCTCTGCGCCGGTGTCTTCGGTGCCTTCTGCGGTGTCATCTCCTCGCAGGAGGGCGGCCATAAGCTCCTGACGCGAGGTGTACGGGATAATCTGGTCGGGCGTATCGATATAGCGCGGGAAGTTTTCGTAGAGAATTTTTGCCGCGCTCTCGAAGAGCTTCTCAACGCTCGGCACCTCGGCGGGGGCGCAGGGGCAGAGCAACTCGCGGCGTTGATTGTCGTAGAGGGCCCAGTGTGCGCATCGCTCGCTGGGGGCGAAGTAGTCGAGTGTTCCTAGATCTGCAATATCGATAAGCGCACCTATGAGGGATTGCGGGATGGATAACTGAGCCATGGTGCTCCTTCGCGTGATGTGTCCCTCCAACTTGGGCGTGGAAGGTCTTGTTTCCATCCTATGCGTTTTTTCACCGGTGTGCGCCGGCGCACGTCATATTGTGCGGGTGAAATGCGGATTTTTGGTGAGGATGCACCCGCCGCGCCCACAATAGGCAGGGGAAGGTGGCCCCGTCCGGGCTCACATGTCCGGGGATACAAAAAATCCCCGGTTCCGAAGAACCGGGGATCGGTGGTGCGCCCGAAGGGATTCGAACCCCCAACCTTCTGATCCGTAGTCAGATGCTCTATCCGTTGAGCTACAGGCGCATGTTCCTCGCTTCGGATTTCTTCAATCCGTCGCGGCAACAGGTAATACTATACGGAGGTTACGAGGGGCCTGCAAGTCGAAAAACTCAAAAGGGTCCCATTTTTGGGTCACCGGAGTGTTGTAATGCCTCGTTTTACCGCGAAATTCCGGGGTTTTTGGTCCCCGGAAAATTTTTTAAAATATTTTTGTGCTGCTCTGAACAGGAGGTGGGGAGCCTCCGAGGAGACTCTCCATCCCGTGCGATTCTTACCCTCCGGCCCTCGAATTTCTCATTGATTACCCTCGGTGTCTTCCTGCTGAAGGTGTGACGGGCGGAACGTAAGAAATAACGTCATAGAAGGATGTTCGGGTCGTTAATGCGTTATTCTGTAAGCATCACGAGGAAGTGGCTTCTGTCCAAGCGTGCATATTCACCATTATTTGCACGCTTGTAGTTTTTAACTGCTTCTTCGCTACCGCAGACCTATCGCGGATCAACGTAGTATCCGCGGTATTTACCGATTGAAGGGGAAAACGTCAATGGCTGACACCTCAACTCGTACTCTCTCTGCCGAACTCGAAAAGGAGCTGCAGAGCGCACCCACCACCCACCAGGGTCTTCTGGAATGGGTTCGCGAGGTTGCCGCGCTGACGCAGCCCGACCACATCTACTGGGTGGACGGCTCCGAGGAAGAATATAACCGCCTTGCGCAGGAGCTGGTGGACGCCGGAACCTTTGTTCGCCTGAGCGATCACGAATTCCCGAACTCCTACGCCGCTTTCTCCGACCCGGACGACGTGGCACGTGTCGAGGAGCGCACCTTCATCTGCTCCGAGACCGAAGAGGGCGCCGGCCCGACCAACAACTGGCGCGACCCCGTCGAAATGAAGCAGACCCTGACCGGCCTGTTCGAGGGCTCCATGCGCGGCCGTACCATGTACGTCATTCCCTTCGTCATGGGCTCCCTGAAGGCTAAGAACCCCAAGATTGCTGTTGAGCTGACCGACTCCGCATACGTTGTGTGCTCGATGCGCATCATGGCAACCATCGGCAAGGACGTTCTGGCCAAGCTGAACGAGACCAATGGCTTCTTCGTCAAGGCCCTGCACTCCGTTGGTGCACCCCTGGAGCCCGGCCAGAAGGATGTTTCCTGGCCCTGCAACCCCGAGAAGTACATCGTCCAGTTCCCCGAGACCCGCGAAATCTGGTCCTTCGGTTCCGGCTACGGCGGCAACGCACTGCTGGGCAAGAAGTGCTACGCACTGCGCATTGCATCCGTCATCGGTCGCGACGAGGGCTGGATGGCAGAGCACATGCTCATCCTGAAGATGACCAACCCCGAGGGCAAGGTTCGCTACATCTCCGCAGCGTTCCCCTCGGCTTGCGGTAAGACCAACTTCGCAATGATGGAGCCCACCATTGACGGCTGGAAGGCTGAGATGGTCGGCGACGACATCGCTTGGATTGAGTTCGACGAGAACCACCAGGCACGCGTGGTCAACCCCGAGGCCGGCCTGTTCGGCGTGGCACCGGGTACCGGTTACTCCACCAACCCGAACGCTATGAAGGCTATTGCCAAGGGCAACACCATCTTCACCAACGTTGCACTGACCGACGACGGCTCCGTCTGGTGGGAGGGCAAGACCGACGAGGTTCCCGCACACCTGATTGACTGGACCGGCAAGGACTGGACCCCCGAGTCTGGCCGCCCGGCAGCTCACCCGAACTCCCGCTTCTGCACCCCCGCATCCCAGGTGGATATGCTCGCTCCCGAGTACTACGACCCCGAGGGTGTGCCGCTGAGCGCCATCGTTCTGGGTGGCCGTCGCAAGACCACCGTTCCGCTGGTGTCCGAGTCTGACAGCTGGGAGCAGGGCGTGTTCCGCGCCGTCACCCTGTCCTCGGAGACCACCGCGGCCGCTAAGGGCGCCGTCGGCGTGATTCGCCGCGACCCGATGGCCATGCTGCCCTTCATCGGTTACAACGCCGGTGACTACTTCCAGCACTGGATTGACCTGGGCAAGAAGCACGGTGCAGAGAACATGCCGAAGATTTACTACGTCAACTGGTTCCGCCGCACCCCCGACGGAGGCTTCGCATGGCCCGGCTTCGGTGAGAACTCTCGCGTGGTCAAGTGGATTTTCGACCGCCTGGATGGCAAGGCCGGCGGCGAGGAGACCTTCCTGGGCACCGTTCCCACCAAGGAAGACCTGGACCTGACCGGTCTGGAAATCTCCGAGGAAGAGCTGAAGGCTGCCCTGGCTGTCTCGAAGGACGAGTGGGCCGCTGAGCTTCCCGGCATCGACGAGTGGCTGGCTAAGTTCGGCGATAAGCTGCCCGCCGAGGTTCGCGAGCAGCGCGATGCCCTGGCCAAGTCCTTGGAGGACTAATTTGGTGAGGCTAAATCGCTAACTCTTTGAGCGGTTGAAGGGGCGGAATCTCGGTTGAGGTTCCGCCCCTTGCCTATCTGCCGGGCACCGAGCGCGCGAATTTGAAATGTAAAGCTATGCACCGTAAAAGATAATGCGAACGAGCCGAAGAAATATTTGGACACCTTCAACCGAGTGGGGAAGAGGCCTCTAACTTTCAGCACATGGAGCGCATCGATACAATGCCTGTGTATGTTTTTGACGCGCCCCGGTCGATCGATGTGGTGCGCGTGCCACCGGATGCTCGGCGGGTTCCCCGCTGAAGGCGAAGTAGTAAAGGAGTATCCATGCGTTTGACAGCATTCTCGGATGTCTCGCTCCGTGTGCTGATGCTCCTGTCTGCCCTGGAGCCGGGGCAGAAGCTGTCGACCCAGAAGATCGCGGAGGGCGTGGATACCCCCTACAATCACGTAGCGAAGGCCGTGGCGTTCCTGGTGAACCAGGGGTATCTGGATTCGACGCGCGGTCGCTCCGGAGGTGTAATGCTCTCGGAATCCGGGCGTTCGGTGACGGTGGGCACCATTCTTCGTGCTACTGAGGGTGACATCCCCATGATTGAGTGTGAGGATGAGAACGGCCACTGTCCCCTGGATAAGTTCTGCCGCCTGCGCAACGTACTGGCGAGGGCTCGCGAGGCTTTCTATGCTGCCGTGGATTCGGTGACGATTACCGAATTGACCGCGGGTGCCAGCCCCGTGGGTCCGATCCTTCTGGAGCTCGGAATGGCTCCTCCGGAGAACGCGATTCCCGCTTTTTCGTAGGTCATCTGGAGGCTCGGCGGAGAGCCTTGCCGACTAGTTCCGGGACGACTACTCGGGGCTGTAAACGTGCACTATTTTCGAAAATATGCAGATTTGAGCTCACGGTACAAAAATGTGAGCAGAGTCATTATTTCGTGAGTGTGCAAACTTTCTCGTGAAAATATATATTCATTGCAGAATTTTTATGCATGCACCGTCGCTAGTCACTCGCGAAATCAGCTTTTCTAGCGCAAATATATTGTGTCTCACTTAGTTGACACTTCAGGTCTAAACAAACCTTAAGTACCCGTGAGTCGGGGTGCTCCCGGCACACAGTACGCCCTGAGAAAACGCAAACATAGGTCAAAGTGTTAGGGTAGGGGTGTTTTATAAACACTTTGTCACCAACGGGGTGACCTTCGGGGCACCTCGGGGTCGCCACCAACGTCGGCCCGCAACGCTTCCGGATCCCGTGGGTGACCGTTACAGGAAGAAGGCATACACCGATGCTCTCCGAAAAGTCCCGCCCGGTTATCGAGGCGACCCTGCCCATCATCGCCGAGCGCATTAACGACATCACTCCCGACTTCTACCGTCGAATGTTCGCCGCCCGCCCCGACCTGATGGACGGCATGTTCTCCCGCTCCTCTCAGCTCGAGGGCACCCAGCCCCGCGCACTGGCCGGCTCCATCGCCGTGTTTGCCTCCTACATTGTCGAGCACCCGAACTCCTACCCCGACGAGGTCCTCTCTCGCGTTGCACACAAGCACGCCTCCCTGGGCCTGAAGGAAGAAGAGTACCCCACCGTCTACAAGTACCTCTTCGAGGCTATCGCCGCTAACCTCGGCGACCTGGCCACCCCCGAAATCGTCGACGCCTGGACCGAGGTCTACTGGCTCATGGGCAACGCCCTCATCAAGCTGGAGAAGGGCCTGTACGCTTCTCAGGCCAACGATGTGACCCGCGCACCCTTCAAGGTTGTGGACCGCAAGGAGACCGGCGAGAACGTCGTCGTGCTGACCTTCGAGCCCGCCGATGACACCCCCATGACCGAGTCCAAGGGCGGCCAGTACGTCTCCGTCACCGTTCCCGCACGCGACGGTCTGCGCCAGGCACGCCAGTACACCCTGCTGCCCAGCGAGAAGAACCAGCGCCGCATCGGCGTGAAGCTCGACCCCAACGGCGAGATGACCTCCATCCTGCACGAGCTGAAGATTGGCGACGTCGTCGAGATTTCCAACCCCTACGGCGACCTGACCCTGGAAGGCTTCGGCGACCCCGAGGCACCCCTGTACCTCTTCTCCGCGGGTATCGGCACCACCCCCATGCTCAGCTTCCTCTCCGAGCTGGTTGAGAAGGGCTCGAAGCGCCCCGTAACCGTGGTCCACGCAGACCGCCGCCTGGACACCTGGCCCCTGCGCGAAGAGCTCGTCGAGCTCGTCGGCAAGCTGCCCAACGGTCGCCTCGTCTCCTTTATCGAGGGCGAGGGCGGTGACTACACCGGCCGCGTGGACGTCTCCAAGCTGGACGTTCCCTCCAACGCCAACGTGTACCTCTGCGGCCCGCTGCCCTTCATGCAGGGCGTGCGTTCCGCACTGGTGGATGCGGGTGTCCCCGGCAAGAACATCAACTACGAGATCTTCGGCCCGGACCAGTGGATGCTCCACGACCAGGCACGCGAAGCGTAAAAACCTCGCAAGCCGGTTCGTCGACTGGGTTCCCCTGTTTGACAGAAAAACTTAGTCGGAATCAGCAATCAAAATAAAAAATCCCGCCCCGCAGACATATTCTGCGGGGCGGGATTTTTTAGTAGCTAGCGAAGAGCTTAGCCCTGGCGAACCAGAGCCAGAACCTCGTCGCGGACGCGCTCCATGGTGGCGACATCCGGTGCCTCAAGGTTCAGGCGCAGGAACGGCTCGGTGTTCGACGGACGCAGGTTAACCCACCAGCCCTCTTCGGTGTTGGTGAAGGTGGTGCCGTCGGAATCCTCAACAACCACGGGAGCGTTAGCGTAGTGTGCACGCACACGGTCCACAGCGGCAGCCTTGTCTTCAATCTCGGAGTTAATCTCGCCGGAGGCAACGTACGGGGAGTACTTCGCGCTGATCTCGGAGAGGGGCTTGTCGTTGCCACCCAGAGCAGCCAGCACGTGCATAGCGGCCAGCATACCGGTGTCGGCGTTGAAGAAGTCCTTGAAGTAGTAGTGAGCGGAGTGCTCGCCACCGAACACACCGTTCTCCTTGGCCATGACGGCCTTGATGAAGGAGTGACCAACGCGGGTCTTCACGGCGCGGCCGCCCAGCTTCTCAACGAGCTCGGGCACAGCCTTCGAGGTGATCAGGTTGTAGATGATGACGGGCTCTTCGTTGCCCTCAGCCTTGGCACGGGCAATCTCGCGCTCGGCCACCAGAGCGGTCACGGCCGAGGGGGTCACTGCGTTACCCTTCTCGTCAATCACGAAGCAGCGGTCGGCGTCGCCGTCGAAGGCGAGACCGATGTCTGCGCCGTGCTCCACGACAGCCTTCTGCAGGTCGACCAGGTTGGCCGGCTCCAGCGGGTTGGCCGGGTGGTTCGGGAAGGTGCCGTCCAGCTCGAAGTACAGGGGAACGATTTCCAGGGGCAGGCCCGGCAGGATGGTGTCGCCCAGAACGGCGGGGGTGGTCATGCCGCCCATGCCGTTACCGGCGTCCACCACGACCTTCAGCGGGCGGATGGAGGAGAGGTCCACGAGCTTGCGCAGGTACTCTGCGTAGGGCTTGAGGATGTCCTTCTCGGTCACGGTGCCGACCTTCTCAACCGAGGGAATCTCGCCGGCGTCCAGGTACTTCTGTGCCTGGTCGCGGATGTCAAACAGACCGGTTTCGGAGGACACCGGAACGGCGCCGGCCTTAGCCATCTTCATACCGTTGTATTCGGCAGGGTTGTGGCTAGCGGTAAAGGTAACACCGGCGGCGTTTTCAACGCCACATGCAAAGTAAAGAACGTCGGTAGAAATCAGACCGATCTTTTCAACGTTTGCGCCGCGAGCGGTTGCACCCTGGGCAAATGCATCCATGAATTCGGGAGAGGAGGGACGCATATCGCCGCCGACCAGGACGGTCTGGCCCTGCAGTCCCAGAACATCGACAAATGCCGCACCGGTAGCGCGAACAGTCTCTGCAGTAATGGTCTCGCCGACGATGCCACGCACGTCGTACGCCTTGAATGAGTCATGTAGATTAATAGTAGTCACGCCTTTTATTTTAGCGGTAAAGAAGTCTACTAAGCCCCTATAATGGGCAGGTAAAACCTTATAAATTCCGCTGAATATATGGGTTTTTTATCACGTCACTTATATCAAACAGCCCCCGGCGAGAGGTATTTTTCCCCATGGGTGAGATTTTTTCCCTTAAAAACCAGATTCAGAATTATGCGTGGGGTTCACGCGAAATTCTAGGACGTATGCGTGGCGTGCCCGTACCCACCGAACAGCCCGAAGCTGAGGTGTGGGTGGGTGCGCATCCGGCTGCGCCCTCGCGCGCTACCGTGGACGGCGCCGAATCCCCGCTGAACGAGCTGATCGTGGAGAATCCCTCCCGCTTCCTGCGCCCGGACCGAACCTCCGACTGGTTCCCCTTCCTCTTTAAAATCCTTGCGATTGACGCCCCCCTGTCCATTCAGGTGCACCCTACCCCCGAACAGGCCATCGCCGGCTTCGAGGACGAGCAGGCCCGCGGTATCGCGATTGATGCGCCCTACCGCAACTACAAGGACCGCTACTCCAAGCCCGAGACCGTCATCGCGCTGAGCCCGATGCGCGTGCTCACCGGCGTGCGCCCCGTCGAGCAGCTCAAGACCCTGGCCGCCGCATTCGGTGCCGCCTGGCTGGCCGAGCGTGCCGAGCTCAGCCCCAAGCAGCTTCTGACCGAGATTATCCGCCTGCCCGAGGAGACCGCCTCCGCCGCAGTGCAGCACCTGGTAGACACCGCCCCCGGGCTGCTGGGCGCCTCGAACGATGTGGTAGCCGACGCCGCCGAGCTCGTGCGCATCGTGGACGGCAAGTACCCCGGTGACCGCGGTCTGCTCGTGGCCTTCGTGATGAACCTGGTGCACCTTGCTCCCGGCGAGTCCGCCTTTACCCCCGACGGCCAGGTGCACGCCTACGTTTCGGGTACCGCCATTGAGCTGATGAACCCCTCCGATAACGTGATGCGTGCCGGCCTGACCGCCAAGCATATCGACACCGAGGAACTCATTAAGGTGCTCGGCGAGAAGCAGGACGCCCCCGTCATCCAGCGCCCCAACCCCGAGGACGGACCCCTGGGCACCTACGCCATGTGGGATGAGCGCATGAGCGTGACCCGTGTTCGCGTTGAAGAGGGCAAGCCGCTAAGCTACACCTTCAAGGGCATTAGCGCGGCCCTGAGTGTCGCGGGTAAGGTGACGATTCAGGCCAAGGACGGCAACGGCACCGAAGAGTTCGTTCTGGGCGCCACCGAGTCGGTACTGCACGTGGGTGAGCCCTCCGAGGCCGTGCTGAGCGGTAGCGGCGAGCTGTATATCGCATCCTACGTTTAATATCTAAGTTCCGTTAGGGGTTTTAGATACACAGACTTATAAGAATCCGCGGTTTTTTCGATATCTATATCGGTGAAGCCGCGGATTTTTTATTCTCGGGTTTTGAAGGTTTGGGGTGCGGCTTTGCAAAATAGTGCCCGTTCCCCTGTTATCTGTGGCCTGGGTAACCTATAATTGTTGGTATAAGTATGCATAGGTTCGTTCTTCTATGCATAAAACCCGGGTGATTCCGCCCGCCGCGGCAGCTGGACGCATCCACCGTCAGTATTCGCACCATCCCCAAGGAGAACACCGTGAAGATCATCATCACCGTTACAGGCATCGACCACGAGGGCATCATCGCCGCGGTCACCACCGCCCTGGCTGAGCGCAAGGTCAACGTCCTGGACGTCTCCCAGACCATCATGGGCGAATACTTCACCATGATTATGCACTGCTCCTTCAACAAGGACGAGCAGAACCTCATCGACCTGCAGGAAGCCATGGTCGGCGTCGAGCGCGAGCAGAGGGTGCAGATCCGTATTCAGGCCGAGTCCATCTTCAAGGCAATGCACACCCTCTAGGCGGCCACCATGATGAACAGCAATATTCTCGAAACCATCCGCATGATCGAGGAAGAAAAACTCGACATTCGCACCGTCACCATGGGCATCTCCCTGCTCGACTGCGCCGACTCCGACGGCGAAGTAGCCCGCCGCAAGATTTACGAAAAGATCACCACCCGCGCGGCAAACCTCGTGAGCGTCTGCGAAGGCATCGAGGCCGAGCTCGGCATCCCGATTGTCAACAAGCGCATCGCCGTCACCCCCATCGCGCTGGTGGCCGGTGCATCCGATGACGAGGACTACGTGGAGTTCGCCCGCACCCTCGACGCGGCGGCCAAAGCCGTGGGCGTGAACTTCGTGGGCGGCTTCAGCGCCCTCGTCGATAAGGGCATGACCCCCGCCGACGAAAAGTTGATTCGCTCCATTCCCCGCGCCCTCGCCGAGACCGACGTGGTCTGCTCCTCCGTGGATATCGGCTCCTCCCGTGCCGGCATCAACATGAGCGCCGTCAAGCTCATGGGCGAAACCATCCGCGCCACCGCCGACCTGACCGCCGATACGCACGGCTTCGGCTGCGCCAAGCTCGTGGTCTTCGCCAACGCCGTCAGCGACAACCCCTTCATGGCCGGCGCCTTCCACGGCGTGCAGGAGGCAGACACCACCATCTCCGTGGGCGTCTCCGGCCCCGGCGTGGTGCACCGCGCCCTGCAGAAGGTGCGCGGCGAATCCTTCGACACCTGCGCGGAAGAAATTAAGAAGGCGGCCTTCAAGATTACCCGCGTGGGCCAGCTGGTCGGTACCCTCGCCTCCGAGCGCCTGGGCGTGCAATTCAACATCATCGACCTCTCCCTGGCACCCACCGCCGAGATCGGTGACTCCGTGGCTCACATCCTCGAGGAGATGGGTCTGGAAACCGTCGGCACCCACGGCACCGTCGCGGCCCTCGCGCTGCTCAACGACGCGGTTAAGAAGGGAGGTCTCATGGCCTGCTCGAACGTCGGCGGTCTTTCCGGCTCCTTCATTCCGATCTCTGAGGATATCGGCATGATTGAATCCGCCGCCGCCGGCCAGATTACCCTGGATAAGCTCGAGGCTATGACCGCCATCTGCTCCGTCGGCCTGGACATGGTAGCCGTTCCCGGCGACACCTCCGCCGCGACCCTCTCGGCCATGATTGCAGACGAGGCTGCCATCGGTGTGATGAACCACAAGACCACCGCCGTGCGCGTTATCCCGGCCGTGGGTCTGGGCGTGGGCGATATGGTCGAGTTCGGTGGCCTGCTGGGCCGCGCGCCGGTCATGCCCACGCACACCCCGAGTGCAGAGGCGTTTATCGCCCGTTGCGGCCGTATTCCCTCGCCGGTGCACGGTTTCCGTAACTAGGCGGGTGCCGGTTCGCCCGGGCTAACGCGAGCGTACGGTACCGGGCGAAGAAATCGCTGTAATAAAATGCGGGGGCCTGCTTAACCTCGGGCGCGAGCCTACGCGACGAAGCGGCTCATGAGCGCCTCAAGCGCCAGGCGCGCGTTCGCGTTCGTGCGCAGGCGGCGCATGGTAATCTCTATCGCCTGCACGTCCTGCAGGAGCTGCTCGGGGGAGCGACGCTCGCACCACGCTGTCAGCGGCTCGCGCAGGTGCTCGTTAATGAGCGGTAGCTGCGCCGAAAGGGAGAGCGTCAGTGCATCGCGAAGTACGGTCTGCACCTGGGCCACCGAATGCAGCAGTGTATCGGAAGCCACGCGCTTGGCCCGGCGCTTCTGCTGGTCTTCAAGCCTGCGCACCTGGGCGCGCAGGGTCGGAGCCACGCGCTCGCCCTCGCGGATGCCCAACAGGGCCATCAGCTCGGCGCGCTCCCGCTCATCCTTTGCAGCGGAGACCGCCTGGGCATCCTGTTCTGCCAGGTCGGTGAGTTTTTCCGCCGCGCTAAACGCCGAAGAAATGGAACGGACGTTCAGAATGAGGGAGGTGGTCATCTCCCGGCGGGCCATGGCCTGCTCATCGGTGGCCAGGCGGTACCCCTCCTCGGCGTCGCCCATGGCCAGGCGTGCCGCGCGGCGCGCCAGCGGGTCGGCCACACCGCGCGAGAGAAGATACCCGTGCACCTGCTCCTCCGAGGGCACCGGCAACTGCACCGGACGGCAACGCGAACGAATCGTGACCAGCACATCCGTGGGAGAAGGAGCCGTCAACAGCCAGATGGTGTGCGGGGGCGGCTCCTCGATGGCCTTGAGTAGCACGTTCGAGGTGCGCTCGGGCATGCGCTCGGTATCCTCGAGCAGAATCACTCGCCAGCGGCCCACCGTCGGGCGGTCCTGGGCCTTCATGACCAGCTCGCGTGCCTCCTCGATGCTGATGTTCGTGGCCTCGGTCCTAAAGTGCGTGAAGTCCGCATGCGAACCGTTCATCACGGTCACGCAGCCCTTGCACTCACCGCATCCGCGGTTCTGCGGATCGGGCTGTTCGCAGAGCAGGGCCGCGGCAAACACCTTGGCCGCCTCGCGATGGGGCGCGCCGGCCGCGCCCGTAAACAGCCAGGCGTGGGTCGGGCGCGAGGAAGCGGCATCGCGGCGTAGCTGGTCGCGCTCGCGCTCAGGAATCAGCAGAGAATCCCACAGGCTCATGCATCCCCCTCGGTCTTCTGCTCGGTTACCCGCGGCGCGGCGGAACGATCGAGGATACGTTGGCTCAGCAGAGGCTCGACCACCTCAAGGACGCGGGCATGCACCTCATCGATCGTTCCCACACCGTCGACGATGCGGTGCGAACCGTTGGAATCCTCGCGAGCAATCCGCTCAAAAGCGGAGTGGATGCGCGCCTTAAAATCGGCGCCCTCGGCCTCGATGCGGTCCACAGTGCCGCGCTCGGTCATGCGCTCCTGCTCGGCGCGCAGGGGCACGCTCAGGAGCAGGGTTGCGTCCGGCACCAGGTCTGCGGTGGCCCAGCGGCTCAGGTCAACAATAGTGTTCATCCCGAGATCGCGGCCCACGCCCTGGTAGGCGGCGGAAGAATCGATGTAGCGGTCGCAGAGCACGATCGCTCCCTCGGCGAGTGCGGGGCGAATCAGCTGAGCCGCGTGCGCGGCGCGGGAGGCCGCGAAGATGAGCGCCTCGGTGCGGTCGTCAATAGCACCCTGGCCCGCCTCGAGCACGAGGGCGCGTAGCTTCTCGCCGATTTCGGTGCCACCCGGCTCTCGGGTGGTGACGACCCGGTAGCCTCGGGCGCGGAGCGCCTCATTCAGCAGGGTGAGCTGGGTGGTTTTGCCGGCGCCGTCGCCTCCTTCGACCACGATGAAGAGCCCGCGGCGGTTGGCGGGGTCCGCGGAATCGGGGAGGGGGGTGTAGCTGAGAGTATCCATCACCCCTTAAGGGTACCGGGTTCACCGTGGGCCTGCGGTGCGCGTCGGCAGCCTGCCGGTGGGAGCCGCAACGGCCTTCGCGCGGGACTTGGCAGCGCCCCCGCGTAAAAAGCGTGTTAATCCTGAGCGGAAAATGCCGGGTGAGGTATGCGTTCGAGGCCTCGGTGTGCCAGGCTTAAGGCATGAGTGCAGATAACCATGACATGAACTATTCCGCTGAAACCTATGTAGTCGCCGGTGGCCGCCCCGCCCACGAGCATGATGCGCCGGTGAACCCTCCGATTGTTCTGACTTCCACCTACCGCGGCGTGGACGCCGTCAACATTGAGCACGACCGCGTGTACGCCCGTTTCTCGAACCCGACTTGGGAGGGCATGGAAGAGGTTGTCGCTAAGCTGGAGAACGCTTCCCAGCCCGGCCTGCTGTTCCCCTCCGGCATGGCCGCCGTTTCCTCCGTGATTGACCTGGTGCCGGTGGGCGCTATCGTCCTGATTCCTAAGCACGCCTACATGGCGTCCGTGACCCTGTGCAAGGACCTGGAGCGCCGCGGCATCATCGAGCTGGTGCGCGTGGACATTGAGGACACCGCCAGCGTTATCGCAGCCCTGGAGGACGCCGCATCCCGCGCCGGCGTGACCCCGGAAAACGTGAACTACTCCTCCCCGAAGGTCCTGGCCTGGCTTGAGAGCCCCACCAACCCCATGCTTGAGGTGGGGGATCTGCCCGAGATTCTTGCCGCAGCCCGCCGCCTGGGCGTCGTGACCGCCGTGGACAACACCTTTGCCACCCCGATTCTGCAGCGTCCGCTCGACCTGGGCGCCGACGTTGTGGTGCACTCGGCCACGAAGTTCCTGGCCGGCCACTCGGACGTGCTGCTGGGCATGACCCTCACCTCGAACGAGGAGCTGTACAAGGCGATGCTGCACTACCGCATCACCAACGGCGCGATTCCCGGGCCCATGGAGGCCTGGCTGGGTCTGCGCGGCCTGCGTACCCTGGCGCTGCGCGTGGAGCGTGCGGTGCAGAACGCGCAGGTGCTGGCCGAGCGTCTGAGCGAGCACCCCTTTGTCTCGGAGGTGCGCTACCCGGGTCTTGAGAGCCACCGTGGCCACGAGGTCGCGAAGAAGCAGATGTCCGGCTTCGGCGCGATTCTGTGCATCACACTGGATACCGACGCGCAGGGCGCCCGCAACGTGGTTGAGGCGCTGAAGGTGTGGACCCCCGCCACCTCCCTCGGTGGTGTGGAATCCCTCGTGGAGCGCCGCCGCCGCCATGGCAGCGAGCCGGAGTCGATTCCCGAGTCGATGCTGCGCCTGTCCGTGGGTATCGAGAACGTCGATGACCTCTACAATGATCTGGTCGAGGCCTTCAAGGCCGTTCGATAAGGCACCGTTAGCTACGGTAGTGTGCTAGGGTACTGGGTACCCGGCTATACGGCCGCTCGAGTGAAGGAATACAATGTCTCCTATTGTCCTGGTCCTCTACGCGACCTTTCTGATTAACCTGCTGCTGTCGGCCGCCGGTGCCGTGATCGGCGTTCTGGCGCTGTACCGTGCATGGACCGCGCCGGCCAACGCCTACGAGTTCGCGGGCAAGCGTCCTAAGAACACCTGGCTTGCCCTGACCGGCGTCTCCGCCGTGGTGCAGGTGCTGGGCGTCTTCTCGGCCTTCACCGGCGCGGGTAACACGATGCTGATGCTGCAGCTGATGGCTGCCGTGGTGAGCGGCGTGTTCCTGGCCGGCGTGTGGCCCGTAGTGGGTGGCCGCCGCTTCTAGGAGGTTTTCAGCGGAGTATCCGCGCCCACCTTGTGGCCGTCGCAAGCGCATACGGTGAGCCCCGCATACCGCGTCCCGGAACGATTTCCGGGCGCGGGGTGCGGGGCTTTCTGCCAGCTAAGCGGTGCATCCGGCAAGTTTTTGGGAGAACCCGGATTTTCTGCCCTCGAAGGCATGACAAACCGGCGGGTAAATGAAAAAATAGAAGCATGACTTACAAACTAGTACTCCTGCGCCACGGCCAGTCCGAGTGGAACGAGAAGAACCTGTTCACCGGCTGGGTGGATGTCAACCTGACCGACAAGGGCCGCGCCGAGGCTAAGCGCGGCGGCGAGCTGCTGGCAGAGCGCAACATCCTCCCCGATGTTGTGCACACCTCTTTGCAGCGTCGCGCCATCAACACCGCAAACATCGCCCTGGATGCAGCGGACCGCCTGTGGATTCCCGTCAAGCGCACCTGGCGCCTGAACGAGCGTCACTACGGTGCCCTGCAGGGTAAGAACAAGTCCGAGATCCGCGAGGAATACGGCGACGAGAAGTTCATGACCTGGCGTCGTTCCTACGACGTTCCGCCGCCCCCGCTGGACGACAACGACCCCTATTCGCAGGCACACGACCCTCGTTACGCCAACGTTGAGAACGCTCCCCGCACCGAGTGCCTCAAGGACGTTCTGGGCCGTATGCTCCCCTACTGGGAGTCGGACATCAAGCCCGACCTGGCAGCAGGCAAGACCGTTCTGGTGGCAGCGCACGGTAACTCCCTGCGCTCGCTGGTGAAGCACCTCGAGGGTATCTCCGACGAGGACATCGCCGGCCTGAACATCCCGACCGGTATCCCGCTGTACTACGAGCTGGATGAGAACTTCAAGCCCACTAAGGCTGGCGAGTACCTCGATCCCGAGGCCGCTAAGGACGCCATCGCAGCCGTGGCAAACCAGGGTAAGTAATTACCTCTCGCGAGGTTCGCTCTGCAGAGCGCCCGCGTGATTATGAGCCGCTCACCGTTTCGGTGGGCGGCTCATTGCGTGGGCCGACCTCTTGGGTGGGCGGCTGTTCAATATACTTGTGGAAGATACCCACGCAGGAGGAGAACGTATGGATGCCGGTCTGATCGCCTTCATCGCGGGCATGATAGGTCTGCTGGTCGGCGTCCTGAGCATGAACGCGGTGGCCCGTAGTGAGCGTGAGCGTGAGCGTAGCCTCGTATCCGCACCGACGCTGCGTGACGGTGCGGCTCAGGTACTGGCGGTGATTGGCCGCGCCTACCTGGTCATCGACGAGGTGGGGGGAGTGGTTCAGGCCTCGCCGGGCGCCTACGCGATGGGCCTGGTGCGCGGGCATACGGTCACCTCGCCCGAGCTGGCTAGCATGATTCGCACGGTGCGCCACCGCGGCATTTTTGCCGAGCAAAGCTTTGAGATTGACCGCGGCGAGAGCGAGGCACTGGTCCTGGATGTTCGCGTGGCCTCCCTGGGCGACGAATACATCCTGGTGCTTGCCGACGACCGCACCGAAATTTCTCGCGTGCAACGCATGCGTAACGACTTCGTGGCGAACGTGTCGCACGAGCTGAAGACACCCGTGGGCGCGGTGAGCCTACTCGCGGAGGCGATTGAGCAGGCTAGCGATGACCCGGAGGCGATTGAGTACTTCGTGGGCCGCCTGCACAAGGAGACGCGCCGCCTCTCCGCGCTGGTGCGCGACATTATCGAGCTCTCACGATTGCAGTCGACCGACGTGATTGCCCGTGGCGGCCCGGTGTCCGTGCCCACCCTGGTGGCGGACGCGATGGACCGCTCCCACCTGGCTGCCGAGGAGAAGGACATTCAGGTTTCCAGCCGCATTGAGGACGCCCCCGAGGTGTACGGCGACGCCGAGCTTCTGGGTATGGCCGTGCAGAACCTGGTGGAGAACGCGATTCGCTACTCGCCCGAACATACGAAGGTGGACATTCTGGTGCACCGCGTGGCCGATCAGCTGCTCATTGAGGTGTCGGATCAGGGGGTGGGTATTCCCGAGGATGAGCAGAAGCGCATCTTCGAGCGTTTTTACCGGGTGGACCCGGCTCGCTCTCGTCAGACCGGCGGCACGGGCCTGGGCCTGAGCATCGTGAAGCATGTGATGACTCAGCACGGCGGCAGTGTGACGGTGCGTTCGATGCCGCAGGAGGGCTCGACGTTCACGTTGGCCCTGCCGCTGACCGAGGCGCCGGAGGCACCGCTCACAGTGTAGTGTTAGCGGTATAGGTTTTATGGGAATCAAGGATAAAGTATGACGAAAATTCTGATTGTTGAGGACGAAGAGGCCCTGTCGGATCCCCTGGCCTTCCTGCTGGGGCGTGAGGGTTTTCAGACGGTTGTGGTGGACAATGGCCTGGACGCGCTGCCCACCTTCGAACGCGAGGGTGCCGACCTGGTGCTACTGGACGTGATGCTTCCCGGCATGCCCGGCACGGAGGTGTGCCGTAAGCTCCGTGAGGTGTCCTCGGTACCGATTATCATGCTGACCGCCAAGGACTCCGAGCTGGATAAGGTGTTTGGCCTTGAGCTGGGCGCCGATGACTACGTGACGAAGCCGTACTCGGCGCGCGAGCTGATTGCACGCATCCGCGCGGTGCTGCGCCGCCGTTCCGCCGAGCCCGACATGCCGATGGACGCGGTTCTTACGGGCGGCCCCGTGCGCATGGACATCGATCGCCACGTGGTGACGGTCAACGGCGAGGAAGTACCCATGCCGCTGAAGGAATTCGAGCTGCTGGAGATTCTGCTGCGCAACGTTGGTCGCGTGATGACGCGCGGACAGCTGATTGAGCGTGTGTGGGGCGCGGACTACGTGGGTGACACGAAGACCCTGGACGTGCACATTAAGCGCCTGCGTTCCAAGATTGAGCCGGATTCTTCGGCACCGCGCTACGTGGTGACGGTTCGCGGCCTGGGCTATAAGTTCGAGAATTAGCGTCGAGCCGAGGAGAGTACGTATGAGCTTTACCGCTGATTCCGTGACCGCCGAGGCCAACGCACAGAACCGCTTCGTGCAGAACCAGCCCGCGCAGAACCGGCAGAGCAAAGACCCCTCGCGCGTGGCCATTATCGTGCTGGGTGCAGGTTCGGGAACGCGCCTGGGCGAGCCGATTCCGAAGGCCGCGGTCCGCGTGCAGGGGCGTACGCTACTCGACCATGCCCTGCAGGGCGCCCGCGAGTCGCGGATTGCCGAGCACGTGGTGGTGACGGTGCCCGCCGGGTGCGAGAGCCTCTGCCCGGAGCTCCTTGAGGACGCGCACCGCGCCGAGGCGCTGGTGACGGTCGGCGGTGACACTCGCACCGCATCGGTGGTGGCGGCTCTTGACGCGCTTCGCGAGGCCGAGATCGCGGTGGATTACGTGCTGATTCACGATTGTGCCCGCTCTTTCACCCCGCCGGAGGTGTACCACCGCGTGCTGGAGGGCCTGGGCACCCGCGTTGCCGCGGGGACGGTGCGCGCGGTTATTCCGGTGTTGCCGGTGGTCGATACCATCAAGACGGTGGACGCCTCCGCGGTGGTTACTGGAACCCCGGCTCGCTCGAGCATGCGCGCCGTACAAACCCCGCAGGGATTCGAGGTGGTGGCGCTACTGGCGGCTCATGAGCGTAGCCGAGCCCTGCCTCCCGAGGAAGCCGAGCTGCTGACCGATGACGCGATGGCGATGGAGGCAGCCGGCGAACCGGTGCTGACGGTGGCCGGGCACGAGGACGCCTTTAAAGTGACCACCCCCATGGATCTGAAGGTGGCGCGGGCGCTCTTTGGCGGAACGCGCCCCTGAGTATCCCCTCTTCTTCTGTCTAATATCTATTGAGCGAAGGACCCATCATGACTGTTATTCCGCGCGTCGGCACCGGCGTTGACGTTCACGCTTTTGGCCCGGAGGGCACGCCCCTGCACATCGCCGGCCTGCACTGGCCGGGGGAGCGGGGCCTGAGCGGCCACTCCGATGGCGACGTGGTGGCCCATGCTGCCGCGGATGCGCTCTTCGCCGCCTCTGGCACGGGGGACTTGGGCTCGAACTTTGGTGTGGACCGCCCGGATATGAAGGGCGCCTCGGGTGTTCGTATTCTTTCGGAGGCCGTGGCGATTGTGCGTGCGGCCGGTTTCGAGATCGGCAATGTGAGCGTTCAGCTGATTGGTAACCGCCCGAAGTTCTCGCCGCGCCGTGAGGATGCGAACCGCGTGCTCAGTGAGGCGGCGGGTGCCCCGGTGACGGTGATTGCGACGACTACCGACGGTTTGGGTTTGACCGGTCGCGGGGAGGGCGTGGCGGCGATTGCGACGGCTCTGGTGTATGAGCGCCACTAGGCCTCTGCCCGACTTGCCCCA
The DNA here is from genome assembly GCF_058213595.1 of Rothia sp. SCPM-O-B-18226 (M350). NCBI lineage: Bacteria > Bacillati > Actinomycetota > Actinomycetes > Micrococcales > Micrococcaceae > Rothia > Rothia sp. SCPM-O-B-18226 (M350). The sequence goes on along the minus strand of NZ_JBYQJS010000004.1, from coordinate 3,003 downwards.
TTCCGTAACCTATCGCCCCGGCGTCTGAGCCGACCCCGTAGAATGAGAGTGTGACTATGCGTTTTTATGATTCAGCTTCCGCGACTATTCGCGAGTTTGAGCCCGTCGTGCCCGGTGAGGCGCGTATCTATTATTGTGGTGCTACGGTGCAGGGTGAACCGCATCTGGGCCACATCCGTTCGGCGTTGGTTTTTGACCAGTTGAGCCGTTGGATGCGTTACCGCGGTTTGAAGGTGACGACGGTCCGCAATGTCACTGATATTGATGACAAGATTTTGGCGAAGTCTGCTGATTCTATGGAGCCCGGTTTTGAGGGTGAGTTCCCGAATGAGCAGTGGTGGGCGCTCGCGTACCGTTTTGAGAAGGTTTTTGCTCAGGCGTATGCGGCGTTGGGTATTGATCCGCCGACCTATGAGCCGCGCGCGACCGGTCATATTCCCGAGATGTTTGCTCTGATTCAGCGCCTGATTGACCGCGGCCACGCCTACCCGGCGCTGGATGACTCGGGTGACGTGTACTTTGACGTGCGTTCCTGGGAGAAATACGGCTCGCTGACCAACCAGAGCATTGACGATATGCAGGATTCGGCGGATGCCGATCCGCGCGGTAAGCGCGACCCTCGTGATTTTGCGCTGTGGAAGGGCTATAAGGAGGGCGAGCCGCTGACCGCTTCGTGGGAGTCCCCGTGGGGTCGTGGCCGCCCGGGTTGGCACCTGGAGTGCTCGGCGATGGCCGGTAAGTACCTGGGTTCGCGCTTCGACATTCACGGCGGCGGTCTGGATCTGCGCTTCCCGCATCACGAGAACGAGCTGGCCCAGTCGACCGCGGCCGGCGATGATTTCGCGAACTTCTGGATGCACAACGGCATGGTCACCTACGAGGGTGAGAAGATGTCGAAGTCTATCGGTAATACGATTTCGCCGGCGCAGATGCTGGAAATGGCCCGTCCGCTGGTGGTTCGCTACTACCTAGGTAGCGCGCATTACCGTTCGGTGCTGGACTATCGCCCATCTTCTCTGCAGGAGGCGGCAACGGCTATTGAGCGTGTTGAATCGTTCCTGGCCGCAACTCAGGATTTGCTGAAGCCCGACCGCGAGGTGCCCGAGGCTTTCGCCGAGGCGATGGATGACGATATGAACATTCCTCGTGCCCTGGCGGTTCTGCATGAGCAGACTCGCGCGGGTAATGCAGCGCTCGCTGCCGGTGAGGACGCTTCGGAGGCCGCTAATGCCGTGATGGCTATGGCTGAGGTGCTGGGCCTGGCGCAGCTGATGAGCTTTAACGCTGAGGGCGCCTCGGATGCCGAGCATGAGGCTCTGGACTCCCTGATTCAGGCGGTTCTGGCGGAGCGTGCGGATGCGCGTGCCCAGAAGGATTGGGCTAAGGCCGATGCGATGCGCGACCTGCTGTTCTCCGCGGGTGTGAAGGTGCGTGACGGCGCTGAGGGTTCGAGCTGGAGCATTGCGTAGGTTGGTGGCGTGCCCCGCGTTCTGCGTTGGGGGCTTAGGCGTTGCGGGTCTTTTCGCGTAGACTCGTATTCATTATTTTGACGAAGGAAGAGAAGAATGGCTAAGGCAGGTTCGCGCCCGGGCGCTACCAGCAAGAAGAAGGGTGCTACTAAGGGCACCGGCGGTCACGGCCGTAAGGCCCTTGAGGGTAAGGGCCCGACTCCGAAGGCTGAGGATCGCGTTTACCACAAGGCGTACAAGATGAAGCGTGCGGCTGAGCGTCGTGCGGCGACCGGTACGAACCGTAAGTTCCAGACTCGTTTGGGCGGTAAGCGCGCCAGCGATGAGCTGGTGACGGGTCGTAACGCGGTGCTGGAGGCGCTGCGTACCGAGATTCCCTCGAAGCACCTGTATATTATGAGCCGCATTGAGGTGGATGACCGCGTTCGCGAGATCATGACGATTGCGAATAAGCGCAACATCCCGATGCTGGAGATTCCGCGTAGCGAGCTGGATCGTCTGACCGATGGTGCGGTGCACCAGGGCGTGGCGATGCAGATTCCGCCGTACAAGTACCCGGATGCTACCGATCTGGTGCTGGATACGATGGAGCGCTGGCACTCGGGTAAGCTGTCGACTCCGCCGCTGTTTGTGGCGCTGGATGGCATTACCGATCCCCGTAACCTGGGGGCGATTATTCGTAGCGTGTCGGCGTTTAGCGGTGACGGCGTGATTATTCCCGAGCGTCGTTCGGCTGCGGTGACCGCGGGTGCGTGGAAGACCAGTGCCGGTGCGGCTGCTCGTATTCCCGTTGCAATGGCGACTAACCTGACTCGCGTGATTCAGCAGGCTAAGGAGCAGGGCATCTTTGTGATTGGTCTGGATGGCGGTGGCGATATTGAGCTGCCGGCTCTGGAGCTTGCGAACGAGCCGCTGTGCGTGGTGGTTGGTTCGGAGGGCAAGGGCCTGTCCCGCCTGGTGACTGAGAACTGCGATCAGATTGTGTCGATTCCGATTGATTCGGCGATGGAGTCGCTGAACGCGGCGATGGCTGTGGGCATCACTCTGTACGATGTGTCCCGTCGTCGTGCGGTGGCTGCCGAGTAGGTTGTCGCGATAACCGTTCTGTAGGTTTATGAACGTAAGGGGGAGGGCGTCCCGTGAGGGGCGCCCTCCCCCTTTGCTCTTGATGGCGGGTACGCCAGGGAACCGGGTCAGGGAACTGGTCGAGGAGCGGAAACGTAAGGATGCAGGGGAGGGGCGGTAGCCCCTTCCCCCATCTTTTCTTCGTTTCGGGGGCCTTTTGCGCTTCCGTAGGGGTTTCGGAGTGATTTTTGGGGGATTTTCGGGCTTTCGTGGGGATTTTTAAGATTTTTTCGAAGATTTTTTGAGGCCTTTACCCCGCATTGACTAGGGGTTTTGTTCCACTGTTCAGGTCAGAATGAACCTAAAGGCCCTTATTTGTGTTCTACTTCACTCATATTCGGGTTGCGGGCCCGTATTCGGGTCTGTATAGTTGTATGAGTCGCCGAGGCGAGGAGGAAAAAACGAAGAA
>NZ_JBYQJS010000003.1:0-324123 GCF_058213595.1 Rothia sp. SCPM-O-B-18226 (M350) | reverse complement strand
TTCAGGCCCTGAGGGAAGCCGTATAGGGGCTACTATTTAAAGCGTCCAAGTTTCGGGGCGCAGTTCAAAGTTTGCGAGTGCCGGGGGCTTTTCTCTGACTCTACGGGGAAATAGCCCTGCGGGGAAAACGCGCCGCCCGCTCAATACACAATGGCCGCTCAGCACACGGTAGACGGGCTACCTGTCGATGGATTCCGAGAGACGGGCCAGCGCACCCACCACGGCCTGCTTATTCTGGGTGGGCCACATCGGCGGCATGGCCCTCATCAGGTAGCCGCCGTAGCGCTTCGTTGCGAGTCGCGAATCCAGAACCGCCACGACCCCGCGGTCATTCACCGAACGAATCAGGCGACCCGCGCCCTGCGCCATGCGGATAGCCGCGTGATGCGCAGAGACGGCCATGAACCCGTTACCGCGGTGACGGTTCACCGACTCCGTGCGGGCCTGCGCAATCGGATCGTCCGGTCGCGGGAACGGGATGCGATCCATCACCACCAGACGGCAGGAGTCTCCGGGGACGTCAACGCCCTGCCACAGGCTCATCGTACCGAACAGGCACGAGTCAACATCCTCGCTAAACTCCTCCACCAGAGCCTTCAGCGAGGATTCACCCTGCAGAAGAATATTCAGATCGCTGTGCTCACGCATATACTCTGCGGCGCGCTCGGCTGCACGCTTCGAGGAGAACAGCCCCAGGGCACCTCCCTCGGACGCCTCGCACAGCTCGCGAAGTCGCTCCAGCTGGCCCTCGTGCACGCCAAATCCCGGGGGCTTCAGATCCCCGGCTACGTATATGATGCCCTGCTTGCGGTAGTCGAAGGGCGAACCCACATCGATGCTCGTCCAGCGGGGAGCCCCCTCCCCCTGCAAACCCAGGGCGCCGGCGGCCACATCGAAGGAATCGCCCACCGTCAGGGTCGCGCTCGTTAGGATTACGGTGCGGTCGGCAAACAGACCGTCACGCAGCTGCAGGCCAACGCTCAGCGGGGCGATATTCAGGGTCGCCGGGTCGGTATCGGAGGCGGCCACGTAGCGGCCGTTCTCCCAGCCGCCCTGACGCGAAACCCACAGCACATCCTGCTCAGCCGAAGCCTCCAGGATGCGGTTGCTCACCTCGTGCACCTCCGAGACGCGGGAACGGGCCATCTGCAGGCCGGCGTCGGCCTCTTGTCCGTCGGGTTTCGTATCGGAGAGCGCGGCGCGGGCCGCATCGTTCACCGCGGACAGGGCCGTGAGCAGACGACCGTCGAGGCCGTTGAGCAGCCCTTCGGGCAGGCCCTCCAGTGCGGTTTCCAGGGTTCCGGCGGCCATCTCCAGGGCCCCGGAATCGGCCTTAGAGTGTTTCTTCACGCCTCGAGCGGCGCGGCGAACCATCGCAACGGTCAGCGATCCGGAAACCGCACCGGTCACGCGGTCCACCAGCTCGTGGGCCTCGTCGATGATGACGGTCTCGTGCTCAGGCAGAACCTTCATGCCCTCGAAAGCGTTAATGGCCAGCAGGGCGTGATTCGTGATGACGATATCTGCCTCGGCGGCACGACTACGCGCCATCTCGCTAAAGCACTCCTCCACCAGCGGGCAGCGGCGGCCCAGACATTCGGCCGCGCTCACCGAGACCTGAGCCCACGCGCGATCGGACACACCTGGCTTGAGCTCGTCGCGGTCGCCGGTCTCCGTGCGGTCAGCCCACTCGCGCAGGCGCACGACTTCCTCGCCCACGCGGGAGGTCGAAGAAGGCATGTCGAAGAGGGCATCCTGTTCCTCTTCGGGGTAGCCGCCCTCAAGCTTGTGCAGGCACAGGTAGTTGTTGCGGCCCTTGAGCAGGGCCACCTGCGCCTGCGACTCCGGGCGCGGCTCCAGTGCTTGCAGAAGACGCGGAATATCGCGGTTCACGATCTGCGCCTGCAGGGCCAGGGTCGCGGTAGCCACCACGATGGGCTGGTCGGACTCCCCCACGCGAGCGAGAGCCGGAACCAGGTAGCCCAGAGACTTACCGGTGCCGGTGCCGGCCTGCACGAGCAGATGCCGTTGCAGTTCAAGGGCCTGCGCTACGTATGCCGCCATCGTGCGCTGACCTTCACGTTTCTGCCCGCCCGTGGCCTCCACAACCTCGTCGAGCAGGTTCAGGGCATCCTTCGCACCGGGCAGGGTCTCAAGCTCCTGCCCGGTGAATCGGGTGCCCTCGGCTACGGGTACAGTCCCAGAGGCGTTTTTGGGCACGCTGGCGCGTCCCGTCATCTTCTGCGTCACGTTAACCGGATCCTAGCGAGTCTCGGCGCTATCGGCCTCGGCGGTGAGGGCGCGGGCCTCGGCCAGCTCCTCCTCCAGAACCTCCAGCAGGTCGCCCTCCAACACGTACTCGGCCAGGTCCGAGGCGACGTCCTCGCGGACCAGTGCCGTCACGAAGGTGCCGTCCGATACGAAGTCGGTGCTCTTAATCTCTGCGTCCCACTCGTGCAGGCGCGAAATAATCTCGCCGTGGTTGTAGGGAATCAGCAGCTTGACCTCAATCGAGGGGCGCGGAATCGTGTCCGCAATCTTCTGCTTGAGCTCCTCGATGCCCTCGCCGGTGCGTGCCGATACGATGACGTGCTCGGGCTCGCGCTGGCGCATCCGCTCCAGCACGAAGGGGTCGGCCGCGTCGGCCTTGTTCAACACAATGATTTCGGGGATGTGGCGGGCGTCCACCTCGGCAAAGACCTCGCGGACGGCGCGAATCTGGCCCTCCGGGTCCGGGTGAGAGGCATCCACCACGTGCAGGATGACGTCGGCGTCGGCAACCTCCTCCAGGGTGGAGCGGAATGCCTCCACCAGCTGGGTCGGCAGCGAGCGCACGAAACCCACCGTGTCGGAGAGGGTGTAGCCGATGCCGTCGGGGGTCTGCGCCTTGCGCACGGTCGGGTCCAGGGTTGCGAACAGGGCGTTCTCCACGAGCACGCCCGCGTCGGTCAAACGGTTCAGCAGGGAGGACTTACCGGCGTTCGTGTAACCGGCAATAGCCACCGAGGGCACGCGGTTGCGGCGGCGGTTCAGGCGCTTCGTCTCACGCGCCGGCGCCATCGCGGCAATTTCACGCTTGAGCTTGGCCATGCGGGCGCGCAGGCGGCGGCGGTCCATCTCAATCTTGGTTTCACCGGGACCGCGCGAGCCGATACCCTCACCGGAGGCGGCACGGCCACCCGCCTGACGGGACAGGGAGGCGCCCCAACCGCGCAGACGCGGCAGCATGTACTCCAGCTGAGCCAGCTCAACCTGCGCCTTACCCTCGCGGGACTTAGCGTGCTGTGCAAAGATGTCGAGAATCAGGGCGGTGCGGTCGATGACCTTCACCTTGACGATATCCTCGAGGGCGCGGCGCTGGGAGGGAGCCAGCTCGGAGTCGACAATCACTGTGTCGGCGCCGGTGGCCTCCACGATGTCCTTGAGCTCCAGGGCCTTGCCGGAGCCGAGGAAGGTGCCCGGGTCCGGCTTGAGGCGGCGCTGAACCAGGCCGTCCAGCACCTCGGAGCCGGCGGTCTCGGCCAGCGCGGCCAGCTCACGCAGGGAGTTTTCGGCGTCCTCGACGGTGCCTTCGGTCCACAGGCCGGCCAGCACCACGCGTTCCAGGCGCAGCTGGCGGTACTCGACCTCGGTGACGTCCTCCAGCTCGGTGGAAAGGTTAGCTACTCGGCGCAGGGCGCGGCGCTCGGCGAGGTCTTCCTGATCTCCATCGAACTCGGAGTGCTCACGCTGAACATCGGAAATTTCACGCGCGCGGGTGTCGAGCACGCGGCGGCTACCGCGCGTCGGCGCGCTCTCGTGATGCGCGGTGCCCGCGGCATCGTAGGTGGTCAGTGAGGAGGCGGACTGGGAGCGGCCCAGAACGCGGTCCACGGTGCGGCGCAGCTGCTCGTCGCTCGGCAACTTCTCGGCCTCAGATACGGAATTATTCTTAGAAGTCATACGCCTTCCATTCTACCGCCGTTGCCCCGCTCGGGTAGGGGGTTTGGTCACCTGTGCGCTCAGGGCGTGCAGGCGGGCACAGCACCGTTCGGGCCAGGAACGCTGGGCCGTGCGGGCCAGGAGCGTCAGGCGGGATCGGGACGCCGTTCTGCCCCCCGGGAACCGGGCCGGTGCGGGCCTCCCGGTACACTGGATAGCATGAGCGAGCAGCATTACTTTTCTGAGACCCCCGAGACGGAGTTCAAGCCCCGCCCCGTGCAGGTGGAGCTGGCAGGCCGCAAGGTCACCGTCACCACCGCCAACGGCATCTTCAGCCCATCCGGCATCGATAAGGGCACGGCCATCCTGCTTCAGGAGACCCCCGAACCCCGCGGCGAGCGCCTCCTCGATATCGGTTGCGGTTGGGGCCCCATCACCCTGACCCTGGCGATGCTCGCCCCGCAGGCTCAGGTACACGCGGTGGACGTCAACTCCCGCTCTATCAGCCTGACCGAGCGCAACGCCGCCGCGCTCGGGCTGCCGAACGTCACCGTGGGAACCCCCGACTCGGTGGATCCCGAACTGCGCTTTGACACCATCTGGTCGAACCCGCCGATTCGCGTGGGCAAGGAGGTTCTGCACGAAATTCTGCTGACCTGGCTGCCGCGCCTGGCCCCGGAGGGGGACGCGTACCTGGTGGTGCAGAAGAACCTCGGCTCCGACTCGCTGCAGAAGTGGCTGGATGCGAAGCTGGAGGAGCTGTACCCCGGCGAGTTTGAGGTGTCGCGCTACGCAACGGCGAAGGGCTTCCGTATTCTGCTGGTGCACCGCCACGGGGCCTAAACCGCCCGGCGAAAGCCACCCGGCTAAAACCGCTCGGCGAATGTCGCCAACCGTTTAAGACATAGCGGCGGGTGTTTTCTGAAAGGATCTCAGAAAACACCCGCCGCTTTTCTATATCAAGTCTCTGCGCGCTCCGGTTCCGGGGCAGTACCTTAGCTCGTTCCCCTAGCGTAGCACCACGGTCGAAACCATCTGCGCCGGGCCGGCCAGCACCACGTGCTCGAGGTCGTCCGGGCCGAGCACGAAGGTGACGGCCAGGGTACCGCCGGGCACGTGCACGAGCCATTCGTCCGGCGCCTCCTCGCCGCCCCAGAACCGGGTGGCTGCGGCAGCCGCACAGGCGCCGGTACCGCAGGAGAGGGTCTCGCCCACACCGCGTTCGTGCACGCGCATCCGGATAGCGCCCACGTGGGTGCTGCCGTCATTTTCCAGCTCGACCGGCACCACGAATTCGACGTTCGTGCCGTCTGCGGGTGCGGGGTTAACCTGCGGCTGGCTGTACAGGTCCAGGCCGTCCAGCTTGCCCTCGGAGCCGAGCATGACCACAGTGTGCGGATTGCCCATCGAGATGGACAGGCCGGCGCGCGGGGTCTTCAGGCCGCGGGCGGACACCAGGCAGTCCTCGCCTCCCTCGCGGGCGGCGTCACCGTGGATGAAGCTCCAGGGGCCCATGTCGACGGCGTAGCCTTCCTCGGTGCGGGCGACGGTCTTCACTCCGGCGCGGGTGGCAATCTGCACGGTCTGGCCGACCTCAAGCTCGATCAGGCCCTCGGTGCGCAGGTAGTCCACGAAGGCGCGCACGCCGTTGCCACACATCTCGGCGATGGAGCCGTCACCGTTGCGGTAGTCCATGAACCACACAGCGTCGGGGTATTCCTCGAGGAGCTTCTGGCCGCCGCGGGAAGAGGTGCTTCGGGCAGCGCGAATGAAGCCGTCCGCACCGATACCGAAGTGGCGGTCGCAGGCGCGGGCGACCAGGTCGGGGGTGAGGGCAATCTCTGACTTTTCATCCGTCACGAAGATGAAATCGTTGCCGGTGCCGTGACCCTTGGTGAGGGTCAATCCTGCCAGCTCGCCCCAGGTGGAGGGGTTCTCGCTCATATGCTGTCCTTAAACGTCGGGGGCCTGTCCGTCTATGATTTTACCGCGCCGACCGGTTCGAGGGGGTATCTGTTCGGCGGCGGCTCGTTATTGTGGCTTATCGGGTGCTTTCGCGGATGATGGCTTCCGCTTCATCGGCAAGGGTGGGTGAGAGCGCATCCAACCAGTGCACACGCTCATCTCCCCTGAACCAGGTCAGCTGGCGGCGCGCGAACTGGCGGGTGGCAATTGTCGTGTCCTCAATCGCCTGCTCCACGCCGTAGTCTTCGTCCTCAAGGGCGCGGGCAAACTGCGCGTAACCAATCGCGCGGGAGGCGGTCTTCCCCTCCTGCAATCCCTGCTCGTTCAGGGCACGCACCTCGTCCAGCAGGCCGCGCTCGTGCATGAGCTCCACGCGGCGGTGCAGACGCTCATGCAGCAGGACACGATCCATATCCAGACCAATCTGCACGCTCTCGGTCACGTACTCGCGCACCGGCATGAACGCAGAAAACGGGCGGCCCGTCACCTCGAACACCTCCAGGGCGCGAATGATGCGGCGCTCATCCTTCACGCGCGCAGCCGACTCAGGATCGACCTCCGCCAGGCGGGCGTGCAGGACCCCGATGCCCTCGGTGCGCGCCTGCTCCTCGAGGCGCTCGCGCACCCGCGCATCCGTGCCGGGAAACTCCAACTTATCCAGGGCGGCGCGCACATACAGGCCCGAACCGCCCACCAGAATCGGGTAGCGGCCACGGCCGCGAATCTGCTCAATCAGCTCGCGGCTGCGCTCCTGAAACTCCGCTACGGAGGCCTCGTCCCGCACGTCCATAATGTCCAGCAGGTGGTGCGGAACGCCTCGCATCTCCTCCGCGGTGACCTTCGCGGTGCCGATATCCATGCCCCGGTAGAACTGCATGGAGTCGGCGTTAATGCACTCGCCATTCAGGCGCAGAGCCAACTCAATCGCGAGCGCACTCTTACCGGTGCCGGTCGGGCCCACAATAGCGATAACGGGCAGAGTTTCGGAGATAGTCATGCGCCCCATTCTACCGGTTCCCACTGCCCCACTCGCGGTGAGGATGAGGACCCGATGAACGGGGCACACGACTCGCTATGAAAGATTAGGGGCGCAGGCCGATGGTCGGCATGCCCAGGCCCACCGGCGCACCGGGAACCTGGGTGGTGCCGGTACCGCAGGAATCCGCCTGGGAGCGGTCCCACGCGTCGCCGGCGCGGGTGCGGCGCAGGCTGTACTGCTCGGCGGTCGGATCGGAAATCAGGTGGAAGGAGCCGGCCTCGGTAATCGGCACGGTCACCATGTCGCCGGGGCGGGGGGTCTCGCAACCCTCGGGTACCGAGAAGTGCACGAGGCGCTGGTCCGGGCCGCGACCCGAGAGGCGGTGGGTCTGCTCGGCCTTACGACCAGCCTCCGCCACGACCATCAGCTCAACGGTCTTGCCGAGCTGCTTGCGGTTTTCCTCGCCGGCGATGCGGTCCTGCAGGGCAATCAGGCGCTCGTAGCGTTCCTGCACGACCTCCTTCGGGATCTGGTTCTCCATGGTCGCCGCCGGGGTGCCGGGGCGGATCGAGTACTGGAAGGTGAACGCGGAGGAGAAACGAGCCTGCTCCACAACCTTCAGGGTCTCCTGGAAGTCCTCCTCGGTCTCGCCGGGGAAGCCCACAATGATGTCGGTGGTAATCACGGCGTTCGGGATGCGCTCGCGCACCTTCTCCAGAATGTTCAGGAACTTCTTGGAGCGGTAGGAACGGCGCATATCCTTAAGCACCTTGTCGGAGCCGGACTGCAGCGGCATGTGCAGCACGGGCATGACGTTCGGGGTTTCGGCCATCGCGTCGATCACGTCGTCGGTAAACATGGCCGGGTGCGGGGAGGTGAAGCGCACGCGCTCCAGGCCCTCAATTTCACCGCAGGCGCGCAGTAGCTTGGAGAACGCCTGACGGTCGCCGAACTCCACGCCGTAGGAGTTCACGTTCTGGCCCAGCAGGGTCACCTCGATAGCGCCGTCGTCGACCAGCGCCTGAACCTCGGCGAGCACGTCGCCGGGGCGGCGGTCCTTCTCCTTACCGCGCAGCGAGGGCACGATGCAGAAGGTGCAGGTGTTGTTGCAGCCCACGGAGATAGACACCCAGCCCGAGTACACGTGATCGCGCTTGGTCGGCAGGGTCGAGGGGAACACCTCGAGGGATTCGAGCAGCTCGGCCTGCGCTTCGTGGTTGTGGCGGGCACGCTCCAGCAGGGCCGGCAGGGAGCCGATGTTATGGGTACCGAACACGACGTCCACCCAGGGCGCCTTCTCGATGATGGCGTCCTGATCCTTCTGCGCCAGGCAGCCGCCCACGGCAATCTGCATACCCTCATGGCGGCGCTTGACGGGGGCCAGCTGACCGAGGTTACCGTAGAGGCGGTTGGCGGCGTTTTCGCGCACCGCGCAGGTATTGAAAACAACCAGGTCGGGTTCGACGCCCTCCTCAGCGCGAACGTAGCCGTTAGCTTCGAGCAGACCCGACATTCGTTCGGAGTCGTGCACGTTCATCTGGCAGCCGAAAGTGCGCACTTCGTAGGTGCGGGGGCTGGTTTCGGTGGTCTGGGCGGAATCGCTGAGGGTCGAAGTCATGCCCTATAGGGTATCCGATGGGGGATAATGGCTCTATGCAGGTTTCCCTTAGTAGTAACTTTTCGCGTTTTTCACCGAACGATTCCTCTGGCTCTTCCGATGCCCCCGCGCAGCAGGCGGAGGCTCCCGAGGTGCTAAACCCGGAGGAGGTCGCCCCCGAGGCCGAGCGCTCCCCTAGCGCCGAGGCCGGCTCTACCGACGATGCTCTCATCGATGCTCTCATCGAGGAGGCCATCGCCCTCTACACCCCCGTGCCGCCCCAGGCGAGCGCAGACTCCGCCGCGATGCGCCGCAACCTCTCGCGCATGTTGGCCTGGGCGAAGGGCCTGGAGCGATCCGGCGGCCGCGACCTTGCGAGCGTACGGATTCTGGGCACCGGCATGCGCTCGGTCGTGGTGCGTGTGAACTTTGAGGCAGCCGACCCCGCGGAGGCCGCCGAGGCCCTGCCGTCCTCCCTGATTCTTAAGCGCTACCGCCGCAAGGATTCCACGCAGAACGCCGGCGGCTTCGGGTACCTGCGCGAACGCTACGGCCTACCGGCCCTCAACGAGCAGGTGCCCGGGCTCTTCCCGCGGTTCTACGGTGCCGATGCCGAGCTGCGGGTCATCGCGCTCGAGGATGTAAGCGCCGGAACCGCCGAGGGTGAGCAGTACTCGGTCGCCCACGCCCTGACGGAGGGCACCGAACAGCAGGCGCTGGATGCGCTGAACTACTACATTGAGGCGTACCGTTCCCTTGGCGCCAGCGGCATCATGGGTGAGGCCGTGGAAAGCTACCGCGCGAACCTGGCCCGCGCCGACCGCAAGGCGCAATTCCCCGGGGCCATCGCCTCCCCGGCGCTGGCCGAGCGTGGCCTCAAGCGAATTTACGGCGTGGATGAGCAGGAGCACCTCGAGGACCGCGAAGGTTTTGAGCTTCCCGAAGACCTCGAATCGCGCAGCACTCTGCCGCCCGCCGTGGAGGAGCTCTCCTTCCGCTTCCGCCGCGTGGTGCAGCCCTTCTTCACCAAGCGTCCGCCCGTTCCCGAACAGTTCAAGCTCAACCGCGGACGCGTCTACATGCTGTCCTCGGGCGATTTTTCGCCGCAGAACGTGCTTATCGGCCCGGCCGAGGAGGCACCGGTGCGCATCGTGGACGCTGAGGGCACCTGCCTGCATCACCGCGGCTTCCCCTTCGTCGAGGCCATGCTGGGCTTCCCCTCGTCACCGGAATACCCGCGCTACCGGGTGGACCGTCAGCGGGCCCTGCCGGCGCTGTACTCCGCACTCTTCGATGATGCTCCGCTCGAGGCGCACCTGGCCGAGGATCTCGCGGTGTGCACCGCGGTCACGGTGTGCGTGCTCGTGGAGCTCTACTCCGCTTCCCCGCGTGCGGTTCTGCTCCCGATGATTCGCCGCGAGGGCGCGCAGCTGATGCGCCTGCTCCTGCAGATTTCGGGTTCGCAGGATGCAACCCTGGCCGAATGTGCCGAGCGTCTGGACTCACCCGAGTAGGGAACGGCCATAGGCCTTCGACAGGGGGCTTTATAGGGTTTTAAAAGGGTGAGCCCGCCACAGAGTATTTCGGTGGCGGGCTCACCCTTGTGCTCGTCATAGTGCCGAGCGTAGCTGCGCAGTCCTCCTGCCGTCCTCCTGCCGACTTCCTACCGCAGGCCCCTACCAGAGGTCGTCCTCCGCGCCGTAGGCGGCAAGCTCCTCGCGGATTACCGACATCGATACCGAGGAGGAGTAGCCACGGCGCGCAAGCATCCCCAGCAGGCGACGGGTGACCCTATCCTTCTCGGCGCGGTCGCTCAGATCCATGCCGGGGCGTAGCTTCTTGCGCACCAGCTCGGCGGCGTCCTCGCGTTCCTGCTCGTCGGTACGCTGGGCCAGGGCGTTCTCCGCTTCCTCGCCGCGCACCCCGCGCTCTGCCAGCTCGCGGCGCAACGCGGCGCGCGAGAGCTTCTTGGTGCGGCTCTTCTGCCGCACGAAGGTTTCGGCGTATTCGGCGTCGTCGATGAGCTTGGCCGCCTCGAACTTATCGAGCAGCGGCTCGATGAGCTCGGCTTCGAAGCCTTCTGACTGGAGCTTCTTGCGCAGCTGCCCCCTGGTCTTTGCCGAGTAGGCCAGCTGGTTGTACACGATGGTCTTGGCGCGGGTGTAGGGGTCGGCTTCCTCGGCGGCGCGGTCGGCGCGCACCTTCTGCTTCCAGGAGGGGCCCTGCCCGCCCATCCCGGCGGAGCCGTTCCCGCCGTTTCTCGGCGCGCGAACCCCGGAGGCTTGAGAGGCTCGGGGCGCGGCCGGGCGCTTGCCGCTGCCGATACCTTGAGCCTCCTCCTCGGCGATACCCCGAATAAAGGCTTCCTCGGCCGCGGTGAGCTTCTCGTTCAAGCTACTTCCCTCCCTGAATAGGTTGCTCCCCGAGCCGCGACCCGCGGGGCTCTTACGGGTTTCCTCTTCCTCGCTCCGGGCCCCGAATGCGGGCGCGTAGGGCGAGCGCTTCTGCATCTTCTCCCGCTGCGCCGGGCTCATGCGACGGAATCCGCGTTTGTACTCGCTCGGCTTCTGCCGGTTCGAGCGCTTCTTCTGCTGTTTCTCCCGCTGCTGCGCCTGGCGCTCAATCTCTTCTTTTTCCTCCGCGGTGAGCCCCGACCCGATGGATGCGGCCCCGGCCCGGCTCATGCGGCCGGCCGCCATGGAGCGGGGTTCCGCACCTCCAGGCGTGAAGGCCCGCACGGGGGCCTCGTCGATGGAGACGGCCGGCAGGTTCGGATCCGCCCGCAGGCTACGGCGCGGCGAGCCCTCCGAAGATTCCTCGGAGCCTTGCCCTGCTCCCCCGCCCGGTGCGGGTTCAAGGGGTGCCGCGGGTACCGGAAAGTAGCCGGGGTAGTCGTCTCCGAGGTTGCGGGCGATGGGCTCCTCGCGGAAGCCATGGGCCGCCGGATGCCAATCGGGGAACTCTTCGGTTGCCTCTGGGGCCGTCATCTTCCAGGAGGTCTTTTCCCCGGAAACCTTGCGCGGGGCTGCGTTTTTCCGGGTTACGTTTTCCTGCGCAGGTTTTGCCTGCGCCAGTTTTTTGGGCTCGGATCCTACCGCCCGCGATGCTTGGGGCGCGGAGGTCTTCGGAGATGCTTCCGGCGGTGTTTTCGCGGGCCTGTTCGCCCCGGGCTTCTGTTCTACCGGCTTTTGTTCCCCGGATTTTTGTGCCCCGGATTTTTGCGATACGGGCACTTCAGATGCCTGGCGCGGCACGGCGGGCGCGCCAGGCTCCGCGGATGCGTACTGCGGAGCCCCCCAGTCGAGGACGGGCTCGGCCAGGGGCGCGGGCGCTTCGAAGGCCAGTGCCTCGAAGGCTCCCAGCTCGGCCGGGGCAGTGGGTGCTTCAAAGGTGAGGGGTTCAAAGCCTCCGTGAGCCGCGATACCGCCATCCGCCGATTCAAAACCTGAAAAGCCGTCGGTGCCCGACACCGCGCCACCGAGGTTCTGTGCCGGAGAGGACCCGAAGAAAGGCTCGGTTGCGTCCAGGGCGGCGAAACCGGCGTCGTCCTCGCGCATACCGTCACGCTCGCCGCCGCGCGCGTTCTCGTCTTGGCCGAATACGCCTCGTTCCATCTGCCTGTCCCCTCCTCTCTTTCTAACCCGCCGAAGCCCGTGTGCCTCCGGTTGGAGGCGCTCCCCCATTGTATCGAGCCGCACCGCCGCCGGTTCCGGCTTAAACGGCAATCGCCGCGCACCGTGCGAAAAGCACAGCGCACGGCGATTACCACGCGTTGTCGAGCGGGCCGCACATCCTATCGGGAACGGCCCACGGGCGAGGGTTTAGAACTCCTCAGCCAGCTCGTCCAGCGGATCGTTCTCGGTGCCCTCGGCCTCTGCGGCCTCCTCGGCGGGCTCCTCCTCGATGATGCCCAGCTTCACCAGAACCTTGTACTGCAGTTCCTCGGTCAGCTCGGGGTTGTCCTTGAGTAGCTTACGAACGTTTTCGCGGCCCTGGCCCAGTTGCTCACCGTCATAGGTGAACCATGCGCCGGACTTCTTGACGATATCGTTCTCCACGGCCAGGTCGAGAATACCGCCTTCGACCGAGATGCCCTCGCCGTAGAGGATGTCGAACTCTGCCTGCTTGAAGGGCGGAGCCATCTTATTCTTCACAACCTTGGCGCGGGTGCGGTTACCAATCGGGTTCGCGCCGTCCTTCAGGGTCTCAATACGGCGAATGTCGATGCGCACCGAAGCGTAGAACTTCAGGGCCTTACCACCGGTGGTGGTCTCGGGCGAGCCGAAGAACACGCCAATCTTCTCGCGTAGCTGGTTGATGAAGATTGCGGTGGTGCCGGTTGCGGAGAGGCGACCGGTAATCTTACGCAGAGCCTGGCTCATCAGGCGAGCCTGCAGACCAACGTGGGAGTCACCCATGTCGCCCTCGATTTCGGCGCGGGGCACCAGCGCGGCCACGGAGTCGACCACCACGATATCCACTGCGCCGGAGCCGACCAGCATATCCATGATTTCCAGGGCCTGCTCGCCGGTGTCGGGCTGAGAGACCAGCAGCTGGTCGATGTCCACGCCCAGCTTAGCGGCGTAAATCGGGTCGAGGGCGTGCTCGGCGTCGATGAACGCGGCCACGCCGCCGGCCTTCTGCACATTAGCGACGGCGTGCAGGGCCACGGTGGTCTTACCCGAAGACTCGGGACCGTAAATCTCAATCACGCGACCGCGGGGCAGACCGCCGATGCCGAGAGCGGCATCCAGGGCAATGGCACCGGTAGAGATAACCTCGGTGGTGGTGGTTTCCTTATCACCCAGGCGCATCACGGCGCCCTTACCGTAGTTCTTATCAATCTGTGCCATGACGGCTTCAAGTGCCTTGGCGCGACCCTCTTCGGGAACGCGAGCTACGCTCTGAGACTTGGTGCTCTTAGCCACGTTAGTACCTCGTTCTTTGTGGTGTCAGTGATGACGTCAATAATGTTTCTAGGAATCGGCGGGGCTCGTCGCCCCAGCTTTTCGCCTGCCGGTTCCTTCTGAGACTACTCTAGGGTCACGGCCTGACAGGATAAGGCCATTTTCACGATTTGTGGAAAAATCCCGCGGATTTTTCGAAAAATTCTCGATGTGGAAAAGTCTAGCACGAATCGAACAAAATTACGAGGCATTTTCGAATACCTCGCATAAGATTTCGGCAAATATTTTCGAATATTCGAAACCCGCCCAAGGATACCTCAATCGGTTCGCGCACACCTTTCGGGGCCTGGGGCGCACCGTAACCCGGCCGCCACGCTCCCCCGTAGCGCATCCCCGCGGCACTTAGACGCACCGCCATACACCGAGCTAACGCAACGGTTCCTTATCCGGGCCCCAGCGGCGCTCCTGCGGGATCTCCTGTTCCTCGCAGATGGCAAACCAGACCGTCTTCGGATTGACACCGGCATCCAGCGCCTCCGCCGCCGTCCGGTGGCCCAGGGAACCCAACACCAGATCCCGAGCCAGCACCGGGGCGTATCCTGCGCCAAATTCGTGCTCCATGAGCGCCCAAAACTCACTCAGCTTCATCGCGACCTCCTTCATCGTACCCAACGGCAGCGTGCCCATTGGCGGAGCACCCACCCGAGTTCTTCATTCTCACAATTCCGTCTCGCCATTGCTCGACAAAGAACCGATGCCGCACACCCGTTCGGGGTGTACGGCATCGGCCCAATAGCGGTGCGGAGCTTCCGCACCCTCACGTCTTAGAGAGAGACGTAGTAGTCGTTCTTGTAGCGCTCGGACAGCTCAGCCGGAACGGTATCCGGAATCTGAACGCCCTCGGCGACGGCCATACGATCGGCAACCTCGCGCAGCATCTGGGACATCGGGATGTCCAGGGCCTGGCAAATCCAGGCCAGCAGCTCGGAGGAAGCTTCCTTCTGACCGCGCTCAACTTCACTCAGGTAACCGAGGGAAACGCGGGCACGCTGCGAAACCTCTCGCAGGGTGCGGCCCTGACGCTGGCGGACATCGCGAAGAACCTCACCGATGGCCTGGCGGAGGGGAACAACTCGTGCTTCCTCAACGACCGGAGCCACCTGCTTGGGGGTCTCGTCGATTTCCTTCCACTTCGTAATACCGTTGATTGATACGCGCTGCTTAGCCATGAGCTTCTTTATCACTTTCCTGAGTAGTTCCTCCCGACGCGCGGGACTGTACAGAGTTAAGCCTAACTGATTTTTGGGATGCGAGCTACAAAACTCGCTGTTTTCGTCATCTTCTTCAGACTTGTATCCATTCAAACAGACCAAGCTATGTGTTTATTCCCTTGAAGCTGGGAGAAGACTGGGAAATTCTTTGAATCGTAAAATATCCTCCCCGAGTCTTTCCCCTGTGCCTTCCCCAAAGCTTCACGAGCACCGCCTCACGTGCCTCACGTGCCTCACACACCGCCTGGTCATGCCACCGGGACGCGCCGCGGGGCTGGGTCCTAGAGGCTCTCCCTCAAAGAGCCGGAGGCGCTCCCCCGCACCGCGCGGGCCAGTAGCGCAATCGCATCCGCGCTCGCCGCCGCGCGAACCCGGGCGCGATCCCCGTCGTAGTGGCGCTCGAACACCTCACACCCGCCCGGGGCGTGCACCCCGATAAACACGGTGCCCACCGGCTGGCCATCCGCGGGGTCGGGCCCCGCCACACCCGTGGTCGACACCGCGTAATCGGCACCGCACACCCGCGCCGCGCCGGCCGCCATCTGAGCCGCCACCTCCGGGTTCACCGCGCCCTCGGTCGCAAGCAGCTGAGCGTCCACGCCCAGCACCCGCGCCTTCACCTCGTAGGCGTAAGAAATCACGCCGCCGCGATAGTAGGCCGATGCGCCCGGCACCGTGCAGATCGCGCCGCCCACGTCCCCGCCGGTCAAGGACTCAGCAGTGGCCACCTGCACCGGACGCTCCTGGGATGCGCACGAGCGCACCGCATCGCGCAGCAGCAGGGCCGCCGCCTGCGGGGTACCCGAAAAAACCTCAGCGCGCGCCAGCTCGGGCGAAGCCGACTGGGTGCCTTCGTTTAGAAGAGGAACCATGATTCATCCTTTCCCGGCGGCCGGGCCGACCCGACCGCCCGTTCACGCACCCGCTCCTTCCGCGAGCGCCCCGGTGCTCGAGCGCCGCTAACGCTCACCCCGGGTACAGTTCGGGGGAGCGGCATGAGCCACTCCCCCATCAACGTCTATTGAGCGCGCTGCTTCTGCGCGGCCTGGTTCTGCAACCAGGTGCGACGCAGGTTGTAGGCATCGCGCACGTACACCAGGCCGGTCCACACGGTAATCGCCGTGACCGCGCCCATCAGCACCCAGCCCGGCACCAGCCAGCCCAGGCCCAGCTGACCCAGCGGCAGGAGCATCAGCACCAGCGCCACGGTCTGCAGTACCGTCTTGATTTTGCCGCCCTTGCTGGCCGCCATCACGCCGTACTTGATGACGAACAGGCGCATCACCGTGATGCCCCACTCGCGCAGCAGAATCACGATGGTCACCCACCACCACAGCTCGCCCAGGGCCGAGAGCACAATGAACGCGGCACCGGTCAGGAACTTATCGGCAATCGGGTCGGCGATCTTGCCGAAGCTCGTGATGAGGTTGCGGGAACGCGCCAGGTAGCCGTCGGCCCAGTCCGTGAGCATCGCGAGGATGAAAATCACCCAAGCGAGCCAGCGGTGGGTCGGGTCGTCGGCACCAAAGGTACCGCCACTGACCAGCGCCACGATGAAGAAGGGCACCGCGATGATGCGCAGAACCGTCAGCACGTTGGGAACGTTCCAATTCGACGTGCGAGGCTGCACCGCCCGGACCTCACCGGTGGGGGCTGGGGTGTGAGCGTCGCTCATGGGTGCTCCTTTGAGTCGGCGGGCTCGACGGGTGAGCCCGGTGTTGCAGTTTCGATGCGGGCCGCACACCGCGCGAGGCACGCGCACAGCCACCGTCAAATATTGGCACCGAAGGGTATCGGGAACGCACAAACGCCCCGTACGTCCATTATACGGGTGCCTCATCGGGCACCGCCGAACGTGCGGGGCGCTTGTGGATAACGCGTGAGCTTAGCGGCCCGTCAGCTGCCAGGCGTCCTCCGAGCCCTCGTCATCGGATTCGTCGTAATAATCGGTAACCGGCTCCCCCGGATCCACCGCGTTCGCGTACGGGTCGGCCGCCGGGGGCTCCTCACCGCGAATACGCGCCAGGGTGGCCTGCAGGTCGTCGGGGCGGACCAGCACCTCGCGGGCCTTCGAGCCCTCCGAGGGGCCCACCACGCCCTGCGACTCCAGCAGGTCCATGATGCGTCCGGCCTTCGCGAAGCCCATGCGCAGCTTACGCTGCAGCATCGAGGTCGAACCGAACTGCGTGGTAATCACGATTTCGGCCGCCTGCAACAGATCGTCGAGGTCGTCGCCGATTTCCTCGTCAATCTGCTTCTTCGCGGCAGAGACCATCACGTCCTCGCGGTAGATGGTCGGGGCCTGCTTCTTCACGTGCTCAACCACGGCGTGAATCTCGGATTCGGAAACCCACGCACCCTGAACACGCATCGGCTTCGAGGCGCCCATCGGCAGGAAGAGCGCATCACCCTGACCGATCAGCTTCTCCGCGCCGGGCTGATCCAGCACCACGCGGGAGTCAGTGACCGAGGAGGTCGCAAACGCCATGCGGGAAGGAACGTTCGCCTTAATCAGGCCGGTCACCACGTCCACCGAAGGACGCTGGGTAGCCAGCACCAGGTGGATACCGGCGGCGCGGGCCAGCTGCGTGATACGCACGATGGCCTCTTCCACGTCGCGCGGGGCGACCATCATCAGGTCGGCCAGCTCGTCCACGATCACCAGCAGGTACGGGTACTCGTGAATCGTGCGCTTGCTGCCGGGCTCGGGCTGGACCTTACCCTCGCGCACCGCCTTGTTGAAGTCGTCCACGTGCTTGTAGCCGTAGTGGGCGAGGTCGTCGTAGCGGGCGTCCATCTCGCGAACCACCCACTGCAGGGCCTCGGCGGCCTTCTTCGGGTTCGTGATGATGGGCGTAATCAGGTGCGGAATACCCTCGTAGGCGGTCAGCTCCACGCGCTTGGGGTCGACCATCACCAGGCGCACTTGGTCGGGGGTTGCGCGCATCAGAATCGAGGTAATCATCGAGTTCACGAACGAGGACTTACCGGCACCGGTCGCACCTGCGACCAGCATGTGCGGCATCTTGGCCAGGTTGGCCAACACGAAGCCGCCCTCAACGTCCTTGCCCACGCCCATGACCATCGGGTGGTGGTTCGCGTGAGCCTGCGGGGAGCGCAGCACGTCGCCCAGGGCCACGGTCTCGCGGTCGGTATTCGGAATCTCAATGCCGATCGCGGACTTGCCGGGAATGGGCGAAAGGATGCGCACGTCCGGGCTGGCCACCGCGTAGGCGATGTTCTTGCTCAGCGCCGTCACGCGCTCCACCTTCGTGGCCGGTCCCAGCTCAATCTCGTAGCGGGTCACGGTCGGGCCGCGCGAGAAGCCGGTCACGTGGGCGTCCACCTTGAACTGCTCCAGCACGCTGGTGAGGGCCTCGACCACGTGCTCGTTGACCTCGGAGGATTCCTTGGCGGGCGGGCCGGAAACCAGCATCTCCTCCGAGGGCAGCACGTAGGCGCCGCGGGAGGACTGCACAACCTGCTCGCCACGAGCCTGCTCGGTGGTCGCGGTCTGGGTGTTGTTCTGCAGGGGGCGGGACAGGCCGCCGCCGGAGCGCGCCGCCTGCTGGGACGCGCCCTGGTTCGTACTCTGGTTTGCGCCCTGATGCGCGCCGGCCGAATGCATGCGGGTCGGAATCGGAGCCTGACCCGCGGCGGCACCTCGGCCGGCCTCCTGAGCGGGTGCGCCCGCGGGCGGAACCACATCGCGGGGCCTGGTCTGCGGGGCGGGCTCGGAGGGAGCCTGCTGCGAGGAGTCGCCGCCGAAACCATCGTAGGCTTCCACGTCGAAGAGGGGCTCCTCCCCCGGGATGCGGCCGTGCGCCACCGCGGCGCGCTGCACCTGATCCAGGCGGGCGGCGGGAGCCTGAGAGGCCTCCACGTCAAAGAGGTCGGGGCCGCTCGAAGCCGCGGCGGGAGCCTGGTTCAGGCGACCGGGCAGGCGACTCAGGCGGTTCGGCTTGGCGCCGGTGCGCGCGCCGGGAGCGGGGTTAGCGGGCTGCACGGGCATCTGGGTGGTCTCGGGGTGGGCATCGTCCACCACGGCGTTCACGAAGGCCTCGTCACCGGCGTACTCGTCGAGGGGGCCGTCATCGCCCTTGGAAACGCCAAAGCCCAGCCAGCCGCGCAGGCGCGCCATCAGGCCACCGCCCGAAGAAGAGGCTCGGGCCGGCTTCTCGTCGTCACCGTACAGGTAGCTGCGGTCGTGCTCCTCGGCGTTCAGGTCCACGGTCTGAGTTGCATCATCCGAGGAGGAGCGCTCGCGGGTGGTGCCGTTGGGCTTCTCGCCCAGGGCCAGGCCCACCAGGTGCCGGGTGCGGGGCACAATCTGGCGAATCGGGGTGTTGGTCATAACCAGCAACCCTGCGAGCGCCAGCAGCAGGTGAA
Source organism: Rothia sp. SCPM-O-B-18226 (M350) (assembly GCF_058213595.1). Classification (NCBI taxonomy): domain Bacteria; kingdom Bacillati; phylum Actinomycetota; class Actinomycetes; order Micrococcales; family Micrococcaceae; genus Rothia; species Rothia sp. SCPM-O-B-18226 (M350). The sequence continues at coordinate 305,094 of NZ_JBYQJS010000003.1, read as the reverse complement.
TCAGAATCTCCACCGCCGCGATACCTCCGCTCAGGCGAACGATGGGGGTGCCGAGGATTACTCCCGTGACGCCGCCTCCGGCCCATACGGCCTCGAAACCGTCCGCAAAGGTCGGGTGCCCGGCGTGGCGGGCGAAGAAGAGGGAGGTCGCAATCAGCAGAATCAGGGAGCCCAGAGTCACCCGGTTATTGCGTTTGACCAGGTCGGGGCCTCGGAAGACGCACCAGGCCAGCACGAAGCTGAGCACCGGAATCAGCAGGGCACCCTGGCCGAAGATGCCGCCGAGCATCGTGTGCCAGGCGTCCAGGGGCGCGCGCAGCAGACCGAGAGAGGTGTGGGCGCGCCAGTTGTACCACTCAACGCCGGCGCTGATGAGGCCGAAGAGCAGCAGTACGAGCGCGCCGCCATCACGACGCTGTTCGGGTTCCAGGTCGGTGCGCGCCGTGCCAATCGAGCGCACCGCGCCACCGATAGCGTGAGCGATGCTCAGCCAGACGGAGGCGATGGCGCCGGCGACAGGATTCGTCGCCTCGGCACCGCGACGGGCACCGCCCCTCGAGGAGGTGGTGCGCTTGCGGGTGGTTTTCTTTGACTTAGCGGTCGTACTACGACCCTTTGTGGTCCGTGGAGCCATACCTTTTAGAGTATCAACCTTCCCGTTAATCTAACGATTTCTTCGTTATCAGTGAGCGCAGCGGCTGCGATGGGGCGTCGCACGCGGGTGCTGGGCCCGCCGAAACCCGCCGAGCCCGGCCGGATGCGCAGGGGGCGGGGCCGACACTCGGTATCGACCCCGCCCCCTGCGTTTCAGGTAACCCGTTTCAGCCTCGGCCCGAAAGCCGATGCCACCTGCGGGAGGCGGCCGCGCTGATATTTAGTTCTTAGCGTCCGGAGAGGTGCTCTCGATGACCACGGGCACGATCATGGGCTTGCGGCGCAGGCGGCGAGAGATCCACGCGCCGATGGTGCGGCGCACAATCTGCTGCAGCTGCTGCACGGTGTGCACCTTCTCGGGTGCGCGGTGCAGTGCGTCTTCCAGGGCGGCGGTAATCTTCGGGACGATCTCGTCGAAGACGGCGTCGTCCTCCGCGATACCGCGGGCGTGGATGTCCGGGCCGGTCACCACGCGCTTGGTCGCGCGGTCAATCGCGGTCACGATGGACACGAAGCCTTCCTCACCCAGGATGCGGCGGTCCTTCAGGTCGCTCTCGGTCACCTCGCCGACGGAACGGCCGTCAACGTAGAGGTACTCGCAGGGAATCTCGCCGACCACGGTGGCCACGCCGTCGCGCAGATCCACGACGGTGCCGGACTCGCAGAGCAGCACGTTCTGTGCGGGAACGCCGGTCTCAATCGCCAGGTCGCCGTTGGCAATCAGGTGGCGCACCTCGCCGTGAACGGGCATGACGTTCTTGGGCTTAAGGATGTTGTAGCAGTACAGCAGCTCGCCGGCGGCCGCGTGGCCGGACACGTGAACCTTCGCGTTGCCCTTGTGCACCACGTGGGCGCCCAGCTTCATGAGGGCGTTGATGATGCGGTACACGCTGGTTTCGTTACCGGGAATCAGCGAGGAGGCCAGCACCACGGTGTCGCCCGGCTCAATCTGAATCTTGTGGTCGCCGTTAGCCATACGCGAGAGCGCTGCCATGGGCTCGCCCTGCGAACCGGTGCACATCATCACGATCTGGTCGGGGCGGTAGTCGTCGACCTTCTTCAGGTCCACGAGCACGTTGTCGGGCACCTTCAGGTAGCCCAGCTTCTCGGCGATGGTCATGTTGCGCACCATGGAGCGGCCCACGAGCACGACCTTGCGACCGCGTTCGGCGGCGGCGTTCAGCACCTGCTGCACGCGGTGCACGTGCGAGGAGAAGGAGGCCACGATGATGCGGCCGCGGGCGTCACGGAAGACGTTTGAGAGCACCGGGCCGATGTGCTTCTCGGTCGGGGTGAAGCCGGGAACCTCTGCGTTGGTGGAGTCCGGCAGGAACAGGTCTACGCCCTCCTCGCCCAGGCGGGAGAAGTGGCGCAGGTCGGTGATGCGGCCGTCCAGCGGCAGCTGGTCCATCTTGAAGTCACCGGTGTGCAGAACCTTGCCTGCCTTGGTGCGGATGTAGACGGCCAGCGCATCCGGAATCGAGTGGTTCACTGCCACGAACTCGCACTCGAACGGGCCGAAGCGCTCCACCTGGTGTTCCTTCACCGCGAGGGTGTAGGGCTTGATGCGGTGCTCAGCCAGCTTCGCCTCGACCAGTGCCAGGGTCAGCTCGGATCCGACCAGGGGGATGTCGGGGCGGCGACGCAGCAGGTAGGGAACGGCGCCGATGTGGTCCTCGTGACCGTGGGTGAGCACCATGGCGACCACGTCGTCCAGACGGTCGACAATGTAGCTGAAGTCGGGCAGGATCAGGTCCACGCCGGGCTGGGACTCTTCGGGGAAGAGCACGCCGCAGTCGACAATCAGCAGCTTGCCGTTAATTTCGTACACGGTCATGTTACGACCGACTTCGCCCAGGCCGCCCAGGGGCACAACGCGCAGGGTGCCCTTCTTCAGGCGGGGAGGCAGGGGAAGATTCGCTTCAAAGACGCTCATCGTGTGTCTCCTCTTTCTATTTTCTTACTATCTGTTGTGTCGTGATTCGTTCGAGGGGCTCAGGCGCCGGGCCTTAGCGTGCGGGCCTGCGTTCGCATCCTCGTTCGTCACGGGAAGTCTAGTGATATGCGTTCCGGGGCGAGTTTCGCTCCGAATACGGGTCTGGAGTGTTCCAAATGTTGTGGAGTTTCCGGGGATTCCGAGTGTTCCGGGGTTTCCGTGGGTTACGCGACGTGTTTCTGCGGCCTATCGGTGCCGCGGCGGGTCATGGTCGTTTCGGACACCTCGGGAAATACGCCAGAGCGGACCCCTCGCCGTCGTAACGGCGAGGAGCCCGCGTTGGGGGCCGCGTTCCACGCGTGCTGAAAGCATACGTCACGGTAATTCGCTATGAGCGGCCAAATTACCGCGTGGGCGGCCAAAAGTCTCTCTTAACCTGCTTCACGCCGCCCGGGAACACTAGCCCGGACGTATAAAAGAAGCTAAATAAAAGTTTATGCGTTTTTCAGGGTGTGGGCAAGGCTGGAGGTCATCAGGTCCTCGCGCATGGCGGCCAGCACCTCCGGTTCGGAGAGCACGTGCGGCAGGCGAACGACCGGCTGGCCCAGCACGCCCTGCCAGGCGAGAATCTCCTTGGCGGCCACGCAACCGGGGGCGCGACCCATGGTGGCGCGCACGATCGGAGCCAGCTCCAGGTGCAGGCGCTGCGCTTCCACGAGGTCCTGGGCCACCACCGCGTCAATGAGCGCGCGGAAGAGGTTCGGGGCCACGTGCGCGGTCACAGACACCAGGCCGACGGCACCCATCGCCATCCAGGGCAGGGTCAGGCCGTCGTCGCCGCTGTAGTAGTGCAGATCGGTGGTTGCCATGACCTCGGTTGCGGCACCGAAATCAGCCTTGGCGTCCTTCACGGCGACGATGCTGTCAATCTCGGCCAGGCGGCGGTAGGTTTCGGGGGCAATCGGGATGCCCGCGCGGCCCGGGATGTCGTAAAGCATCACGGGAGTGTCGGTGGCCTTGGCCACGGTGGAGAAGTGGGCGTACACGCCCGGCTGAGTCGGCTTGTTGTAGTAGGGGGTCACGACCAGCAGGCCGTCCACGCCGACCTTCTCTGCACGGTGGGCCAGCTCAATGGTGTGCGCGGTGTCGTTTGAACCCACGCCGGCAATGATCTTGGCGCGAGAGCCGACGGTGTCCTTCACAATTTGGAAGACGCGCTCGTTCTCGTCGTCGGTCATGGTCGAGTACTCGCCGGTGGTGCCGCAGACCACCAGGCCGTCGTGACCGTTATCGACCAGGTAGTTCGCCAGGTCTGCCACCTGCTTCTCGTCCACGGAGCCGTCCTGCGCGAAGGGGGTGACCATCGCGGTCAGCAGGCGGCCGAAGACGGGCTCAACAAAGGTGCCGGGGTTAGATAGGTTCTCAGACATATTTCCAGGGTACCCCCGAAATGCAGGTTTTTACTACATAACGCATAAATTTTCATATAGTGTCGCGCGGCACCCCCCCTCCCCCCGCACGCCGCGGTGGGTTCCCGAGGTGCCTCCCGCGGGCCCCGGCCCGATAGACCGCCCAGGCTCGCCGAACTAATACTCATACGGCAAAAGGGCCGCCCCGGGTACTCTCCCGGCGCGGCCCCTCAACCCTCGGGAGCGCAACCGCTCCTCCCGATGCTTCTAACGCATTTCCTTCGCGGCGCCACCCGAGCGCAACGACCACGCGTTACGCATCGCCGCGCGGGCGCGCTTGCGCTCGCCCACCGCATCGTACATGCAGGCCAGGTTGAACCAGGTCTTCCAGTTCTCAGGCTCCTGCTCAACCGCCGCCGCGAAGGACTCAAACTCCGCCGCGGCCGCCTCGCGGTCCACCTTACCGCTCGGGGTGCGCGGCAAGTTATCCTCCGCCAAGTCCCCCGAATCGGACAGCTGCTGAGCCATCATCTGAATACGCGTTCCAAAGAGAATCTCACGCACCAGGGCCCACGCGCCGAGCACGGGCAGCAGAATCATGCCGAGCCCCAGCACCACGCCGGCCACCGAGCCCGAAAGGAGCAGGGACACGCCACGATCGGCCGTGTACACCAGGTACAGCACCAGCAGCGTGCAGGTCAGCGCGGCGAAGGTCTTGCCGAACCCGCCGGCATCCACGGTCACGAAGACCGCGCTAAAAATCAGCACGCCCAGGATGAAGGCGCGCACCACGATGGGTAGCGGCAGGATGAGCACCGTCACCACCAGCAGAACGCACGCGCACGCCGTCCACAGGCGCAGCGAAGCCCACCAGGGGCCGCGGCTTCGCGCCTCGGCGGGAGCCGGCGAACCCTCGGAAGAAGTCTGTTCAGACATCGTGCCCTCCTAAGACAGGTCCATGTAGGCGTCCAGGCCCACGCTCAGGCCCGGATGCGCCGCCACCTCGCGCACACCCAGCAGCACGCCGGGCATGAATGAGGCGCGGTCGAAGGAATCGTGGCGAATCACCAGCTGCTGGCCGGGGTCGCCCAGCAGAATCTCCTGGTGAGCCACCATTCCGCGCAGACGTACCGCGTGCACGTGCACGCCGTCCACCACCGCGCCGCGCGAACCCAGCGGATCGGATGTCGTGGCGTCCGGGCTCGGACCCACGCCGGCCTCGGCACGGGCGGCCGCCACCTTGCGGGCCGTGTGAACCGCGGTGCCGGAGGGGGCATCCACCTTGTTCGGGTGGTGAATCTCAATGATTTCAACCGAATCGAAGTAGCGGGCGGCCTTGGCCGCAAACTCGGTGGCCAGAATCGAACCGATCGCGAAGTTCGGGGCAATCAGTACGCCCACGCCGGGGTGCTCGCCCAGCAGCTCGCGCAGGGAGTCCAGGCGTTCGGGGGTCCAGCCGGTCGTGCCGACCACCGCGTGCATGCCGTGCTCAACCGCGAAGCGAACGTTGGCCTCGCTCGAATCCGGAACGGTCAGGTCAATCACGATTTCGGCGCCGGAGTCGACCAGCTCCTGCAGGTCGTCACCGCGGCCCAGGGCCGCCACCAGGTCCATATCCTCGGCGGTGTTGACGGCGCGAACCGCCTCCGACCCCATGCGGCCCGCGGCCCCAAGAACCGCTACCTTCCAAATCTTCTCGCTCATGCGCTCTCCTCGCTTCTTCCTGGTGGCTTCTTCCGTGGCGGTAGGCCCGTTGTGGGGCGGCCCGTCACCATTTCTTCTCCTCCATTATCGCCGATGCGCTACCGCGCGACCCTCCGGGGCCTCTTCTCGTCTCTCGGCCGGCCTTCCCGGAGCGCCCGCTCGCGCCCCAATCCCGGCGCTGACGTGCTGGCTCTCGGCGCCATATAAGAATCCCACTACGTCATCTAATGGAATCAAACCTATAATAGGTTGGTATTTAATTTTCAATCCGTCCCTCGGAGTACACAGACCGTATGAAGTCCCTCTTTACCTCCTCTGTACGCCCATATGAAGCAAACCGGCGTTATATTCTGCCTGGTTTGGACGGTTTGCGCGCCATCGCAGTGCTCCTGGTGATCGTGTACCACTTCTGGCCCACGGTCCTGCCCGGCGGCATGATTGGCGTGGATATCTTCTTCGTCATCTCGGGTTTTCTCATCACTTCGCTCCTGCTGCGCGAGGGTGCGCTGAACGGCCGCATCGCGCTCGGTAGCTTCTGGATTCGCCGTGCCCGCCGTCTGCTGCCGGCCATCGCCCTCATGATTCTCGTGCTGGGTCCCGTGAGCCTCATCGTTGGCGGCGATATCCAGGTCAACCTGGGCCGCCAGCTGCTGGGCGCGGCAACCTTCTCCTCCAACTGGATTTCCATCTTCGCCGGAAACGACTACTTCGCGCAGACCTCCCCGGAGCTCTTCACGAACTTCTGGTCCCTGGCGGTGGAAGAGCAGTTCTACGTGGTCTGGCCGCTGCTCATTGTTGGTTTTGGCCTGTTGTTGCGCCGTTCGTGGCGTCGTTTTAGCGTGGTCATGGTGTTGGGCATTATTGCGTCACTGAGCGTTGCTACCGCTCTTCTGATGTCCGGCGCACCCATTAGCCGCGTCTACTACGGCACCGACACTCACCTGTACGGTCTGCTGCTCGGCGCCCTACTGGCGTTTGCGCGCCCCTGGTCGCTGTACCCGCCGTTGCAGCAGTCCGTGCTGTACCGCGTGGCTCAGCCCTTTGGCGTGGTTGCTTTCGCCCGCGTCATGATTAGCTGGCTGTCCCTGTTCGCGCTGATTCCCTACGCGGTTCTCGTGCCCGAATCGGCACCCGGTGCAATCCCCTGGGGCCTGTTCGGCGCTTCCCTGCTGGCTCTCGGCGTGATTCAAGGCATGCTGCCCGATATGCTTGCCGGTGCCTCCGAGGCCCTGCGCCGCCTGCTGAACTTTGCGCCCCTGCGCTGGGTGGGCGAACGCTCCTACGGCCTGTACCTGTGGCACTGGCCGCTGGCCGTGGTCATGCACTACGTACTCGGCGCGGACCGCTCCCCGCTGGTGAACGTCGGCGTGCTGGTGGCGACCTTCGCCATCGCCGAGATGTCCTACCGCTGGGTTGAGACCCCGATTCGACGCCACGGCTTCCGCGGAAGCGCCAACCGCGTTATCGCCTCCTTCCAGAACGCCACTGTTAAGGCCCTGCCCATCGCTCTGACCCTGCTCGTGATTGCGGCCGCCGGTGCAACCGGCGTGGCCGTACGCACCGCGCCGGCCATGACCACCGCCCAGCAGTCCGTTGAGGACGGCAAGCGCGCCGCGGCCGAACGTCTGAAGGCCCGACAGGAGGCGCGCGCCAGCGCCTCCGCGAGCGCTTCGGCCAACCCCACGGCCAAGGACGGAAAGGATGCGAAGGCCACCGCCTCAGCAAGCGCCTCGGCCTCCCAGGAGGCCACCGGCCCCATCGACTCCTCACAGGTGACCGTCGTGGGTGACTCCATCGTGGTGGCGACCTCCCCCGATCTCTACGACAAGATGCCCGAGGCCCAGATTAATGCGGCTGAGGGACGCACCATCGCTAACGCGCTGCCCATTATTAAGTCCATGGGCGCCAACGGTCAGATTCGAAAGACCCTGGTGCTGTCGGTGACTGCAAACTCGACCATTCTGGACGGTCAGCTCGATCAGGTGCTGGCGGCCATGCCCGCCGATTCGAAGCTGGTGCTCGTGACCGGTTACGGCCCGCGCAACCTGAGCTGGATCGAGTACTCGAATACGAAGATTCGAGAGTTTGCTTCCCAACATTCCGACCGCGTGATTATCGCGGATTGGAACTCGGCGATTCGCCAGGCCCTGCAGACCCAGAGCGGTCTGCTCGCTTCCGACGGCGTGCACCCCGAGGCGGCCGGCCAGGAGCTCTACGCCCGGGTCGTGGAGCAGGCCATCGCCAAGGCACAGAAGAAGTAGCGGCGTCGCAGCCACAAAGCGCAAGTACTCGCGTCGAACCGGCTGGCCCGGTGACGCTAACCCGGTGACGGTTCTGACGCGCTGAAAGGCCCGTTGGTCACTCTCATGAGAGTGACCAACGGGCCTTTCGATTTCCCGTAGCTCTATTTCAAACGACAAGGGGCCAATGCCCCGCACGAGCTACCGCACGATGGTCGTAATCATCCGCTGCTCACCCAGGAAGGCGGCGAGATCGCGTACCTCGTCGAGGGAGACGGCGCGAATCTTCTCCAGCAGCTCGTCGGTGCTCGTGAACTGGCCAGAATCCATCTCCGCGCGGCCCAGGCGGGACATGCGCGAGCCGGAGTCCTCGCTGCCGAGCACGGTGGAGCCGGCCAGCTGACCGCGCACCTTCAGCAGCTCCTCCTCGGTGATGCCGGCGGCCGCGAGCTTATCGAACTCGTGGCCCATGACCTCGCGCACCTGCTCAGTCTTGGCAGGCAGGCAGCCGGCGTACATGCCGAAGTAGCCGGCGTCCGAGTAGGCACCGGAGAACGCGAAGGTGCTGTACGCCAGGCCGCGCTTCTCGCGGATCTCCTGGAACAGGCGTGAGGACATGCCCGCACCAAACGCGCTGGTCAGCACGCTCAACGCGTAGCGGCGGTCGTCGCCCGCGATGATGCTCGGGCAACCCATCACGATGTTGGTCTGCTCAAAGCCCTTCTGCACCTCGCGCAGCTCGCTCAGCGGTACGATGCCGCTGTCGGTACGCACACGGCGCGGCGCGGGGGCCACGCCCTCCCGCAGGTCCCAGCCGTAGCGGGTGAGCGACTCCAGCACGAGGCGAACCATGGTGCTGTGCTCCAGGGAACCGGCGGCGGAAATCACCAGGCGATCCGGGGTGTAGTAGCGCTTGTAGTGCTCCCACACGGCGTCACGCGGGACCGCCTGAATCTCCTCGGGGGTGCCGCCGATGGGGCGTCCGAGGGGGTTGGCGCCCATGAGCTGCTCCACGAAGTTCTCGAAGGCGACGTCGGTCGGGTCGTCCTGATCCATCGCGATTTCTTCGAGAATCACCCCGCGTTCCTGCTCCAGGTGGGCGGGATCAAGCAGGGCGTTGGTCACCATATCGGTGATGACGTCCACGGCCATGGGCGCGTCGTCGTCGAGCACACGCGCGTAGTAGCAGGTGTGTTCTTTGGCGGTCAGCGCATTGGATTCTCCGCCCACCGCGTCGAAGGAGGACGCAATGTCGAGCGCCGTGCGGGTACCGGTGCCTTTGAACAGCAGGTGCTCCAGAAAGTGCGTGGAGCCGAGCATGCCGGGAGCCTCGTCACGCGAGCCCACCCCCACCCAGAAGCCGATGGACACGCCGCGCGTGCCGGGCATCTTCTCGGTGATGACGCGCACGCCACCGGGCAGGATGGAGCGGCGCACCTCGTTGCCGCCCGCGCCCTCGTAGATGAGGCGGCCACGCTCGTAGTCGAGCTCCTCGGCAATGGCGTCAAGCTCGACGGGCAGGGAAATAGACATTCAGTGTCCTTCGATGTGAGTTCGGTTAGCTAATCTTTTGTTCGATGGGACGCGGCAGGGTAAAGAGCGGAATCCGGAGCTTTCGTGCGCAGTACCCCAGCAGCAGCGAGGCGAGGATCGCAAAGATCGTACCGCCCACCAGGAACAGAGGTACCGAGAAAAGACCAGACTTCGTCAGTACGAAACGGAAGGCGGCACCGCACACGATGTGCGCGATAAAGATTTCCAGGGAGTGGCGTCCCAGGTAGGCGAGCCAGCCGCTCCACGGAACCCGAGCCAGCAGGTAGGAGAGCGAGAGCACCGTCAGCGAGGATATCACCGTCGCAAGAATACCCATAGCTACCGCACCAACATCATTCGTGAAGTAAGGAATGACGGTAGGCGGAGTAGCCTGAATGTTCATCAGAAGGTAGATGTAGTCGAACAGGCCAACAGCAACGATACCCGCGTGAGCTGCCAAGGGAATGGAGCTCATAATGCGTTGGAATCGTTCATGGCCAAGCGCCACACCAACGAGGAAGAAGAAGAGTAGCGAAAGGCCCTGAGTACCGACATACTCGCCGATGTACCCCCACGAGGCAAGCGCAAGAATCGCTGAGCCAGCAATCGTTAGGGCAGCGATAGCGTTCTTCTGCCATACTCGCGTCACCACAGCAATAATGGTGACAATCATGAGCCAGGGGAAGAACCAAAGCTGACCTTCGGGCTTCCACAGCTCCAGCAGGCTCATAACAGTCGTCTTATCGGAAGAATTAGACGGAAGTACAAGCTTCATACCCACCTGTAGAACCTGCCAAATGACGTACAGGTATCCGAAGAGAACCAGACGTTTCGTCAGGTACGAGGAGGGGGTAGTCTTCAACGCTCCTCGCGACACGAACAGGCCGCTCAGGAAGGCAAAAACTACCAGGTGCCAAAAATAGACACCGTAGTCAAGAACATATTTATAGGGGCGGAAGGCTTCCGTCCCCAGTCCAGATGCCCACATCCCTCGATGAATGTGCCCAAACACAATTGCAATGATTGCGATGCCTTTAGCAATATCAATTGTGCTGTCACGTCGTGTCAACATTCGCTCACTTTCCTTCCAGTGCAAGAGAAATATATTAATCTTATCCCTCTTACTCGCGACAAGGGGCGCCCGGTGCATCCGGCGGGGAGTGAACCGCACCGGGTGCGCCGAACGCCCCTCATCGTTAGACGGGTCGACTACTCGTCGTCGCCGCCCTCAACGACCGGTGCGAGCGAGAGCTTGCCGCGGTCATCAATCTTGGTGATCTCCACCTGGACCTTCTGGCCCACGGAGACAACGTCCTCGGCGTCAACCACGCGCTTGCCGCCGTTGAGCTTACGCATCTCGGAGATGTGCAGCAGGCCGTCCTTACCGGGGGTCAGCGAGATGAAGGCGCCGAAGTCGGTCACCTTCACCACGGTGCCCAGGTAGCGCTCGCCGACCTCGGGAACCTGCGGGTTCGCGATGGCGTTCACGGCGGCGCGGGCAGACTCGGCGGAGGGGCCGTCGGCTGCGCCGATGTACACGGTACCGTCGTCCTCGATGGAGATGTCGGCGCCGGTGTCCTCCTGAATCTGGTTGATCATCTTACCCTTGGGGCCGATGACCTCACCGATCTTGGCAACCGGAATCTTCACGGAGATAATGCGCGGTGCGTACTCGCTCATCTCGTCGGGTGCGTCGATGGCGCTGGTCAGCACATCCAGGATGTGCAGGCGAGCCTCGCGGGCCTGGGTCAGCGCACCGGCCAGCACGGAGGCGGGGATGCCGTCGAGCTTGGTGTCCAGCTGAATAGCGGTCACGAACTCGGAGGTACCCGCCACCTTGAAGTCCATGTCGCCCAGTGCGTCCTCGGCACCCAGGATGTCGGTCAGGGCGGCGTAACGGGTCTCGCCGTTCACCTCGTCGGACACCAGACCCATTGCGATACCCGCGACGGGTGCGCGCAGCGGCACACCGGCGTTCAGCAGGGACAGGGTCGAGGCGCAGACCGAACCCATGGAGGTCGAGCCGTTGGAGCCCAGAGCCTCAGAGACCTGACGGATTGCGTAGGGGAACTCTTCGCGCGAGGGCAGCACCGGGGTGATTGCACGCTCGGCCAGGGCGCCGTGACCGATTTCGCGGCGCTTGGGCGAACCCACACGGCCGGTCTCACCGGTGGAGTACGGCGGGAAGTTGTAGTGGTGGATGTAGCGCTTGGACTTGAGCGGGTGCAGGGAGTCCAGCTGCTGCTCCATCTTGAGCATGTTCAGGGTGGTGATACCCATAATCTGGGTCTCGCCACGCTCGAAGAGGGAGGAGCCGTGCACGCGGGGCAGGACCTCAACCTCGGCGGTGAGCTGACGGATATCGGTCAGGCCGCGGCCGTCGATGCGCACCTGATCGGTGAGGATGCGCTGGCGCACGATGTGCTTGGTCAGGGCGGCGAATGCCACGTCGACCTCGTCGTCGCGCTCTTCGAATTCCTTGCCCTCGCCGGTCAGAGCCTCCTTGAGGTCTTCCTTCAGCTCGGCTGCGGCGGCTTCGCGCTCCTGCTTGCCGGCGATGGAGTACACCTCGACCAGGCGGTCTGCGGCGAATTCCTTCACGGCTGCGTCCACGTCCTCGCCGTGGCCGCCGAAGAAGGGCAGCTCGAGGGCGGGCTTGCCGGCGCGGGCTGCCAGGTCGGACTGAGCCTTGCACAGGGCAGCGATGAAGGGCTTAGCAGCCTCCAGACCCTGAGCGACGACCTCTTCGGTGGGGGCGGTCTGGCCGTCCTCCTTGATGAGCTTCCAGGAGTTGTCGGTGGCCTCAGCCTCGACCATCATGATGGCCACGTCTTCGGTACCGTCGGCCTTGGTGACGATGCGACCGGCCACGGCCATATCGAACACGGCGTTCTCGAGCTGGGAGTACTTGGGGAAGCAGACCCACTGGCCGTCAATCAGGGCCACGCGCACGCCACCGATGGGGCCGCTGAAGGGCGCACCGGAGAGCGTGGTCGATGCCGAAGCCGCGTTAATCGCGAAGGTGTTGTAGATTTCGTCCGGGTTGTAGGTCAGGACGGTCACGACGACCTGCACCTCGTTGCGGATGCCCTTGGTGAAGGCGGGGCGCAGCGGGCGGTCAATCAGGCGGGCTGCCAGAATGGCCTCGGTGCTGGGGCGGCCTTCGCGGCGGAAGTAGGATGCCGGGATCTTGCCGGCTGCGTACATGCGCTCTTCCACGTCCACGGTCAGCGGGAAGAAGTCGAAGCCCTCGCGGGGAGACTTGCCGACCACGGTTGCGGAGAGCAGGGTGGTCTCGTCATCGATGGTGACGAGCACCGAGCCGTTAGCCTGCTTGGCGAGACGGCCGGTTTCAAAGCGCACGTGGCGCTTACCGTAAATGCCGTTGTCGATTTCGACTTCGGCAAACTGGATTTCGGGACCTTCCACGGTTCCTTCTTTCTCTTGGTCAGCCGGTGCGTAGCGCACGAGTCGGCCTTCGATAGGAAACCACGGCACCGCTCCCCCGCCGTCATCGCGCCGGTCGAATCCGGCGGTTCCGGGCAGAGTCCCGCACCGTTCGCTACGTGCTGAGGGGTGTTATTCCGTAATTCGCTACCGAGGACCGCGGCGTGTGCGCTCGCGGCTGGTTATCTGTCATGGTTGGTGGGGCGGGCCCCACCGGACGGTCCGGGCCGTCTGACCCGCGACCGGTTGGGGGTGAGCGCCCCCGAACGCGGCAGTACGGACGTGCTGACGCCCGCGCCTTACGAAGAAGGCGAGGAACAGCTACAGCACGTCCGCACGAACCGCCGCGGGGCGGTTAATCACCGCGTGAAGCGTCAAACGCTCCCGTTTTATCGGCGCAGGCCCAGGCGCTCGATCAGCGAACGGTAACGCTCGATGTCGACGCTCTTGAGGTAGCCGAGCATGTTGCGACGACGACCAACGAGGATCATCAGGCCGCGACGGGAGTGGTGATCGTGCTTGTGGAACTTCAGGTGCTCGGTCAGGTCGGAGATACGACGAGACAGAACTGCAATCTGAACCTCGGGCGAACCGGTGTCGCCCTCGTGGGTTGCGTATTCCTTGATGATTTCCTGCTTGATAGCGGGATCCAGTGCCACTTTTAACTCCTAGAGTTAGTACCGCATACGTCCCGTACGGACGGTTGCCGCCGGGTGGTGGGCTTGCGCCCTCAATACACGACGTCTGCTGCGGACTGCAGACGCGTTCTTTCCATTCTACGCTACCGGGACGCGTTCGCGGAAGAGCGCACAAAAGCCCGGCGGCAGGTAGCTCATCACACTACCGGCCGCCGGGCTTTCGAGGCGAACGTTCACACGGGCGCTACCCGGCAGCCGCTACCGCCGGGTGCCCGATGGGTTGAACGCCTACGCCGCGGCGCGAGCGCGCACCACCACGAGGCGGTAGTAGCCCAGCAGGAACAGGCACCAGATCGCGCCCATCACCAGCGCCAGCTGGGTGTCGGCGAAGAAGCCGAAGAGCACCACGATGAAGATCATGAAGGCCAGGGCCGCGTAGCTCAGCCACAGGGGCTGGCGCACCGGCTGCGCCTCGGTGTCCGCGCCGCTCCGCTTGAACGCGATGTGCGCCAGCAGAATCATGACCCACACGAAGACCGTGGCGAAGGTGGCCAGCGAGGCGACCACATCGAACGCGTTCTCGAAGAGCACATTCACAATCACGCCAACCGCCATGACCAGCACCATGAGCAGGGTGGTCATCCAGGGAGCACCGTTCTTCGTGACCTTCGCGAAGGATGCGGGGGCCAGCTTCTGCTTGGCCAGGCCGTACATCATGCGGCCGGCACCGTACACATCGGCGTTCAGGGCCGAGATGGCGGCGGTAATGATGACCACGTTCAGAATCGAAGCGGCCGCGGGGATGCCCAGGCCCTCAAAGATCTGCACGAACGGCGAGTTCTCCTTCGAGACCGAGTACCAGGGGTACAGGGACATGATGACCGAGAGAGTCAGCACGTAGAAGATGAGGATGCGGAACGGCACCGTGCGAATCGCCTTGGGAATCGAGGTGCGCGGATCCTTCGCCTCACCCGCGGCGATGCCGATGTTCTCGATACCGCCGAAGGCAAACATCACCACGGTGAAGCAGGCGAGGAAACCGGTAAAGCCGTTCGCGAAGAAGCCGCCGTCCAGGGCCCAGAGGTTCGTGACCGAGGGGCCGACTTCCTCGTGCGCCTGCACGCCCACGAAGAGCAGGGCGATGCCGCCGACAATCATGGCGATAATGGCGCTGACCTTCACGAGCGTAAACCAGAATTCTGCCTCGCCGAAGGCCTTGACTTTCGCCAGGTTAATGGCGAGCAGGATCAGCAGCACCGAGACAATCCAAATCCACGAGGGACTGTCCGGGAACCAGAACTTCATGTACACGGCGAAGGCGGTCACGTCCGCGACGGCCACCAGCGCCATCTCTAGGGCGTAGGTCCAGCCGGTCACGAAACCGGCCCAACGGCCCAGGTAGAGGGTCGCGTACTCAGAGAACGCGCCGGCGACCGGGTGTGCCAGGGCGAGCTCACCCATCGCACGCATCACCATGAACACCGCCGCGCCGCCGATGACGTAGGCCAGCAGTACGGAGGGGCCGGCCAGCTGAATCGCGGAGGCGGAACCGTAGAACAGGCCCGTGCCGATGGCCGAGCCGAGGGCGATGAACATAATGTGGCGCAGGGAGAGGCCTCGCGAGAGCTGTCCGCTCTCGGGGCTGCTCAGCGTTACCGATGCGTCCGGGGTCGGGTTGGTTTGTGCCATTTTCCTTTACCTCGTGGGGTTTGCCCGCTTGTGGCGGGTATGTCTTGCGTGTTACGTGCGGCGCCGGATCGACGTCGCGGTATTCACTCCCCATCGAGTGATGGGGCGTTGCGAGAAGGTGTCGCCTTCCGCACCTCGCCCCGTGCGTCACCGCCGCGGCCAAGAAGCCGGGCGGAACGCAAAAGACGGCGGGAAGGCAACGTTGCCTTTCCGCCGTCTTTTCGTCAAAGACTACTTCTGTCGCTTACGTCCAATGACGATAGAGCACAGAGCGGTTGCAGCAGTCACAGTGTAGACTGCAGGCCACGCGCCAAGCTTCTTGGCGAGCGGATGAGCGGCGCCGAACGCGCCGAGGTAGACAGCGGTGAGGAAGGTGGCACGGCCTGCGCCAGCCTTACGCTTCCAATTCTTGTAAGCCACGGCACCGCACAGTGCCAGGACAGCGCCACCGAGCGGGCGGATGCCGGTGCTAGATGCAACCTTGTAGCCACCGAGCAGACCGGTGACGGAGGCGAGAGTCGGGCAGAACTTCACGACATACTCCTCTGTGAGATCGGATAGTTTCCTCATTCATAGTACTCCACGACACACAGAATGTATATTCACCGCGGTTAATATTTCTGCATTTCTTACGGACCGGATACATCAGGTGCCTGATCGCAAAAAGACTGGGACGCAAAAGGACCGGTACAAAAGGACCGGGGCGCAAACCCGTCAGGTTCACGCCCCGGCACTTGCCGCATGCGAGCTCACATCGTGCCGCATGCTCTAGAGCTTTAGAGAGCCAGCTCCAGGTCCTCCAGCTCGGCCTCGGTCCACAGCTCGGCGGCCAGCTGCAGGGCGTAACGCGCCGAGCGGGGGGCCACAACATCCACGGAGAGGTGGAAGTCCTGATCGGCCTCCGGGCCGCACAGATCAGACACGCAACGCACCCCGATAAACGGGATCTCGTAGTTGTGGCAGACCTGCGCAATGGCGGTGGTCTCCATGTCGGTGCTGATGGCGCCCTCGAAGGCCTCGCGGGTGTCCTTCACGTTGTGGGCGGTCACGAAGGAGTTGCCCGCAAGCATCTGGCCGCGGCGCACCTCCCACGGGCTCTCAGCCTGCTCACGCACCGGCTCCAGTGCGGCGAGCGCATGCTCCAGAGCGTCCTGCCACTCATCCGCCTGGCCGTCGTAGCTTTCGGGCATGCCCGGAACCTGGCCGCGCGCGTAACCGAACGCAGTGGCGTCAGCGTCAGTGTAGGTGTAGTTCTCGCCAATCAGCACGTCGCCCACGTTAATGCCGCGCGCCAGGCCACCGGCGGTACCTGCGCTGATGACGCCCAGGCAGTTCGAGGAGTAGCTAATCGCCTCGGTCACGGCGCTCGCCGCATTCACCAGACCAATCTTCGAGCGAACCAGCAGCAGCGGAACCTGGTCCTCGCCCACCCGCAGGTAGCGCGGGTGGAACTGGGCGGCGCCCTCGGTGAAGGAGGGCTGCAGCTCCTCGGTCACCTTCAGGAATGGTGCGAGCTCCTCGTCCATAGCCACCTGAATGATGATGGCGTTGGACATGCCGTCCATCAGCTCAAACATGCTGTTGAACGCCTCAGCCGGGTCAAAGGCGTTCGGGTCAAAGTCCACCGGGTTGAAGGCGGATGCGAAAGCGTCAGGGATCTGTGCGCTCATTACGCCATCACCTGCGCCCACTCATCGCGTGCCGCGAGGAACTCGCGAGCCGCAGCCTGCGCACCCTCGAGGGTGTGGTTGGCGCCCCAACCGCACTGCACCTCGTTCGCCGCCGGAACCTCGGTCGCGTTGAGGATGTCGTTGAGGGTTGCCTCCAGAATCGGGAAGAACTCCTCGGGCTCCAGGCCCAGGGTCAGCGCGTAGAAGCCGGTCTGGCAACCCATCGGGGAGAAATCAATCAGGCGGTCGGTGTGGTTGCGCATGTGCTCGGCGCTCAGATGCTCGATGGAGTGCACGGTCGGCATCTCCAGGTGCGCGGTGTTCGGCTGGGTGAAGCGGATATCGTACTTGATGAGGGTGTCGCCACCGGGCAGCACCTTACGGTCGGCGATGCGCACGTAGGGGGCCTTAACGGCACGGTGGTCAAGGTTGAAGGATTCGACGTTCATTTTTTCCATGACTCTATCTTCTCTTAACTTTGCCGTTTCGCGTCCCCGGGCTCGCGAGGGGCTGAGAACGCTCAAGCACCGGGGCCATGCGGACACTAGGGCTCAGCGGGCGCCGGGGCCCTGCGGGTACGACAAACCCCGGCGGCAGGTACGAAACCTGCCGCCGGGGTTCAAGCGTTCTATGCGTGAGGTGCCGGATGCGACCCGCAGCCTACGCCTCGAGACTCTCCGCCTCGGGCTTCTTCTCGGAATCCTTTTCGCCCCGCACGGAACGCTCCGGCGGGCAGTAGGTCTTCGCATCCTCGGCCAGCACCTCGCGGGTCTTGGCCACGTCATCGTTAATCTGCTCGATCAGCGCCTCCACACCGGTGTAGGCCACCATGGGGCGAAGTCGCTTCACGAACTCGATGAGCACGTGCTGACCGTATAGGTTGAAGTCTTCCACGCGTTCCTCGGGGCGGTCAATCACGTGCGCCTCCACCTGGCGGTGCTCGATGCCGTCAAAGGTCGGGTTCGTACCCACCGAAATGGCGGAGGGGTGGCGGGTACCCGCCTCATCCACGAGCCAGCCGGCGTACACGCCATCCGCGGGCAGCAAGCCTCGCGCCTCAAAGTCCAGGTTCGCGGTCGGGAAGCCCAGCTCGCGGCCACGCGCCAGACCGTGCACGACCTCGCCGGCCATCATGTGATGGCGGCCCAGCAGCTCGGTCGCGGCCGGCATGTCGCCCTCCAGCAGCAGCTGACGGATGCGCGTCGAGGAGCAGCGGGTGTTCTCATCCACCATGAGGTCCTCCACGACCACGACCTCGAAGCCGTACTTCTCCCCCAGCTCACGCATCGTGTTCAGGTCGCCCGAGTTGTTGCGGCCAAAGCGCACGTCGTCACCAATCACCACGTAGCGGGCGTTGAGGCCGTCCACGAAGGTGGTCTTCACGAACTCCTCGGGGGTCTGCTGCGCAAACTCCAGGCTGTAGTGCAGCAGCAGGTAGTCCTCCAGGCCCAGCAGGCACATGTAATGGCGGCGAGCGCCCTGGCTCATGATATCGTGGTGGGCCACCTCGGGGCGGTGCACCTGAATGGGATGCGGGTCGAACGAGACCGCGATGGAGCGCAGACCGTGCTCCTCAGCGAGGGACACCACGCGTGAAATCACGCGGGCGTGCCCACGGTGCACGCCGTCAAAGTTGCCGATGGTCACGACCGAGGGGCCATAGCCGGCGGGGACGTCGCTCAAAGCGGTGTAGAGGGTCACGGGCTCTCCTGAAAAGTTAAATGTACCTCTCCATCCTAGACCACGGGCGGCAGGATGAAGAATTAGCGGGCACTCATCGCTAGAGAATGGAACGGGGGCTCGGCAAGCGCCCCGAAAAAGCCCGGGACGAGCCCCTCTCGGGGCCCTCCCGGGCGCATACGAGCCTACTTGCGGCCCTTGGCAGCCGCGGCGGGCTGGGTTCGGGATGCGTTAAGCATCTCCTGGCGGATTGCGTTGGACTTGTTGATCCAGCCGTACCACACCAGCAGGCAGGGCGGGATGACCAGCTCGGTCACCATCAGCACGATAAGAATCCAGTTCGGGGTGCCGAAGTTCACCCAGGACAGGATGCGGCCCACGCCGCCCAGGAACACCACCAGGCACGAGAAGGCCAGCATGTTCACCCACTTGAACTTCAGGGCGATGAACACGAAGGAGAGGCCCACACCCACGTAGGTCGAGGCGAAGAAGACGTAGTTCGACTGCACCGAGGAGTTAGCGAAATCGGTCGGGGCGTCGGGCACGGCCGACACACCGCCGAAGACCTGCCACAGGCCGTAGGCAATCATGAACAGGCCGTACAGGGCCACGGCCGCACGGAACGCCGCACGGTTCTGCGGCTTTGCCGCCTCCTCGATGCTCTGGGGACGGGCGAAAGCCTCGCGGGTCGCCTTCTTCTCGGCCTTCTTGTCTGCCTTCTTCTCGGCCTTGGAGGCGGTGGGCTTCGCGGAGGCCGAAGGGCTCACGCGCACGCCCTCGGGGGCCTTCGCCGCCGAAATATTGGTCTCCTGCTCGGCGGCACCGGCGGTGCCCTTCACCTGGGGAACCGGGGCGGTGTGCGGTTCGGCCTGCGAGGTCTTCTGCGCGGCCTCGCGCTCTGCGGCCTTTTCTGCGGCGGCCTTCGAGACGTTACGCTCGGAGGGCGTTAGGTTCTCGCTCATGTTCTCTCCTTGAGTTGGGCGCCCCACGCGGGGCGTCTGCGAGTGTTTGGCTGTGTGTAGGGGCCGGGCCCCGAGTGTGAGGGGTTCCCCGAGTGAGCGGGGAGGCGTCGAAAGGCGAGCTATCCGATAGGCGCTCTAGGATAAGTTTCCTAGTCGAAGGAGCGGTTCGCCTCAAAAACCAGCACCGGGGCGGCCTGCACCTTCCCGCGCTGCTTCTTGTTCTCCAGCAGGGCCACCAGGGTGCCGTCAGGGGCAAAACCCGCCACGATACCCTCGACGCTGGCGTGCTGAATCGCGCCCTGCTCGTCGGCGCTCGCGTGGGCGGAGCGCTTGACCACGGTGCCATCGCCGCTGGGGGCGATGCGCCGCCCGTAGGAGATATCGCTCGCCTCGGCTGCACTGAGCTCGCGGGCCCCGAAAATACGGCGGGCAGCCTCTTCCAGGGGTAGCAGGGACAGGTCCTCGAGGGGCCCCTCGGAGGCCTCGCGGCGCGCCGTCAGCTCGGCCAGGTCGGCCGCATCCTGCAGGTGCACCGCGCCCACGCGGGTTCGGCGCAGCGCAGTCAGGTGACCGCCAGTGCCCAGGGCCTTACCCAAATCACGGGCCAGGGCACGAATATAGGTGCCCGAAGAGCACGAAACCGTCACCTTGCAGTCAATCACGGGAACCGAGGTTGCCGCGTGCTCCCCCTCGGGGTCCTCGACGACGTACTCGGCGAAACCGGCAGTTACGGAATGTACCGTGAACTCGCTGATGGTCACCAGGCGGGCGGGAAGCTCAACCTCCTCGCCGCCGCGCACACGCGCGTAGGAACGCACCCCGTTGATCTTGATGGCGGACACCGCGGAGGGAACCTGCATAATCTCGCCGGTTAGAGCTCGCACTGCCTCACCGATGCGCTCTCGCGCACCATCCGCCAGTTGCAGGCCCTCACCCAGCAACGCCTGCACCGCCCGGGGGTGGGCGGCGGTGTGCTCGCCCTCGGCGTCCTCGGTCAGCGTCTCGATGCCCAGGCGAATCGTGGCGTCGTAGGTCTTGTCCTGGCCCACCAGGTAGGTCAGCAGCTTCGTCGCCTTGTTCACGCCCAGAATCAACACACCGGTCGCGGCCGGATCCAGGGTACCGGCGTGGCCGACCCGTCGGGTTCCGGCGATGCGGCGCATCCGCGAAACCACGTCGTGGCTGCTCATCCCGGCGGGCTTATCGATAACCATCAGGCCCGAGGGGCCCTGGGGCTGCTTCTTGGCCACTTAGGCGTCCTCGTCCGCTTCGTCCTCGTCCTTCTTGTAGGGGTCGGCGTCGCCGGCGTACTGCGCGCCCTCGGCGGCGGCGGCCAGCTTGGCGTCGCGCTCGCGGGTCTCGCGCAGCAGGGACTCAATGTGGAAGGCGTTCTCGGGCACCTCGTCGGCCACGAAGGTCAGGGTCGGGGTCAGGCGCGCGGTGATGTTCTTACCCACCTCCGAGCGCAGAATACCCTTAGCCGATTCGAGGGCCTTCTTGGTGTTGGCGGCGTCCTCTTCGGAGCCGAGCACCGTGTAGTAAATGGTTGCGTGCTGCAGGTCGTTGGTCACGCGGGCATCGGTGACGGTCACGAAACCGAGGCGGGGGTCCTTCACTCGGCGCTCGAGGGCCTTCGCCACGATGACCTTGATGCGGTCTGCAAGTCGTGCCGCGCGGGCTGCGTCAGCCATGTGTTTCTCCTTGTCTGCGGTTGATGGGGCCGCCCGGGCCCCGGTTGGTTCCGGTTGGTTCCGGTGGATTTCGAAGCGGGGTGGGCGGTCGCCTCGAGATGTCGGTATCTCGAGGAGGGAATTCTAGATACAAAAATTCTATGGGTTGGGGCAGGATGCGGAAAGCGCCCGCCCCCGCTCCCCCGCTCGCGGGCCTCCGGTCACGGAACCGGGTACCTGCGGGCGGGGTGCGGGTCACGGGCGCATCAGCATGGGAGCCTTAGACGCGCGGCTTCTCGCGCATCTCCCAGGTCTCGATAATGTCGCCTTCCTTGATGTCGTTGAAGGAGCCGAGGCCAATACCGCACTCGAAGCCTTCGCGCACCTCGGTGGCGTCGTCCTTGAAGCGACGCAGCGACTCGATGGTGAGGTTGTCTGCCACCACGGAGCCGTCGCGCACCAGGCGTGCCTTGGCGTTGCGCTTGATGATGCCGTTCTTGACGATCGAACCTGCGATGTTGCCCCACTTGGAGGAGCGGAAGACCTCGCGGATCTCTGCCGAGCCGAGCTCGACCTCCTCGTATTCGGGCTTGAGCATACCCTTGACGGCCTGCTCGATGTCTTCGATCGCACGGTAGATGACCGAGTAGAACTTCATCTCGACACCCTCGCGGTCGGCCAGCTCGGCCACGCGCTCTGCCGGGCGGACGTTGAAGCCGATGATGACCGCGTTGTCCACGGTAGCCAGGTTCACGTCATTCTGGGTAATAGCACCCACACCGCGGTGGATGACGCGCAGCTGAACCTCGTCGCCACCGGCGTCGATCTTCATCAGGGACTCTTCCAGTGCTTCCACGGCACCGGAGACGTCACCCTTGATGATCAGGTTCAGGGTATCCATCTTGCCCTCGGCCACGGCGGCGTCGAAGGACTCCAGGGTGACGCGCTTGCGACGCTTAGCCAGCTGGGCGTTACGGTCGGCTGCCTCACGCTTCTCAGCGATCTGGCGGGCGGTGCGCTCTTCCTCGGTGGAGAGGAAGGTGTCACCTGCGCGCGGCACGGTGGACAGACCCAGCACCTGCACGGGGCGGGAGGGGCCGGCTTCCTTCACAGCCTGGCCGTTCTCGTCGAACATTGCACGGACGCGGCCGTGTGCCACACCGGCAACAATGGCGTCGCCAACGCGCAGGGTACCGGACTGAACCAGGACGGTGGAAACCGCACCGCGGCCCTTGTCCAGGTTGGCCTCGATGGCCACGCCGCGGGCTTCCTTGTTCGGGTTAGCGGTCAGCTCGAGCACGTCGGCGGTCAGGGTGACCGCCTCCAGCAGCTCGTCGATGTTGGTGCCGTTGCGTGCGGAGACGTCCACGAACATGGTGTCGCCACCGTACTCTTCGGGGATCAGACCGTACTCGGTCAGCTGGCCGCGAATCTTATCCGGGGAGGCGCCTTCCTTATCGATCTTGTTCACGGCCACCACGATCGGCACGTTAGCTGCCTGGGCGTGGTTCAGTGCCTCAACGGTCTGGGGCATCACGCCGTCATCCGCTGCGACCACGAGGATGGCCACGTCGGTGACCTTCGCACCGCGGGCACGCATAGCGGTGAACGCCTCGTGACCGGGGGTATCGATGAAGGTGATGGCGCGGTCTTCGCCCTCGACGGTGGTGTGGACCTGGTACGCACCGATGTGCTGGGTAATGCCGCCGGCCTCACCCTCGATAACGTTGGTGTGGCGGATGGCGTCCAGCAGGCGGGTCTTACCGTGGTCGACGTGACCCATGACGGTCACGACCGGGGGACGAACCTCCAGAACGTCCTCGCCCTCAGCCTCAAGCTCTGCCTCGAGGTTGATGTCGAAGGACTCGAGCAGCTCGCGCTCCTCGTCCTCGGGGGACACAATCTTGATGACGTAACCCAGCTCGGCGCCCAGCAGCTCGAAGGTGTCCTCGTCGAGGGACTGAGTCTGGGTAGCCATCTCGCCCAGGTGGAAGAGCACCGTAATCAGCGAGGCCGGGTTTGCGCCAATCTTCTCGGCGAAGTCCATGATGGAGGCGCCGCGACGCAGACGAATCTCGGTCGAGCCGTCGCCGCGAGGAACAACCACGCCACCGGGTGCCGGTGCGTTCAGCTGTTCCTGCTCGTGGCGGCGAGCTGCCTTCGATTTGCGGCCCTTACGCTTGGAGCCGCCGCGACCGAATGCGCCCTGGGCGTTGCCGCGGCCGCCGGGGCCGGGACGGCCCGGACCGCGGTTGAAGCCGCCGTTACCGCGACGTGCGCCGCCGCCGTTACCGCCACCGTTGTTAGAGCCGGATGCGCCGCCACCAACGTTGGATACCTTCGGCATCATCGAGGGGTTCGGGCGTGCACCACCGGAGGAACGCTGTGCACCGGGACGTGCGCCACCGGCGGGACGGGGACCGCCGTTACCACCGGGACGTGCGCCACCGGCGGGACGGGGACCGCCGTTACCACCGGGACGTGCGCCGCCCGCGGGACGGGGGCCACCGTTACCACCGGGACGACCGTTACGTGCCGGGCGGGGACCGCCTGAACGCTGGGAGTCGCCACCATTGCGCTTCATGCCCTGCTGGGGTGCGAAGGGGTTGTTACCGGGGCGCGGGCCGGGCTTGGGGCCGGGCTTCGGAGCGGCAGGCTTGGGTGCTGCCGGCTTCGGAGCGGCCTCGGGGCGGGCCATACCCTGCTGCGGGGCAAAGGGGTTGTTGCCGGGGCGGGGGCCACCGGGCTTGGGTGCTGCAGACTTTGCGGCCGGCTTCGGAGCGGCCGGCTTGGCGCCGGGCTTCGCTGCGGGCTTGGGGGCCGACTGTGCGGCTGCAGGCTTGGGTGCTGCCGGCTTTGCGGCGGCGGGCTTCGCGGCCGGCTTGGGAGCCGGCTTAGCTGCCTTGGCCTCTGCCGCGGGAGCGGACTGCTTGGCGGGGTACTCCGCGCGCAGCTTCTTCAGCACCATGGGGTTCAGGGTGGAGGAGGAGCTCTTAACGAACTCGCCCATCTCCTTGAGCTTGGCGATAACTTCCTTGGAAGGTACGCCTACCTCTTTAGCAAACTCGTGTACTCGAGGCTGAGCCAAATTTTCTCCTATCCCGGTCCGCACCGGGATAGGTGCGGACTCTAATGTGTACGGGGTGCGCGCCGAGGGGCACGCCAATTCGTGAAGTTACCGGTGGGTGAGCACGGGAAGGTACTCATTTCGCGGCACTCATTAGATATCCATCAGTTTTCTGACTCGCTTTCAGATAAGAAGTCGTCAAACTCGTTGACTAACAGGGGCTATACGGTGCCGGGTGCGGCTTCTGGCGAGGACTCGCGCGCCGTCAGGACGGCTCGAATCTGCTCGCAGCAGGCCTTCAACGCGGCGGCGGGTACCGCCCTCTTGAAGGCGCGGGCCAGGCCGTTCTTCTTCTCAAGAGCGGCCACGCACGCTTCGCTCGGGTGAATCCAAGCGCCTCGCCCGGGCATCGTTCCCGCGGTATCGGGTAGATATCGCGGGGTGCCGGCCTCATCGGAGGCGGGCTGAACGCTCACGATGCGCAGCAGATTTCGCCGTTCATCGCGAGTGCGGCACCCAACGCAGGTGCGAATCGGGGGTTCCGGCTGAGCGGAGGCGTCGCTGGGGACCGGTTGGGTCACGGCTCTGCCCTCCTTATGTTCTGTCGGAGCCCGATACGATGCGCGTTTAATGCCTGGGCCGGAGCGAATCCAGGGCGCGCGAGAGCGTCCGGTGTGTTCCGGCACATCTTAATAGTGTATCCCGTTTTTGATTTTTGTGGGTAAAAATGTGAGGTAGGCGCAGGGCGCGGGGTCTCCCCCGGCGCCCTGTGCCTACCTCCCCTCCGCGGTTTACGCGGACGGATGCTAGTCTGCCTTACTCGGCGTCGGCGGCCGCCTCAACGGCTGCTGCCTCTGCCTCTTCACCGGCCTGCTCGGCGGCGGCTTCCTCGGCGAGGCTACGTGCCACGCGCGCGGCGACCTCCTCCTCGGCACGCACCTGGGCGTACTTCGATTCGGAGAGAATGTCGATGCGCCAGCCGGTCAGCTTCGCGGCCAGGCGGGCGTTCTGACCCTCGCGACCGATGGCCAGGGATAGCTGGTCATCCGGCACCACGGCGCGGGCGGAGTACTCGCGCGGGTTCGCGATGATTACCTCGGTGACCTTGGCCGGGGACAGCGCCGCAGCAATGAAGGTTGCCGGGTCGGTCGAGTAGTCAACAATGTCGATCTTCTCGTCGTTCAGCTCGGCGGCCACGGCGCGCACGCGGGCGCCCATATCGCCGATGCAGGCGCCCTTAGCGTTGATGGTCGGGTTCTTTGCCGAAACGGCAATCTTCGAGCGGTGGCCGGCCTCGCGGGCGATGGAGTTAATGGTGACCAGGCCCTCGGAAATCTCGGGGACCTCGTGCTCGAACAGGCGAAGCACCAGGTTCGGGTGCGAACGGGAAATCACGATCGAGGGGCCCTTGGGGCCGCGGCGTGCCTCCACCAGGTAGGCGCGCAGGCGGGTGCCGTGCGGGTACTTCTCGCCGGGAACCTGCTCGTTACCGGGCAGAACGGCCTCGACGGTGCCCAGGTCGACCTGGACCATGCGGGGGTTGTTGCCCTGCTGAACCACGCCGGACACCAGGGTGCCCTCGCGGTCCTTGAACTCGCCCAGCACGGAGGCGTCCTCGGCGTCGCGCAGACGCTGGGACAGCACCTGGCGCACGGTGGCGGCAGCGATACGGCCAAAGTTGTTCGGGGTGTCGTCGAACTCGTCAATCTTCTGGTTGTTCTCATCGAGCTCCGGGGCGAGAATCACGAACTCGCCGGTGGTGCGGTCGATGACGGCACGCGAACCCTTGATGGCGCCGGGCTGCTTCAGGTACGCGAGCAGCAGGGCGTTCTCAACCAGGGTGAAGAGCTCCTCCATGACGAGAGAGCGCTGCTTCGCCAATGCGCGCAGTGCGCCCAGGTCAATAGTTTTAATATCCTCCACGCTTTTCAGCCTTTCCCAGTTAGCACGGCGCCGGGACGCTCTCCGCGCCCCGGCTCCCGAACGGTATATACCCGGCACGGAACAGCCCGTGCCTAGAGCTTTAGTGTCTCTATTCTACCGGTTCAACCGGAGAATTGAAGTCAATTTCGACATGCGCAGAACCGATATTTTCCCACGCAACCAAAGCCGGTTCGTGGTACGACTCCTTCTGCCCCTTCTTGGTGTTCTTCTTACGCGCCAGGACCGGGCCCTCGTCCTGCACCTCGAGGAGGCGGGCCAGGTACTCGGTGCCGTCGGGTGCGGTGACTGCAACCAGGCGGGTGCGGGCGCGCTCCCAGTGGCGGCGCTCCTTCAGCGGGCGGGTTGCGCCCGGCGAGGAGACCTCCAGCTCGTAGGGGAAGAACTCGTCGTTCGCATCCGCACGATCGAGAGCACCCGAAATCGCACCGGAAATCTCCGCGAGGGAATCCAGCGACAGCGAATCGGTACGTTCGGCGGTGTAGTCCACCGTAATCTTCACGGTGCGGTTGGCGGCCGGGCCCGAAATCTTCAGGCCCTCCAGCACGAGCGAGAACTCCTCGAGGACGGGGGCAATCGCCTCGGCGACCTCCTCCTCGCGGATCGCGCGGGTGCCCACGCGTACCGGCGCCTCCACCACGGGCTCACGCTCGGCGCGGGTGCGCGAGGTGTTCACACCGTTCGCGGCGCGGGATGCTGCGCGGCGAGCGCGCGCATTGGGGGCGCTCTTCTTGGTTCCGGAACGCTTCGGCTTGTACGCCACGGTTATTCTCCCTTGACCTCTGCGATGACCTCGGCCACCGCGTTCTCAGCGGACACCTCGCGAGCCTCGCCGCTACGGCGGTCCTTCAGCTCGAGCACGCCGTCCTTGAAGCCGCGGCCAATCACCAGGATGGTCGGAACGCCCAGCAACTCGGCGTCGCCGAACTTCACGCCGGGGCTGGTCTTGGGGCGGTCGTCCAGCAGAACCTGCACGCCGGCGGCCTCGAGGGAGGCGCTCAGCTCGTCGGCGTAGGAGTGAGAAGCCTCATCCTTGCCGGTGACGACGATGTGCACGTCGGCCGGGGCCAGGTTGCGCGGCCAGATCAGGCCCTTCTCGTCGTGGTTGCCCTCGGCGACGGCACCCAGCGCGCGGGTCACGCCCACGCCGTAGGAGCCCATGGTCACGGTCTGCAGCTTGCCGTTCTGGTCCAGAACCTTCAGGCCCAGGGACTCTGCGTACTTGCGGCCCAGCTGGAAGATGTGACCCATCTCGATACCGCGGGCTGCCACCAGCTCGCCGGAGCCGTCCGGTGCCGGGTCACCCTCGCGCACCTCGCAGGCCTCCAGCACGCCGTCGGCGGTGAAGTCGCGGCCGAAGACCAGGTTCACCACGTGCTTGTCCTCTTCGTTAGCGCCGGTCACCCAGCGGGTACCGCGTACCACGCGCGGGTCCACGAAGAAGGGGATGCCGGTTGCGGAAGCTACGGCGGCCTCGTCCTCGGAGTGCGCGCCAAGCAGGGGCGCATCCAGGCTCAGTCCGGGGCCAACGTAGCCCTTGACCAGCTGCGGGTAGGCCTTCAGGTCCTCCTCGCTGGCCGTCTCAACCTCGACCTCGCCGCCGATGCCCAGCAGCGCGCCGATGTTGACCTCGACGCGGCCCAGGTCCACGGAGCGGTCGCCGGGAACGCCCACGGCGAAGACCTTGCGCTCGCCGGAGGGGGTGATGACGGTGCCGAGGAAGCACTTGAGGGTCTGGGAGGCTTCCAGGGTGCCCTCGAGCTTCTCGGAGTGCAGCTCGTTCATGCGCTCGACGAGAGTCTCGATGGTTGCGGAATCGGGGGTATCCACGACGATTGCCGCCGGGGTGGACTCGGTAATCTCGATTTCCTCGGGCACCACGGTGGTCACGGCCTCGACGTTTGCCGCGTAGCCGCCGGCCGAACGCACGAAGGTGTCCTCACCGATGGGGGTCGGGTGCAGGAACTCCTCGCTGCGGGAGCCGCCCATCGCACCGGACTGTGCGGTCACGATGACGATCTCCAGGCCCAGGCGCTTGAAGATGCGCTGGTATGCGGCGCGGTGAGCCATGTACGCCTCGTTCAGGCCCTCGTCGTCGATGTTGAAGGAGTAGGAGTCCTTCATGACGAACTCGCGGCCGCGCAGCAGGCCGGCACGGGGGCGCGCCTCGTCGCGGTACTTGGTCTGAATCTGGTACAGGTAGACCGGCAGGTCCTTGTAGGAGGAGTACAGGTCCTTGACCAGCAGGGTGAACATTTCCTCGTGGGTGGGGGCCAGCAGCATGTCGGCGCCCTTGCGGTCCTTGAGGCGGAAGAGGTTATCGCCGTACTCATCCCAGCGGTTCGTGGCCTCGTAGGGCTCGCGGGGCAGCAGCGCGGGGAAGTGCACCTCCTGCGCGCCGATGGCATCCATCTCTTCGCGAATGATGTTCTCGACCTTGCGCAGTACCTTCAGGCCCAGGGGCAGCCAGGTGTACACGCCGGGAGCGGCTCGGCGAATGTAACCGGCGCGAACCAGCAGCTTGTGGCTGGCGACCTCGGCATCTACGGGATCCTCGCGCAGGGTGCGCACGAAGAGATTGGAAAGGCGAAGTACCACGATTCTCCTTGAAAAGGTCGGTAGGTGAAGTCTGGGTGCCTCTCGCGCGGGCGGCACGCCCGCCGGAGGGCACAGTCGTCTTTAATTCTATAGCGTTTTCGTAAAGCCCGGGAACGGCGGCGCGGTGCCCCGCAACCGTCCGAGCGGCTAATTCTCAAAGATGATGGTCGAGAACCGACCAATCGGCACCCAACCGGTGCCGCTGTACAGGGCCACCGCCGCCGCGTTGTAGTCGTTCACGTAGAGACTCAGGTGCCTGTAGCGGCGCTGCAGCACCCGCGAGGCCGCCGCGAAGAAGGGCTTTGCCAGGCCCAGGCCGCGGTAGTCCGGGTGCATCCACACGCCCTGCACCTGCGCGGTGTCCAGGCTCGCGATGCCCGCATCCGCCTTAAAAATCACGCGGCCGGAGGCGTCCGTCACGATTGCGCACCGCTTCGCGCGAATCAGCCCGTGCAGGCGGGCGCGGTAGCCGTCACCGTAGCGGGCAATCGGGTCGAAGCCCACCTCCTCGGTGAACATGGCGGCCGCCGCGACTAGCAGCCGCTCCTCATCCTCCACGGTGGCCAGGCGCGCGTAGCCGACGCTCTCGACCGGGCGGTCAAGCTCCAGCGGATCCTGCGGGGGCGGCAGGTTCTCCGGCAGGGAGGGCAGGGGCGCCTCGTAGAGGGCAGAGAGGTCCTCCTCCGGGGGCAGGTAGAGTAGCGGTTGCACGGGCCGTTCCGAAAGCACGCGCGTGCGCGGATCGTAGACATCGCTCAGGCTCGGCTGAATCAGGTGTAGCAGCGGAACGCTCGAGGAAGGCTTCTCCGTCTCCTCCGCCATCTGCTGCATCCGCTCCCACAGGGGCATCACGTAATCGCTCTCGCCAAAAATCGAGTCCGTGCGCGCCCCCACCTGCAACAGCAGCTGGGCCAGGGCGTCACGGTGTAGCGCGCCGATGCTCCCCTCCTCGGCGCAATCACCGCCTCCGGGAACCTCCTCGTAGGCGCAGCACAGGCGCACCGGCACCACGTTCGAGCCCAGCAGCACCACGCAGCACAGCGTGTCGCCGCGGGCGCACCCCACGAACCCCTGGTAGTGCTGCAGGGGGATGGGCGGAGCCGACTTGGGCAGCGGAACGGCCGCGTAGTGCTCGATGGGGTACAGGTTCGGAATCGGGTCCCCGAAGAGAATCTCCTCCAGGCCGTCGCGCCAGTGCGTATCCAGGACGAACACCTGGTGTTTCAAGGGGTCGTGCGGCTCGGGAATGGGAGGGGCCTCCTGTGTGTGCCGCGGCCTGCGGCGGAAGGGAGAGCGGGAGAAAAAATGAGTGAACATGAACGGATAACGGGTGAGAGTGAGCGGATACACGCGCCCAAAAGCGCGTACTCCAAGAATACGCTGTCGCCGCCGGGCAAAGCACCTTCGGCGACCTGGTTTCTTCCACGGGGACGAAGAAATCAGCCGGGATGAAGAAAAACAGCGAAGGCGCCCTCGCGTGGAGGACGCCTTCGCGTGCATGAATTTTATGGGTTGGGGGCTAACCGATTAGCTCACCGAAACGGCCGGGGAACCCTCGGGAACGTACTCGCCCGAAGCTTCCATCTCGGCGGCGATGCGGGTTGCCTCCTCAATCAGAGTCTCAACGATCTGGTCCTCGGGTACGGTCTTGATGACCTCGCCCTTCACGAAAATCTGGCCCTTACCGTTACCGGAGGCCACGCCCAGGTCGGCCTCGCGAGCCTCACCCGGACCGTTCACCACGCAACCCATCACGGCCACGCGCAGCGGAACCTTCATGTGCTCCAGGCCCTTGGTCACGTTCTCGGCCAGCTCCCACACGTTCACCTGCGCACGACCGCAGGAGGGGCAGGACACGATGTCCAGCTTGCGGGGGCGAAGGTTCAGCGACTCCAGAATCTTCGAGCCCACCTTCACCTCCTCCACCGGAGGGGCGGAGAGGGACACGCGAATCGTGTCGCCGATGCCCTCGGACAGCAGAATACCGAACGCAACCGAGCTCTTAATGGTGCCCTGGAACGCCGGACCGGCCTCGGTCACGCCCAGGTGCAGCGGCCAGTCGCCGCGCTCAGCCAGCTGGCGGTACGCCTCCACCATCACGACGGGGTCGTTGTGCTTCACGGAAATCTTGAAGTCGTGGAAGCCGTGCTCCTCGAAGAGCGAAGCCTCCCACACGGCGGACTCCACCAGGGCTTCCGGGGTGGCCTTGCCGTACTTCTCCAGCAGACGCTTATCCAGCGAACCGGCGTTCACGCCGATGCGCAGAGAAGTGCCGTGGTCCGAAGCCATCTGCGCGATTTCCTTGACCTGGTCGTCAAACTTACGGATGTTGCCCGGGTTCACGCGCACGGCACCGCAGCCAGCCTGAATAGCGGCGTACACGTACTTCGGCTGGAAGTGGATGTCGGCAATCACCGGGATGCGGGACTGCTTGGCGATGATGGGCAGAGCCTCGGCGTCCTTATCGGTCGGGCAGGCCACACGCACGATATCGCAGCCGGCAGCGGTCAGCTCCGCAATCTGCTGCAGGGTCGCGCCAATGTCGTGGGTCTTCGTGGTCGTCATCGACTGCACGGAAATCGGAGATTCAGAGCCAACACCCACGGAGCCCACCTTGAACTGGCGGGTTTTACGGCGCGGCGACAGAACCGCGGGAGCGGGCTTCGGCATACCAAGGCTGACCGACAAGGTTTTCCTCCATACATGAGTTGTGAAAGACGGTTATGCGTCTTTCTTTCAGCTTTTTATTGTGCCACTGACGCGAAAGAAACCACTAATACGGGTACCCTTACCGCGCGTAACATCACATCTTTTAGGCAGTGCGAAGAGAGCGAAACATCCCCCTTAGAAAAGGGTGATCGGTTTGACGACGTCGGCGATAATCAGCACCACCGACATCAGGATGAACGCACCCGCCACCACGTAGGTCAGCGGCAGAAGCTTCACCGGGTCGAACGGGCCCGGATCCTTACGCCCGGTCAGACGCGCGAAGAAGCGACGCGCACCCTCCCAAAGGGCGCCCAGCACGTGGCCGCCGTCCAGCGGCAACAGCGGAATCAGATTGAACGCGAAAAGCATCAGGTTCATATTCGCCACCAGCGAGACCAGCATCGCGGCCTTCGACTTCAGGTCGATGCGATCGGTGGCCGTCACCTCACCGGCAATGCGGCTCACACCCACCACCGACACGGGCGACTCGGCGCTACGCTCACCACCGGTCACCAGGGTCACCGCCAGATCCCACACGCGCTGCGGCAGCGAAAGCATCGAGGTGCCCACCTTGGCGAGGGTATCCCCCACAATTCCGGGGACCTCGGTAATGGAACCGGGCACCAGCTCGCTCGACGGGGAAACGCCCACGAAACCGCCGCGGGTCGTCGCAATCGAGCCGTCCTCGGCACGCGCGTACTGGCCCTTACCGTCAGAGACCGGGCGAATCATCTCAACCGGGGTCACCGACAGGTCCAGGCGCTGACCATTACGCTCCACCGTCAGGGTACTCGGATGAGAACCCGCCGCACGAATCGCCGAAGACACCGCCTCCCACGAACCCGTCGACGTGCCGTTCACGGCAACCACGCGGTCGCCCACCTGCACGCCGGCAGCCTTCGCGGGCGAGGGGGTGGACTTATCCGTGCACTCGCCGTAGCTAATCGAATCATGGGTCACGCTCACGCTCGGCACGCACTCAGACACCGCCGACACCTTATTCGTCACCTGCGCCGTACCGAAACCGCACACCAAAATAGCCGTGCAGACCACACCAATCAGCAGGTTCATGGTCGGACCGCCCAGCATAATCACCATGCGTTTGAGCACCGGCAGCTTATAGAACAGGCGGTTCTCGTCGCCGGGCTGCATGCGCTCAGCGTCCGCCGCACGCGCCTCCTCAGCCAGGGACGCGAAGGGGCTCGTACTCCCCGAATGACCCTCCGTATGGTGCTCCTTCACCTCGGTGGGGCTCGGCGGGTACATGCCAATCATCGAAATGTAACCGCCCAACGGGATCGCCTTGAAACCGTACTCGGTCTCGCCGCGACGGAAAGAGAACACGGTCTTACCGAAGCCAATCATGTACTGCGGAACGCGCACATTGAACAGCTTCGCGGGCACCAGGTGCCCCACCTCGTGCAGGGCAATCGAGACGGCAATAGCGATTGCCATGAGGATAATGCCCACAGCGTACAGCAGGATTTCCACGCTTTTTCTCGTTTCGGTTCGGGGATACGAAGCTTCTAGGATACTCGCTTAGCCTGT
This sequence comes from Rothia sp. SCPM-O-B-18226 (M350), assembly GCF_058213595.1. NCBI lineage: Bacteria > Bacillati > Actinomycetota > Actinomycetes > Micrococcales > Micrococcaceae > Rothia > Rothia sp. SCPM-O-B-18226 (M350). Next base: position 271,999 of record NZ_JBYQJS010000003.1, on the reverse strand, counting down.
GAAGGCGCCCTCCCCCGCCTCATGTGACTATGCAGGACGGTGTGGGTGGGTACGCTATACCCTTCCTCCGCTCCTGCAGGGAACCCGCCCTCGCTTCGCTTCGGGCACCCTGATGTCACGTTCGGACGACACCGCCCCTCCACCCGCACGCTAGGCTACCCGAGGTGGCGCGCCGTGTTTTCCGGAAGCGCCCTCAGGGTGTCACACGGACGCTCTCCGCAGCGAAGCAAGGAAAGAGCGGAGCGTCCGGGTGACGGGTGCCCCTGCGTAGGCGCGGAGGAAACATGCGGCGTGCCATCCCAACCAGCGAGGCGAGGACGAACACCGCCCCTCCACACGCCCAAGCACTGCTAGGGCGAGCCGGTGCACCTTCCGGCAGCGACATCAGGGTACCCTCTCGGGTGCTCTCCGCAGCGAAGCCAGGACGAACACCAGCCCCTCCACGCCGCATCCCATAGAAATGCGAATACCGCCCCAGAACCGGTTAGTTGCCGGTCATGCCCAGCAGCTCATTCGCGCGAACGCGAGCCCAACGCTCCGCGTTCAGCACCGCCTCCAGCGTCAGGTCAGCGTCGGAGACAGCCTCGGCGCTGCCGGTGTGCTCCTCCAGCACGCGTGCCACCGAATCGACAATGTCGGTAAAGCGAATCGCGCCCGCGTGGAATGCCGCCACGGCTTCCTCATTGGCGGCGTTGAACACTGCCGGGTGGGTGCCGCCAATCTTGCCGGCTTCCTTGATCATGCGCACGGCGGGGAATGCTTCCTCGTCCAGCGGCTCAAAAGTCCAGGATGCAGCCTTCGACCAGTCGCATGCGGGCACCGCGCCGGGGATGCGGTGCGGCCAGGTCAGACCCAGCGCGATGGGCAGAACCATGCTCGGCGGGGACGCCTGCGCAATGGTCGAGCCGTCCACGAACTGCACCATGGAGTGCACGATGGACTGCGGGTGAACCGCCACGTCGATACGGTCCAGGTCCACGCCGAACAGGTGGTGTGCCTCAAGCACTTCGAGTGCCTTGTTGACCATGGTTGCCGAGTTGGTGGTGACGACCAGGCCCATGTCCCAGGTGGGGTGTGCGAGCGCCTGCGCGGGGGTCACGTCGTGCAGCTGTTCACGCTTGTAGCCGCGGAACGGGCCACCCGATGCGGTGAGGATGAGTCGGTCGATTTCTGCGTCGGTTCCGGAGGCGAGCGCCTGGGCGATGGCGGAGTGTTCGGAGTCGACGGGCACCATGGGAATATCCAGGGGCGAGGCGTCCACGGCGGCGCGTACGAGCGGGCCGCCTGCGATGAGGGATTCCTTGTTGGCGAGCGCCACGCGGTAGCCACTGTTGAGGGCGGTGAGGGTCGGTTCCAGGCCGATGGAGCCGGTGATGCCGTTCAGGACGGTGTCTGCCGGGTGCACTGCCGCCTGTACGGATGCTTCGGGGCCGTGGGCGATCTGCGGGGTGTAGCCGGTGACGCCGGCTTCGGAGGCTGCCGCCTCGATGAGTTCGCGCAGGCGCTGCGCGTCTTCGGCGGTGCCGCTGGTGGCGACCAGCTCGGCGCGCACGTGCACGGCCTGGCGGGCGAGCAGCTCGAGGGAGCGGGAACCCGCCGAGAGGGCGACGACCTTCAGCGGTGCGTCGGCTGCGGAGGCGCTGGTGCCCTTGAGCGCGGCGAGGTGGTCGATGACCTCCATGGCTTGGGTGCCGATGGAGCCGGTCGAGCCGAGGAGGGTGACGCGCTGCGGTGTGCGGGTGAGTTCTGTGAGGGCGTCGGTGAGGCGGTCGCGGCTGCCGCCGACGCGTTCTGAGGATCCAAACTTCATGGTTCTAGTGTCTCACGAGCTCGCGGCTTCGCAGGAGCACGCTGGCTCGTCTCCGCATAGACCCTTCCGCGTAGAAGAGATCTCAGCATAGAAGAATCCCCCACCCTGTCGTCCGGGGCGGGGGATTCAACACGTACGTTTTAGAGCAGGTCCTGCAGCAGCTCGATGCAGCGGTCCAAGAAGGCGTCCACCTGCGCCTCGTCGTAACTGACGGTGCCCGATGCCGGGCGGAACATCGCGTGGCGCACGACCGAGGGGTCGAGCGGCTCTTCGCTGTTGAGCTGGGCGTACACGCGGTCGCAGACGGCGTCCACATCGCCAACGAAGTAGCCCATGTAGCGGCGCTTGCTGGGGCGGCGGAAACGCTCACCGGCGGGACGCTCCAGGCGGCCGGCGAGCAGCTCACCGGTCTCCACGAGGGAGCGTTCCCAGTTGTCCAGGCCGTACGCCTCGATGTAGCGGCTGCGCTCGAGCTTGGCGAAGCGCTCCTCAATCTTTTCGAGGGCGCGATCAACCACGTCGAGCTTGTAGCCGCCGGGCTCCTCGCGGAAGATGACCTGACGAATCCGTCGGGAGGTGTAGAGATCTTCGGGGAGCTCGGCTGCTCCGCTGAGCTTTTCGTAGTCCTCGGCGAGGCGGGTGAAGAGGCGGTCTACTTCGCTGCGCTTGTAGCCGGGTTCGGTTTCTCCGGCGCGGGCAAATCCGCCTCCGCGGGTGGTGCTGGCCAAGGTGACTCCTCTCAACGATTGAGCTTTAAGAATACCAACGTCGAGGCCGCATCGTGCAAGAACCTGCGGGCCATGTCTCAGATGCACACCGTGCATCCGCCGCCGCGCGCGCCAACGCCTACCCAGACCGCCCGGATGCGCAGGACCCGGTACGAGCCTCCCGGCACGCAAAGCGGGGTGCCCCTCCCCCGCTGTGGGAGAGAAACACCCCGCTGAGCGTCACGCCCTTAGAGGGGCATCACGAAGGCGAAGATGAGGCAGCCGGCGGCGGCCGCGAACAGAACCGAGTCGAGGCGGTCCATCATGCCGCCGTGGCCGGGTAGGATATTCGACATGTCCTTCACACCCATGCGGCGCTTGAAGACGGATTCCACCAGGTCGCCGGCGGTGGAGGCAATCACCATCACCGCGGCGAAGGGAATACCCCAGAACCAGGGCGAACCCATCACGGCAAAAGCGATGGAAGCAACCAGGGCCGAGCCGACGAAGGAACCGGTCAGGCCCTCCCAGCTCTTCTTCGGCGAAATTCGCGGCGCCATGGGGTGCTTGCCCCAGTTCACGCCGGCGATGTAGCCGAAGGTGTCGTTGCTGATGGCCATGAGCAGGATCATGAGGATTCCCTGCACGCCGTGCTCGCTCCGGAAGTACACCATCGCGGTACCCATCATGAGGGGAATCCACAGCACGGCCAGCAGGCCGCCGGCCCAGGACCTCAGCGGCGACACCCTGCGGTCGGCCCGAGGAGCATACGAAGCCAGCAGAAGCAGCAGCAGGGTCGCGCCCACCGCAAGCCACAGTCCGCCGAATCCCGCGGCGTAACCGCAGGCCACCGACACCGTCGAGAGGACCCCCAGCGGGACGGCGGGGATGCCGTAGCCGCGGCGGGTGTTGAAGACCGTAGCCACTTCCCAGACGCCTATCCCGACGGCCACGGCGGCAAAAGCCACCAGGACCGGCTGGATGAAAAGGCCCAGCACCAGGACGAGGCCGAAGCTCACACCCACGCCAATGGCGGCGGGTAGGTTGCGGCCTGCCTTGGAGGCGGGCTTAGCATTCTCAGAAGTAGTGTTCATTCTCTGTCCCCGGTTGGCGGGGCAGAGCGGCGTGCGCTGCTGTCCCTTCCTTCGCTTCGTTGCGTGTCGTGATGAGGATTTAGACCTCGAGGAGCTCGGCTTCCTTGTGCTTGTACAGAGCGTCGATCTGCTCGACGTGCTTCTTGGTCAGAGCATCCAGATCCTTCTCGGCGCGTGCGCCCTCGTCCTCACCAATCTCGCTGTCCTTGACGAGCTTGTCGATGGAGGTCTTGGCATGGCGGCGCACGTTACGGATCGAGATGCGTGCCTCCTCAGCCTTCTGGTTGACGAGCTTGGTGTACTCCTTGCGGCGCTCGGCGGTCATTTCGGGCATGACCACGCGGATTGCGGCGCCGTCGTTGCTGGGGTTAACGCCCAGGTCGGAGTCGCGCAGTGCCTTCTCGATGGCGGCCAGGGCGGTCACGTCGAAGGGAACGATCTTGACGGTGCGTGCGTCTTCAACGTTGAAGGACACCAGCTGCTGCAGAGGGGTGGGAGCGCCGTAGTACTCGGCGGTCAGGCCGCTGAAGATGGCGGGGTTCACGCGGCCGGTGCGGACCTTTGCGAACTCGGTCTTGGTTGCTTCGATGGTCTTTTCCATCTTCTCGCCGGCTTCGGCAAGGATTTCTTCGATCACGGAAGGATCTCCTTAGTCGTAATTCTGGTGTGCAGAATTGTCGGTGGGGCGCGTTCCTCACCCTCCCGTTTCTCTGCCGCACGCACTCCGGGGCGTCAGACCCCAAATATGCGGAGGAGGCATGAACACATACGAAAGATGATGAACGCCGTGGTTTCTATCAGTTTAGACGGTACCGGCGGGCAGGGCGAGTTAGGCTCTACCCGCTCGGTACCGTGACGTTATTGCGCGCCCGAAAGCGCGGTTTGGCGGGCCGGATGCGCCCCTAGCGGGTGACGAGGGTACCCATCTTCTCGCCCAGAATCGCGCGGGTCACGTTGCCCTCGCCCTGCATGCCGAACACGCGCATCGTCACGTTGTTGTCGCGGCACAGGGAGAACGCGGTCTGGTCCAGCACGCGGATGTTGCGCTGCATTGCCTCGTCGTAGGTGAGGTTGTACAGGCGTTCAGCGTTGGGGTCCTTGTTGGGGTCAGCGGTGTAGATGCCGTCCACACCGTTCTTGGCGACCAGCACCTCGTCGGCGTGGATTTCCAGGGCGCGCTGGGCGGCCACGGTGTCGGTGGAGAAGTAGGGCAGACCCGCACCGGCACCGAAAATCACGACGCGGTCCTTCTGCATGTGGCGGATGGCGCGGCGGGGAATGTAGGTCTCTGCAACCTGCGGCATGGTGATGGCGGACTGAACGCGGGTATCGATACCCTCCTGCTCCAGGAAGTCCTGCAGGGCCAGGGAGTTCATGACGGTGCCGAGCATGCCCATGTAGTCCGCGCGGGAGCGGTCCATGCCGGCCTGCGAGAGCTCGGCGCCACGGAAGAAGTTGCCGCCACCGATCACGATGGAGGTCTCAACCTCGCCGACGGTTGCGGCAATCTGCTTGGCGATGCTGCGAACCACCTCGGTAGAGATGCCAACTTCACCGCCGCCAAAAACCTCACCGGAGAGCTTGAGCAGCACGCGGCGGCGGCCGGTATCATCACGGTGCATCGGGCGGGGATTCGCTTCAGTCATGGTTCCTCCAGTGGCTTTTATTCGAAGAGTTATGAGGGCGGGTTTAGGCCGCCCGGTCCCTATCAAGGATACAGCAAAGCCGGGTAGCCACCACTGGTGACTACCCGGCTCAACGCTATAATCCAAACCTCAGTTTTCGCCCCTTATCGAAGCGAATCGGTTTAGACGCAGAACGTGCGGTCGTTCCTTATGCACCCACGCGGAAACGAGCGAATGCGGTTGCGGTTGCGCCAGCCTCGGACAGGACCTGTGCAACAGACTTCTTGGAGTCCTTTGCGAAGTCCTGATCCAGCAGGGTGTTCTCCTTGAAGAAGCCCTTCAGGCGACCCTCAACGATCTTGTCCAGAATCTTCTCGGGCTTGCCCTCGGCGATTGCGGTCTCGCGAGCAACGCGCTTCTCGGTCTCAACCTGGTCGGCGGGGATGGACTCGGAGTCCAGGTACTTGGGGCTCATTGCAGCAATGTGGACTGCAACGTCGTGTGCGATCTCGTCGGTGTTCTCACCGGAGACAGCCAGCAGAACGCCAACCTGTGCGGGCAGGTCCTTGGAAGTCTTGTGCAGGTACACTGCAACGTTCTCGCCCTCAACGCGTGCAATGCGGCGGACAACGATCTTCTCGCCCAGCAGTGCGCCAGCGTCGGTGGTCAGCTCCTCAACGGTCTTGCCCTCGTAGGTTGCAGCCTTCAGCTCTTCCAGGGTGGAAGCGTCTGCGGCAATAGCAGCCTCGAGCACGTTCTGGCCGAAAGCGATGAAGGGGTCGGACTTTGCCACGAAGTCGGTCTCGGAGTTGACCTCAACCATGTAGCCAACGCCGTTCTCGACGCGTGCAGCCACCAGGCCCTCAGCGGTTGCGCGGCCCTCGCGCTTGGTGATGCCCTTCAGACCCTTAACGCGGATAATCTCGGCAGCCTTCTGCTGGTCGCCGTTTGCCTCGTCCAGAGCCTTCTTGACGTCGAGCATACCTGCGCCGGTCTTCTCGCGCAGTGCCTTGATGTCTGCTGCGGTGTAGTTCGCCATTGTGAACTCCTTGTGTTGCTGTAATAATCGGGAAATTTCCCGGTGGTACTATGGCGGACGGCGCCGCGCCCAGGTCAGGGCGGGCGCCGTCCGAACGTGGTCCCCGCGGGCGGGGGCCACAAAGCATAAAGCTTAGTGGGCTAAGAAAGCTTACTTAGCTGCCTCTTCAGCCTTTGCAGCCTCGTGCTGCTCCAGGAGCTCGCGCTCCCAAGCTGCCATGGGCTCCTCAGCTGCTTCGGTCTTGCCGTTCTTCTTAGCGTTGCGCTCGATCAGGCCGGCTGCAACAGCGTCAGCAATCACGCGGGTCAGCAGGTTGACGGAGCGGATAGCGTCGTCGTTACCGGGGATCGGGAAAGCAACTTCGTCGGGGTCGCAGTTGGTGTCGAGGATAGCAACAACGGGGATGCCCAGCTTCTGAGCCTCGTTAACTGCCAGGTGCTCCTTCTTGGTGTCAACGACCCACAGGAGGGAGGGAACCTTGGTCAGGTTGCGGATACCGCCGAGGGTCTTCTCGAGCTTCTCGAACTCGCGACGCATCAGGAGCAGTTCCTTCTTGGTGTAGCGAGAGCCTGCCACATCGTCGAAGTCAATCTGCTCGAGTTCCTTCATGCGCTCGATGCTCTTGGAGATGGTGCTGAAGTTGGTCAGCATACCACCGAGCCAGCGGTGGTTCACGTAGGGCATGTTCACGCGGGTTGCCTGCTCAGCGATAACTTCCTGAGCCTGCTTCTTGGTGCCGACGAACAGGATGTTGCCACCGTGTGCGACGGTCGACTTAACAGCCTCGTATGCCTTGTCGATGAAGGCGAGGGACTGCTGCAGGTCGATGATGTAGATGCCGTTGCGCTCGGTCAGGATGAAGCGCTTCATCTTGGGGTTCCAACGGCGGGTCTGGTGACCGAAGTGAACGCCGGAATCCAGCATTTCACGCATAGTTACGACGGGCATGTCGTCTCCTTTGTGGTGCCGCGCGGACCTCCCATTCGGGCTAGCCCAACGCGCGCATAGTAGTTATCAGTTTCTCCTGGCGGCGATTAGCGTTCACGGTTGCCCGCTCAGCTCAGGCCCTAACCACCCGGATGGGTGGACCGAAGGTCCCTTATCGGCCCCCTTTTCTAGGGGTGCCGCTCACGCCGCGCGTCGTCAGTGATGCCCCACGGGCTCCCCTCGAGGGAGAGAATATCCGCGCAGGCGCACTGCAATACGAAATTGTACCGTATTTTTTGCGATTAATCCGCAAGAAGAGGCTTAACGCCCTTCCCGGCCGTTCCGCTGTGTTGAGCGGCACTGTGGATCAAGGATTTTCTACCGAAACCGACGGGTTTATCCACATTTCTCGACGCGGTGTGGCGGCTCCATCGGATACATGATGAGCTCGATCTATGAAGACCGCATTGAAGACCCTAGAGCGAGCGCTACGATGCCTTGCCCTCCTGGCCTGCTGCCTGCCGGGTGCGGGCAGCCAGAGCTATATGAACGAAACGGGTGCTGAGGTAGCCGAGGCTGTTGCCGCCTCGGTAACAGAAGCGCCGGGCCCCCACGCTGCGGGCAGTGCAGGTCCACACGCCGTTGAGCTCGTCGCCGGCCGCACACGCTACCGCTCCCCCACCGCGGACTCCGCTCCGCGGGTTATCCACCCCTTCGAGAAACCCGCCCAGCGCTGGAGCGCCGGGCACCGCGGGGTGGATCTGGCCGTGCCCGACCGCGACCGGCACGTCTACGCGCCGGCGCCGGGAAGAGTGGTGTTCAGCGGTACGGTCGTCAACCGAAAAGTGCTGGTCATTGCCCATCCGGACGGTCGGCGCAGCACCTTCGAGCCCATGGACGAGGCGCTCCCGGTCGGCACCGAGGTAACGGCCGGGGATGCCGTCGGCACCGTTGCCGCCCCGGAGAGCGCTGGCGAGAACGGCGAGCGCCCCTACCGGCGATGCTCCGCCCCGTGCCTGTATTGGGGCGTGCGTCAGGGAGGCGCCCGCGGGGACGGCAGCGGACGCGAGGCCGAATACGTGAACCCCATGAGCCTGCTGGGTTCGCAAGATCCCAGTATTTTGCTTCCGGTACCGGGCGGGTACTAGCCCCGGCCGCGGTGATGTTCTCTCCCCCCCTGGGGATTGAAAGACTCCCGCAGGCTGCTGGATACAGCGATGGCCCGTCGCCTCCCTTTGGGAGACAACGGGCCACAAACCTCGCACTGAACTACGCTCCCGGTGGGGAGCTACGTCCGGAGGTTGGTCGCTACCTACTGGAGCACATCGCCGTCAGTATCGCCGAACTGGGTCGGCTGGGCCGGCTGAGCAGGCTGCTGCTGACCGTACTGCGGCTGAGCAGGCTGCTGCGGAGCATCCTGAGCGGGCATGGCAACCGTAGGGTCGGCCTCGCCCTGCGCGGGCTGGGCCGCACCGGACTGTGCTACACCGGGCTGGGCTGCACCGGGCTGGGCTACGGTCTGGGGGCTGAAGACCTGCGTGGGTGAGTCGTCCCCGGCAGCGTAAGCGGCACCCTGCTGCGGCTGGTAACCTCCCTGTGCCGGGTAGGCCGCCTGCTGCTGGTATGCATCCTGAGCCGGAGCACCCTGAGCAGGAGCGGCGTAACCCTGAGCGGCGCCATAGGCTGCGCCAGCAGCACCGGCCGCGGCGGGAGCGGTCGCAGCGTAAGCGGCGGCGGTTGCCTCACGACGCTCACGGCCCTTCGCGCGGGCGGCCGCAATCTTCTTGCGGAAGAGGAACAGCAGAATCAGGCCGGCCAGAACCAGAGCCAGGATAATGCCGTTCACAATCAGGTCGGTCATGCTCAGGCCGGAAGCCGGAATCTGCAGGTCGCGAGTCGCGAACACGCCGCGATCGCTCTTCATGCTCAGCTCGCCGCCGTTGACGGTGAACTCAATGCCCGCCTCCACGTATCGGGGGTTCGCGGTGCGCACCTTCTGCTGATCCAGCGAGGAGAAGGCCGGGGCCTTGAAGGTGAACTCGAAGGGCACCTGGTAGTAGCTACTACCCATCTTCGAAGCCGGGTTGACCTCGGGGCGCACCGTGTAGTCGGAGCCGAAGGGGTGGTAACCGCCCTCGCGAGTCACGGTGATCTTCGAGCCGTTCAGGTAGGAGCCCAGACGCTGGTTGAACTCATCCTGGTCCTTGCCACGAATCTTCACGCTCACGATGGTGGAGTCGCCGTCCTGACGAACCTCGGTCTCGTCATCGCCGCCACCGGCCAGGGAGTCCTTGAGCTTCTGCTCAGCACCGGCGATGTCGCTCGTGGGGAAGGAGTAGAGGATGCGTGCCTCCATCGAGCCGTCCAGACCCAGGGAGGTCGCCATCTTCACGTTCTTCATCGTCACGGTCTTCGAAGAGACGAGGGTGAAGGTGGGCATCGTCTTGTTCGAGGTGCTGGACGAAGAACTGGAGGAGCTCGAGGAAGCGCTGCTGTAGCTGTCACCATCGCTGTTCTTCAGCGAGAGGGCAACGCCGTAGCCCTCCGGGGAGCACAGCAGGGAGCAGTCCAGGGTGCCGGAGACGGTCTTCTCAACCTTGAAGACGTGGGATTCCTCGGTCACATCGCGAGTGAAGGTCAGGTCGGTGGTGCTTGCGCCGAGCACCTTCTTGATCTTATCGCTCAGGTCCTGCGAGGAGGAGGCATGGAAGGTCATGGTGCGACCAATCTCTTCCTTGGCGGCGTTCGTCGAAGCGGAGGGAGCGTAGCTCTTTGCCTCGGAAGCGTCCAGGCCCTTCTTCAGCTCAGCACCGTCGGGCTTGACCTGGTTCAGGAATGCGTCGACCGCAGAGGAAGTCTCGGAGCTCATAATTTCCTTAGCGATGAAGGAAATCACGACATCGTAGCCGCCATCCTTCTCGGACGCCTGAATCAGAACGCCCTTGAAGCCGCGGTCCTGCACATCCTTAGCGGAAATAGTGGAACCGCCGGAGTTCTTCACTTCCTTATCGCCGAACTTCACGGTGGTGTCGCCGTCGCTGCTGAACACGCTGCTCTTACGCGAGGACTCAATCACACCGTCGACCACGAGGGCCTCCGGAACCCAGCCCAGCAGCTCCTTCGAGGTGAAGTTCTCCTTCACCTGGATGCCCTGCACCAGGCCCTGGCTGGAGTTGATGATGCTAATCTGCGGTTCGGTATCGGTGCCGGAAGCCTTCAGGATGCTGGCCACCTTAGAGCGGTACTCGTCAATCGACGAGAAGGGCAGGGTGAAGGTCGCGCGGGCCTTGTCGCCCTCGGACTGGATACCGCCGTACTCAAGGCCGCTAGGCAGGTGCTTGCGGAGGGAGGCGTCCAGAGCCTGGGTGCCGCCCTTGATCTTGTCCTGGTTGTCCTTGAGGTCGAAGGAAACCTGCATGGTGCGAACACCCTTATCGGCGCTTTCGAGGCCAAGCTGGGTCTCAATCTTCGCACCGCAGGCGCTCAGAATCAGGGCCGCAATGGTCAGCAGAACGGCCAGGAGCATCCAGCGCTGGCGGGAGCCACGCTGAACGGAATAAGTCAGAGTCTGCATACGGGTTTCCTTAGTTGAGCATGCGGAAGGTAATGAAGTACACAACCATCACGGCGAGCACCCACGCGGTGCTCAGCAGCGCGTGCATGATGACCGGAGACTTAGCGAAGCGGCCCAGACGGTTCAGACCCAGGTAGATGAGTGCCTCACCCGAGAACACTGCGAAGGACATCACCAGGCCCAGCAGCACAAAGATGAACCCGAAGCCCTCGTTGCTGCTGACACCGCGCATGAAGAGAGCCACCAGGCTCAGAAGAATGTACGTGGGGATTAGGGGCAGGCACGAAACCGCCACTACCTGCATCGAGGACGAGAAGTTCGCCGGAGCCTTACCGATGCGAGCGGTCAGCAGAATCTGCACGCCGCGCAGAACCAGCACCACGGCAGAAACCACGAGGAACACCAGGAAGGCAAGGAAGACCTGACCGAAGGTAATCTTGTAAGCCACCAGGCCGTAGGCATCACGCAACGCGAACTTCACGAAGCCCAGCGACAGCTGGGTGAGGAAGAACGCCGAGATAATGGCCTGCAGAAGGCTGGGGATAGCCCAACCCCACAGGCCGGAGGCGGCCAGACGGGACTGTGCGGGGCCGGGCTTGCCGGCGAAGACCTCCAGGAACGCATCCCAGCTTGCACGCAGAGCCGTCACGAAGGGGTTCGGCGCGGCGGGTGCGTAGACCGCCTGCGCGGGCTGACCGGGCTGAGCACCCGGGTAGGCCTGGCCCTGGACCGGCGGAATCGGCTGGCCGGCGGGCTGCTGAGGCTGCGCGCCCTGGGCGGGAGCACCCTGCTGAGCCGGCTGGGTGGGCTGCGCCGGCTGAGCTGCCTGCGCGGGCTGGCCCGTCAGCGAAGCATCCTGCGTGGGTCGGGCTCCAGCATCGTAGCCGTAGCCCGCTGCGGCAGAATCGCCCTGCTGCGGGTTGTGGGGAGTGTTCTCTGACATTGAGATCCTCTCGTATGGTGTGTCTGTCAATGATGCGAGCCTACCGGTATCTTCCGTACCCAAGGTGCAATCACGGTCTCTCTTTACATGAGACTCTTCCACAGTACCCTATCAACCGCAGGTGCGCTCTCCGCGCGGTCATTTATCTAAACCTAGGGCATGACTAGGGAGGTCACCTCAACGCCTACCGATACGAGCATCCTATATCTCAGACGCAGAAAGCCCCGCCCGTCGACAAGTGGGTGAAGTCGACGGACGGGGCCGTAGGGAGTGCGGGGCTCGAACCCGCGACCAAGGGATTATGAGTCCCCTGCTCTAACCGGCTGAGCTAACTCCCCATCCGGTGCAGGCATCGCCTATTATCTCGCGAGCGCACCATCATCTAGGGTACCCGAAGGCACTCCCAGAGTGAAAAACATTGCGATCCGGTCCTCGGCGCTCCGCTCCCCCGCTCGCCGACCACGACGAAGCGGGCTGGGAACGGGCCGCCCCGGGAGCCCTGAACCGTTCGGGACCGTTAGCGGCGGGAAGCCAGGTAACGCTCGTAGGGCGCGTCGCTCACGTAGAGCTCCTCGAAGGTACGCCAGGTGTTCTCTGCGCTGTGGAATCCCACGATGCGGCGAGATTCGCGGCCCATCTGCTCGCGCTCCTCAGCGGGCAGGGAGATGATTGCCTCCAGCTTCTCCGCCAGGTCCTTCGCGTTATTCGGCTCGAAGAGGTAGCCGTTGACGCCCTGCTCGACCAGGTGGGGCAGGGCCAGGGCGTTAGCGAGAACCACCGGGGTGGAGGCGCTCATTGCTTCCAGCGAGACCAGGGACTGCAGCTCTGCGGTGCCGGGCTGGCAGAAGATGTCGGCCATCTGGTAGACCTCGGGCAACTGATCGTCGGGCACGAAACCGCGGAAAATCACGCGGTCGGCCACGCCGCAGTCATGCGCCTTCTGCTCGAGGGCCTCGCGCAGCTCGCCGTCGCCGGAGATATCCAGTACCACGTGGTCGTACGAGTCGGGCAGCTTCGAGAAGGCCTCGATGAGAACGTCCACGTTCTTCTCCTCGGCCAGGCGGCCCACGAAGGCGATGCGCAGCTCGCCGGGGACCTTGCCGATATCCGTGCCCTCGGCCAGCTCGTAGTCGCTAATTTCGATACCGTTCGAGACGGGCATGACGGGGTGGGTAAAGTGGCCCAGGTCGCGCATTGCATCGGCACCAATCTGGGTGGGAGTCGTGACCACGGCGGTACGAGCGAAGCAGAAGCGCATGTCCTTCCAGGTGCAGCGGTCAATCAGACGCTTGACGGGTGCGGGGAAGGGCAGGAACGGGTCCAGGTTGGCGGGCATGAAGTGGTTGGTTGCGATAACGCGGATACCGCGGCGCTTCGCCTGGAAGATGAGGGCGCGACCAATAATGTAGTGGCACTGCACGTGCACGGCGTCCGGGCGGACCTCGTCAAGAATCTTGCCGACCTCGGACCAGATTTCCCAGGGCACGCAGATGCGGTTGGTCTCGTGGGTCGGGGGCAGGTGCGAGCGTAGACGGTGCTCAACGATGCCGCCCTCGACCTCGGTGCGGTAGCTGGGGCCGGGGATGGGGCTGGCGGCCACCACGTGCACGGAGTGGCCTCGCTTGAGCATGGCGTTTGCGAGGCGGTGCCCGAATTGTGCCGCGCCGTTAATATCCGGCGGGTAGGTCTCTGCGCCAATCAGAATCGTCTTTGCCTGGTCCATGACGGGGCTCCTCATCGGGTGTAGTGTGTCGGTGACTGGGTTGGGTGGCGGCTATCGCCGGAACCGTTCCTGTGTGCCGTATCTGCCTGTGGTCGCCGCGCGCGGAGGGGGCATCCTGTGGTGCACGACATTTGTCCATTCTACCGGGGACTCGCCGCGTTATCCGACCTGCGGGGCGGGTTGACCCCTGGGAATTGCCCCAAAAAGGTAGCTACCGCCCCCGCGGAGGCAGGTTGCGGGTTTCTCTGGGCACGACAACGCCCCGACGGGCGGGGCCTGTCGGGGCGTTGTGTTACTCGACCGGTGGTCGCGCGTGGGCGGTAATTCGCTTAGCGGCGGACCAGGCGGTTGAGGAAGTGCAGGACGGTCGCGATGGATGCGCCCAGTGCTGCGAAGGACTTCCAGCGAGCCTGCAGAACCTCGGGCTTGCGCACGTTCTCTGCCAGGCCGCGGCCGGTTGCTGCTGCACCTGCGGCGACCTCGGAGGGCACTGCCTTGAGAGCGTCCAGAGCCTGCTGGGTGTTGGACTGAACGTCGCCGGTGTAGGACTGCAGGTCGTCGCGCAGGGCGGCCAGGTGCTGACGGCGCTCTGCGGTGCGCTGCTTGAGCTCTTCGAAGGTCGGCGGCTTGGGCTCCTCTTCGCCGCGAGCCTTGCGTTCTTCGGCTTCCTTGCGGGCGCGTTCTGCAGCCTCTTCGGCTTCCTTAGCCTTCTGAGCGGCACGCTCTGCCTGTTCCTTCTTCAGGCGCTCAGCGGACATGGCGGTGCCTTCCTTGAGCACGCCGAGGTCGAAAAGCAGACCGAAGATTGCGGATTCGGGCTTGAAGGGCAGCTGCGCCTTGACCTTCTTGAGGCCGACCAGCGCGCAGATGGCCACGACGATCAGGAAGATGAGGGCAAAAATCAGTGCCGATGCCCAGTACGGCATGACGGTGCCGAGACCGAGGATTGCGGCAGCAACCAGGGCGATGATGAGGAAGAGACCGAAGACGGCGGCAACGCCGAAGAAAGCCGCGCCCTTACCAACGGCAATGCCCTTGGTCTTCAGCTCGTGCTTTGCAATCTGGATCTCGTCCTTGACCTGGCTGGGGCCGAGGGACTTGAAGGTTTTGCCAGCGTCGATGATGTTCGCGACGCCGGACTTAATCCCGCTGATGCCAGCAAAGAACCCCTTGGGTGCCTTGGGATTAGTAGTAGTGGTCATGACCACCTCTCCGTGACTCGTGTTTGGAGGCTTCTGATTCGCACTCCACCTCCTATATTTTAGCCCCTCACTCCAAGTGTTCGTGACCGTTTGAACGGAGGTTACAGCCATCTCTTGGGGTATTTTCGACTTTTTGAGGGGTGAGGTTCAGCCGCGAGCTGAGAAACAGACTGCCCGCGACCTGCGATAAGAGGGCCGGAGGCTGGTACCCACCGGCGGTGGGAACCTGTCTGAGTTCGGCGACGGCGGCGGGCGAAAAATGGTTCGCCGTTCCCTTTCTTCGACTGGACTCGATACAGCGGTGTGACGGTTTTTCCGCGCGCGCGAGGAAACAAAAATCTTTGCCTCGCCGAGGGCGCAAGCCCGAGGGGTTACTGGTTCACGGCTTAGAGAGAATGTTCCGACTGGACTCGAAGGGAGCGCCCCAGCGCTCACGTAGGGTGGAGTGGTTACTGGTTCACGGCTTAGAGGGAACGTTCCGACTGGACTCGAACCAGCGAGGCGAAGATTTTCCGAGCGCGCGAGGAACCAAAAATCTCAACCACCCCGTATGCCACTGTTGCGCTGGACTCGACACAGCGGGGTGACGGTTTTTCCGAGCGCGCGAGGAAGTAAAAAACCGTTATCCCGCCGAGGGCGTAAGCCCGAGGACCCGAAGGGAGCGCCCCAGCGCCTGCGTATGGCGGAGTGGTTACTGGTTCACGGCTTAGAGGGAACGTTCCGACTGGACTCGAACCAGCGAGGCGAAGATTTTCCGAGCGCGCGAGGAACCAAAAATCTTTGCCTCGCCGAGGGCGTAAGCCCGAGGGGTTACTGGTTCGAGCCAGAGGAACGTATATAGCAAGAACCCCGGAACTTCGTTCCGGGGTTCTTGCTATATCTGCTCCCCCGACTGGACTCGAACCAGTAACCCTTCGATTAACAGTCGAATGCTCTGCCAATTGAGCTACGGGGGAATATTTTGTTTTCGTTGCGCGGTTTCCCTTGCAACGAGTAATAACTATACCGGGGGTCTCGGGGCTCCGCAAGCCGAAATATGATGAAGTGCATCACATTTCGTGGTGGCGGTGCGGAATCGCCCGCAAGGCGCCCTGCGAGCCTCCGAGCTACGTCCATCCCCCGTCTCTCTCCTCCTTCCCCTCTCGCCGCATCGGGGGGGGGGGCGAAGATGACACGCGGTCATAGGCGCGTTGGGCTGCGAGTTTAGGCGCGTTGGGCTGTGAGCTGACGGCGGCGCATCTCGAGCTCGAGGAGTTGCCGCTGTACCGCCTCGTACTCCTCATCGTCCGGGTTGGCGCTCAGCTGCTCCAGGCGCATCATCAGGTCGGACTTCTGGCGGGCAATCTGCTGCTCGAACAGGGCGTTGAGCGCGCCGGTCACGAAGCCGGGCAGACGCTCAGCGCTGCTGACGGGCAGGGGCGAGACGGCCAGCTCCGCGATGGCGGGGTGAACCCCCTCCACCGCGCCGGAGCGAACACAGTTGATCCATTCAATACCGGGCGTGGGCGCCATGACGGTTGCGGCGTGAATAATGCCGGCGGCCACCTCTCGGTGGGTGCGGTAGCGGAACTGCACGGTGGCGAGGTTACGCCACTGCTCCACGCTGATGAGCTCGGGGTGCTGCAGGGCAATCTCCAGGGCGGCCTTTTCGAGGCGCGCGACCGGATCGTTAGGGTCGGGGGTGAGGAACTCCTCCGCGGCGGGGGCGCCCTGAGCGGCACCCGGTTCCGCGCCGTTCTGCCCGCCCTGAGCCTGCCCACCCTGAGCCTGCGCGTAGGGGGTGCCGTAGTTCGCGGCGGGAGCGGGCGGATGCGCGGCGGCGTTATAACCCGCGTAGGCGCTCTGAACCGGGTACTCCTCGGGCGGGGGCGCGTCGTAGCCGGGGTCGTAGGGCGCATCCGCGGGGTACGGTCCGGCGGGGCCGCGCTCGGGCAGGCGCTCGTAGCGGGGCGCCGCGGGGGTCTCTTCCCGGTAGCTGCGCTGGGTTTTGGGGTGGTTCTGCGCGTACGCCACGGCGCGCTGAATCTCGTCCAGCTCCAGGCCGAGCTGACCCGACACCTTGCGCATATAGGCGGGGCGCAGGTCGCGGTCCTTGATACCGGCAATAATCGGGGCGATGGCGCGCATCGCCAGCACACGGCCCTCCAGGGTTGCCAAATCGTACTTTGCGAGGGTCGTGTCGATGGCGAACTCGAAGAGCGGGCGACGCGAGGCAATCAGCGAGCGCACGGCGGCGTCCCCCTTGTGCAGGCGCAGGTCGCAGGGGTCCATGCCGTCCTCGGCCACCGCTACGAAGGTCTGCGCGACGAAGCGCTGGTCCTCCTGGAACGCGGCCATGGCGGCCTTCTGGCCGGCGGCGTCACCGTCAAAGGTGAAGATGACCTCTCCGCCGGAGCCGTCGTCGGTAATCATGCGGCGCACCATCTTGATGTGCCCGGGACCGAAGGCGGTACCGCAGGTGGCCACGGCGGTGGTGACGCCCGCCAGGTGCGCGGCCATCACGTCCGTGTAACCCTCCACGATGACGACCTGCTTCTTCTTGGTCATCTCGCGTTTGGCCAGGTCGATGCCGTAGAGCACCTGGGACTTCTTGTACAGCTGCGTCTCGGGGGTATTGAGGTACTTGGGGCCCTGGTCGTCGTCGAAGAGGCGGCGGGCGCCGAAGCCGATGGTCTCCCCCGCGATGGTGCGGATGGGCCAGATGATGCGGCCGCGGAAGCGGTCGTACAGGCCGCGGTTGCCCTCGGAGAACATGCCGGTCGCCTTCAGCTCCTCGTCGGTGAAGCCCTGGGAGCGAAGGTGCTTGAGCAGGTGGTCCCAGCCGCGCGGGGCGTAGCCCACGCCGAAGTGGCGGGTTGCGGCGGGGTCGAAACCGCGGGCGCCAAGGAAGCGTTGCGCCTCCTGCGCGTCCGGCGAGTAGAGGTTGCGTTCGAAGAACTCGGCGGCAATCTTGTGCGCGTCGAGCAGGCGGCGACGCATGCCCGCCTCGTAGCGTTCGCCGGGGTTACCGCCCTCGTAGTGCAGGGTGTAGCCAATGCGGGCGGCCAGACGTTCCACGGTCTCCACGAAGCCGGTGTGTTCCATGGCCATGACGAAGGAGTACACGTCACCGGACTCACCACAACCGAAGCAATGGTACGAACCCACCTGCGGGCGCACGTTGAAGGAGGGCGTGCGCTCGTCGTGGAACGGGCACAGGCCCTTGTACGTGCCGATACCCGCGCTTTTGAGGCTCACGTAGCCTTCAATGATTTCGCGAATATCGGTGCGGGCACGTACTTCGTCGATGTCTTCTTTGCGGATTAATCCAGCCATGAACTCAATTCTACGGTGGTGATGCGTGAGCCCCGGGGACGACCCCGGGGCGGTTGGCTGAGGGTTCAGCCGCGATGGTTCGGACGGGGTTTAGCCGCCCGAGATGTCGAGCTCAGCCTCCACCAGGCCCAGGCGTTCGGCGTCGCCCAGGATGCGCGAATCCAGCCAGCCATCGGGCAGATGCGGCTGCTTGGGGCTGCCGGCGCGACCTCGAGAGCCCTCCACGGCGGCGCCGGGGTAGCCGATGGTGTGGTCGAGCTGGGCCAGCAGCTCGCGGAAGGTCGCTAGGTCGGGCACCTGCGCCATCTTGGCGCGTAGCTCGCCGCCGACCGGATAGCCCTTGAAGTACCAGGCCACGTGCTTGCGGATCTCGCGCAGGCCGCGGGTCTCGTCGCTGAAGGTCTCGACCAGCAGCTCGGCGTGGCGGTAAATCATGTCGGCCACTTCCGAGAGGGTGGGGCGCACGCGCTCTGGGGAGCCCTCGAAGGCGTTCTGCAGGTCGCCGAACAGCCACGGACGGCCCTGGCAGCCGCGGCCAATCACCACGCCGTCCACTCCGGTCTGCTCAACCATGCGCACGGCGTCCTCGGCGGAGAAAATATCGCCGTTGCCCAGAATCGGCACGTCGGGAATCAGCTCGCGCAGCTGGGCGATGGAATCCCAGTCGGCCTTACCCGAATAATGCTGAGCCGCAGTACGGCCGTGCAGGGCAATCGCCGCAACACCGGCATCGCGCGCAATCTTGGCGGATTCGAGGAACGTGATGTGGTCATCGTCGATGCCCTTACGCATCTTAATGGTCAGCGGAATATCGTTGCGGGACGCCTCTTTGACCGCCGTCTGCACAATCGCGGTGAACAGGTCGGTTTTCCAGGGCAGGGCGGCACCGCCACCGCGGCGAGTCACCTTAGGAGCCGGGCAACCAAAGTTCAAGTCAATGTGGTCGGCACGGTCCTCTTCAACGACCATGCGCACAGCCTTACCGACGTTAACCGCGTCCACACCGTAAATCTGGATGGAGCGGATCTTCTCGTCCGGGTCATGCTCAATAATGCGCATGGACTCGGGCTTACGCTCCACCAGGGCGCGCGCAGTCACCATTTCGGTAACGTACAGGCCGCCGCCATATTCACTGCAGAGGCGGCGGAAAGCCTTATTGGTCACGCCAGCCATCGGGGCGAGAACCACGGGGGTATCAACGGTCAGATTGCCCAGTTTCAGGGGCGGAAGGGTAAGACGGGGTGCTTCAGAATTCACCCCTATATTGTGGCATACGGGGGCAAATCGAGAACCGGACTCAGCTGACGGGGTACAGAGCTATCGGGGTACGGCGGCACAGTACAGCAACACAGTACGGCGGCGCGGCACAGACTTAACAATGGTGGTGAGGCGCAGGCACGCGAAAGGGGCGGGAGAGTATTCCACTCCCCCGCCCCTCTCGGCAAGAACCAGCCGGCAGGCTCGGTGCCGAGAATATACTCGGGAATATACTCGGGAACCTACCCGAGAACCTACTCGGTCACGTAAATATAGGTCGGGTCGCCCTCCACCGAGGCGGTACCGGCGCGCAGTAGCACGTCGGTCACCTGAACCAGCGCCTCCATGGCGTCGTCGACCTCCACCGTCACCGGGTACTTAGCGCTCAGCAGGGATAACACCTGCATGATGGCCTCCACGGCGCCCTCGTTCTCAAAGTCGTAGCCCAGCAGCAGCTCGGTTGCGGTGTTCTCATCCACCAGCGCCGCCTCCGGGTCGGTCTCGAAGGGATGGTAGCTCACGGCGAAGGCAACAATCGGGCCCTTCTTACCCTCTGCGGCAGCCTCACGAATATGATCGCGAAGCACCACGGCGCCAAAAGCACGCACCTCATCCGAGAGGAAGTAGCGGTTCACCGTGCCCATACCCACCTCAGCAGGAACATCCCACTGATGCGAACGGCGGTAGAAATTCCACAGCGCAGAAGTCAGCTCCACCGAGCCGGTCGCCAGGTCCTCAATGGCCTGGGTTTCGTTGCCGTCGGCGTCCTCGCGCAAAGACACCGGAGGAATCGCACCCGGCTCCACACGCACCATACGGGAACGCTGAATCAGCTTCATGCCGGTCGCCTGCGCGAACTCCTCACCGTCACTAAACGGCGACAGCTTCACGCGCAGAGCGGTCGTCTGGCCGTGCGCCGCGGCCACCTCTCGCAGGGCGTCCATCAGGGCGGTGCCGATGCCCTGGCGACGGTGGTCTGCCGCCACCTCAATGTAGGACCACAGGCGAGTCGGATGCAGGGTCGAGGCCACCACCGAACCGGCGGCAATCGGCACGCCGGATGCGGTCACCACCAGGGTGCGGCTGAACGGCGCATCCATATCCGGGCCAAAGAGGCCACGCTGGCGCTCCTCAACCTCATTGCGGGCAGAGTTCCAAATCTCAAGCAGGGCAAGGTCATCGCCCTCCTGCCAGGGGCGAATCTCAAATTTTTCGCTGAGGCGTTCAGCCATGTCTGTATGCTCTCCTTCACCTATACCCGTACGTGCCTGAGCCGCCGACGGGTTCCAAGCCGCGGCCCGCCCCGTCCGGCGTGACGACCCGCACTATCGCGTCTAACCAGGGTAGCCTAAATACACTGCGGCGGGTAGCCTCTTTCGCTCTCAGAGGCTACCCGCCGCAACGTAATGGTCAGCGGTTCGCGGGAATACTCCCGCCGCGGGCCGGTACTAGCCGGCCAGGCGTGCTGCCAGGTAGGACTTCACCTGGTCCAGGGCCACACGCTCCTGGCTCATGGTGTCGCGTTCGCGAATGGTCACGGCCTGATCCTCGAGGGTGTCGAAGTCCACGGTGATGCAGAACGGGGTACCGATCTCATCCTGGCGGCGGTAACGGCGACCAATAGCGCCCGCCTCGTCGTAGTCCACGTTCCACAGGCCGCGCAGCTCCTCGGCCAGCTTGGTTGCGGGCTCGGACAGCTCAGACTTCTTGGACAGCGGCAGCACTGCGGCCTTGACCGGTGCCAGGCGCGGGTCGAGCTTCAGCACGACGCGCTTGTCCACGCCGCCCTTGGTGTTGGGGGCCTCATCCTCAACGTATGCGTCGACGAGGAACGCCATCATGGAACGGGTCAGACCGAAGGAGGGCTCAATCACGTAGGGCACGTAGCGTTCGCCGGTGGCCTGGTCGAAGTACTCAAGCTTCGCGTTAGAGTGCTCATTGTGAACGCCCAGGTCGTAGTCGGTGCGGTTCGCGACGCCCATGAGCTCGCCCCACTCCGAGCCCTGGAAGCCGAAGCGGTACTCAACGTCAATAGTGCCGGCCGAGTAGTGTGCACGCTCCTCCTTGGGGACGTCGAAGCGGCGCATGTTGTCCGGGTTAATGCCCAGGTCAACGAACCAGTTCCAGCAGTCCTCAACCCACTCGTTGAAGTACTTATCAGCGTCGTCCGGGTGTACGAAGTACTCGATTTCCATCTGCTCGAACTCACGAGTACGGAAGATGAAGTTACCGGGGGTGATCTCGTTACGGAAGGACTTACCGATCTGGCCGATGCCGAACGGCGGGCGCTTGCGGGAGGCGGTGACCACGTTGTTGAAGTTCACGAAAATGCCCTGAGCGGTCTCGGGGCGCAGGAAGTGCAGGCCCTCCTCATTATCGACCGGGCCCAGGTAGGTCTTCATCAGACCGGAGAAGTTCTGCGGCTCAGTCCACTCACCACGAGTACCACAGTTCGGGCAAGCAATCTCGCTCATGCCCTCGGCGGGGCGGCCCTTCTTCGCCTCAAAGTTCTCCAGCAGGTGGTCCTGGCGCAGGCGCTTGTGGCAGGAGAGGCACTCGACCAGCGGGTCGGTGAAGGTCGCGACGTGGCCGGAGGCCTCCCACACCGCGCGGGGCAGGATGACGGAGGAGTCCAGGCCGACCATGTCCGCGCGGGAGCGGACGAAACGCTGCCACCACTGCTGACGGATGTTTTCCTTCAGCTCCACGCCGAGGGGGCCGTAGTCCCATGCGGAGCGGGAACCGCCGTAGATTTCACCGGCTTGGAAAACAAAGCCGCGGCGCTTTGCGAGCGCAATAACGTTATCGAGGGTGGACTTTTCAGCCATAGTTACTCCTTCTGCCCCGCCACCGGCTGTGGCGTGCGTGAGTTCGGGTTGATGGGGGGGCGCTACCCAGAACGGGGCGCCCGGTGTTCGCGCTCATCGGCGCAATATGCACACTTTTTGATGCAAGACACCAGGGTACCATCACCAACCCGCCCAAGGTATGCTCTTGCCCCTCGCCACTCCCCCAAAATCTCTGGAAGCCAGGACGCACCCGGCGGGATAAACTAGAGGGCATGGAAGAAATTTTTATTCGCGACGACATGATCCGCCTCGGCCAGTTCCTCAAGCTCGCCAACCTCGTAGAGGACGGTGCGCAGGCACGCGAGGTCATTCAGCACGGCCTGGTCAAGGTCAACGGCGACATTGAAGAAGCACGCGGCAAGCAGCTGCACCCCGGAGATACCGTGACGTTCAACGGCGTGACCGTGAAGGTCGCGCACGAGGACTAACCCGACCTCTTATTCCGTTTGAAATAGGGCATTAGAGTGAGGGACAGAATCTGTGACGGGACGGTGCTCGTCCTCGTTCCTACAGGGAACCCGCCCTCGCTTCGCTTCGGGCACCCTGATGTCACTACGGACGACACCGCCCCTCCGCTCGCACCAAGTCGCGTACCTCGGACAGCCGGGGTAGCTATACCCTCCGGAAGCGACATCAGGGTGCCGCCCCGGGCGCTCTCCGCCGCGAAGCAAGGAGAAGCGGAGCGTCCGGGTGCGGCGGGTGCCCCTGCAGGAGCGGAGGAAGGGTATAGCGTCCCACCCACCCCGTCCTGTAGGAACGAGGACGATAACCGCCTTCAGCGCGGAAAATAAGGCTAAACGTAAAGCCCCCGAGTCGTCAGACCCGGGGGCTTTCCATATAGTCGATTTAGGCGTCAGAGCCCTCGGCGGCGCCGGTCGCCTCCGCAACCTTCTGCGCACGAATACGCGGCTCCTGACCCTGCACCTTCACCTCCAGGAACTCGCCCACATGGCGAATCTCCATGGGGCCAACGCCGTGGCCGATACCGGCGTACAGCACCTTGATGCCGTCGGTGTACTTGCGGATCCAGTCGTAGGTGTAGTTCACTATCTCCTGCGGGATGACGGGGTCTTCCTGATCGCGGCCGAAGAACACCGGCAGTTCGGTCTTCTTCAGCTCCTCGTCCTTGAAGTACGGCGAATCCGAGTCCACGGCGTAGCCGGACAGCCCCACCACGGCGGCGAACTCGCCGGGGGCGTGACGCACCATCGAAGTTGCGATGCCCATACCCTGCGAGAAGCCCAGCAGGGTCACCGAAGCATACGGCTCGCGGTTCGCGCGCACCCACTCCAGCACGTAGTCGCTCGCCTGCTCAATAGCGCGCTGGTCGGATTCGAGCTGCTGGTTCAGCGGGTACCACTGGTAGCCGATAGCGTCCGCAGCAATGTAGGCGCCGGTCGAGTCCGCGGAGAACTGGCTGCCAACCGGCTGCGGTGCACGCATGGAGGCGTAGGTGAAGCCCTCCTGCGGAAGGTGCGCCGCCAGAGACAGCAAATCGTGCTCCTGGGAGCCGTAGCCGTGCAGCATGAGCACCAGGTGGGTGCCCGCGCGTTCGTTCTCGGGGCGGGTGTATTCGACGACGTATTTATTTTCGCTCATGAACCCATCTTAGCGAGGACTCCCCCACAAACCTGTACCGCGGGTTCCGCCGCTAGCTTGACCCTCACCTCATGTGTGGCTCTACAGTGATAGAAGAACCAAACCTTTGGAGGATGCCATGGTACCTAAGAATAAGCAGCTCAGCGCTGCTGAGAAAGCAGAAATCATGGGCGAGGGGTTCAGCCTCGCCCACCAGCAGGAAGCGCAGGAGCGTTACGGAAACACAGCCGACTGGGCCGAATACCAGCGCCGTACCGCGACGATGAACAGTGCCGACTGGCAGAACGGCAAACAGCAGGCCGAAGAGGTGGAACAAGCCCTCGTCGAGGCGTTCACCCGCGGCGTGAAGCCGGGCAGTGAGGAGGCGAACGCGCTCGCCGAGCGGCACCGCGCCTCCCTGTTCTTCTTTGAGGTCACCCCCGCCAAGCACGCTATTCTGGCCCGCGGCTACGTTGCCGATCCACGTTTCAAGGCCCACTACGAGAAGCTTGCGACCGGGCTGGCCGAGTGGCTGCGAGAGGTCATCTACGAGAACGCTCGAGCACACGGCGTGGACCCCGAGAACGCGGCCTGGGGTTAAGCCTTCGGGAAAAAGATGCCCGGTAGCTAAGCGCAGGCAGCCGGGCATAAAAATACGCCCGGATCCCCCCATTCGGGGAATACCGGGCGTTCCACGCTGCGTTGGCCGTCGCTGCTAGCGGTATTCGTACTAGGCCGCATCGCCCAGTTGACGGCGATGCTCCTGAATACGGCGGTCTAGGTGCTCAAGATTCAGCTGCAATCCGAGAATTTCGTTTTCAATCTTCACTCGGGCACGTTCCATGACCTCGATGGAGAGGGCGTGGTCGTGCGGGTTGCTCAGAATAGTGCGAATGTCAGCAAGACTCATTCCAGCCTGTCGGCAAGTGGCAATAAACCGAGCCGAAGAAATGGACTCTTCGTCAAATACGCGATTTCCGTGAGCGTCTCGGGGCACCGCGATTAACCCCTCTTTTTCGTAATAACGCAGTGCGTGGGTGCTCACCCCCAACTGCTCTGCTACCTCTTGAATACTTGCCACGGATTACATGCTAGGAGGTTAGAGCGGGTCTAAAGCAAACTGAGCCGTCTTCTCTTTTCGGGCCCCAAAAAGCATGTTCCCGAGGATCTTGAGGCGGGGCACCGCACCCCTTCCAGCGGAATATATTTGTCTGACTAGTGCAAATACTATTTTTGGTGGAACGACCGCGTGCCGCCGGTCCCTCACGTAGAAGGACCGACGGCACGCGCTCCGTCATGAACGGTGTTTTACCGATGTTCTCACCTGGTGGAAGAGCCTATGACGACACTATGAGTACCCCCGGAGTTCCCCGTCCACCGCGGAAATTCTCGGGCAGGCCCCGCATCGGCAAAGCGGTTCTCAGGCGGCTAGGCCACGGTGCGGTAGAGATTCGTAATGGATTCGAGAGCCTCGCGCTCGCGAGTCTTCTCGTCCAGAGGCTCATCCTCGGCCGTGCCCAGGGCGCAAGCCAGGATGCGTTCCACCTGCTTTGCCTCGATGAGGAAGCCATCGTGGCCGTGGTTCGACTCGATGATGTTCACCTCGACCGGGTTGGGCAACGCCTCCGCCAGGCGATGCGACTCGTGCGGGAAGAACAGGCGATCGGTGTTCACCGCGGCAATCGTCCACTCGCAATCGGTGCGGGCCAGCGCCTGCGAGAGCGAGCCGCGACCGCGCGCCACATCGTGCGAGATGAGGGCCTCGTTGACGGCCAGGTAGCTGTTCGCGTCGAAGCGTTCCACCAGCTTGTTGCCGTGGTGATCCAGGTAGCTCTCGATGGCGTAGCGTCCGCGATGCTGACCCAGCAAGCCGCCCTCAACGCTTTCTCCGCGGTTCTCCTCGCGGCCGAAGCGGTGCTCCAGCTCGGCGGGGCTGCGGTAGGTGGTGTGGGCGATGCGGCGGGCCAGGGCGAGGCCCGCGGCCGGCGCGGGGCCGTTGTAGTAGTCGCCGCCGGCAAAGTTCGCGTCGGAGCGAATCGCCAGGTTCTGCGTGTGCGCCCAGGAAATCTGCTCGGCGGTGGCCGAAGGACCGGAGGCGATGACCGCGCATCCGCGCACCAGCTCGGGGTTGGTCGCGGCCCATTCTACGGCGCGTGCACCCCCGAGGGAACCGCCGATGACGTAGCGGAAGCTCGTGATGCCCAGGGCCCGGGCCAGACGCGCCTCAGCACGCACCGAGTCGCGGATGGTGACGAGCGGGAATCGGGATCCCCAGTGCTCACCGGCGCCCGGGTAGCCCTCGGGAATGATGCTGGCCGGACCGGTCGAACCGTAGCAGCCGCCCAGAATATTGGGGGCAACGACGAAGTATCGGTTGGTGTCGATGACCGCGCCGGGGCCCACGATGCCCTCCCACCAGCCGTCGGATTCGATAGCGCGGATGAGGGGCGCGGGCATATCCGGGGTGGGCACGCCGCGGGAGACATGCGTGTCACCGGTGAGTGCGTGCAGGATGAGGATGGCGTTATCGCCGGTCTCGTTGAGGGTACCCCAGGTTTCGTAACCGATGGTCACCTGCGGCAGGGTGATGCCGGATTCAAGTTCAAAATCACCGATGGCCAGCTGACGCAGGTAGCCCTGCGCCTCGGGATGTTCGGTGCGGGTGCCCGCCACGGGAATGGGGGCGGTCACGGGCTGGGCAGTACAGGTTTCGGGGGTGGTCTGAGCGGTCATGGGTCCCTCCGGTGGGTTGTGCAGAGCTGTCCGCGTCGCGGCGGTAAGAACGCGTCGGCCAGTTAGGGGCGGCGGGTCAGAAACGGCAAAGATAACGGATGCGGGGTAATCCCCCGCGGACGGGCTGAGGGGTGCCGGGTGGCGCCTCCTCGGCCCGTCCGCGGGGGCGGGCCGCCGCGTTTAGGAGAGGGTGTCGAAACCCAGCTGCAGGTCGGCGAGAATATCGTCGATATTCTCAATGCCGACGGAGAGGCGCACGAAGTTCGGGTACACGCCAATCTTCTCCAGCTCCTCGGCGGACAGCTGGGAGTGGGTGGTAGAAGCGGGGTGAATCACGAGCGAGCGCACGTCACCGATGTTCGCCACGTTGGAGTGCAGCTTGAGGGCGTCCACGAAGTCGCGGGCCTGTTCCAGGGTTGCGTCCTTGAGGGTGAAGCCGAGCACCGCGCCGGGGCCCTTGGGCAGGTACTTCTGGGCACGCTCGTACCAGGGGGAGGATTCCAGGCCGGCCCAGATGACGCGGTCAACCAGCGGGTTGGCTTCGAGCCAACGGGCGACCTTGGTGGCGTTCTCGATGTGGCGCTCGATGCGCAGGGAGAGGGTCTCCAGACCGATGCCGATGTTAAAGGCGTTGGTCGGCGAGATGGCGGCGCCGGTGTCGCGCAGCAGCGAGACGCGCGCCTTCAGGATGTAGGAGAGGTTCGCACCGAAGGCGGAGTCCTTGCCCAGATCGCGTGCGTAGACCAGGCCGTGGTAGCCGGGGGCGGGCTGGTTGAACTTGGGGAACTTCTCGGGGTCTGCGCCGTAGTCGAAGTTACCGGAGTCCACAATCACGCCGCCGATAGAGGTGCCGTGACCGCCCAGGTACTTGGTGGCGGAGTGGACGACCACGTCCGCGCCGTGCTCGATGGGGCGCAGCAGGTAGGGGGTGGGCACGGTGTTGTCCACGATCAGGGGCACGCCGTTTTCGTGGGCGATCTTGGCGATGGGCTCAATGTCGAGCACGTCGTTGCGGGGGTTGGGCACGGACTCGCCGTAGAACAGCTTGGTGTTGGGGCGAACCGCGGCGCGCCACTCGTCGAGGTTGTCGGGGTCCTCAACGAAGGTGGTTTCGATGCCGAGGTCGGCGAGGGTGTACTTGAGCAGGTTGTAGGTGCCGCCGTACACGGAGGGCGAGGCGACCACGTGGTCACCAGCACCGGCAATGTTCAGGATTGCGTAGGTGATAGCTGCCTGACCGGAGGCCAGCAGCAGCGCGCCAACGCCGCCTTCGAGGGAGGCGATGCGGTTCTCGATGACTTCCTGAGTGGGGTTGTTCAGGCGGGTGTAGATGGGGCCCAGCTCGGCGAGGGCGAAGCGGTTCGCTGCCTGCTCGGCGCTGTCAAAGACGAAGGAAGTGGTCTGGTAGATGGGTAGTGCCCGAGCTCCCGTTGCGGCATCCGGTGCCTGTCCCGCGTGAATCTGGCGGGTTTCGAACTTCCAACCGGCGGGGTTGGCGGGAGTCGGGACGGTAGTGTTGTTGCTCATGCGTGGCTCTCCTAAGGGGATAGTTAGGGGGCCGCATGCCGATTGGTACAGGAATCGTCGTTGAGTTGTCCTGTCACGATTGATGTACCGGTTTCGGTCACATCGGTCCCGCGCTTGCGTCACGCTTGTGCGTGCCGCCCGGTCTTCACCCAGGGCACCCCACCGCGGAGGAGGGTTGCCGGCCAGCTAGCTGGGGCTTGTCGCTGGCGCTCTTGACCTGTCATTAGGGTGTCATAATCGGTTGCGCGGGGTCAAGAGTTTTAGGGGTGCGCGGCACTTTAAGACGCTTCATTGCAAACATGACGTTTTTTAACGCCCGTAACAAAAAACCGCCTGCAACAAAACGTTAGTGACGATGCCTGGGCAATCCGAGGGCGAGGCAATCGAGATGCGGAGGTACCCCCCTAGTAACCCCCATCACTTTTACCTGGGGTTTTTCGGTACACTGGGACTACGCATCCACTCATGCGGGGCTTCGCGCACGTCGCCTACCCCTCGCCTACCCTTCCGGCGCAGAAGCCGGAAAACCGACCTCAAAGGTTGTCCATCATGTCTCTCGTTCTCGATGCGGCGCAGCTTAGCCGCATCTTTGGCACAGGCGAACGCGCCTTCACCGCCGTCGACCGTGTGTCCCTTCGCATCAGCTCCGGCGAGATCCACGCCCTCCTCGGCCCCAACGGCGCGGGCAAAACAACCACCGTGCAGATGTGCTCGACCCTGCTCACCCCCACCAGCGGCACCCTCACCGTGAACGGCATCGACGCCATCGCCCACCCGCAGCGGGCACGCCGTCACGTGGGTCTCGCACTCGGCGGGGATAGCGGCTTCTACCCGCGCGCCAGCGCCCGCGACAACCTGCTCTTCTTCGCCGATGTTGCGGGGGTTTCCGGGCGGAGCCGGCGGCGCGAAGTGGACCACGCCCTAGCCCGCGTGGAACTCACCGATGCGGCGGCGCGACCCTTTCAAGAGTTTTCCCGCGGCATGAAGCAGCGCCTGCACATCGCTCGCGCGCTGCTCGGCTCCCCCGCCCTGCTCCTGCTGGACGAGCCGACCAACGGGCTCGACCCCGATATCGCCCTGACCGTGCGAACCCTCATCCGCTCCCTCGCGGAAGACGGCGCCGCCGTTCTGCTGACGAGCCACCTACTCGGCGAAATCGAGGACCTGGCGCACACCATCACCGTGTTAGGCGCCGGTTCCGTCGCCGTGAGCGGCAGCCTCGAAGACATCGCCGCGCACGCCGGTATTGCCGCCACGACCGTGGTACAGGTCGAGGCCACCGCCACCGAGGGGCTTGATACGCTCCGCGGGCTCCTCGGCGATAAGGCTGCGGTGCTCTTCGCCCCGCGCGGTTCCGGCTGGGAGCTCACCCTCTACTGGCACGGCGAGCGCTCCACGTTCGAGGCGGGAGAGGCGCACCGCATCCTGGCGGAGGGGCTCGCCGCCTCGAACATTGGGGCGAGGACCGAGCCGTACACGCGCCCGGCAACCTTGGAGGAGGCCTACCTGGCGATGGCGGAGGGGCTCAAGCGATGAACGTGAAGACGCGACGCTCGGAAGAGTCCCAGCAGCAGGGTCGACGGTACGACCTGTGGCAGGAGTGCGCCCGCCAGCTGCGGCTCATGGGATTTAGCCTGCGCCAGTTCCTGACGGTCCCGTACTTTATTCAGCTGCTTATCAGCACGGTGCTCGGGTCGGTCATCCTCCAGGCACTCGCCGTGCACGCGGCGGCGCAGAGCTCCGAGGGTCACTCCGTTGACCCGACCCTCGCGTGGACCCGCGCGGGCATCGTGGGCATGTGGTCGGTCTGCATCGTGTCTGCGGGCATTATCAATTTTGAGCGTTTCCGCGGGACCCTCGTGTACCTGTGTTCCGGGTCCATTTCTCCGGTGCGGGTGCTGGCGGCTATCGTTTCGAGCGCCTCCATCGTGGGTCTGGCGGCTTTGCCCCTATCGTGGGCGGTTTGGGCTCTTGTGACGCTCAATCCGCAGGTCACGGACTTTTCTGCGCTCTGGCCGCGCTACGTTCTGGGCGTTCCCCTGTTGTGGCTTGCCTGCCTGTCGGTTACGTTCATGATTGCGGTGTTCTTCGTGGCGACGCCGAACGCTATCGCCTATGAGGAGCTGCTCCTCGTGCCGGTATTTATTCTCTCCGGGGTTCTCTTCACGATGGTTGAGGCGCCCGCCTGGCTGGATGCTGTAGGCACGCTCATTCCCCTGCAGGCGCCGGTGCACCTGCTACTTGGGCGCACCCCCATGAACACCCCGGCGGATGCGCTCCTGCCAGTAATTCAGACCCTAGTCGTGAGCTTCATCTGGGCGTTGTGTGCTTTCCTCTTTGCTCGGAAGGCTCTCGCCTCCGCCCGTCGTCGCGGCACCCTGGGGGCGATGTAGCGTGCGTGCTCTCTCTACTGATTCCCTGCCCGGCGTGGTGCGCCGGGCTCTGTCTACCGCCTCTATCGGCTGGTCATCTTCTATTACCTTCGCAACCCTCGGAACGGCCATCACTACCCTGGTGCTCGTGCCGGGCCTCAATGTGCTTTTTACGGTGCTTTTGGGCGCCGACCTCGCCGCGAACGATACGGTACGCATCGGCTGCGCGACCGCCCTGATTGCCACCCTCAGCTCGGTGGCCGCCGGCATTGTCGCGCGCGTTGCCACCGACCGGTGGATCGGTGTCTTCGAGTACGTGTGCACGGCCCGAGCGGTGGATGCGGGCTACTGGCTGGGTGCGGCGGCGGTGCCCGCGCTGTTGGCCTCCGTGACGGGCCTGAGCAATGTGGGCATCGTGTGGCTGCTCTCCCTCACGTCGCCCCCTACCGGGGCGGCTTCGGGGCTTCTGCTCGGCGCCATCGCGCTGATGCCGGTTGCGGTTCTGGGCGGGGTCTGCCTGGGCATTTTTGCTGCCGGCTTGGGCCTGTACCTGTCGGATCCGTACACGGGATCCAATTTTCTGTCGATTATTCTGCCGGTCAGCGCTGGTGTGATCGTTCCGGTGAGCACCTACCCCGCGTGGCTTGCGTGGGTGTGTTCCTGGGTTCCCGGCTCCCGGCTGGTGCAGGCTCTAGATACCTCTGGCGGTATCGCGGGCGGCGCCGCACCGGATCTGTTCGCGCTCCTGGCGGTAGACACGGCACTGGCGGGACTCTACGCCGCGGCGGGGTTGGGGCTGACTTTCCTTGCCGCCCGCCGCATCCGTGCCGGCGCCCGCGCCTCACTGCTATAAGGCGCGTACCCGAGATAAAAAGAACGAACCTTTTAATCACCCGCTACCCAGGTGCTGCAACCAAGAAAGACCACTCCATTGACTACCTCTCCCGCTGTGTACACGCTCGAGGCCCTCGGCTTCGACCCCTCCTGGCAGGGCGCGGCAATTCGCGCCGCGTTCACCCTCGACGGCACCCTTGATGATTTCGCCCTCGCCCGCGTCAGCGCCGTGCACCGCACCCGCTGCGAGCTACTGACCTGCGAGCGGGGCGAGCTCGTGAAGCTCTCCGCTCCCCTGCGTCCGGTCGAAAACGACTACGGCGAAGAAGAGTACCCCGTCGTGGGCGACTGGGTGCTCGCCCAGCCCATCCCCGGAACCGGCGGTGAAACCCACCCCGCAGAGCATAAGCCCCTCGCGATTCTGCCCCGGCGAAGCTACCTCACCCGCCCCAGCGCCACCCGAGAATCCGCGGATCAGCCCGTCGCCGCCAACGTGGATATGCTCTGCATCGTTGAGCCGTGCTTCCCCGAGCCGTCCATCGGGCGCATTGAACGCTACACCGCCCTGGCGCACGCTTCCGGGGTGCAGGTCGCGCTGATTCTCACCAAGGGTGACCTGGTGACGGCCGAACAGCTCGCCGGCTACGAGGAATCCCTCGCGGGCGGCGTGGATGCGGTGCTCGCCGTCTGCACGGACAACGGCTACGACCCCGCTCCAGTGGCGGAGCTCGTCGCCGGACGCACCGCCGCGTTCCTGGGCCGTAGCGGTGCCGGTAAATCAACCCTGGTCAACGCCCTGCTCAACCCCGGAGCCGACCCCCGCGAAGATACTTCAGAGAACCAGGTGCAGGCTACTTCCGCGGTTCGCGGTGCCGACGGCAAGGGGCGCCACACCACCACCAGCCGCCAGATGATTGTTCTGCCCGGGGTGGCAGACTCCGGTGCAGAATCCTCAGCTGGCACAGTGCTCATCGACACTCCGGGCGTGCGAGCGCTAGCCGCCACGAGCGATAGCGCCGCAATCGACGAAACCTTCGAGGACGTCTCCAGCTACGCTTCCGCCTGCCGGTACAGCGACTGTTCCCACGGTTCCGAACCCGGATGCGCGGTGCAACAGGCCCTCGCCGACGGCACCCTCGACCCCGAACGCTTCGAACGCTACCGCAGGATGATGGCCGAATCCGCGCGCCTGCGCCTGCGCTCCCAGGAACGCGAGTACCGGCAGAGCAACCGCGCCTTCACGAAGGCGAACAAGGCGGGCCGCCGCACCCTCATGTCCATCAAGGGGCGCTCCAACTAGCCGCCGGACGCGCACGTTCCGGCGGGGCTTCCACGAGCTGAGCCGGGCGGCTCCGCGCGGACCGCAATACAGTAGCCTGCCTCACTCTTCGATACACTAGAACTAGGCGTGCCCACAGGCCCCGACACCCCGTCCGCCGAGCGTGCGGCGGGGAACCCGGCGCCTCCGGCACACACCATTCACAAACCCATAACTCATGAAAGAGGTGGCAGCATGGCTGAACAGAACCTCACCCCGCCCGTACCGAAGAAGGTCGAGCACCGCCGCGAACACCACGGCGACGTCTTCATCGACCCGTACGAATGGCTCCGCGACAAGGAAAGCGAAGAGGTCCTCGACTACCTCAAGGCAGAAGCCGAGTACACCGAAGCTGTCACCGCAGACCAGCAGCCCCTCCGCGAGTCCATCTTCAACGAGATTAAGGACCGCACCCTCCTCGCCGACCTGACCGTTCCGAACCGCATCGGCGACTGGTGGTACTACAGCCGCATGGTGCCCGGCGGCCAGTACCCCGTCTTCTACCGCTACCCCGCCCTCAACGAGGGCGACGAGGTGGTGCGTTACACCCCGCCGACCGTCAAGCCCGGCGAGCCGCTCGAGGGCGAAATCGTCATCCTGGACTGCAACGAGTACGCCAAGGATATGGAGTTCTTCTCCCTCGGCAGCTTCCAGCCCTCCCGCAGCGGCAAGTTGCTGAGCATCTCCGTGGACGAGAAGGGCGACGAACGCTACGAGCAGCGCTTCCTCAACATGGAAACCGGCTCCTTCCTCGAGGACACCATCCCCAACATCACGGCCGGTTCCTTCTTCATCAACCACGCCGAGCAGCTCGTCTACATGGTCCCCGACGACTCCTGGCGCCCCTGGCGCGTGTACGTGCACGACGTCGGCCAGGGCACCGAAGACCACCTCATCTACGAAGAGCCCGACAACACCATGTGGCTCTCGGCGGCCATGAGCTCCGACCGTTCCTCCGTAGTGCTCACCAGCTCGAACTCCGAGTACACGGAGGTGCGCCTCATCCCCACCCGCGAACCCAAGGGCGAGCCGACCCTGCTCATCCCCAAGAGCGCAGGCATCGAATACTACGCCGAGCCGCTCAACATTGCCGGCGAGCAGCACCTGCTGATTCAGCACGACTACAATGCGTTGAACTCCGAGCTGGTCCTCGCAGACATGCCGCGCGAAGGTGAAAGCCTCGAAGAGTACGCCGCCCGCTGGGTGCCGGTCATCCGCCACAGCGAGCACGTGCGCCTGGAGGGCTTCACCTTCACTGCAACGCACCTGGTCGTCACCGCCCGCGCGGACACGACCACCCGTATCTTCCTCGCACCGCGTGAGCAGCTGCCCATCCAGTGGCGCCGCCGCCGCCCTGCCGGCGTGACCTTCATGGAACCGGCCGGCTTCGACGAGGAACTGTACACCGCATCCGTGCTGCGTGCGGAGAACTACTCCCCCGTGCTGCGCATCGCCTACACCTCGTACCTGACGCCGCGCCGCGTCTACGACTACTTCCCCATGTCGCAGACCCTGCTGCTGCGCCGCGAAACCCCGGTGCTGGGCGGCTACAACCGTGAGGACTACCGCGCCTACCGCGACTGGGCACCGGCGGCGGACGGCACGCTCATCCCTATTTCGGTGATTCACCGCGCCGACCTGGACATGAGCAAGCCGCACCCGGTCATCCAGTACGGTTATGGCTCGTACGAGTCGTCCATGGACCCGATGTTCTCCATCCCGATGCTGTCGATCCTGGACCGCGGCGTCATCTACGTCATTGCGCATATTCGCGGCGGCGGCGAGATGGGCCGCTCCTGGTACCAGAACGGCAAGAAGCTCGCGAAGAAGAACACCTTCACCGACTTCGTGGACGTCACCAGCTACATTGCGGCGAAACCCTGGGCAGATGAGGCGCGTATCGGCTGCTACGGCGGTAGCGCGGGCGGCCTGCTCATGGGCGCCGTCGTGAACCTCGCCCCCGAAAAGTACGCTGCCTGCCTGGCTGCCGTGCCGTTCGTGGATGCGCTGACCACCATCCTCGACCCGGAGCTGCCGCTGTCGGCGATGGAGTGGGAAGAGTGGGGCAACCCGATTGAGGACCCGGAAGTGTACGCCTACATGAAGTCGTACACCCCGTACGAGAATATCCGCCCGGTCCGCTACCCGGCGATTGCTGCGGTGACGAGCCTGCACGACACCCGCGTGCTCTACGTGGAGCCCGCGAAGTGGATTGCGGCGCTGCGCGATCAGATTGACCCGTCGTCGCCGGTGCCGCTGCTGAAGATTGACATGTCGGGCGGTCACGGCGGTGGTTCGGGCCGGTATACGCGTTGGCGTGAGATCGCGTGGGATTACGCGTTCCTGCTGACTAACCTCGGCGTTACTGAGTAGGCTATAGCCAACCAAGCCACGCTTTAAAAAGAACGCTCCGTCTGTATCTAAGTGATACGGACGGGGCGTTCTTTGCTTATCTCTGCTCCTGTGGCGGTTCGCTACACACTTCCTCCGCACTCTCCTCGCTTCGCTGCGGAGAGCACCCGTGTGACACCCTGATGGCGCTTCCGGAAGGTGTAGCCTCACCGCCTGGTCCGCATAGGCTACGGAGAACGCCCTGATGTCACTACGGACGGCACCGCCCCTCTGCGCTTTCCTCAACGACTAGCCTGCCGCCAGGGTCTGTGCCGGATCAATACGCGAAGCCTTCGCCGCCGGGTACAGACCAGCCAACACACCAACCAGCGCACCAGCGCCCAGGCCCAGCAGAATAGTGTCGGCACTAATAATCGGCGTCCAACGGTTCATCAAAGACACAATCGAAATGCCGTTAACCGCCAGCACAATACCAGCCACAGCACCCAGGATGCCGGTCAGCAGCGCCTCCGCCGAGAACTGCAGCAGAATACCCGAAGGGCGCATACCAATAGCCAGACGCAAACCAACCTCACGGCGACGCTCCATCACCGCAACCAAGAACGTATTCATAATGCCCATCGCACCAATTACGAGGGTAATAACGCTCATTGCTAGAAGCATGGTGCGTTGCTGCTGGTCGACAGCCTCACGAAGGGTCTTCGGCTCCGGCGGCACACTCACGCTATACAGGGCGGGACGTTCCGGCGAGAGCGCGTACGGTGCTTCCTCCGCAATCTGGTTTGCGGCACCGGCAACAGTACTCACCACAATCTGAGTGGAACGCTTACCGGTCTGCGCCGCAGCGGCACCGCCACCGGCAGCGGGCTGCGCTTCTTCAGCATCGGCACCAGGCTTCGCGCCAAGCGGCAAGTAGACCGAACCGTACGACAGAGTCAGCGAGGGATTCTCCCGCACCACACCGATAACGGTGTACGGCTCATCGTGAATATAAACCGTAACTCCGGGGCTAT
Source organism: Rothia sp. SCPM-O-B-18226 (M350) (assembly GCF_058213595.1). Taxonomy (NCBI): domain Bacteria; kingdom Bacillati; phylum Actinomycetota; class Actinomycetes; order Micrococcales; family Micrococcaceae; genus Rothia; species Rothia sp. SCPM-O-B-18226 (M350). The sequence goes on along the minus strand of NZ_JBYQJS010000003.1, from coordinate 236,207 downwards.
AGGGCAGCGCAAGCTGGCGCATCACGCTTTCGCTGAGCACCACGACCTTATCGTTACGCTCCACGTGCCCCTCATCGAAGGTGCGACCCCACACCAGTTCATGACCCTGCACGCTAAAGATACTGGGCGTTGCCGCAAGGACGGCAGCCGTCACGTTAGCACCGCGCTCGCCAAAGTTGTCGGGACCGCGCTGAATATCCGCGGATTCATCCAGCTGATCCACCAGCGCGGTACCGGTCACTCCGTTCAGCTGACTAACGCGCCGATAATTTTCGCTTGCCGCCAGGCTCAAGAGTTCAGCCCGGCTCATGGATTCGGTGCGGGTAGAGCTAATCGTAAGGTGCTTAGCCCTAAAAATGTCGAAGCTGTCTGCCAGCTGCCCAGAAATGGTGGCGGTCAGACCAACGGTCAGCACAAGCGAAGCGATACCCAGAACCACACCAAGCATGGTGAAGATATTGCGCCTCACCCGGTGCACGGTAGCGTCCCAGGCTTCTTTGAGGGAGGCGAGCGCCCAGGGTGCACGACCACTGCCCTGCGGCTTAGAAACTTGTTCCTCAGCAGAGCTAGGCAGGTTCAGAGACGCGCGGGCGGTCGTTTCTTCCTGCCGCTGTGCATCCTGCTCGATGAGCTGCCCCTCGTGCATACGTAGCACCCGGTCGCAGTGCTCCGCCACGAGCGGGTCGTGAGTAATCACAATCGTGCTTTGCTGGTCACCCGTACATTCTCGGAGCAGATCAATGACTTCGCGGGTGAGCTCTTCATCCAGCGAACCGGTCGGCTCATCACAGAGCAGCAACGCCGGTTCCCCAATGAGCGCACGAGCAATAGCCACACGTTGCTTTTCGCCGCCGGAGAGAGTGGTGATGGGTGCATCCGTCCGGTGGCTCAAACCCAGCAGGGCGAGAGTATCCGCAACCCGTTGTGCTCGTTCCGCTTTGGGCACGCCACGGTAGATGAGCGGTAGCTCAACGTTGCGGTACACGTTCTTATGCTCGATGAGGTGGAACGCCTGGAAGACGAAACCGATGCTGTCCAGGCGCGCTTCAGCTCGCTGTGCCGCGTTGAAGGTTGCGGTGTCTGTACCGTCCAGCAGGTAGCTGCCGGAGGCGGGCGTGCTGAGCAGACCGAGGATGTTCAGCAGGGTTGATTTGCCGCTGCCGGACGGTCCCAGGATTGCGACGACTTCTCCGTAGCGGACTTTCAGGTCAATATTTTTGAGCACGTCAATTCGAGTGTCACCCTGCATAAAGTGCTGGGACACTCCCTGAATATCGACGCTATAGGCTGGTGGGTGCACGTGAGCGGCGCGGGAGTCAGTCATGGCTACTCCCTACTTTTTCTCGCGCATGATTTTGATGCTGTCGCCTTCGTGCAGGTCACCGGTGACGGCGTTCTTGCCGTTGGCGTTGCTGATGACGGTAACGGTTACCTCGCGTTCTTCGCGGGCCTTCGATCCGTTGGAGCTTTCGGGGCCGAGCACGATGACTCGGGTCTGTCCGTCACGGGTGTAGAGCGCCGATGAGGGCACGACCAGGTGCGCTTCGGGGGTTTCTTCGAGGGTGAGTTCCGCGTTGACGGCGCCTCGGAGGCTGTCCGCCTTATCCCCTACGTCGAGGGTGAGGATGCGTTCCCCTTCGGTGCTTCCTGCCGCACCGGCTGCGCCGTTGAGGTTGGAGCCAGCCGCGCCTTCTGCACCATTGGCCTGGCGACCGGCCTGGCTGTTGCCTGCGGCACCGGCGGCTTCGGTGGTGTTCTTGTATCCGAGGGTTGCGACGTACTCAGTATCACCGAGGGAGGGCACGGTTACCTTCTGACCGCTACGGGCTTCGGGGGTGAGCCTGCCGGTGGTTCCGGTGCAGCTGAGGGTCTTGCTACCTTCTGCGATGGTGGCTACGGGACCATCTGCGATAGCGCCGGTTGCGCGGGGGTTGCCGGTGACAACTCCGGAACGGTTGATGATAAGGAAGTAGCGGGCGGGAATAGGCTGGTCAGTCTTGACGTGCGCGTAGCCGAGGCTGTCGAGGAGGTTGTTGAGAGCCTCGTAGGTGTCTTCGGTGATGCGCGCGGGCTGCGGACCCTGGCGTCCCATGGCGGTCAGTGCCTCGTTGAGGAGTGCGGCGTCGGGGCCGCTATCGTCGAGTTTGAGGTCGCGGTAGAGCGCGAAGCCGCCGGTGAGGGTGATGAGAGGTTCACCGTTGACTTCTGCGATGAGGGTGCCGTTGCCGACGGTGTCACCGTGTTTGATGGTGATTGCGGTGTACTGCCCTTCGCCGCTGTAGCGTAGCGGGGTTGAGGTGGCGTAGTTCGCGGTGCAGGTCAGGGGCACGGTGGTGCGCAGTTTCTCGCGGGTGACCGTGGCGGTGATGGTGGAGGGGTCCGGGGGCGCCGCTTCCGCATCTTTTTGGGCGGTGGTTTTGATGTTTTGGGCGCTGATGAGCGTACCCACGGTGATGATGAGAAGCAGGGCGATAATGCCGTAGAGCCAGAGGGTTTTCTTCTGACGGTTGGGGGTGGCGCTCATGGTGTCCCTTCTTTGGGTGCGCGTACGGGAACGCTATTGTCTGTGCCGTTTGGGCTTAGGCGGCGGTGCCGTGTGGGGTTAGTTTGTGCCCGGCACGGGGATACGTGCCGGGCACAATACGCTGTGACGAGGTGCAGCCTCCGTGGCTACTCTGTACGCCTGTTCCTGGTTAGTCCGGTCTGATTAGCCCGGAGAGTTAGCCCAGAATCTTTCGGGCGTTCTCTTCAGCAGTTTTCTTGGCGGTGGTCACCTGCTCGATGAGGCCCTGCTCTTTTTCGAGGAAAGAACTCAGGTAAGCGATAGCCATCTTTCGCTGTTCTGCATCCAGCCCGGTTGCTTCACGGCAGGTCGCATCGTTGATTGCCAGTTCGTGGGTGTCTTGGTTGTTCTGGCGGTACTGTTCGCGAGCCATATCCGGACTGGTGTAGTCGCCTCCGAAGCGTTCTTTCATGCACTGTGCCCACTTCTCGGTGGCAGGCCCAAGGTCTTTGAAGATTGCGTCGTTGTTGAGGTAGTGAACCGCAGTGACGTTGACCTTTTTTATGATCGCACGGGATTCTTCTGAACCGAAGACTGCGCGGGTGGCTTCTTGCTGGCAACCGCCCTTTCCTTCGGTGCCGTTAAGAGCCTGCATTTCAGCGTCGCTCATAGTACGGCTCTGCTCTTCCAGCTCAGCAGTTACCAAAGAGTAGCGCTCTTTGTATCCGCGAGTGCGGGCATCCGCGACGGTGAGAGGTTCGAAACCAGCGGTCTGTAGCAGCGGGATTTCAGTTTCTCCGGCAGGAACCTTGTAGTTCGGGAATCCTCGTTCAGTCATGCACTGGCTCAGGGAGCGCTGGTAGGCACGAGCAACATTGTCAGAAAGTGAGGCGAGGTTCTCTACTTTTTCGATAGCTTGACTATCGGGGCTCTTGGAAGCGCTATACGCCTTCTCAGCGTTAGCGGACGCTGAGGAGTCGGCGCTGGGCTGCCCGGATGCGCAGGAGCTAAGCAGCAGGGTCAGCGGGAGTAGAGCCCCGGCGAGGGTTCGTAGGGTGTTCTGTCGACGCATAGGTGGGCACTTCCTCGTGAAATATAGCTGCATCTTTGTCCGCTCGTTCAGGGGCTCTTCGTTGTTTGCCCTTGAGAGAACATATTTTGAACACTAGCCTACTATGCGCCGGGGGGGGGAGGCAAGAGGGGCGGTGTCGTCCGTAGTGACATCAGGGTGCCCGAACTTAACGCCCCAGCCAGGGCGAGCCGGTGCACCTTCCGGAAGCGACATCAGGGTACCCTCTCGGGTGCTCTCCGCAGCGAAGCAAGGAGAAGCGGAGCACCCGAGAGGGTGGGTTCCCCTGCAGGAGCGCAGGAAGGTGTGCACCGGCACGCTCCAGTAGCGAGGCTGAGAGAGTCTCCGCGCGGTTATCCGAAGCACATGTTCGGAAAACGCGGCCGCACCCGCACAGTACCCCAGCACGGAAAGGCGGTATCGTCCGAAGTGACATCAGGGTGCCCGAAGCGAAGCGAGGGCGGGTTCCCTGTAGGAACGAGGACGAATACCGCTTTCCACGCGGAATCTAAGCGGAACCGTGCATCCCGCACGGAACCTGGCATGGGGTAAAAGCATGAAAGAGGCGCCGCCTCCCACCTCGGGAGACAGCGCCTCTTTCGTTAGAGCCGGGTCAGCAGAAAAGCTTAGCCTTCCACGCCGCACTCAGCCAGGATCAGCTCACGCACGCGGGCGGCGTCAGCCTGACCGCGGGTAGCCTTCATGACCTGACCGACGATAGCGCCGGCTGCCTGAATCTTGCCGGCACGGATCTTGTCGGCGACGTCGGGCATTGCTGCCAGCGCTTCCTGAACGGCTGCGGTGAGTGCGCCGTCGTCGGAGACCACTGCCAGGCCGCGGGCTTCAACGATTTCGGCGGGGGTGCCTTCACCGGCGAGGACGAACTCGAGCACCTGGCGGGCGATCTTGTCATTAATCTTGCCTTCGCCAATGAGCGCTTCGAGGGCGACCACGGTTGCGGGCTCCACGCCGAGGGCGGTGAGCTCAACCTCAGCCTGCTTTGCGCGGCGGGCGATCTCACCCATCCACCACTTGCGGGCTGCTGCAGCGGTTGCACCCGCGGCGACGGTCTCTTCGATGACGTCGAGTGCGCCTGCGTTCACCACATCGCGGAACTCCTCATCGGAGTAGCCCCATTCGTTCTTGAGGCGGCGGCGGCGCTCTGCCGGCGGTTCGGGCAGCTCGGCGCGCAGACGCTCAATCCACTCGCTGTTGGTGACGACCGGGACCAGATCCGGCTCCGGGAAGTAGCGGTAGTCGTCAGCATCGGACTTGGGGCGACCCGAGGAGGTCTCACGAGTGTCTTCGTGCCAGTGGCGGGTCTCCTGGGTGACCTTCTCGCCGCGTTCAAGGATTGCGGCGTGGCGGCGAATCTCGTAGCGGACGGCGCGTTCGACCGAGCGCAGGGAGTTCACGTTCTTGGTCTCGGAGCGGGTGCCGAACTTCTCTGCGCCCTTGGGCATGAGGGAGACGTTGGCGTCGCAGCGGACGTTACCGCGTTCCATGCGGGCGTCGGAGATGCCGAGGGAGCGCACGATGTCGCGGATGGCGGCAACGTAGGCGCGGGCCAGCTCGGGTGCTCGCTCGCCGGCACCTACGATGGGTCGGGTCACGATTTCGATGAGCGGCACGCCGGCGCGGTTGTAGTCGACCAGGGAGAAGGTTGCACCCTGGATGCGGCCGTCGGCACCACCGACGTGGGTAAGCTTACCGGCGTCCTCCTCCATGTGGGCGCGCTCAATCTCGACGGTGAAGATGGTGCCGTCGTCGAGCTCGACGTCCAGGGAGCCGTTTTCGGCGATGGGGCCGTCGGCCTGGGAGGTCTGGAAGTTCTTCGGCGAGTCCGGGTAGAAGTAGTTCTTACGGGCGAAGTAGGACTTATCCGCGATATCGCAGCCCAGCGCCAGGCCGAGCTTGATGGCGGACTCGACGGCGGTCTTGTTCACCACGGGCAGCGCGCCGGGCAGGCCGAGCGAGACGGGGGTGATGTTGGTGTTGGGCGTATCGCCGAACTCGTTGGGTGCGGAGTCGAACATCTTGGTGTTGGTGTTCAGCTCGACGTGCACCTCGAAGCCGAGGACGGGGTCGTACTTTTCGATGGCTTCTTCGAAGCTGAGGACTTCTTCACTCATTACTTGGTTCCCCCAAAGTCAAAGTCGCGGATCAGGGTTTCGGTGTCGGGCAGGCTCTTGTAGAGCGGTGCGCCCCACTTTGCGGTCAGCAGTTCTTCCAGGGCTGCACCGACGCGGTAGAGGCGGGCATCCTCGCGGGCGGGTGCGGTGAACTGGATGCCGACGGGCAGGTTGTTCTCCTCGGAGAGGCCGCCGGGCAGGGAGAGCGCCGGGACGCCCGCCAGGTTGACGGGCACGGTGGCGACGTCGCCCAGGTACATGGCCATGGGGTCGCCCTCGGTCTTCTCACCAAGCTTGAACGCGGTGGAGGGTGCGGTCGGGGAAATCAGCACGTCGCACTTTTCGAAGGCGGCGGCGTAGTCGCGCTGGATGAGGGTGCGCACGCGCAGTGCGGCGCCGTAGTAGGCGTCGTAGTTACCTGCGGACAGCGCGTAGGTGCCGAGGATGATACGGCGCTTCACCTCGTGGCCGAAGCCGGCGGCGCGGGTGGCGGCCATGACTCGCTCGATGGTGACGGGGCCGTCCTCGGGCACGACGCGCAGGCCGTAGCGCACGCCGTCGTAGCGTGCCAGGTTGGAGGACACCTCGGAGGACATGATCATGTAGTAGGCGCTGATGGCCTCGGTGACGGAAGGCAGGGAGACCTCAACGATCTCGGCGCCCGCGGCGCGCAGAGCCTCGACGGATTCGCGGAAGCGCGCGAGCACGCCGGCCTCGAAGCCTTCGCCGTCGCCGCCGCCGAGCTCCTTGATGACGCCGACGCGCAGGCCGGAGAGGTCACCCTTGCGGGCTGCTTCTGCGCCTGCCTTGGCCTCTTCGGCGAAGTTGCCGGGCGTATCGGGCAGAGAGGTGGAGTCGAGCGGGTCGTGACCTGCGATGGCCTCGTGCAGCATGGCGGTGTCGAGCACGGTGCGTGCGACGGGACCAACCTGGTCGAGGGAGGACGCCATGGCGATGACGCCGTAACGGGAGACGGAGCCGTAGGTGGGCTTGACGCCGACGCTACCGGTCAGCGCTGCGGGCTGGCGGATGGAGCCGCCGGTGTCGGTACCCAGGGCCAGGGGCGCCTGGAACGCGGTGACGGCCGCTGCGGAGCCGCCGCCGGAGCCGCCGGGGGCGCGGTCGAGTGCCCAGGGGTTGCGGACCACGCCGAACGCGGAGTGCTCGTTGGAGGAACCCATGGCGAATTCGTCGAGGTTGGTCTTGCCGAGGATCGGCATGCGTGCTTCGCGGACCTTGCGGGTGACGGTGCCGTCGTAGGGGCTCATCCAGCCTTCGAGCATGCGGGATGCCGCGGTGGTGGGCTGACCCTTGGTGACGATGAGGTCCTTAACGGCGATGGGCACGCCGGCCAGCGGGGGCAGTTCCTTGCCCGCCGCGCGGTCTGCATCCACTGCTGCCGCGGTGGCGAGTGCTTCTTCGGCGTTGACGTGCAGGAAGGCGTTGAGGCCGCTCTTGCCGTCTGCGCGGTTATCGCTCAGGGGTGCGCCATCGGTGGCGGCGATGCGGTCCAGGTGCGCCTGGGTGAGTTCGACGGAGGTAATCTCGCCGGCGGCCAGCTTGGCGGCGGCTTCGGCGGCGGTGAGCTGAATCAGTTCGTTCACTTGGTGTGTCTCCTCTTAGTCTTCGTCGAGGATTGCCGGCACGCGGAACTTGCCGTCCTGTGCGTCGGGGGCGCCGGAGAGCGCCTCTTCCTGGGTGAGGGTCGGGACGGGTACGTCTTCGCGGAAGACGTTCTCGAGGGGGATCGGGTGGCTGGTCGCGGGGATGTCGGCAGTTGCTTTCTGCGACATGGTCTCAACGGATGCGACGATGATGTCGAGTTCAGACGCCATCGCGGTGAGTTCTTCATCGGTCATCTCAATGAGTGCCAGCGATGCCAGGTGCTTGACCTGTTCAAAGGTGATGGCAGACATGGTTCTCCCGTAGTTTTGTTTTTTGTTTCTTCTCTAGTGTAGTGGAGGTTGGGTTTCTCGTCTCTTCGGGAGGCGTTCTGCCTACCTATCGGTCGGGGTACCGCCCGGGGGGGGGCGTGCGGCGGCGACCTTCACCGGGTACGTTCGGCTCCGCTACCGGAGGTTAACGCACAACGCCCCGCTCCTTCGGTGAAGGGCGGGGCGTTGTGGTACAGCGTCAGAACGACCGCTTCAGGGGTGAACCTTATGCGGGGATGTTCAGAACCTGGCCGGGGAAGATCAGGTCAACGTTGTAGATGATGTCGGTGTTCGCAGCGGCGATTGCCTGGTAGCCACCTGCAACGCCGAGCTTCGAAGCGATCAGCGAGAGGGAGTCACCGGGAACCACGGTGTAGGTGCCTGCTGCAGCCTTGGGAGCTGCAACGGGTGCGGCTGCGGGAGCCTCAACTGCCGGTGCTGCCGGTGCTGCTGCGGGAGCCTCAACTGCTGCGGGAGCTGCCGGTGCTGCTGCGGGAGCCTCAACTGCTGCGGGTGCAGCCTGAGCTGCAGGAGCTGCGGGTGCAGCCTGTGCCGCGGGAGCGGTGTAGGTCTGCTGGGTCTGCGACTGTGCAGCCACGGTGGTGGTGGGCTCGGTGTAGGTGGGAGCTGCGCCAGTCTTGCCGTAGAGGCCAAGCTTAGCGGAGCATGCGGGCCATGCGCCCCAGCCCTGGATAGCGAGCAGACGCTCGCCTGCCTCGATCTGCTGTGCACGGGTAGCGTTCGCGGGGGAGCCAGACATGCCGACGCCGTTCCAGGACTGCTGGGTGAACTGCAGACCGCCGTAGAAGCCGTTACCGGTGTTGATGGACCAGTTACCACCGGACTCGCACTGTGCCAGTGCGTCCCAGGTAGCACCGTCTACTGCGTTTGCAGCGGGCATCGACATGGTAGCTGCTGCAACGCCACCGATGGCGAGAGCTGCTGCGGTACGACGAATGGAAGTGTTCTTCATAATGCTCCTTGGGGCCGTCCCCGCTCGTTCCGTCCCCGGAACTCTGGCGCGGCGCCGCTCACCCTTTGATAACGAAGTAGGTTACTCATTTTCTGGCTCTACCATGTGAGCGGCTCTCCATCGATTTCATGTCATCGTGAGCGATTCTGCGCTAGTGCGCGGAATCCGGTGGCACTTCCTCGGTGGGGACGTGCGGTAGAACCGGGCATCGTTTCAAGCATTCCAAGCTTGAAACCACATAAGCGATTCCCTGACGAGAATCTTTCTGGTCTCCAAGATAGCCGAGGTTGTGGCGGTTTCCAACCCCGTTTTAGGTTCACAGCGAACGTCCCGACTTCTCCCAGGGTTCTTTAAGGTAAAGAGTGCAGGAAACGTTAATCCCCCGATTGAATCCCGGGGTTTTCGACCCGTTTTCCCCGATATTCCGGGGTTTTCTAGGGGGTTTAGCCGGATGCGCTCCCCCGCCCTCCGCCTCCTTTAACGGATGCCCGCACCGCCCCAATAGGGGATTCGAACAGCGTGTAAAAAAATTTTAAATATTTCTACGCTCTCGGAGTGTTTTAAGCTCTCCAACCCCCAGAAACTGTGGTAATTAAAAGTGCCAAATTTTGGTATTCGGGCCCCGAAGAACACTCTTCGGGGCCCGAACGGCGTACATACATACCTCAAATACCCCGCGACCCACAGTACCGCGGCCCGCGGAGACAGGGGAATACCTCGACGGCTTACGCCTCCGACTCTCCGGAGGTGCTTTCGGAGCCGGTCTCAAGCGCCTCCGGGCCGCCCTCGAGCAGGGCGGTGAAGCCCTCCTCATCCAGCACCCGCAGGCCCAGGGCCTCGGCCTTATCCAGCTTCGAGCCGGCGTTCGCGCCGGCCACCACAAAGTGGGTCTTCTTCGAGACCGAGCCGGAGGCCTTGCCGCCGCGAGAAATAATCGCTTCCTTTGCCCCGTCGCGGGTGTAGCCGTTCAGGGTGCCGGTCACGACCACAGTCAGACCCTCCAGGGTGCGCTCCACCGATTCGTCGCGGCTGTCCTCCATGCGCACGCCAGCGGCGGCCCAGGAGTCCACGATTTCGGCGTGCCAATCCTCAGCGAACCACTCGATAATCGAGTCCGCAATGGTGGGGCCCACGCCGTCCACCGAGGCTAGACGCTCGCGATCCGCCTCGCGGATAGCCTGCATCGAACCGAACTCGGTCGCAAGCGCACGGGCGGCGGTCGGGCCCACGTGGCGAATAGAGAGGGCAACCAGCACGCGCCACAGCGGCTGCTGCTTAGCCTTCTCCAGCTCGGCGAAGAGGTTCAGCGTATTCTTCGTGGGCTTCGGCTCGGGGCGCGCCTTGGTCGGCTTGGTGTAGAAGTAGGGCACGCGCTCCATCTTCCCGGTGCCCACGCCCTTGACCTTCTTCTCACGCTCGATGGTCACCTCGCGCAGGTCCTCGGGGGTCAGGTCGAAGAGGTGCGCCTCGGTGGTCAGCGGAGGGGTGTCCGGGGTTGCGGGGCTGGTGAGCGCCTTGGCGGCCTCGAAGCCCAGCGCCTCAATGTCGAAGGCACCGCGGCTTGCCGCGTAGTACACGCGCTCGGTCAGCTGCGCCGGGCAGGAGCGGGGGTTCGTGCAGCGCAGGTCCACGTCGCCCTCCTTGCCGGGGGCCAGCGGCGAACCGCATGAGGGGCACTCGCTGGGCATGACGAACTCACGTTCGGTGCCGTCGCGCAGGGCGACCACGGGGGCGACGATTTCGGGGATCACGTCGCCTGCCTTGCGCAGCACCACGGTGTCGCCGATGAGCACGCCCTTAGCCTTAACCACGTCCTGGTTGTGCAGGGTGGCTCGCTCCACGGTCGAGCCCGAGACGAATACGGGCTCCATGACGCCGTAGGGGGTCACGCGGCCGGTGCGTCCCACGTCCACGCGGATGTCCAGCAGCTTGGTGTTCACCTCTTCGGGCGGGTACTTGTACGCCACGGCCCAGCGCGGCACGCGAGAGGTGTAGCCCAGCTGCGCCTGGGTTGCGAAATCGTTGACCTTGATGACGATGCCGTCAATCTCGTGCACGAGGGAGTGGCGCTGCTCGCCGTAGCGGTTGATGAAGTCGAAGATGCCCTCGACCGAATCGGTCAGCTCACTGTAGGGGCTCACGGGCAGGCCCCAGGAGGCGAGCAGGTCGTAGGTCTCAAACTGGGTGTCAATCTCCAGGCCGGTACGCGAGCCGATGCCGTGCACGTACATGCTCAGCGGTCGGGAGGCGGTCACCGCGGGGTCCTTCTGGCGCAGCGAACCTGCCGCTGCGTTACGCGGGTTCGCGAAGGGGTTCTTGCCGGCGGCAATCATGGACTCGTTGAGCTTCTCGAAGTCGGCGGAGGAGATGAACACCTCGCCGCGAATCTCGATTTCTTCGAGGTGGCCCTCGCCACTCAGCTGCTGCGGGATGCTCGCAATGGTGCGCACGTTGTGGGTGACGTCCTCGCCGGTGGTGCCGTCACCGCGGGTTGCCGCGCGCACGAGGGTGCCGTTGCGGTAAAGCAGGTTCACGGCCAGGCCGTCGATCTTCAGCTCGGTGAGCCAGCGCGGGGCGGCGCCGGTAAGGTTGCGGACGCTCTCCTCGGTCTTGGTCAGCCAGGCGCGCAGCTCCTCGAAGGAGAAGACGTCCTCGAGGGAGTACATGCGTTCCAGGTGGGTGACGGGCGCGAAGGCTTCGATGGCTTCGCCGCCGACCTCCTGGGTGGGCGAGTCGTTGGCGATGATGAGCGGGTGCTCGGCCTCGATGATTTCGAGGCGGCGGTAGAGAGCATCGTACTCGGCGTCGGAGAGGAACGGTGCGTCCTCGTTGTAGTAGGCGCGGCGGGCGGCGCGAATCTTATCTGTCAGCTCCGCGTATTCGGCGCGCAGGGCATCCGTAATCTTCTCGGAGTTTTCTGCGGGGCTCTCTGCTCGAGTCTCAGCGGGTGCGGTGGTGGGGGCGTTGTTCTCAGTCACCCGTCCAGTTTAACGTGTTGGGGCGCGCTCCTCCCCCGCCGCCGTCACGGCGGGTCCTGCTCGGCCGGTTTCCCGCGGGTAGAGTTCACCCCCGCATCCTGCCGGCACTCGAGCGAGTACCCGCTGAAGGCGGGGGTGCATCAGAACTATGGGTTTAGGCCTCGACGGCATCCGCCACGATGACGGTGATGTTATCGCGGCCGCCCGAGCGCAGCGCCTCGTGCTGCAGCACGTCCGCGGCGTCCTGCGGGTGACGAATCGAGGTGAGCACGCGGGCCATGTACTCGTGCGACAGCTCGCCGGAGAGGCCGTCGGAGCAGAGCATCAGGCGGTCGCCGGGGCGTGCGGGCAGAACCCAGAAGTCCGGTTCCCAGTAGTTGCCGGTGCCCAGCGCGCGGGTAATCACGTTGCGGCGCGGGTGGGTTAGCGCCTCCATGGGCGTAATCTGGCCCTCGTCGACCAGGTACTGCACCTCGGAGTGGTCCGTCGTAATCTGCTCCAGCGATGCGGCGCCCTCGGAGCCGGGCAGCTTCTCCATGCTGGAGTGGTGGATGCCGTCGTCCTCGCGCATCAGGCGGTAGGTACGGGAATCGCCGATGTTGAAGACGACCCACAGGTTCTGCCGGCCGATGCGGGTCAGCCATGCACCGGTCACGGTGGTGCCGCCGGAACGCGAGAGAGCTTCCTTGATCTCCTCGTTGGTTTCGCCGAGGATGTCGTGCAGACGGTCGAGTGCCTGCACGATTTCCTTGTTCAGCTCGGCGTTGATGCGGCGGCGACGCTTGACCGGGTCGCTCTCGTCAATGGCGGCGATGCGTTCGGTGTAGGCCGCCTGCTCGCTTTCGCTGCGGCCGCCGGGCATCGTGAAGAAAGGCGAGTAGGCGAGCTGACGCACGCACAGGCGTGAGGCGACCTCGCCGGCTTCGTGGCCGCCCATGCCGTCCGCGACCACGCAGAGGGAACCGGCGACGACCATCGAATCTTCGTTGTTTTCTCGATGTGCGCCGCGGTGAGTGGCACCGCCGGTACGTAGTTTCAGTTCAGTCATGAGAGGTTGATCTCCATAGTGTAGTGTGCGCGACGGGTCACCGCCACGGGGTCTACGTTACCAAAGCTTCGGACGTTTCGCGTTCCCTGGGATGTGAGGGTGTAATGATTTCCCACCTGTCGGAGTGTGTTTGCCGTCTCATTATCGGTGAGCACGGTTCCCGGTTCGGCCAGGGAAACCAGGCGCGAGGCCAGGTTCACGCTGGAGCCGTACACGTCGCCGCGGTTGGCCAGCACCTCGCCCCAGATGAAGGCGACGCGCACATCCGGCAACTGCGGGTCTGCGCCAATCTTTTCGGAGAGCTGCAGGCTAATCTCGGCTATCGCATCCGGGGTTTCGGTGAGAAAGAACACCTCATCGCCAAGAGTCTTAATGATGCGCCCGCCCAGGGGTGCGATGACGTCCAGGCAACTCTGCTCAAAGCGGTTAATGAGCTGCGAGAGGGCGGCCGCGTCCAGGTTGCGCACCAGGGAGGTGTACGAGACCAAATCCACGAAGCCCACGCCGCGCACGAGCGGCAGGTGGGCGATGCCCGAGCTGGTGGCGCTGTTCTCGCGCAGGCCCAGGCGCAGGATTCCGGCGTACATCTGACGGCGGTAGGCGTAGACGGCCAGGTGCTCGAGCGTCTCGAGGTAGCGGGGGAAATCCAGAAGCAGCTTGCGGCGGGCCTCGTTGTCGTCCACGTCCTCGGTGACCATGATGTTGTGCACCAGGGCCTCAATCTGCCAGGCGACCGTGCGATCGGTCAGCTGGCCCTCGGCGCGAACCAGGGACACCACGTACTCCATGCGAATCGTGCCCTCGTCGTCCAGGGCCCGCAGGTCGGCGAGCATGCGCACATCGGTATCGGTGAAGTAGGGAACGTTCGGGGCGATATCGGGGAACCCCATGTTGCGCCAGATGCGGCGGGCCGCCTCCAGCGGAATCCCGGCAAGCTCCGCGGCCTGCGAGGGGGTGTAGCGGCTGCCTTCGCCGAGCAGGGACTTTTCGAGGGCGCGCACGCCCTCCTTGGAGCGTTCGTCCCGGTAGATGTTGTTTTGGGCGAGGTTCTGCAGAATCTTGAGGTTGAGCATCTGGGTTTCGGGGCCCATGCTCCCGCCGGAGGAACCCGCCGGAGCGGCGTCGCCCGATTCCCGCGGAGAGGGTTCGGGTCGGTAGTGGTTCGCCGTGCTCATAACCGTTACCGGTCCTTTCTTCTCTGCCGGATGAATAGTTCGTTGTTCTGCCCGGGCTTGCGCCATCCGCCGGGGCATTAAATGCCTGCCGCGCGAGCGCTTCCCGCCGGTTAGGGCGCCTTCCGCCGCGGCAAATCGTGCCCTGCACCCCACCCGGCGTGTGGTTCCGGGCTCACCTCTACCCCCATGAGAGGGCTCGGTAGTGGAGTATTTCACAGTTAAGGATACTCCAGTCAGCGTTTTTCCGGCGGGGTTCAGCCGAGGGTCTGTCCCACGAGTCCGCTTTGGCGCGGCGAAACGGTGAAGTTTAGATGTAGCCGGCGCGCAGGGGGTAGTGCTCGCGGTAGGCCGACTCCAGTTCCGCGTCGAAGCGTTCGGGGGCGGGAACGTAGCGCAGACGGTGGTGCACTCCGCGGCACACCACGTAGACCGAACCGTACCCCAGCCAGGACCCCGGAGCGCCCTCACGCACCCAGCGCTGCCCGAGCGAATCCAGGTAGAGAGACTCGTCGCCCGTGCGGGTCACGAGCCCCCGCCGCACCACCAGGCGGTGCGTGGTGATGAGGTACCCGGTGGTCAGCCAGCGCCACCCGATGCGCAGTGCGCCGATGAAGAACGCGGCCGCCGCAATTGTGCCGACCCACCAGAGGATCACGGAGGAACGGGCCGTGGATGCGAAGGCCGCCGCCGCGATGCCGAGCAGCAGGCAGGTGAGGCTGGGCAGCAGCGCCCCCGGGTGCTGGCGGGTCGCGACGATGACGTATTCGCCGGGGTTGAGTTGTCCGCGCAGGCGCATGGCACTCCTCGATTGGTGGTGGGTCTGGTGTTGGCGAGTCGGTCGCCGGGGTCTTCTCGTACCTCTAGTGTGCCGGTCGGAAGTCCCCGTAGCTACCGTTGGCCGGGCGCAGGTGCTCAATATCGCCCACCGCGTAGGGGGCGAGCGTGCCGTCCTCGCGACGAATCAGGATGCGTCCCTGCGCGTCCATGTCCTCGGCCACGCCGCGCACGACGCTGCCGTCGGGCAGGCTCATGGCCACCTCGGCGCCGAGGGTGGAGCACACGGCGCGGGCCGCATCCAGCAGGCTGGGCGCGCCGGTGAGGGGGTCGGCGGCCTCGGGGTCTCCCCCGGCGCGCAGGAAGGCGCGGTAGCGTCGGGCGAAGACGACCAGCAGGCGTTCGAGCACCTCGGTCGAGTCGACGGTGCGTCCCGTGCACAAAAGCAGGCTCGTGGCGGTGGGGACCGGGAGCTGCCCTGCGGTCATATTGGTGTTCTGGCCGATGCCCACGATAATGCTGCGCAGCCCCTCGTTGGCTCCGCTTTCGGGTACGAGCTGGGCGAGTACGCCGCAGCCCTTCGCCCCGTTGGCGATAACGTCGTTGGGCCATTTGAGGTGGGCCTCGGCGCCGTAGTGCCGCCAGATGTCCACGACGCTCAGCCCGGCCACGAGGGTGAGCCAGTGGTAGCTGTCTTCGGGCAGTTCGCGGGTACCGGGTTCGGTCGAGGCGTGCGGGCGCACCACGATGCTCGTGGCCAGGCACGCGCCGGGCGGCGCGGTCCAGGGGCGAGCCAGCCGGCCTCGGCCGTCGCTTTGGTAGAGGGTTGAGAAGACGGAGAGTTCGCCGAGGCTTTCGCGGTCGGTGTCGGTTCCGTTCATGAGCAGTTCGCGGGCCCGGGTGGTGGTGGAGTCCACACTGTCGAAGAGGTGCACGCTCGCGTAGCCGGCATCCAGGGCGGCGGTGCGGGCGCGGGGTGCATCCAGCACGGTGGTATCCAGCACGGTGGCCGGAGTCCGTTCGCTCTCGTTGCTTTCGGTCATGTTCTCCCCCGGTTTGTTCTGGTTTTTGGTTTGTTCTGGTTTTCGTGCTTCGCGCGGCACCCGTCGGCACGTTGCGGCCCGTTCGGTTCTGCCCAAACGGTGCGGGTTCTCACGATATCATCAAGCGGCCGTCCACCGCGCCCCTTCCGCCGCTTTCTTTGCGTGCTCACTGTTCCCGGCGGCGACGAGACGGTACATTAGACAGTGCGGGTGTGTAATGCACCGAAGCAGAAGCGGGGTCCGCCCCGCTCACCCCGAGTTTTAGCCCGAAGGAAGTCCCCATGGCTCACTACGCAATTACCTACGTTTACGCCGCACCCGAGGAGCAGGCCAAGTACCGTCCGGCTCACCGCGAGTACCTGGCCTCCCAGATTGAGGCCGGCAACCTGATTGTTTCCGGCCCCCTGCTCGACGGCGAGGTCGCGACCGGCGCCCTGCTGATTGCGAAGGTCGATTCCGTTGAGGACGCCGAGAAGATTGTGGCTAACGACCCCATGAACGTCGGCGGCGCCGTGGTTTCGCACACCGTGACCGCCTGGAGCCCCGTGTTGGGCACCATCTAGTCGTTTTCCGTCGTCGATACGGACGCTTCCCCTCCCGCGGCTCATAAGGGCCCGCGCGGAGGGGATTTCTGCGTGCACGCGAGTGTATCTAACGATGGGATGTGCGCTCTTCGTCTGGCATGTGTGCCCCAGTTCGCACTATAGTTTAAGGATATGCACTGTTATGCCCGTCCCGTCGTCGGGGAGGGCAAACATCCATCACCGCAACCACTGGCTCCCGTCGCGTCGGGTAGGAGCAGGAACGAGGAATAATGTCCGAGAACCTCCAGCAGGAATACGATCTGAGCACCACCGCCGGTAAGCTCGCCGATTTTTACGCGCGCCGCGAGCGTAGCTACGTGCCCAGCGGTGAGGCAGCCATCGAAAAGCAGCATGCCCGTGGTAAGAACACCGCCCGCGAGCGCATCGAAATGCTCCTGGACGAGGGCTCTTTCGTTGAGTTCGACGCCCTGGCGCGCCACCGCACCACGGCCTTCGGCATGGAGTCGAAGAAGCCTCTCGGCGACGGCCTGGTCTCCGGCTACGGCACGGTGGATGGCCGCCTGGTCGCCGTGTACTCTCAGGATTTCACCGTGTACGGCGGTTCCCTCTCGCAGGTCAACGGCGAGAAGATCGTGAAGGTGCAGAAGTTTGCGCTGAAGAACGGTTGCCCCGTCATCGGCATTAACGACGGTGGCGGCGCCCGTATCCAGGAGGGTGTGGCCTCGCTGGCGATGTTCGCCGATATCTTCCGCATGAACGTGCGCGCCTCCGGCGTGATCCCGCAGATTTCGGTCATTATGGGCCCGTGCGCCGGCGGTGCGGCGTACTCCCCCGCCCTGACCGACTACATCGTCATGGTGGATAAGACCTCCCACATGTTCATCACCGGCCCGGACGTCATCAAGACCGTGACCGGCGAGGACGTGGACATGGAGACCCTGGGTGGCGCGCGTCAGCACAATTCCGTGACCGGCACCAGCACCTACCTAGCCGAGGATGAGGACGACGCCTTCGACTTCGTGCGCGAGCTGCTGGAGTTCCTGCCCTCGAATAACCTCACGGAGTCCCTGCCGCTTGAGCACGATCAGGATCCCGAGGTGACCGTGGACGACCTGGATCTGGATACCCTGATTCCGGATTCGGCCAACCAGCCCTACGATATGCGCGAGGTTATCGAGTCGGTCGTGGACGACGGCCACTTCCTCGAGATGCAGGCGCTGTACGCCCCGAACGTGATGATTGGTTACGCCCGCGTTGAGGGCCGCACGGTCGGTATCGTCGCCAACCAGCCGATGCAGTTCGCCGGCTGCCTGGACATTTCGGCTTCCGAGAAGGCCGCCCGCTTCGTGCGCAATTGCGATGCCTTCAACATTCCGATTCTGACCTTCGTGGATGTGCCCGGCTTCCTGCCCGGCACCGATCAGGAGTTCAACGGCATTATTCGCCGCGGCGCGAAGCTGCTCTACGCCTACGCGGAGGCGACCGTTCCGCTGGTCACCGTCATTACCCGCAAGGCCTACGGTGGCGCGTACATCGTGATGGGTTCGAAGAAGCTGGGCGCCGACATCAACCTGGCCTGGCCCACCGCCCAGATTGGTGTGATGGGTGCGCAGGGCGCCGTTAACATCCTGTACCGCCGCGAGCTGGCTGCGCTGGCCGCCGAGGGCGGTGACGTTGAGGCACGCCGCGCCGAGCTGATCGCCAAGTACGAGGAGGAGCTGCTGAACCCTTACCAGGCGGCTGAGCTCGGTTACATCGACGAGGTGATCGCCCCGAGCGAGACTCGCGTGCGCATCATCTCCTCGCTGCGCGCCCTGCACGATAAGCGTGCGGCCACCCCCGCGAAGAAGCACGGCAACATCCCGCTGTAAACCTCGCGACAATAGCGTTTCTACTCCCATGTATTGGGGTGCCGCCCGCGCCCCGTACCGCACGGTTCGCTCCCTCCGAAACCAGGAGGGTCGAACCGTGCGGGTTCTTAGGTTCTAAGGAGGCGTGCCGATGGCAGGCTACAATCCGCTGAGTTACTTCTCGTTCGGCAAGAAGAAGGATGCGACGAGCACCTCGGCGACCCCCGCCCCGTCGGGTCGAGGCCGCGAGGGCGCGCACACTTCCTCGCGCGGCGCGTCCCGGGCACATTCCGAGGCGGTCGCCCCTTCGCCCCGCGGTCGGGCTGAGGCGCATCACGAGGAGGCCGAGGAGCACGAGCCGTTCCTGAAGGTCACGAAGGGCAACCCGACCGAGGAGGAGCTCGCGGCTCTGACCGCCGTGGTGGCCGCGATGCAGGCGAACGCCGCGCACCAGGAGCAGAACACGCTGGTGGGTGCGGCTTCGCGCATCTTGAACCGTCGTCAGCGTCTGGGCGCCTCGTTGCGTCCGGGCCCCGGTTCGTGGAGGCGCGCGCGCCCCATGTAGGCTTTCTCTCCGATTTAGATTGGTTCCCGCCGATTGTCGAAAGACACGGCGGGAATCATTTATTTTCGGGCTTCTTTATCGAAATAGCACCGTATTCACCGCAAAATACAGATAACCGAGCGGTTCCGTCATAATTCACCCGGATAGGGCATAATGATGCGCTTTAGTGATACGATATACACACAATCATAATAGTGTTGATATACGACAGGGAACGTGTCTAGAAATATGACTAAAAATCACAAGCCCCCTCCGGATGTCTACATCACACTTCTCCTGCCGACGCTCCGGCGCCTGTCGAAAACCTCACCTCGCACAGCCGCCTATATTTGTGAACAGCTACGACAGCAGACAAAGGCCCTCGGCTCGCGGAAGGATCTTCCGGACCTCGAATCCACCGATTTTGCGGCTGCGGTGCGTACCACCCTTAAGATCTTGGTGGCGTTGCGTTACGCCCAGCTCATGCCCCGGCTTACCCCGTGGGAGAAGCGCAAGTACCTCCTCACTCCCCTGGGTGCGGAGCTCACCTGCACCCCGCATCTGCACGGCACCGTGCCGCCGCGCGTGGTCAAGCAGGTTCAGTCGCTGTGCGCGCAAAACCTGACCGCCAAGAGCGCCAAAAAGCTTAAGAAACAGGCCAACGCCCTCCTTCAGGAGGCGCAGACGCGGCGCTCTCTCTTCTCTCATTCCTCCGAGGATTCGGGGCTGGATGCGTTCCTCCCGGCAGAGGCTGAAAGCGTGCAGGAGCAACTCGCCGCGGCCGGCACCCCCGGAGAGGCGGGCTTCGGTGACGGGTCACCACAGGGCACTCCCCTCGACGTGATACTCAAGGCCAGCGAATCGCCGATTATGCACGCCCAGGCTGAATTTGCCGAGCATTTTACGCGGGATTTAATTCAGCATATTTACGCCGTTACCCCGGAATATTTTGAGCATATTGTGGCCGATATTTTTACGGCCCTCGGCTTTATCACCGAGGTGACCGGTGGCGTGGACGATAAGGGCGTCGACGTTATTGCCCGCTATTCCGACGGTCTCGATTTCGCTCCCATTTATATTCAGGTTAAGCACTATTGCGGAACCATGAAGGTCACCCCCAATGAGATTCAGAAGCTGGCCGGGGCGGTTCTTCTACACGGCGGTCTGCAGGGGGTGCTCGTGACCTGCGGTTCGTTCGCCCAGCCGGTTCCCGAGTACCTGCAGGGCCTTCCGGGTGCGCGCAATATTGCGCTGGTCGATCAGCACAAGCTGGTGGAGCTCATGATTCGCCATCGTGTGGGTGTGCGCGAGGGCGAGGGCGAATGTGGCTACACAATTGACGAAGAGTACTTCGAGAAGGGCATAGAACCCTAACCTACCCCGTGCTGGTGGCGCAGCTACCGCGGCCGCTCGCACGGGGATTTACGCCTGCGACACGAGCTTGCGATATACGTATGTATATTCGCCGGATATTTGCCGGCCACGATATGCGCTACGGCAAATTCTTTCGACCCCCGTTTCCCCGCGGTGCCCGTTTATATCTCGGTAGATTTCTCGGTATTTCTCGTCATTAATTCCGGCACCTATCTTCCGCATATTTTCTTCCGCGTATTTCTCGGCCTACCCCGAAATGGGGAGCGCCGCCTTGTACGGCTAGAATAAAGAATGTTATGCGACGCATATTCCTCGCGTTCTCAGAGCAGAGGACAGCTCCGGGTTAGGGAGATAAGCCCCGCAATATTCACTCGGGGGCCGCCCTTACTCGGCCCGAGCGTCGTTCGCGGCGCGTCGCACCACCATAAATTCATACATTTAAATCACGATAAGGAATCCCCCAGTGGCTTTTGTGAATAAAACGATGCTTCACCTCGACCACTCCGACCTGCGTCAGCTGCAGGAACAGACCTCCTGGGAGGTGCTGCCCGAGCAGGCTCGCACCCTCAGCCTCGCGGCCGCTTTCTCGCTTCTGCACCACTTCGAGCGTGCATCCGAGCGGGGCGAGAAGGTTTTCTTCCCCGATACGTACACCCCGGTCGGTGTGGACCTGGGCTTCACCATGACTCAGCGTTTTATCGCCGTCGATGACACCGTGCTCTTCCGCGAGGCCGTCAATAAACTCATCACCGCCCTCGTCAACAGCGACTACCTGGAGGTTTCCCTCAGCCAGCTGCACCCCGGCAACCTGAACTACGCGCTCAGCGAGGCCGGGCGCGAGCTACTCGCCGCCCCCAAGGAGAGCCAGGCCCGCGACCTCGCGAAGATTCTGCCCCTGCAGACCGGCGTCTACCTGTACTACCTGCAGCGCTTCTACCCCGAGCTGCTCTCGCATCTAACGGTCCGCGAGCTGCTGCCGATCGTGCTGAGCGTAACCCCCTCCTACCCCGCGGCCGCCCCCGTTAAGATTCGCGAACTGGTGCTGCGCGAGTGCGGTTTCGTGCAGGGCTGGTACGGCCTGTCCTACCTGGAGCAGCGCATCGTCGAGCCCGCCATCGCCCGGGCGCTGAACCTGCTGACCCGCGCCGGATACCTGCGCACGAAGACCATCCACGAGCACACCGATTCGCCGGTGACCCTGTACTCGCTCTCGCCCGAGGCGAAGGAACTCGTGGCACGCTACCCCGAGCAGGCGGTACCCGCCGCCGAGCTGTCCTCGGTGCTGAAGGAGGTCCCCGAGGACGATGCCGCCGCCGTAACCGCAGAGGATATTCTCGCGACCGAGAAGCTGCTGGTGCACATGGGTGCCCTGCTCTTCGGCGTGCTCAACGATGGCGGCGCGGACGTCGAACTGAGCCTGCCCAGCCTGGAGCAGGTCTTCGAGCGGGACGAACGCCTCAAGGCCGCCGCGGAGAACCCCTACTTCCAGCGGATTGAGGCGCAGGACTACCTCTACGACGTGCTGACCGCGCACCGTTACCTCTCCGAGCGCGACACCGTGTACTCGCTGGGACCGGATTTTGCCCCCGCGCTCGCGCAGGCTCAGGAGCCGAAGGTTGAACGCCTGGTAACCGCGGCCCTGCTCGACCCCACCGCGGTGGACGCGCTGCCCTACCCGCACCAGCTGCTCTACCCGATCCTGAAGATTGTGAGCGAGAGCCCGCGCATCTCGTACTACGACGTGTACGACGAGCTGAAGGCTTCCCTCAACATCCCCTACCTGCAGGGAGAAATCGCGCCGCACCGCTACAAGCTGACCCCACGCCTGCGCAACCGCTTCTCGGTGGCCATGCACGTGCTCAAGGGTGAGCGGCTCTTGAACGCCCTGCGCGAGGGTACGGGCCGCACCTCCCGCAAGAACCCGGAACGCTACGAGCTGAGCGAGTCGGGTCGCGAGCTGCTGGAGCGCTTCCCCGAGGGCGCCCCGGAGGCGGTGACCGCCCGCATGGCGCCCCTGCCGCCGCAATCGCTCAAGCACAAGCTGCCGCAGGATATTGCCGAGGAGCTTGCCGCCCGCGAGCAGGCGGTGCAGGCAGCCAAGGAGGCGCGCGCCGCCGAGCGTCAGGCCCGCCTGGCCGCTCGTGAGCAGTCGCATCGTGCCGAGCCGGTGCCGGGCGCATCCCCCGCGTTGCTGGCCCGCCCGGGTGCCGCCGCGCCCGCTACCCCCTCGGCCTCGGAAGCCCTCGCGGTACCCGTCTCGGTTCCGGCCCCCGCACAAGCAACGGCCCCCGCCGTTTCCGAGGCACCCGCCGCAACCGTGAGCGTCGAGCCCTCCGCAGCCCTTGAGGTCGCCGCGTCCCAGGTGCGTGAGGCTCTCAAGCGCTACCGCGCGGTCTTCCGCCGCGAGGCCCTGGTCCCGGCGCTGGCGGGCGTGAGCGACGAGCGGTTCCGCCGCATCGGGTTCGATCTGTTCCTCATGCGCGGCTACAGCGTTGAGCCATTGGATGCTCAGGGCGTGGACGGCGTGGCGACCCCCGCCAGCGGCGATGCAGAACGCGCGTTCTACATTCGGGCCCTACGTCTGGATTCCGGAACGGTTTCCCCGCGGGAGGTCACCCAATTCTTCCTGGCCGTACACGCCCGAGGCGGTCAGCTCGGCACCTTCATCACGAACACCGCGTTCAGCGATGAGGCCTACGACGAGTTCATCCGCTGCTCGACCAAGTACCCGCAGATTCTGGTGGATCTGGTTTCGGGTAATGAGCTACAGGATCGCCTTATCGCGCACCGCCTGGGCGTGGCCGAAGGAGCCGGCGGTCTGCTCGAGCTGAAGGGCGAGTACTTCACGAGCTAACGGCCCGCGGGGTGGCCGGGCGGAGCCGGGAGGTCCGCATCCGGACGAAAGAGCCGCTATCGAGAGGCCCGTGCACACGAGAATCATCCGTGTGCGCGGGCCCCGTGCTCTCCCGGTGCCCCCCCCCCGACCGGCCGCCCCGTGGCGATGTGTAATAATAGCGCCACAAGAGGGGCATATCGTGGCAGAAGGCACACTGCTGGGTTAGGATATGAACATGAGCACCTACCAGGAACTTCCGAGCATTTACCGTGTGAAGCGCCAGTTGAGCGACGTCGATCAGCTGGCCAACGATTACTTCGAAAAGGTCCTCGACCTTAACCCCGTGCTGGCTACAGAGCTGGGCCGCAAGGGCGTCGAAACCCTCTACCCCGATTACTCCCCCGCCGGTGAGAAGGCGCTACACCGCCTGGACAAGAAAACCCTCAAGAAGATTGACAGCGTTCTGCCCATCGACGACGTCGACCTGGTCACCCTGGACGCCCTTCAGGAGCGCTTGAGCCTGTACCGCGCCCAGCGCAAGGCGGGATTCGGCTATTGGCAGCTCAACAACATCACCTCTGTGCCGCAGGAGGTGCGCTCCGTCTTCGACCTCATGAAGCGCAACTCCCGCGAGGACTGGGAGCACATTATCGGCCGCATGCACCGCGTGCCCGAGGCGCTGGACGGGCTTGTGCTGAGCCTCGAGGCGGCCCGTGCGGACGGCAAGATTTCCCCGCGCCGCCAGGTGGACATCGTCATCGAGCAGACCGCCGCGTACTACGCGCCCGGCGGTTTCTTTGACGAGCTGGCCGCCGAGGTTGCCGCCGCCGAGCCCGAGCTGGCCGAGGCCGCCGCAGAGGGTGCCGAGCGCGCCAAGGACGGCTACCGCCACCTCAATGACTACCTCGTGACGGTTCTGCAGCCCGCCGCCCCCGCCCGCGATGCGGTGGGCCGCGAGGCGTACAGTCTGCACTCGCGTTCTTTCTTGGGCACCACCGTCGACCTGGACGAAACCTACGTCTGGGGCGTGAAGGAGCTGGAGAGCATCATCGCCCGTCAGCGCGAAGTGGCCGAAGAGATTGAACCCGGCGCCAGCATCGAGCGCGCCAAGCAGCTGCTCGACGAAGACCCGAACCGACAGCTGAACGGCACCGACGAGCTGAAGGCGTGGATGCAGAAGCTCGCCGACGCGGCGGTGGAGGACCTCTCCGCCGAGCACTTCGCGATTGGCGGCCCCATGCGCCGCATCGAGTGCTGCATCGCGCCCACCCACGAGGGCGGCATCTACTACACCGGCCCCTCCCCCGACTTCTCGCGTCCCGGCCGCATGTGGTGGTCCGTGCCCGAGGGCGAGGACCGGTTCACGACCTGGCGCGAAACCTCCACCGTATACCACGAGGGCGTTCCGGGGCACCACCTGCAGATTTCCATCGCCACGGCGCTGGCCGGCACCATGAACTCCTGGCGTACCAACATGCTGTGGGTTTCGGGTCACGGCGAGGGCTGGGCCCTGTACGCCGAGCGCCTCATGGAGGAGCTGGGCTACCTGAAGGATCCGGGCGACCGCATGGGCATGCTGAACGCCCAGCGGATGCGCGCGGCCCGCGTGGTCTTCGATATCGGCGTTCACTGCGAGCTGCCGGTGCCCGATGAGTGGACCGAGCGCCTCGGCGTTGAGCCCGGCACGATCTGGACCTCCGAGCTGGGCTACGAATTCCTGAAGCAGAACCTGGACGAGTCCGAGGGTCACCTGCGTTTCGAGTTCCTGCGCTACCTGGGCTGGCCGGGCCAGGCCCCCAGCTACAAGATCGGCGAGCGCCTGTGGCTGCAGCTGCGCGAGCAGGCCCTGGCCCGCGGCGAGGATATGCGCCAGTTCCACACTCGAGCCCTGATGCTCGGATCGGTGGGTCTGGACACCCTGCGTCGTGCGCTCACCGACGAGATGATGCTTCCGCTCGAGGCCGAAGACGACGATGACGACGACTAGGCCGTAGCGCCGCGCCGGTTTTTCGTCACGGTCCCGCCGCAACGGCTGGCTTAACGCCGAAGGCCCCCGCCTCAGCTAGTGAGGTGGGGGCCTTCGGCGTTAGCGGGCTCGGTGCTTCAGCCTCGGCCGAACCCGGCGTGCGTGCCTAGTAGCCGAAGTTTGCCGTGCCGGGATCCTGCGAGGCGGAACCCAGCGAACCGGGGGCGTTCAGGTCAACCAGGTGCGGCGCGAAGCGGCACCAGTAGTCGGTCAGCGCGCCGTTGGATTCGCGGATGCCCACGCCCACGCAGCGTCCGCCGACGACCCACACGCCCAGAACGGGGTGGCTCACCGGCTGGATGATGCCCTCGTAGCGGGGTGCCGGGATGTACTCCTGGTAGACGAACTCGCTCTCGGGGGCGGTGGAGAAGAAGTCGTCCTCCTCGGGCTTGACGAAGACGTTGTAGTCGGGGGCGTAAATCTCCACGCCGTCGCCTTCGCGCCCGAAGATGGGCTTGCGCACCCAGTTGCGCAGGTCGCCGCGATGCCCGGCGTAGGTGGGTACCAGGTTCGGGTGGCCCGGGTACTTATCCCAGAGAGCGGCCAGCAACAGCTTATTGGACAGGAACATCTTCCAGGCGGGCTCAATCCAGCGCTGCACCGCGCCGTGGTAGGCGAAGAGCAGCTGGTCGTAGCCCGAGTCGCTGTCGGTGGCCAGGTCCTCCCAGGGGTAGAGCTTGAAGAGGTTGCTGATGGGTCGGCCCTCGGCGTCCTTCCAGCTTTTGGTCGGCTCGTCAAAGATGATCTCGTCGATGGGCACGAGGATGGTTTCGATGCCGGCCTGCTGGGCGGCGTAGGCGATGAGCCACAGGTTGTTGTAGTCTTCCCGGTTCTCGTCGATGTCCTCGGGCACGTGGGCCAGGTGCAGGACGGGGCGCTGGCCGCTCGTGAGCTCGGGCGCAAAAATCTGTCGCCAGCGGTCCACGAAGGCCTCGCCGATTTCGCCCCAGTGCGCGTAGCCCTGCATGTCGAGGCGCTGATCCTTGGCCCAGGTCTTCTGGCAGACGGCCGCCTCCACGATACCGGTGGGGGTGTCGGCGTTGTACTCCAGCAGCTTGAGGGGTTCGCCGGGCACGCCGGAGTAGATGAAGTCGAAGCGTCCGTAGAAGTCGGGGTCGCGGCGGTTCCAGGACTCGACGGCCAGGTTGAACGCGCCGTGCGGCAGGCCCAGGGTGCCAAAGGCTCCGGAGGCCAGGTAGTCCACGGCGCTCAGGCACATGCGGTGCATTTCTTCGGCCTGGGCGCGGATGGAATTCATCTCTTCCGGGCTGAAGATGTAGGCTGCGTACTCGTTCCAGTAGTGGTCGGGGTCGTCGGGGCCGTCCACGCTGTAGGTGAGGCCTTCTTCGACGATGACCTTCTCCCACTCGGGGCGGCCCAGGGGGAATTCTTCACGGCGCATAGTGGTTTCCTTGCCGGTAGCGGGGGTGATGTACGGGTGCGGATGCGGGAGGGCTTAGCCGCCGGAGCGGCCGCCGCCGGACTTGGAGCCGCCACCGAAGCCGCCCTTGCTGCCGCTGGACTTGCTACCCGACTTGTTCGAGCTGGACGAACCCGACTTGCTACCCGACTTGTTGCTGGAGCTGGTGCCCGACTTAGAGGAGTTGGAGGAGCCGGAGGAACCAGAATTGCTACCGCTACTGCCGTTGCGGCGGGAGTTCGAGACGGTGCCGGTCGTGTTATCGCGCACCGAGGAGGTCTTGCCGGTGTTCTTGGTCGAGGTTTCCTTACCCGACGAAATCGTCGAGGACTTCTTGGCGCTGCGGTAGGAGTCCTCGAATCCACCGCCGCTCGAGGGCACGCCGCTGTACACCGTGCCGTTCGAGGGACGGGTCGTGGAGCCGCCCGAGAGCTTCTCGCCCACGCGCGGAATGTAGTTGCTCGACGCTCCGTTCGAGTTGGCGGCGCTCTGACGGCCCAGGTAGTACCACAGGAAGGCGTTGGAGCCGCTGTGGTGGGTCGTGGTGGAGGAGTTCGAGGTGCCCGAAGAACCGGAAGAACCGGAAGAACCGGAAGAACCGGAAGAACCGGAAGAACCGGAAGAACCCGAAGAGCTCGAGGAGTTCGAGGAATCCGAGCTGGCCGACTCCGAGGGGCTGGCGGTCGTTTCTTGCGCACCTGCCTTCTCACATTCGGAGTCGTCCACGCGCTGACCGGTCGTGGCGTCCTGGCAGACGCGGGCGTACTCGTCGCCGGTGGCGAGGAAGGCGTTCTCCTCCTGATGCATGCTGTTGTAGGCGAAGATGCCGCCACCGATGAGCAGCACGCCGGCGCCGGCCACCGCGATCATCTTGGTCACGCCGGGGCGGGTGGCGCCTAGATTCACGGCGTTCTGCGAGGTGGAGCGGGCGGCGCGGCTCGCGAAATCGGCAATGGAGTTAAGGGGGCCTCGCGAGGTCTTGGGCTGATCAACCCGGTGGGTTCCGCCCGGGCGTTGGGGTGCAGAACTCATGCATCTCTCCTTGAAGGTGTCGTGCGGGGGCGTTCTCGCCGGATGCGCAGCCGGCCGGTGAGTACCTGCCGAGGACGGCCTCGGAGGGGGACCACCGGGCCGTTGCACGGGCCGGAAGAGCGAAAACGGCGCTGGTCCGGGGCCTATCCCGGACGCACATCCAGCATAGCAAGGGAGTCTGGGAGCCACCTTAGTTCGGGGAGCCATCTCACGAGGTTTCACGCGTTGTGCCGGTCTCGTTATGCCCGCGTTCCATTCGAGTTTGCCTGTTGTTTGCTTTTCGGCGTTCCGAAGGCTTCGCAGCCTCGTTCGCGTGGCCTGCTCTCTCGCCGCCGCTCACCCCGGGTGGCTTCGTGCCGGAGGCGCTGTACGAGGAGCAGGTGGCCGACGAGCCGAAGCGCCTGCAGGTGGCCGAGACTCGCTAGACCCGTTAGGTCGGCCAAGTCGGGTGTTCCCGCAGCTCCGCGCGGACGGATTTGAGGCCGCCGGCACGCTAAGCGACCGTCACCATGTTTACGGCGTATCTCGCTCCCCGCGGTTGTGGGGATTGGGATACGCCGTTTGCGTACCCGCCGGGGGTGCCGCACGAATCGCAGGCCTAGACAGCAAGCCCATAATTGCAAACCTAGCCCGCGGCCTGTGCTCGGCCTATCGCGGTCCGTTCGCGCGCTACCTGTACGCCCGTCGCGAGCGCGGCAAGCTTCAAGGTGCACGTGAGGGTAAACTTCCCGCTCCCGGCCTTAAAATAGAGAGCATGACTGCAGTAGACCCCTCCCCCGTCCCTTCCGCCGAGGCCGCGCCGGCACGATTGGTGCTCGCCTCTGCATCCCCCGCGCGCCGTAAGCTCCTGGAGGATTCCCGCATCGCCTTTACGGTGCGCGTCTCCTCGGTTGATGAGGACGCCGCGCTCGCCGCCGCCAACAAGCGGGCACGAGCCGAAGGACGCGAGGGGCTCAGCCCGGCCGAGACCGCTTCCCTCCTGGCGAGTCTCAAGGCCCGCGCGATTGCCGAGGAGCTGGCCGCCGAGGGCGTGCGCGATGCCCTGGTGCTGGGCTGCGATTCCGTCTTCGAGTTCGAGGGTCGGGCCTACGGCAAGCCGCACACCGCAGAGAACGCCCGCGAACGCATCACCGCCATGAGCGGGCACCACGGCACGCTCCACACGGGTCACGCGCTCGTGGATCTGCGGGAGTTCGACCCCGAGAAGCATGCGGAGGCGCCCGCCGTTGCCGAGCTGCGCAGCGCCGTCGTGCACTTCGATGAGCTAAGCCCCGCCGAGGTCGAAGCGTACATCGCCACGGGCGAGCCGCTGTGGGTGGCGGGCTCCTTCACCCTGGACGGCTACGGTTCGGCGTTTATCCGCGGTATCGAGGGCGAGTTCCACACGGTGGTTGGTCTGTCCATCCACGCCCTGCGCGAGCTGCTGCGCCGCCGCGGCGTGGCCGTCACGGACCTGTGGTTACCGCCCGAGGACTAACCCAGCGGACCAGTCCCGAGGACAAAACACCCGCGCGGACGCGCACGCCGGACCGCGCCCCGCACCTCCAACACACGTATTTGAACACTAATCGATATCATGGAACAGTACAATGCGCGATACATTCGCCATTCTTGCCGTTTCTCGATATGCTTTCGGCAGGAGATAAAGGAGAGCTTTAAGTGACTCAGAACCAGGCAGAAGCCGCCAAAAAATTTACCGCGGTCCCCGGCCGACACACCGGCCCGGTCAGCAAGATTCTCATCGCCAACCGCGGCGAAATCGCCGTCCGCGTGATTCGCGCGGCCCGCGACGAGGGCCTGCAGACCGTCGCCGTCTACGCTGATCCCGACCGCGACTCCCTGCACGTGAAGCTGGCCGATGAGGCGTACGCCCTGGGCGGTTCCACCGCGGCACAGTCCTACCTGGTGATGGATAAGCTCATCGAGGTGGCCATCCGTTCCGGTGCCGACGCCGTGCACCCCGGCTACGGCTTCCTCTCCGAGAACGCGCAGTTCGCGCAGAAGTGCATCGACGCCGGCCTGACCTGGATTGGCCCCTCCCCCCAGTCCATTACCCAGCTGGGCGACAAGGTGGCCGCGCGCCACATCGCCCAGAAGGTGGGCGCTCCCCTGGTTCCGGGTACCAAGGATCCGGTCAAGTCCGCCGACGAGGTTGTTGCTTTCGCCGACGAGCACGGCCTGCCGATTGCCGTGAAGGCCGCCTTCGGTGGCGGTGGCCGCGGCATCAAGGTGGCCCGCGACCGCGAGAGCATCGTCGAGATGTACGAGTCCGCCGTGCGCGAGGCAACCGCGGCGTTCGGTCGCGGCGAGTGCTTCATCGAGCGTTTCCTGGATTCCCCGCGTCACGTTGAGACCCAGTGCCTGGCCGATGCGCACGGCAACGTCGTGGTGGTTTCCACCCGCGACTGTTCCCTGCAGCGCCGCAACCAGAAGCTCGTCGAGGAGGCACCCGCCCCCTACCTGAGCGAGGAGCAGACCAAGCGCCTCTACGAGGCCTCCCGCGCGATTCTGCGCGAGGCCGGCTACCAGGGCGCCGGTACCTGCGAGTTCCTGGTCGGCACTGACGGCACCATCTCCTTCCTCGAGGTCAACACCCGCCTGCAGGTGGAGCACCCCGTCTCCGAGGAGATTTCGGGTCTCGACCTGGTGCGCGAGCAGTTCCGCATCGCCCGCGGCGAGAAGATTGAGGAGAAGGACCCCGTGCTGCGCGGCCACTCCTTCGAGTTCCGCATCAACGGCGAGGACCCGGGCCGCTCCTTCATGCCGGCCCCCGGCACCATCGAGAAGCTGAACGTCCCCACCGGCCCCGGCGTGCGCTGGGATTCCGGTTTCGTGGCCGGCGACGTCATCGGCGGCAACTTCGACTCCATGCTGGCCAAGCTGATTGTGACCGGCGCGGATCGCGAGCAGGCCCTGCAGCGTGCCCGCCGCGCCCTGTCCGAGCTGAGCATCGAGGGTATGCCCACCGTCGTCCCGTTCCACCGCGTAGTTCTGGAGGACCCGGCGTTCGTTCCGGCCGAGGGTGAGGACTTCAAGGTGCACACCCGCTGGATTGAGACCGAGTTCAACAACACGATTCCCATGTACGATGGCGCCCCCGGTAGCGTGGATTCCGATGAGGATGAGCGCACCACCGTGGTGGTTGAGGTCAACGGCAAGCGCATGGAGGTGTCCCTGCCCGAGATGGGCGGCGCCGCCAAGCCCGCCGCCAAGCCGGCTTCGAAGAGCCGCAAGTCCCGCTCCTCCCGCGCATCGGCGAAGGCCGGCGGCGACGAGCTGACCAGCCCCATGCAGGGCACCATCGTGAAGGTGGCCGTCTCTGACGGCGATACCGTGGCCGAGGGTGACCTCGTTCTGGTCCTGGAGGCCATGAAGATGGAGCAGCCCATTACCGCGCACAAGGCCGGTAAGGTTTCGGGTCTGTCGGCTAAGCCGGGCGACACCGTCACCTCCGGTGCGGTCCTGGCGACCATCAAGTAGCGACCATCAAGTAGCGTTTGCGAAGCATCCCCGTAGCGAGTTCCTCTCGCGGCGGGGATGCTTGCGTATTGGCTCATCACGCGCGTGGCGCGGCGGCCCCCCCCCGTTCCCCCGCCGAGGATTATCCGGGGATGCGCCGCCCCTAAAAATTACCGTTCGGAGGGCTGCCGTCCAGATAGTGACGGGGCCTGCGCTAACTTTTCTGAACGGTTTATAATAATGCACTTTAGGGGAACCTTTCGTTCCGAACCCGCACACCCGGTTCAATTCCTCCGGCCTCACGCCGCGGCACTATCCCCGCCGCCTAGCACGCCGAGAGCAGCGTCACCGACGCCACCGGTTCTCTTTTGTACGCACAGTCAGTCCATCCTCGGGAGCATCTCTCATGAGCACCACCTTATCCGGCACCAGGGCCTCCGCCGCGCCGGTCGAGAACACGACGCCTCGCAGCCGCGTGATTCTCGCATCGCTCATTGGTACCACCATTGAGTTCTACGATTTCTATATCTACGCCACCGCCGCCGTGGCCGTCTTCCCCGTGCTGTTCTTCCCCTCGAAGGACGCCACGACCGAGCTGCTGGCCTCCTTCGCAACCTTCGGTGTCGCCTTCGTCGCGCGTCCCCTCGGTTCCGTGATTTTCGGTCACTTCGGCGACAAGATTGGCCGTAAGGCAACCCTCGTCGGTGCACTGCTCACCATGGGTATAGCGACCTTCATCATCGGCCTGCTGCCCACCTACCACCAGATTGGCCTCTGGGCACCGACCATGCTGACCATCATGCGCTTCTGCCAGGGCCTGGGCCTGGGCGGCGAATGGTCCGGCGCGGCTCTGCTCGCCAGCGAGTACGCGAAGGACGGCAAGCGCGCCCGCGCCGCCATGTGGCCCCAGCTGGGTGCCCCCATCGGCTTCGTTCTCGCCAACGGCTTCATGCTGATTCTGACCAGCTTCATCGCTTTTAACTCCACCACCGACGCGAAGAACCTCGAACACCCCTTCCTCGTCTGGGGTTGGCGTATCCCGTTCCTGCTCTCCATCGTGATGGTCGCCGTCGGCCTCTACGTGCGTTTCCGCCTGGAGGAGACCCCCGTCTTCGCCAAGGCTGCCGCTAACAACGAGAAGGTTAAGACCCCGCTCGTTGAGGCGTTCAAGGTTGCCTGGTGGCCCATGATTCAGGGTACCTTCATCATGGTTGCCTGCTACGTGCTGTTCTACCTGATGACCGCGTGGGTTCTCTCCTACGGTATCGCCAAGGCAGAGAAGGGTGGTCTGGCCATTCCGTACCACGAGTTCCTCATCATTCAGCTGGTCTCGATTATCGGCTTCGCCATCTTCATCCCGATCTCGGGTTGGCTGGCTGATAAGTACGGCCGCCGCACCCAGCAGCTGTGGACCACCATCGCCATGGCAGTCTTCGGCCTGTGCTTCGGCCCGCTCATCTCCCCCGCCGTCGTCGGCACCGGTGCGAACGTGGACACCGTCGCCGTGACTGTCTTCATCTTCATCGGCATGTGCCTGATGGGTCTGTCCTTCGGTTCCATGTCGGCCTACCTGCCGGAGCTGTACCCCACCAACGTGCGTTACACCGCCAGCGGTATCGCCTACAACGTGGCTTCCATCCTCGGTGCGGCTCTTACCCCGTTCGTGGCGGTTTGGCTGAACTCCTCCTTTGGTGTGGCCGCCGTGGGTGGCTACCTGGCCTTCGCCTCGATTCTGAGCGTCGTCTTCATCCTGCTCACTCACGAAACCCGTGACGTGGATATGAACGCCGTCGGCTCCAAGAAGTAAAGTTCTACGAAGTAGCCGGACGCAATAAGCGGTGGGGGTCGCCTTCCATACCTCATGGAAGGCGACCCCCACCGCTTTTGTGTCTGTTCCCGGATGCGGCTAGAACTTACCGCGGGTATGCAGCTTGCGTGCCGCCTCGGCAATCGAGCCGGACAGCGAGGGGTACACCGTGAAGGTCTCGGCCAGATCGTCCACCGTGAGCTTCTTCTCCACGGCCAGGGCGATTGGGTAAATCAGCTCGGAGGCGCGCTGGCCCACGACCACGCCGCCGATGACGGTACCCGAGTGGCGGCGGGCGAAAACCTTCACGAAGCCGTCACGCATTGCCATCATCTTGGCGCGGGGGTTGGTGCTCAGCTGCAAGGTCACGGCCTCGCCGCGGTAGGAGCCCTCGTGCAGGTCGTTCTCGCTGATGCCGACGGTCGCGATTTCGGGCGAGGTGAAGATGTTCGCCGCAACCTTGTCGGTGCGCAGGGGGCGCACGGCGTCACCCAGGATATGCGCCATCGCGATGCGGCCCTGCATGGCGGCCACGGAGGCCAGCGGGTACACGCCCGTACAGTCGCCGGCCGCGTAGATATTGTTCACGCTCGTGCGGGACACGCCGTCCACCGTAATGTGGCCGCTCGGGGCGTGCTCCACGCCCGCCGCGTCCAGGCCCAAATCTTCGGTGTTGGGAATCGAACCGATAGCCACGAGGCAGTGCGTGCCCGAGACCTTGCGGCCGTCCGAGAGGGTCACGATGACACCCGAGCCGTCCTCGGTGCGCTCCACTGCGGAGGCGCGGGAGCGGGGCATGACGCGCACGCCGCGACGCTCGAAGACGTCTTCCAGCACGCGGGCGGCGTCCTCGTCCTCGCCGGGAAGCACGCGGTCGCGGGAGGATACCAGGGTCACCTTCGATCCCAGACCGTTATAGGCCGAGGCGAACTCGGCGCCGGTCACGCCCGAACCGATCACGATGAGCTCCTCGGGCACCTCGCTGAGGTTGTACAGCTGGGTCCAGGTGAGGATGCGCTCGCCGTCGGGCATGCCCGTGGGCATCTCGCGCGGATGCGTGCCCACCGAAAGCAGCACGAAGTCGGCGTGTAGCGGGTAGACGAGGCCGGCCTCGTCGGTCACCTGCACCGTGTGGCGGTCCAGGAGCTTGCCGGCGCCGTGAATAATCTTCACGCCAGCCGAGGCCAGGGCGCGCTTGATGTCTGCAGACTGCTGCTGGGCCAGGTCGCGCACTCGGCGGTTCACGCGGTCCATGTCTACCCGAAGCTGCGGGGCCTTGCCCTTGGTATTCTCAATGCCCAGGCTTCCGGCTTCGGAAAAGCGGGTCATCATATCCGCCGTGGCGATAAGCGTCTTGGAGGGCACGACGTCCGTTAGCACGGCCGAGCCGCCGATGGCCTTGCGCTCGATAAGCGTCACGTCTGCCTGCGAGGATGCGGCCACCATCGCGGCCTCGTAGCCGCCGGGTCCACCGCCAATAATTACAATGCGCTGGGATGCGTAGTTCACCGTTGAAGTCATGCCTTAATTGTGAGCTATGCCGCCCGTGCGGGGCAAACGCACTCGCCGTGCAGATGTGCCATATTATGACACTCCGAACGGCAAGCTTCATCCACGGTGTGCTTCCCCCGAGGGCGCGGGTCGTGCGGGCCGGGTGCTCCCCCGGCCCGCTGCTTCCCTACCTCGCTATTGCTCAGCCCTGTTACTCTTCGAGGGCCTGCGGCTTCTCCGCGTAAATCGAGTTGATGAACTTCTCGGCCCACTCCAGCATGGGGCGGTCCACCAGCTCCTTGCCGCCAACCGGCATGGTCTTCGGGCGGGGAACCAGGGTCAGCCAGGTGTCCATGCCCTTCGGCTGGGCGTGCGTGGAGCCGGGGTACACGCGCTTCAGGCGCATCTGGCGTGACTCCGGCAGGGGCTGGGCGCTCACCACGCGTACCTTCGGCCCCAGCACCACCATCTCGTGAATACCGGCGGCGCGGGCGTGCATCCTCAGCGTGGCCACGGCCAGCAGGTTCTCCACGGCCTCGGGCAGCTCACCGTAGCGGTCGGCCAGCTCCTCGCGGGCCTCCGCAATCTTCTCTTCGGTGTCGGCCGCCGCGATCTGGCGGTAGGCCTGCAGACGCAGGCGCTCCGAGTCAATGTAGGTGTGCGGAATATGCGCGTTGACGGGCAGGTCGATCTTCGTCTCGACCTCGCGCTCCTCCTTCTCGCCGCGGTAGTTCGCTACGGCCTCACCCACCAGGCGCAGGTATAGGTCAAAGCCCACGCCCGCGATGTGACCGGACTGCTCGCCGCCGAGCAGGTTGCCCGCGCCGCGAATCTCCAGGTCCTTCATGGCCAGCTGCAGGCCCGCGCCGAGCTCGTTATGGGTCGCCACGGCCTTCAGACGCTCGTGGGCAATCTCGCCGAGAGTCTTGTCCACCGGGTACAGGAAGTACGCGTAGGCGCGCTCGCGGCCACGACCCACGCGGCCGCGCAGCTGGTGCAGCTGGCTCAGGCCGTAGTTCTGGGCGTTGTCCACGATGAGCGTGTTCGCGTTCGAGATGTCCAGGCCGGTCTCCACGATGGTCGTGCACACCAGCACGTCGAAGCGGCGTTCCCAGAAGTCCACGATAATCTGCTCCAGGCGCGACTCACTCATGCGTCCGTGCGCGGTGGCGATGCGCGCCTCCGGCACGAGCTTGCCGATTTCGGCGGCCACGTTGTCGATATCGGCCACGCGGTTGTGCACGAAGAACACCTGGCCCTCGCGCATGAGCTCGCGGCGAATCGCGGCGGTAATCTGGCTGTCGGTGCGCGGGCCGACGAAGGTGAGCACGGGGTGGCGCTCCTCGGGGGCGGTGGCCAGCGTCGAGGTTTCGCGAATACCGGTCAGCGACATTTCGAGGGTGCGCGGGATCGGGGTTGCGCTCATGGCCAGCACGTCCACGTTGGTGCGCATCTGCTTGAGCTTTTCCTTGTGCTCCACGCCGAAGCGCTGCTCCTCGTCAATGATGACCAGGCCCAAATCCTTGAAAACGATGCTCTCGGAGAGAATGCGGTGCGTACCGATGACCACGTCCACCGCGCCGGAGGCGATTTCCTCGGTAATCTGGCGGGTTTCTTTCGCCTTCTGGAAGCGGGAGAGCACACGAATCTTCACGGGGAATCCCGAGAAGCGCTCGGTGAAGGTTTCGTAGTGCTGCTGGGCGAGCAGGGTCGTGGGCACGAGCACGGCGACCTGTTTGCCGTCCTGCACCGCCTTGAACGCGGCGCGCACGGCAACCTCGGTTTTGCCGAAGCCCACGTCGCCCGAGATGAGGCGGTCCATGGGGATTTCCTTCTCCATGTCCTCCTTCACCTCGTGGATGGCGGTGAGCTGGTCGGGGGTCTCGTTGTAGGGGAAGGACTCTTCGAGTTCGCGCTGCCAGGGGGTGTCGGGCGCGAAGGCGTGGCCTCGCGAGGCCTGGCGCGCCGAGTAGAGTTTCACCAGGTCGGCGGCGATTTCCTTGACGGCCTTGCGAGCGCGGGACTTAGTCTTGGCCCAGTCGCTGCCGCCCATCTTCGACAGGGAGGGGTTCTCGCCGCCCACGTAGTTGGAGATGAGGTCCAGCTGGTCCGAGGGCACGAAGAGTCGGTCGGGTGCGCCGCCGCGCTTGGAGGGGGCGTACTCGATGACCAGGTATTCCTTCATGGGCTGCACCCCGTTGACGGGTGCGGCGCCGGCCACGGGGCGGGAGGTCATCTCGACGAAGCGGCCGATGCCGTGGCGCTCGTGCACCACGTAGTCGCCGGGGTTCAGGGCGAGCGGGTCGACGGCGTTGCGGCGGCGGCGCGTCTTAAACTTCTGGCCCGATGCGGAGCGCGGCGCGTAGGTGCCGCGGCGGCCGAGCAGTTCGGCCTCGGTGAAGACGGCGAGCTTGGCGTCCTCGAACAGGAAGCCCGCGGATGCGGGTGCCTCGCACACCTCGACGATGCCGTGCTCGAGGTCCCCGGCGGGGTCCTCCTCGAGGCTTACTCGGCGTGCGGCGGGCACGGAGGCGGCCCCCTCCTCCCCGGAATGGAGCAGAGCGATGAGCCGGTCGGTCGAGCCGCGGCCGTTAGTGAGGGCGAGGACGGTCCACTGCTGCTGGATGAGATCGCCGAGGCTTTCGAGCATCCGGCGCACGGAGCCGTTGAATGCGGTGGCGGGCCGGGCGGTTAGGGTGTAGGTGTCGATGCCCTCCTCGATGGCGTCGGCCAGGGCCCCGTTCTGCAGGTTTTCGACGGATTCGATGGCCTCGGCGGCGTCTTCGAGCAGGCTGTCGTCGGTGGTGAGCTCGGTGATGTCCCACCAGCTCAGGTGGGCGGCGAGGGCCTCGGCGCGGGTGCTGTCGATGGTGCGGAATCCGCTGTCGCTCAGGCGCAGCTGGCCCAGGTCGATGGGAGAGACCGCGTCAGCCTCGGCGGCGGTGTCCCAGGCGGCGGCGAGGAATTCCTCGTTGGTGGCGACGAGGTCTTCGGCGCGGGCGCGCACTCGCTCGGGTTCGACGCTGACCACCAGGGATCCGGCGGGTAGTAGCGCGGTGAGGGTGGTCATGGAGTCGACGAGCAGGGGCGTGAGCGATTCCATGCCCTCAACGTAGATGCCGCCGGCAATCTTTTCGAGCATGGATGCGGCGGCCGGGTAGTCGGCCTTCAGGCGCGCGGCGCGGCTCATAACCTCGGGGGTGATGAGTAGCTCGCGGCAGGGCAGCAGGGTGAGTTCGGTGAGCTCTCCTCCCCCGCTGAGGGTGCGCTGGTCGGCCACGGAGAAGTGGCGCATCTCGTCGAGCTCGTCGCCAAAGAATTCGAGGCGCACGGGGGTGGTGGCGGTGGGCGGGAAGACGTCGATGATGCCGCCGCGCACCGCGTACTCGCCGCGCTTGGCGACCAGATCCACGCGGGAGTAGGCGGCGTCGTTCAGGCCGCGCACCACGTCCTTGAAGGGGTATTCCTCGCCGCGGACCAGGTGCACGGGTTCGAGCTTTTCGATGCCGGAGACGATGGGCTGGATGACGGCGCGCACGGGGGCGACCACGATGCGGGGCCGGCTCGCGGCGGGCCCGGTGATGGCTCGTAGCACCTGCAGGCGGCGGCCGATGGTGTCGGATCGGGGCGAGAGGCGTTCGTGCGGCAGGGTTTCCCAGGCCGGCATCATGGCAATGTCTTCTGCGGGCAGGTAGGAGCGCAGGGCGTGGGCCAGGTCTTCGGCCTGGCGGTCGGTGGGGGCAATGACGAGGCTGAGCGCCTCTGGGGTGCCTTCGCGCACCGCGGTGGAGAGGTCGGCCAGCAGGGCCGCGTGGGTTCCGGCGACGGCCCCGATGAGGGTGCGGGCGCTACGCTCGGCGGCGGGTACGGCGGCCGCGGCGCGGATGGCAGCCCAGCGTTCCTGCCGGTTGAGCAGCTTCAGGAGGGGGTACAGCGGTGCGGCGGGGCTCTTCTGTGTCGCGCGGGTGGGGCTCAAGGCTTCTCCTGAATCATGGTGTGTACGGTACGAGCTGAGTGAGTGGGACGAGTCGAACGGGAGGTATTCCCGCTCTTCCCGCCGCTCGTGTGAACAGCTTTTTTATTCTAGAGCGGCTCCACCCTGCGCGGGTATTTCGCTTTCTTCGTTTCGCAGGGCGGCGAATATTTCTTAAATATTCTGCGTGCCAGTTTCTTATATTTCGAGGGTGCCCGGTCTGCGTGATTTTCGGAGTCTTTCTCCCTCCTCAACATTTAGGGCACAAATCACATTTTTCCGGTATGCGCGCAGAGCCTCCGGGCCCCGAATTCTCAGCTTCATCCTGTACGCTAGTCAATACACCGATGAGAGCACTCTCACGCATTCTTCCGAAACGAAGTGTTTTAAAGAATTACCACCTTTTATATGCATTTCGTGATGCGCTGTGCTTCTTTGAGGTCTCAATATCACCGTTTCTTTCGATGTTTCTTCCGGAACGTCGCATCAGAAAGACACATATGACAACCACATACACACAGCGTCCCGACGCCGCGCCCCGCAAGCGGGCGGCGAAAAAGTGGGCCGCATTCGCACTCGCTATGGGTACCGCGTTTGCCGCGGCACCTTTGATTCCCTCTACGCCCGCCTCCGCCGCGATCGGAACCCACGATGGCTCCAGCAGCGATAAGGCGGCTGCTTCATGTTACGAGGTCAAGCAGGTCAACCCCTCGGCCTCTTCTGGCACCTACTGGCTGTACACCCCGGCCATGAGCGGTCCCGCGCAGTTCTACTGCGATCAGGAGACCGACGGCGGCGGCTGGGTCATGGTTGGCCGCGGCCGAGAGGGCTGGACCGAGTCCTACAACGGCACGGGCGACCCGAACCAGCTGCACCAGAACCCGACCGGACCGGCCGCGTTCACCCCGGTCCAGCTCTCGGGCACCACCGTGGATGCCCTGCTGAACGGTATTAAGCCGCAGGACCTCCCCGACGGCATGCGCCTGCACCGTGCGCACAACGCGAAGGGCACCCAGTGGCAGGACGTGTACGTTCAGCGCCCCCAGACGGATCAGTGGACCTGGGCCATGAGCTACGCCCAGCGCTGGGGTACCGTGCGCTTCTCGGGCGCGGGTATTAACCGCACCGCCCACATGGGTCTTTTCGCCTCGCAGATGGCGCCGGGCATCACGACCAGCTCCGTGAAGTTCTTCGCGAACCCGAACCAGGGTTACCAGATTGGTTTTGCGTACGGTGCGCTGGTGAACTTCGGTAGCGAAAACCCGGATTCGTACATCTACCAGAAGCGCGGTTCGGCTGGTTACTCCATCCCCTTCACCCAGGTGTTCCTGCGCCCGAAGCTGACGCAGAACGACCTGCACTTCTCCTCGATCGGTTCGGGTTCCGCGGCAAGCAACCGTCGCGCCCTGCCCAATAGCTACACGATGCCCGTGCGTTGGCGTACGAGCGAGCAGACCGGTACCGGCAAGAAGAACGAGATGAACACCTACGTTCAGGCCATCACCCAGGTGGGCGATACGGTCTTCACCGGCGGCGACTTCAAGTACGTCGAGTCGGCCGGTGGCGAGCGCGTGAACCAGTCCTTCCTGGCCGGTTACAACGTGGATTCGGGCGAGCTGGTTCGTTCCTTCCGCCCGACCTTCAACGGTCAGATTAAGGCGCTTGAGGCCCTGCCGAATAACCGCCTGGCGGTTGGTGGCGAGTTCACCGAGGTCAACGGCGAGAAGGTCAACCACTTCGTGATTCTGGATGCGACCACCGGCCAGATTGACCGTACCTGGGATGTTCAGGTGCAGCGCCGTAACGGCGATGCGGCTCAGGTGAAGACCCTGCTGGTGCAGGACGGTTACCTCTACATCGGCGGTAACTTCACCCATGTTAAGGGCAACACTTCTAAGGCTTACGCATATTCACGTGGTGCCGCTCGTATTAAGCTTTCCAACGGTGCGGTGGACTGGAATTGGCGCCCGAACTTCAACGGCACGGTCAATGGCATTACCGCCGCTTCCGATAATTCGACGGTTCACGCCGCCGGTTACTTTACCGAGCTGAACAATCAGCGCGCTTTCCGTCTGGCCGCGTTGAAGGGCTCCGACGCTTCGAACATTAAGTGGGAGTGGGAACCCTCGCTGAAGCTGAACATTACTGACCGCATTGTGTACGCGTTCCAGTTCGATGTTCAGGATGCCGGCTCGACCGTGTGGACCGGCGGTGCCGACCACCTGATCGCTAACTACTCGAAGAACGGTTACGGCCGTATTTCTTCGTCCATCTCTAAGTACGGTGGCGACTGGCAGGACCTGCACCTGAGCGGTAACACGATTTACGGTGCTTGCCACTGCGGCGACGTCCTCTTCGAGGGCTCGACCGGCTACCACACGTACTGGAAGGAATCGAAGGCCGTTCACCGCATGCGTCTGGTGGCCGCTTTCGATAAGGACAGCGGCGAGGTCATCGGCGAGTTCAGCCCGGTGCTCAAGGGCGCCAGCGGCTACGGCGTGTGGGAGTCCTTCGTGGATTCGCGCGGCAACCTGTGGGTGGGCGGCGACATCAACCGCTCGCTGGGTGCTAACGGTGAGCAGCGTACCGTGGGCTTTGCCCGCTTCGCGGCTCGCGACGTGACTCCCCCGGCTACTCCCTCGAACCTTTCGGCCCGTCGAGATGGTTCGACCGATAAGCTCTCGTGGTCCGGCGTTCGTGAGGGCGGCGTGCGCTACCAGGTGTTGCGCGATGACCGCGTGATTGCCACGGTGAGCGGCACCAGCTACGAGGTGGAGCACACCGACGGCGCCCGCTACTACGTGCGCGCAATCGATGGTTCCGAGAATTACTCGGCCTCTACGGGTGCGGTCCGGGCCTAGCACCCCCGTCGCGGGCTGAATGAGCCTGCGTCTTTCCCGGCTATCGCCTGCGAGAGGTTCCCCGCGGAACTCTCGCAGGCGGCGGCGCACCCGGGGTATCGCTACCCCCCCCCCTGGTTTTGGTTCTTTCCGAGCTTGACGCGGCCCGCAGGGTTCGCATCGGCGGTCAGATCCGTTCCGCATCTTCTTGGCGGCCGCTCCGGCGACATCAGGTGATGCGGTTGAACGCGTTCAGGGGCAGCCGGCGGGTCACCCGCCGACAGGTCCTGAACGTATTCATTCAATTTCCGATAACTACACTCACTGATTCCGATGGTGGACACGCTGTTAGCTCGGGTTGAGCGGCTTTCTTTAAGGCGCTCGCAGCACCGATGCGCAAGAGAGCCGAGCATGAGAAACGCGCCCGCTACCGGTTGAGGTCTCTGAGGAGAGACAATGAATTTTCTTCCGTTGATGCGTCGGGGGCGTTCTCGTTCCCTGACCTCCGGCGGCGACGCCGTTCCCCCCAGTTCTGACGTAGCGTCCCGTTCGAGGTCCCGGGCTTGGGGCGCCGCGGTGGCTTCCGCCGCGATGGTGGTTGCTTCGCTGGGCCCGATTGCTTCGGGTGCGCAGGCCGCCGATGCCGGCTACTATGATGGTTCCTCAAGCGAGCGAGCCGCGGCCAGCTGCTGGGAGGTTAAGCAGAACAAGTCGAACGCCAAGAGCGGCGCCTACTGGCTGTACACCCCGCAGATGAGTGCCCCGGAGCAGTTCTACTGCGATCAGGAGACCGACGGCGGCGGCTGGGTCATGATTGGTCGAGGCCGTGAGAGCTGGACCGAGAACTACAACGGTCGTGGCGATGCCAAGCAGCTGTACCAGAACCCCACCGGTTTTGACGCGGTGCAGTTGCCGGGTCAGACGGTGAACGCGCTGCTGAACGGTACCCGTCCGCAGGATCTGCCCGACGGCGTGCGCTTCCACCGCGCCATGAACGTGAACGGTACCGCGTGGCAGGATTTCAAGGCGACGCGTGCCGCAAGCACCGAGTGGTCCTGGACCTTCCGCGCGACGATGTACTGGTCGAACATTTCGATTACCCATCCGCGACAGTACCGTGGCTACAACTACTACAGTCAG
The DNA here is from genome assembly GCF_058213595.1 of Rothia sp. SCPM-O-B-18226 (M350). NCBI lineage: Bacteria > Bacillati > Actinomycetota > Actinomycetes > Micrococcales > Micrococcaceae > Rothia > Rothia sp. SCPM-O-B-18226 (M350). Next base: position 194,241 of record NZ_JBYQJS010000003.1, on the reverse strand, counting down.
GATAAGACTGAGGGCAATATCTTCCGTTACGGCTATTCGGACGATTACCGTTCCCTGTACTTCGCGGAGAAGCCCTCGCAGGGTTACAAGCTGGGCTTTACCTACGGCCCGAACGCTAGGATTACGGGGTGGTTCCAGAATTACCTGCTGAACAGGACTTCTTCGTATATCTACCGTCCGGCGAACGACCATTCCACGCCCCTGGTCTTTACCCAGATTTTCCTGCGCCCGAAGCTGACGCAGAACGATCTGGCGGCTAAGGGTCTGCACGACTACGGCCAGCAGGGTGCCGAGGCAAGCAACCGCCGCGCGCTACCCAATAGCTACTCCGAGAAGTGGAAGTGGCGTACGAGTAAGACGACCGGTACCGGCAAGAACGGTGAGATGAACACCCAGGTTGAGGCCATTACCGAGGTGGGCGGCGCGGTCTTCACCGGCGGCGACTTTGCCTACGTCGAATCGGCCAGCGGCGAGAAGGTCGACCAGGCTTTCCTCGCGGCTTACGAGGTGGGTACCGGTGAGTTGCGCCGTTCCTTCCGCCCGAGCATCAACGGTCAGGTGAAGTCGGTTGAGGCGCTTCCGAATGGCCTGTTGGCTGTGGGCGGCACCTTCGACACGGTGAACGGTGAGAACCACAACGGCTTCGTGCTGCTGGATCCGAAGACCGGTCAGGTGGCGAAGCAGTGGGATATTCACGTTCAGAGCCGCATCTCTTCCCTACCGGTGCAGGTGAAGACCCTGCACGTCCGCGACGGGTACCTGTACCTCGGTGGCTCCTTCACGCACCTGAAGGGTAACACCTCCCCCACGTACGCCTACTCCAGGAACCTGGCCCGCATCAAGCTGAGCAACGGCGAGGTGGACTGGAACTGGCGTCCGGTCTTCAACGGCACGGTGAACGGTGTGAGCGCTTCCGAGGGCAACAGCCACGTGTACGTGGCCGGCTATTTCACGCAGCTTAACGGCGGTGAGGCTTTCCGCATCGCCAACATCACCAATCCCCGCCAGAGCGGCGGCGACTGGACCCACGATCCCTCGTACGTTCCTTCCAGCGCCCAGACCTGGGACCTGAAGAACGAGCGTAAGATGTGGGGCTTCCAGTTCGACGTTCAGGACGCCGGCACCTCCGTCTGGCTGGGCGGCACCGAGCACATGATTAGCCGCTACGATAAGTCGAGCATGCAGCGTACCTACAGCGCGATTACTCGCGAGGGTGGCGACTTCCAGGATCTGCACCTGAGCGGTAAGACTATCTACGGTGCCTGCCACTGCGGTGACTTCATCTACCAGGGCGCAACCAAGATTGATGCGGAGTGGAAGAACGCCACGGATGCCCAGACGATTCGTTTGGTCGCGGCCTTCGATAAGGACACCGGCCAGGTGCTGCCGGAGTGGGCCCCGATTATGAACGGCGCGCACGGCTACGGCGTGTGGGAGTCCTTCGTGGATTCGACCGGTACCCTGTGGGTCGGCGGCGACATCAGCAAGTCTCTGGGTGCTAACGGCGTGCAGGAAACCGTGGGCTTCGCTCGCTACGCTGCTCGCGACGTGACTCCCCCGGAGACCCCGCAGAACCTGCAGGTGAAGCATAACGGTGCGAAGGATCAGCTGAGCTGGTCCGCTGTGCCGGAGAAGCGAGTGACCTACCAGGTGTTGCGCGATGACCGTCCGATTGCGACGGTGACGGACACGCACTACTCGGTTGATCATCGCGATGGCGCCAAGTATTACGTGCGTGCGGTGGATACCTCGGGCAATTATTCCGCGAGTACCCAGGCCGTGCGGGCAGCATAACCCCTTTTCAGAGCGGATATCGAGTAATATAACGTTTAATTCAACGTGATATTCGCCCTAATGCCCCGGGTTAGTTGTACAACTCACCCGGGGCATTTTGCACATAGTGTATGCATTTCCCTCGGATGCATCATAGTTTTCTCACCTAAAGATATACATTTCCTTCATATGCAGGTTTATACCCAGCAATACCTGTTCTTTATTCTCAAATGTTATGAAAATGCAATCTTTAAAGTCCAGGTATTTTCCCAGCTTGGCGTGATAGCCTTTAGGGGCCGAGCCCCCGGGCGCGGTATTATCCTTCCGGAATATTGACCGTCTCACTCCAACCACCTAAGAGGCTTCCCATGTCTAACCTTTTCTCTGCGGGTTCTTCAAAAGCCCGTCGCCTCGGCGCTCTGAGCACCCTCGCGGTGTCTGCGCTTCTGTTCAGCGCCTGCGCTTCCGAGAACTCCACCGCGCAGAGCTCTTCGTCGGCCACGCCCTCGGCGAGCGCTTCCACCAGCGCCTCCGCAGCTCCGTCTTCTTCGGCTACCGACGCGCAGGCTTCGGCCTCGTCCAGCCGCATCCCCGATCAGGGTTCCTCGGAGGCTAACCCCTCCGCAAGCACTGAGGCTACCTCCTCTGACGGCCAGAAGCTGGAGGAGATTTACACCGGCTCTGAAGACATGAAGAAGGCCTCTCCGGTGCCCACCGATAATGCCGAGGTCAAGAAGACCACCGAGCTCGTAAACTCCTACGAGGACATCCTCTCCAAGGTTAAGCCGGCTCCCTCCGCCGCGGCTTCGCAGGAGGCAACCAGCGAGCCCACCAGCGATGAGGACGCTCAGGCGCAGAACACGGAGAAGGCTCGCGCGGTCCTCGATGAGGACACGATTCGTGCCATCGAAAACATTGCCGTGGATTCCGCCGCCTCCGAGTTTGCGGTGCAGGCCTCCGAATACGCTTTGGCTGGTTGGCACTATGAGGGTTCCTCCACCGTGGTGGGCACGCCCCGCATGGCCGATACCGAGTACAAGGGTCAGCCCGCACGCCTGCTGGAAGTGTGCATGGACTCTTCCTCGGTCAAGATTTACGATGAGAACAATCAGCCCGTCAAGGATGATAGTTCTCCCAAGCGTTCACTCAATATCTATACCCTCGTTCAGGTTAACGGTCAGTGGAAGATTGCAACCCACGATTTCCCGAATAACCCTGATTGCTAGGGACTAATTGAGGTGCCGGTCTGCGCGGTTTTAGCTCAGGCCGGTCTCACCCACAACGCATTAATGATGCTGCGTTTTCGTACAATTTTTAGCATTCACCTGGAGATATTATGAAAGCCCTTTTTGGGATAGCGGGGTCCGGCTTTTCTCGTTCCGCAATAACTCGTTCGACTCTGTGCCTCAGCATTGCAACCGCGTTGGCAATGCCCGCCGCTCTTCCCACACTGACACCGGGTGCCGCGGTCGAGAAGACCGCCGAGCAGACGAACGTTCAGAAAGATTCGTCCTTCTACAACGGCACCACCTCCGAGCGTGCCGCTGCCAGCTGTTGGGAGGCTAAGCAGGCCAATCCCGAGGCAAAGAGCGGCGCCTACTGGCTGTACACCCCGGCTATGAGCGCACCGACCCAGTTCTACTGCGATCAGGAAACCGACGGTGGCGGCTGGGTCAAGATTGCTGAGGGCCGCGACGGCTGGACCGAAGGCTACGAGGGTCAGGGCGACCCGGCTCAGCTGTATAGCTCCGCGGCGCCCGCATCCTCCGGCCTGACGCTCAACCAGGACCAGGTTCGTCCCTACTCTTCGCTGCCCGCGGCCACGACCCCGGTGCAGCTTTCGGGCACCACTATTAGCGAGCTGCTCAACGGCACCTCTCCTCAGGATCTCACCGATGGTTACCGCTTCCGCCGCGTGCTGAACACCTCCGGCACCAAGTGGCAGGAGGTAACCGTGCAGCGCCGTCAGACCTCCGAGTGGACCTGGGCCCTGCGTGCCGACGCTATCTGGTCCAACACCGTAATCCAGAACCCCGACGAGTTCTCCGCGTACAACGAGAACGGTCGCCGGGATTGGGCCAACGGCACCTGGCAGGATCACCTGTTGCGTGGCCAGGATAACGGTTTCAAGGCTCTGCTCTTTGAGGAGATGCCCAAGCAGGATTACCGCATTGGCTTCCGCTACGGTAAGAATTCCCCCATCTCTCAGGACGGTTCCGAACCCTCCATGAGTGATTCGCGCAACTCCTACATCTACACCAACGAGGGTACGACCCAGAGCGCTTTGGGCTACACCCAGATGTTCCTGCGCCCCAAGCTGACCCAGAGCGACCTGAAGCTGACCCAAATTGGCGTGAAGGGCACCGAGGCCAGCCAGCGTCGTAAGCTGCCCAATAGCCGTTCGGCTACCTGGCGCTGGCGCACGAGTTCCGCGACTTCCAGCGGCAAGACCGACGAGATGCACACCTACGTTGAGGCCATCACCGAGGTCAAGCACGACGAGAACTCCTCCACCGTGTTCATCGGCGGTGACTTCAAGTACCTGGAGTCTTCCACGGGCGAGGTCGTGAACCAGTCCAACATCGCGGGCTTCGATCCGAAGACCGGCGAGCTGCGCCGTGACTTCCACCTGACGCTCAACGGCCAGGTCAAGGCGGTTGAGGCCCTGCCGAATAACCGTCTGGCAATCGGCGGCTACTTCACCACGGTAAACGGCCGCCCCTTCTCGGGTTTCGTGGTCGTGGACGCCTCCACCGGTGAGGTTGCCCCCGAGTGGGAAAACGTGAGCATCTCCAACCGCATTAAGGGCAATGAGCTCGTGGTGAAGACCATTCACCGCCAGGGCGACTACGTGTACATCGGTGGCTCCTTCACCCACGTCAAGGAGAGCGATAACTCGGGCGTCGCATACTCCCGCAATATCGCGCGCTTCAAGCTGGGCGCCCCCTCCAATGGTGTGCCCGGTATCGTGAGCATCGACCGCGACTGGCGCCAGGTGTTTAACGGCACCGTGAACGGCATCAGTGCTTCCAAAGATAACTCGCACGTGTACGTGGCCGGTTACTTTACCTGGCTGAACGGCGCCCTGGCGTACCGCGTGGCAGATATTACCGAGAACCTCCAGAAGGGCGGTAACTGGTCTTACCAGAACTCCGAGATTCCCGCCGGTGCGAACGTGAACGACCTGATGCACGAAACGAAGGTCTGGGGCTTCCAGTTCGACGTTCAAGACACCGGATCCGGAGTCTGGGTTGGCGGTACGGAGCACCTCATCTCTCGCTACGACAAGAGCGATATGCGTCCTACCTACACCGCGATTACCCGTGAAGGTGGCGACTTCCAGGATCTGCACCTGGATAAGGAACGTAATACTCTCTACGGTGCTTGCCACTGCGGCGATTTCCTATACCAGAATTCGCACACCAAGCGTGCGCCGCTCCCCGAATCCACCGTGATTCATTCGGTGAAGCTTGTGGCTGCCTTCGACCCGGAGACCGGTAAGATGCTGCCCGAATTCGCCCCCGCCATTAAGGGCGATCACGGCTTCGGCATCTGGGAGTCCTTCGTGGACTCCACCGGCACCCTGTGGGTCGGTGGCGATATTCACCGCACCCTGGGCGTCAACGGTGTCCAGAACACCGTTGGTTTTGCGCGTTTCGAGCAGCGTGACGTGACTCCGCCGGCTACGCCTCAGAACCTGAAGGTGGAGCTCAAGGACGATAAGGACGCTCTGACCTGGGATTCCGTGGCCGATAGCGGCACCGTGCGCTACCAGGTTCTGCGCGACGACCGTCCGATTGCTACCGTCTCGGGCACCTCCTACGAGGTGGAGCACCGCGATGGCGCGCACTACTTTGTGCGTGCCGTGGATGCCTCGAACAACTTCTCGGCTTCGACCGGAGTCCAGATTTCGCCCGTCCGCCCGACCCCCGAGGCCACCGCCTCGGAGAGCCCCATCGAGACTCCCACCGCCAGCCCTTCGGAGAGCCCGGCCGAGAGCCCCAGTGCTGAGGCCACCGCTTCGGAGAGCCCCGCGGAGACTCCCACGGCAAGCCCCACGGCTGAGAACCCGAAGACCGAGGAGCCGCAGCCTGACCCGGCGCCCAAGGAGCAGGTTGTCCTGCCCTACGGCTCCACCTGGAATTACGTTGTATCCGATAGGACACCGAACCGCGCGAAGGCGTGGAAGTACGACTTCCACTTCTCTCTCGAGGATCTGGCCACCACCAGCTGGAACAAGGGCCGCGCCCCCATCGGCCTGGGCGCGGGTAACTTCAACACCCGCGTTCCGATTCGTTACAGCCGCGTGTACAACAACATCTACGCCTACACCACGATTAACCTCACCCGCGATCAGGCAAGCCGCGACCTGAAGCTGACCACCTACGCGGACGATGCCGTTGCGGTGGCGGTCAACGGTCAGGAAGTGGGTCGCGCAGGTTTCGGTACCAAGCTGCCCCTCTGGAACACCGCCGTTGCGACGCGCAGCGTGTCTGCCGAGCAGGCCCAGAAGACCCCGGTGACCTTCACGGTTCCGGCTTCTCAGCTGAAGGCGGGTACGAACCTCATCGCCGTTGAGGTGCACGGCGCTCGAGGCGGTTGGTTCACCCGCACGGGTGTCAGCTTCGATCTGCAGGCCATCGTCACCGCGGCCGCGCAGAACCAGGAAAAGCCTGCCGCCCAGAACGATGAGAACGGTGAGCGAGCCGCCACTGCTGAGAATGCTCAGCAGGGCCGCAGCGTCCGCACCGTGCGTGAGGGCGTGGGCACCCGCGTTCCTCTTTCCGCACGCCGAGGCTAAGCACTCCGTCTAGCGCGGGGCACATTCTGCGGATTCCGCCATGGGGTTTGATTTTCCGAATGATTTCGGAAAATCAAACCCCATTTGTGCGAATAAAATACTTTTTCGTGTTCGTGAGAGTGAATTATTCTCAAATGATTAGAGGCATCTAATTATTCGAGCCCCAGCGATATACCGGGGGTGTTAGTCGCACTCCAGAACGGGATTCGTACCGCTCAAATAGACCGGCGCATATCCCTCTTCACACAAGGGAAAATACACCAAAGGGCTTAGTCAGTGAGTTTTAAGACATATTGCTAGACACCTATCCCGCGAGAAGGTTTCCGCTTTATCTCGTTGTAAAATATCGATATAGTGGTGTACTGAGAAAAGGAGCTAACCACTCATTTCTTAGGCGAGACTTCCGGACTTTCTCGCGCCCATCCCGAAAGGGAGTAATTCGCTCTCCTTCACTCCTCTCACCGATTCAAAGGAATTGTGCATGTCCACCTCCGAGGCACCTCACACCCCGAATTCAACCCCCTCATCGGGATTCGCCACCACCTTCTCCAGCACCCTGCGTTCCCTGGAGGCCGCTCAAAAGCCCGGTATTGGCGTGCCCGCCTACACCCGCTGGGTCAACCGTCGCGTCGCCCGCTACTTTGCCGCCGCCGCCGTGGCCCTGGGCATCACTCCCAACGGAGTCACCGCCATCTCCGCCGCCTGCTCCGCGGCCGGTCTTATCGTGCTCATCGCCTGCCCGCCCTCCGTAGGTGTGGGCATCTGCGTAGCCCTGCTCTTCGCACTCGGTTACGGCCTGGACTCCGCCGACGGCCAGGTAGCCCGCGTGACCGGCGCATCCTCCCCCGCCGGCGAATGGCTCGACCACGTGGTTGACTCGATTCGAGTGCCCTCCGTGCACATGGCCACCCTGCTCTCCTTCTTCCTGTACCCCGCGCACTACTCCTTCAGCGGGTCCCACGCCTTCAACGGCTGGCTTATCGCCATGCCCATGATTTTCACCGCTCTCACCGCGGGCCACTTCATGAGCCAGATTCTTGCCGAGCAGCTGCGCAATAACCGCAAGACCGCCGCTCCCCCGACCGGCGGCCCCCTGCGTTCCTTCGTCAACCTGCACATGGACGCCGGAACCCTCTGCTGGATTTACATCTTCCTCGGCTTTGGCCCGCTCTTCGTGGTCGTGTACGCCCTGCTGCTGCTCGCCAACGCCGCCACGATTCTGGTGTCTATGCGCCGCAAGTACGTCAGCCTGTCCACCCCCGCCGAGTAAGGAGAAAGACCAATGATGCACTTCACCTCTCGCAACCCCGCCGTCTCCGCCGTCATCGCGACCAACGGCAAGCGCCCCGAGCTGCTGCGTGTGGCCGTGCGCTCCATCCTGGACCAGAGCTACCGTGGCTTCGTCGAGGTCATCGTCGTGTTCGACCGCGTTGAGCCCGACCGCCTCGAAGACATCGAGGTCGGCGAAAACCGTGCCCTGAAGATCGTCTCCAACACCCGCACCGGCGGCCTGGCCGGCGGCCGCAACAGCGGCATCCTCGCCTCGACCGGCGCCATGATTGGCTTCTGCGACGATGACGACTACTGGATGCCTTCCAAGCTCACCCAGCAGGTTGCCCTCTGGCGCGAAAACCCCGAGGCCGCGGGTATCTCCTCGGGCATCATCGTGCGCTCCGGCGGCCAGGACATCGTGCGCCTGGCACCCGAGCGCGCAACCTTCGCGGATTTCCTGCGCTCGCGCATCACCGAGATTCACCCCTCCGCCATGCTGTACTCCCGCGAAGATCTGCTCGGTGTCGACGGTGAACCCGCCCGCATCGGCCTGGTCGATGAGGAACTGCCCGCCGCCTACGGCGAGGACTACGACCTACTGCTGCGCGCGACCCGCACCGGCGATATCCTGAGCGTGCCCGAGCCGCTGATTCTGGTGCTCTGGGATCGTCCCTCCTTCTTCTCGGGCAAGTGGCAGTCCATGGTGGACGGGCTGACCTACATCCTGCGTAAGTTCCCCGAGTTCGAGCAGGATCCCAAGGGCCTTGCCCGCATTGCCGGTCAGGTCGCGTACGCTCAGGCATCCCTGGGCAACAATAAGGAGGCGCGCGCCTACGCACGCGCCGCGTTGCGCCGCGACCCCAAGCAGCTGCGTGCCTGGGCCGCCTACGTGGTCTCCACCGGCATTATTAAGCCCGCGACCCTGCTCGAGCTCGTCCAGAAGACTGGCCGAGGCCTCTAACCCGGATACCGCACAGACATGGTTACTTCATCCGTTCCCTCCTATCCGGGTGCCTCACCACTCGTGCTGAAGGACTCCTCGACGAGGCTTCCCAGCGCGATTGCGCGCGCCCGGGTGCGGCTGCGTCCCGAGCCGGTCGCGCAGAAGAAGCTGCCGGCTTGGCCGCTCATGACGTTGCTCTACGGCTTCCCCGCGCTGTGGGCGCTGGGCGTCCTGCAGATCGCTCCGATTGTGCTGGCCGCCGTCATGCTCTTTTACCTCATCATCCGAGGTAATGTGCGGGTGCCCGGCCCGATGTGGGTGTGGGCCGCATTTAGCCTGTGGGTCGTGGTTGCGGCGCTCGCACTGACCCGTTCCACCGACATTATCGGCTGGGGTCTGCGCTTCGTGAACATCCTCAGCGCCGGAGTCTACGCCCTCTACTACTACAACGCTCGGTCTTCCATCAGCCTCAACAGGCTGCTGGGCGGCCTGGCGACCCTGTGGGGCACGCTCATTGTGCTCGGTTACGGCGGCGTGTTCTTCCCCGAGTTCCGTCTGCGCACCCCCATGAGCTTCATCATGCCCTCGGGCTTCATGCAGAACCCGCTCGTGCGCGACTATATGTTGCCTCCCCTGGCGGAGGTGCAGCGCCCCTGGGGTGCCCCCGAAGCGTATGTGCGCCCCTCCGCGCCTTTCCCCTACGCCAATAGTTGGGGTCTGGCCTACACGCTACTCACCCCGGTGATGCTCGCTTGCCTGTTGCGTCTGCGCTCCATCTGGACGCGTATCGCGCTACTCATCGCGATGGCCCTCTCCACGGTCCCCGCGATTGCTACCAGTAACCGAGGCATGTTCATTGGTCTGGGCATCAGCGCCGCCTACGTGCTGCTGCGTCAATTCCTGGCCGCTAATTGGCGCGCCGTGGGTATCGGTGTCGCGGCCATCATGGCCGTTGTGGTGGCTCTCTTCGCCTCCGGTACTGTGGACCACATTCTGGGTCGACAGGATTACTCCGATTCGACGGGTGGACGTGCTGCCCTATACCGGGCTACGTGGAAGGCTACGCTCGAGTCCCCCATCATCGGTTATGGAACCCCTCGCATGGAGCCGAGCATCGGCGTGTCGATGGGTACTCAGGGCTACCTGTGGACCCTCATGTTCTGCTTCGGTTTTGTGGGTCTGGCGCTGTTCCTGCTCTTCATCCTGGGCACGGTGGTGGCGGGGGCGCGCGTGAAGACCGCGGCGGGATACTGGCTGCACAGTCTGCCGGTGGCTAGTTGCGTCGTCTTCATCTTCTACAGCTTCGATATCGCGCAGTTGAGTATCCTGCTGCTCGCCTCGATGGCTTGCCTCCGTTCAATTCGGGAGGGTGAGGGCCTGTGACGAATCCCGCTGAGATAACCTCGGGAGGCGAGCACCCCCGCCGCCGGGCCCGCCTGCGTGAGGAGGCGGAAACCCTGGCCGAGGAGGTCGCGCTAGCCGAAGAGTACGGGTACGATTTCGCCCCCACCGTGGACGACATCCGTTCGGGTCGTTTCCCGGCCACTACGGCCCTGTCGATTGTGCCTCCCGCTCAGGGCTTCGCGCCTGCCGGGGACGATTCGGTTCTCCTCGGGTCCTCCCCCGCCGTTGCTTCGGCCGCATCCGCAGATGCGCGCCCGGGTGGTGCACATCGCGGCGGGCCTCGCCGCATGGTGCAGGAGGGAACCACAAGCGAGGCTACCCCCGCGAGCGCGGTTCAGACGGCAAAGCCGGCGCAGGGCAAGAAGCAGCCCAGCCTCGCCAAGAGCGGTTCGCTAGCTTCGCTGTGCGTAATCTACGGTGCCGGCATCGCGTTCGTGACCACAATGGTGGTTTCCAACGGTATTGGCGCGGCAGGTTCGGGTGAGTTCTTCCGCCTTATGGCTCTCTTCGCCATCGCGATTTCGCTCGTAACCTTCGGCGCTGATACCGGTCTGGTGCGCACCATCTCGGCGCAGCGTGCCCTGGGGCGCTACGGGCTGCTCCCGCAGCTCATCCGCTACGGCCTCGTGCCCTCGCTGGTGACGTCGGTTTTCCTCGTTGTGGGCGTGTACGTGTACTCGTCCCTGGTGCCGATGGCTCCCGAGTATCAAGCGGCTATGCGCGTCAGTTCGGCCTTTGTGCTGGTTGCGGCGCTCATGACGGTTTTCTTCGGGGCGTTGCGCGGTCTGCACCGCGTGGTGACCTTTACGATGCTCCAGAACGTGTTGCTGCCGACGCTGCGCTTTGGCGCGGTGGGACTGGTGGTGCTCTTCTCGGGTCAGCTGATGGACCTGGTGTATGCCTGGACCGTTCCGGTGGCGATTACCGCTATTGTGGCGTTGTGGCTGTTGGAGCGTGCCTTCCCGAATGAGGAACACGTGGAGGTCTTGCCTTCCGAGGATTCCCCGGAGGAGACTTTCCGTTCTTTCTGGAGCTTCAGCTCAGCCCGAGGCGTGGCCACCGTGGTCGAAACAATCCTGGAGTGGATTGACGTGCTGGTGGTGACGGCCTTCCTGGGTGCGGCCGCCGGCGGCGTCTACGGCGCGGTCAACCGTTGCGTCCGCGTGGGCACCATGATTGAGCACACCGGTCGCGTGGTGACCGGTCCGTCGATTAGCGCGGCGCTGGCGACCCGCCAGCTGGATCGAGCTCGGGATATCTTCCTGTCCACCACTCGTGTGCTGACGGCTCTGTCGTGGCCCTTCTACCTGTCCCTGGCGTTCTTCGGACCCGTGCTCTTGCATTTCTTCGGTAAGGGCTTCGAGTCCGGCGCGGGCATCCTCTGGGTAATTTGCCCGGCGGCGATGCTCTCGATGAGTGCCGGTGGCGTGCAGTCGGTGCTGCTAATGAGCGGTAAGAGCCGCTGGCAGCTGCTGAATAAGCTGTCCTCGCTGGCTGTGGCCGTGGTCCTGAACTTCACCCTGGTTCCCGTGTGGGGGCTGTACGGTGCGGTAACAGCCTGGTCTTCGGCTCTGCTCATCGATACGTTCCTGGCCAGCTATCAGGTGTTCCGCCTGGTGGGTATCCGCGCCTCGTGGCGTGAGATGGCTCCCTCGCTGTTCCTAGGGGCCGCGGTACCCACGGCGTGTGCGCTGGTGGCGCTGCTTCTGCTGGGGCAGAGCGTGCTGGGCGTGATTGTGTACGTGGTGCTTCTGGTGCCGGTGTACGGCGGTGTGCTCTTCCGCTTCCGCAAGGCGCTGGGCATCGAGCGATTCCTGTCGGCCCGCCGCGCGAAGTCCGCCGCCTCCTAACCTTCCAAACTTTCTCCGATATTAGTGTCCGTTTTCTCTTCCAAGGATGTCCTCATGGATAACACCTCTCACAGTTCCTCGGTGACGCTGGGTAGCCAGGTTCGCCGTATTCTTCGTCATCCCGTGCTGATCCTGGTATCGGTCGTGGTGTTCGCCCTGGCCGGTGCGGCCTACGGCTACATGACCAACGGCAAGTACACCGCCAAGGCTTCCCTGGTGGTCTACCCGATGGTGGTGGACCCGGCCGGTACCGGTAGCGCCAACTCCTCCAAGGTCGACATTGCCACCGAGTCTCGCGTGGCTTCCTCTCGTGAGGTGGCTACCCAGGCTGCTAAGACCCTGATTAGCGAGGGCGATACTCTCTCCGAGGCGCAGCTGACCAGCCGCCTCATGAACTCCGTGAAGGTGACCGGCACCTCCCAGACCTCGGTGCTGGATATCGAGGTCACCCGCTCCAACCCGGACGACGCCGCACGTTACGCGAACGCGATGGCGAACTCCTACCTGCAGGTCCGTTCCGATGCGCTCAAGAGCAGCGTGGACTCGGCAACCAAGCAGCTGGACGAGCAGATTGCCGCCGCGGAGGGGGACGCGAACCGTAACGCTCTGGTATCCCAGCTGCAGGAGCGTCGCGCTCAGATTCAGCTGACTTCTACTACCGGTGGCCGCGTGATGAGCCAGGCTCAGGTTCCTTCTTCTTCCTCGGCTCTTGGCCCGGTGAAGCTGGGTGTTGTCGGCGCCGTGGCGGGTCTGCTGATCGGCCTTGTTCTGGCGTACGGCCGAGACCGCATGATGCGCAACGTCGGCTACGCTGACCGCCTGCAGGATGCCGGTATCCCCGTGCACGAGCTGGGTTCGACCTCGGAGGCGAACGATGCCTTCATGCTGCTGCGCACTGTGGGTGCTCCCGATGGTGATATCAAGAGCGCCGGCGCCTCCGGCGTGGTGATTCTGCCGGGCACCGACCGCGGCGTGGAGCACCTGTACCAGATGCTGAAGCGCGTCCTGCCCAGCGAGTACGCACGCTTCACCGATTACGCTTCGGTACGCGAGGACCTGACCCGTTACACTCCCGAATCGATGGTGACCAAGAGCGAGGCTCCGCTGGTCATCAGCCTGAGCACCGCCACTCCCCTGTCCACCCAGCTGCGTTTCGTGCAGGCTGCCGGCCTGGCCCTGGTTCCGGTCACCGCAGCTACTTCGCTGAAGTCGGTGCGTGAGCTGTTCCAGCAGCTGGAGCAGTTGGAGGGCGTCACCTCCCTGGCGGTCTTCCTGGACCGCGAGTAGCGTCGGGGCGCACCCGCGCGGGTATTCACTCTATGGTGCGGGGCTCGGCGATTCCGGTTTGTCGAGCCCCGACCGCTCATCACATTTTTGTTTCTCCCTTTGTGGGGTATTAGGAGAATACTTATGACTGAGGCAACCTCCGCCCAGGCTCGGCCCAAACTCCTGTTGGTTTCCAGCAGCGGTGGCCATTTGAAGCACCTGACGGCTACCGCCGCCGCCTGGCAGGATTACGATCGCGTGTGGGTTAGCTTTAAGCAGCCCGACGTGGAATCCTCGCTGGCCGCTGAGAAGACTTATTGGGCGTACTATCCGACGACGCGCAATATTAAGAACGCTATTCGCAACCTTTTCTTGGCGTTTCGAATTTTTCCGAAGGAACGTCCGGATGCGGTGGTTTCCGCCGGTGCGGGTGTCGCGGTCCCGTTCTTTATTGCGGCGAAGCTTTTCCGGGTAAAGACCCTGTACATCGAGTGTTTTGACCGCCCGACTCTGCCGACGATGACGGGTAAAATGCTGTACACCATTGCTGATCGCATCATTGTTCAGAGCGATGAACAGCAGAAGAATTTCCCCGATTCTCGCGTAATTCACCCCATTTTTTAAGAGTGATTAACCTATCCCGAAAATAATACCTTCCAGTGCATAGAGGGTATTATTTTCGGGGTATAGTATTTATTAAACATACAGATACATAAAGGTCGTGCGCTCCGCTGAGGACTCACCATCCACACGAACTAACCACTCGTCAGAGAAGCGTATGCGGGGATTACTCACCATTCTCTCCGGCACGACGCCACCACGTATATCCATACGATGCCCTCCGGATTTTTGCATCGGATATGCGGGGTTACTACCGATAAATACATAGAGAGGAATAGGCGATGTCTATTCAGAACTTCCCCCAGGTCAGTGTCGATACCGCCAAGTTCGACCTGCCTGTATTTACCCCCGCTGTCGCACCGGTTCGCATCCCGACGAAGACATACGATCTGGTGGTTTCTCTTGGCACCGACGTTCACACTTTTGACCGTCTTCTGCGCTGGGTCGAGGCCTACCTTGAGGCTCACCCGCAGGTCACCTGCCTCGTGCAGCATGGCCACACCGCGCCCATTAAGCACGCGGATAATCTGAAGCTTCTTCCCGCGGCCGAGCTGCTGGAATACTACGCCAACGCAAGCGTTGTGCTGGTTCAGGGCGGCCCCGGTTCCATCCAGGATGCGCGCCGCACCGGTGCTCTGCCCCTGGCCGTTCCGCGTCGCGCGGAGTTTGACGAGGTTGTCGATAACCATCAGGTCCCCTTCACCGCTCTGATGGAGAAGCGCGGCCACGCCGTTGTGGTGGAGAGCCGCGAGGACCTCTTCCACAAGCTGGATCTGGCGCTGTCGAACCCCTCTCTCTTCCGCACCGCCGAGCCCTACGTCTCCACTCCGGAAATCTCCGCGGCCCAGCTGGGTGAGGAGCTGCACGACCTGCTGGCCGGTAAGATTCACCGCCGCGATTCCTTCTGGGGCCGTTGCAAGCAGGCCGTTCGCGCGCACCGTGCGGGTAAGGCCGAGATGGCACGCATCGACGCCATGGCTCCCAGCGCCTAGTAAGCGCCCAGTACCGGCGCCTAGCAGCACGGGCTGAATATTTCGGTCCGCTCCCCTATTCGTGCAAGACGCCCCTGAGTCTTGCATCTTAGACCGGCACGCGAACCTCCGACCGAGAACGCGGTGACCTGCGGGTATAGGCCCGTTGCCGCTATCTGCCCACGGCGTATTCTCGGCAGAATTCGCATCGTATTATTAGGTTGCGAAACCCCGCGCACCGTATCCTAGAGAGGAATGATGCGCGGGGTTTATCGCGCACTACGAAAGGAAAATTTCATGGCAGTTCAGGAATCGACCGTCATCAATGCTAGCGTCGACCAGGTCGTCGAGGCTTTCTCCAGCGAGGATTTCGCACGCTTCGTCTGCTCCGAGGTGGGCGTTGAGTTCGGTAGCTTCTCGGTCTCCGGTGACACCTCCGCCGAGTTCACCGCAACCACCGAGCGCACCATCCCGGCCGACCGCGTTCCGGATATCGCCCGCAAGTTCGTGGGCAACGGCGTCTCCATGACCCAGGTGGACAACGTGAGCGCCCCCGCGGCTGACGGTGCGCGCACCGTCGCAACCGAGGTGAAGGTCAACGGTATTCCCGTTTCGGCCAGCGCCACCCAGCACCTGATTCCCGAGGGCGACAAGACGCGTCTGGACGTCAACGGCGAGGTTTCCTGCTCCATCCCGCTGGTGGGCAAGAAGATTGCCGCCGCTGCCGAGCCGCAGGTTGGCCGCGTGCTGAAGGTTCTGGGCACCTCCGCCGAGAAGTGGATTGCTCAGCGCTAATCGTTTCAGCGCTAATCTTTCCCGCCCAGTAGGCCGGCGTACCGCTAGTCCTCACGAGGGTTAAAGAATCCCCGCCACCCGATTGGGTGGCGGGGATTTATGCATCTTGGGGGTCACGAGAGCGGCAGGGTTTTAGGAGGCGATAATCGCCTCGGAGTACTCGCGGTCCCCCAGCAGCTCAGCGAAGCGGTGCATCTCCGCGCGCAGGTCGTGCTCGGCCTCGAGCAGGTCGACGACCTTGCGCAGCTTGGTGCTGGAGGTGTGCTCGGTGTAGGGGAAGTAGTGCACCTCCACGCCCACCTCGGCGAAGCGTTCCTCGAGGGCGCGGCCCTTCTCGGTGCCCTTCCAGTCGTCGCCTTTGAAGAAGATGTTGAAGGGCTTCTGCTTCCAGGTTTCGAGCTTGTCGGGGGTGGTTTCGATGTGCACTTCGTCCACGTAATCGATGTGGCTGACGATGGCGGCGCGCTCCTCGATAGGGATGACGGGGCGGCGGCCCTTGGTGACTTCGAGGACGTCGTCGTGCACGACGCCTGCGATCAGGTAGTCGCAGTTCTCCTTGGCCTTGCGGAGAATCTCGAGGTGACCGTAGTGGAAGAGGTCGTAGGCACCTGCGGCGTAGCCAATAATCATGAGGGGTTCCTTGTGGTTGGTAGCGGCGATGGTCGCTCCGGCGCCCCGAAGGGGTCGGAGGGTGAGGAACGCATCCGCCCCGTTCATGCGGGCGGGGCTGGTCCGAAAAAGGTTCCTCGCGGGGCGCTGGTTAGGCGAACCGCACCTATTATTTTACCAGTCATCTTTTCCCGCGGGGCTCGGATAAAACGCTGAATGAGGCGGACGCGCTGTAGCGTCCGCCTCATTCCGTTGCGATCATCTTTGGGCCGCCCAGCAAGGAGCTGGTGGGAGCCGCGCGGGCTGTGCTAGTCCTCCAGAGCGGCTTCCTTGGCGGCCTCCTCGACGGCTACCCAGGAGAGCATCGCGCACTTCACGCGAGCCACAAACTTCGAAACGCCCGCGAAGGCAGCCATATCGCCGTACTCCTCCTCGTCCAGGGTCACCTGGCCGCGGGAACGCAGCATCTCGCGGAACGCATCCACGTGGCGCTGCAGCTCAGAGAGGGTCATGCCCGGAGCCATATCCGAGAGCACGGAAGCAGCCGCCATCGAGATGGAGCAGCCGTCGCCCTCCCAGGAGACCGACTCAATGGTCTTCTCCCCGTCCTTCAGCTCGTCAGAGAGCACCACGCGCAGGTTGATCTCGTCGCCGCAGGTGGGGTTGTACTGGTGGTTATCAGCGCTCGCATGGCCGGCGGGAACCTCCACGAGGTGCTCGCCGATGCGCTCCTTAGAATGCTCCAGGATGATGTCCTGGTAGAGAGCTTCGAGAGACATTTTGGTCTTCTTCCGTGTGTTGAATCGTCTAGTGAGGATAACGCGGCCGCGCACGGCGGCCCGGGTATGCCCGCCGTGCGCGCCGTAGAGATTAGAGGCCGAAGTAGGGGCGCACCTCGGCGAGAGCCTTCAGGAACGCGTCCACGTCCTCGGTCGTGTTGTAGATGTAGGTGGAGGCGCGGGTCGAGGCGGTCACGCCGGCGCAGCGGTGCAGCGGCTGCGCGCAGTGGTGACCCACGCGCACGGCGATACCCTGCGTATCGAGCAGCTGGCCCACGTCGTGCGGGTGCACGCCGTCAATGGCGAGGGCCACCAGGCCCGCGCGCTGGGCGGGATCGGTCGGGCCCAGCAGGCGCACGCCCTCGATCTTCTGAACGCCCTCAACCAGGCGAGCGCCCAGCTCGTGTTCCCACGCTTCAACGTTCTCCATGCCCAGGTGCTGCAGGTAGCGCACGGCGGCGGCGAAGGCGACCGCCTGCGAGACGCGCTGGGTACCGGCCTCGAACTTGATGGGGGCGGGCATGTACTCGGCGTCCTGCAGCCCGACGCGGGTGATCATGGAGCCGCCGGTCAGGAAGGGCGGCAGGGCGTTCAGCAGTTCCGCGCGGCCGTAGAGGGCGCCAATGCCGGTGGGAGCCAGCATCTTGTGACCGGAGAAGGCGGCAAAGTCGACGTCCAGGGCGTGGAAGTCCACGGGCATGTGCGGTACGGACTGGCAGGCATCCAGCACGACGAGTACGCCGTGCTTGCGGGCCAGAGACACCAGGCGCGGCACGTCGGTAATCGCGCCGGTCACGTTGGAGACGTGGGTGAAGGCCAGGATGCGGGTCTTCTCGTTGACGATATCCTCGGCGGCCTCGTAGTCGATGCGGCCGTCCTCAGTGGCGGGGATGTGGCGCAGGGTGGCGCCGGTGCGCTGGGCAAGAATCTGCCAGGGAATCAGGTTCGCATGGTGCTCAATCTCGGTGGTGACGATTTCGTCACCGGGGCCCAGCGCAAAACGCTCGGCGGGCTTGCCGCCGATGCCCTGGGAGGCGTTACCGATGCTGTAGGCGACGAGGTTCAGTGCCTCGGTGGCGTTGGAGGTCCACACCAGTTCCTCCTCCGTGGCACCCACAAAGCCGGCCACGGTGCGGCGGGCGTCCTCGAAGAGGTCGGTCGCCTCGACGGCAAGGGTGTGCGCGCCGCGGTGTACGGCGGAGTTGGCGTGCAGGTAGAAGTCGCGTTCTGCGTCGAGAACCTGCAGGGGTTTCTGGCTCGTAGCCCCGGAATCCAGGTAAACCAGGGGGTGCCCGTTGACCTCGGTGTTGAGGATCGGGAAGTCCTGGCGGAGCTGACGCACGACGTCGTCGCTCAGGGGAATATTGGCGGGGGTGGAGTATTCAGCCACGGGTACCTTCTTCTCTCGCTCATACGCTCCACGGGGCGGGTATTTTCCCGTCGTGGAGCGTATAACGTCATTCTTTTCTAGCTTATTCCCTTGAGTGGCTCTTGCATAGTTAGGTAGAGCCTAGTTCGCGGGGCGCACAGCGGCGAGGCAATCGGCTAGGACGCGGCCCCGTGGTAGCGCTGCTGGGTAGCCTGTAGGCCCTCCTTGATGAGCATGACGGTTGCATCCGCGGCGTTCGAGATGAGGAACGGCAGAGCCTTCGCCTCGGTACTGCTGAAGGGTTTGAGCACGAAGTCCGCGGTGTCCATGCGTCCGGGCGGACGACCGATGCCGGTACGCACGCGGTAGTAGTCCTTGGTGCCCAGTGCCTTGGTGATATCGCGCAGACCGTTATGGCCGCCCTCTCCCCCACCAATCTTAAGCTTGATGGTGTCGAAGGGGATGTCGAGCTCGTCGTGGACGACGATGATATGCTCGGGGTCGATGCCGTAGAACTTGGCGACGGCGCTGACCGGGCCGCCGGAGGTGTTCATGTAGCCGAGGGACTTCATGAGGATGACCTTGGGGCCACCAAAACCGAGGCGCCCCTCCACCACAACCGCGGAGGCCTTGGAATGCTTCTTGAAGCTGCCGCCAACTTCCTTGGCGAGCTCGTCTAGAACCATCTGACCAATATTGTGGCGGGTTTTCTCGTACTCCGGGCCCGGGTTCCCCAGACCAACAATGAGCCACGCATCAGACATATCTTCGCCCTTTCCACGGCGCTGTAAAAGGTTTTTTAGAAAATTCATGGACTACACCATTCTATGAGTATGGCCCGCTACCACCTCAGAAGAGAGGTAGCGGCGGGCCATCCACAGATCACTGTTGCGCTAGGCGCAGGGCGCGGTCTTAGTGCTTTGAGTTATCTGAGTCGTGAGCTTCGCCAGCCTAATCTGATTCCTCGGAAGCTTCAACGATGTCACCCTCGGGTGCGTTTTCGCCTTCTTCACCGGGCTCGGGAACGTCGAGTTCCTCGGGCTCAGAAACGTTAACGATCAGCAGTTCAGCGTCTGCAACCAGGGTTACGCCTGAGGGCAGTTCAACATCTGATGCCAGAACGTGAGCGCCAGCTTCGCGGCCTTCGATGCTCACGGTCAAAGCTTCGGGTGCCTTCAGTGCGTCAGCTTCAACCAGAAGAACGGTTTCTTCCTGGTTAGCAACGGCGCCAACAGCGGGCTCGCCTTCAACGTGTACAGGAACCTCGATCTCAACGCGCTCGCCGCGCTTAACGGTCAGCAGGTCGATGTGCTGCAGTTCGGGGCGGATTGCGTGACGCTGGATGTCCTTGATCATTGCGAGGTGTGATTCACCTTCGATGTCGAGGTCGAGGATAGCGTTGGGGACGCGGGCAGCCAGGGTGGTTGCGTGGCCGGGGAGTACTACGTGCTTGGGCTCTTCGCCGTGGCCGTAGATGACGGCGGGGATGTCGCCTGCCATGCGGATGCGGCGCGCGTAGCCCTTGCCGAAGTCGCTACGTACGGTAGCTGAAATTTTGATGGTATCTGACATGAGTCGTCCACCCTTTCTTGGTTAGAAGTGATGCGCCAAGTGGAATAGGGACTGGCGCCAGAAATCTCTTTCCAACCAGCCACCGTCAGTTACGGACCTACACGTTTCGTGTATTCCACCGCCTTGGCCAAGACAATATTGTACAGGTTCCCGGCTCTTCTTCAAGGGCCGGGAACCTGTGATATGGCGCTTTTCACGCCTTTTATGCTGTTATCAGCAGATATAGGGTCGAATCCTCAGAGGGTTAGGAGCCCATTTCTGCAAGGTAGGCGGCGAGCGCCTCGCGGTGATCGCGCGGGGTGAAGCCTGCAGCAATCAGCTTGGACAGGTCCATTGCCGAGTTCGTCGGACGGTGAGCGAAGAGCTCAGCGTTGGCGAAGTATTCCTCGGTGGTGGTGTCGCTGACTCGTGCCGGGTCATGGCCGGTACCCTCGTACACCGCGCGGGCGAACTGTGCCCAGTTGATGACCTCGCCGGTGTTCGACACGTTGTAGGTGCCGTATTCCGCGCCCGAGAAGAGCAGGTGCAGAGCAGCAGCTGCCAGGTCCTGGGTGAAGGTCGGGCGACCCCACTGGTCGGCGACCACGGACGGGTCGATGCCGCGCTCTGCCAGGGATGCCATGGTACCCACGAAGTTCTTACCGGCGCCAACAACCCAGCTGGTGCGCAAGGTGTAGTGCTTACGCCATGCGGCAGCGGCAACCTCACCGGCAGCCTTGGATGCGCCGTAGACGCTCAGCGGTGCCAGGGGGTAATCCTCCGGGTATTCCTCGCCCAGGGGCAGGGAACCGTCAAAGACGTAGTCGGTGGATACGTGAACCAGCGGCAGGTTGGCTTCCTCGCAGATGGAGGCAAGGGCGCTCACGCCCAGAGCGTTGGCTGCCCAGGCGTCGCGGCGACCCTCGGGGGTTTCTGCCTGATCCACTGCGGTGTATGCCGCGGCGTTGATGACCGCGCGGAAGGAGCGCCAGCGGAAGGCGTCGCGCCACTGCTCGGGCTTGCCCAGGTCCAGGCGGTCACGGTCGACGGCCACGAAGGGTACGTTCTGCTCGGTGAGCTGGCGAACCAGCTCGGTGCCGAGCTGACCGCCCGCGCCAATAATCAGAATCGGGTCGGCTTCGAGGGGCTTAATCTCGTTCAGGCGCGGGTGCTTGCGGTCCTTCTCGGAGAGCTCAGCCTTTGCCAGGTCGATGGGCCAGTCGATGGCGACGGTTTCATCGGCCAGGTTCAGGAAGCTGTAGCCGGATACTGCATCCGCGGACCAGTGGTCGTTGACCAGGTAGGTGTAGGCGGTGTTCTCTTCCAGGGTCTGGAAGGAGTTGCCCACGCCGCGGGGCACGAAGATGGCGGTGTCCGGGCCCAGCTCAACGGTGACGACCTTGCCGAAGGACTCGCCGGCACGCAGGTCAACCCATGCGCCGAAGATGCGGCCGGTCGCAACCGACACGTACTTGTCCCAGGGCTCGGCGTGGATACCGCGGGTGGTACCCACCGAAGCGTTGAACGAAATGTTGTTCTGCACCGGGTTGAAGTCGGGCAGGCCGGCGGCGACCATCTTTTCGCGCTGCCAGTTCTCCTTGAACCAGCCGCGGTTATCGCCGTGCACCGGCAGGTCGATGATGAGCAGGCCGGGAATCTCGGTCTCGGTAACCTTCAGCTCCTTGGTCATTACTGACCAGCCTTCGCGTACTTAGCCTCGACCTCAGCCTTCAGGGGCTCCCACCAGCCGCGGTTGTCGGTGTACCACTTGATGGTGTCTGCCAGGCCGGACTCGAAGTCGGTGAACTTCGGTTCCCAGCCGAGCTCTGCACGCAGGCGGCTACCGTCGATGGCGTAGCGCAGGTCGTGACCGGGGCGGTCGACAACGTGCTCGAAGTCGTTCTCGTCCTTGCCCATCAGACGCAGGATGGTGCGCAGAACGGTGATGTTGTTCTCTTCGCCGTCCGCACCGATGAGGTAGGTTTCGCCAATCTTGCCCTGCTCCAGGATGCGCAGCACGGCCGAGGAGTGGTCGGATGCGTGAATCCAGTCACGAACGTTCAGGCCCTCGCCGTACAGCTTCGGGGTCAGGCCCGAGAGGATGTTGGTGATCTGGCGAGGAATGAACTTCTCGATGTGCTGGTAGGGGCCGTAGTTGTTCGAGCAGTTCGAGATGGTGGCCTCGATGCCGAAGGAACGAACCCAGGCGCGTACGAGCAGGTCGGAGCCTGCCTTGGTGGAGGAGTACGGGGAGGAGGGGTTATAGGGGGTGGTTTCAGTGAACTTAGCGGGGTCGTCCAGCTCGAGGTCGCCGAAGACCTCGTCGGTGGAGATGTGGTGGTAGCGGGTACCGTGCTTACGGACCGCCTCCAGCAGGCTGAAGGTACCCACCAGGTTGGTGTGAATAAAGGGTTCGGGGTTGGCCAGCGAGTTGTCGTTGTGAGACTCCGCTGCGTAGTGAACAACGGCGTCAGCCTTGCCGACCAGTTCGTCTGCCAGCTCGCGATCCGCGATGTCGCCGACGACGAGCTTGAAACGAGATTCGGGAAGACCTTCCAAAGACGCAGCATTTGCGGCGTAGGTCATCTTATCCAGCACGGTAATCGTGTGATCAGTGTTATCGATGAGGTGGTGAACAAAGTTCGAACCAATAAAACCGGCACCGCCGGTAACAAGAATGTGAGCCATACGGTAGATTTTACCCGGCTAAAGAGCGATTTTTACGCCTCAACAAAGAGATAAACATGACACAATAAGAAGTTATGAAGGGAATTATTCTTGCCGGCGGTACCGGTAGTCGTTTGCACCCCATCACTCAGGGTATTAGCAAGCAGCTCACTCCGGTCTATGACAAGCCGATGATTTACTACCCGCTGTCCACTCTGATGCTTGCGGGTATTCGCGATATTTTGATTATTACCACTCCGGCCGATCAGGAGCAGTTTAAGCGTTTGCTCGGCGACGGTTCTCGTTTTGGTATTAATCTCGAATATAAAGTTCAGCCTTCCCCGGACGGCCTGGCTCAGGCATTTATTCTGGGCGCCGATTTTATTGGCAATGATCCCGTAGCGCTCGTGCTCGGTGACAATATTTTCTACGGCCCCGGTCTCGGCACCCAGCTGGCCACTTACGAGCAGAAGGACGGCGCGACCGTCTTTGCATATCGCGTGGCTGATCCCCGCGCCTACGGTGTGGTGGAATTTGATGAGGACTTCAATGCCCTCTCTATTGAGGAGAAGCCCGAGAACCCCAAGAGCGATTACGCGATTCCGGGTCTGTACTTCTACGATTCGAAGGTCGTAGAGTACGCCCGACAGATTAAGCCTTCGCCCCGCGGTGAGTTGGAAATCACTGACCTTAACCGCGTCTACCTGGAACAGGGTAAACTGAAGGTTGAGGTTTTGCCGCGCGGCACCGCATGGCTCGATACCGGAACCTTTGATTCACTCGCTGATGCCACTAACTTCATCCGCACCGTCCAGAGCCGTCAGGGTCTGTCCGTCGGTTGCCCGGAGGAAATTGCGTGGCGTCACGGTTGGCTTTCCGACGAGCAGCTCCGCGAGATTGCTACCCCCCTCGTCAAGAGCGGTTACGGTAGCTACCTGCTCGGATTGCTCCGCTAAGCTTCACACCGCAACCCAGGGGATATACCGTATCCCTTCACCGCCCGCGGCAGTACTCCACGTCACGGGCACACACTAACTCAAACTTTCTGGAGTATTCTCACTACTATGACCATTTTGGAATTCTTCCGCACCACGAGGGCTAACCTCTGGTTGCTGATTATTGGCATCATCATTGGTGCCGCGGTGGGCTTCGGCTATGCATCCCTGCAGCCGAAGGTGTACGCCGCCTCGTCCTCGGGCTACGTGACCGTGGGCGAGTCCGGTACGGTGGATGTTCTCTCGGGCTCTACAGCCGCTAAGGAGCGTGCTCGCTCCTACGCAGCTATCGTCTCCTCTGAGGCCGTGGCACAGAAGATTAAGCAGAACACCCCTGAGCTCTCCCTAACCACCGGTCAGATTCGTTCTAGCCTCACCGCAACCGCAGGTGACAATGCTGCGCTGATTACCGTAAGCGCCCAGGCTTCTTCTCCGAAGAACGCACAGCTGCTCGCCAACAGCGCTCTGCAGGCTACCGCTGACTACATCAAGGAAATTGAGCAGAACCCCGGTAACGCTCAGGCCCTGGTTAACGGCGATAGCAACGCTGCGGCAACCCCCTCTGCAAGCAGCAATACCGTCCGCGTGATTCCGCTGAACAACGCAAGCGTCAACCCGCCGCTGGTTTCCCCGAACTACCAGCAGAACACTCTGATTGGCGCCGTTATCGGCCTGGTCGTGGTGTACACCGCCATCTTCCTGCGCCGCGCACTGGATCAGCGCATCCGCACCCGTGACGACGCCACCAAGGCAACCGGCGCAAGCATCCTGGGTGTGCTGCCCGTCAGTGAGGACCTGAACGAAGAGAACATCGTGAACGGTGACACCGACGACCACATCGCTCAGGAATCGATTCGTCAGCTGCGTACCAACCTGCGCTTCGTGAATGTTGATACTCCCCCGCGCTCCTTCATCGTCACCTCCGCTGTACCCGGTGAAGGTAAGTCGACCGTGTCGCTCTCGCTGGCTCGCTCCCTGGCCGACGCTGGTTCGCCCGTCATCCTCATTGACGCCGACCTCCGCCGCCCGACCGTGGCTAAGAAGCTGAAGCTCGACGCCAAGGTCGGTCTGACCCAGGTTCTGGCCGGTCAGGTGGAGATTGCAAACGCCGTGCACCAGCTGGGCGATTCGAACCTTTTCGTGCTTCCCGCGGGTCGCATCCCCCCGAACCCCTCTGAGCTTCTGGGCTCGGACAAGATGCGCCAGCTCATCAAGGAACTCTCCGAAGAGTTCATCGTGGTGGTCGACGTTCCGCCGCTGCTGCCCGTGACCGATGCATCGCTGCTTTCCCACTCCGTGGATGGCGTGATTCTGGTCGGTTCGATTGGCCGCAGCCACCGTGAGCAGATGACCGAGGCTTCCAGCATCCTGAAGAAGGTCAACGCAAACCTCTTCGGTCTTGTTCTGAACCGTGCACCCCGTAAGGGCCTGGGTAACTCCTACTACGGCTTCGGTTACGCAAGCACCTACGTGGGCTACGCAACCTACTACGGCTACGGTAAGGACGGCGATAAGAAGTCCTCGAAGTCGAAGTCCTCAGCCCCCAAGGCATAACCTTTCGACCCTCTCCCCACGGGGAGCAACATACGGCGGGAAGGGCAGTGTTTCTGTCCCTCCCGCCGTATACTTATTTGGTATAGACCGGTGCACCGAAAGGTTATTGTGACCACTCACTCCACCAATACCCCGGAGCCGCTCACCACTCCGCTCGCGGCACGGATTCGGCTTGCGCACGCCTACTTCCAGCACATAGCCGATAAGCATTCCATCGACGTTCTGCATATCAAAGGCTATGCGTTCTCGCAGGAAATTTACCGCAAGGGTAGGTACAGCTCCGACGCTGACCTGTTGGTCCGTCCATCGCAGGTGGACCGCTTTGTGCAGATTCTCCTGGCGGATGGCTGGCGTATCCAGGCCCACTTTGAGACGGGCTCAGTGTTCGAGCACGCCATGACCCTCTACCATGCCTCCTGGGGCCTGACCGATATTCATCGATTCTTCCCCGGCCTCGGCCGCCACGGTGACTACGAGAAGACCTTTGACCGTATTTGGGCAGCCCGCCGTACCCGATTCATCGCTCACCGGCCCTGTACGGTCCCCTCAGACCTGGATGCTCGCCTTATTGTGGTGCTACACCGTGCCCGCGCTGCGTCCCGTTACAGCGCGGATATCAACTATCTGGTGAACCGCATGTCCTACGCAGACTGGCAGCGGCTTAAGGAACGTGCCAACGAGCTCGATTCAAACCTGGCCTACAGCGCGGCCATGGGCGGGCTTGAACAGTACCGAGGCGATCGCGACTATCTGCTGTGGCTTTCCGTTTCGCAGGATGTCCCCCACTACGTTCAGTGGATTGGTCGGCTTCGGTCGGCAACCACCCTGCGCGATAAGCTACGCACCCTGAAGAATATCTTCTTCGTCAATAAGGACCACCTGGCCATGCAGCTTGGCCGTACCCCCACGCGTGCCGAGGTGCGTGCCAAGTTCTTTGAACGCTTCGGAATCGAGGTGAAAAAATGACCGCGGAATCCCCTCAGCCCGTGTATGGTATCCCCGAAAATATCGCCTACGTACATTCCGAGGAGTTCGCCAAATACTCCCCCACCGCCACGTATATCGCGAATCTAGACACCGGGGAGCACTCTATCCTGCAGGGCTCGGCCTCCATCATCTGGGGTCTTTTCGAGGAACCCACGAGCGAGGAGGAAGCGATTGAGACCATCTGTGAGCTCTACGAACAGCCCGCAGAGGTTATCGCGCCGCAGATTCGGGCGTTCATCCCAGACCTGCTCTCCAAGAACCTCCTGGAGACTCTCTAGGGCCTCTCTGTAGCTCGAAAAACGGGCACAACGTAAGAAGGCGGGGGTGGTCAGACTTTTTTAGTCTGACCACCCCCGCCTTCTTTGTCTCCATGAACGAGCGGAGAGCACGAACAAGCGGGAGAAGCGCCTTTACTGGTCTTCGGGAAGCGCCTGGATGTAGGACTTCAGCCGGCTGATGAACCGTGCCTCCGAGAAACTATCCACGTACTCACGGATGTAGTCGGCGTCCCAGTCCTTCGGGTTGAAGACCTCCAGGGCCGCCTGCAGCTGCTCCACCGTGGGCTGATCGATGAACACGCCCGTCTTACCCTCCTGAATCGTATCCAGGAAGCCACCTGCGCGGTACGCGATGACCGCCTTGCCGCTCGCTCCGGCCTCCAGCGGAGTGATGCCGAAGTCCTCGTAGGAAATTGCCAGCAGCGCCAGGCAGTGGCGGTAGGCGTAGCGCAGCTGCGCATCCGTCACACCCGAGGCAATCCGAATCGTGTCACCCGCAATCTGCTGCAGGTGTTCCTTCTCGGGACCGTGGCCAATCACCAGCAGTTTCTTGCCCAGGTTATTGCAGGCTTCCACGGCCTTGTCCACATTCTTGTAGGGCAGCAGACGCGAAACAATCAGGAAGTAATCCTCCCCGCTCATGAACTCTTCAAGACCCGGAATCGGCTCCGTCGGAGCTTTAGGGTCCACCGAGTGCGGAGGGAAGAAGATCGGAACGTCCTTCTTGCCGTACACGTTCTCGATGCGCTTCTTAATGACGCTGGCGTTCGCCACGTAAACCGCCGAGCGGTGCGCTGCCCAGTGATCCCACAGCATCAGCGCCGGACGTAGCGTCTTCAGCAGCAGCGGCACGGGACCGGTGCTCTTCTCGCCCAGGTACTGATCGCTCAGGTAGAGCCAGCGAGCCGGCGAGTGGCAGTAGATAAACTTGCGACCCGCGTAGTTGAAGCCGTGCGCCCAACCCGTCGTCGATACCACGGCGCGCTCTGCGGGAACCTTCAGAAGGGAGGAAGCCAGCGGAAGAATCGGCAGTGCCATGCGGTGGTTGCGGCGCAGGTAGCCAATCTTGTTCAGAGGACTCGTGATGATTTTCGCGTCCTTGAACTCGGGGAACGTTCCCTCCGGGTCGTACAGGGTCGTGTAAATCGGGGCGTCCGGGAACGCGCGATGCATAGCCAGGACCACGCGCTCGGCGCCTCCACGCTGAGTCAGGTAGTCGTGAGCAATTGCGATTTCCTCTGTTGCCTCCGGCTTCACAAAGGGTACGTAGCGACGCACCAGGTGCGCCACCTTCTTCAAGCCCTTCGGAATATCTGCCAGCACCGCGTCGGGATTCTTCGGCCCGGTAAACGGAGCGGAGGTCAAGAGCTGAGCGAGTGACATTTTCTTTTCCCTCCTAGAAAACTTTCTGTGCGCGTTCGGGATAGTGAATACCTGCGTAGGATGCAGCCTCAACCTGCAGAGCCACCAGCTTCTCGGCCAGCTTCGCCGGCAGTTTGAGCAGAATCTTATCGCTCGCATCGCCCAGGGTCTTGATGGTCTTCTCGGTTGTGAACCGGGCCAGGGTCTTTACGAGGAAACCCCACGGGCCGCTCGGGTTCGGGGCCGGATGTGCAGCATCTCCGTGCTTACGGACGAAAATCGTGCGGGCAGATCCCGAGTGCAGGGCGCGCAGGGCACGCACCGCGGTGGTGGTGGCCTCAGCATAGTGCTTGACCTCAACCTCGTCAGAAATAATGATGCGGCCGCCGGCATCGTGCACCATCTTGCCCATGTCTACGTCCTCCCAACCATAGAGGCGGTAGGCCGGATCATAGCCTCCGGTACGCTCGTAGAACTCAGCGGAAATCGACGAGTTTCCGTTCCAGTACAGCCAGCGTCCGTCTTCAGCCACGCTCAAGGCGCCCTGCTTGAAGCGCGCATCGCGGAAGTTACCGTACACACGGGAGTACGGGGTGTCCGGGTACACGTTCTTGAGGGTACCGATCACGCCGTCGTAGTCGCGGTGCAGACGAATCTGGTTAGCGACGTAATCGGGAGCCGGCTGCAGGTCGTCATCGCAACGGATGAGGATATCGGCATCAGCCGCGCGGTGGCCGGCGTTCAGCGCCGCCACTCGGCCGCGGTTCTCCTCAAAGACAATCTTGGTCAGGTTCAGCTTGCCCTCGGCGATGTAGCGATCAACCACAGCCTCGCTGTTATCGATATCGCCATCGAGGACCACGATGACCTGGAAGTCCTTCTCCGTCTGCTCGGCAAGCGCATCCAGCGGGTAGTGCAGAATCTCCGCGCCACCGCGAGAGGGGATAATGACCGCAGCCTTGTAACGGTGAGTCGTCATGCTTTTCCTTCGGGTTGAGGTGAGATGAGAGTTTGAGTGAAATATCCCGTGGGGAGGGATCGGGCGTAGGGATTAGCCAGCGAAGCGTTCCAGCACCTCGCCTACGCGCACTTTACCGGCCTCGGGTGAGTAGTTTTCCTGCCAACGCCAGAACAGTTCGGAGGTGCGTTCCGCCAGGTCGGAGGAGTTCTCGCGTAGCTCCTCCCCCAGGCTCTTGATGGCGGCGGCCAGGTCCAGAGGCTGACCGGCCGAGACGATATAGGGGTAGGATTCGCCGCCCACGACCTCGGCTAGGGCGCCGGCATCACTCACAATGACAGGGATGCGGGCGCTCATCGCTTCAGCAACCACAAGGCCGAAGGACTCGGGCGCAATGGAGGGAACCACCAGCATATCGATGGAACCAAAAAGTTTGTCCGGGGTGGTCCAGCCGAGTCGGGTGCTGAAAGACGACACCTGCTTCAGCGCTTCCTCCACCTCGGTACGCTCCTCATCCGAGGCAAACA
The DNA here is from genome assembly GCF_058213595.1 of Rothia sp. SCPM-O-B-18226 (M350). Lineage (NCBI taxonomy): Bacteria > Bacillati > Actinomycetota > Actinomycetes > Micrococcales > Micrococcaceae > Rothia > Rothia sp. SCPM-O-B-18226 (M350). The sequence goes on along the minus strand of NZ_JBYQJS010000003.1, from coordinate 164,909 downwards.
CGGGTTCACCGCCGATAACCAGGTCATAGACGACCTCGTCAGCATTCAAGGCGCTCATGGCCGAGCAGAGGGTCGCGATACCCTTCGAGGGGGTCAGACGGCCCAGGTACCCCACGCGCAGGCGGCGATCGCCCACGCTGTGGTCCAGGGCGGTGGACACGCCGCTCACCCAGTTTGCAAAGACTTCGCTGCCGGGGCAGGAGTGCTCCACATAGCGGCTGGGCACCAGGGTCACGGAAGCTTTGCGGCGGGCGAAAGGCACCAGCTTGGCGTTCAATCCGGCCGGTAGCTGGTGCAGGTGCACGATGCGGTTCTTACGGCCGCCAGTAGCCGCAGCAGGAACCAGACCGTTACACCACAGCAGAACGTCCTTGTGGCGAGCGTGCCAGGCGCGCAGCGCCAGCATGTACTGGGCTCGGTTTTTCGCCGGAAGCACGACGCGGGCGAAGCCCTCATCGGCGGCCGCCTCCACGAGCTGATTGGGCTCGGAGGGGCCGACGATGGTGACCTTATAGCCAAGGCTCCGGGCCGCGCGGGCCACGTTCAGGAGCATGACCTCGCCGCCGCCAATATCGCCGTTATTGGTAGCTATATAAAGCTCTTTCATCGTTATGCTTTCCTCGCCCGCTGACGGATAGAACTGACGTCAAACGATTTAGAAGTAGGTGACTTCTTAGGAATTTCTTGCTGGGCTACAGCGGCAGGAGCTTCCTTCTCGATGAGCTGGCCCTTCTGCTGTGCAGGTTTCTCAGCGTTGCCCTGAACCTTCTGCGTAGCATCTGAAATAGGTTCATGATGTCCGCTGTCCGAAGCGTCTAGATCCTTGTCCGGGTTCAGGTACAGCAATGCAAGACCCACCACGATAGCCCAAGGCACCGTCAGAATCACCTCGCCAAGACGCTGAGAGGTAATAATGATGATCACCATTGCGGCTTCGGCAATAACAATGCGCTGAGCACGCGGCTGCTTCCAGATGAATGCGGCAGAAATCATCAGGGCTACAATCACAATCATATAGATCCATCCAGCCTCCTGGACCAGCGTCATATATGAATTGTGGAAATAGAAGTAACGATTCTGAAGCGGCACCTGAGCGGTACCCAGACCGCCACCATACCAAGGAACCACATCAATCATGCGGTACATGGTCTCATCGATTCGTTCACGCAGAAGGTCACTACCAAGTCGATCCGCGAAGGCACCAGCACGCGCGAAATTATCTTCCAGGTAGTTCACAGCGAGGTAGAACAGCCATGCAAGAACTGCCTTACCGAACAAATTCAGGCGATGAGAAAAGTACAACCACAGGACAGCAAAAGCATATGCGGCAAGAGAGGTACGGGAACCAGTCAACCACAGCATGCCGGAGGTAACAACAAGAGCAGCAATACGGTGGCTTGTCTTGCGGACCATAGCAACAAACAAGAAGCCGAAAATTGCGTAATACAGACCTGACTGATTCTTATCGTTCAACCAACCGGTCAGCGTACCGCCGTAGTTATTCGGTGCGATGCCCGCATAAAATCCAATGAGGTTAAAGATAAGACCCGAAGCCACACCAAAGATGAGGGAACGAATATCAACCCTTTTTTGCGCAATCTGCAATGCCAACAGAAGGACCACAGCCATACGGATTGCACGGCGAATCGCTTCGTCGACAGAAATACCGTTAAAAGCTAGACTTTCAAACAAAGCCCAGCCAACAGCAAACAGGATGATTGAGAAGAACAAGGAGTTATACCTTGTCTCCAAGGTGGCAGGTTTGGTCAGCTTGTACAGCACAAACAGCATCACAACAACAGTACCCACGGGCATAGTCACAATGGGCGTAGGGACGCCGATGAAGATCAGGCCGAAACCAGCCCAAAAATCAAGCATTGACAGCCTTGAGACGCTGCCGACAAGGTACTTTACTTCACCCGCGGTCGCCTGCCCAATGCGATATGCCTGGAGAGAATTAGGATTTTTATCCTGCTGAGAAGCGGCGGCCTCTGTACTTTGGGGGAAAGACACGGTCATTTCTTCTCCAATGTGCGAGTGTAAATATCAGCCGTCTGAGCAGCCATCTGTTCATTCGAAATCCAGGTGAAAGGCTCAGACTCGCCCTTCTGCAGCTGCGCGCGCATAGCCTGCAGAACATCCTGAGTCAGGGTTGCACTCTGGCGGTCCACCAGCTCGTCGGCGCCCAGAATCTCCGGGTTACCGCCCACAGCGGTAGCAACCGTCTTCAGGCCGGCCGCCTTAGCATCCAGCAGAGTGTATGAGCAGTTCTCCCACACCGACAGCTGAACAATCATGTCGCTACGGCCCATCGCCTCAATTGGGTTAACGAAGCCGCTGAAGGTCACCGAATCGCCCAGGTTCAGACGCTGAGCCTGAGCCTGCAACTCGGAAGCCAAATCACCGGAGCCCGCAATCTCAAGGTGAGCCTGCGGGTAATCAGCACGAAGCTGCGCAAAAGCGTCCAGTAGCACGTCGATGCCCTTCTCAGGGGACAGACGAGACAGCGAGAGAATACGCGGACCACCCTCAGAGGGTACGCGCTGCTGCTCAACAGCCGCATGTACCTCGGGGATGTCCACGCCGTTGTACACCAGTTCCACGCCACGAGCGCCCCACTTGGCGCGCATCTGATCGGCGGTAGAACGGGAAACAGCAATTGCTTGGTCGGTACCCCACAGGCGCACACGGTGCACGGTCTCCATGAGCTTAGAACGCCAGGAGCTACCGTGGTACACCGAGTCATTACCGGCAATACCGTGCTCGGTGGTCAGAAGCTTCGGCACGCAGGTGCCGCGCTTGATGACGCTACGGATGCGTAGCGTGTTGACTACAGCGGTCGCGACAACATCCGCATACGCCAGGTGGCTGTGCACAATATCCGGGCGGAGCTGCTCAATAGCCTTCTGCAAAGAAGCAAAGGACGTCTTGAAACCGTAGTCGGGGCCGAAGTCAGCCTTGATAACGGTGACGCCCAGTTCCTCAAGGCGGCTCGTGAGCTTACCCTCGGGTGCGAGAACCACCAGGTTAAAGCCGGGGAGCCCGGCACGTGCCATATCGACAACGTGCCGAGCTACTCCACCAAAATCGGGAACCGGAACGACCCAAAGAGCCGTTGGTGTAGAGGTCATGCCTTAGTCAACTTTCGAGTGAGGAAAGAACGGAAGGATGCAGAAACCTTAGTTTCAATAGAAATATGCACCAGGTAGGCGAAGCAAATCACCAAGACCAATGCAATAATACGTGCCCCCCAGGGACCAGCCACCGGGTAGAACAAATCCACCAGCATATAGCCGACCATAGCGTGGCCCAAGTACAGGGGGTAGGAAATACGTCCCAAGAAATTCAGCGGACCCTTTGCAAGTACCGGAACGTTCTTCAGGTATACAACGATGAAGAACACCAAGCTAATCAGCGCCACACCGATTCCATGAGCAAGATCATGCATCAGCGCTGCGTTGAGGGAAGCCAGAATCGCAAAGTACGGAATGTGCCAGGTGAACTTTCGATCATGACTGTACATGAAGAACATCATGCCCAGACTAAAGAGCGAAGAATGTTCCGCAACCGCAGCCCACACAATCATCTTCGGTGCTCCACCGAGAGAAGCCTCAGGGTGGAAAAGCAGACATAGAGCCGTACCGATAACCGACCAGGTAAGCAGAATCGTAGTCAGCTCCCCACGGTAAATCTTTCCCTTCCTGATAATCAGGTACAGGGCGACCATCACGTAGAACTGCAGTTCCACTGCCAGCGTCCAGTACACCTGATCCACGTTATCCACACGCAGGAAGCGTTGCAGCATTGTCGTGTTGATCAGGGTCTGCGGAATCGTAATATGGCGTCCGGGGTTTCCGTAGATGAAATACACCAGAGCCGATACCGCCAGCGCAAACCAATAGGTCGGGTAGATACGAGAAAAACGCGAAATCACGAACTTCAGTGCCGACCCGCTCTTGATGGCGCTGAGCAGAATCACGAAACCAGAAATGATGAAGAAGAGCTGAACACCCAACTCACCCAGGGCGATGTCATAGGGCGAAGGAGCAGTCCGCGGATAGTTCTCCGTAGCGGGAACACCCAGGTGATAAATCACCACGGTAATAGCAGCCAGGCCGCGGAACCCGTCCAGCTCCCGGAAACGCCCGGGAGTGATGAAGTCCTGATCTAGAACATCATCCTCCCGAGCTTTTACGGTCTGAGACTTGGTCATAGACGCTGATCCTACAGCCACTTCTCGAGGCGGTCCAGGGCGGTGAAGAAGCCTTCACCATTGTTGATGTGGCCCTGCCAGATTTCGGGAATGAAGGATGCCTTCGGGGCCAGCTCACGCAGCTGCTTGCCCAGTGCGGCCCAGTCCACGTCGCCTTCGCCAACCTGAACACCCTCACCGTCAACGCCGACGCCGTCCACCAGGTGCAGGTGAATCGACAGCGGTGCCAGCTGCTCGACAGCCTCCGACAGCGGAATGTTCAGGAAGTTAGAAGCCAGCATGGTGTGGGAGATGTCCAGGCAGAGCGCGGTGTCGTAGGTACGCGAGAACTCCGCGGTATCCTTCGGATCCAGGAACAGGTTGTGGTACTGCTGACCACCCATCAGCCAGGGGTACGGGGGCAGGGTCTGAGCGGCCAGGCGCACGCCGGATGCGTCCAGGTGCTTCAGGGCCTCGCCGATGCGCTCGTACTTTTCGGCACGCTCGGAGACGGGGATGTGCTTGTCCTTGGTAAAGCCACCCATGGTCACAACCATGATCGGGTCCTCATCCACGGTGAAGTAGCGGGTCAGGTCACGGGTGATGTCGATGGTGCGCTGCACCTCGGCGATGGAGCGTTCCCACACCTCGGGATCCTTCGAAGCGAGGTCCACGAGGAAGTCGCCAGCGAAGAGGTCGGGCAGGTGGGTGGTGAAGCCCATGTCCAGCTTGGAGTCGAAGACATCGTCGATGTTGATGTCCAGGTCCTTGTAGGAGAAGTGGAACTCCAGGAAGTCCGGCTTAGCCTCTTCAATCAGCGGCTTGTAGTCGTGGTAGCGGACGGGCAGGCCCCAGGGGCGATCGAACTTGAAATCGCGGCGGGTGACCAGGTCATCCTTCAGGTCGCCCTCGAAGAAGAACGAGCCTTCTTCAACGTCGCGCTGCATGGTACGGCCGACCAGCTGCGGCAGGTGGTTCGGCTGCAGGCCGCGGCCGGGAGACTTCACGGCCACGTCGGCCTCGGTCACGACCTCGCCCTTAGCGATGTGGCGGGTAGCGACCAGGGACTTGGCCAGGTTCACGCGGTTCATCAGCTCACCGGTGGACACCTCGCGGGGAGCGGCAGAACCGATAGCTGCCTCAACCTCGCGAATCTGCTGGACCATGGCCTTGAATTCCTCGGGCAGCAGAGAGACGGTGTGGTCGTTACCCTCAAGGGTCTTGTCGGTGGTGAAGTGCTTCTCGATGATCTTTGCACCGCGAGCAACGGCGGCAATCGGCACGTGGTAGCCACGCTCGTGGCCCGAGTAACCGACCAGGCACTGGCCAATCTCTGCCAGGCGGTCCATGTAGGCCAGGTTCACGTCCTTGAAGGGTGCGGGGTAGGCCGACTGGCACTGCAGCAGGGCGTAGGATGCGCCGGCGTTGCGCAGCAGGGCCACGGACTCGCGAATCTCTTCCTCGCGGCTCATACCGGTGGAAACCAGCATGGGCAGACCGCGGGATGCGACGTCGCGCAGCAGCTCGTGGTTGGTCAGGTCAGCAGAAGCAATCTTCATGCCCTGAATACCGTAGTCGACCAGTGCCTGCACCGAGGGGGCGTCCCAGGGGGTGCACATGATGTCCATGTTGTGCTGCTTGACGTGGTCGAAGACCTCGTACATCTGGTCCACGCTCAGGGAGAAGCGGGAGAGCAGGTCCAGGGTGTACTGCACGCCCAGGTCCTCGCCAGCGGTGGCTGCACCGCGCTGACGGTAGAGGGCGTCCATGTCACGCAGCTGGAACTTCACGGCGTCGGCACCGGACTCAACGGCCAGGTCCACCAGTTCCTTAGCGAAATCAACGCTGCCCTGGTGGTTGTTACCAATCTCGGCGATGATGAAGGCCGGAGAGTCCTCGCTGATGGTGTGCTTACCGATGCGCAGGACGTCCTGCTCATCCATGGCGAGTGCCACGAGGTGGCCGCGCTCGTCGGTCAGCGGAACGTGGTTAATACCCTTGGCGAAGTAACCGCGCAGGGTCTCGGGGTCGGCATCTGCCGGAGCGGTCTGCGGGTTGGTGTTAGCGGCATCCAGGGCGCTGGTCTCCAGGGACGCGGTCGGGTTGGCAATCAGCCAGCGACGGAAATCGCCGTCGGAGAGAGAACCGCGCAGAATACCGGACTCGTTGACCAGGAAGATGATGCGCTGGCCGTTGGCAGAAATCTTCTGCAGTGCGGTAAGAATCGGGTCTTCAGCGAAGACCACATACGGGGCGATATTACGTTCAATAATCATAGGTTTGAACCTTTTCGTTTGAGTGTTCTATTGAATGACTGAGTGCCGGTCAATCCGGGATGGCGACGAAAATGTCGCCGGATGAGGGTTACTTGCTCTCGTTCAGAATCTGAGTGAGCTGATGTTCCGCCACGGAGAAGTCAATCGGCGCGTCGATGTCGACACCCTCAACCTCGTTGAGCATGAACAAGTCAATCGTACCGCCGGGGTAGCCGGCCAGGCGGTTGTGGTGCTCCGTGTATACGGGGGTCTTCGTGATGTACATGGAGCCGTTCTCGCGGTAGCGGAAGGTTTCCTTAGTCAGCTCCTGACGGCGCGGACGGTGCATAATCTCGAAGGCTGCGGTGGGTTCCCCATCGGCGTGCCAGGTCCAAATGAACGGACCGATCGGAATCACGCCGACCATGGAGTCCTTGTCGTTCTCGACAAACTGGCGGACCGCGCGTGCCAGGGTTCCGGGCAGACGCACGGGGCTGGTTGCCTGCAACAGCATGACGGCTTCGGGTGCCCAGCCGTTCTCGGTGTAGAACTCGATGGCGTGCTCGACGACCGGCTCGGTTGCGGTGGTGTCCTCCGCCAGGTGGGCCGGGCGAATGAACGGCACCTCGGCGCCGTACTCGCGGGCGATATCGGCCAGCTCGGCATCATCGGTGGAGACGACAACGCGCAGCTCGTGCTCACCGGCAAGCTCTTCCTTCGCCGCCAGGGCCTGCTCGATGGTCCACGCCACGAGCGGCTTACCCGCAATCGGGCGCAGGTTCTTGCGCGGAATGCCCTTCGAGCCGCCGCGTACGGGAATGACGCAGAGAATACGCATTATGCCTCCAGAGTTTCGATGATGAGTTCAGCGATGCGGCGTGCCGGTTCCTTCTCAGGCTGAACCGGTGCGGGGGTGGGTTCGCTCCCCCACCGGTTCATGCCGTAACGGTCCCAGAATTCCACAAGCCATGCCGGCGGTGCCGGGTGGTATACCCAGGCCGGGATGCCGCGGATAGCCGCCTCCAGCACTCCGGTGGAGAAAATCGACACGACGGGGTTCGGCACCTCGTTCAGCGGGGTGCCGGAACGATCGATGCGGATGCCTTCCTTCTCCCACAGCTTGTGGGTCAGCACCGATAGCTTGTCCTTCTCGCTCGGGTGCGGGCGGTAGATACCGCCGTACTTCTTCAGGAAGGAGTGCGCGGCAAAAGCAAAGGATGCTCGCGGCAGCTCGGCACCGTGCATCTGGCCCAGGAAGATGGGTTCCAGATCGTTCTGCTTCTGCGCCTCGGCGCCGGCGGCTTTCTGCGCGGCCAGGTAGAGTAGCTGAGAACCCACCGCGTGGGTGGTCACGTCGCGGCGACCCGACGCCCAGAACTGGGCGTCAGCTTCGCTGAACGCCAGCAGAGTTGCGCCAACCGGCAGGGGCGGTGCCTGCGGCACGAGCAGACCGTGCTGTACGACCCAGTACTCAGCGCCAATCGCGCGAGAGTACTCGTAGGCGGCCGCGCCGCGGGCCAGGTAGTGGCCGAGGGAAAGGACCACGCGCACACCGGGCAGGAGCCCCTGCAGCTGGTCGCCCGTCACTTCCTGCTCGGTCCAGGCATCACGGCCGTAACGCTCGGTGGCGTACTGGCCGTTGAGGTACTCCGAGGCGTCCTCGGGGACCCACAGGGCCACGCCCACGTTCTCGAGGTACTTGAGCGGCTCCAGCAGGGAGTTACGGCTCGTCGGAGAGAAAGAATCGAGCACGATGAGCACGCGGGGTACGGCGCCGCGGGTGTAGAGAACACCACCAACAGGTGCTTCCTGTTCAGCCGCGCCCCCGCGCAGACGTCCGATAAGGCTGCGGGCCTCGCCCTTAGCCCAACGCAGGGTGTTCTGCCGCTTCTGCCAGGCGGCCCATGCATCAATGTCGAGGGGGTAGGTTAGGCCCATAGTTGCTCCAAAATCTTGACGCGCTGATCAAAGGTGTGCTCGGCCAGGGTTCGCTTCTGACCGGCTTCACGAATCTTTCGCGCCCACTTCGGGTCACGGAAAATGCGGGTACAAATCTCGATGAGCTCATCGATGCTCTCGTACACCAGAACCTCTTCACCCGGAATGTAGTAGCGGTCCACGTCGGGGCGGTCAATCACCTGCAGGGCGCCCACGCCGGGCGCCTCGAAGGTACGCATGGTGAAGCCGTCCTGGTTGTTGTGGATGTTCAGGGTAGCAGGGGAAGACGCCATGATGCCGTAGGCCTCGGAGCGGTCGATGTCGCGGCCGGCGGGAATACCGGAGTCCTTGAACTGCTTGGTGCGCAGAATATCGTAGGGGTGACGCGACCAGGCACGACCGTAGGCACGCACCGGCAGGCCAGCTGCGACGAGGGCCTGCAGGGTCTCCTCGCGGTTGGGGTACTTGGCGCCCACAAAGTTAATGGAGTCCTCGCGGACGGGAACAATCGGGCAGTGGGTGTCGTAGGCGTTCGGCATGTCGAGCACCTCGAATCCCTGTTCACGCAGGTGCTGCGCATCCAGCGGGCTGTAGCTTGCCAGCGCGCCCAGGTGGTGCAGGTCCTCTTCGGTGTAGCTCATACGGCGCATTTCGTCGTACAGCCAGGTGCCGTAGCGAACGCCGGAGGTTTCCAGCAGGTCCCACCATTCGCGGGAGAGCATGTCGCCCTTGATGACCAGCACAATATCGGGACGGAACTCGTTGAAAGCATCGATAGCCTTTCGAGTTGCCTGAGCCGCGAAGCTTTCGGGGCGGTACTTCTCGGGTAGCTCGTGGGCGAGCTTGTTAAGGATGCGCTCGGAGAGGGTACCCGGAGCATCATAGATGTGGGTGCGCACATCGTATCCGTGCACTTCCAGGGATGCCTGAATCGCCTTCCAGTACCCGTGGAATGCGGGTGAGAGTAGTAGAAGTTTGGGCTGAGTCATATGAGGATTGGATCCTGTCGGCGTTTGCTATAAGAACCCGCAGGGCAAAACCGTGCGGTGCTATGTGTTGGAGTGAAGCAGAGAGGCACGTTTCAAGCAGAGCTTGCGCTCAAACATACCTACCAAAATTTTACAACGAAAGCAGAAGATGACACATGCTTACGCAGTGTGTCACCTCCAACGTTTAGCTATGGGGCGCTCCGCACCGGGTGCGGACACTAGAGCTAGTTTTCGCGGCGCTCGGCCTTGGCGATGCGCTCCAGGTCGGCGGCGAGGAACCCGCGAGCATCTACATCCTTATTGCGCAGCGCACGCACAGAGTTCACGAGGAAGTTCGCGTAGCTGGTCGCACGCAGGGCTACGGCCAGCTTCTTTTCCCAGCCCCACTTGTCGGCGTAGATGAAGCGTGCGGTGGTCAGCCACTGGATGCGACGCTCCGAGGGGGAAGATCCGCCGCCCTCGTGGGTAACGGTTACCGAGGGAATCAGGTAGCGGTCCACACCGGCCTGCGAGAGGCGGTACTGGAAGTCCACCTCTTCGCTGTTCATGTAGAAGCGCTCGTCCATGCCGCCGAGGCGGTTGAATACGGCGCGAGGCACGACCATGCAGGCGCCCATAACCCAGTCGACCTTCGCGTCGGAGGTTCCGGTGCATGCCTCAACGTCGTGTCCAACGCCGCGGTGCCACCAGTTGGTCGGCTTGAAGCGAGCCAAGGGGGTGAACCATTCCCAGGCGATGTGTCCGGCGGTGGGGAACTTGCGGGCCACCCACTGCTGCTGGCCGTCGTGGCCAATAATTTGGGGGCTAGCCAGCACCTCGCCGTGGCGTTCCACGGCTGCGAGCATGCGCGAGACGAAGGTGTTATCCAGCTCCAGGTCGCTGTTGAGGATGAACACCCATTCGCCGGTTGCGGCGGCCACGCCGGAGTTCACGGCCTTACCGAAGCCGCCGTTGACGGGGCGGCGAACCACGGTCACGCCCTCAACCTCGGGGAACGGGGTAGGAGAAACGTCATCAGAGACAACGATTTCAATATCGGCGGGGTCAATACCCTGCTGAGCACGCAGCGTGTCGATAATGGCGAGAACCGGTTCCGGCTCACCGTAAAACGGGATGACCGCAGAAACGCGGGGTGAGTGGGTCATAACATGTCCTTTGAGCGAGGGGGGGGCGGGCCGCATCAGTGGATGGGGCCCGGAGGTAAGAAAAGAAGCTGAGGCGTGGAGAAGGGCGATTGCGCCAACGCGTCTGTACTATTCGTACCACTGCGTCGCCACAACCGCCCCGCATCTGTTAGTCCGGCAGCTGGCCCAGGCGAACGAGGTTCGCAAATTCTTCGTTGGCCGCCTGAACTTCCTTGAAAGTTCCCTTATTGGCGATGCGGCCCTGGGAGAGGTACACCAGCTGATCAACGTTACGCACCGTGGAAAGACGGTGAGCCACGATAATCACGGTAATCTCCTTGGAGATGCGGTTAATGGTCTGAGTAATCTTGTGCTCAGTCTCATTGTCCAGCGCACTGGTTGCCTCGTCCATAACCAGCAGGCTCGGGTTGCGGTACATTGCACGCGCAATACCCACACGCTGACGCTGACCACCAGAGAGGCGGTTACCGTTCTCACCAATCGGAGTGTTGATGCCATCTTCCAAGGTCTCGACAACGGGCATCAGCTCCGCCAGCTCAAGGCAGTAGAGCACTCGCTCATCATCGATGTACTGCTTGGGAATGCCGAAGGCGACAGCCTCACGCAGAGTACCGTTACCCAGGTACGGATCCTGAGGAACATAACCAATCTTCTGGTACCAAGCATGCAGGTCAGCGTGGATGTCCTTACCCTGGCTAGAAATCGTGCCGCTCGTCGGGGTCAGCAGACCAAGAATCAAGTCAACCAGAGTAGTCTTACCCGAACCGGAGCCACCCACGAAAGCAACCGAGGTACCAGCCGGCACATCCAGCTGAATGTCTTTGAGAACGTCCTTATCACCATCCGGGTAACGGTAGACCAGGTCGTCAATTTGAACATCCACGGGGTCAATTCCCGAGTTGATGATGGTTGCCGGATCAATTTCATCCTTGAACTCAACCATCTGCAGGCGCTGCTCTTCGGGGCTCATCGAGCGGATAACCTTAGCAACCTCTTCACTAGCGAACTCGTTCGCACGGATACCGCCCAGGGAGGCAATCATACGGGTCGCGTTCGGAAGGATGCGGATACATGCGGTTGCGAAAAGCATCAGGGAGGGAAGACCATCAGCACCCTGAGTCGAAGTCACCAAAGCCAGCAGACCAGCGATACCCACGATGAAAATAATTTCAAGCGAATACTTGGGGAAGTCGTTCAGGAACGAGAGGTTAACATCGCTTTTAACGCTTCGTACTGCGGGCTCGCGGTACTGCTCGATAGCAGCCTTGTGTGCATTCGTAATACGAATTTCGCGGAAACCCCTGATGTCGTCCAGCAGGAAGCGCAAAGCGTCTCGACCCGCACGTGCCGTTATCTCACCATACTTCGCGTTACCGCGGCGCAAGAAGAGCTGCATGATAGCGATGGTGATGCCGAAGTATGCGAAAGCAACCAGCGCAGGAATCGGCATGACGCACAGAATCATGATGAGCAGCACGATGATAGACAGGAAATCGCCCACAAAGTTAATAATTGATCCCACAAAACCGCGGTACGCAAACACCACGTAGGTGCTAATCAGATACGCGGTTTCCTCAGGCTGAGACTTCCTGTGATTGAAGTAGCTATCCTTCATGTAATGGTTGAGGATAGTCGTCGACGTCGCCAGCTGCTGGTAGCCGGTGAACTTCAGGCTCCAACGCTTAAAGAGGAGCGCAGCGATACCCTTAATCACAAAGGCGAGCACCAGGACAATACCCAAATAGAGCACCAAATCAGAACGCTGAGGGTTGCCGAAGATATCAGAAATTACAGCCAGGTAGCCGGTAATTTCAGCACCCATCGCAATATTCATAATGGGAAGAATGGCCGCAACACCGACCATTTCCATTAGCGAAAGAAGGAATAGGCCGATTAGATTCACAATTAGTAGCGTAAAGCTCCGTCCTGGGAAAAAGATACGAAGCTTAGTGTAAATACTCTTCATTGGTCCTCGTTGGTGAGTGTTTGCACTGGCTTCCGAGTGAGAAGAAGCCCAGCATTTCACGCCAATTCTAGCATGTGACCTCTAAACCCTTTCGCTATAAAGTTTGTACTTTAGGTCATCATCACGTCCCCAGGTTGAAGCTTTCAGAGCGACCTACATTGAAGATGTATCGGACGAGGCCTTAGGGAATTCGCCACACTCGAGATTCAGAAACCTTTGAAGAGTCAAGCAACTCGGTATGATAGATACTATTCGTTCAACTTCACCCGACACTTCCGGCTTCCCTGTTCACCGTTGGGTATGTTCAAGAGAAAAGGCTTTTGATGGGCATCTTCAACATCAAGTCCTTGAAGGACAAGTACACCCGGGGCTCCGCAGAGGAGATCACCGACTCCTCCAAGGCCCCCGAAACCACCGCGACTACTGCGCCGGCATCCGCCCCCTCCATTGCGGAAGGGGTCCGCTCACTGATCCAGAACAACCCCGACCTGGCAGGCAAGAACCGCCGCGGTGCCGCCCAGCGCTCCATGGTCCCTTCGGGTTCGCTCCGCGAAGTCATGGGCGAGTATGAGGCTCACTCCCCCGCCGAGGTCGCCGCTCAGACGCCCCTTCCCAAGGCATCCGAGCCTTCCCGCGCCGAAGAAATCTCTGAGGACGGCACCGTCACCATTGATGCGCAGCCGCTGAACCTCACCGAAACCTCGGGTACCGCCGCCGATATCCTCCCCCTGGACGAACCGTCTGCAGAGGGCTCCTCCTCACGCTCCGTTCACGTCGAGGAACACCACGCACCCACCGTCGCTTCGGGTGTTCTGGCCGACACCGCAGAAGAGCCCGCTCCGACAGCCCTCGCGGCACGTGAGGAGACCGCAAGCGCCCCGCAGGGGGAACGCGAACGCACCCCGCTGTTCAAGCTCTCCCCCGGCACCTTCACCCGTAGCGGCGCCCACGACACCGACGGCCCCTTCCAGGCGCTCTTCGTGTGCACCGGCAACATTGCCCGCAGCGCCTCCGGCGAGGTTATTTCCAAGCACCTGGCCGCAGAGTACGGGCTGGAGGACAAGTGGACCTTCGCCAGCGCCGGTACCGGCGCGCTGGTCGGTCAGGGCGTGTACGAGCTCATCGCCAACGAGCTCATCGAGCGTGGCTACAACCCCGAGGGTTTCGCCTCCCGTCAGCTGACCGAGGAGATCATTAAGAACGCGACCATCATCCTGGTCGCGGAGAAGGTGCACGCCGACTGGATCGTGCGCGAGTGGCCCCAGTACCACTCCAAGATCGTGCTGCTCAAGCAGGCTGCTCGCCTTCGTGAGGAAGCGCGCCGTGCCGAGCCGCTCTCCTACCTCTACTCCTACGGTGGCACTCCCCTCGCGAGCGATAAGCTCGAGGACCCCTACCGTCGAGGCCCGGCCGCCGCGAAGAAGGCCGTAGACGAGGTTGAAGAGTCGCTACGCGTGATTCTGCCGTGGCTGGCGCGAGCCCACCGCTAAATCTCCGCAATACAGAATCTGCAGGGGTCTGTCCCTTCAGAAACGTAGAAAATCCCCCGCTACCACAACCGTGGTAGCGGGGGATTTTCTACAGCCTATTCAAGCCCTAGTGATCGAAAATCTCGGTCACGGAGCCCTCGTCAAAGACCTCGCGAATAGCGCGAGCGATGAGGGGCGCGATGGAGAGAACGGTCAGGTTCTCGAAGCGCTTTTCCTCCGGGACGGGCAGGGTGTTGGTCACCACGACCTCGACCGCGCCGCACTCGGACAGACGCTCAACGGCGGGATCGGAAAGAACCGGGTGGGTTGCCGCGATGATAACTTCCTTCGCACCCTTATCCATGAGGACCTTCACGGCGCCGGCGATGGTTCCGCCGGTGTCAATCATGTCGTCAATCAGCACGCAGGTGCGGCCCTCAACGTTACCCACAACGGTCTTGGAGACCGCGTGGTTCGGAACGTTGATGTCTCGGGTCTTGTGCACGAAGGCCAGGGGTGCGCCGTTCAGCAGGGTGGCCCAGTGCTCGGCCACGCGCACACGACCGGTGTCCGGGGACACCACGGTCACGTTCGACAGGTCCTCAACGCGCTCGCGGATGTGCTTAGCCAGCACCGGAATTGCGAAGAGGTGGTCCAGCGGGCCGTCGAAGAAGCCCTGAATCTGCGAGGTGTGCAGATCGACGCACATCAGGCGATCCGCGCCGGCGGTCTTGTACAGGTCAGAAATCAGGCGAGCCGAGATGGGTTCGCGGCCCTTGTGCTTCTTGTCCTGACGAGCGTAGGGGTAGAACGGGGACACCACGGTAATGGAGCGAGCGGAGGCACGCTTGAGCGCATCAATCATGATGAGCTGCTCCATGAGCCACTCGTTAATCGGTGCCGGGTGCGACTGAATCACGAATGCGTCCGCACCGCGCACAGACTCCTCAAAACGGACGTAGGTCTCGCCGTTGGCGAAGGTATATGCGGAGGTGGGCAACAGGTCGTGGTCAAGGGCCTGCGCAATCTCCTCGGCGAGCTTGGGGTGTGCTCGACCGGAGACCACTACAAGCTTGCGCTCACCGGGGTTGGTAATCTCGCTACTCATGGTGTTGTTCTTTCCTCGGATTAGGATTCTGCCGGTTCCTGTGCGCCCGCGGCCTTTGCAGCCTCAGCGGGTTCGGTACCGGCACGGTTCTTCAGAACCCAGCCCTCGATGGTGCGCTGGGAAGTCTCAGAGTAGGCGAGGGCGCCCGCAGGAACATTCTTGCGGATCAGCGCGCCCGCGCCGGAGTAGGCACCGTCACCCACGGTGACCGGTGCAACGTAGATGCCCGCGGATCCCATGCGGGCATGTGCGCCAATAACAGAACGGTTCTTCACCAGGCCGTTGTAGTTGGCGAAAATGGAACCCGCACCAATGTTGGCGCCCTCACCGATGGTGGCGTCGCCAACGTAGGACAGGTGCGGAACCTTCGCGCCGTCACCAATCTGCGAGTTCTTGGCCTCGCAGAAGGTGCCGAGCTTCGAGCCCTTACCCAGGGTCGTACCGGGGCGCAGGTAGGCGAAGGGGCCGACGGTTGCGCCCTCGCCAATCACGGCGCCGAAGCCGTGAGCGCGGATGACGGTAGCGTCTGCCTCAACGGTCATATCGGTCAGGGTGGTGTCGGGGCCAATGGTTGCGCCGGTGGCAACGGTGGTGGAGCCGTGCAGCTGCACGCCGGGCAGGAGGGTCACGTCATTCTCGATGCGCACGGTCACGTCAATCCAGGTGTTCTGCGGATCGACGATGGTCACGCCGCTACGCATGTGAGCCTCGAGGATGCGGTTGTTGAGCATACGGCCCAACTGAGCCAGCTGCACACGGTCGTTGGCACCCTCAACCTCCCAGCGGTCCTCAATGGCCAGGGCGGAGGTACGGTGGCCCTTCGAACGGGCGATGGACAGCACATCGGTAATGTACTTCTCGCCCTGAGCGTTATCGGTGGTCACCTCAAGCAGGGCTTCGCGCAGCACGGCAGCGTCAAAGGCGTAGATACCGGAGTTGATCTCGGTAATCTCGAGCTCTTCGGGGGAGGCGTCCTTCGCCTCGACGATGGCGGTCACCTCGCCAGCCTGGTTACGCACGATACGGCCGTAGGAGCCGGGCTCATCAATGTGGGTGGTCAGGACAGTTACGGAGTTCTTGTCTTCCTCGTGGAAGGCAATCAGTTCGCGCAGAGTCTCGGGGCGCAGCAGAGGAACATCGCCGTAGGTCACCAGCACGGTACCCGAGACGGGGGCCTGCGCATCCAAGGCATTCAGACCGACCTCAACCGCACGACCAGTACCCGGAATCTCATCCTGATCAACGATGGTTACCTCAGGGTCAAACGCAAGCACATGCTCAGCAACCTTATCGCGCTGGTGGCGTACCACAACAGCGAGGCGCTCGGGGTTCAGATCGCGCGCAGCAGCGACAGCGTGCTCAATCATGGATCGACCACCAATGCCGTGCATGACCTTGGGGGTTGCGGACTTCATGCGCGTGCCAGCGCCGGCGGCGAGAACAATCACCGCGGAGGGTGCCAGTTCAGTGTTCACTGAGAAGACTCCTTATACGAGGTTGTAAGAGTGAGAGGTGAGCGCGGAACCGCCGACTCTCATTCAACGATTCCGTTGAGTGCTTACGCTCCGCCACTAGGACTCGAACCTAGACAAACGGCTCCAAAGGCCGCTGTGCTGCCATTACACCATGGCGGATTATTCCCGTGCCGGTGCGGGTACCGCCTCTGGTGGCAGTCGCCATTCACTACCCTAATTTTGGGCAGAGAACAGCGCCGTGCAGGAAATGCTTCCCTCAGTTTATCAAATATCCGCCGTGGGCTCGCCCCACGCACGGCGCAAACGCGGGCTTTCGACGGGTACTTCAGCTATCTTTTCAAACCTTCAACCGTTCCCCCATCGATTACCTCACCGGCACCTGAAAATACCCTCACCCTGTACCCTAGAAGGCGTGGCACATTTACTAGGCGGCGAATCGCTGCATCTTGAGTTTCCTACCCGAACCATTTTCGAGGGCATCACGGTCGGCCTGAACGAGGGCGACCGCATCGGCATTGTCGGCCGTAACGGCGACGGCAAATCCACCCTCATGAAGATTCTGGCCGGCCGGCTCGAACCGGACTCCGGCCGCGTCACCGTGCGCGGCGGCACCCGCATCGGCTACCTGGATCAGTCCGATGTTCTCGACGACGACCACACCGTCGGCTACGCGATTGTGGGCGACACCCCCGAATACGAGTGGGCCTCGCAGGCTCGCATCCGCGACGTCATCTCGGGCCTGGTCTCCGACCTGCCCTGGGATGCGCAGGTCTCGTCCCTCTCCGGCGGTCAGCGCCGACGCGTAGCGCTCGCCTCCCTGCTCGCGCAGGAGTGGGACGTGCTCATGCTCGACGAGCCCACCAACCATCTGGACGTCGAGGCCATCACCTGGCTCGCCGGCCACCTGAAGTCCCGCTGGTCGAAGAACGCCGGAGGCCTCATGGTCGTTACCCACGACCGCTGGTTCCTCGATGAAATCTGCACCGACACCTGGGAGGTGCACGACCGCATCGTCGAGCCCTTCGAGGGCGGCTACGCTGCGTACATCCTGCAGCGCGTTGAGCGTGACCGTCAGGCAGCCGCGGCTGAGGCTAAGCGCCAGAACCTGATGCGCAAGGAGCTCGCGTGGCTGCGCCGTGGCGCCCCCGCGCGTACCTCCAAGCCGAAGTTCCGCATCGACGCGGCCAACGCCCTCATTGCGGACGTTCCGCCCGTGCGCGACACCGTGGAGCTGAAGAAGATGGCGGTCTCCCGCCTCGGCAAGGACGTGGTGGACCTCGAGAACGTCTCGGTCACCTACGACGACCCCTCCCTACCAGGCGGCAAGCGCCCCGTTCTGAAGAAGGTCACCTGGCGTATTGCCCCCGGTGAGCGCACCGGAATCCTGGGCGTGAACGGTGCGGGCAAGTCCACCCTGCTTTCGCTGGTGACCGGCGACCTGAAACCGACCGAGGGACGCGTCAAGCACGGCAAGACCGTGAAGATTTCGACCCTCACCCAGCAGCTGGACGAGCTGAAGGAGGTCGAGAACGACCGCGTCTCCGACGTGATCGGCCGTAAGAAGCGCAGCTACATTGCCGACGGCAAGGAGCTCTCCCCCTCGCAGATGCTCGAGCGTCTAGGCTTCACCAGCGCTCAGCTCTCCACCCCCGTCAAGGACCTTTCGGGTGGTCAGAAGCGTCGCCTGCAGCTGATGCTGATTCTGCTGGACGAGCCGAACGTGCTGATTCTCGACGAGCCCTCCAATGACCTGGACACCGATATGCTCGCGGCCATGGAGGATCTGCTGGATACCTGGCCGGGCACCCTGCTGGTGGTCAGCCACGACCGCTACCTCATGGAACGCGTGACCGATCAGCAGTACGCCGTGATTGACGGTTCGTTCCGCCACCTGCCCGGCGGTGTGGACGAGTATTTGGCACTCTCGGCGGCCGGTGCTGGCGGCTCTGCGGCAGGTAGCGCGCAGGCACGTGCCGCCGCCCCGACCCAGAAGGCTTCGACGCAGGAGGCTGAGGCATCCGCTAAGCCAAAGGTTTCCGGTGCCGAGCTGCGTGCGGCGCAGAAGGAATCCGGTGCGATTGAGCGTCGCCTCGCCAAGCTCGCTACAGAGCAGGAGAAGCTCTCCGAGCAGATGAGCGCGCACGATGCCTCCGACTACGCCGGTTTGGCGGCGCTCGGCGAGCAGCAGCAGGCACTTCAGGATGAGATTGACGAGCTGGAGATGCGCTGGCTCGAACTCTCCGAGCTGCTGGGCTAACGCCTACTGATATAAGGAATGCCGGTTCTAGATTCAATCTAGAACCGGCATTTGCGCATATATTCAGTTCTCCGTTACAGCAGCTACTAACGGTGAATAGATTCGAAAAGCTTTTCCCAACGCCGAACAACATCTTCGGGAGAGAAAGTACGAGACTTTTCAAGACACAAAGCAGACTTTTGAGCCCGCAATTCAGCATCGCTCATAGCCAGACGCATTTGCTCTTGTAGGGCTTCAACGCTGGGTTCCTCAGCAAGGTACCCCACTTCAGGCACCATCTCTCGAAGCGCCCACGAGGAAGGATAGGAAATGAGAGGAGTTCCTACCTGCATAGCATCCAAGAAAGACGTTGGAAGACCTTCGAAATCCGATGCCATAACAGCTAGAGAACTCTCAGCAAAATGCTCAATCACTTCCTCTGCATTGAGCCCCCCCCCAGTTCAACACGCTGAGCGGTTTCTGGATCAAGCTGAGCTAGGTATTTCTCAACGGCGAGGATTTCCTCTTCCAAGCCGTTACCGTTAATACGCAATACCCATTCAGGGAAATCAGCAGCACACGCAGCAAAACTTTCGAGGATACGATTCAGGCCTTTTTCAGGTCCATACCGTCCTACAAATTGGATAACGGGCTTCTTCTCCCCCAGACGCTCCATCTCAGAGATTTCTTCCGAAAGAGGTAATAGGGTTATGAACAGCATCTACAGGGCGGTTCAGCCACTGAGCAAACAGCGTAGCGTCGCCCTCAGATAGCGCTACAAATAAGTCATAAGACGCAGCGACCTTACGGAGAGTCTTTTCCTCATCCAAACGATAGGTACTGTTGTAGCCACTATGAAATTCGTGGATGTACCCGAGGCCCTTTTTAGAATCGGATTGAGCGTACTTCGCCATGTAATCTGCAGTCTTCGCCATAGACGTCAAAACAACAGTATCTTTACCGAAAGACCGCAGGTAGCGGCGGGTCCGGAAAGTGTTATAGCAATCCCACAGGACCGTAAAACACTTCTTAACCGCCAATGCAGCTCCCAGAGGACCGGGATTGGTGTACACCAGTCGGTTATGGGTTGTCTTATTCACCAAAGGACCCAAATTAACCACAAAATCCGGCTCAATAGCGTCCGGATGACCGGCGGTATTGTCGAAGAGTGCCATATAACTGACGTTGTACCCGGCCTCGTCAAAGGCACGCCCCAGAAGCTTATTGACGGTACTAATACCGCCCAGAATGCTATAACGATCCTGCGCAATAATAATGTTTTTAACTTTCCTCCATACTCCCCCTTTTTATAGATAGTAGATAGCAGATAGCGGAAGCGAATGAATATTAGTTTGTATATATGTGTCAAATACTAATGATGCAGAATCGCACTAACCGCGCTCACAACGTGGTTGCCCGCAGCGCGAAGAGTGGAGGCAAGAGCCTCCGCCCGAGCCTGCGAAGAAGTCAGCAGAAGCACCGTCGGACCGGAACCGGACACCAGGGAGGCGTACACGCCCTCGCTCTCGCGCAGGTTCAGCGTCTGCTCCAGCTGCGGGGCGCACGAAAGTGCGGGAGCCTGCAAATCATTACGCAACAGCGACGCCAAGGAGGCGAGCGCCGCCTCCGAACCGTCATAAGAATTCAGGGCTTCCAGAAGCTCTACGGGTTCTAGCAGCTCGCCGGAGGCGGGATACTCACCGGCGGCACGGCCCGCGTCCAGCTGCTTGAATACACTGGGGGTGGAGAGGCCAAACTGTGCGGCGACAATCACCAGGTGCAGGGGCTCCCGAGGCGCCGCAACGTTCTGAAGCTCGGTGCCTGTCCCCTGCCCCAGGGCGAGGGTCTGCCCCAGCGCGGCACGCACGCTGAAGGGGATATCGGCGCCCAGCTGCGCGGCAAGACGTTCATAATCCGTCTGGGTCAGTTGCGCGCCGGTGCGGCCGGTTGCGTGCAGGTAGCGGTCCGTGGCGATGAGAGCCGCCGCCGCATCCGCTGAGCCGCCCGCCATACCGCCTGCCACGGGCACAGCCTTCGCAATATGCAGGTGCAGCGCCGGGGCAGGTTCAATACCGTGCTCCGCAAGAATCAGCGCAGCGGCACGATACACGAGGTTCCGCTCATCCATCGGCACAGCGGCAGGGTCGAACTGCCCCGCCTGCATCCGCTGATCTACCAGGGAGCCGGGCACAATATCCATGCTCAAGCTCAGCCCCGGTGCCTGCCCCTCAGAGACCGTGATGGTCTCCATCAAAGAGACCGCCGCAAAAAGCGTAGTCAACGGGTGGTAGCCGTCCGGACGGACATCCCCCACGGCAAGGTACAGATTGACCTTGCCGGGAGCATCAACCGAAATAGCGACCTGGGAGGCGGTACTCATCAGCGCATACACCTTTCGCGCGGGAACTCGCGTGAGAACGTCAGTGAAAAATTTAGAGCGGGAAGAAGCTACTCCGCTACAGGCTCAGCCGGGACAGTCAGCGAAGCCTCCGCAATGCGGATAAAGCCGTGAATATCCAGCTTCTCACCGCGTTCCGTCGGAGCGATACCGGCAGCCACCAAAATCTGCTCTGCACGCGCACCCGAGCCCGCCCAGGAGCTCAGCGCAGCGCGCAGAGTCTTACGGCGCTGAGCGAAAGCGGCGTCCACAATCGTGAACACCAGGTCGCGGTCAACGGTCGAGAGAGGCTCCTCGCGCATACGGAAACCCACCAGGCCCGAGTTAATCTTCGGTGCAGGCCAGAACACGTTCTTGCCAATCACGCCCGCCTTATACACCTCGGCATACCAATTAGCCTTCACCGAGGGTACACCGTAGATCTTCGAGCCCGGGGTCGCCGAAAGACGGTCGGCAACCTCGTCCTGAACCATCACCAGGGCGTGACGAATGCTCGGGAACTGCGCAAACAGGTGCAGGAGCACCGGAACCGCCACGTTATACGGCAGGTTCGCCACCAGAGCATCCGGAGTGCGAGGCAGCTCGGTGACCTTCAGAGCGTCCATAAGCACCACGTCAATATCGCCCGCCTTCTCGGGGCGGAACTTCTCAATCGTGTGCGGAAGCTGCTGCGCCAGCGGCGGGTCAATCTCAACCGCAACCATATCCTTCGCAGCATCCAGGATGCCGAGGGTCAACGAACCCAAACCCGGGCCAACCTCCAACACCGTCTCCTCCGGTGAAATCTCTGCCGCGTTGACAATACGACGAATCGTATTGGGGTCAATCACAAAGTTCTGCCCAAGAGTCTTCGTCGGACGAATACCGAGCATCTCGGCAAGCTCGCGAATCTCAGCAGGGCCGAGCAGGGGCAGATCGTTCACAGCGTTCCTTCACATAGGTGGATGGTGGGGAGGTTACAGTTTAGATTACCGCGAGAAACGCTGCTTTACCTCATCAAGAGTGGCTTCCAGAACGTTCTTAGCGTTCGTAATACGCTTCTTCGGAGCCAAAGCAATACGCACTCGATCCAGAGGACCAGTACCGTGCTGGAGACTATTCACCTTATCCAGATGACGCTTGCCAGATTCCAAGATGACGCTACTACCCTCCCAGCCGCACAGGCCCGGCTGCACAAAACGCACATCCACACCCCACTGCTGGTACAGCTTGTAATCATCAGCCACAGTACCCGGCACCTTATCCTCAAACTGCTTAAGCAGCAGCTCAGCACCCGAACGGGAAATCAAATACAAGCCAGTGCAAATCAGAGGCCACGTACCGTACGGCTTACCCATACGGTACTTACCGTGCACAAAAGGAGACAGCAGGGACAGGCGGATGTATTCCACCTGCGGGTTCAGCTTGCCGGCATCATTCGCAAAAGAATCGCTAAGGTTCACCAGCTGCACCTGCGGGTACTTCGTGATGATTGCATTCACCACCGCCTCAGCATCCGGAGAAAGAAGGATGTCGTCTTCGGCAATCAGCGCCCAATCAGCATCCGACGCAACAAAGTCACGCCACATATTCACATGGCTGAGCATGCAACCCTTCTCCGCAGGGCTAGGGTCACGATGCCAACGGCTACGGAAAAACTCAACGTCAAATTCTTCATCAGCGACGTGATTATCGCGGTTATCCACCGCAGAATAAGGCACAAAATCCTTCGCGGGCGCGCCCACAGAATAAAACGAGTCGAAACGGTTCGCGCCATCCAGGCCCAGAACATACTTCAGAATCTTTGCCATATTTTTTCCTTTCAATAGCTCATCCAGAAAGCCTAAGCAATAGAAGATTGCGTCGGTTATTGGCGAGCTTTCAGAACATCAGACCCCCTGCACGACAGGAAAGTTCATCATCTTAAAAATCGGTGCGTTAATGGCATGAAGTCTGAATATTGAGCGTGTGATAAATACGCACACTACTGTGCAACGTAGAAAAAATTCTATCATTCACCATGCACCAATCTCAGGTGCCCGCAGGTTAAGACGCGGTATAGCACGCGCCGTACCGGTGTACAACAAAAGAATCCCCTCCCTACCGCATATACACGATAGGGAGAGGATAAATGACAGGGCAGAAGATCCACGTATTCACATTTTTATGTGATGACAGTACCCCAATCCATCTGTGGGTTACCGCCTCTGGATTATCGTCCTAGACGCTGCTTCACATCTTCGAGAGTGGCATCCAGAATGTTCTTCGCGTTCGCAATACGCTTCTTCGGCGCCAGGGCGATGCGCAACCGGTCGATAAAACCGGTGCCATGCTGCGTGCTCTTGAGACTTTCCAGGTGACGAACGCCAGAAGTTTGAATGAGGCTGGTGCCTTCCCAACCGCACAGGCCGGGCTGCACCAAATATACGTCCACTCCCCATTCTCGGTAGAGAGAATAATCATCAGCAACAACGCCGGGAACCGTCTCGCCATAACATTCTACGAGTCGTTCAGCTCCAGAACGCGAAAGAAGATACAAGGCTGCACCGTACAGAGGCTTTGAACCATAGGCACGACCCATACGGTACTTGCCGTACACAAAAGGAGCAAGCAACGAAAGACGGGGGTAATCAACCTGCGGGTTGAGCTTGCCAGCTTCAGAAGCGTAGATATCGCCCAGGTTAACCATCTGCACGTGAGGATACTTTTCGATAATCCTCTCCACTACAGGCTGCAGGTCAGGGGAAATGAGGACATCGTCCTCTGCTAGCAAAGCCCAGTCGGCATCTGAAGCGAGGAAGTCCTTCCACATGTGGTAGTGGCTCAAAGCGCAACCCTTTTCGGCAGGCCTCGGCTCTTTACCGTAACGAGCCAAGAACAGCTTGCTATCGAATTGTGCATCAGTGACGTGATCATCACGGTTATCCACCGCAGAATAACGCTGAAAACCTTGAGCGGGTGCCCCCACCGAGAAGAAAGAATCAAACCGGTTAGCGCCGTCCAGTCCCAGAACGTATTTCAGAATTTTTGCCATGAATTTCCCTTTGCTGTGGCACACCCATACAGTCCTAATCTGAAACGACAGAAGCCATGCATGAGTGCCGAGTATTGACTTGGCACCGACAAACACAGAGCACGCCGAAAATATGCGCGCACGATAACAAATTGCCTAGTCAGTGAGTGATGAATCGTATGTATAAAAATACCCTATCACTCATGTGAAGATAGTACCCGGGAATTGGCGTGCGGCACCCTGTTATGTCTCGCACGTTACGCGATACCTCACGCGCTAAAGCTGAAAATAGCTACACAAAAGCTCCCCTCTGCCATATATGTGACAAAGAGGAGCTTTCTCAAAGAGGCTTAGTTATTTTGCCTTACCCAGGCGCTGCTTCACCTCATCAAGAGTGGCATCCAGAGCGTTCTTAGCATTCACCAAACGCATCTTCGGAGCCAACGCAATACGCACTCGATCCAGAGCGCTCGAACCCTTCTGATTCTCAGCCAGCATCTCCAGGTGGCTCTTACCGGAATCCAGGATCACGCTACTACCCTCCCAGCCGCACAGGCCAGGCTGCACAAAACGCACATCCACACCCCACTGCTGGTACAGCTTGTAATCATCAGCCACAGTACCCGGCACCTTATCCTCAAACTGCTTAAGCAGCAGCTCAGCACCCGAACGAGAAATAAGGTACAGACCCGTGCAGCCCAGGCGGGTCGAACCGTACGGCCTACCCATACGGTACTTACCGTGCACAAAAGGAGACAGCAGAGACAGACGAATATAATCCAGGCGCGGGTTCATAGTGCCCGCCTTGAACGAGTACGCATCGCACAGGTTCACCAGCTGAACCTGCGGGTATTTGGTGATGATCGCGTTCACGACTGCCTCAGCATCCGGAGAAATAAGGATGTCGTCCTCAGCAATCAGAGCCCAGTCAGCATCCGAGGCAACGAAGTCCTCCCACATCTTCACGTGGCTGAGCATGCAGCCACGCTCTGCCGGGGTGGGGTCACGATGCCAGCGGCTACGGAAAAGCTCAACATCAAATTCGTCATCGGTCACGTGGTTATCGCGGTTATCAACCGCAGAATAAGGCACGAAATCCTTCGCGGGCGCGCCCACCGAATAGAACGATTCAAAACGGTTCGCACCATCCAGGCCCAGAACATACTTCAGAATCTTTGCCATAGTGTCCTCCTAAGGCACCAGTCACCGGGTGCCAAACATATAAATCTCGTAGGGACGTTTGCAGCACCAATTTTGAACACGCTATTGAGGCACTATACATACCTAAATACTGCAAATCAGATCATGGCATAGCTGTTTGAGTGAATTGATGATAGTCGCTACAGTCTAGCACGCAGACACGCGCCGCGAGGCGACCCAGGGTAAGCAACCCAGAGTAGCTATCCGTACAGGCTGTACGCACCTACCACTGGCCATACACACGCTCCGAATTTTCGCGGATGAGGCGACATAGTGCTTCCAGCTCCTCACCGCGGTGAGCAGCCATAAAACGCACCGTGTAGTTTGTCATGTACGACGCGTTCGGGCGACCGCGGAAAGGATGCGGGGTCAAAAACGGCGCATCCGTCTCAGCCAGAATCAGCTCCGGGCGAGCCATGGCTAGCGATTCCTGAATACCCTTCGAATTTTTGAAGGTGACCGTGCCCGAGAAGCTCATGTACCAGCCGCGCTCGTTACAGATTTCGGCCAGCTCGGGCCCGCCCGAGTAGCAGTGGAACACGGTCCGCTCCGGCGCGCCCTCCTCGTCCAGGATGCGCACGACGTCCTCGTGGGCGTCACGGTCGTGAATCTGCAGTGCCAGGTTGTGTTTCTTCGCCAGGCGGATGTGCTCGCGGAAGCTGTAGTGCTGCGCCTCCTTACCCTCATCTCCGGTGCGGAAGTAGTCCAGGCCGGTCTCACCGATGGCGCGCACGCGGTCGGCAGCGGCCAGGCGGTCCAGGGTTGCCAGCGCTTCGTCGAGGGTTCCGGCCTGCGCCAGCTCGGGCGCGGTGTTCGGGTGAATCGCGACGGCTGCGAGCACACGCTCATCGGCCTGGGCGGCGGCGACGGCGTAGAGGGAGGAGGGAATATCGCATCCGACCTGCACGATGGCGCCGATGCCGAGCTTCTCACCGGTGTCGAGCGCATCGCGGGCGCTGATTTCTACCTCGCCGTCGAGCAGGTCCATGTGGGTGTGGTTGTCCACGATGGGGTAGGGCAGCGGCTCGGGGGCGGGCGGGAAGAGCAGGTTACGGCTGCGTCCGTTCTCACCGGTCGTGGAGCGGCGGCGGGTGCCCTCCCCTCCCTCGGCGTCGCTAATACCCACGTAGAGCTCCGCCTCGTAGGGGGCGGGGATTTCGCCGGGCACGATGCTCCAGCCCTGCGGCAGCACGGTTCCCTCCAGTTGTGCGGGGGTGGGCAGGGTATACCCCGCCAGGGCTGCGAGGGTGTTCAGGTCCTCCTGGGTGATGGTGTTACCGGTGTGGTTCTGGCACATGGGGAATCCTTCTGTGTGTTTGCGATGCCGCGGGATAGTCCGCGCAGGACAACCCGGGGGGGGCACGCCCCGCGGGGTCACGGCGTCACAGTAATAACTATTCCGGGCGGTTCATTATTCCGAGCGGGCGGCCAGGGCTGCCTCGTACAGCTCGCGCTTGGAGGTGCCGGTCTCGGCGGCCACGGCGGCACAGGCGGCCTTGAGTCGCTCGCCGGCGGCCACACGGTCGAGGACCAGCCGCACGACGTCCTGCGCTTCGGGGGTTTCGGGGGCCTGCGCGCCCTCGACGATAATGACGATCTCGCCGCGAATACGTTCTGACTCAGCCCACTCGGCGAGCTCGGCCAGGGTGCCGCGGCGAACCTCCTCGTGGAGCTTGGTCAGCTCACGGCTGACGGTGCCTCGACGGTCCGCGCCGAAGGTCTGCACAAAGTCAGCGAGGGTCGCGGCGGTGCGGTGCGGGGATTCGTAGAAGATCATGGTGCGTTCCTCCCCCGCCAGCGAGGCGAGGCGACGCGAACGCTCGGAGCCCTTTCGGGCCAGGAACCCTTCGAAGGTGAAGCGGCCGGTGGGCAGGCCGGAGAGCGCGAGCGCGGTCAGCGCGGCGGAGGGGCCGGGCACCACGGTGACGGGCAGGTCCGCCTCGGCAACCGCGGCCGCAGCCACGTAGCCGGGGTCGGAGATGGTTGGCATGCCCGCGTCCGAGAGAAGCAACACGCGCTGGCCATCCTGCACCGCCTGCACGATGGTTGCGCTGCGTCCTTCTTCGTTGTGGTCATGGTTGACGATGACGCGACCGCGGGTGCGCACACCGAGCCCGGAGGCGAGGGTCCGCAGCTTGCGGGTGTCCTCAACGGCGATGAGGTCTGCGGTGGCGAGGGCCGAGCGCAGGCGGTCGGAGGCGTCGGCCAGGTTACCGATGGGGGTGCCGCCGAGGATGAGCACGCCGCCTTCCTCGGAGGTGACGGGCACGTCGGAGTTGGGCGCATCGGCCGTTGAGGGTTCGGAGAGCTCGGCGGATTCTTCGGGGTATTCGGCGGCGGGTGCGGTCATGGCAGGCCTCGTGTCTGTGTCTGGTCTTCGCTTACCACCTAAGTGTAACGCTCGTTTTTTGGGCGGCGGGTGAGGGTAACGCTTTCCCCGCGGCGGGTGCTCCAGGCGTCATATACCCTCGTCACCGGGCGGAAATGGTGCATCATACTGTCTAACCATTTAGGATGGATGGGTGAAGATACCTAAGCTCTCCTCCCCCGAGGCCTCGACCGAGTCGAGCCAGGCCGCCGTCCGCGCAGGACGCTACGGCCTGGATTCCCTGCTCGATGCCCTCGCTGTCGCCTACATCCGGGCCCCGCGCTGGGGCTGGGTGGCTCCCACGCTGATTGTGCTGCTGGCCGGTGTGCTGCGCTTCTACAACTTGGCCCACCCGAACGCCATCGTCTTCGACGAAACCTACTACGCGAAAGATGCCTACTCCTACGTTCACTACGGCTACGAACTGAGCTGGACGAAGGACGCGAACGCATCCTTCGTGGCGGGGCACCCCTCGGGTATCCTGTCGGACTCGCCGGAGTACGTGGTGCATCCGCCGCTGGGCAAATGGATGATTGCCGCCGGCATGGCGATCTTTGGCGATAATAATCCCTTCGGTTGGCGCGTCTCGGCGGCCGTCATCGGTACGCTTTCGGTGGCGCTGATTGCCTACGCAGCGTGGTTGCTCTTCCGTTCCGTAACGGTTTCGACCATCGCGGCGCTGCTGGCCGCTGTGGACGGCCTCATGCTGGTTGAGTCGCGCCTGGCGCTACTCGATATCTTCCAGATGTTCTGGATTCTGGCGACCTTCGTGTGCCTGCTCTTGGACCGCATCCACGCCCGGCGCGTATTGGCCCGCAATATTGCGGAGGCTGCCCGGCAGTACCAGGGGGAGCTCCCTCCGATGTCTTGGGGTCCGGGTATGGGCCTGCGGCTGTGGCGTGTGGCGGCCGGTGTGTGCGCCGGTGCCGCCGTGGGCGTGAAGTGGAACTCTCTCTTCTTTATCGCCGCGATGGGTCTGCTGACGGTTTTCTGGGATATGAATGCCCGCCGCATCGTTGGCCTGCCGAAGTGGGGGCTGATCGCTCTGGTGCGCGATGGCATCCCGGCCTTCGTGCAGATGATTGGTGTGGGTCTGCTGGTGTACCTGAGCACCTGGGCCGGCTGGTTCCAGTCTTCGAATGCGTACTTCCGTCACTGGGCTCAGGAGAACCCGGGCAAGGGCCTTTTGTGGCTCCCGGAGGATTTGCGTTCCCTGTGGGAGTACCACGCCTCCGCTTTCAAGTTCCACTCGGGTCTGAGCACCCCGCACACCTATTCCTCGCAGGCATGGCAGTGGCTGATTCTGGGCCGCCCGACCTCGTACTTCTACGAGTCGCCGAAGCTGGGTTCTGCCGGATGCACGGTAAAGTCATGCTCCGAGGCCATCTTGAACATTGGTAACCCGGCAATCTGGTGGGCGTTTATTCCCGCGATCTTGGTGGGCCTATTCGTGTTCCTGCTCAAGCGGGACTGGCGTTTCGGCGCGCTGCTGCTGGTGTTCGGTGCCGGCTATTTCCCGTGGTTTATGTACCCGACCCGCACGATGTTCTACTTCTACGCGCTGTCCTTCGAGCCGTTCCTGATTCTGCTGCTGGCCGGTGCCCTGGGCCTGTGCCTCTCGGGGGCTCGCGGTTCGGTGGTGAGGGCGCGAGTCGGCGTGACAGTGGTCGTGCTGTACCTGGTGGGTGTGCTCGTGCTGAGCGCGTACTTCATGCCGCTGTGGACAGCTCAGGTCATCCCCTACGAGCAGTGGTACTCGCACATGTGGTTTAAGTCTTGGATTTAGAATCTCGGGCTTAGTCCACGAGGCTTAGTCTGCGGGGCTTAGTCTGCCGACGCCCCAAATACGCGAGGGGGCCGGAACTTATAGTTCCGGCCCCCTCGCTATACGTTCTGGTGCGCGATGCTAGTTCTCGCCCACGCGGGCCGAGGTCAGCTTGACGCGCAGTTCCTGGCGTTCCTGGCGGCGACGCTCCGCCTTAAGCTTGCGATAGGTCGTGGGCCAGGTGCCCACCAGCAGAATCACGATCTGCACGGCCACGATAACCGCCACGGCGATGGCCGCGTCAATCCAGAACTGCGGCGGGTAGAGGCGAATCAGGGTGCTTCGCACCGAGAATTCCCAGTTACCCTGCGGGAAGAACACCTGGTGGAAGGTCGTGAAGAGCCATTCCCAGCCGAAGGCTCCCACGACGCCCAACACCACGATGAGGCCGAGGGTAATCCAGGTGCCGGTGAAGAGGCTACGGCGAATCACCCCGGGGGCGCGCTCGCGCAGCGAGAGGCTGCTGAAGAGCGTGATCAGCACAAATACGGCGACGGCCATCGTGGCGATTAGCAGAACCCACTTCACATCGTGCATGTGGTTGACCTCTGCGTCGGTGAAGGCAAGAGCGTTGTCGGCACCGGTGGTGATGCGCGCGAGGTACTCTCGCGGGGCAAAGTTGTTGATGTAGTCCAGGCCGTAGGAACCCAGGCGCATGCGTTCGATGAGGTAGTAGCCGTAGCTATCCTCGGGGAACCCGGGACGGTGGTACTCGAACCAGAGGAAGGGCGCGGAGGCGACGACGCGAATCGCAATCATCAGCACGCTCAGCGGCACGGCGAGGGCGATGAGCGTGGAACGCAGCCTCAGCAGGCGCGGCTGATCCTGCATGGCGTCCTGGCGTGCCGCGGCGCGTTCCGCAGCCTCGGGTGAGGAGGCGAGCGAAGAGAGCGGCGCGTTGGGGTCGGCGACGGTCCGGTTCTGGCCCGTGCGGGTGGTTTCGGTGCGGTACTTGCGGCTGCTACCCGTGGTGGTTGCGGCCTCGGCGGTGGCGACGCTCGCCGCCTGGGCGGGTGCATCCGCGGCGGGTGCGCTGGAGGCGCTCGCGGGGGTTGTAGCTGTCGCTTCAGCTTCGGCGGCACGCTGCATGGTCTCACGGTTGAGATCGCTGAGCGTGGGGTTCTTGGGGGTGCTCTGAGAGTCACGGACCAGGGGCACGAAACCGGTGGAAACGTTGGTTCGGGTGCGCACGCGCGAACCAACACCCTGCTCGCGCAACTTGCTGCGGGCCGGAACGACGGGAACGGAACCGGTGGGCAGGTCGGGTTCTTCGGCAACGTTCGGAACGTCGGCGGCGATGCGTCCGAAGGCGCCGGTGTTCGGTGCCGGTTCAACAGCCTGACGGTTGGTCTGTCGTTCGGCTTGGCGGGCCTGCAGGAGCTCCTCTGCGTTGGTTCGACGGATGGCCGGGCGCAGGGCTCCCCACATGCCTCGAGGTGTTTCTTTGGTCATGGTCTCGCGTTCTATCGTGAGTGAGTGTCCGTTGAGTGTGTTCGGGCGGGTGAATACTACCTGCCAGTTTCTCACACGCAAAGAACCTTCCGCGGCAATTCGCGGAAGGTTCTTTACATTCTAGTGCTTTAAAGCTTAGCTTTCGGTGTCCACCGCCTGGACAGGTACCTTGTAGACTACGTGCCAGCCCTGCGGTGCGGTGAGTCGGGCGGCGTGCTCGTCGCAGAGGTCGTAGGCGTGAGGGTCACGAAACTCCGAGAGCTCATCGATGGTTGCGGTGGAGTCCGCGTAAGAGTAGTGGAGGGTGACGGTCGCCTCTCGTCGGCAGGTTTGGCGGGAGCACAGTCGCGCAGTCTGCATGTGGGTTGTACCTTCCTGGCTTAGCTCGCCTGCTTGCGTAGTCGGCGGCGTTCTCGTTCTGACAGACCGCCCCAGATGCCGAAGCGCTCGTCATTGTCCATTGCATATTGTAGACACTCTTCGCGTACGGGGCATACACCGCACACCCTTTTGGCGTCCCGGGTGGAGCCGCCCTTTTCGGGGAAGAAGGCTTCGGGGTCGGTCTGGGCGCAGAGCGCTTCGGCTTGCCAGGCGAGCTCTCCGTCGTCTCCTTCGGTTCCGTAGAGTCCAGCGGCGGCAGCCCAAATATCGACGGGGGCGGACTGTCGCCGCTCGGCGTCGGTTAGAAAGGCATCGGCGGCCTGTTCGAGTGATGGTGCAGGGTTCATGCTACGGTGCTGAGCGCCTGATGTGCGTGCCGCGGTTATGCGGTCAGCGGCTAGGTAGGAGCCCATGGGTTTTCCTTCCGTGTTCTCATTGTGAGGATAATGAGTCTGCGGATCCGTCGTGGACGGAATCTTAGTGTGTATGGTGTGGCATGGTTCGCTTCAGCCTCTACGGTCCCCCAAAGCAAACACGCTTATATATCTATTAGACGTGCGACACGCCGTTTCGTCAAACTAGACTTAATGATTATTTAGATGTATATAACGTGACGATTATTTATTGTAATTGCGACTTTTATTTGGTTTGGGAACAAAAATATCGTCTCGCGAACGGCACGAAACCCCTCGTCGGGTTCGTCATCACGCACCTGGTTTCCGGGGCGGTTCCGGGCAGTCGGCTACATTTCGGGGCTCCGGCCCTAATTTTAGAAACCCGCCAATAAATTAAGAGTAGCCATACCTCAGCTATTTTTCGTCCGCACGTTTCCCAATTTATGCAGTTGTGCATATAGGCCCTTACGGACAAAAATTTCACACCCGTAACAAGAAAACTTTACATTAAGCGGTTTTATGACAAGCACTATTTGAAAATATCGCTCCGCGCCGCGTGTTTTTTCTTCTCGTTCCCTGAAAATTTTCTCCTTACCGTTCTATGACGATCTCTCCCCTCGGCCGCGTGGCCGAGATAACCCCCGGCTCTCTCCCCCCCCCCCCGTGCCCGGCGCAATGCCTGCGGTGCGGTAGAGTGAAACCATGGTTACCCTATCCCCCACCGGTCCCGCGGTTCCCGCCTCCCTCAACCGATTCTTTGAGGCCCTCAGCTCCGTGCAGACCCCCGCACTCATCTGGTACTCCGACAACGGCGAGCGCATCGAGCTCTCCGGGCGCGTCCTCATGAACTGGGTCAACAAGACCGCCAACCTGCTCATCGAGGAATGTGACCTCGCCACTGAAGAGGCCTTCGATCTGCAGGCGCCCCTGCACTGGCGTCCTCTGGTGGTCGGCCTAGCCGCCCTGCGCGTGGGCGCAACTCTCGACCGGGACGAGCCCCTGGCCGCCGCGGTATGCACCGAGCAGGACGCGCGCTTCGTCAACGGCCCAGCCTATCTTCTGGCGGTAGACCGCGCTCCCCTGGCCCTCGCCTACTCTGGGGATTTGACTGCTCTGCAAACCTACGCCGATGAAGTGCTCGATTTCTGTGCCCTGGTGCCCAGCATGGGTGACCACTACGAGGGTCTGCTGCCCGACGAGTCTGCCGAAGTGGTCGAGGGCTTCACCTACTCCGAGGCCTACGCGCAGATTCGCCAGCTAGCGGACTCGTACCGTGGCGAGACGCTTTCCGGCGGTCAGCGGGCGTTGGCCCTCATGCTGAGCCCCAGCTACGGTTTTGATTCCTCGGAGGCGACGCTGAGCACCCTGATGCAGGCCTTGGCCATCATGGCTTCGGGGCGCGCCGTGTTCCTGGCCGACCCGGCCGTTGAGTGGAGCGAAGAGCGGCTTGCATCCCTCCTGGAGGCCGAACGCGCCAAGGAACTGCCCTGTAGTTAGGCCCCCGATACGATAAGAGCGTGAAGATAAAGCACCGGCCCCGATACACGAAGTATCGGGGCCGGTGCTTTGTCTTTTATAGGGCTGGTGGGCTCTGAGCGGTGCCGTTTAGCGGCCGCGCTCGGTACCGGACGCGTTCGCCCCGCCGTCCTGAGCCTTGAAGCCTTCCGAGGCTTCGCCGTCCAGGATGGCGGCCGCGTCATCAAACATGCGGCCGAGTTCCTCATGGTCGGTGCCCTCACCCTTGGAGACCTGGTTACGGTGCGAGCCGTACACCCAGAAGCGGTAGAGGAAGTAACGCAGGATGGTGCCCAGGATGGTACCGATGATCGTACCGGAGATGAACGAGGCCTCCGCGGTGCGCAGGTTCAGCACGTAGGTGCTAAAGGCCACGCAGCCGGCCTCAACCATGATGCCCAGCAGGTTGACGATGCCGAATTCGACGGCCTCGCGCTTCCAGTTTTCGGAGCGGGATTCGCGGAAGGTCCACAGGCGGTTCATAAGCCACGAGAAGATGGTGGCCACGATACTTGCGACGACCTTTGCCTTCGTGTGGGACTGCGACATGACGGTCATCATGAGAACCCACACGGTAATGGAATTCACCACAAACGCAGCGCCACCGACGGTTCCGAACTTAAGCACCTCGATGCCGTAGCTGTCCCACAGGGATTTCAGTCGTTCGGTCATGGTGGGTTTAGTCTGTGCGCTCATGCGGGGCCTATCTAACAGGTGGTGTCGGTGGATAGCTTCCGGGTCCGCCAGAGCGGGGCCGCGAGGCAGAGACCGGGCGCCGGGGACTTTTCAAGCTCTTCATATGGTAGTACAGACCGGCCGGGTTATCCCTAGCCGCGCCAGATTTTTCAGTCAATACCCAGCCGGTAGCGGCAGCTTTTCCCCCGCCACAGGCAATCGCCCGCCCACAGTTCACGATACGGTTCATCTAACGTGTACGCCCCGAAGCGAGTACACTTAGGTGATGTGACTTACCCTGTGACTGGACCCGTAATTGGCGTCATCGGCGGAGGCCAGCTGGCCCGCATGATGGCCCCCGCAGCAACTAACCTTGGCATCAACCTGCAGATTCTCGCGGAGGCGCCCACCGTCGGCGCCGTGGCGGCGGTACGCACCGCCCCCGTTGGCGATTACAAGGATCTCGATACCCTCCGCGAGTTTGCCCGCGGCAAGGATGTCATCACCTTCGATCACGAGCACGTGCCCACCGAATTTTTGCGCACCCTCATGGCCGAGGGTGTGAACGTGCAGCCTCAGCCCGACGCTCTGCAGTACGCGCAGGATAAGCTCCTGATGCGCCAGGCCGTCGAGCGCCTGGGTCTGCCGAACCCTCGCTGGGCTAAGGTTTCTACCCTGGACGAGCTTCTTGCCTTCGGCGATGAGATTGGCTGGCCCGTGGTATTGAAGACCCCGCGCGGCGGCTACGACGGCAAGGGAGTGCTTGTGCTGGATTCCCCCGCCGAGGCCCGCGAGCGTAGCTCCGAATGGTTCGAGCAGTTGCCCTCGCGCACCGATTTCTCCGCCCTGCTGGCCGAGGAGAAGGTTCCCTTCACCCGCGAGCTTTCCGCACTGGTGGCTCGTCGTGAGAGCGGCGAGGTGCGCCCCTGGCCGGTCGTTGAGACCATCCAGGTGAACTCCATCTGTGACGAGGTGATTGCCCCCGCGCAGAACCTGGCCCCCGAGATTGCCGAGGCCGCCGCGGCCGCAGCCGTGACCATCGCCTCCGAGCTGGGCGTGACCGGCGTGATGGCCGCCGAGCTCTTCGAGGTGCCCGGCTCCCCCGCAGGCTTCTACATCAACGAGCTAGCCATGCGCCCGCACAACACCGGCCACTGGACCCAGAACGGTTCGGTGACCAGCCAGTTCGAGCAGCATCTGCGCGCCGTGCTGGATCTGCCGCTGGGCGATACCTCCGTGCTGGACGAGGTCGCCGTCATGAAGAACTACCTGGGCGGCGAGAACGAGGACATCTTCGGCGTCTACCCGCTGGCCCTCTCGGCCGAGCCTCGCGCCAAGATTCACTTCTACGGTAAGGAAACCCGACCCGGCCGCAAGATTGGCCACGTCAATATTTCGGGTCGGGTCGATGAGCTTGAGAACCTGCGCCACAGCGCCGCCAACGCCGCATCCATTTTGCGCGATGGCCGCCCCCTGTAGGCGACGGGCCACTCAAATATAGGTCGAGCGCGGGTTCTCTCCGCTGAGAACCCGCGCTCGACGCCCCTAGTGATGGTGGTATTCCACCGCATTGTGAAAGGATATGAGGATTATGTCTCAGTCTCCCTATGATTCCTCCCAGCCCATCGTCGGCATTGTGATGGGTTCCGATTCGGATTGGTCGGTCATGGAGGCCGCCGCCGAGGTGCTGGAAGAGTTCGGCATCCCCTACGAGGCTGACGTCGTCTCGGCGCACCGCATGCCCGAGGACATGATTGAGTACGGCAAGAAGGCTCACAGCCGCGGCATCCGCGTGATTATCGCCGGTGCCGGCGGTGCCGCTCACCTGCCGGGCATGCTCGCCTCGGTCACCGCTCTGCCGGTGATTGGTGTTCCGGTGCGCCTGAAGAACCTCGAAGGCATGGATTCGCTGCTGTCGATCGTCCAGATGCCCGCCGGCGTTCCGGTGGCTACCGTATCCATCAACGGTGCACGCAACGCGGGCCTGCTGGCCCTACGCATCCTGGGTTCGGGCACCGATGCTTTCGCCCGCCAGGTGCACGACGACCTGCACGAGTTCTCGGCTAACCTGCGCCAGTCGGCTATCGACAAGGGCGCCTCCCTGCGCACCCGCGTGGCCGAGGCCAAGGCCAAGGCAGCCGCCGAGCGCGAGGCTGAGGAGAACGTCTCTTCAACCCGTCCGAACTCTGCCCCCGAAGCCTCCTCGGAGCCCCAGGCTTACGTTCCCTAAGCTCGGATACACTAGAAGGATGAGCAATATTCTTCAGTCCGATATTTGGGCACGTTTTCAGGAATCTAATGGTCACACCGTAATCCGCAAGAGCGGTAACGGCTGGTCGTACCTTGCAACCGTTGAGGGCGGCGCCACCGGCCGCTACCTGTACAGCCCGTACGGACCGGTCGCCTCCAGCGCTGTGGCCTTCGACGAGGCTCTCGCGTCATTGAAGGAAGAGGCCGCGAAGCACCGTTGTCTGTTCGTGCGTATCGAGCCTACCGAATCGGCAATCTGGGGTGACCAGGATGCCGTTACATTCCTGGCTCGTCGCGGTGCGGTTCTGGCTCCTCGCCAGGTGCAGCCCTCGCACACGCAGATTATTGACCTCTCGGGCACCGAGGACGAAATCCTCAAGGGAATGAGCTCCAGTTACCGTAATCGTCATCGTAATATCCACAAAAAGGGCGTGACCATCGAGGTTTCGACCGATCCTTCGGATATGTCGATTCTCTTCGGCTTCCTCGAGGAGACCGCGGAGCGTAACGGCTTCAACCGCCAGCAGGACGACTACCTGATGCAGGTTGCTCGCGTGCTGATGCCCGCCGGTGCGGCATCGCTCTACATTGCGAAGCTGGCGGGCGAGAACGGTGAGAGCACCCCGATTGCGGCGGCGTTCGTGTACGATTCGGACGACACCCGCACCTACGCGCACGCGGCGGCTTCCTTCGAGCACCGCAACCTTAGTGCAGGTGTTGTGGTGGTGACGAACTTTATCCTGGACGCTAAGCGTAAGGGTCTGAAGTACGTTGACCTCTTCGGCATTGCGCCGGAGGATCAGCCGGACCACGAGTGGGCTGGTTTCACGAAGTTCAAGAAGTCCTTCGGTGGCGAGTCTGTGGAGTACCCGGGTACCTGGGATGTGCCGGTCACCTCGCTGGGTTACCGTGCCTATACCCTGGCGTACAAGGCACGCCCGGCGGTTCGCGATGCGGTATCTAAGGCCAAGGATAAGCTGCGTTCCCTGCGTTCGCGCTAACGTGTGCCGGTAACGGCGATAAGCATAAGGAGCCGCCCCCGACCGAGTGATTCGGTCGGGGGCGGCTCCTTATGCTTGGGGGCTACCTCAAAGGCTTATGCTTCGCCGGGGCTCTTGGTGTGCGAGAGAATCTCGCGCAGGCGGGAGAGGCGGTGCTCAGCCTCAACGGTGCGCACGGTACCGGAGGAGGAACGCATGACCAGCGACTGGGTGGTCACAACGTTCTTGTTGTAGCGCACGCCGCGCAGCAACTTGCCGTCGGTAATACCGGTTGCGGCGAAGAAGCAGTTGTCGCTGGTGACCAGGTCGTTGGTGGTCAGCACGCGGTCCAGGTCGTGGCCCGCGGCCAGTGCCTTCTCGCGCTCTGCCTCGTCGGTCGGTGCCAGGCGGCCCTGAATCACGCCGCCGGTTGCCTTAATGGCGCATGCCGCGACGACGCCCTCGGGGGTGCCACCGGTGCCGAGCATCAGGTCCACGCCGGTGTTCTCGCGGCAGGCCGCGATAGCGCCGGCGACGTCACCGTCGAGGATGATGCGGGTACGGGCACCTGCATCACGAATCTCCTGGATCAGCTTGGCGTGGCGGGGGCGGTCCAGCACGCAGACGGTCAGCTCGCTGACCTTCTTGCCCTTAGCCTTAGCGACCAGGTGCAGGTTCTGCTTAACGGGCAGGCGCAGGTCCACGAATTCGGCGGCCTCGGGGCCGGTGACCAGCTTCTCCATGTAGAACACGGCGGAGGGGTCGAACATGGTGCCGCCGTCTGCCACGGCAATCACGGAGAGGGCGTTGTCCATGCCGAGCGCGGTCAGGCGGGTGCCGTCGATGGGATCAACCGCGACGTCGAGGGAGGGGCCGGAGCCGTCGCCGACGTTCTCGCCGTTGTACAGCATGGGGGCCTTGTCCTTCTCGCCCTCGCCGATGACCACGGTACCGTTGAAGTTGACGGTGGAGAGGCGGTAGCGCATAGCGTCGACAGCTGCGCCGTCCGCAAGATTCTTTTCGCCCGCGCCAACCCAGGGACCCGCTGCGATGGCTGCGGCTTCGGTAGCGCGCACCAGTTCCATTGCCAGGTTACGGTCGCCGTGGTTATTGTTCGTAGTCATAGACTCACCTTCGAGAATTCTTGACAGCGCCGGTTGGCTGGACCTTTCCAGCACGAAATCACCGGCGATCAGTGCTCCTTTCAGGATAGCGCGCTTACGCACCGCTTTTCTCGTTATGAACGGGTTTTCGGGCGTGTTGGTCATTCAGTGAAAGGATGCGCTCCTCTCACTCCGCGAGGGCGCGTCGCATTAGCTATTTTTTGCATCGTTAGGGCATATTTGAGTTAAGTTCTTTTGGGCGTTGGTGAGGGACCTCTCCATTGAGGCCGCTCGGGTCGCCGAAACCGCATCCCCTGCGCCCAGGTATCAAGGAGAAGACACCATGGCTAAGAAGCCCAACCAGGTTCAGCCGACCCCCGCAGAGGCATGGAAGCGTCTGAAGGACGGCAACCGACGTTTCGTTGAGGGTAGCAACGAGCACCCCAACCAGGACACCATCCGCCGCACCGACCTGGCTGCGGGCCAGTTCCCCTTCGCCTCCATCTTTGGTTGCGGTGACTCCCGCCTGGCGGCGGAAATTATTTTTGACCTGGGCCTGGGCGATGCCTTCGTGGTGCGCACCGCCGGCCACGTGCTGGAGAACGCCGCGCTCGGTTCGCTGGAGTACGCGGTTGAGGAGTTTGAGACCCCCATCGTGATGGTTCTTGGCCACGACTCCTGCGGCGCCGTGACCGCGGCCAGCAAGTCCCTGGAGTCCGGCGAGATGCCGCACGGCTTCATCCGTAACCTGGTGCAGCACATCCTGCCTTCGGTAATGTCCCCGAAGCTACCCGAAAACCCGGTCGTCAACGATATGGTTCGTGAGCACACCCGCCAGACCGCTATCCGCATTATCGAGCAGTCCCACATCATTTCGGATGCGGTGCTTGCGGGTAAGGTCGCCGTGATCGGCGTCTTCTACCATCTGAAGGAGGGTAAGGCCGAGCTCGTGTTCAGCTCGCAGGACCTCGCTCTGCAGGAGGAGAAGAACGATGAACAGAACCCGCCGACCCAGACGCTCCCCGTGGTCGTGAAGACTCCCCCGCGCGTCGTGATTGCCGAGAACCTGGACTAGAGCCCGGATTTATTTCTCCGGAGGGACGATAAAACGGCCCACCGCGAGAACCCACTCGTTCACACGCAAGACCATGTTTTTTCATGGGTAAGCCCCTCCCCTACGGTGTGTTCCCACATTCGCGGGGGTGGGGCTTTTTCCGTGCTCTGAATCCTGCAAAATTTATGAGCGTTTTTCCTTTTCTGGCACCGGATTTTGGCGACGGGGGCCACTTTGAACGCCTATGCTAGAGATATGGCTGAAAACATTGAATACCGCATTGAACATGACACCATGGGCGAAGTTCGCGTTCCGGCTGATGCACTCTACCGTGCACAGACCCAGCGCGCAGTCGAGAACTTCCCGATTTCGGGTCAGACCCTCGAATCCGCCCATATTCGTGCGCTTGCCCTCGTGAAGAAGGCAGCCGCGACCGCCAATGAGGAACTCAAGGTGCTCGACGCTGAGCGCGCCCAGGCTATCCGCGACGCAGCGGATCTGGTAGCAACCGGTAAGTACGACGCCCACTTCCCCATTGACGTCTTCCAGACCGGTTCCGGTACCTCCTCGAACATGAACGCGAACGAGGTTCTGGCAACCCTGGCAACCCGTTCCTTGGAGTCCAAGGGTATTGAGGTTCACCCCAACGACCACGTGAACGCTTCCCAGTCCTCCAACGACGTCTTCCCCACCTCCGTTCACGTTGCTGTGACCGAGGCTCTGGTAAAGGACCTGATTCCCGCTCTCGAGGTGCTCGCTGAGTCCCTGGAGCGCAAGTCCGTTGAGTTCAAGGACGTTGTGAAGTCGGGCCGTACCCACCTGATGGACGCAACCCCCATCACCCTGGGCCAGGAGTTCTCCGGCTACGCCGCAACCGTGCGTTACGGTATTGAGCGTGTGAACGCTTCCCTGCCCCGCGTGGCTGAGGTTCCCCTGGGCGGTACCGCTGTGGGCACCGGCATTAACACCCCGGCAGGCTTCTCCGCTCGCGTGATTGAACTGCTCGCTGAGGAGACCGGCCTGCCCCTGACCGAGGCTCGTAACCACTTCGAGGCTCAGGCTAACCGTGACGGCCTAATTGAGGTTTCCGGTCAGCTGCGCACCCTGGCGTACGGCCTGATGAAGATCAGCAACGACATCCGCTGGATGGGTTCGGGCCCGAACACCGGCCTGGGCGAGCTGCACATCCCCGACCTGCAGCCCGGCTCCTCGATTATGCCCGGTAAGGTCAACCCCGTGATTTGTGAGGCAACCATTCAGGTTGCCGCTCAGGTCATCGGTAACGACGCAACCATTGCCCTGTCTTCCACTAACGGCGCGTTTGAGCTGAACGTGGGTATCCCGGTGATGGCTGCTAACCTGCTGCAGTCGATTCGCCTGCTCGCTAATGTTTCTCGTGTTTCGGCTGAGAAGATGATTGACGGTCTGACCGCTAACGTTGAGCGTTGCCGCTTCCTGGCTGAGGCTTCGCCGTCGACCGTGACCCCGCTGAACAAGCTGATTGGTTACGAGGCTGCTGCGAAGATTGCTAAGTACTCGGTGGCTCACAAGGTGACTGTCCGTGAGGCAGTTGTGGCTCTGGGCTACGTGGAGCGCGGCGAAGTGACTGAAGAGCAGCTGGATGCGGCTCTGGACGTCACCAAGATGCTGGGCAACTTCTAATCTCACCCGCTTGAACCTCACCTGAGGTTCGCGGCTTAACCATAGAGGGAGGGGCGACTCGCCATGACGGCGGGTCGTCCCTCCTTCTGTCTGTGTTCTCTGCCCCGTCATTGAGTTGGCAACAGGTTCTCACTATTGTTCAACAATATTGAACACTTTGAACTGTTTATAGTGGACCAGCGTGTAGATGAGGCAGAGTACAGCCGGGATACTGACGACAAGCGCAGCGTTGAAGGAGCCGAGATGGTCAAGCATCAGTGCTACCGCACCCATGGAGTACAACGTTCCTAGCCCAAACACGGCACCGTCAAGGGAGCTGGCACGCCCCAGTAGCTCATTCGGTGTAATGCAATCACGCAGATTGTTGGAGAAGATGAAAGCTGATGCCCATCC
Organism: Rothia sp. SCPM-O-B-18226 (M350); assembly: GCF_058213595.1. Taxonomy (NCBI): domain Bacteria; kingdom Bacillati; phylum Actinomycetota; class Actinomycetes; order Micrococcales; family Micrococcaceae; genus Rothia; species Rothia sp. SCPM-O-B-18226 (M350). The sequence goes on along the minus strand of NZ_JBYQJS010000003.1, from coordinate 123,493 downwards.
TACGTCCAGGATGAAGAGCAGTGCGCCGAGCACTACGGGGTTATTGCTGATGGTGACCAGCGGTATTCCGAGCAGGGATACGACATTGGCGACCAGTAGCATTCCTCGTGTGTTCTCGAAAGAGAGGAAACGATCGATGATGAGCGCCGCGACGATACCACCGATACCGCTGCAGGCCATAATCATACCTACCACTGAGGCTTCAAAAGTGAGCTCCTCATACAGGCGGTAAATAATAATGAGCGAATACGATGCTGTAGCTGCCGCCAAGAAGAACGTGTAGACAAGGATAAGTCTCTGCGGGGCACCGGAGAACATGTATTGGATACCGTCAAACATGCGGTGAATAAACCCATGTTGTACGGTTTCGCGTTGCTCAGTTTTAGTTTCCATCTCTACGGATGGCAACGTTGCGTATGAAATAGTTGCCGCTCCGAAAAGGAGCACCGGGACGATAAGACCGACCGTTGCACCCGCGACAAGAACAATAAACCCTGCTGTAGGGGGCGCAATGATTGCGGATATTCCCTCGCAAATTTCACGACGTGCATTGTACGAAAGAAGGTTTTCTCGTCCGAGAAGCTGCGGAATATATCCTGCTTCTGAGGCAGCAGCCAGCTCAGAGAAGACACCGCTCACAAATCCTAGTGCGGCGATGGCGAACCATGACAGCATATGCTGCTCAATCATCAACGCCAAGGTAAGGATGCTGAGGATGTTTACTGCCCCGGCAATCACAATCATAGGTTTTCGAGGCAGACTATCCGATAGGGTTGCTAGTGGATATGCCAAGGCGATATTGGGGATTTGCATGGCTACCGCCATCACGCCAGCCAACCCAATTTCGCCTGTACTAGCGAGAATCGCGATGGGTAGGGCGAAGGAATATATTCCTGTACCTACCAGAGAGCCGATAAGGGCTACGTAGATTCTCCAGGGTATTTTATGTGTTGTCATGCTTTGCTCCTTCCAGGACGCATCAAAATAGCGCCCAAGAATTGCGATGAACACAATGAGCCTAGTTCACAGAAAAATGGCATGCCTTAAAGATTTATAGGCAGAGTAAAAGGAAAGCGACTACGCTCACCAGAACATCACGTGAACGAATCTTTCTCGGGTTACTGACTAATACGGGGCCGTCACTCCCAATGTAACCCGTGTCATATATAAAGCATCTCATGCGCACCACCCATAACTCGACACACAGGCACAACTTAAAGTAAAAAAGACAAAAACAAAATAAAACCACGACAAAATTTAGGCCTCCAGCCCCCCAAGCCCACAGAAAAACAGGAAGAACCACCCAATAACATGTAACAAACTGTCATAAAAAATGCTGGGAGGGGCGACTCGCCATGACGGCGGGTCGCCCCTCCTTCTGTATATGCACGCCTCAATCAGCGGCTTTTACTCAGTCCCAGCAGCTGGTCTAGTACTCTTCCGGCGGCACCGACTCCAAACCAAAACGACAGTGACCGTCATAGTTCAGCGCCACATCAATACGGTCCAGCATCCGCTCCGAAAGCAACGCACGCTCCGCCGGGTCAGACACATCTACCCAACGCACCTGCGAAGACTCCTCGTCGTTCACCTTCGCCTCACCAGAAACCCAGCGGCACAAGAACGTATGATCCAAGAACTGGCAGCGGTCACCATTACCGAACTGCATGGCAGGGTCAGCCTTCACCTGCGCCAACTCCAGCACCTCAATCTGCACATTCGCTTCCTCCTGCGCCTCACGCAGGCAGGTCAGTGCGGGGCTCTCCCCCGGGTCCACAATGCCCGTAATCGGGGTCCACGCCCCGTTATCGCTACGGCGCACCAGCAGCACCTTAGAATCCTGCTCACGGTACACCACAGCCGTCGCGCCGGACAGCCACAGGTAATCCGAACCAATCCGCTCACGCAGCTTACGGATATAGGGAGGAGTAGGCATAACATCAACCTTTCAAAAGCCCCGGCAGTTCTGCCGAGAAATAGGTGCTAGGGAGCAGAGCGAACAGCCGCGAACCGCACGAAGAACGAGCCCGCCACTTAGCCGGACGGTCACCCTACTTCGGAATCTACCACAGAGAATACGCAGGAGCCGCCAACGCCACCAGCGCACCCAGAAGCATAAACGGGCCGAAGGCAATGCGGGTGCTACCGCGCGCCTTCGTGAACAGCACCAGAGCCAAAGACACCAGACCACCGGCAAGGAACGTTACCAACGACGCCCAGCCCAGGTTCGCCCAGGACAGGTACCCGAGCACGCCGCCCAGGATACCAGCGAGCTTCACATCCCCGCGGCCCAGCGCGCCAAAAGACAGGATACGCAGAAGCAGGTAGCAGAACCACAGCACCAGACCGGCACCAATCACACGCCAAATATCGGCGGGGCGACCCGCAAAAAGCAAAGACACCGGCAGCGCCGTATAGGTCGCAATAGCCAAAGGAATCAGGATGCGGTGCGGCAGGCGGTGCTCCCGCACATCAATACGCCACAGCCGCAGGGCGCACCACAGAAAATACAGCAGGTAGCTGCCGAGCACCAGAGCGGCAATTGTGGAGGCGCCGCCTGCGTTGTAGAGGCGGGAAAGCTCAGCGAGCATAGAACGTCCATTCTGTAATGCTGGAGGCTGTACTACCGGAGGCTACTAGTCAGGAACAGCCAGCCGAGAAACACGGGTCAACGGCGCTAGACCCTTAGCCTCTAGGAAGCTTCTAGGAACCGAAGCGGCGGGAACGGTTCGCGTAGTCCCGCAGGGCACGCAGAAAATCAACGCGCGTGAAATCCGGCCACAGGGCACGGCAGAAATAAAACTCGGAATACGCGCTCTGCCAGGTCATAAAACCGGACAGGCGCTGCTCGCCCGAGGTACGAATCAGCAGGTCCGGGTCAGGCATATCGGCGGTGTACAGGTGCGAAGAAATATTCTCCACGCTCAGCTGTTCGGCAAGCGATTCCAAGGATGTGCCCTCAGCGGCGGCCTCGCGCAGAACCGAGCGGACCGCATCCACAATCTCCTGGCGGCCGCCGTAACCGACCGCAATGTTCACCCGCACGCCGGATAGGTGCGCAGTCTGCTCAATCGCCCAGTCCAGGCGCTCGTGTAGCTGACGAGGAATCAGGTCAATATTGCCGATGGCGCGCACAGGACCGCACGCAGACTCCACCAGCCGTACCAGGAAGTTATCGATGACCGCCACCAGGCCGGTCAGTTCCTGCTCGGGGCGCTTGAGGTTCTCAACCGAGAGCATGTACAGGCTCACCTGCGGAATCGACAGCTCGGCGCACCAGGCCAGAAAATCAATAATTCGCTCCGCACCGGCGGCGTGGCCCTCACGGGTGCTCAAGCCGCGCTGAGCCGCCCAGCGGCGGTTGCCGTCCACCAGCACTCCAATGTGGGCGGGCAGGATTTCAGGGCTCAGCGAGCGCTCCAGGGCCCGCTCGTAGACGGTCAGCTCCGTGACAGTACCGGGGTTGCTGGCATGACCGTGCACGGTAATCACGGGCAGGGCGTTAGCGCTCATGGCTCGTACCTCATTCGGCTGTCGAAGCGGATGCATCACGGGCTCTACGGTGTGAGAGCCCAAGCTCTAATTCTACGCCCCGGGCGCGCGCCGCGGGGCTCCCCGCGGGTGCGGAAGGGCTGAGAATCGGCTCAAAGTTTGAGCTTCCGGGGGCTCAGACGGGGCCCGGACCCGGAGTGGGTACTCATGCGAAGGCCCCGGCCCCGCTCTCCGTATGCATCACTGGGCGGAACCGGGGGCGCTGAAGAAGCATCGTGGCTGAGCTCTAGATGACGTAGTAGTCGCTCAGGCCCTCGTCCAGGCTAGATTCGGGCAGCTGAACCTCAGCGTGCGAGGCGGCCAGCGTGTAGTCCTCCCAGGGCCAAATATCCTTCAGCTGTTCGCTGGGAACGGCGAAGAACACGCCGTTCGGGTCCACCTGCGATGCGTGCGCGCGCAAAGCCTGATCGCGCTGCTCAAAGTGGTCGGTCACCAGGATGCGGGTCGTAGTCTCGTGGCGAGGCGCCTCCCCCGAGGAGGCGCGGTGCGCGAGGTTCTCAATCCAGCCGCTCAGCAGGCTCTCACCGTGCGTATCGAGCAGATGCTCGTGCAGGGCGAGGGTGCGTTCGGGGTTGAATGCGCGGTCGTAATAGAGCTTCAGCGGGGTCCAGGGCTCTCCCTCACCCACGTAGGCTTCCGGGTCGCCTGCCTTCTCGAATGCTTCCACGGCAACCTTGTGGGTCATGATGTGGTCGGGGTGCGGGTAGCCGCCGATCTCGTCATAGGTGATGATGATGTGCGGGCGGTATTCACGCACCAGACGCACGAGCGGCGCGGCGGCACGGTCCAGGGGCATGGTGCCAAAGCTACCAAAGGGAAGCGACGGCATGGGGTCGCCTTCGGGCAGGCCCGAGTCGAAGAAGCCAATCCAGCGGTGCTCAATACCCATAATCTCGCGGGCAGCCGCCATCTCAGCGCGGCGCAGACCCGGCAGGTCACGGTGCGCACGCGGGCTCTTATCGACCTCCTCATTCAGAATGTCGCCGCGCTCGCCGCCGGTCATCGTCGCCACCATGAAGCGCGCGCCACGGGCGATATACGCGGATGCGGTACCTGCGCCCTTGGAGGACTCGTCGTCCGGGTGTGCGTGCACGGCCAGGATGCGCAGACCGGTGTAGTCCTCCTCCAGCGGCTTAATAGCCTCGACGGGAGGGTGAGTCGGCAGGTTCGCCTTCAGCTGTTCGATGGCTTCGCTCACGGTGGTGTCCTTTGGGTTAGTGCCTGGCGGTGCGGTGGGTGGCGTATTAGGTGCGGGATGCGTCGGCGCCTTCCGGTGATTATCCGAAGGCCACGACGAAAGCATTACGAAACAACGCCGGTGTAACTCCTCGTATGATACCCGGGGTCGGGAAGGTCCACTAGCGCAGATGACGCCGTGTGACATCGTGAAACGTAAGGTCACATCCGGGGGTGTATCCGGAGAAGCGCTGGGGAATCTCAAGTATGCGGCAGCCGCCGTCCGCCCGGCTTTTCTGCCGTCGGCCCGCGCATCGTCGAGGATACGCTCAAAGGTGCGCTCAGAGGGGAAGAAGCGACCGAGCTACCAGCCGAAAACCCTCCGGTGCTCTAAAATAGGTCTGTTGATTCATTCCGTTACCGGCGCCGCCGCGCATTGAACGCGGCACACGGTAGCGGGTTTATTCGTTTCGCACCGGCAACGCCGGCGCACAAGCAAAGGATACGCATGGCTGACAACACCGGTGCATGGCTCACTCAGGACGCCTTCGACCGTCTCACCCAGGAGCTGGAGTACCTCTCCGGCCCGTACCGTCAGGAAATCGTCGACCGCATCGCGCAGGCACGCGACGAGGGCGACCTCCGTGAGAACGGCGGCTACCACGCCGCCCGCGACGAGCAGGCCAAGAACGAGGCACGCATCAAGCAGCTCAAGCACCTGCTGGAGACCGCACAGATTGGCGACGCTCCCGTCGACGACGGCGTTGTGGCCCTGGGCATGGTCATTGAGGCCGAGGTTGCGGGCCGCCACCTGAAGTTCCTGCTTGGTTCCCGCGAGATTGAGGATACCCTCCCCGCCGGTACCGATCTGAAGGTCTTCTCGGAGAAGTCCCCGCTGGGTGCCGCAATCCTGGGCGCTAAGCAGGGCGACGAGGTTTCCTACACCGCTCCGAACGGCAAGGAGCTGAGCGCCAAGATTGTCTCTGTGACCCCCTACCACGCCTAAGTCGAGGCTCATAGATTTGCGGCTGTCGAGGTCCACGGCCCCGGCGCCAACACGCTAAAAGTGCGGGGTGCCGATTCTTCGGAATCGGCACCCCGCACTTTTTATGTCTTCCGCTTCACCGCGTGAAGATTCACGAGCGAGCGGCAACCCACAAAATGTAAGGTCGGCTTAGTAGACGATAATCGGTTTGAAGCCCTCGTACTCCAAGGCAGAAATGACCTGGCGGCAGTGCTCCACACCCTTGGTTTCCATGTCGATGGTGATGGACACATCGCCCATGGAGAGCGAGCCACCCACGCGGGTGTGATCCACACCGGTAACGTTCGCGTCGTTCTCGGAGATGATGCGTGAGATGGTTGCCAGCTCACCCGGGCGGTCAGAGAGCATCATCTTAATGGTCATGTAGCGGCCGGCAGCGGAAAGACCGCGCTGAATCACCTTCAGCATCAGCATCGGGTCGATATTGCCGCCCGAGAGCACGCACACGACGGTGCCCAGGTCGCCGTACTCTTCCTTCAGCTTGCCGTTCATCAGCGCCGCCACGGGCACCGAACCGGCGGGCTCCACCACGAGCTTGTTGCGTTCCATGAGGAAAATGAGGGCGCGGGCGATATCGTCTTCGCTCACGGTCGCCACGTCATCCACCAGCTCCTTGATGATGGAGAAGGGCATCTGGCCGGGGCGACCCACGGCGATACCGTCGGCGATGGTGGAGACCTTCTTCAGGGGCACCAGAGCATCCGCAGCGAGGGACAGCGGGTAGGCCGCGGCGTGCTCAGCCTGAACACCGATAATCTTGATCTTCTTGCCGAGCTCCTGCTCCTTCGCGCGAATCGCCGCGGACAGGCCGGCCAGCAGGCCGCCGCCGCCAACACCCACGATGACGGTATCCACATCGGGCACCTGCTCCAGAATCTCCAGGCCAATCGTGCCCTGGCCCGCGATAATGTCTTCGTTATCGAAGGGGTGCACGAAGACCGCGCCGGTCTCTTCGGCGTAGCGCTTCGCCTCCGCCAGGGCCTCGTCCACGGTCACGCCGTACAGCTCAACCTCGGCACCGTGATCGCGGGTTGCGGTAATCTTCGGCAGCGCCGCGCCCAGCGGCATGTAGATGCGGGCCTTAATGCCCAGGCGGTCAGCCGCCAGGGCCACACCCTGCGCGTGGTTACCCGCGCTCGCGGCCACCACGCCGCGCTTCTTCTCCTCCTCGGAGAGCTTTGCCATGCGCACATACGCGCCGCGCACCTTGAACGAACCGGCGCGTTGTAGGTTCTCACACTTGAAGAACACCTCGGAACCCAGGCGCTGGCTCAGGGCACGCGAATGGGCGACCGGGGTGCGTTCAATAACGCCTTCGAGCAGCTCTGCGGCACGTTCAATATCGGTAATGGTCACGGGCAGGGAGTCGAGATCTACGCTCACGGGTTTTCCATTCTGACGGTGCGTTGTCCCGCGGGCGCGGGACGGTGATGTATTGCTCATCCCATTTTAGAGGATGGGTACAGCGAAGGGGGCTACCCGGTCGCGAGTAGCCCCCTGGCGAGACACCGCCGTAGACGGCATCGCGGCCGGCGGTATCGCCGGGACGAGTTAGCGGTGCGTTATCGAGGATGGCGGGGTGCCCTACGCCAAAACCTCCCGCTCGATGCAGGCCCCTAGTCTTCGGAGGAGTCCGAAGCCTCGGAAGCCCGATTCTCAGGCGCCTCAGCCTTCTGATGGCGCGGCACTCGGGAGGCCAGCTTCTTGACGCTCTCCTGCCGTTCCTGGGCCTTCTCCTCAGCCTGCTCGCGGCGAGCCACCTCGTGCGGGAAGAGGAACTCCTCATCGCGTAGGCTGGGATCGTGTTCCCAACCGCGATTCGCCAGGTAGCGCACCACCGAGTTCACCACGGCCAGCGTCGGCACCGCGAACAGCGCGCCCACGGCACCGAAAATCATGGAGCCGCCGGCCACCGAGAAAATCACGGCCAGCGGGTGCAGTGATACAGCCTTACCCATGATGAGCGGCTGCAGAATATGCGACTCCACCTGCTGCACCAGTAGCACGATGCCCAGCATAATCAGCGCCTGCACCGGCCCCAGGGCCACGAGCGCCAGAAGCACCGCCACGACACCGGAGAACAGCGCACCAATCACCGGGATAAAGGAACCCAGGAACACCAGCACGCCCAGCGGAATCGCCAGGGGCACACCCAGGATGGCGGCGCCCAGGCCGATACCGATGGCATCAATCGCGGCCACCAGAATCTGCACGCGGACGTAGGCGCCCAGGGACTTCCAGCCCGCGCGGCCCGCACCATTCACGGCCTCGCGCGCGTCCTTGGGGAAGAGACCGACGACGAACAGCCAGATGCGTTCGCCCTCCATCAGGAAGAAAAGCAGCGTGAACAGGGTTAGGAGCACACCGGTTGCGACATCGGCAGCGGTCGAACCGACCCGAGACACTCCGTTCAGCACGGTGTTCGGATTGTCCTTAAAAGTGTTCTCAATCTGGTGCAGGAGCTGGTTCAGCTGGTCAGCACCCAAATCGTACCCGAGGCTCTTCAGCCAGTCCACGAGCTGCTGATAGCCCTGCACCGCCTTATTAGCCATCGTGGCGAAACCGCGCACCAGCTGCTGACCGGTCAGCGAAATAATCACGGCGAGAAGCAGCAGCAGACCCAGCTCGGCGATAGCAGCCGCGCCGCCGGCCCGCACGCCCTTCTTCCGCAGGAGCATGACGGTCGGGCTCAGCAGAGCCGCCAGGAGCATGGCCACCATCATCGCGATGACCAGCAGGGAGACGTGCCCCAAGCCCTTCCACACGACCCAGCCCGCGCCGGCAATCACGATGAGGCGCCAGGACCACGCGCCGGCCACGTCCACGGCGAAGGGAACCCGGTAGCCCTCCCCCGCCCGACGTTCTTCGGCACTCGATATATGCTTCACGCTGTCTCTCTTTCTCAAGCCCGCCAGGTTGCTGGGCGAGCCGGTATTCGTGGGGCGCTAAACCCCGCCAAAGCCGCGAAAGCGGCGGCACCGCTACGGTACCGCCGCTTCGTACGAATTTTTAGTCGTTGCTGAAGATGCTTGCCAGGTACATGAGTACGCGCAGAATCTCAACGTACAGCCACACCAGCGATGCGGTCAGGCCGAAAGCCAGGCGCCAGGACTCGCTCTGCGGCAGACCCGCATCCACAGCCTCGGCGGTCGTGGTGTAGTCAATCAGCAGCGAGTAGGTTGCCATCGCAACCGCGATCAGAGCAATCGGCAGACCCAGCGGGATACCACCGATGCTCATGCTATTCAGCGAGAAGCCGAAGAGACCAGCGGTCAGCATGGACACCAGGCCGTAACCCAGGTAGCTGAGCGCACCAATCATGAAAATCTTATTCAGCTTGGGGGTGGTGCGAATCTTGCCGTTGGCGAAGAGAGCCAGGGTCACACCCGCAACCACGATTGTTGCCAGAACCGCCTGGATGGCGGTGCCCGGGTAGCGCAGGTTGACGATGGCGGACAGACCGCCCAGCATCATGCCCTCCATGAGCGCGTAGGCCATGACCAAAACCGGGGAAACCTTCTGCTTGAAGGAGTTCACGAGGCCCAGCACCAGGCCGCCCAGCAGACCCAGGAGCATCAGCACGGGCACGTACCATGCGACCACGGCGCCCACCACGACCAGGCCCAGGTTAATGGCGGTCTTGACCAGCACGTCGTTCATGGTCAGACGCTCACCGGCCGGAACCGGCTCGGAGTAGGTCGGCTCGGAGTAGGTCGGAGCACTGTAATCGGTGTACTGCGGCTGACCGTAGCCCTGCTGGCCATACTGAGCCTGGCCGTACTGGGGCTGGCTCTGCTGACCGTAGGCCTGCTGGCCATACTGGGGCTGACCGTAGCCCTGCTGGCTATACTGAGCCTGGCCGTACTGGGGCTGGCTCTGCTGACCGTAAGCCTGCTGCTGGCTCTGCTGAGCCTGGCCACCGGCGCCGAAGCGACCGAAGCGAGGATCGCCCTGCCCCTGCTTCTTCGTCATTGAATTAATAAGCGGGTTTCCCGCCATCTTTCTCTCCTTGGATAGATAAGTACTACTAATGCGTTTAATTCTAACCGATGGTTGCCCAGCTCACGCTTCTGTTCGTTCTGAGCACGGCATAGTCTCACATAGCGCGACTCCGCGCAGACACCAGACTTTCGTAAGAGGCCGGCGAGAGATGCTAGGAGGCGTCACGCGCATCCAGCGCATCCAGCAAGTCTTCCAGATAGCTCAGAACGGCCTGCTCCTCGTTCGTGCCAATCACCTCATCGGCCAGCTCCTTCACACTCGGCGCGGCATTCCCCGTGGCCACACCGTGTCCGGCGAAGCTAAGCATCCGGCTATCATTCTCGCCGTCGCCGAAGGCGAGGATTCCTTCGGGGCTGTAGCCGAATCGCTCACAGAGATCCTGCAGACCCGTCGCCTTATTCACGCCCGTGCGAACCAGGTCGATTGCCCCGAAGCCGCTAACCAGCGGGGTCACACCCTCGGGCAGCACCTCGCGCAGATGCGCGTTAATGCTTTGGGTCTGCGCCGGAGGGGTCAGCAGCGGGAACTTAATGGGTGCCCCGTGAACCTCCTCAATGGAGTCAACCAGAATCGCACCGGGAAAGAAGAACCCCGCGAAGTCCTCCAGAGTCAGGGTATCGGGAATACTCTGGCCCGTGTCCTCAAAGTAATTACGGATGACGTGCACAATCTGTTCGCGGCGATCCTTCGGTAGGAAGATTCCTTCGGTGGTGCATACGAGTAAGCCAATCTGCTTTAGCCCATCCAGCACTTCGTAGATGGCGGGAACGTCTTCCTCTCGGAAGGGGTGCACCGCCAGCTGGCCGCTATCGTCTGCCAGGTAAGCGCCGTTCTCGGCAATGTAGATGAGGCCTCGGTTCTCAAAGCCGCGCATGTAATCCTGCAGCTTGGCGTAGGTGTTGCCGCTGGCCACCACGAATCGAATACCGCGCGCATCCAGGCGATCGAGAATCGCGGAGAAGCGTTCGGTATCGAAGGTCTTCGCGTCGGTGAGGAAGGTGCCATCCATATCGACGGCGATGAGAGAGGGCTGAGTCTGCATGTTATGCCTTTCTGGCTCTGCTATCCCGTTCAGGGCGGGTGCGCCTACGGCTGTGCTCCTTTAAGGGTCTCATGTTTTTGGGGTTCCGGAAGCCGCCGAGAGGAGGTTTTATGTATTGAGCGCCGTCACAAAACGTCATCTAAAACCCCTCTTTTTGGGATGCAAGTCACTTTTTAGCCCTGTTTTTCACCACTTTTTACACCCTTTTCCGCTATGGACTGAATTTACTTGAAGTGTAAAACTTTACTTGTCAAACTTAAAGGCATGAACAACGACACCATGAAATCCGCCGGCCTACTTATCCTCCGCCTCGTCTTCGGCTTCGTCATGATTATGCACGGCATCCAGAAGGCATTCGAATGGACCCCCGCGGGTACCGTCGCATCCTTCGAGCAGATGGGCATCCCCATGGCAGCCGCAGCGGCATACTTCGCCATGGCAACCGAACTACTCGGCGGCACCATGATTATCCTGGGTGCGGGCACCCGCATCGCGGCAGCAGCATCTGTAGTATCCATGAGCGGCGCCCTCATTTTCGTCCACCTCGCGGCAGGTTTCTCCGCTTCCAAGGGCGGCTACGAATACGTTCTCACCCTTGCCGCAATCGCAGCAGCCTTCTTCTTCACCGGCGCCGGCAAATTCTCCATCGACGCGCTCTTCGCACGCCGCAAGTAGCGTCCACAGATAGACTTTCGACCTCCGACTCGGTGCCCCGCACGGGCAACCAATCACCGGTAGTCGAACCAGGCTTCACCGCCGGGCCGCGCTGATTCCGGCAGCGCGCGGCCCTTATCTACCCGCGGTGAAGAGAGCACCGCCGCGTGCTCGACGATGCCCCCGATAGTATGGGTCGGGGGCATCGTCTCTTTATCCGGAACGTTGTTCTGCCTCCGCATCGAGGCTATAGCGGCAGTGCTACGGCGAAGGGCGGCGGTCCATTTCCCCTCGGGGAATGGACCGCCGCCCTGTACGCGTCACCGTTTGACGGCCGACGAGTGCCCCCACTGGGACTCGAACCCAGAACACAAGGATTTTAAGTCCTCTGTCTCTGCCAATTGGACTATGGGGGCTCGTTTGGTGCACACCAAACATAGAACACCATTATTCCACGAATCCCGGGTAACGCATATCCGCTCCTCGGTACCCAATAGCCCGCACCGGCTCTCGCCCGAGGCGGGGGCAGGTTGGATGACGAAATGCCACCCCTGGGAAACACCGTGAATACAGCGAAGGGCGGCACCGAAGACCGAAGTCCTCGGCGCCGCCCGTTTCACGTCCAAGGCCTAAGCGGCCTCACCGGCTATCGGCCAGCTCGGTTTAGAGCTTTGCCTTGTGCGGTGCGGGAGCGGTACCGGTTGCTTCCTGGAATGCCAGGCGCGGGGAGCGCTGGTGGCGAATCGAGGAGGTGTCGCGACCGAAAATCTGGTTCAGAGCCCAGGTGGTCATAACGCGAACGGTACGCTCGGCGGTGGGGATTGCGGAACCGTGGTAGCCGCGGTGCATCATCCAAGCCAGCGGGCCACCAATGGTCTTGCCCTTGAAGTTTGCAACGCCCTTCCACAGGCCCAGACCTGCCACAACACCGATGGTCTCGTGGTAGTAGTCGGTCAGGGGCTCGCCGCGGCGAGCAGCCAGCAGGTTCTTAGCCAGAACAACAGCCTGGCGGGAAGCGTGCTGAGCGTTGGGGACGCAGAAGCCGCCCACGCCGCCGCCGGAGAGGTCCGGAACAGCAGCGTTATCGCCTGCAGCCCATGCGCCCTCAACCACGCCGTCATCACCGGTGACGCGCAGGTCGGCGCTCACGCGCACGCGGCCGCGCTCGTCAATCGGGAAGTCGGTTTTCTTCAGCATCGGGGACGCTGCCACACCTGCGGTCCAGACCAGGGTGTCGGTGGAGATCTCGCCGGCGGGGGACTTGTCAGCCATGTTGATCAGCTGCAGGTTGCCGTCGGTTGCGTCAGCCAGGGAGGTGTTGAGCAGAACCTCGATGCCGCGGGCGCGCAGCTCTGCGACAACCTTCTCGGCGCGGTCTGCGGGGACCTCGGGCATGATGCGCGGTGCGGCCTCAATCAGCACGAAGTGCAGATCGGAGACAGACAGGCGCTCGTTACGCTCGACAGCCACGCGTGCCATGTCCTCGAGCTCGGAGATGGTCTCGATACCGGCGAAGCCACCGCCCACGATCACGAAGGTCAGGGCGCGACGACGAGCCTCAGCGTCGGTCAGCAGGGATGCGACCTCGATGCGGTCCAGAACCCAGTTACGAACCGAGACGGCCTCTTCGATGGTCTTCATGCCGATGGCCACGTCTGCCAGACCCGGAATCGGGAAGGCACGGGTCACGGCACCGGCGCCCAGCACGATCTCGTCGTACTTCAGCTCGAAGGGCTCGCCATTATCGGTGGGCTCAACGACGGCAGTGCGGTTTGCATGGTCGATGGAGACAACACGGCCGGGAATCAGCTCGGTGTCGCGCAGGTGCTGACGCAGCGGCACGGTTGCGTTACGGCCTTCCATGGAACCTGCCGCAACCTCGGGGAGGAAGGGCTGGTAGGTCATGTAGGGGTTCGGCTCGACGATGGTGACGACGCCACCGGTCTCCTTGATAGCCTTCTGAATCTTCTTAGCAACGGTGAAGCCGACGTAGCCACCACCGACAATCAGGACGCGGGGACGGTCCTGTGCCACCTTAGTGAATGCCATGTTAGTTACTTCCTAGTCTCAGGTACCGGGAGTTCTCATCCCGGTAGGGTGGTATGCGTAGCCTCCGGCTCGTTCCGAAAGCTTTCCTAACAAACGAAGCGGCTCGCCCTGGAAGTCCTTACGCAACGCGAAGTGGCTAGCGGCACGAGCCTGTCTGTTACATACCTGGTTCACCATATATTTTACGCCTTTTGTTTAGGTGAAATCGCATTTATGCCCTCTCGAGGGCACACCTAAGCCAAAAGTTTCGAGGCTTGAACGAGGTTCACACAAGATAAGGCACTTACGGTTAGGCGAACCCTTTCCATTTTTTCGTTCAACGTTCGAATTTTTCGTTACGATTGGGTGCGTTTGAACCCATCAGGTACCGCCATGAGAGAGAATCACCGCGGCCAGCAGAAACTCAGCCGTTCGCGAACGGGCTAAGGCAAGAAATATAACGGACCGGCATTAGCCGCTCCCCCACCCCGCAAAAAGTGCAATCCCGCGGGGCCGTCCCTCGCTACGACGACGAACCGCCGCGCCGGTGAGGCTGGTGATGCGGATGCGGCACGTGCTCCGCCGCGTGATGCGCCTGCTCGCGCACCGCGGTCCCCACCTGACGGGCCGCGTCGCCTGCCCGCACGTGCATCCGGTGCAGACGATGCACCGCACCGGCGGTAATAATCGTGACCCACACCAGGAGCGCGCCCACAATGACCGGCGGCAACCAGCCGCGGTCCTCCGGCGGGCGGCTCGCGTCCGGGGCCGCCTGCTTCACGATGTTCTCGCCCTCTTCGTGCACGGGCGCGGAATCGCTGGGCGACGGTGCACTCACCTGGTGCTTGCGGTGCACCGCAATCCACTCCGACATCGAACCCAGCGGATTCGCCGTCACCGTGGGCGCGGGCAGAGCCATAGCGTCCTGTGGGTTGAACACGCCGTACCCGTACAGCGGGTCACGACCCGTAGCGCCCTCGTCATCGGCTGAGGCAATCAAACGCTGGGCCAGCTGAGCCGCAGACTCCTGCGGGTACTTCTGCTTTAACAGCGCCGCCACGCCCGTCACCAGGGGGGCCGCCGCAGAAGAGCCCGACCACAGCATGTACCCGTTGCCCGGGGCCGCCGCAATCATGTCGGTGCTCGGAGCAACCACGGCAATCGAAATACCCTGCGTCGACGAGCCTTCAGAAACCTGCTTCTTTCGGTCCACGCCGCCGACCGTCAGCACGCCCGGAATCGTCGCGGGAGCACCCACCTGAGTCAGGCCGCTACCGCGGTTACCCGCCGCCGCCACAATCAGCACGCCCTTCTGCTCGGCGTAGGCGAAAGCGTCATCCCAGCTCTGCGGCCAGCTCGTCTTATTCGAGCCAATCGACATGTTGATAATCTGTGCGCCGTGGTCGACCGCGTAGCGCACCGCGGCAGGAATCTGCTCGTCGATGCTCTTACCGCCGGTCGTACCCATGTTCAGCGAAATCGGCAGGATCTTCGCATCCGGGGCCACGCCAATCATGCCGGTCGGCTTACCCGGCTGACCCGCAATCGCGGAGTACCCTTGAGTATCATGGCCGTGGCCGGCAATCAGCGAGGCGACCTCCGTGCCGTGCATCGGCTCCGCGCCCAGGCCCTGCCAGCCGTCCTCGCTGCCCACACCCGAGACATCGGTACCGCGCAGCACGTTGCCCGCCAAATCCGGGTGGTTCCCGTCCACACCCGTGTCAATCACGGCAACCGTCACGCCCTTACCCGTGGCCTGCGACCACAGCGAGGTAATGCCGTACTCGTTCAGCCAGTACTCGCGGTGGCGCACATCGTCGCCGTTGGCGGTATCCGCACCCTGGCTCGGGGCGGCCGTGCTCTTCGGCACCGCCGTGCCCGACGGCGAGGGGGTGGCCGTCACCTCCCTCTTCGGGCTCGGAGAGGCCGTGGCCGAGGAGCTGGGATCGGTCGCGTTGGCCGCGGTCAGCCACGAGGCCGGACCCAGCGGCAACAGGGTCAGCAGGGCGGCAGAGGCCAGCGACCCGGCCGCACGCGAGCGCACCGGGTTCAGGCCCGCCGAACGCAGAACACCCAGGGGGCGACGGATGCACCGCGCGGCACGCGCAAACCGATCCATTCGTTTCTCCTCAACTGAACGACGCAAACTCACCTGGTGAGGCAAGCTCAGCTAGACAATACAGGCCGGCCGACCCGCACCGCGCGGGTCGGCCGTTAGGATTTCCGGCCCGACATCGGGACGGATTTTTGCCAAGGTAACGGGCTACAGCTGGGACAGCGCGATGCCGTCCAGGATGTCGTGCTCGCTCACCGTCACCGAATCCACCGCGCCGTCAGTCAGCTCGTTCAGGCGAGTCAGGATGCGGGCGTAAATCGTTGCACCGGCACCAATCACGTCCACCCGGCCCGGATGCATGTAGCCCAGGGCCTCGCGCTCGGCACGGTCCAGGGAAGCCAGCCAGCGGGAAGTCTTCTGAACGGTCTCGATGGAGAAGGTCTGCGCGTTAATGGCCTCGGAATCGTAGCGGTCCAGGCCCAGGGCGGCCGCCGCAATCGTCGTCGCGGTACCGGCCACGGCCACCACGCGGCGGGCGTTCTGCAGGGGGACGGTCTTGCGGGCCACGTCAAGAGCTTCGTCGGTGTCTGCCTCAACGCGGGCAATCTGCGATTCGGTCGCCGGCGCGTTCACCATGTGACGCTCGGTCAGGCGCACGCAACCGATGTTGACGCTACGGGAAGCCTTCACGCCCGACTCATCCCCCAGCACGAATTCGGTGGAGCCACCGCCCAGGTCGAACACCAGGGTGTCGCCGTCGCCTGCACCCACGGCGCGCACGGCACCCGCGAAGGAGAGCGCGGCTTCCTCGTCGCCGCTAATCACCTCGGGCTCAATGCCCAGGATGTCGCGGATGCCGTTCACGAAGACGTTGCGGTTGCCCGCATCGCGGGTTGCGCTGGTCGCCACGAAACGCACCGAGTCCACGTCGTGGTCACGCAGCAGTACGGCGTACTCGCGAGCCGCCGCGAAGGTGCGGTCCAGGGCCTCCTGCGCCAGCCAGCCGGTCGCATCCACGCCCTGGCCCAGACGCACGATGCGCATCTCGCGCACAACGTCCTTCAGGACGGTCTTCTCGACCCCGTCCACCACCTCAGTGGTGGAATCGGCAATCAGCAGACGGATAGAGTTCGTACCGCAGTCAATCGCTCCAACGCGCACGGTGGGTTCCTTTCAGGACTATCGTCATCATCGTTCGCTGCCCAAGGCAACGCGAGCGCCGCAGGCGAAGCTGTTTTCGCTTCTCGGCGCTCTTTCTATCTATTATGCGCCCGCGCCGTCACGGGCGACGGTGCGGGCGCATCGAAATCAGTATTTAGGCTTCCTCGCGCCAGGCGGGGTCGCAGGAGCATGCCTCGGGGGTCCACCATTCTGCGATAGCGTCCAGGCCGCGGTCACCCATCGGGTTCACGCCGCGACCCACCGACAGGGTGTGGCCGATGACGGCGTGCAGGCACTTCACACGGGTCGGCATGCCGCCGGCCGAGATGCCGTCAATCTCGGGAACCTCGTCGGTACCGCTGATCAGGCGGATGCGCTCACGCTCGGCCAGGTAATTCTTGTGGGCTGCGGCGTAGGCAGCGGCCAGTTCGGCATCCTCGGCGAGGGCGTCGGTCATCTCGTACATGAGGCCGCCAGCCTCCAGGCGGGATGCGGCGGCGGTGATGACCGGGTGCGCCAGGTAGAACACGGTCGGGAAGGGGGTGCCGTTGCTCAGGCGGGGTGCGGTGGCGGCGACCAGCGGGTTGCCGCACACGCAGCGGGCGGGAATCTCGACCACGTCGCGCACCTTGCGGCCCAGCTGTGCGGAGAGAACACGGATGTCCTGCTCGGTGGGCTTCAGGGTTTCAACGGTCACGCCGAAACCGCCGGGGGTACGGTTCTTCAGGTCCTCAATGGTGTTTTCGGTGCTCATAGTCCTTATTCCTGTCCCGTCCGCTCGTGCGGTCCGGGAACGTTAGGGTCGTGGGTTCGTGGCGGGTCGCCGGTCTGCGCGGCGAGCCTCTCGGCCAGCCGCTCGGCGCGGTTTTAGTTCTTTTCGAGGGAGTCCCAGATCTTGGTGGTCCAGGCGTCCTCGGGGGCATTCTTTGCGTTTGCGGAGGTCTTGTCAGCCTTCGAGGAGTCGTCGGTGATGCCGGTGACCACGTAGGGAGTATCCCCGGGGTTGACGTAGTAGAGGCGGCTGCGGGCCTGCTGGCGCACGTAGTTATCGTCGTTCCACCAGGTCTGTTCGGCCTTCAGCTGGGCGTTCTCCTGCTGCAGCTGCGAGATGTGGGTGTGGATTCGGTTCATTTCCCGGTCCTGATCCATGTAGGTCAGCACCGGGTATGCGGTGCCAAGGGCAATCACGCCCACCATAACGGTCATCAGGAAGCTTCGCCCGGAGAACATGTGGGCGGCCACGGGCGTGGCGTAGCCTTCATCTTCACCGTTCTGCCGACGGGCACGGCGCCGCGCGCGCTCCTGCCGGCGGGCCTGCTCCGCGCGTTCGCGTTCGGGGTGACGGCGGTTGAGGCCCACACCGAAGAAGAGCGCGCTGGCCTTCTTCAGCAGGGAGGTGCCGGCCTGGCGGGCCGCCGAGGGTTTCTGGGAATCGGTGGAGGTTTGAGCGGTGCCGCGGTCCTCAGCCGAGGTGCGACCCGTTGCGTTACGCCGGGTCTGCTCGTCTGCTCGCTGGCTCATTAGTTCTCTCCCCCATCGTTGTTCCTACAGCGGTGCGCTTCTACCTATTCTACCCGGGTTTGTGTACCCGCCTGAGCGCTCCTCCCGGGACTGTTTCCTGGCCTATTTCGAGGGGCTCCAGGGCTTTCTGCGCTACCCGGGTAACGGGTGCTCTCCCGGGTACGGCCGGAGGCGGCGCCACCCCGATTGGGGTAGCGCCGCCTCCTTGAGAGCTAACCGCTCACGCGGTCACATGCTTCAGTAGCTTATGCCTTGAAGCGGGGGAATGCGGACTTGCCAGCGTAGACAGCTGCGTCGCCCAGCTCTTCCTCGATGCGCAGCAGCTGGTTGTACTTAGCAACGCGCTCGGAACGTGCGGGAGCACCGGTCTTGATCTGGCCTGCGTTGGTTGCAACAGCCAGGTCGGCGATGGTGACGTCCTCGGTCTCACCGGAACGGTGAGAAACCATGCAACGGTACTCGTGGCGCTGAGCCAGCTCCATTGCGTCCAGGGTCTCGGTCAGCGAACCGATCTGGTTCACCTTCACCAGCAGAGCGTTAGCAGCGCCCTCCTTGATGCCGCGAGCCAGGCGCTCGGGGTTGGTCACGAACAGGTCGTCACCAACGATCTGGACCTTGTCACCGATCTGCTCGGTCAGGGTCTTGTAGCCCTCCCAGTCGTTCTCGTCCAGCGGATCCTCGATGGAAACCAGCGGGTACTTAGCAACCAGGTCAGCGTAGTATGCGCTCATCTCGGCTGCGGACTTCTTCTGACCCTCGAAGTCGTATGCTCCGTCGTTGTAGAACTCGGAGGAAGCAACGTCCAGAGCCAGTGCAACCTGCTCGCCCGGCTTGTAGCCAGCCTTCTCGATTGCCTCAACGATCAGGTCCAGTGCAGCTGCGTTGGACTCCAGGTTGGGTGCGAAGCCACCCTCGTCGCCCAGGCCGGTTGCCAGACCGCGGTCGTGCAGCACGGACTTCAGGGAGTGGTAAACCTCAACGCCTGCGCGCAGAGCCTCGGAGTAGGTGTCGAAGCCGATGGGAGCAATCATGAACTCCTGGATGTCAACGTTGGAGTCTGCGTGAGAACCACCGTTGAGGATGTTCATCATGGGGACGGGCAGAACGTGGGCGTTCGGGCCGCCGAGGTACTTGTACAGGGGCAGGTCTGCAGACTCAGCAGCAGCCTTGGCCACGGCCAGGGAGACGCCCAGGATAGCGTTGGCGCCCAGCTTGCCCTTGTTGTTGGTGCCGTCCAGAGCAATCATGGCTGCGTCAACAGCGCGCTGGTCGGAAGCCTCGATGCCGATGACCTCTTCAGCGATTTCTTCGATAACAGACTTCACTGCGCCCAGAACACCCTTGCCCAGGTATACGGACTTGTCGCCGTCGCGGCGCTCAACAGCCTCCCACTCACCGGTGGATGCGCCCGAGGGCACAGCTGCGCGTGCGAATGCACCGTCTTCGAGCAGAACCTCGACCTCAACGGTCGGGTTGCCGCGGGAATCCAGGATCTGGCGTGCGTGAACTGCGGTAATAACAGCCATGGATTGTTCTCCTTATG
The DNA here is from genome assembly GCF_058213595.1 of Rothia sp. SCPM-O-B-18226 (M350). Taxonomy (NCBI): domain Bacteria; kingdom Bacillati; phylum Actinomycetota; class Actinomycetes; order Micrococcales; family Micrococcaceae; genus Rothia; species Rothia sp. SCPM-O-B-18226 (M350). The sequence goes on along the minus strand of NZ_JBYQJS010000003.1, from coordinate 103,713 downwards.
AGACGTCAAGGATGTGAACGACACACCCGGTCGTGGCGCGTCGCGTCCCCTAAATTTTAGCAAAACTCCCACACAAACACACTAGTAGCCACCGCTTTTTTAGACCCCTTAGTGAAGGTGTATGGAACCCTTAGTAGCCCTACAGGACGCGGCAATCGACGTGCAGAGAGCCCCCACTCCCCTGCCGACCGCGCGTGTGGGATGTATCCCAAAGCACAACACGACCCCAACCGGCGGGGCGTCACCCACGGTTAATAGCGCGGCTCATCATGCGTATGCTGCGCAATATAGCGGCGAGTGTACGAACGCAGGGCACGCTCAGCGTCCAGGCCGTTGCGCTGAGCGCGGCAGACCAGCGCGAACAAAAGCTCGCCGAACTCCTCCTCGGTGTGCATATAACGCAGGTCGTCGTCCATGCTCGTGGGCTCCGGGGGCAGAATGATGCCGGCCTTCCGTGCCTTCGAGGCGGCTTTCTCAGCCATGGCGAGCGCCGGCAGATGCGGCGGAATACCGTCCAGCGCGCCGCGGTCGCTCTTCTCCTTCTTCTTCAACGCATCCCACGCCGCCTGCTGCTCAGCAGCGGTACGGGGCGCCTCCGAAGAGTTCTCGGACTCAGCCGCGAACACGTCGGGGTGGCGCGCACGAAGCTTCTGCACAAGACCCTCAACCACCTGCACGATGTCGAAGCCCTGCGGGTTTGCCGCGGCGATGTCGGAGTGGAACACGACCTGCAGCAGCACATCGCCGAGCTCTTCACGCAGTAGCGGCATGTTGGGCTCGCCGCCGGTTTCGACCGCCTCGACGACCTCGTAGGATTCCTCCACGAGGTAACGAATCAGGGAGGCGTGGGTCTGCTCGGCGTCCCAGGGGCAACCTCCGGGAGCGCGCAGGCGGGCCATCGTCTCAACGAGCGTCTCGAAGGCCTCTCCGGCTCGACGGGCGGTGTCTTCGCTGCTCCGGGTGGCGGGCAAATCGGGAGTGGCGGGGGTATCAGTCATAGCGGTCTTCCTCATCGAAAGTGTGAATACAGCGCGCCGCGCCGATCCCCACACGGGGAGCCGGCGCGGCGCGACTCAAATGGTTTTAGAGGTTCCAGTGCGACAGGGCGCTCGTCATGTGCGCCGGGATCTTCGAGCCCAGACGCGGGAACATGCGCAGCTCCTCCACGTAGCGTTCAGCATCCAGCGGGCGCGGGTAGCTGACGAAGGCCTGCTCGTTCGCATAGCCGAACGCAGCCTGTACCGGCACGCCGGGGGTGAAGGTGAGGCTCATGGCCAGCGGCGAGCCCTCACCCTCGCTGTACGAGTCGGTCTTCAGAGCGGGAATATCGAGCAGGGTTTCGGGAATCAGCTCGAAGGTGCGTGCCTGCTCCCAGAAGCCGTTGCGTCGCACGTGGGTCAGGGCGTCGTAGTACGAGCCGAGCGCACGCACGCGAATCAGCACGGTCGTGGCGTCCTTCGCGGTGCCGTTCTCGCCGAAGAGGTGCTCGACGACCGGGGCCAGACGCTGGGCGACCTGGGCCTCGGTCAGCACGAGGTTGCCCTCGGCCAGCTGAGTTTCGGAAGGAACCAGCGGGCTCACCGGCTGGGATGCGGGGGTATCCGGCTCCTCGGCGACGGTGGGCAACTCGTTGAGCTCGCTCAGGACCGGGGTCGAGGGGGCAGAGGTCGCTGCCGAAGAAGCAACGGATGCCGCGGATGCTACGGCGCCACCGGCGGCCACGGCCGCTGCCGCGGCGAGCGCACCGGTGACGGCGGGCGCCGGGGCCTCCGCCTTTGCAGGTTCCTCGGAACGGACCTGGGCGGGTTCGGGTTCCTCTGCCTTCGCGGTCTTCGAGGGTTCCTCTGCTTCGTCGGCGGGCACCAACTCGTGGTCGTTCAGGAAGGTGGGCAGTTCGGGCTCAGCCTCGGTGGATGCTACCTCCTCAGCGGTCTTTTCACCCTTTTCGGCGGGAGCCTCGTGAGCGGAGGATTCCGCGGCGGAAGACTCAGCGTTGGAAGCCTCAGCGCCGGAGGCCTCAGCGGCAGGAGCCTCGACCGGTGCCGCGGGCTCCTCGACGGAGACGAACGCGGCAGCCTCGGTGGAGGTTTCCTCGGGTTCCTGCGGCTCGTCCAGCTTCTCCTGGGCGTTGGCGACGATAGCGGCCAGGGCGGCTTCCATCTCTTCGCCGTGGTCGACGGCCTCGGCCTCAGCATCCTCAGCCTCAGCGGCATCGGGCTGGGCGTGCACGGGCTCGGTGTCCTCGTCAGCCTCAGAAACCTCGGGCTGCTCCGGCTGTGCGGAAGTAGCCTCGGCGTCCTGCGAGTTGGAGGTACCGAAAATCGGGTCGTTATCGTAGTCGTGCTCGTACTCGGGCTCGGCGACCGAGGCTTCGCCCGATTCGGAGGCCGAGGCGGCGAGCGCGGCGGCACCGGTCACGGCAGCGCCGGCAACGGCGAGGCCCGCAGGAGCGCTCTGACGCTCGACCTGCTCGGGAGCCTGTTCCTCGCGGACTTCCTCGGAGGGCTGAGCCTCAGCTGCGGGGGTCTCGGACTCAACCTTCGGGGAATCGCCGGACTCGGATGCCTCAGCCTCCGCTGCCTCAGCCTCGGGTGCTTCAGCCTGGTGAGCTTCGGCTGCCTCAGCCGCCTCAGCGGTAGCCACAACCGAGGTCTCCTCGCGGGCGGGGGTTTCGAGCAGGAAGCTCTCGTGGGTGGTCTGCCCATCTACGGCACCCAGGTAGGAGGCGTGCACCTCCAGGCCCTCGCCCAGGCGCGGGTTCAGGGTCACAGCCGCGCGGTTCCAGGTCGCGCCGGCTTCCTGGGCCTCGGTGTACAGGGCTGCGACGGGCGCAAACCAGTCAACGCCGGGCAGCACGATGCCGTTCTCGACCTCGCGACCGCGGTGCAGCAGGCGGTAGTGCATGTCCTCATCCACCTGGCGCAGCTCCAGGCTCAGGGTTCCCGAACCGCGGGTGCGCATGAGCTCAGTCAGCGAGTGGAGGGCGCGCTGCTCGCCGAGGACGGGGAGGTCCGCGGCACCCTCTGCGGGGGCGGTGAGCACAATGGATTCGGCCACAAGCTCGGCGTCATCGGCGCTCAGCTTCTGCTCGGCGGAGGCGGCTTCGTCGGATCCCGGCTCGGATGCGGGGTCCTCGGTGTCCTTCTTTGCCTCGTCCTTAGCAACCTCGAGCTTCTCCTCGGATTCGTTAGAAGGCTCGGCAGGCTCGGAAAGCTCCTCTACCGCAACCGTCTCGCTCACAAGTACCTCCGCCGCAGGTTCGGTCTTTTCGCCTGAGCGGGTAGGCTCGGCGCTGAGGGGTTCGGGCTCGGTAGAACGCTCGGAAGCGGAGTGCTCTGCGACAGGCTGCTTAGCGGCAACGGCCTCGGAATCCTCGGCCTGCTCGACCTCCTCGAAGCTGTCCTCTTCGTTCTCCGGATTCAGACCCAGGCGAGCCGCGTAGACGGCGGCCAGGTCGTCCAGGCCGGCGTTCTTTGCCTCAATGATGGCGGCGCGGGTACGCGCCTCGCGAATCTGCTCAGCCGAGAGGTATTCCTCGGCGGCAGCGTTACGGTCGGTGTCGTCGACGTCGGAGGTAGCCGGGCTTTCCTCCGCGGAGCTCTCCGCGCGGACGGCGCGCAGGTGCTCTTCAAACTGGGAGCGAGCATCCTCGGCAGTGTCGGTCGAGGGCTCTGCCTTCGTGGAGGAGTCGCCCTCGGCCTTCTCGGAGGTTTCATCCTCATCGTCGCGCAGGAAAGCGGGGGTTTCAGGAGCAGCCGGGGCGTCCTCGACGGCCTCGGAGTCGTTGCTCTCCTCGCGGGCTTCGGGAGCCGCGGCGGCCTCGGAGTCCTCGTGCGGGTAGGAGTTCAGAGCCTCCAGGATGCTACGACGCTCCTCTTCATCGGTGGTCTTGCCGGCATCCGAAAGGGAGCCCTCGGTGAACGAGGGGGTCTCCTCGTCATCGTGCAGGAGTGCGCGCTTCAGATCTTCCACGGCGCGGTGCTCTTCGGAACGTTCCTCGTCGCGGTTCTGGCGGGTGCTCTCCGACTTTACGAAACGGCGCAGGGAATCCTCCCACTGCTGCTGTTCCATAATTTTGTCGCTCAGCCCCGAGCCGCGGGACGGCTTGTTTTCCTCGTGCCCGTCCTGTGCCGCGGTGCTCTCCGCCTCGCGCGCCTGTTCATCCCACTTCTTCTTACCGATCCCAAAGAAGCTCATTGGGCGTCCTCCTTCGGCGTGCGCCGTGAATACGCGCGGTGCCCGCCGAACCTCCCTCGCGACCACGCGCGGGTTCACGGGCACAACGCTGATGTCCTCATAATCTCTTTAATTCTATCGTGTGCATAGAGTTTCGCCTCGCTATCGGTCAGATAGCGAGGCGAAACTCTATGAAACGACACAACCTGCCACCCGCACGCCGGCAGAACGCGGGATGCGCGGCTCGGTACCCCGGGGCCTAGCGGGCCTCGTCTCGTACCGGGTTAGCGGCCTTAGCGGCCTTCGCCAGCTCGAAGCGCACGGCACGCAGGGCGGTTGCGGCCATGACGCGCACGCCAATGCCGATGGCCTGCTCACTCGGGGCGTAGTCGCCCTGGTGCAGGTCGTAGGTGGGGTCGCCGGGGGCGCGGGTACCCAGTCGGAACATGGAGCCGGGCACCTCCTGCAGCATCCACGCGAAGTCCTCGCCACCCATGGACTGCTCGACGAGCACGATGGAATCCTCGCCCAGTTCGGCGCGGGCGGCGTTCTCGAGCATGGTGGTTTCCATGTCGGTGTTCACAACCGGGGGCACGCCGCGGATGTGCTCCACGCGGGCGTCCACGCCGAAGGGAACGGCGACCTGTTCGATGACCTCGTCCAGCAGGTTGCCCGCCTGGCGCCACACCTCAACGTCCAGGCAGCGCATAGTGCCGGCCAGGTAGCCCTCGGCGGGAATCGCGTTGGGGGCGACGCCGGCGCTGACCTGGCCCCAAGCAACCAGCACGCCCGAACGAACGTCGGTGCGGCGGGTCAGCACGGCGGGAACCTGCACCGCAATCTGGCTCATCGCGTAGATGAGGTCCTCGGTCAGGTGGGGTCGGGAGGTATGGCCGCCGTGGCCGCTCAGGTGAATCTTCACGGTGTCGGAGGCGCTGGTAATCGCACCGATGCGCGTACCGATTTGGCCGAGGTCCACCTTCGGGTCACAGTGCAGGGCGAAAGCACGCGGAACGTCCTTGAGCAGGCCCTGGGAAATCATCTGTACGGCACCACCGGGTAGCTGTTCCTCGGCCGGCTGGAAGAGGATACGGATGCTGCGGCCCAACGGAGTCTTCTCGTTGAGCTCGTGTAGCGCCAGCGCCACGCCCAACATGACGGTCTGATGAATATCGTGGCCGCAGGCGTGCATCACGCCGGGAACCGTGGAGGAGTAGGGCAGCTCGGTCTGCTCGACGATGGGCAGTGCGTCGATATCGGCGCGCAGAGCCGCGGCGAAGGGGCCGTCTCCGATGTCGACATAGCAACCGGTGCCTTCGCAGGCGATGGGGTTCATGCCGGCTTCTCGCAGTCGGTTCATGAGGCGCTCGGTCGTGACGATCTCGCGGAAGGAAAGCTCGGGGTTGGCGTGCACTTCGCGGCGGAATTGCACGAGGGTGCCCATCATGCGCTCCACCCAATCGTCGAAGACGGGGGTGGACAAATCGTAGCGAGAATTAGCAAAAACCATACACAGTAGAATAACCCTCCCGGTGACGGTTTACCTATCCGTCCCGGCCGTTACCGGCCCTTTAAGAATGTCTGTGACTTTGTGACGGATTTTGAAGACCGCTCGGAGGTTCGTCGGAGGTACAGGCGGCGAGGGCTGCGGGGTTCCGGGGCGTGCTCCTCCCCCTGCCTTCCCTCCCCGCCCCTATCCCGGACACGCGACAAGCCGCCGCCCGGTGAGGGGCGACGGCTTGTCGCAGAAGGCGTTTGGCCTTCAAGAATCCGAGAAGGAACGTTCTAGAGCGAACGGCTCAGGATGGCCTGCTTCACCTCGGCAATAGCCTTGGTGATCTGGATGCCACGGGGGCATGCCTCGGTGCAGTTGAAGGTGGTGCGGCAGCGCCACACGCCTTCCTTGTCGTTCAGGATCTCCAGACGCAGGTCGCCTGCATCATCGCGCGAGTCGAAGATGAAGCGGTGAGCGTTCACGATAGCGGAGGGGCCGAAGTACTGACCGTCGGTCCAGAAGACCGGGCAGGACGAGGTACATGCTGCACACAGGATGCACTTGGTGGTGTCATCGAAACGTGCACGGTCCTCGATGGTCTGCAGACGCTCACGCTCAGGCTCGTTCGAGTCGTTGATGAAGAACGGCATGATTTCACGGTATGCCTGGAAGAAGGGCTCCATGTCAACGATGAGGTCCTTCTCGCAGGGCAGACCCTTGATGGGCTCAACGGTAATCGGCTTGGTCAGGTCAAGGTCCTTGAGCAGGGTCTTGCAGGCCAGGCGGTTACGACCGTTGATGCGCATTGCGTCCGAGCCGCAGATGCCGTGTGCACAAGAACGGCGGAAGGAAACGGAACCGTCCAGCTCCCACTTAATCTTGTGCAGGGCGTCGAGCACGCGGTCGGTGCGGTACATGGTCAGCGGGAACTCGTCCCAGTACGCCTCGGAGGAAACCTCCGGGTTGTAGCGGCGCACCTTGATAATCACGTCGTACGTGGGGATAGAGTCGGAATCGCCGCCGGTCATGCCCTCAAATAGCTTGACGGATTCCGGTTCGGGAAGTTCGTTTTCAGCCATTTTAGTACTTACGCTCCTTCGGCTCGTAACGGGTGTAGACGACGGGCTTGGTGTCGAAACGCAGGCCCTTCACACCCTCAAACTCGGATTCGGGGTCGAGGTAGACCATAGAGTGCTTCATGAAGTTCACGTCATCGCGCTTGGGGTAGTCCTCGCGGTAGTGACCGCCGCGGGACTCCTTGCGGTGCAGCGCACCGACGGACATGACCTTGGCCAGCTGGAGCAGGAAGCCCAACTCGACGGCCTCGAGCAGGTCGAGGTTGAAGCGCTTGCCCTTGTCCTGAATCGAGATGTTCTTGTAACGCTCTTCGAGCTTCTCGATGGTGGCCAGTGCGGCGCGGATGGTCTCCTCGGTGCGGAACACCTGCATGTCGGCCTCCATGGCCTTCTGCAGGTCTGCGCGGATAGCGCCGACCTTCTCGGTGCCCTTGCCTTCGAGGATGCCGTTGAGCATGTTCAGCACGCGATCTGCTGCGTCGTCCGGAACGGGAACGAACTCGGCGGATGCGGCGTACTCGGCGGCCTTGCGGCCGGCACGCTTACCGAAGACGTTGATGTCGAGCAGGGAGTTGGTGCCCAGGCGGTTTGCACCGTGCACGGACACGCAGGCAACCTCACCGGCTGCGTAGAGGCCGGGGACGGTCTCTTCGCTGTTGCGGTACACCTCGGTCTCGTTGTTGGTGGGAATACCACCCATTGCGTAGTGCGCGGTGGGGAACACCGGGATGGGCTGGTGGTGCGGTTCCACGGCCAGGTAGGTACGAGCGAACTCGGTGATATCCGGCAGCTTCTCGTCGATGTGCGAGGGCTCCAGGTGGGTCAGGTCCAGCAGCACGTAGTCCTTGTGGGGGCCACAGCCGCGGCCCTCGCGCACCTCGTTTGCCATGGCTCGTGCCACGATATCGCGGGGTGCGAGGTCCTTAATGGTCGGTGCGTAGCGCTCCATGAAGCGCTCACCGTCAGCGTTACGGAGAATACCGCCCTCACCGCGAGCACCCTCGGTCACAAGGATGCCCAGGCCTGCCAGGCCGGTCGGGTGGAACTGAACGAACTCCATGTCCTCCAGGGGCAGGCCGGCGCGCAGTGCGATGGCCATGCCGTCACCGGTGAGGGTGTGGGCGTTGGAAGTGGTCTTGAAGATCTTGCCGCAACCGCCGGATGCGAAGATTACGGACTTGGCCTGGAAGACGTGCACCTCGCCGGTTGCCAGGTCATAGGAGACAACGCCGGCGGGACGGGGCTTACCCTCTTCGTCCTTGACCAGAATCAGGTCGAGCACGTAGAACTCGTTGTAGAACTCAACGTTGTGACGCACGCAGTTCTGGTACAGGGTCTGCAGAATCATGTGGCCGGTACGGTCAGCTGCGTAGCATGCGCGGCGCACGGCAGCCTTACCGTGGTCGCGGGTGTGGCCACCGAAGCGGCGCTGGTCGATGCGGCCCTCGGGGGTTCGGTTGAAGGGAAGACCCATCTTCTCCAGGTCGAGCACGGCGTCGATGGCTTCCTTAGCCATAATTTCTGCCGCGTCCTGATCGACCAGGTAATCGCCACCCTTGACGGTGTCAAAGGTGTGCCACTCCCAGTTGTCCTCCTCGACGTTGGCCAGAGCGGCACACATACCGCCCTGCGCCGCACCGGTGTGGGAACGGGTCGGGTAAAGCTTGGTCAAAACCGCGGTGCGGACTCGCTGGCCTGCCTCAATAGCGGCACGCATACCGGCACCGCCGGCGCCGACGATCACTACATCGTACTTATGTACCTGCATGATGTTCTTTCTGTGTTTTCGATGTTTGAATTTGTCTGCCGGTTACGTCGTCGTTAGTGTGCCGCGCAGAAGCTGGGGAGCAGGTTGGCCGCTGCGCCCGAGGGGCAGGGGTCAAACGCGAAGATGGTGAGGGTACCAACCAGCAGGACAAATGCGGAGGCAGCGAAGAGGATAACCTTCAGCCACACGCGCAGGCGGTCCTTCTCGGCGTAATCGTCGATGATGACGCGGATGCCGTTGGTGCCGTGCAGCATGGCCAGCCACAGCAGCAACAGGTCCCAGACCTGCCAGAAGGGGTTGGCCCACTTGCCACCCACGAAGCCGAAGTCGATGGCGTGGATGCCGTCGCCGACCATCAGGTTCGAGAAGAGGTGGCCAAAGATAAGAATCACAAGCACGACGCCGGACAGGCGCATGCCCAGCCAGGCGAACATCTCAAAGTTGTTGCGCTTGGAGGAGGAGCGGTTGTACTTCACACCGTCGATGCGGTTATCACGCAGGCGGGGTACGTAGGTGCGGGGCTTAAGCGGAGTAGCCATGGTTTAGTGACCTCCCATGTGCGAGAAAACGATCGGCAGGTGACGGGCGGCGAAGCCGGCAACGGTGAGTGCCCAGAGAATCAGCACAACCCACAGAATCTTGATGTGAACGTAGGTTGCCTTCTGACTGATTTCGACGTTGCCGTCCTTGTTCTTCGCTTGGATGTGCTCCACGTGTGCGTTGGTTGCCTTACCCCAGAAGTCGATGAGGATAATGCGGATACCGTTGAAGGCGTGGTAGACGATGGCTGCTACCAGGGCGGTCTCACCCAGGCCCATGATGGGGTTCTTGTACAGGCCCAGCACACCGTTGTAGGCCTCCGGAGAGATGCGCACGACGGCGGTATCGAGGATGTGGACAAGAAGGAAGAAGAAAATCGCGATACCGGTAATGCGGTGAGCAACCCAGGACCACATGCCCCAACGGCCGCGGTAGAGGGTTCCCTTAGAACCATTCAACACTGAATAACCTCCTGCTGAGACGGCGGGCTCGGGGCGCAAAGGGGCACCGGGCGCCCCCCTGCGAGCCGGTCACGACTATGTACTCGCCGACTGCTTTGTTCGTCTGTTACTTCCAAGATATCAGGTAAATTCACAGCTTATTGACACACTGTTTATAGATTTTTCCCAGCCTATAAACGTGGATTAGGTTATATTTTTTTTGCGATATTACGATTTACCCCGAGTTGATGCGGAAGTAACCTTAACCTAACAATGCACCCCTCCCCCAATGAGAGCCGCCTGACATTTTCTGCCAAATCCTAAAAGAATTCGATATATGACAAATTCACCCGTTATTCTTGAAGCGATGAATACTGCACTCACTCGATTCCGCCCGCTGATTCCCGCCGGCGGTGTTGGCTCGCGTTTGTGGCCCCTGTCCCGCGCGCACGCCCCGAAGTTCCTGCTCGACCTCACCTCGTCGGGCAATTCCCTATTGCGTGACACCTACGACCGTCTCATCGACCTCAGCAACGGTTCCGTCATGGTCGTCACCGGCACCTCGCACGCCAATGCGGTCACCCAGCAGATTCCTGAGCTGCGCGCCGCTGACCTGGTGCTGGAGCCCTCCCCCAAGGACTCGGCTGCAGCTATCGGCCTGGCATGCGCCATCATCCACCGCCGCGAGCCGGACGCCATCATCGGCTCCTTCGCAGCCGACCACGTCATCAGCCCCGTGGACGAGTTCCACCGCGTGGTGACCGAGGCTGTCATCACCGCGGCCACCGACAAGATTGTCACCATCGGCATTACCCCCACCGAACCCTCCAGCGCCTTCGGCTACATTCACGCCGGCGCTTCCCTGGGCATCGAGGATGCTCCCAACGCGCACGCCGTGGACACCTTCGTTGAGAAGCCGGACACCGCCACCGCACAGAAGTACCTGGACTCCGGTGAATACACCTGGAACGCCGGCATGTTCGTGGCACCGGCCGCCCTGATGCTCAAGCACCTCGAGGCCAACGAGCCCGAGCTGTACGCGGGCATCATGGAGATCGCTAACGCCTGGGACACCCCCGAGCGCGAGGCCGTCATGGAGCGGGTGTGGGAGACCCTCCCCAAGACCGCAATCGACTACGCGGTGGCAGAGCCCGCCGCCGCCGCCGGCGACGTCGCCATGGTTCCCGGCTCCTTCAGCTGGGATGATGTTGGAGACTTCGACGCCGTGGCACGCCTGAACTCCGAGAAGAGCGGCGAGCAGCTGACCATCCTTGGCGAGAAGGATAACGTCATTAACCACGGTTGCTCCGGCATTGTTGTAGCCAATACCGATCGCAAGATTTCGATTATTGGCCTGAACGACATCGTCGTGGTTGACACCTCCGATGCCCTGCTGGTCGCACCGCGCTCCAAGGCTCAGGCCGTCAAGGATGCCGTGGGTGAGATCAAGGCACGAGGCCTGAACAACCTCCTCTAAAATTTTGGCCCTAAATTTTTAGCCCCGAGTAGGCGCATGAACCCTACCCGAGCAAAAGATACCTCTAAGAAAACCGGTTCCCTTCTGGTCAGAAGGGAGCCGGTTTTCTGCATCTAAAAAGTTGAAGTCCGGGGGCGCAGTAGCTTTCAGGGGCTTTCGCCCAGTTGGAGGCCCGTGGCATGCCGCAGAAGCCTTGAGAGTGGCGCAAAAGAATTTTCCATACCGTGATATGAACTGCACATCAGACTAAATAAAGAATTATTCTCATGTTAATATTCTGTCATGCACATGACCCGTAAGTTTTTCCTCACCCGCGCCGGCACGCTCGGCGCCGTAGCCGCCCTCGCACTGACCGCATGCGGCTCCCAAGCCACCCAGAACGCACAGACCAACCCCAGCACTTCCACTTCCGCGAGCGCAACCCCCGCCCCCATCACTGAAGGCAAGGGCGCTGCCAGCCGCGTGGCCATCACCTACGACGGTGGCGTGCTCGTCTATGACGCCAAGGACATGAAGCTGCTCGCAGACATCCCCAAGGAAGGATTCCTGCGCCTCTCCGATGCCGGCGATAACCGCCATCTCGTCGTGGCCGACGGCAACAGCTACACCTTCCTGGACACCGGCGTGTGGTCCGTAGCGCACGGCGATCACTCGCACTACTACACCACCGCCCCGTCTCTGTCTTCGCTGTCTCTTGCCGCTGACCACACCGGCCACGTCATCAAGGACAACGGCAGGGTTGCGGCCTTCGCTGACGGCACCGGCTCCTTCGCCGTGTACGACCCGGCGAAGCTGACCCACGATAAGCGCACCGCCTCCTCCCTGGAGACCACCACCGTCACCCTGCCCAAGCCGCACCACGGCTTCGCCATCCCCCTGCCCGATAACCAGTACCTGGTGGCGGTCGGTGACTCGAAGACCCGCACCGGTGCCGCCGTTGTGGACGCTCAGGGCAAGACCGTAACCGAGAGCCCCGCATGCCCCGGCGTGCACGGTGAAGCTATCGCCAAGGACGGCGCGTTCACCATCGGTTGCACCGACGGCGCGCTGATCTACAAGGACGGCAAGTTCACCAAGGTCACCAACCCCGAGGACCCGTACTCGCGTTCCGGTAACCAGGCGGGCAAGGCTGACTCCCAGTACGTTCTGGCGGACTACAAGACCGACAAGGATGCCAAGCTGGAGCGCCCCGAGAAGTTCTCCATCATCGACACCGTCGCGGCAACCCGCACCGTCTACTCCCTGCCTTCTGGCGTGAGCTACACCTTCCGATCGCTGGCTCGCGGCCCCCAGGGTGAGGCACTGCTGCTGACCACCGACGGCAAGCTGCGCGTCTTCGACCCGGCAACCGGCGCCGAGCTGGGCTCCGTACAGCTCATGGAGGCGTGGACCGAGTCTGAGACCTGGCAGGACGAGCGTCCGGCCCTGTGGGTGGACGGTAAGACCGCCTACGTGACCGACCCGGCCACCAAAAAGCTCATCGCAGTGTCCCTATCGAACCCGGTGGCTCCGAAGGAGCTCATGAGCGTGGAACTGCCCAAGACCCCGAACGAGATCCTGGGCGTCTCCTCCTCGAACGCCGCGCCGGTTGAGGCTGAGGCTCACGGTTCTGAAGCTCACGGCTCTGCCTCTTCCTCGGCTTCCGCTGATGCACACTAATCCGGCGAGTCTGGCGAGCCTCACGAGGGCCACTCCCGCTAGGGTTCTCACGCTGAAGCAAGCCTAGCGAAAACATAAAGAGAGATGCGACCGATAGTCTATCGGTCGCATCTCTCTTAGCGTTTTAGGCTGGCTACTACCGCAGCGGCAGAACCCCGATTTCCTCCCAGTTCTGCCCGTCGTAGGAGTAGCAGTGCAGGTGATCCACCGTGAAGGTGCGCCGCTCCGCGGGCAGGGAGTCAAACGCCTCGCGGGCGCTGGCCACCTGTTCCTCGCTCAAACCGTGGCCCAGGGTCACGTGCGGCACGTACGGGAAGGGGGCCGCACCCGTACCGAGCATCCGAACAAGATCCCGGTGAATCCGCTCGAATTCGGCCTTGCCCGCCTCCAGGTTCAGGTACTCCACCTCGGTCACCGGGCGGAAGGAGTGCACCGACCCCCAGCGAGCCTCGAAACGCGACGCACCCAGGTCTTCGGAAAACTGCGGGGAACGCACGGCATCCAGCAGGGAGTCATCCAGCTCCGCCACGTACACGGTCACGTGGGTGCTCATTGACGCGGCCGGGACCCCCGTTGTCTCCCGCTTCCACTCCTCCAGGCGCTGAGCATTCTCACCGCTCACGTGAGCAATAATGCTCAGGTAGCGGCGACCGGGCTTGAGGGTGGGTGATACGGAGGCCTCAGAGGGACTCGATTGCTCGCGGGGTTCTGTCATGGGTGTCGTGCGCTTTGCGTTCGTTGAAGATGAGGAATTGATAAGCGCCCGGTAGCTAGATGCTCACCGAGGGCAGGAAGCCGACCTTCTTGTAGACGTTTTCGATCGTGGCGGTGGCGATCTCGCGGGCGGCGGAGGCGCCCACGGCCAGCAGGCGGTCCAGCTCGGCGGGGTCGTCCATTAGCTCGAGGGTGCGCTCGCGCACCGGAGCCAGGCGGTCCACCACAATATCGGCCAGGTCGACCTTCAGGTGGCCGTACATCTTACCCTCGTAGCGTGCCACAATCTCGTCGATGCTCTCGCCGGTCATGGCGGAGTAGATGGAGAGCAGGTTGGACACGCCGGGCTTGACCTCGCGGTCGTAGGCGATGACGGAGCCGTCGTCGGTCACGGCGGACTTAATCTTCTTCTGGGTAACCTTGGGGGTGTCCAGCAGCTTGATGAGGCCCTTGTCGGATGCCGCCGACTTGGACATCTTCGAGGTAGGTTCCTGCAGGTCGTAAATCTTCGCGGTTTCCTTCAGGATGACCGGCTCGGGCACCACGAAGGTTTCGCCGAAGCGGGAGTTGAAGCGCTGGGCCAGGTTGCGGGTCAGTTCGAGGTGCTGACGCTGGTCCTCGCCCACGGGTACGCCGTCCGCCTGGTAGAGCAGAATGTCGGCGGCCATGAGAATCGGGTAGGTGAACAGACCAACCGAGGCCTTATCGGCGCCCTGCTTCTGCGACTTGTCCTTGAACTGGGTCATGCGGGAGGCCTCGCCGAAGCCGGTGAAGCAGTTCAGAACCCAGGCCAGCTGGGCGTGCTCGGGCACGTGCGACTGCACGAACAGGGGCGCACGGGACGGGTCAATGCCGGAGGCGATGTACTGCGCCGCGGTCAGGCGAGTGCGTTCGCGCAGCTCCTCGGGATCCTGCGGAACGGTGATGGCGTGCATATCCGGAATAAAGAACAGACATTCGTTATTCGGGTCGTTCTGCAGGGCCACCCAGTTGTTCACGGCGCCAATGTAGTTACCCAGGTGCATCGAATCGGCCGAGGGCTGGGCACCAGAGAAGATACGCGTCTTCTGCTGGGAGGCGTTCGGGATGAGGGACTTATCCTGCTTCTTTTCGTCTGCCATAGTTATTTCCTGTGCAGTTACTTCCTGTGCGGTGCTGCGAACGGTGCAGCGTGTATCTCAAAACTTATGTTCGGGGCGCGGTGGCGCTAGGCTCTAGCCATCGATGCGGTAGTCCACCACCAGCGGCGCGTGGTCGCTAAAGCGTTCCTCGTAGGTGGCGGCGCGATCAACCTGCGCCTGCACGGCGCGCTCGGCCCAGGCCGGGGTCGCCATCTGGTAGTCGATGCGCCAGCCGGCGTCGTTATCGAAGGCCTTGCCGCGGTAGGACCACCAGGTGTAGGGCCCGGGCACCTGACCGGCCAGATCGCGCGCCACGTCGCGGTAACCGATATCGCCAAAGAAGCAGTCGAAATAGGCGCGTTCCTCGGGCAGGAAACCCGCACGCTTCTGGTTGGCCTTCCAATTCTTGATATCCAGTTCGGTGTGGCCCACGTTCAGGTCACCCACGATGAGCACGTGATCGGAGTGCTCGGCCAGCTCGGGCATACGCACCAGCATACGCTCCAGGAAGCGGTACTTGTCCTCCTGCTTCTGAGTGCCGACCTCGCCGGAGTGCACGTACGCGCTCACCACGGTCAGGGTCTGCCCGTTCGGCAGAACGTAGTCGGCCTCAACCCAGCGCCCCGAGTCATCAAAGTACTCCTCGCCGATGGTGGAGCGGGTTGCCACGGGCTGATCCTTCAGCACCTCACCAGCCGAGTTCGGGGTGCGGCGGGTAGCCACCAGCACGCCCGCGCGGCCCTTAGCGGCGGCCTCAGCGTGCAGAATATTCCACTGCGACTCGTCGAGGAGCTCACGCACGATGGCGTCGGGCGCGCGAACCTCCTGCAGGCAGAGGATGTCGATGTCTCGCTCGGCCAGCCAGTCGGCCATGTTCTTGCGGTAGGCGGCGCGGATGCCGTTGACGTTGACGCTCGCCACGCGGAGCAGACCGGGCTCACGCGGAACGGGAGGAATCGAAGAATGCATAGTCTTAATTATGCCAGCATGCGCGGAAGTAAAAATTCACCGTGATTCATTTTTCTTTCACAGATGGTTAAAATGTTGGGTGATGAATTCACACTCCTCACATACCCCCGAACCCACCGCCCACTCGCTCTCCACCGATGCTCAGGCCGCAGATCAGGCCTCCCCGAGTACTTCCCCCAACGGTAGCCAGACCTATGAGCTGCCGCCGATTCCGGGACCCAAGTACGAGCAGGTGATTCACTACCTCGAGCAGCGCTACATCATTCCGGGTAAGCCCGGCGATAAGCTCCCGACCGAGCGCACGATTCAGCAGAACTTCGGCGTGAGCCGCCAGACGGTGCGTAGCGCCCTGAAGGTCCTCATCGAGCGCGGCCTGCTCTATAACGTGCAGGGGTCCGGCACCTACGTGGCCGAACGCAGCGAAGCCACGTACATCCCGCGCGTGGACACCTTCGCCGACGATATGCGCCGCCGCGGGTTCGAAGGCTCGACCCGCATGATTGCGACCCGCTGGGTGGATGCCACCGAGGAGATTTCGACCCGACTATCCGTTCCCGTGGGCGAGTCGGTCCTCTTCGTACGCCGTCTGCGCCTGGCCAACCACGAGGTCATCGGCTTTGAGCGCTCGTACTTTGTCAAGGAAGCCGCCAGCAGCATCCTGGACTCCATGATGGCCGGCCTCTCGGGTTCCTCCAGCTCCCTGGATCAGCTGGCCGACACCCCCAACGCCATTAAGCACGCCCGCGTACGCACGGGCGCGGCCCTCTTCACCGACGCCGATGCTGAGGCCTTCAACCAGCAGGTTCCCGTGGGCGAGGCCGCCTTCAAGGTGTGCGTCACCGGCTACACCAAGGAGGGAACGCCGGTCGAATACGCTGAGACCCTATACCTCTCGGACCACTACTTTTACGAGCTACTTCTCTAGCGCCTCTCCCCTGAGACAGGAGGCCGCACGAGACGCGCGAAAGGGCGGTGCCCCGGTAGATTTGCTCTACCGGGGCACCGCCCTTTCGCTACGGGTCTTTCGTTACGGGTCTATGCGAACGTCGCGGGGACCTACGCGGCCTGACGCTCCGCGGTCTCCACCACGTTCACCAGCAGCTCGGCGCGGGTCATCGGGCCCACGCCACCGGGGTTCGGGGACACCCACGAGGCCTTCTCGGCGGCCTCGGGCGAGACGTCACCGAAGAGCTTCTTCTTGCCGGTCTCGGGATCCTCGGCGCGGGAAACACCCACGTCCAGCAGGATTGCGCCCTCCTTGACCTGGTGAGCCTTCAGCACGTGGGGCACGCCCACAGCGGCGACGATGACGTCGGCCTCGCGCAGCACCTCATCGAGGTTCTGGGTGCCGGTGTGAGCCAGGGTTGCGGTGGCGTTCACCTCGCGGCGGGTCAGCAGCAGACCCAGCGGGCGGCCCACGGTAATGCCGCGGCCGAGCACCACCACGTTCTTGCCGTTCCAGTCGATGCCGTGGCGCTTAACGAGCTCAATCACGCCGTTCGGGGTGCAGGGCAGCGGGGAATCCAGCGGCTCCGAAACGTTCAGCACGAGCTTGCCGAGGTTGGTCGGGTGCAGGCCGTCGGCGTCCTTCTCGGGGGCGATGCGCTCGAGCACGCGGTTGGTGTCCAGGTGCTTGGGCAGGGGCAGCTGCACAATGTAGCTGGTGCAGGCCGGATCGTTGTTCAGCTTGTCAATCTCAGCGTCGAGCTCCTCCTGGGTGATATCGCCGGGCAGGTCCACGCGGATGGAGTTAATACCGATCTCCGCGCAGTCGCGGTGCTTAGCGCCCACGTAGGAGCGGGATGCCGGGTCGTCACCGACCAGGACGGTGCCCAGGCCGGGGGTGATGCCCTTAGCCTTCAGCGCCTCGACGCGCTCCTTCAGCTCCGCCTTGATGGCGGCAGCGGTTGCGTTACCGTCTAGAATCTGGGGCATTGTTTTCCTTCCATAGATTGCGGCGGGTTCGCCGAAACGGATGGTCTATGTGTTGGGTTCTTGGGGTCCCGCCGCGCCTCACCGATAGAGCGGGTCCGGGACGGCGGGCGGAGGGCGAAATAACCCCGTCCGCGCATCGGCCACACGGGCGGATGAGCGAACGGGGTCATTCACGGTTCTACCAGTTCTCGCTGCCCTGGTAGAGGGGGTACTTGGCGCAGAGCGCATCCACGCGAGCGCGCAGGGCCGCGATGTCCGGGTTCGGCAGCAGCACGGAGGCGATGATGTCAGCAACCTCGGTGAAGCCCTCGGCGTCGAAGCCGCGGGTTGCCAGCGCGGAGGTGCCGATGCGCAGACCGGAGGTCACCATCGGCGGGCGCGGGTCGTTCGGAACGGCGTTACGGTTGACGGTGATGCCGGCGTCGTGCAGCAGGTCCTCCGCCTCCTTGCCGTTGAGCGCGTGGTGGCGCAGGTCGACGAGCACCAGGTGAACGTCGGTGCCGCCGGAGGCAATCGAAACGCCGGCGTCCTTCACGTCCTGCTCCAGCAGGCGCTTCGCCAGGATCTGCGCGCCCTCAATGGTGCGCTTCTGACGCTCCTTGAAGCCCTCGGATGCGGCAATCTTGAACGCGGTAGCCTTCGCGGCGATCACGTGCATGAGCGGGCCGCCCTGCTGGCCGGGGAACACGGCAGAGTCAATCTTCTTCTTCAGCTCCTCGGTGCAGAGGATGAAGCCCGAGCGGGGGCCGCCCAGGGTCTTGTGCACGGTGGAGGACACCACGTGTGCGTGCGGGACGGGGTTCGGGTGCAGACCCGCAGCCACCAGGCCCGCGAAGTGTGCCATGTCCACCCACAGGTACGCGCCGATTTCGTCGGCAATCGCGCGGAATGCGGCGAAGTCCAGCTGGCGGGGGTACGCGGACCAGCCGGCGATAATCAGCTTGGGGCGCTCGGCCAGGGCCAGCTCGCGCACCTGCTCCATGTCAACGTAGCCGTTCTCGTCCACGCTGTAGGCGACAACGTTGTACAGCTTGCCGGAGACGTTCAGCTTCATACCGTGGGTCAGGTGGCCACCGTGCGCCAGGGACAGACCCATGATGGTGTCGCCGGGGTTCAGCAGCGCGTGCATGACGGCGTTGTTCGCCTGCGCGCCGGAGTGGGGCTGTACGTTCGCGTGCTCCGCGCCGAAGAGCTCCTTCACACGGGCAATGGCGAGGTCCTCAACGATATCGACGTACTCGCAGCCGCCGTAGTAGCGGCGGCCGGGGTATCCCTCAGCGTACTTGTTGGTCAGCACCGAGCCCTGGCTCTGCATCACAGCGCGGGGGACAAAGTTCTCGGATGCAATCATCTCGAGGGTGTTCTGCTGGCGCTTGCGCTCCAGCTCAATGGCTTCTGCTACCTCGGGGTCGAGGTCGGCGAGGGGCATCTCGAGGATCTTCTGCTCGGTCATTACGCTCCTGGGAGTGTTTTTACGGTATCTTCGGTGGCTCGTCATCGGGGTTGCGGCAGTGTCTGCGGCTGAAAACCCTGAATGAAAAAATATGAGCTACACCTCATAATACCGTAAAGCCCGTTCTCCTTCGAGAAGGAAAACGGGCTTTGGGATGCATCATGATGAAGTTTTACGGCACCGGTATGGTACCGGCGCGGGACGCTTGACACGCCCCGGTGGGCCTATCGGCAAGGCGGCGCAGGTCGGTGAGTCCTAAGCCTGGCGCAGGATGGCGGAGGCGTACTCCAGGTAGGCCTCGCGGGCGCTATCCTTCTTACCGCCGGCCACCAGCTGGGTCTGCACCACGTAACCGGTCAGCACAGAGAGCACGGCCGCGCCGATGACGGTCAGCCATTCCTCGAGCTCCTCATCGGTGAAGTCCAGTTCAGCGGCGCCCCAGGCGCGGTAGCGCTCCAGGGCCTGATCGCGCAGGTAGGTTAGCTGCTCGGAAACCACGGCACCCAGCTGCGGCATGGAGACCGCCTCGCCCCAGGTCACCAGCAGGTGACGGCGCACCTTGGGGGTGTCCAGCACCTTCAGGCACCCAAAAACGTAGTCCCAGGGCTGCTCGGCGCGGATGCGGTCGAAGGGAGCCAGGTCCATGCGCGCGGCGGCGAGGATAATCTCATCCTTGGAGGAGAAGTGATTGTAGATGGCTCCAGCAGACAGGCCGGTGGCGGCGATGATCTCGCTCATCGAGGCCTTCTGATAGCCGTGCTTGATGAAACACTCGCGGGCGGTCTCTACAATCTGAGAACGCCTGTTCTTTTTGTATTCTTCGCTGACTTTAGGCACAACCTAATCCTAGCGAATTTTTTGGCGCTCCGCGCGCCTTCCGGGCGCACCTTCCGGGCTGTGGAGCCCCAAAACGTAAAAAATAGAATAAAAATTCCATAAAAAGGCGGGGTGCCCCGAAAATCCGGGGCACCCCGCCTCACTCACGCGCTCAAGCCCGCCCGGCCGTAACCGGCCGCGGCGGTACGCGTAGCCGCAAAATCTTAGTGGAAGAAGTGGCGGGTACCGGTCAGGTACATGGTCACGCCGGCAGCCTTAGCGGCCTCGATAACTTCCTCATCACGAATCGAACCGCCCGGGTGCACAACGGCACGCACGCCGGCGTCCAGCAGAACCTGCAGGCCGTCAGCGAAGGGGAAGAACGCATCGGATGCGGCAACCGCACCGCGGGCACGCTCGTTACCCTCGCCGCCGAGGGTGTTCGCACGCTCAACGGACAGCTTGCAGGAGTCCACGCGGTTCACCTGGCCCATGCCGATGCCCACTGCGGCGCCGTTATCGGCCAGCAGAATGGCGTTCGACTTGGGCGAGCGCAGTGCACGCCACGCGAATTCGAGGTCGCGCAGGGTGGCCTCGTCGGCGGGCTCGCCGGCAACCAGGGTCCAGTTCTTCGGGTCGTCGCCCTCAGCCTGCAGGCGGTCGGCCTCCTGGAAGAGCGCGCCGCCGGAGATGGGGCGGTACTCGATGGCGTCACGGCTAAAGCCCTCGGGCAGAACCAGCAGGCGCAGGTTCTTCTTCTCGCGCAGAATCTCCAGGGCCTCGGGCTCGTAGCCGGGGGCCACGACAACCTCGGTGAAGATGCCCTTGACGGTACGTGCCATTTCAGCGGTCACCGGGCGGTTAGCGGCAATCACGCCACCGTATGCGGACAGCGGGTCGCAGGCGTGAGCCTTCGCGTGAGCGTCCGCAATCGGATCGGCGGCACCGGGGGTTGCCACGGCGATACCGCAGGGGTTGTTGTGCTTGATGACGGCAACGGCCGGCTCATCGAAGTCGTAGGCGGCGCGCAGGGCGGCGTCGGCGTCAACGTAGTTGTTGTAGCTCATGGCCTTGCCGTGCAGCTGCTCGGCCTGTGCAATGCCGGGGGCGGCCGCCGGGTTGACGTACAGGGCGGCGCGCTGGTGCGGGTTCTCGCCGTAGCGCAGGGTCTCGCTGCGCTCGAAGCCCAGGCCGGCGTACGGGGGCCAGAAGTTGGCGTCCTCGTCCTGCAGGAACTGGGATGCGGTCCAGGTAGCCACGGCGGTGTCGTAGGCGGCGGTGTGGGCGAATGCGCCAGCGGCCAGGCGGCGGCGCTCCTCCAGCGAGAAGCCACCGTTCTTAGCGGCCTCAACCGTGCGCTCGTAGTCGGCCGGGTCCACCACAATCGCGACGGCATCGTGGTTCTTTGCAGCTGCGCGAACCATGGAGGGGCCGCCAATGTCGATCTTCTCAATGATGGCGTCCTGATCCGCACCCGAAGCCACGGTCTCGACGAAGGGGTACAGGTTCACGACGACCAGATCGAAGGGCTCGACGTCCAGCTCGCCGAGGGTGTCGATGTGCTCCTGCTTGCGGCGGTCAGCCAGAATACCGGCGTGGATGCGCGGGTGCAGGGTCTTCACACGGCCCTCGAGGCACTCGGGGAAGCCGGTCACCTCGGTCACCTCGGTGACGGGAACGCCTGCGGCCGCAATGGTCGCCGCGGTCGAACCGGTGGACACCAGGGCCACGCCGGCCTCGTGCAGACCGCGGGCGAAATCCTCCAGGCCGGTCTTGTCGTAGACAGAAATGAGGGCGCGGCGCAGGGGCACGCGATCGAGCTCAATAAGAGACACAAATACTCCGATACTTTGCACCGTGCCCGGCACATGCGGCGGCACGGCTGGTGGATGGATGTGAGTCCGCCCCGGTGGGCGGGATGTGCGGGTGGGGTTTACCCCCGCCGTCGCGCCGGGCACGGGGTGCCCCCACTCGGGCGGTGGGGCGCGACGGTACGTCTGTACGGGCGGGGAATCGGAGCGTGCGCTCCACCCGCCGTATGAAAAACTTATGCGGCAGAGTGCTTCTGCGCGAGGTCGGCGATGGTCTGCACGAGCAGGCGGCGCTCCTGCACCTTGATGCGTTCGTGCAGAGTTTCTTCGGTATCGCCGTCGAGCACGGGCACGGCGGCCTGCGCCAGGATGGGGCCGGTATCAACGCCGGCGTCGACGAAGTGCACGGTCAGGCCGGTAATCTTCACGCCGTGGGCCAGGGCGTCACGCACGCCGTGCGCGCCCGGGAAGGAGGGCAGCAGGGCGGGGTGGGTGTTGATAATGCGGTTGCTGAAGCGCTCGACCAGCTGCGCATCCACGATGCGCATGAAGCCGGCGAACACGATGTAATCGGGCTCGTAGGAGGCAATCTTCTCTTCGAGGGCGCGGTTCCACGCCGGGCGGTCTGCGTAGTCGCCGGGCTGCACCAGGAAAGTGGGCACGCCGGCGGCCTGGGCGCGTTCGATGCCCAGGCAGGGCTTGTCGGCGCCAACAGCCGCAATGTCGAGGGGAAGCTCGCCCGCCGCTACGGCGTCGAGAATGGACTGAAGATTCGTTCCGGATCCGGATACCATAACCACAATTCGCACCCAACCAGTATAGCCCATCTCACATGCGTTGCGGGAGCTCGGAGAGAGGGTCGCCCGCGTTAACGGGAGAAGGTATTGCGGCAGCGCTCGGTAGGCCGGGACGGTCGGAAGAGCGGAGGGCTACAGCAGTCCGGACGCGGAAGGCGAACGAACGGCGGCGCGGCGGGCCCCACGCCCGAAGGGACGGTACCCTTAAAGCTATGTCTACTCCCCCGCCGAACACCCCGAACGACCAGCCCCGCAACCCTCAGCAGCAGGCTCAGCCGCAGAGCCCCGCCTCCAACCCGCAGCAGGGACAGCACCAGGGGCCGCCGACCCCCGGCAGGTACAGCGGACAGCACCCCGGCGCACAGTACCCCAGCGCGCCGGGCGCGCATCAGCCCGGCGGAAACCCCGGCAAGCCGCCGATGGACCCGCTACAGCGCCAGCGCATCCTGCTCCGCACGGCCATGGTTCTCGTTGTCTCCGTGCTACTCATCTTCGGGGCGTCCTCCTTCGTGCTCTCCCCCATGCCCTACTTCCTGGGCCTTTTCCTCTTCGCGCTGGTGGGCCTGGGACTGAACGTCTGGGCCATCGTGCGCACCGCGAGCGCGCGCGGCCCCTGGATCTTCTACGTTGCCGCCTCCCTCAGCATCCTCTACAGCCTCATGACCGTGATCGGCGGAATCGGTCTGGCCGTCATGCCGGGGATGCAGGAGTACCGCGAGTGCCGCACGGCCGCGCTGACCGGCACCGATATGTACACCTGCGACCAGATGCTCCAGAACAGCATGGACAGCTTCGCGGGCACCGGCAGCACGGCAGGGGCCTCCTCCCGTTAGCGGCGGCCGGAGCGCACACAGCACGAAACCCGCACGAGTCATCCTCGCGCGGGTTTCGTGCTATTTTTCGAACTATTTCTTCTTCGGGGCCTGCGAGCCGGTAACCTCTTCCCCGGTCGGCAGCGGGGGCAGCTCCACGGTGGAGGCCTCGTCGGTCAGAAGCGGCAGGATGCCGGTCTGGGCGCGCACGCCAAAGATACGGTTCATGGCCTGGTCGGCGGAGAGCACCTCCAGCTCGCGTTCCATGAAGTCACGCTCTCCCCCGGCCTTCTTCTGCGCCTTGCGCTCGCTCTTGGCCGCCTTCTTCTCGCGGCGCTTGCGGGCGCGCTGTTCCGCCGCGGAGGGCTCGGCCTCCGGGGCCTCGGAGGATTCGTGCCCCGAACGGTCGGGAGCGGCATCCTCGGAGCCTTCGGCGGGCTGAACGCCGAAACCGAAGTACGCCATGATGCGCCCGGCACGGCCTCGCGGGCGAGCGGGCTCGGCGCTTTCGGAGGCGTCCTCAGCCTCGGCGGGGCCTTCCCCCGCGGTCTTCGCGGAAGACTTCGAGATTTCCGCGGACTTCGGGGCCGCCTTCTTCTCGTTCTCAGAACCGGTCTCGGACGCGGCGGAAGCGGGCTCGAGTTTTTCGGGCTCGGGGTTCATAAACTCGGGGATGGAGAGGTCGGATTCCACCGGCTCGGGCAGGTCCTCGTCGGGAACGACCTCGGCGAGCGCATCCGCCAGGGCGCGCTCGGCCACGGGGTCGGAAGCCTCCAGGGGGTAGGCGTGCACGGGCTCCTGCGGGTGCACCGGCACGTGGCCGGTGGCTACCTCGTCCACAATCGTGTGCGCCTCGGAGGGCTCCTGCGAATCCTCGTGCTCGGAGTCCTCGTTCTCAGAGTCCTCGGAGCTCGGCTCGCTCTTTCGGGAATCTTCGGCGGCCTTGCGCTCGGCTTCTTCCTCGCGGCGCTTGGCCTCCTCGGCCTCCTCACGGGCGCGACGCTCGGCCTCAGCCTTGCGCTTGGATTCTGCCTTGCGAGCTTCCTCCTCCCGGCGCTTGGCTTCCTCAGCTTCCTCCGCCTCGCGACGCTCAGCCTCGGCTTCCTCGGCAGCTCGGCGTTCCTCACGCTCGGCCGCACGCTCCGCGCGACGCTGAGCCAGGCGCTCCTTCGCGGAAGCACCAAGGCTCATCAGGCGCTCGCCCAGGTTCGGACGCTCATCGGCAAATCGCGGCAGATCGCGGCTGCTATCGGGCACCAGGGCGCGGCTGAGCAGGTTACCCAGAGCCACGCCGAGCCCCACCCACAGAGCCGTGTGGCCCGCAAAGCTCAGCGGCTCGGCACCCACCTCGGTGAAGCGGCCGACGCCCAACGAGCCGTAGGAAATCCAACCCAGCCACAGGGCGGCCAGAGAAGTCAGCAAACCGGTCAGCACGCCCAGCGCAAGCGAGGACAGCAGGGCCGAAAGCGGACGGAACGGCACCTTCAGGGCGACCCACTCGTCCAGGTGATCCTCACCCTCACGCAGGAACCACCAACCGGCAATCGCGCCGGCGGCCACCGGAACCAGCAGACCCAGCAGGCCGGCGCTTCCCAGGGACTCAGGAACCCCGCCCAGGATCGGCAGCATCGGCAGGGACCCGGCATTGCTACTCGTCAGGCCGATCGAGGTACCCGCGCCAAAGGCGAAACCGGCACCGGTCGACCAGGCCATCGCGTAAATCACCAGGTTGGGCAGGAAGCCCAGCTGCAGCAGCGTCACAGCGGTATCACCCACCGGGCCCGCGTGCAGCTCCTGGTAGGTGGCCACCACCTGCGACCACCCGCCCAGAATACCCAGGGCCAGTAGCAGCGCGCCCAGGCCCACGAAGGCCACCGCGGCAACCACCGCCGCGCGCACCACAGCCCACGCGTAGGACCCGGCCCAGCGCGAGTACTGGCTCATCTGCGAAATCTGCTCCGCCGTATCAACACCCACCATGCGCGAAAGCGAACGCGCCTCGCGGTAGCCGCCCCACATCAGGCCGACCACCACGATACCCAGCGGCACCAGCGCGGCGTTCAACACCTGTAGCGGCTTCGGGCTCGGGCTCGCCCAACCGTACACCGCCGAACAAATCAGCGCGTAGGTCACCGAGCCCGAGAGTACCGGAATGAGGAACTCCCCCTCGTACGAGGCGCGCGCCAGCCTGCGACCGGAACGGTAGCAAAATAGCAGCGGCAGAATACTCAGGCCCAGCGGCACCAGGGTCATGGTGCCCGCGGAGGCGCCAAAGACAGCCGAGAGGTCCAGGGGAACGCCGTGAATCAGGAGCCACAGGTGGGCCGACATCGCGGCCACCGACGAGAACTCCGTGCCACCAAAACCGTTCGTTGCCCACACGGCAGCCATGGCGGCCACCACCAGGACACCGGACATCAGGGCGGTCAGAATCAGCTCAACGACGCCCTGAAGCCACAGGGGCATGGGCACGGAATAGCGGGAGATAGGTGAGGTGCTTTTCATCGTCCTTCCATGATGCCACGTTTTGACGACGAAACCCGCCTCCGGAAGGGCCGATGATGGCCCTCGGAGACGGGTTTTTGCACGTCGCATCAGTTTTTGGGTTAGTCCCTCAGCGGGAATATTTACGGCGCCCCTAGTAATCGGTCCAGGGGTTGGATGTGTTCACGCCCCAGGAACGGTACACCTGCGCCTTCGAGGAGACCAGCTCCAGATCGTAGGCGCTCGCGCTTGCGGCCATCAGCCCCTCCAGGGCGGCCGTGGGAAGGGGACCGGCGTCGTCACGCCCCACCGCGTGCTGACCGCGCGGGGCCTGGCGGCCCGCCCACTCGAGGCTCACGCGCGCGTCCACGTTAATGACGTGGTCGCCGAAGCGTTCGAGCAGCTCAGCAATCCAGCGGTCGGTCTCGGGGTAGGGATAGAGGCCTTTGAGCTCACCAATGCTCAACACCGAAATGTACATGTGGCGAAACGAGCGGCGGCGCAGAAACGCCACCACGGCGGGGTCTGGATCCGCCTTACGAATCTCCGCGAGAACGTCGGAGTCCAGGAGCATACCGGAAAAGTTCATACCCCTAATGCTACGCTACGCGCAGACCGGCGATTTCGATGGCGGGAATACCCTCGGGGTTGGGCAGAAGAAGGAAGTTCAGGAACTCGTCGCGCTTAGAAGAAATGCGGGAGTAGTCGTCAATGCTGACCGCGGTGAAACCGCCTCGAGCGGGAACTGCTGCGGCACGCAGGCTGTCCTGGTAGGAGCGGGAGGGGTTCAGAGAGATTACTGCTTCGGTTGCAGAGCCGTTGTACATGTGACAACCTGCGCCGTGAGTGGCGCGATCCTTTCGCGTTGCTCTTGTCTGTACCGGTTACCACCTCTGAGGGTGGTGAATACAAACCGCTTCGTCATCCGAGCCACCCGTGAACATGGGGTTGGCGTTCGACCATAGTCGGAGCTTATCAGTCGAAACTCTTGAAGCTGGCTCCAGCTTACAGCACGTTCTCACCTTAAGTAAAGTGTTCTTCACAAAAGATTCAGGTCACATGTATTTTTGCTTATCAAATTGTTTAGTACCATTCCACGGCGGCCTCGACACGTAATATTTGATCCTCCGCAGCCCCTCGCTTTCACCCCTCCGCGAGCACGCAGACCAATCCCGCGCGGGGCGCGGCGGCCGCTTTCAGCGTGTTCAATTCGCCTCGTTAAACCCTCGGAGCGCGCACGCTCGAGAGGCAATGACCGCCCGCCGGGCGGCACCTCACCCGATGCGAGATAATGGGCAGGTGCCCAACAATCCTTTCCCCGAAATCCCCGTCACCGTACCCCAAATCATTCGACAGGTCGGCCACCGCACCTACCAGCGCGGGGCCGCCTACCAGCGCAACCGCGAGGTCGTGCGCTACAGCTACGACGAGGACAACCGCACCCTCACCGGACTCGTCAACGGAAGCACCCTCGTGCCCTACGAGGTGACGATTCGGTTCTTCCCCCCGCGCGCCGGCTCGGCTGCCTTCGCCGCCCGATGCACCTGCCCGGTCGTCAGCAATTGCAAGCACGCCGTGGCGCTCATGCTCACCGCGCTGGACCGCGCCTCCGTAGCGAAAAAGGCGCTCAGCGAACACCCCGGACCGGTCGGCGTACCCGGTGCCGTAACGAAGGCTACCGCTGCGAAGGTGGCGACAGATGCAAAGGGATTCGCAGGTTCAAAGAGCGCGGACGTTGCGGAGGCGAAGAAATCCGCCGACCCGCTCGCAGCACTGCGAGCCTCCGGTGCACTCACCACCGCGGCGAAACTGCCCGCACCCGATGCAGCGGCTGTCGAGCCCGAAAACCCCCAGGGAAGCTTTGCGCTCAACGAGCTAGGCGCCTCCCCGAGCCTGCAGGCAGAGGCACCCGCCTCCAAGATTTCGGCCTGGCGCAAGAATCTCTCCTCGGTTCTTTCCGCACGTCAGGACCTTTCCGGCATCGATTCGCTACGGGTCAGCGGCGCGCTCGACCTGTCGATGAGCGTCTCGGGATCCTACGCGCGCGGCCGCAACATGCCCGGGGCGACCCCGGCCATCAACCTACTCGCGCGCCCGCTCATGCGCTCCAAAACCGGCCGCTGGGTCAAGGGCGGCCTCACCTGGGACACTTTCGCCTCGAGCGTGGGCGGGCCGGTCGGCCGCCACGACATCTACCCGGAGCACGAGCGTTTCTTCGCCGAGCTCTACTCGATTGCCCGCCCCTGGCAGAACATGTACTCCTCGCACCGCGACTGGATTTCGCTCAGCGCCGCGGGCTCTGCCCTGCTCTGGGATGTGCTCGCACGCGCCGAGGAAATCGGCCTGCCGCTACTAATCAACGGACGCGAGGTGGAGTACGCCATCCTGCCGCCCGCGCGGGTGCGTCTGCGCGCCGCCGCCCTGCCCGAAGACTCCGAAGAGAACCCGGACGGGGGCCTACTCCTCGAGGCCGCGCTGAGCTGGGAGGGGCGCGAGGGCGAGCTTCTGCGACAGCTCTGGCTTCCGGCCGCCCACTGCCACCCCATGGGCACGCCCCGCACCGGCTTCTTCGCGCTCGGCGGGCTTGCGCAGCAGGAGTACGAGCAGGCCGCCAAGGCCGTGCACTGGAAGACCGCCCGGCCGGGCGCGCTGGACGAGGTGGGGCGCGGCGCCTTTGTGCAGTCTGAGCAAACCGTGCAGTCTGAGCAAACCGTGCAGTCGGCGGATTCCGCGCAGCCGGAGCAGGCCGCGCAGTCGGAGCAGGCCGCGGTTCCGAACCTCCCCGAGGGCGTGGAGCTGGCGCTCATCCCCCTGGTCGAGCCGCTCGACGCCGCCTCCGAGGCGCTCATCTCGGCGGGAACCGTCAAGATTCCCGCCTCCGAACGCCCCGCGTTCCAGCGCGATTTTCTGCCGGCTCTCAGCCGCTCCGTACCCGCGCTCACCCCCGACCCGGTTCTGGCCCTGCCTGCCGTCACCCCGCCGCGCCTGGTGCTCGAGCTGACCTTCGACGAGGAGGTTCGCCACGACGCGCAGCTGGGCTGGCACTGGGAGTACCCCCTCAACCCCTTCGAGGCCGACCCCGAACACGAATCCGGCGTTCAGCGCCTGCCGGTCTTCGGGTACCCCGGCGAGGAGGGCGGCGAGGTGCGCGACGAGCGCTTCGAGGCCCGCGTGCTACGCTCGGTACGCTCGGTGCTGGCCGCGCATCCGGCCCTGGCCAGCCTGGAGGAGCGCCGCGTCGAGGGCTGGGAAACCCGCGAGCTGCTGAGCGCCGTACTGCCGAAGCTACGCCGCATTTCCGCCGTTCGGGTGCGTTTCAACGGCACCCCGCCCGAGTTCGTGGAAGCCACCGACGCGCTCATCGAGGTAACCGTCACCGAGGGCAATTCGCGCGACTGGTTCGGGCTGGGCATCGCTGTGAAGGTGAATAACTGGACCGTGCCCTTCGCCCAGATTTTTGAGGCGCTCGACCGCGGGGCGGACCGCATCCTGCTAGGCAACGGCACCTACTTCTCGCTGCGCCGACCCGAATTTAAGACCCTGCGCACCCTCATCGCGGAGGCGCGGGAGCTCGACGAGGCGGGCGGCGAGCTGCGCATCAACCGGCACCAGGCCGGGCTGTTCTCCGAGCTGGAATCGCTGGCGGCCAGCGTGCAGACCACCCGGCGCTGGGATGAGCAGGTGCGCTCCCTGCTGGCGCTCGTGGAGGCCTCCGAGGCCCGCGAAACCGACCCCGCAGACGGTGCGGATAAGCCCGTGGCAAGCCACGATACGCATGACAAGCGCAACAATGGGGGTGTGGTGCGCCCGAACCTAAACCAAGAGTACCCGGTCCCCGCGGGCCTGCGCGCCACCCTGCGCCCCTACCAGGTGGAGGGTTACCGCTGGCTCACCTTCCTGTACGAGCATCGCATGGGCGGCATTCTCGCCGACGACATGGGCCTGGGCAAAACCGTGCAGGCTCTCGCCCTGCTCGCCCACGCCATCGAGGAGCACCGTGCCGCCTCCGAACGTACCACCGAGCGCGGTGAGAGCGTCGAGCCGTTCGCACCCTTCCTCGTGGTTGCGCCTACCTCCGTCATCTCGAACTGGGCGGCGGAGGCCGAACGCTTCCTGCCCAGGGCGAAGGTCGTCACCATTACCGAAACCACCGCCGGCAAGACCCCGCTGGCCGAACGCGTGGCCGGGGCGCACCTAGTGCTGACCAGCTACACGCTGCTGCGCATGGACGAGGACGCGTACGTCTCCTACGCGGCCGGGCTCGGCTCGGAGGAGGGCCCGGGCACCCCCGGCTGGGGCGCGCTCCTGCTGGACGAGGCGCAATTCGTCAAAAATACCGGCACCCGCGCCTGGTCTATCGCCCGCGTCATGCCCGCGCGCACCAAGATCGCCATGACCGGCACGCCCCTGGAGAACAACCTCATGGAGCTGTGGGCGCTGCTGGCGATTGTGGCGGACGGGCTCTTCCCCTCCGCCCGCGCCTTCCGCGACCTGTACGCCCGCCCGGCCGAATCCGGTGAGGACCCCGCGCACGCGGCCGCCACGACCGCTCGCCTGCGCCGGCGCATCCGCCCGCTCATGCTGCGCCGTACCAAGGAGCTGGTGGCGGCGGAGCTTCCGGCGAAGAACGATGTGCGCGTGAACCTGCCGCTGGCCCCCGGTCACCGCCGCATCTACGACACGCACCTGCAGCGCGAGCGCCAGAAGGTTCTGGGCCTGCTGGAGGACATGGACAAGAACCGTTTCACGATCTTCCAGTCGCTGACACTGCTGCGCCGACTGGCCCTGGATGCCGCGCTCATCGACCCGGACGCCTACGAGGGCGTCACCTCGGCGAAGCGCGAGTACCTGGTGGAGCGGCTACCCGAGCTGCTGGCCGGTGGGCACCGCGTGCTGGTGTTCAGCCAGTTCACCGGTTACCTGAAGAGCATCGCCCGGGCCCTGAGCGAGAAGGGCATCGACCACCTGTACCTGGACGGTTCGACCCGCAACCGCGCCGAGGTCATCGAGGCGTTCCGCGCCGGGGCCGCGCCGGTGTTCCTGATTTCGCTCAAGGCCGGCGGTTTCGGTCTGAACCTGACCGAGGCGGACCACGTGTTCATCATGGATCCGTGGTGGAACCCAGCCGCCGAGCAGCAGGCCGTGGACCGTATTCACCGCATCGGCCAGGAGCGTGAGGTGCACGTGTACCGGCTGGTCGCCGAGGGCACGATTGAGGAGAAGGTCATGCAGCTGAAGGCCTCGAAGGCCGCGCTCTTCGATGCGGTGGTCGGCGAGGGCGAGTTCGCCTCCGCGGCGGTCACTGCTGAGGATGTGCGCGAGCTCTTCGCGCTGCCGGATGAGAAGGACGCGGGATAGCGGCCCCTCTCCCCCGCCGCGGCTCGTCATGATTCTTCGCATCGTTAAGCTCGAGGCACAACCGACTCGTCTTCGCCTCGGCCGCGGGCGTAGCATAGAGAACCAATGAACCCCGCGGAGGCCTCGCCTCCCCCGCAGAAAACGAAGGAGCAGCATGAGCTACAACGTACCCAACGTAAAGTTCAACGACGGCCGATCCATTCCGCAGCTGGGCTACGGCGTGTGGCAGGTTGAGGACGAGGTTGCCGAGAAGGTCGTGGCCGCCGCCCTGGAGATCGGCTACCGCCACGTCGACACCGCCGCCATCTACGGCAACGAGGCGGGCGTAGGCCGCGCTATCGCTAACTCCGGCGTGGCTCGCGAAGACATCTTCCTCACCACCAAGCTGTGGAACTCCGACCAGGGCTACGAGAGCGCTTTCGAGGCGTTCGAGGCGTCCCTGGAGAAGCTGGGCACCGACTACGTTGACCTGTACCTGATTCACTGGGCTAAGCCGCAGCAGGGCCTGTACCTGGATTCCTGGCGTGCGCTGATTGAGCTGCAGAAGCAGGGTAAGGTCCGTTCGATTGGTGTTTCGAACTTCCCCGAGGAGCAGCTGCGCGAGATTATCGAGGAGACCGGCGTGGTTCCGGTCATCCACCAGATTGAGCTGCACCCCTACTTCTCGCAGGAGGCGCTGCGCGCCGTTCACGCCGAGTACGGCATCGCAACTCAGGCGTGGAGCCCGCTGGGCAACGGTAGCGATCTGCTGCAGAACCCCGTGCTGGCTGAGATTGCGGAGCGTCACGGCGCAACCCCCGCGCAGGTCGTGCTGGCGTGGCACCTGGCTAAGGGCACCGTGGCTATCCCGAAGTCCGTGACCCCCTCCCGCATTGAGGAGAACCTGGCGTCGGTGAACGTGAAGCTGACCGCCGAGGACATCGCGGCTGTGGATGCGCTTTCCAGCCCCGAGGGTCGTATTGGCGCTGACCCGGCGAACATCGACTTCTAGGGTGTCGTCTGGGCCTAGCGGCTCGAACCTCACCTACATAAAGCCCCGACAGGCACGGATAATGCCTGTCGGGGCTTTTGCGCGCCCTGGTGGCGCGGTTTCTCGAACTTTCGAAGACCGGTTTTGACGAACGCTCGTTCTTGGATTGTTCGGCAAACCGGCAAACTATCTCGGTGAGCGCTCGGTATCTAGCCGTCACCCGCCAGTTTTCGCCGGCTAGCTCTCGTCCTCCACCAGCAGCGAGAGGGAGATGCGGCGGCGGGCCGGGTCGACCTCCACCACGCGCACCCGCACGATGTCGCCGCTACGCACAATGTCGTGCGGGTTCGCCACGAACCCGCGGCTCATCTGCGAGATGTGCACGAGGCCGTCCTGGTGCACACCGATATCCACGAACGCGCCGAAGGCCGCCACGTTCGATACGGTACCCTCGAGCACCATGCCGGGGCGCACATCCTCAAAACGCGAGACGGATTCGGAGAAGCGTGCGGTGCGGAAGCTGCCGCGCGGGTCCAGGCCGGGGCGGCGCAGCTCGGTGAAGATGTCCTGCACCGTGTACACACCGGCGGTGCCCTCCTCTGCACCGTCCTGTCCGCCCTCCTGCACGTAGTCGGCGGGGCTCAGCCCGGCCAGCGGGTCGCTACCGTCCGAGGTACCCAGGGCGCCGGCAACCCAGCGAGCGCCGTTGCGGGCCTGCGCGTCGGCAATAATGCGGCGCGCGAGCGGGTAGGCTTCCGGGTGCACCGCGGAGGCATCCAGAGGCTCCTCGCCGCCACGAATACGAATGAATCCCGCCGCCTGGCGGAAGATCTTCTCACCCAGCCGCGGCACGTTTAGCAGCTGCCGGCGGTTCGCAAAGGGGCCGTGCTCGGTGCGGTAGGCGACGATGCGTTCGGCGGTCGCGGTCCCCACGCCCGCCACGTGCGCGAGCAGCTGCACGGAGGCGCTGTTGAGGTTCACGCCCACGGCGTTCACGCAGTCTTCGACGGTGTCGTTGAGGGCGCGGCGCAGGGCGGACGGCGGCACGTCGTGCTGGTACTGGCCCACGCCGATGGACTGCGGGTCAATCTTGACGAGCTCGGCGAGCGGGTCCTGCAGGCGGCGCGCAATGGAGACGGCACCGCGCACGGTCACGTCGTAGTCGCGCAGTTCGGCGGCGGCCAGGGCCGAGGCGGAGTAGACGGATGCGCCCGCCTCGGAAACGGTCACCTTCTGGGGTGCTTCCACGCCCTCCTCGCGCAGGGCGCGAATGAGTTCGCTGGCAAGCCTGTCGGTTTCGCGGCTTGCGGTGCCGTTGCCGATGGCGATGAGCTCCACGTGCTCCTCGCGGCAGGCGGCGGCGAGTTCGCGCAGCGCCTCCTCCCACTGATTGCGCGGGGCGTGCGGGTAGACGGTGCCCGTGCGCAGGGGCTCGCCCGTCTCGTCGACGACGGCGTACTTCACGCCGTGGCGCAGGCCAGGGTCCAGGCCGAGGGTGCGGCGGTGCCCGGCGGGCGCGGCGAGCAGAATATCGCGCAGGTTGGAGGCGAACACCTCGGTCGCGTTCTGCGCGGCGGTATCGAGCAGGCGGTGGCGGATGCGCTCGGCCAGGCGCGAGCGCAGGTGAGCGCGCCAGGCGGTGCGCACGGTGGCGGCGAGCCAGCCGAGCACGCGGTCCTCGTCGTCCACGGTGTTGAGCACCTGCACGGGGATGCGCAGCGCGGCGGCCACCTCACGCTCGTATGTAGAACGTACGTTCTCGTAGTTTTCGGCGGCAGCCTCGGCTTCGGCGCGGGCGGCCCCGCGCAGGCGACTGAGCGGTGCGGGGGCGGGTGCCACGTCCACCTTCAGGCGCACCACGCCGGCGTCCTTGGCGCGGTGCAGGGCCAGCACGCGGTGCGGCGGGATGGAGCGAATACGGTCCGAGAAGGCGAAATAGTCCGAGAACTTCGCGCCGTCGCTTTCGTGCCCGGCAATGACCCGGGATTCGATGACGCCCTGCTCGCGCAGGCGGGTCAAGAGCTTCTCGCCGAGTACAGGGTCGGTGAGGGCGCGGTCGATCAGAATCGCGCGGGCACCCTCGAGGGCCTCCTCGGCCGTGCGGATGGGCAGCGTCTCGTCCCCGTCCGCGCGGGCCTCGGCGATTTCCTCATCGGTGGTGATGTAGGCGGCGGCGATGGCGTGCGCGTCGGCGAGGGGCACCTCCAGCAGGTCCTCGACGAGGGAGTCGAGCCCGGCAGCGCGGGCCAGCTGCGCGCGGGTCACGCGCTCGCTACGGTAGGGGGCGTAGAGGGCGTTCACGTCTGCGACGGTGGCGGCGTTCATGAGCGAGGAACGCAGCTGCAGCAGGGTGAGCGGGTCGATGAGTCCTTCGTCGGCGCGCGCGGTGAGCGCCTCGAGCACGCGGGCGCGGCGCTCTTCGAGGGCGCGTAGCTGACCCAGGCGGGTCTGGATGGCGCGCAGCTGGGTGTCGGTGAGCGCGCCCGTCGCTTCTTTGCGGTAGCGGGCGATGAAGGGCACGGAGTTGTCTGCGTCGAGCAGTGCCACGGCGGCGCCGATGCGGTGCGGGGCGATGCCGAGCTCTGCGGCGAGTACCGAGACAAGGTGCGAGGAGGGGGCCCGCTCGGCCCGCCCGTCACGGTCCTGTCGGCTACAGTTCGGTTCGGGGTGCGACTCGTTGGCGGATGCGCCGCGCGGCGCGATGCTGCTCGGGAGGGGGTGTTCGCTCATCCCTCCAGTTTCGCATACTTCGCCGACGCTCCGGGAGCCGGGCCGCCGGGACCGCTGTCGGGATCCCCGAGGCCGCCGCCGAGCCTGCCGGGGTAGTATCGACCCCCCGGCCCCAGCCGCCGGCCCCAGCCGCCGGCTCCAGCGCCGGTTCCAGCGCCGGTTCCAGCCGCAGAGCCCGAGTGTATACAGCCGACGGGCGGTTCTGCATCATTTGGGCCTCTGCCGCCGCCCGCGTCATCTTTTGGTTAGTTAGCTGATTATCGGCCCCTCCGCTTGAACGCCTATATAACGTTCAACTATTTTTGAACTAAAAGGATATATTTTTTAAAATTTTTCTCGCTTTTATGCAGATTGGGGGCGGCGCGACCGCCCGCACGACCTTTTCTGCTCGCAGAAATACAGGGTGCGACGGCACGGTACGACGATGCGCCGCCCACCTGCAGAGGAAAGAGGGACCCATGCGCGAACGCACCGCGCTATCAAACGCGCCGGAGGGCTACTTAGATTTTCACGACGAGTACGCGGAACTCATCGCCGAACTCGCGGCGCTGGGGTTCACCCCTACCCAGGTTCTCCGCCGACTCAACTTTCTGTACCCGCACATCAACAAGAAGTACCTGAACTATGCGCTGAGCTCCGGCATCTGGCAGTTTGGCCCGGTCACGGCAGACGCCCCGAGCTACACGGTGCTCGCATGCGGTCTCTGGTACGTTTTCGCGGAAGCCTACGATTTGCCTCCAGAGCCCGAGTACGCGGCGCTGATTCTTGATTGCGATATTATTCACGACCTGCCGTCCGCGCTGGAGGCACGCCACTTCAACAATGAAGACATTGCGCACGTTCTGGCGAAGATTGGGGCAACGCTCAAGTACCTTGCCGCACACCCCTACTCCCAGCTGGAGGAAGAAGCCTACGCGCAGACCCTCGAGGACATCAGGCAGCGCGGCGTGAAAGAAATCGGCATCGAGGGCGGTAGCCTGTACACCCTGCTCGCCTCCAGTATGGAGGGCGAATCCGCGTGGCCTGCCCCCGCACAGACGGTCAACGATTACCTCGGTGACGGCGACTGGTCCCTGGGTATGCTCCGCACCGGCATTTACCCGGCGGAGGCGCTCGAGAACGAGTGGTATATCGACGCCGCGGCGGTACCCGAGGATTTTGCACCGAAGACTCTGAGCCTGTTTTTGAGCTATTGCGCCCGCTACGACCGCGAGCCGACGGCGCTGAACTACGGCTACTGGTCTACCATTCCCACGCTCATTGAGCAGGTGCCACCGCTGGGTGCGGTACGCGCCAAGTTCGGTTCCTGGCAGACGGCCCTGCATCGCGGACGCACGCAGATTGCCCGCGAGCTGCGCCTGTGGACGAAAAACGAAGCCAACGTAGCTGCCGTGGAGTCGGGTGCCGCTGAGGCGAGCGCTGCTGAATCGAGTGCCGCTGAGGAGCTTGAGCTCCTCGACGCTGAGCTGAGTAACGCTGAGTTGGCTAACGCTGAGCTCCCCGAAACAGAACTAGCAGAGTTGGATACCCCGGACGCATCCCCTGCGGACGCTCCCGCGGAACCGGCAGAACCGGCAGAACCCGCACGTCTGAGCGCCCGCGAACTCACCGAGCAGGGCATCGGCGTGGTGCAGACCGCCCACACCGACCTTGCGGCGTACCACCGCACCCAGTGGGAGCAGACGGTGGAAGTCTTCGGCGAACGCCTCGCGCAGCTTGCCTGGAACCGCCGCCTGAGCACCTACTACTTCTTCGACGGAGCCTGCCTGGAAGATGCCGACCCGACCCCCGTGGTGACGGTTTTCCGCTCCCCCACCGGTTTCCTCTGCGAGCTTGAACCC
Organism: Rothia sp. SCPM-O-B-18226 (M350); assembly: GCF_058213595.1. Taxonomy (NCBI): domain Bacteria; kingdom Bacillati; phylum Actinomycetota; class Actinomycetes; order Micrococcales; family Micrococcaceae; genus Rothia; species Rothia sp. SCPM-O-B-18226 (M350). The sequence goes on along the minus strand of NZ_JBYQJS010000003.1, from coordinate 67,271 downwards.
ACCGTCGAGGCGCTGCCCGCCTTCGACCCGGAGTTCCTGCAGGAGCACGGCTGGAGGCACCCGGTACCGGTGCATGCGCTGTGGAATCTGCATGCGCTCGACCCGCTGGAGGCAGCTGCCGCCGTCATCGAGGCGATGCGTTCGGGTTGCGGTTGTGAACGCTGGGATTTCTACCGCACCGATGACGACAACGACCCGCTTGCCGAAGAGGCTGAGATGGCTTCCGTCTAAGCAAGCACTCCCGCGAGCCTCTCTGGTTCATCTCTAGAGCCTCTCGGGTTCATCCATGGAGACAGCGAAAGCCCGCGCCCCCACCTCCTGCAAAGGAGGTGGGGGCGCGGGCTTTACGCATGCACGGGATACCAGCTGCGGCAGCCGGCACCGATAGCCGGCGCAGATAGTAGATGCGGCTTAGCGTGCCGAGAAGATCTCGGACGCCTCCACAATCGCAATCTGCGCGGTGCGGGTCGAAATCGCCTCGTGGCGGCGTGCATCCGCGCGGCGCTTGAAGAACCAACCAATGCCCAGAATCGCGAACCAGACGGGCATCGCGAGCAGACCCCTGAGGGTTTCTTCATCCATGGCCAGCACGCCGATGGTGAAGGCGAAGAACACCAGCGACAGCCACGCGGAGAAACGGCCGCCGGGCAGGCGGAACTTCGACTTCGCATGGCGCGAGGGGAACTTCTTGCGGTACATCAGGTAGCTGACCATGATCATCGCCCACGCGAAAATCACGAGTACCGCAGCCACGGTGGTGACCAGGTTGAACGCGCTAGAAATCGAGTCACCCGCGTAGAGCAGCACAATGGAGGACAGCAGCATCACGGCCGAGAGGAACAGCGCGTTACGTGGCACGCCGGCCTTGGAAACCTTACCCAGGAACGCGGGTGCGCTGCGCTCGCGGGCCAGGCCGAAGGCCATGCGCGAGGTCGAGAAGATACCGGAGTTCGCCGAGGAGGTTGCGCTGGTAATCACCACGAAGTTGATGATGTGCGCGGCGATGCCCAGGCCCGCCAGGGTGAACATGGCGACGAAGGGGCTCCTATCGGGGCTGACGAGGCGCCAGGGGGTAACCATCAGGATGGTGACGAGCGCACCCACGTAGAAGACCATGATGCGCACCGGCACGGCGTTGATTGCCCTGGGCAGGGTCTTTTCGGGGTCCTTGGTTTCTGCCGCGGTGGTACCGACGAGCTCCGAGCCCATGAACGCGAAGACGGCAATCTGGAATGCGCCGAGGAAGCCGATGAAGTGGTTCGGGAACATACCGCCGTCGTTCCAGAGGTTTGCGACGGATGCCTGCGCGCCACTGGGTGAGGTGAATCCGATAGCGACCATGGCGCCGCCGACCACAATCAGGGCGACGATGGCGACGATCTTAATCATGGAGAACCAGAATTCGATTTCGCCGAAGTTCTTCACGGACACCAGGTTCAGGGTCAGCAGTACGCCAATGACGGCGAGGGCCGGTATCCAGGCTTGCAGGTCGGGCCACCACATGCGCAGGTAGCCGACGATTGCGATGATGTCCGCAACGGCGGTCACCACCCACATGAACCAGTACGACCAGCCGAGGAAGAAGCCCGCCATGGGGCCGACCAGGTCGGTGGTGAAGTCGGAGAAGGACTTGTAGCGCAGGTTCGACAGCAGGATTTCACCCATGGCGCGCAACACCAGGAAGATGACGGCGCCGATGAGCATATACACGAAAATCACGGAGGGGCCCGCTAGGGAGATAGCGCGGCCGGAGCCCATGAACAGGCCCGTGCCGATGGCACCGCCGATTGCGATGAGCTGGATGTGGCGGTTGCTCAGACCGCGGTGCAGTCGCTCTCCCTGTTCGGGAGCCTCGGGGGTGACGGTGGCCTGGTTATGTTCAGTCACGACGTCCTCTTTTCTGCGGTTGTACCCCGTACCGCATATGCCATGACCTGGAGTAAAAATCTCGAGAAGACGGGAGGCACGGTCAGTGTATGAATATGCGGCCAGTTGCTTGGCGGGGCAGCCCCGGCTTTCGGGGCGGGAGATGGGCTCGACCATGGTTCGCACCGCATCCGGGGCGAGTTCGGACATCGCCCGATGCGGGAACCTATGGGAGCTTTCACACCTGTTTGGATAGATATTCTACACGTTTTGAAAGGTGAATGAAGTATTTTTCAACCTTTGGTGTGTCGCAAATCTATTGTATAGGTCACCATTTAGCCCCCTGACGGGGGTAAATGAACACAGAAAAACCTCGCCCCCGCATCCAGAAAGAACACGGGGGCGAGGCCCAGAACAACGACGAGCGGAGCGCTAGAGGCTACTTCTGAGAGGCTCCTTCATCGACCAGCGCGCGAGCACGCTTGGCGGCATGGCGGCGGGTCAGGATCTCGTAACCGATAGCCAGGGCGATGAACCAGACGGGGGTCAGCGCCAGACCGACAGCGGTATCCGGGTACAGACTCAGGGCGTAAACCATCACCGCGAAGAAGACCAGACCAAACCAGCTCATGCCGATACCCCAGGGCATCTTGTACGCGGATGCCTCATGGCGTTCAGGGAACTTCTTGCGGTAGACCAGGTAGGCAATCAGAATCATGCTCCAGGTGAAGATACCCATCATCGACGCCACGGAGGTCACCACGGTAAACGCCTCCATAATGCCCTTGCCTGCGTACAGCATGACCAGGCTGAACAGCAGCAGCACGGTGGTCAGGTACAGGGCGTTGGCGGGCACGCCGTTCTTGGTGAGCTTACCCAGTGCGGAGGGTGCCGCACCGTCGTGCGCCAGACCGTACACCATGCGGGAGGTGGAGAAGATACCGGAGTTTGCCGAAGATGCCGCGGAGGTCAGCACCACGAAGTTCACCAGCGATGCCGCAACCGCAATGCCCGCCAGGGAGAACATGCCCACGAAGGGGCTCATGGACTTATCCAGCTTGTCCCAGGGGGTCACGGCGAGGATGGTCATCAGCGGCACAGCGTAGAAGAGCGCAATACGGAAGGGCACGGCGTTAATGGCCTTGGGCAGGGTGCGCTCGGGGTGCTTGGTCTCAGCCACGGCGGTGCCGACGAGCTCGGCGCCCACGAAGGCAAAGAGCGCAATCTGGAAGGAGCCCAGGAAGCCGGTCACGCCCTGGGTGAAGATGCCGCTACCGGAGGGGCCGGGATGGTCCCACAGGTGGGCCAGGGAGGCGGTGGTACCGTCGGGGCTGGTGAAGCTGAAGGCAACCATGAGCGCACCAACAATAATGAGGGCGACAATCGCGACGATTTTAATGACCGCGAACCAGAATTCGATTTCACCGAAGTTCTTCACCGAGGGCAGGTTCAGCAGTAGCAGTGCCGTGATGACCACAAGCGCCGGGATGAACTTGGGCATGCCGGGTAGCCAGTATTGCACGTAGCCGGTAATCGCGATGACGTCCGCGATGCCCGTGACGACCCAGAAGAACCAGTACGACCAGCCGACGAAGAATCCTGCGCGCAGGCCGAGGATATCGGTGATGAAGTCGGTAAAGGACTTGTACTTGGGGTTGGAGAGCAGAATCTCGCCCATAGCGCGCAGAACAAAGTAGATGACGCTACCGATAATGGCGTAAACAAAGATGATGGAGGGGCCGGTCAGCGCGATGGTCTTGGCCGAGCCGAGGAAGAGGCCCGTACCGATGGCGCCGCCAATAGCAATCAGCTGGATATGTCGGTAGCTGAGCCCGCGCTGGAGCTTGGAGTGCTCAGCCTCCGAATCTAGGCCGGTGACGGAGTTCTGCGGCGTTGGCTGCTGTGTCACGTATTTCTCTTTTCTGCGTCGGTTGCCCTGTTTTTTACTCGGGGGCTTATCCGGGTGGTTGGTATTCACTCATATTCCTTAACGGCGTACAGGGAGGCGAACCTCCCATTTCCACGGCACGTGCTGTATTTCGGGGCTTGCGGGCCCTGATGACACGGTTTTGCCGGGGCTTGTATCACCGATGAGAAATATACAGAGAATGCATAATCTCAAATTTTACCCCCTCATACCCACACGAGCGCAATGAATCCAACATGGGCGGAAATTTGAGACGATGCGGACACGGGGCGGGTTCACCGTGAGCCATCGGGCACAGGGGTTTCTCGTCCTCCTCCAGCCACCCTTCCACTGTCTCTTTTTTCGGGTTTTCAAAAAATTAAGAAACTTTACCAGTAAAACTTTACAAGGTGAGAAAGTGGGGCTAAAGTAGTAACCATTCAAACGAAAACCTAACCGACCAAGCACAGAACAGAAGGACACCACAATGGGCAAGTTCTCCAACGCAGCAATCCGCCTCACCGCCGGCGCACTCATCCTCGACGCAGGCGTCAAGAAGCTCAAGGCAGACGAGGGCACCTACGCCTTCCTACAGCAGATGGCCGCAACCGGCGTTCCCGCAGTCGCCAAGCTGGATGCAGCAACCTTCGGTAAGCTCATCTCCGGTGCAGAGACCGCCCTCGGCGCAACCCTGCTGACCCCCTTCATCCCCGCACGTCTGGCGGGTGCAGGCCTGACCGCATTCGCGGCAAACCTGTTGACCATGTACTTCCGCAACCCGGACATGCACGACGAGTACTTCCGTCCCACCCAGGACGGCCAGCAGCTCGCAAACAACATCGTGATGCTCGGCGCGGGTCTGGCGCTGCTGGGCTCCAAGAAGTAAGGCCCTCCTCTTAGCTCACTCCTCAAGCAACCTCTCTTTAGTGCGGTGGGAACCTTCCGGTTCCCACCGCACTTTTGTATGCGCGCAGAATTTCTACGCCCGCTGGTTTTCTACGCTTCGCAGACCGGCGCGCGCACCCTATCCGCCCCCCGGTTCACTCGCACCCGGCCAGCCCGGCATCACCCCGCCCAGCGGCCCCGAAACCGCACGGTGTAGCGGCCCTGCGCTATTCTTTTAGGTATGTCTACTGAGAACACGCAGCCTAGCCAGGCACCCGAATCCACCGAAGAGAAGGCTAAGAAGCCGGTTCCCGAGGAATTCTTCCGCCAGCCCTACTCCTTCGTCCGCCGCGGCGACCGCCTCACCGCGCGCCGCCAGAAGGCCTGGGATACCTACTCCCCCACCCACGTGCTGGACATTCCGCGCCTGCGCACCGACACCTCCGTCGCGCCCGAGGCGACCTTCGACCCGGTTAAGATTTACGGCCGCGAGGCCTACCAGGTCGTCGAGATCGGTTCCGGCCTGGGCGAGGCAATCGTGCACCGCGCAGCCGAGGTGCCCGAGGCGAACTTCCTCGCCGTCGAGGTGTACACCCCCGGCATCGCGGACCTGCTGCTGAAGATGGGCAACGCGGGCGTGGAGAACGTGCGTGTGGCTCAGGCGAACGCACCCGAGCTGCTCGACAACATGCTCGAGGAGAACTCCGTGGACGAGCTGTGGGTGTTCTTCCCGGACCCCTGGCATAAGTCTCGCCACCACAAGCGCCGCTTGGTGTCCCCGGCGTTCGCCGATAAGGTTGCGCGTGTGCTCAAGCCCGGCGGCATTTGGCGCCTGGCAACCGACTGGGAGGAGTACGCCCTGGTCATGCGTGAGGTTCTGGAGGCGCACCCCGACTTCGAGAACGTGAACCCCGGCGCCGGTGCGACCGAGGAGGATCCGCAGGGTGGTTGGGCTCCGCGTTGGGAGGGTCGTACCCTCACCAGCTTTGAGCGTAAGGCTCAGGAGGCGGGCCGCCGCGCACACGACCTGGCCTACCGCCGCAAGTAAGCGGAGCAGCGTCAGCGTTAGTACGCGACTTATACGTTAAGGAGGTGAGGCTCCCCGGTCATTCGGGGAGCCTCACCTCCTTGTGTGTGGGTCCAAGTTCATGCGGGGCGGGGGTCTACCCTCCCTCGCGGCGTATGACACAAAGACGCACAAGCCTATATGGGTGGCTGACTAGCGCAAATGAGCTAGAACAGCCGAGCCGTTTATCCCAGTGTAGCGGGTTTAGCCGGTTTAGCGCTGCGGCTTCGCATCATCCGCCGTAGCCGGCTGGCGATGCTGACGATACAGCACCACAGCCGAAGAACGCTGACGAGGCGCCGGGCGGGTGCCGCGGGCAATATGCACCACGTCGCCACTGGTACCGGCTGCGAACACGCGCTCCGCCAAGCCCAACTTCACCTTCGCGTCCTCGATCTGGCTCTGCAGGGCCGCAATCTGTTCCTTCTGCGACTCCAGGAGAGCCTCCAGCTCGATGATTCGGCGAATACCCTCCAGGGAGACGCCCTCCTGCGAGAGCTGCTGAATCCGCTGCAGACGGTTCACGTCACGCTGCGAGTAGCGGCGCGCCTTACCGGGCGCACGCGAAGGCTGGACCAAGCCGATACGGTCGTACTGGCGCAGGGTCTGCGGGTGCATGCCCGCCAGCTCAGCCGCCACAGAAATCACGAAAACCGGCAGGTCCACACTGTGCAACGGCTTGCCGCTACGGGACTTAGATGATGATTCTCGAGATGCCATGGTTTACTTCGCCTTCTTCAACAGATCCTTACGCGGGTTCTCCTGCGGTGCCAGCTTCACGAACTTATCGAATGCTTCCTGCGCCTCTGCGCTCAGCTCGGTGGGCAGTACAATCTCCGGGATAACCAGCAGGTCGCCGTCGCCGCCCTTAGCCTTGAAGCCGCGGCCCTTGGCGCGCAGTCGGCGGCCGACCTGGCCGGGTGCCAGGCGCAGCTTCACGGTGGATGCGTCGGGCAGGGGCACCTCAATCACTGCGCCGTCGACGGCCTCGGCGAGGGTGACGGGTGCGCGCAGGATCAGGTTATTGCCCTCGCGGGAGTACACGGAGTCATCGGAGACGCGCACGGTGACCTTCAGGTCGCCGCCGCGCAGGCCCTTGCCGCGCAGGCGGACCTTCTGGCCGTCCTTAATGCCTGCGGGGATGCGTGCCTCGGTGTGGGAGCCGTCCGGCAGGAACACGGTCACGTTTGCGCCGGTGTATGCCTGGGCCAGGCTGATGCGGGTGCTGGTGGTGCTTTCCTCGGGGGCCGCGTGCTGTGCGCCGCCAAAGCCGCTACCCATGCCGCCGAAGTCGGCGCTGGTGAAGCCGGCGGAGCGACGGCGGCTGCCGCCGGTGCTTCCGCCGAACAGGCCGCCGAGCAGGTCATCAATGTTGATATTGGCGCTGGTGCCGCCGCGGAATCCGCCGAAGGCGTCCGCGCCGGGGTAGCCGCCACTAAAGCCGCCTGCACCGAAGCCCCCCGCACCCATGCCTGCGGCGCCGTAGCGGCGAATCTGGTCGTACTCCTCGCGCTGCTTCTTGTCGGAGAGCACGTCGTAGGCCTCGGAGATTTCCTTGAACTTCTTCTCAGCTGCGGCGTCGCCGGGGTTCAGGTCCGGGTGGTACTTGCGGGAGAGCTTGCGGTACGCCTTCTTAATGTCGCTCTCGCTCGCGTCTTCGCTAACGCCCAGGGCCTTATAAAAATCGTCGGTTATCCAGTTTTCACTTGCCATGTTGTGTTTCTCCTCTCGCGGTGATGCGCCGCCCTCCTCGGTTACGGGACGGCTAGCAGGGCACCACGTTCTTGTCTTAATGCTCTATATAAAAGTTTAGTCTACTTGACTCAATTTTGGAAGGGGGTAGACCAAAATTTAGCGCCCTACAAGGCTTTTTAACCACCGCCGCTACATACCGAGACCACGCACATATCGCAAGCAAACAACAGGGCGGGCACTCCCCCACCAGGGAGAGCACCCGCCCGTCGTTAGTTATTCAGCCAATGCTGAGCCGATCACCTTACGGTGCGACAGCCACAGCCACCTGCGCGGTACGAACCACGCGGTCGTTCACGCGGTAGCCGTAACGCAGAACCATGGAGACATGATCCTCAGCCACCTCGTCGGTGGGCTGCTGCAGAACAGCTTCGTGGATGTTCGGGTCGAAGGCGTCGCCTACTTCACCGAAACGCTCCACGCCCTGCTTGCCGAGCAGCTCTTCGAGCTTGGTAGCGATGGAGGCGAAGGGGCCGTCCTGCAGGTCGCCATGCTTGCGTGCGGCGTCGATATCGTCGAGCACCGGCAGCAGTGCGGTCACCAGTTCACTGGTTACGAAGCCTCGCAGCTGCTCCTTTTCGCGAGCGGTGCGGTTCTTGAAGTTAGTGAACTCTGCCTGCAGGCGAAGCAGGGAGTCCAGGCGCTCCGCGGCGAGTGCCGCATCCGCAGATTCTGCTTCTACGGCGTCCTGGAGCTCAGCCTCGACGGCTTCCGCAGCTTCCTCGGGGCTTTCGACCGATTCAGCTTCGGGGTGGCCTTCCGCTGCGGGGGCGTTGAATGCCTCTTCCAGCGGGTCGGGGGTGGTGTTTTCCTGCTCAGCCATGATTACTTCTTCTCGTCTTCGTCGATAACCTCGGCGTCGACAACGTCCTCATCAGCGGCGGGCTTGGACTCGGATGCCTCAGCCTGTGCTGTTGCGTAGAGTGCCTCGCCCAGCTTGGACTGGGATGCCTGCAGCTTCTCGAATGCGGACTTCACTGCTGCATCGTCGTCGCCCTCGAGTGCCTTCTTCAGCTCGTCGACATCGCCCTGAACCTCGGTCTTGACGTCCTCGGGCAGCTTGTCGCCGTTCTCCTTCAGGAGCTTCTCGACGGAGTATGCGACGGACTCAGCTGCGTTGCGGGTGTCAGCAGCCTCGCGGCGTGCCTTGTCCTGCTCAGCGTGTGCCTCTGCGTCCTTGACCATGCGGTCGATGTCGTCCTTGGAGAGGGAGGTGCCGCCGGTGATGGTCATGGACTGCTCAACGCCGGTGCCCTTGTCCTTTGCGGAGACGTGGACGATGCCGTTTGCGTCGATGTCGAAGGTGACCTCAATCTGGGGCACGCCACGGGGTGCGGGGGCGATGCCGGTCAGCTCGAAGGTACCCAGGTTCTTGTTGTCGCGAGTGAACTCACGCTCACCCTGGAAGACCTGAATGGTCACGGAGGGCTGGTTGTCCTCTGCGGTGGTGAAGGTCTCGGAACGCTTGGTCGGGATTGCGGTGTTGCGCTCGATCAGCTTGGTCATCACGCCACCCTTGGTCTCGATACCGAGGGAGAGGGGGGTGACGTCAATCAGCAGAACGTCCTTACGGTCGCCCTTCAGCACGCCTGCCTGCAGCGCTGCGCCCATTGCCACAACCTCGTCGGGGTTCACACCCTTGTTGGGCTCGCGGCCGGTGAGCTCCTTGACGAGCTCGGAGACGGCGGGCATACGGGTGGAGCCACCGACCAGGATGACCTCAGAAATCTCGGAGATGGACACGCCAGCTTCCTTGATTACGTCGAGCACGGGCTTCTTGGTGCGCTCGAGCAGGTCGTGGGTCAGTTCCTCGAACTTTGCGCGGGTCAGCTTCTCATCCAGGTGGATGGGGCCCTCGGGGGTCACGGACAGGTACTGCAGGGAGATGTTGGTGCTAGAAGCGCTGGACAGCTCCTTCTTAGCCTGCTCAGCTGCTTCCTGCAGACGCTGCAGAGCAATCTTGTCCTTGGACAGGTCAGCGCCGGTGTTTGCCTTCACCTGTGCGAGTAGCCACTCGACGACGCGGTGGTCCCAGTCGTCACCACCGAGGCGGTTGTCACCGCTGGTTGCGCGAACCTGGATGGTGGAGAAGCCGTCATCGTCCTTGCCGACTTCCAGCAGGGAGACGTCGAAGGTACCGCCACCAAGGTCGAAGACCAGGATGAGCTCGTCTTCCTTACCCTTGTCCAGGCCGTATGCGAGTGCTGCGGCGGTGGGCTCGTTGACGATACGCAGGACGTTCAGGCCTGCGATCTCGCCGGCTTCCTTGGTTGCCTGACGCTCAGCGTCGTTGAAGTATGCCGGGACGGTGATGACAGCGTCGGTGACCTTGTCGTTCAGGAATGCCTCTGCGTCACCCTTCAGCTTCATGAGGATACGAGCGGAGATTTCCTGCGGGGTGTACTTCTTGCCGTCAATCTCGGTGGTCCAGTCGGTGCCCATGTGGCGCTTGACGGAGGAGATGGTGCGGTCGACGTTGGTCACTGCCTGACGCTTTGCAACGCTACCAACCAGAACCTCGCCGTCCTTGGAGAATGCAACGACGGAGGGGGTGGTGCGGGTGCCCTCTGCGTTAGCGATGACGACCGGGCCGCCACCTTCCAGTGCTGCTACGACCGAGTTGGTGGTACCGAGGTCAATACCTACTGCACGTGCCATATGTTTATTCACTCCTTAGGTGTTAGTGCCCCGCTTCTTCTAATGCGAGGCGGGTTAGTTTGAAATTTTCGGAGGCGGTCGGTGCTGCGCGTGCCGCTCCGCGTGGGGTGGTCTGCGTGGCTCCTTGAGCCTCATGTACTCAAGTATGCACTCCCCTGGCAGGGGTGTCAATAGAGTTGAGCGAACTTTACTCAACTTTTTTATGCGGAGGGGCGTGAGGGGTGGGTTTTTTGGGGCTCTGGAGGGGTGTTTTGCGGGGGATTTTGGGGGCAGCGGCGAGGCGCGAATGAGGCGTTTTGCCGCGGAATTCCGGGGTTTTTGGACTAGGTGAGGGTGCGGCGCGGCGATTCAGCGCACGGCGGACGCCGCCGGACGGTCGGGGCGAAAAATTTTTTAAAAAAGGTGAGAGAAAGGGCGGAAAACTGAAAAATTGGGGTGCGAGAGGTGCCGGAAGGGTGGTCTGGGCGCACCTCATATAGGGTGTGCGGGGCGATTTTTAGGCGCGATTTTTAGGTCTGGAGGCTAGGCCCCTAGCAGCGTTGCTAGGGGTGCGCTTCGCGCAGGCACCTCACTCAGCTACAGGCACCTGCCTGAGATCTCAGAGATTCACGCCTCTTATATATAGAGGGCCTGGTTACAAGCTCCATCGCTCACTTGATGGGGGGGTATCTCCGCTTATCCGACCCGTAATTCTTCAAGCTTCACCTGTGGCTTGAGACTAGCTGCCTGCCGTATCCTGAATACGACCATATCCTCTCAAAGTAGACAGGAGACTCTATGTCAGATCAAGGCGCTTCGGAGGAACCTCTGATAGCCTCCAGCCAACCGAGCAGTACAGGACGCAATTCATCAGAGTCTGAGCCCGCCACATCAAGTAATAAGCAGGGCGGACAATCCACGCTACTTACTATATTGGGTGCAATAACATTTGTTTCTTGGGTTGTTTATTTTTGCACCGGTGCTGAGCGGAATGATCCAAAGATTCATTGGCTTCCTATTTCCCTCATGTTGACCATTATTTTTGTAACCATATTATTCTTGTGGAAAAAAGTATGGTTTCTCAAAAATGTTTCACAGTTTAACTCATGGATTTTTGGGGTGACAATTATTGGCGGCACTATTGCCTTCTTGCTACCTCTAGCGATAGCAGATAATTTCTCTAGCAATGGAGAAGGCACTGCACTACGTCAAATGCTTATTTACACCACTGGCGGTCTACTCGGTGTCATCACCCTTAGTGAAACGCGGCGCAAAAATGATTTGGAGAAATCTAAATTTACCGAGCAGCAGGATCAATTCAGAAAGCAGTTGGAAGCGCAGAAAGCGAACCTCGAATCACAGCTGGATGCCCAGAAAAAGACCCTCAGTTCACAGCTAGAAGCCCAAAAAGAGAACCTCAACTCACAGCTGGATGCCCAGAAAAAGACCCTCAGTTCACAGCTAGAAGCCCAAAAAGAGAACCTTGAATCACAGCTGAAAGCTCAACATGACAACCTTGAACTTCAGCTTACTTCGCAGGAAAAGAAGGACAAGAGAGACCACAGCCGCGAGGTTCATGCTGAACGTCGTAGCCGCTATACCAAGGCTGTAGAACAGCTAGCTCATGAGAAATCGGCTGTCCGTTTGGGTGGTATATATACCTTGGTGGGCCTTGTCGATGAATGGTTAGAGGACGAGGCTCTTACAAACGAAGAACAGCTTAAAGAGGGACAGACTATTATCAACAATCTCTGCTCCTACATTCGCTCGCCCTTCCTCACCGCGGAAAAAATTGAAGCATATGAAGCTCGTAATGATTTTAACCAGCTTGAGGAATATGAAGCTGCATCTTCTTTCGAAGAATATTCCCCACAGCTCCGGGCTCAATACGAACGTTTTAAAGAATCTGGTAGCTTTAAAAACTTTCAAGATATCACCGCAGACTATGCAAAGTTCCACGAAGAACAGGATGTACGCCGTACCATTTTTGTTGAAATGAGCAAACGTAGCAGCACCTTCACCAAAAATGAAAAGGGAGAAATGGTTCCTAGCCCGAGTACATGGAGCAACTTCGAGTTCGATTTCAGCCGAGCACCAATTTTCTATCCCCTCAATGACCTCACAATTGAGAAAGGTAATTTCTCTTCTTCGAAGTTCCACGCTAAGGCTGATTTCTCTCGTGTAACTTTCACCTGCGATGCAAACTTCAGCGGGACGATTTTCACCAATGACGCTAACTTTATCGATGCAACATTCATCAATAATGCGGACTTTAATAAATCGATCTTCATTGGAGAAGCAAAATTTATCGGAGCTACACCCTTCATCAATGCAAAGGATTTCAGCCGCGTAACCTTCAGCGGCAATGCAGATTTCAATAATGCAGAATTCCATAGTAATGCGAACTTTATGGGTGCGTATTTCGCTCATGAGGCTAACTTCAACGAGGCAACGTTCACAGGTGATGTTAGCTTCCACGACGTAATCTTCACCGGTGAAGCCAAATTTGGAGGGGTGATTTTCAACAAACATACAAACTTTGTCGAAGCCACGTTCAAAGGCGGCGCTGGTTTTAGCAAGATGACCTTCACAGAGTTTGAACCGTGGTTCTTTGAAATGTGTAGGCATGCCCGGTTCTCCGCAGCTATGAATCCTCATGATTATAATTTCTCAGTCACCACGAAGAGTAAACCTGTCAACCTTGGAACAGCTACACTCCTCGGTAAGACGTTCAAAATTCCCCTTGGAACGATACTTTTCGATCCTGATTCAAACGATATAAGTGATCCTGCAAAGTGAATAGAAGAATCTGGGAAAGAAGGAAAATCCTCCTTTAAATAAAGCTCATTCATAGAGAAGCCCCGTCTGCGTATCTCACGCAGGCGGAGCTTCTTCTATAACCAGCGCGAGCGCGCAGGGGTGGGGTCCTCCCCTATGCTGGATATAAGCCAGCACCGGAGCAGGAAGGGCACACCACCATGAACCTAGCAGCACTCTTCGCAAAGCTGCGACAACGCAAAAACACCCCGGAACGCATCCAGCAAAGGCAGGCCAAGCGGCGCAAACGCTACACGCACGCCCTCGAACAATTCCTCGACGGACACCAGCCCGCCGTACGCCTCGGCGGGGTGTACACGCTCGCGGACCTCGCAGACGAATGGCTCACCGACACTTCCCTCCCCGAGCAGGTACGCCGTGAAGAAGCCCAGACCATTATCGACGCGCTGACCGGGTGCATCCGCACGCCCTACCCCCTCGCACAAAAGCGGCAGGTCCTAGAATCAGACGAGGCCACCGAAGGGTACGAAGGCAACTTCGCGCGCGATCAGGTGGCGCTACACGAGGAGCAGTTGGTGCGCCGCACAGTCTTCATGGAACTCAGCCGCCGCCTCGCCACGGTCACCGAGCGCAACGAAAAAGGTAACGGGGAAAGCCAGCGTACGGTGCCGTCGCTATCGCCGATGTGGGCTGATTTGCGCTTCGACTTTGGTGGTGCGCCCATCTTCTACCCGTTGCGGCAGCTGCACTTTCAGAACGCCGGCTTCGCCTCCGCCACCTTCTACGGACAAGCGGATTTCTCTGGTTCAACCTTCCACGGTGACACCAGCTTCTCGGCGGCGCAGTTCACGGCCGACGCATCCTTCCATGGCGCGAACTTCAACGAATGGGTGGGGTTCAGCGCCGCACACTTCGCGGGCGCGGCAGAGTTCAGCGGGGCACGCTTTGCGGACGCGGCAAGCTTCGCAACCGTAACCTTCACCGGCGAGGCCGACTTCTCAGACGTGGTCTTTTCAGCTGCGGCTGACTTCGCGGTAGCCTCCTTCGAGTCTGACGCCGACTTTTCACACTTGAACACCGCGGGCATAGCCAGCTTCGCGGCGATCACCTTTAGCGGAGTGGCAACATTCACCGCCTCCACGTTCCACGATGAAGCGCACTTCGCCGCATCGGTCTTCAACCGCCCCGCGGTGTTCTCCAGGTCGCTGTTCGGCGGGGCCGCACGCTTTGCCGGTATAGTCTCCAAGCAGTCCGCCGTATTCTGGGACACGAGCTTTGCGGGCTCGGCAGACTTTAGCGGGGCGTCCTTCACGCAGAGCGCGTTTTTTTATGAAGCAAGCTTCGCTCAGGCGGCAAATTTCAGTGGGGCGTCGTTTATTGCGCTTCCGAGAACGTCATATGAAGATATGGACTTCGCGCAACGCGCGAACTTCGATAAGGTCACCTTCGCGCAGGATGCCGACTTTAGCAAGGCGAGGTTCACGGCGTTTGTCGGCTTCGGTATGGTGACGTTCGCACGGGCGGTGAACTTCAACGGGACGAGCTTTGAGGGAGCCTACTTCCCGGGTGCGACGTTCGGTCAGCGGGCAGATTTCAGGCAGACTAGCTTCATGTATGTTAAGCCGTCCTTTGAGGATTTGGAGGAGCGACTGCAGGCGGCCCGGTTCTCGGCGCATGCGAATCCTCAGGATTACCTGTTTGAGGCGCGCCTGGAGAGCCCGCACGGTTTCAGCTGCGGCACAGCAACGCTTCTTAATAGAACGTTCGTTCTCCCTGTCGGTGCGGTACTGTACGACCCGGATTCCTGGGACGAAGAGAAGCAGGAGTACACCCGCTTCAGTGAGCCTGCACAGTAAAACCTAGTTCTCCCCCACCGTCGGGGAAGCGTCCATAGGCCCCGTCACGTAAATGTGTGGCGGGGTCTTCATCATGACCGGGCACAACTCATGGCAGGTGGCTTTACCCTATGCTGGAAGGTGAATGTTCCTATCAGAGAGGACAGGAGAACCTAGTGCCCAGCAACAACACATCATCCGCTCCAGAAAGTCAGGTAATCCCAAAAGCTCAGGAGAAGCCTCGGCATATCCAGCACTTTACTAAGCTCCTCATTGGCTCCAGCCTGGGCGGTGGTGCTGCTGCGATTCTTCTGCCCTGGCTTCTCTGGCTGCACTGCGGTATGAGCTCTGGCAGTTCGGATCAGCTGCGCTTGCATCTTCTGTACGTCACTGGCGGTATTATTGCGGTTCTGACTCTTCTGCAAACAAACTGGAAGAACCAGGGTGACCGCCTCAAAATTGATGCCGATATCAAGAAGAATGAACAGGACGCGGAGAAAAACGAACGCGACCATATCCGCGAGGTTCATGCAGAGCGCCGCAGTCGCTATGCCAAGGCTATTGAGCAGCTCGCTGACGATAAATTAGCAGTCCGTTTAGGTGGCATTTATACACTTACTGACCTAGCTGATGAATGGATTTCTGACGTATCCCCAGATAAAGAAAGTCACCGCAAAGAGGGGCAATTTATTATAAATAACCTCTGCGCTTATATCCGGTCACCTTTCCCTCTATCTTTACACAGGAACCTTTTCGAATCAAAAAGCATTAACGACAAGAAAATTCAGATTTATAACAAAAATTTCACCAAAGATAGCTTCGCTGAGGATAGAATAAAATTCTTAGAGGAACAAGAAGTGCGCAGGGTTATTTTTACAGAAATGAGCAAGCGTTTCACTAGAATTAATAAAAAAGGGGTGAAACGCTCTGGCCCCTGGAGCTCATTCGAATTCAACTTTACCAAATCAAAAATTTTTTACCCATTAAATAACCTAATTTTCGAGAACTGCAACTTTACAGGGGCAATATTTTATGGCGATGCCAACTTCACCGATTCAGGATTTGTAGGAAAAGCGCGCTTCACAGCGGCCCACTTCATGGAAAACGCTACATTTAAAGGTGCATATTTTTCAGGAGATGCCGACTTTATCGGGGCACAATTTGAAGAAACTGCATCTTTTTATGGAACCCGGTTTGCACAAAAATCAACATTTAGCTTAACAATTTTTATGGGCCCCACAGATTTTAGAGAATCGGAGTTTCACACCGAGTCGCCTACATTTGGAATCCCTATGGGCAAGCTATCAAATCATGCCCTATTCTCATGCAATATAAATCAAAAATATTACGATTTTAACATTTCAGACAATAGTTCATACCCAATTATTATCGGAAATACTCAGCTCGGAAGAAAGAAATTTGAAATCCCAATTGAGTCTAAAGTTTTTGACCCAAGATCATGGGACAATAAAAACCAGAAATATTCTCGCACAAGCGATCCAGCAAAACTTTCTAAAAAGTCTACTTGTACTATAAAAAGAATATGCAAGAAGATAAAAATGTAGCTTCCCTAATTCACAGAAGGCCCCGCCGGCCCACCGTCGGCGGGGCTTTTGCACGCCCGGTTCTGGTAGCGACAGCCCCGGCGGCGGCAGCCCACCGGCGAGCGCATCCACCCGTCACGGTGCCGCTCACAAAGCCGCCCCAATCACCCGCCGCGCCCGGCCACCCTCTACCCCACCGATACACTAGAACCATGTACCGAATCATGACTGTCTGCACCGGCAACATCTGCCGCTCCCCCGTCGGCGAATACCTCATCCGCCAGCACGCCCAAGAAGCCGGCGTGCCCGTCACCGTCACCTCCAGCGGCATCAGCAACGAAGAAGAAGGCAACCGCATCGACCCGCGCGCCGCCGCGCAGCTCACCGCCCGCGGTATCGACCCGTCCGCGCACCGCGCCAGCGTCTTCACCGTCGAGGACTTCGACCGCAACGACCTCATCCTCGCCATGGACGCACCCCACTACCTGCGCCTCAAAGCCCTCGCCCGCAACGACGAGGACAAAGCCAAGATCCGCATGATGCGCAGCTTCGACCCGAAGGTCACCACCACCCACCTGGACCAGCTCGGCATCTACGACCCCTGGTACGGTAGCGAACGCGACTTCGTGTACACCACCGACCTCATTGACGCCGCCGCACGCGGCCTCATTAACCACCTTAAGCAGGAAGGCGACGCGCAGTGAGTCAGCGTATTCCCCTGAACCAG
This sequence comes from Rothia sp. SCPM-O-B-18226 (M350), assembly GCF_058213595.1. Lineage (NCBI taxonomy): Bacteria > Bacillati > Actinomycetota > Actinomycetes > Micrococcales > Micrococcaceae > Rothia > Rothia sp. SCPM-O-B-18226 (M350). The sequence goes on along the minus strand of NZ_JBYQJS010000003.1, from coordinate 50,275 downwards.
AACCGCCACGTCACCGGCACCGCCGAAATCCTGGAGCTCTGCAAGGACATGCTGCGCCTGGAGCACGGCATCGGCAACGACTTCGATATGGACACCGCCGAATTCGCCGAATTCCGTGCGCAGTTCCTCGCCGATTTCGCGGAAATCCCGCTGATCATCGGCATTGACGGCCGCAGCGGCACCGGCAAGACCAGCCTCGCCACGCAACTTGAGCAGGAGCTCACCGCCGCAGGGCACAGCGTGCACGTGCTGCACCTAGACGACTTCTACCCCGGCTGGGACGGCCTCTTCGACGGCGTGGAGGCGTGGGACGCACTCTCCGTGCAGCTGACCGAAGGTATTGCCGGAACCTACACCCCGTGGGATTGGGAGGCGGGCGCCCCCGGTGAGGTGCGCACCGTCGACCCGGCGGCTACGCAGGTCATCATCTGTGAGGGTGTCGGCGCGATTGCGGGCGCCTGCGAGGTGCGTATTCTCGCCACCGTCCCGGACGAGGTGCGTTACGAACGCGCCATGGCTCGTGACGGTGACACGTTCCGCCCGCACTGGGAACGCTGGGCGGCGCAGGAGGAGGCGCTGCTCGCCGAAATCCCGGAGGACTATGCGACCGTGGACTTCATCTACGACAGCGCAGCGCAGTAACAGCCGTACGGTAACCGTCGAGAAGGGGCGGTGTTATCCGTAAGCGACATCAGGGTGTCCGAAGCGAAGCGAGGACGGGTGCCCCTGTAGGAGCGAGGATAACACCGCCCCTTTGCTGTGCCCGCGCAGGCAGGCGGTATCGCCTGTAGTGACATCAGGGTGCCCGAGCTCTGCGAGGGCGGGTCCCCTGCAGGAACGAGGGCGAATACCGTCTGCCGAGCAACCCAAGCGCGGAGGAAATATGTGGCGTACCCTCCCCTAACCCCTGTAGGAGCGAGGAGAACACCGTCCCTTCTACGTACCCTCTGCAATCCTGTCTCTCCCAGCTCAAAAAAATATCAAACATTTAACTTACGAAGCCACGCCCAATTCTGCTACCGTGAACAAGTTGTGCTTCCAGCCTGCGCAAGCTCATCCCTGGGGCGGTACCGCCGCATCCACGTCTTGTAGAGCCGCAGGCGCCGTTGCACGCGCATCACACAGAAAGAAAAAACTAAGACATATGTCTTCGAAGTCGACTAAGACCTCATTCGGGCTATCGCCCCTTTTTATCGTAGTTCTGGCGCTGCTGACCGCGATTGCGCCGCTTGCTACGGACATGTACCTGGCGGCGCTTCCTGCAGTCGCGGAGGACCTGAACACCACCAGCACGAACGCATCCCTGACGTTGAGTGCGTTCATGGTGGGTATGGCTCTCGGCCAGCTGGTCGTGGGTCCCCTCTCTGATAAGACGGGCCGCCGCAAGCCGCTGCTGATTGGTGCGGTTATCTGCTTCATTGCGACGGTGGCGTGTGGTTTCGCTCCGAACATTGAGCTGCTGATTTTTGCGCGTTTCATGATGGGCTTCACCGGTTCGATCGGTGCGGTGCTGGCGCGTTCCATCGTGACTGATACGACTCAGGGTCTGGCGACCGCTAAGCTCATGGGCATCATGATGATGATTAACGGCTTCGCGCCGGTGCTTGCGCCGCTGTTTGGTGGCTGGGTGCTGTCGTGGGGTAACTGGCGCGATATTTTCCATGTGCTTGGCGTGGTCACCGCGATCATGATGCTCGGCGTGGTCTTCGTGGTGAAGGAGACTCTGCCCGTGGAGGAGCGCTACCAGGGCACCGCCCTGAGCGTGTACTCGGAGCTACCGAAGGTCTTCAAGATTCGCCGCTACCTGGGTTTCATGCTGACGATGTGCTTCGCGTTTGGTGCGCTGTTCTCGTACATTTCCGGTTCGACGTTTGTGTTGCAGAAGATTCTGGGCATGTCCGAGACTGAGTTCACGATCGTGTTCGGTGTGAACTCGCTGGGCATTGTGCTGTTCAGCGCGATTGCAACGAAGCTGGTGGGTCGTGTGGCGCAGCGTCGCATTGTGAATATCGGCGTGGTTAGCCTGCTGGTGGTGTCTTCGCTGCTGGTGGTTAGCTTCCTTGTCGGTATTTCGCTGGTGCCGACGCTGATTCTGCTGTTCCTGCTGACCAGCTCGTGCGGCCTGATTTTCGGTAATGCTTCGGCGTTGGCGTTGAACGAGGCACGCCACATGGCGGGTAGTGCTTCGGCGGTGATGGGTACGATTCAGGCTCTGCTGGGTGCGTTGGCGGCGCCGCTGGTGTCGTTTGCCGGTGAGCATGAGTACCTGCCGATGGGCTTCTCCATTCTGGGTTTCGCGGTCCTGACGGCGCTGGTGCTGTGGACTACGCCGCGTAAGGATTCGGACTACTCGGCTGACGGCGAGAGCCACGGCGCTGGTGAAGGTCAGGGCGCCCCGGCGGCGGGCCACTAGCCTGTTGTTTTTGTGTAGCTAAAGCCCCGGATGGGCAACCCGCTAAGGGTTGCCCATCCGGGGCTTTGCTGTATTTGTTGTAGTAGTTAGGGAGGCGCCCGCACTCTTCCTTCGCTCCTACAGGGGAACCCGCCCTCGCTTCGCTTCGGGCACCCTGATGTCGCTTCAGGAAGGTACGGCACCTCCTGCCCTTGACCATAGACAGCACAAAGGGACGGTATTATCCTCGCTCGGATAATACCGTCCCTTTGTGTACGCGGTTAGCTCTGCTGCGCCAGGTAGTTCAACAGCGTGGCGGTCAGCTCCGGGTCGTGCGCCAGCGCCGTGCCGTTCAGGTGAGTTACCGGCGCAATCAGACGCACCGACGAGGCCAACCACACACCGTCCGACTCGAACAGATCCTGCGGGTAGAGCGGACCGAAACCCAGCTCCCAGCCAGCTTGGCGCGCCGCCTCGAACACCGCGCCCTGCGTGGTGCCGGGCAGGATGCCGTGGCTCGGCTCGGGCGTGTACAGCACCTTCTTGCCGTCCTCAATCTTGGCAACCAGCACCGAAGAAGTGGCGCCCTCCAGCACGCGACGCTCGTCGGTAATGAAGATAGCGTCATCCGCGCCGCGCTCCTGCACGTACCGCAGGACCGCCATGTTCACGGCATAGGAGAGGGTCTTCGCGCCCGCCAGCAGCCACGGGTAGGCGCTGTTGTCCATCGGCTCGTGACCGCGCGGCAGTAGCATCGCCTTCACGCCCTCGGTGCGGCGCTTCACGATGGATGCGGGCACCGGCGACGCCATAATCAGCGTGTACGGGCCCGGCTGCATGGAGGTCACCGCCTGGGTGGGGCCGCGCGAAATAATAATCTTCACGATGTGCTCTTCACCCAGCGCCGTTTCGGCACCGGCGGTCGCCTCGCGCATGAGGCGTTCCACCGCCGAACGCAGAATCTCGGGTTCCGGGTCGGGCAAATCCAGCATGCGCGCCGACGATTCGAGGCGGGACAGGTGCATGCCGAGCTTACGCACGCGACGGTTGACGGACAGCATGGTCTCGAAGACGCCGTCGCCGCGGGTGAAGCCCTGATCATCAACGCTGATGAGGGGCACGGAGGGATCCACGAAGACACCCTGCGGGTTCTGCTCGTTCAGAAGAATTACGGTACTAGACATAGTTTTATTGTACGTTCGCAGCCGAACCGTAGGCAGGAGGCGCCGTACCTTCCTGTTCGGTAGTAGCGGGTGTAGCCGCATTTTCCGGAAGCGCCCTCAGGGTGTCAGCCCGGACGCTCTCCGCAGCGAAGCAAGGAGAGGGCGGAGCGTCCGGGTGACGGGTGCCCCTGCGTAGGCGCGGAGGAAATATGCGGCACCCCGCCTCCCTGTAGGAACGAGGGCGAATACCGTCTCCCTCTATGTCATCTGTTGGGGAGGGTTGGAGGTGCCGTACCTTCCTGAAGCGACATCAGGGTGCCCGAAGCGAAGCGAGGGCGGGTGCCCCTGTAGGAGCGAAGGAAGAGTACAAGCGCCTCCCTGCCCACGTCCAAAGCAGAGCAAATTAGCCCCAGAGGAACTGAATCGTACCCGCCGCAATAGATGCACCGTACGCAACAGCAATGATGACGGCGGCGGCAATGCTCACGTGCACGTCACGGCGCGAATACGAGGGCACGCGCGCCCAGGTGCGTTCGCCCGCGCCGAAGCCGCGCGCCTCCATGGTGACGGCCAGGCGGGAGCCACGGCGGATGGCCTGCACGAGCAGGGCGAAGCTTTGCCCGCCGAAGGTTTGGGCGCGTCCGGCAAGGGATTGGCCTGCGCCGAGTCCGCGGGCGCGTCGTGCCTGGCCGAGGGCGTTCCATTCGGCGAAGAGGATGCCGACCAGGCGTAGCGCGGCGATGGTGGCGAGCACGAATCGTGCCGGCAGTTTGAAGGTCTGCGCGAGGGAGTCGCCGAGGTCGGTCGGATCGGTGGTGAGCACGAACGCGAGGGTGGGCAGGACCATGGCGAGGGAACGGATCATCATGGCTGCGCCGACGGCTGCGGAGCCGGTGGTGATGGTGTTGAAGCCGAGGTTGAGGATCACGTCGCCGGTTTTGGCGCTGAGCATGGCGACGGACCAGCCGGTGGTGATTACGGCGATGAGGATGGGCCAGAATCGGGCGAGGACGTTGACGGGCCGGAACCCGACGAGGATGAATCCGAGTAGTTCGAGGGCGAAGAGGATTCCGGAGGTCAGCGGGTCGCGCACGATGAGCGCGGCGATGATGAGGGCGAAGGAGACGATGAGCTTGACGCCGGCGTTGAGGTTGCTGAAGTAGCTGGTTCGGTCGATGGTGCCGAAGAAGTCGGTATTCATGCGTTCTCCTTTCCGTTGGTTGTCTGGGGTTCGGAGGGTTCGGAGGCTTCGAGCGCCTCGAGGGTGATGGATTTGCCGCCGAGCGCCGCGGTGTAGTCTTCGTCGTGGGTGATGGAGATGACGGCGGTCCCGTCGGCGAGGAGTTCGCGAATGAGGTCGACGAGCTCGGCCCAGGTGCGTGCGTCCTGCCCGAAGGTGGGCTCGTCGAGAATGAGTATTCTCGGTGCGGTGGCGAGCGCGGAGGCGACCGAGAGTCGTCGTTTTTCGCCGCCGGAGAGGGTAAAGGGGTTGGCGTCGAGCAGGTGGTTGAGGCGCAGGCGGGCCGCCAGGTCGTCGGTGCGAGCGGCGAGCTCGTCTTCGTCGAGGGGAACGCGGTTGAGCGCGGCGAGTCGGCGGGGGCCGAGTTCGAGTTCTTCGCGTACGGTTCCGCGGATGAACTGGTATTCGGGTTCTTGGAAGACGTAGCCGATGCGGCTGAGCATTTGGGCGGGGGTCCAGGTGGGCACGTCCCAGTGGGCGCGCTGGCCGTTCTGACCGTTCTGACCGGCACCGTGGTCGCGGAGCGTGTCGGTGGCGGCGAGGGTGCCGTCGGGCGCGGTGAGTAGCCCGGCGAGGGTGAGCGCGAGGGTTGATTTGCCGGCGCCGTTGGGGCCGAGCACGCTGAGGTGTTCGCCGGCGCGCAGGGTGAGGTTGATGCCGCCGCGCAGCACGGGCAGGTCGACGGGTACGGGCGCGGGGGTGTTGCCGAGGCGTTTGATGGTGCGGCGGCGGGCGCGTCGCTGCTTGGGGGTTGGTTGCGCGCGGGTAATGCTGAGGTTTTCGGCGCGGAGAAGCACCTCGCCGGTTGCAGTATCGCCGCCCGCCGTCTCGCCGATAGCGTTCTGCGGTGCACGCGGCACGTAGTCGGGCACCCACACGCCGGCGTCGATGAGATCCCGACGGGCTTCGGCGAGCACGGTTCCGGGCGCGCCGTCGTGGGTGATGGTTCCGCCCGCGCCGAGCACGATAATGCGGTCCATGTACGGCGCCCAGATGCTCACGCGGTGTTCCACGACGAGCAGGGTCGCACCGGTCGCCTCCGCGGCAGCGAGGATGCTGTCGCGCACCTCCCGCACGCCGGCGGGGTCGAGGTTGGCGGTGGGTTCGTCGAGAATCATGGCGCCGGGGTGCATCGAGAGGATGCCTGCCAGGCCGAGGCGCTGCTTCTGTCCGCCGGACAGGGCGCTGCTGGGGTGGTCGAGGGGCAGGTGGCTGAGCCCGACCGCGGTGAGCGCCTCGGTGACGCGTCCCCAGATTTCCTCGCGGGGTACGCGCAGGTTTTCGGGGCCGAAGGCGGTGTCATTCCCGATGGTGGCCATGACGATGGAGGATTCGGGGTCCTGCTGCATCATGCCCGCGGTGCCGCGCGCTTCTACGGGGTCTTGACCGTTGAGGGTGATGGTCCCGCCTGCGGAGAGGCCGTCGTCATCGTGGAGCACACCGGCGATGGCGTGCAGGAGCGTCGATTTGCCGGCGCCGGAGGTGCCCAGTAGCAGGACTTTTTCACCGGGGTTGATGGTGAGGTTGAGTCCGTTGATGACCGGTTCTGGGCGGCCGGGGTGGTGCCAGCTGAAGTTGTTGAGCTCGATGCGCGCCCCGCGCGGTGTTGCTTCCATAATGCTTTCTTAGCCTAGTGTGCGGCTGCTGTAGTGTGCCGAGTGGTGAGTTACTAGCTGGTGGCTAGTGGCTGGCGATTAGCGGCGGGTGTTGCCGGAAGCCAGCGAGGAGAGCACGCCGGTCTTGGCGAGGTTCTGCACGAGGATCCAGGCCAGGAAGCCCGCGATGACTGCGCCGGAGACGACCGAGCAGACCACGTAGGTGACGGCCTTGACGGGCTCCATGTCGGGGTAGTAAATCAGGATTTCGCTGCCACCCATGAACAGGCCGCTGAGAGCACCGGCCAGAACGGCGATGGCGGCGTTCCAGCGACGGTAGCCGAAGGCGGCGAAGACGATTTCAGCGCCGATACCCTGGATAATACCGGAGATCAGAATCTCGCCGCTCCACGCACCGCCGGTGAACAGCACCGAGATGAGCGCCGCAACGAGCTCGCAGAAGAGGGCAGCGCCGGGCTTGCGGATGAGCAGGCCGCCGAGGGTACCACCGAGCAGCCAGGCGCCGGCGATGAGCGGGCGCAGTTCGGGGGCCGCGACGAGCGCGGTCTTGGCGGCGGGGCTCACGGCGATATCCCAGATCCAGAAGATGATAGCGCAGGCCACGGCGATGACTGCGGCGATAACGATTTCGTTGACTCGCCAGCTTAGGCTGCTGCGGGGGGCCGGACGCTTGGGCGCGGTGGTGTGTGACATGCGGTTTTTCCTTCCGTCGTTGGAAGGGGAATGTCCTCGCCCTCTGCATGGGCGAGGGCACCGAGAAGATTCGACTCCCTACACCGGTACTAACCGGATCAGGTTCGAGGGTCTGCTGTGCACTCTCAGCGCCGCGGTGGCGCTCCCCTGTCATGTTGGCCCCACGGCTGCGGATTGGTTTGCACGCCGGTGCGTAACACAATTGGGGCCAGAAACGATTGTAGACACCCGGAGGCGTTGAAGCTAGTTCGGGTAGTTTTATGTCATACTCCTGTGTATGCGGCGTTTTTGTACGGTGTACACTTTCGGGATTGTTTACTCCGAAAGCGACACGGGCCGGAGAAACCCTATACGCTAGGAATGGCACTCATATTTATCCTTCCTACCCCGAGGGGGTTCGGGGGTGAGGAGCCGCATCATTAACACCAAAGGAGATACATATGAATCCCGTCGCAAAGCTTGCTCTCGCGGGCCTGAACATGGGCGCTGCTGCCCTGGTTGGTAAGGGCCTGGGCGCAGCCTGGACCAAGGCTACCGGTAACCAGCCTCCCGCCATTTCCCACGACTCCGAAGATACTCTGCGTCAGGTCATCCTCTGGACCGTCCTGACCTCCGTCGTGGGCGCCGTTGTCAGCTTCGGTATCGCCCGCGCGCAGCGCCGTTTCTTCAAGTAAAGACCATCCCTGAATGCTTCGTTCAGTGATGCGGGGCGGTGCGTACCCTCGCGGTGCGTACCGCCCGCGCTTTTCTAACGCGTACCAGCCTCCCGCAGTACCGGCCGATGCGACGCCGCTCGGCCATTTGAAAGCCCCTTCATGATGATTCGTTCCTCCCGCCAGCAGAAGCCTGCCCGTCCCGCCGTGGACCACGCTACGAGTCGCCGTTCGGTGACCGCGTGGGTCCTGTGGGATGTCGGTTCGTCGAGTTTCGACTCGATTATGATGACCTTCATCTTCACGGTCTACCTGACCAGCGGTTACTTCGGCACGCCCGAGCAGACCTCTTCGGCACTGTCGCTGGGTCTGACGGTTGCGGGTTTCCTCATCGCGTTTCTCGCCCCGATCACGGGCCAGCGCAACGACAGGTCGGGCCGCGGCATCTTCTGGCTGGGCGTGAACACGGTCCTGCTCGTGGCGTTTATGGCGGCCTGCTTCTTCGTCGCCCCCGACCCAGGCTACCTGTGGTTGGGTGTGTTCCTGGTGTCTGCCGCGAGCGTGTTCAGCGAGTTTGCGTACGTGAACTACAACGCGGTGCTGCCGCGCGTTTCGAACCCGAATAATATCGGCAAGATTTCGGGCACCGGCTGGGCCGCCGGTTACATTGGCGGCATCCTCGCTCTGGCCGTGGTGCTGTGGGGCTTCGTGCTGTCCCCCTCGTCCCTGGGCTTGAGCGAGGAGGGGGCTCTCAACATCCGCGCGGTGACCCTGTTCGCCGCGGCCTGGTGCCTCGTCTTCTGCGTGCCGCTGCTGATTCGGATGCGCACCCGCGAGCGCTTCCTGCCGGAGGTGTTGCCCACCCGCGAGCTGCGTTTCCTGGAGCTGGGCATGGAGCGTCTCTCCCCCGCCCGCCAGGGTAGCCTGCTCGCCTCCTACAAGGCGCTGTGGCGCACCATTAAGCGGCTGAAGATGACGTCCCCGCAGACCCTGTGGTTCCTGATTGCTTCGGCGGTGTTCCGTGATGGTCTGTCCGGTATTTTTACGTTCGGCGGTATTCTTGCGGCGGGCACGTTCGGTTTCAGCACTTCCGAGGTGATTCTGTTCGGTATTGCCGGTAGCGCTGTCGCGGCGGCTGGCGCGATCCTGGGCGGCTACCTGGATGACTACCTGGGCCCGAAGGCAATTATTGTTATCTCGCTGGTCGGCATTATCTTGGCGGCTACCCCGCTGATGTTCTTCCCCGAACCGGGCGTGTTCTGGGTATGCGCCCTGCTGCTGTGCCTGTTCGTGGGTCCGGCGCAGTCGGCCTCCCGCACGTTCCTGGCTCGCCTGGCCGAGCCCGGCACCGAGGGTGAGCTGTTCGGACTGTACTCGACGACCGGCCGCGCCACGAGCTTCCTGGCGCCGATGCTTTTCGGCCTGTTCGTGAGTATTCTGGGCGCCCAGATTTGGGGTGTTGTCGGCATCCTCGTGGTTGTGGTTGCGGGTCTGCTGATGCTGCTTCCGGTAGAGGCTCCCGGGCCCCTGCGGGTGCGGGCCAACCGCCGCGAGAAGGTGAAGTCTTAGCCGCGGCGGGGCCCACGCGGTGCTCACACGTTGAATCCTGCGGGTCAATTCCCGCGGTCAGATTCCGCGCCCCTCACCGGGGTACGGCGAAGGGGCGGGCAGAGTTAATCTGCCCGCCCCTTCGCTATGCGCCATCGGCGCTAGGGTACGCTCATCGAGCTACTCGGTCACCACGTCGTCGTCTGCCTCGGCGGCCGTCTCGGTGGAGCCTTCCGAGGTCACCTCGCGGTTTTCCTCCGCCTCGTCCAGGACCTCTTCGCTGCCGGTTATCTGAGCCCAGGTCGCGTCGTCAATCAGCGGATCGTCAATCACGCGGACCCACAGCATCGAACCAGCCGCCAGAGCGCTCAAATTCTCGTCATACGCCTCCGCAGGCAGACCCTCAAAGATCTCAGCCAGACGCGCAAACAGGTCATCGTACGAAATGTCGCCCTCAGCCTGCAGCCAGCACTCCGCCGCGAACTCCGACAGCTCGTTCAACGCGGTGTCCTGCAGCAGCAGGAACGGGCCGTCCTCACCCACACGCACACCCGAAGTGCCCGGCATACGAGACACCGCAATCGTACCGTTCAAGAACACACCCGGCAGGTGATCCTCAACCGTGTACTTCTCCAGGCTCTCAACCTCATCAGCATTCGGCAGCTCACCGCCATTCAGCAGATCCTGAACCAGCGGCAGAGTATCCTCAACCTCCGAGTACACCAGGCGCCACACGCCACCGCAACGCTCTACCAGCTTGGCCAGCGACACGACGCCCTCGGGGTGCTTCGCCAGGCCCGAGCTCTGCTCGCTCAGGAACACCAGCGCCTCGTGCAGCGGCACGCGTTCCAGGCGCGGCTCCTTGGCCTGCTCGTCACGCGAAATCAGCACGATACGGGTCAGCTTGTAGCCGCGGTCCTCGGGGTCGACTACGTTCAGACCGGCCTCAACCGGGTTCTGCTGTTCCTTCGGTGCATTCGGGTCGACAATCACCGACAACGGCTTCGGGTAGGGGGTCACGAAACCTTCATCCGAAATAATCGCAGTCTCATCCGTCAGGTACGCCAGCTTCGAGCCCAAGAAACGCGAGGCCGTGGTCTTGCCGCTACCCGAAACGCCCACCAGGGCCAGGGCGCGCTTCGACTCGGGGTCACCGATAACCGCCGAATGAAGCATCACGCCGCTACCCACCAGCTGCTCAATCATCGCAACGGTGATGCGGCTCGTCAGGTCCTGCAGGCCCTGCTCCACGCTATCCACGCGCAGCGTGCCAACCTTCATGAACGGGCCCATCAGGGGCTGGGCTATGTCCAGAATCGGGGTGTCAGATACGGGGTGCACCAGCAGCACCTGGTCGTGGTTCGAAACCGCCTCATACGCCTCGTCCGGGGTCTCAAAAAATTCGGGGTTCAGCGGCTCCCAGGCACGCTTAAAACCCTCGATAAAAGCCTCAGACTGGTCAATCAGGTAGACGGAAACCTCCGCGCCCGCCAGGCGCAGAACAACAGGAAGCAGATTCATAACAATCCTTCAAATGAGTGAGAGAATAGCCCCGCACGCGAGTGAACGCACGAGACGCCGGGCGTACGCCCATATGAGGAGGCGCGGGCGACCCAGCCAAGCAGGCCGCCCGCGCCCCAACCCCAAACGGGAATAGACTACGACTCCGTCGGAATCATCGTCTGATGAAAGTTCAAATAACTACGCGAAGCAGTCGGGCCACGCTGACCCTGGTAACGGTTACCGTACGCGCCCGAACCGTACGGGTGCTCGGTCGGGCTGCTCAGACGGAAGAAGCACAGCTGACCCACCTTCGAACCCGGCCACAGCATAATCGGCAGGGTGGCCATGTTCGACAGTTCCAGCGTCACGTGGCCCGAAAAACCGGGGTCGATAAAACCGGCCGTCGAGTGGGTCAGCAGGCCCAGACGACCCAGCGAGGACTTACCCTCCAGGCGGGCGGCCACGTCATCGGGCAGGGTCACCTTCTCATACGTCGAGCCCAGCACGAACTCACCCGGGTGCAGGATGAACGGCTCGTCGGGAGCCACCTCCACCAGACGCGTCAGGTCCTCCTGCGGCTGCGCGGGGTCGATATGCGGGTACTTGTGGTTATCGAACAGACGGAAGAAACGATCAATCCTCACGTCCACACTTGCAGGCTGAATCATCGACTCATCGTACGGATCAAGAACGATGCGTCCATCAGCAATCTCTTGACGAATATCGCGATCTGAAATAAGCACGTTTAAAGGATACCTGGCAGAGCCCGCAGACCGCAGGCTCGAGCCCGGCACGACCCGGGTGGTGCGTCACATTGGGCGGGGTGAAACATTTCACGAACCGGCACGGTACACGCTAGACTGGAGGGGATGCGGCTGTAGCTCAATGGTAGAGCGCACGCTTCCCAAGCCTGATACGCGGGTTCGATTCCCGTCAGCCGCTCTTCCAGAACCTCTCACTGAACGGTGAGGGGTTCTTCTTAAACCACGACGGGAATCGCTTCCAGGCGGAAATACATTCCCTCGCGCGCTCGGGATTTCCGCCTTCCAGCCCGTCAGCCGCTCCAATAGAACGTCACTCTGGATACAAAGGTTTCCGGCCCTGCCGGGAAGTGTCCGGAGTGGCGTTATCAACTTACCTGTCGTAGTTCCGCCGTGAGTCTATTGCTTCCTGTGCTGCGAAAGTAGCGTTCAGTGCTCGTGGAAAGCCGCAGTACACTGAGGCGTGCAGGATAGCTTCCTGAATTTCCTCTTCGGAAATCCCGACATTGAGTGCCGCTCCAACATGAACTTTAAGTTGAGGTTCGCATCCGCCTAATGCAGTCAATACGCCAATGGTTACTAGCTGGCGACTGCGTGCATCCAGACCGGGCCTATCGTAAATATCACCGAAAGCAAATGCGGCGATGTGGTGTCCTAAAGCAGGGTTTGACGTGGAAAGTGATTCGATAACACTCTGACCAGCGTCTCCGTCGATACGGGAGAGAACCTGCAATCCAAGATCACGACGTCGCTGGTTATCGACGGAATCAATATCGTACTGATCACTCATTATGGATGGGAACCTTTCTGATACATTGCTATCTTGAATTCGGTAGCTGCCAGCGATAACTGAAGATCCTCTATTCGTTGTCGAAGGATGTCGCGATGCTCCAGCATCAAATCAAGACGCTCCTGTACTGTTTCTGCACCTTGTTCAACCAAGGAGATGTAATGCTGGAGTTGGGCAATCGACATTCCAGAGACCCGCATTCGGGTAATAAAAACCAAACGCCGTACAGCCGCAGCATCGTAAAGCCGATAGCCGGATGCGTCGCGTCCTACTTTCACCAGCTCTGCGCGTTCGTAATAGCGCAGCGTATGTGCGCTGATTCCCAAATACTCGGCAGTGGTAGCGATATCCCACTGAGTGTTCTCGTCATCTCTGATCAGGTCGCGCAACGCCGCAGTATTTAGCCCTCCGGGTGGATCGATAGCGAGCCTAAGGGCTTGCTCTAACCGTTCTTCCAACATGTCAATTACACTAAACCTTTGAGTGCGCTCGAAGGCAAACTGCTATGGTGCTTCACGTTCTGTGACCAGGGATAGGTGTGGCTGATGTTGGCAAGGTAGCCGTTCAGGAACGGTACGGTAGCGGTTGGTCAAGTCCTGTGGAGTGGTGTAATCGTTTTGTGTCCTTCGGGGTGGGTTATGCGCTGAGTTGGAGTGGGGGTTCCTCCTGTTGGGTGGGTTGGGGTGTGAGTCGTGATTTGGTGAGGATGTCGAGGCTGAGGTAGCGTCGGCCTTCGGCCCATTCGTCGTTTTGTTCGGCTAGGACGGCTCCGACTAGGCGGATGATTGCGTGGCGGTTGGGGAAGATTCCCACGGTGTCGGTGCGGCGGCGGATTTCGCGGTTGAGGCGTTCGTTGGGGTTGTTGGACCAGATCTGGGTCCACACCCCGGTGGGGAAGGACGCGAACGCGAGGACGTCTGCCCTGGCTTGATCGAGGTGATCACACACGGCGGGGAGCTTGTCGTGGACGTAGTCCAAGAGCCGGTCGTATTGAGCGTTGACCGATGCTGCGTCGGGTTGGTCGTACACCGAGTGCAGCATCGCTTTGACGGCGGGCCATAGTGCTTTGGGGGTGACCGACATGAGATTAGCGGCGTAGTGGGTGCGGCATCGTTGCCAAGTGGCTCCGGGCAGGTTGGCGGCGATGGCTTCAACCAGGCCCAGATGGGCGTCACTGGTGACCAGGCGCACGCCGGTCAGGCCTCGGGCGACCAGGTCGGCGAAGAACTCCTTCCAGGCTGGAGCGGTCTCACTGGTAGATACGCGCACCCCAGCACTTCGCGGTGTCCGTCATTGTTGACTCCGGTGGCAACCAGAACCGCGCACGAGACGACGCGTCCTCCTTCGCGTACTTTCATGGTGAGCGCGTCAGCGGCGACGAAGGTGAAAGGCCCGGCATCGTGGAGGGGCCGGTTGCGGAACTGGTCCACGTGTTCGTCGAGGTCTGTTGCCATCCGTGAGACCTGGGACTTGGACAGTCCTGTGATCCCCAGGGTTTTGACGAGCTTGTCCATACGGCGCGTGGATACTCCTGCCAGGTAGCAGTCAGCGACCACTGTGATCAACGCGGTTTCACAGCGTTTGCGCCGTTGCAGTAACCATTCTGGGAAGTAGGTGCCTGAGCGCAGCTTGGGGATCGCCACGTCAATGGTGCCGACCCTGGTGTCCAAGGGCCGGTGGCGATACCCGTTGCGCTGGGTGTGACGCTGCGGATCTTGTTGACCCCACTGGGCCCCGCACACCGCATCAGCGTCCGCTGATAACAACGCGTTGATCATGTGCTGGAGCAAGGAACGCATCAAATCTGGGGATGCCTGGGACAACGCCTCGCCAAGCATGCCAGCAGGGTCGATAATATGAGGAGCGGTCATCGTTGTGCCTCCAAATCGTTTCGAGTCAGAAGTAGAGAGCTTTCTCGAAGGATCACACGGTGACCGCACCCATATCAAACGGGCCGACCACCCACGGTTACACCACTATGCGGGACGCTACTTACTATGATATACTGCTATTATCCTGATTTGAGGAGTCTACCAAATATGCGGCAAGGTATTCTTAAATAAAATTTGATAATGGGCGCAAAAATGATTGCCCCTTGCAGGGGCTTAGTTTTTGTACCCAATTTAAGAATACTTTTGCCTTTTTAGTAAATATCGTGACGGACAGCGGCTCATGTAAGCCGTCATACTTCTGTTTGTCCGAAGTCATGATCCCCAGCGGTAAAAGTATTAGCCGCTGGGGATTTTTGCGCCCATTTGGGCCTTGTATGGAGGATAGACATGAACATTATCAATATCGGGATTCTTGCCCATGTAGACGCTGGAAAGACAACCTTGACGGAGAGCCTGCTATATGCCAGCGGAGCCATTTCAGAACCGGGGAGCGTCGAAAAAGGGACAACGAGGACGGACACCATGCTTTTGGAGCGGCAGCGTGGGATTACCATTCAAGCGGCAGTCACTTCCTTCCAGTGGCACAGATGTAAAGTCAACATTGTGGATACGCCCGGCCACATGGATTTTTTGGCGGAGGTGTACCGCTCTTTGGCTGTTTTAGATGGGGCCATCTTGGTGATCTCCGCTAAAGATGGTGTGCAGGCCCAGACCCGTATTCTGTTCCATGCCCTGCGGAAAATGGACATTCCCACCGTTATCTTTATCAATAAGATCGACCAGGCTGGCGTTGATTTGCAGGGCGTGTATCAGTCTGTTCGGGATAAGCTCTCCGCCGATATTATCATCAAGCAGACGGTGTCGCTGTCCCCGGAAATAGTCCTGGAGGAAAATACCGACATAGAAGCATGGGATGCGGTCATCGAAAATAACGATGAATTATTGGAAAAGTATATCGCAGGAGAACCAATCAGCCGGGAAGAACTTGCGCAGGAGGAACAGCGGCGGGTTCAAGACGCCTCCCTGTTCCCGGTCTATCATGGCAGCGCCAAAAAGGGCCTTGGCATTCAACCGTTGATGGATGCGGTGACAGGGCTGTTCCAACCGATTGGGGAACAGGGGAGCGACGCCCTATGCGGCAGCGTTTTCAAGGTGGAGTATACAGATTGTGGCCAGCGGCTCATCTATTTGCGGCTATACAGCGGAACGCTGCGCCTGCGGGATACGGTGGCTCTGGCTGGGAGAGAAAAGCTGAAAATCACAGAGATGCGTATTCCATCCAAAGGGGAAATTGTTCGGACAGACACCGCTTATCCGGGTGAAATTGTTATCCTTCCCAGCGACAGCGTGAGGTTAAACGATGTATTAGGGGACCCAACCCGGCTCCCTCGTAAAAGGTGGCGTGAGGACCCCCTCCCCATGCTGCGGACGTCGATTGCGCCGAAAACGGCAGCGCAAAGAGAACGGCTGCTGGACGCTCTTACGCAACTTGCGGATACTGACCCGCTTTTGCGCTGCGAGGTGGATTCCATCACCCATGAGATCATTCTTTCTTTTTTGGGCCGGGTGCAGTTGGAGGTTGTTTCCGCTTTGCTGTCGGAAAAATACAAGCTTGAAACAGTGGTAAAGGAACCCACCGTCATTTATATGGAGCGGCCGCTCAAAGCAGCCAGCCACACCATCCATATCGAGGTGCCGCCCAACCCGTTTTGGGCATCCATCGGACTGTCTGTTACACCACTCCCGCTTGGCTCCGGTGTACAATACGAGAGCCGGGTTTCGCTGGGATACTTGAACCAGAGTTTTCAAAACGCTGTCAGGGATGGTATCCGTTACGGGCTGGAGCAGGGCTTGTTCGGCTGGAACGTAACGGACTGTAAGATTTGCTTTGAATACGGGCTTTATTACAGTCCGGTCAGCACGCCGGCGGACTTCCGCTCATTGGCCCCGATTGTATTGGAACAGGCATTGAAGGAATCAGGGACGCAACTGCTGGAACCTTATCTCTCCTTCACCCTCTATGCGCCCCGGGAATATCTTTCCAGGGCTTATCATGATGCACCGAAATACTGTGCCACCATCGAAACGGTCCAGGTAAAAAAGGATGAAGTTGTCTTTACTGGCGAGATTCCCGCCCGCTGTATACAGGCATACCGTACTGATCTGGCCTTTTACACCAACGGGCAGAGCGTATGCCTTACAGAACTGAAAGGGTATCAGGCCGCTGTCGGCAAGCCAGTCATCCAGCCCCGCCGTCCAAACAGCCGCCTGGACAAGGTGCGCCATATGTTCAGTAAGATCACTGGTTGATTTCCGATCCCAACCGAACACATTGAGCTGACGGCACGCTCCCGCAGTTAACCGAACGCCCCCGAGGTCCTATCCGGGCCCCGGGGGCGGCATTTTCCCAGTTGAAGGAATGGTGGAGATGTGTTTCGATGGGTCCGGTGGCCATGCTCCGCCCGCCGCCCGGCACCTCTTCCCAGACTCAGCCGGACGGTCGGTCCGTCTATTCCGTTTTTCTCCTAGGCTAGGCCAGCGGGGCATCGCCCCTCTCTGCGCGCGCCCTCTCGATGAGCCCCGGCGTCAGGTCGAGATCGCCGAGCGGCACGTCCTCCACGCCGTAGGCGTCCAGCAGCGCCGCCGCGTCCTCCCCGAGCATCGCCCTGAAGGCGCGCGCGGGCGTCGCGAAGCCGAGCGCGCCGCGGGGCTCGGAGTTCACGTGCGACATGGCCAGCGCCAGGTCGGCCGGGGCGAGCCGGTCGAACCTGATTCCGGCGCCCTTGGGCAGCAGCTTCCTGATCTCGACGTGGTTGCGCTCGCAGGCGCCCTTCTGGTCGCTGCGCCTGGGGTCGCAGTAGAACAGCCTCGTCTCGCCCGGCCCCTCGCCGAGCAGCGCCGCGATCGCCGCCTCGTCGGAGAACTCGGCGCCGTTGTCGGTGAGGACGGCGCGGAACACGCGGCGCGTCCCGTCGGCGCCGAGGATGGCCCGGACGCCCTCCAGGGCGTCCGCGACGCACCCGGCGGTCTTCTCCTCCAGCGGCAGCGCGAGCTGGAGCCTGCTGGGGCGGTGCAGCAGCGTGAGCAGGCAGGCGGAGTCCTCCCGGGCCCCCTCGACGGTGTCCATCTCCCAGGCCGCGGCGCACGCGTCCTCCCCGAGGGCGAGGAACGCGGCATGCGACCTGCGGGCGGAGTGGCGGGTCGCCGCCCGGCCCGCGGCGCGCTTCCTCGGCCTGTAGCCGACCTTGCGCCTGAGCTCCATGTTGGTCATGCCGTCGTAGCCCGCCGAGACCCAGCGGTAGATGGTCGACGGCGACAGGTCCACCGGGCCGCCGTTGCGCGCCGCCATCTGCTCGGGCGACAGCCCCCGGCGCAGGCAGTCCCTTATCGCCTCCAGCCTGGCCGCCGCGGCGGGCTCGTCGGCGTCTATCCCGCGCCTGGACGAGACGAGGACCGAGTCGGCGCACAGCTGCGCGGCCCGGGCCTCGTAGAAGACGTGGGGGCGGCGCTTGCAGCCGATCGCGCGGTACCGGCCGCACCCGTTGCAGCAGCGCGGCCACGCCGCCAGGCGCGGGCAGGCCGCCGACAGGTCGGCGGAGGCGTCCACGCGCTCGCCGCGCCTGGCCTTCGGCGCCGTCACGAACCTGTGCGACGCCACCTCGGCGCTCACCGTCGAGGGCGACCTGCCCAGCTCCCTCGCGATCTCCCTGCACGACGCCCTGCGCTCCAGCATCCTCTGGACCGTGTCCCGCTCGTGCCTCGTGAGCCTTCCGTAGGCCCTCGGGACCGCCCTTGCGGAGCCGCTCTTCTTCTTTCCGGACATGCCGTCCTCCGATCTCCCGGGGCCGGCCGATCCGGCCCTCAGGGTATCGGGTTCCCACATTCATCCGCACATGTGCGGATGAATGTGGGAGGTGTTCGGATAAAGTTGATAATCAAGGTGAAGTCTCCAGCTCCAGCTACATGGATGTGTTCTATCCGAAGTACCAGGTGACCTGGGATATGATGAACGTTGCCGGTCCGAACAGCATGTTCATGCACTGCCTGCCCGCCAACCGTGGCGAGGAAGTCGTCGACGAGGTCATGGACGATCCCGAGCGCTCCCTGTGCTGGGTCGAGGCCGAGAACCGCAAGCACTCCATTCGCGCCATCCTGGCCACTCTGTGCCCCCAGAGCGAGCCCGACGAGCAGAAGGCTGCGGCATACCGCGCCACCATCAATGAGCGCATGGCCGCTCTCGGTAAGCACGGTCTGTAAGACGTACCAGGTCGGGCGAGCTACGGCTCGCCCGCCTTCGCAGGAGATGGGCGACCTCATGGCCATCGGCGAGGAGAACTGCAAGGTCTCCGACGACAACCGAGTGCATCAAGGGCGCCGACTTCATCTACACCGACGTGTGGTATGGCCTGTACGATGCTTTCTGATGGGCGGCAGCAGATGCTTGTCTCTTGCTGCCCATCATCTGCGCCACTGCGCGTAGGCACTGGCGCCCTGTCTGAAGTTAAACAGACCTTTCGAGTGTGCACGAAGTGATTGCGCCAACAACGAAGCCCCAACCTGCTCGCTAACTCATGGGCAAGCCACCTGAGACTACTCATTTCCCCTACTAGCAATGAAGGCCTGCAACCTGCAGTTTTGCAAACTGCTTGAAAGGCGCCTGCGTTGATTCACTTCCTATTGCAGCTGGCGGCTCGCACACGAAAAGGCACTTGAGTTTCAAAGCGGGCGTTTTCGTCGATATCGAGCCTCCAAAGGCGGCTCTCCGTGCCCCTTGGGACAAAAATAAAAACTCAATACTCTGAGTTTGAAAATGGTTTTTGAAGTTGTCCCAGCTTTTGTCCCCGAAGCCGATGAAACACGACATAGTGTTACTTGGCGGCACTCGGTTTGAGACGGCATCGAAAACTGAGGACAACTGGAATGTCGGGACAGTAAAACTGAAGCCATCGAGTGGGAGTAGGCCGATAGGGTTCTGACCTGCGATTTTGAGTGCCGCACTGTGCCGCTGAGTTTCGTTTCGTACGAGAGTCATGACAAAGCCACCAGCGACGGAGATGAGTAAAAGCGATTAAAGAGCCTCCGTTCCCTGCGTTGGGACGGAGGCTCTTTCTTTGCCGTTTTACTCCCTTGTCTCCGTTCGGGGATTATTTCTTGCTCATTTAGGGCTATTCGCGCTGAAAGATTTTGACTAGCTTGGTGTCCTTTATTTCGTAGACAATGTCTGCGACGTTCTCGACCAGCCTCTTATCGTGGGAGACGAACACTATCGTTCCGGCATAGGCGCTCATCATCTGCTCGAGGGCTTCGGCGCTCTTGATGTCCAGGTAATTTCCAGGCTCGTCCATGAGCAAGATGTTGTATCTGCCCAGCAGCATCTTCGCGAGTAGCAGCTTGATGACTTCGCCTCCCGAGAGAACGCCAACGTCCTTTGTCAGGTCGCGCGGTCCGATTCCCATAGAGGCGAGGATGCCTCGAATTTCGGTCATGCTGTACTCGCAACCATCCTGCATGAACGAGATCGCAGACTGACGGGCGTCGAACTTGTAGCCTGTTTGCTCGAAGTAACCGATCTCTGCCTTGGGAGAGATGTTGATACCGTCGGCGCGTCGAGCGATTGCCTTCAGCAGGCTGGTCTTTCCTGTACCGTTGCCACCGGTGATGGCCACTTTGGCACCGAGCGGTATCTCGAATTTCGCGTGGTCATAGAGCATGCAGTTGCCGAAGCTCAAGCTGAAATCGTCTGCCGAGATGGGAAATTTACTATGCAGTTCCAGGGCCTTGCTCTGGCGGAACCGCACGGCGCGAATGCTATCTGGGGCCTCAATCCCTTCGAGCGCTTCGAGGCGCTTCTCCATGTCCTTAGCCGCCTGGTACATCCTCTTCTGTTTGGTGCCGGTTGCTTTCTGATGCCCCAATCGACCTGCATACTCGTTGCTTTTTTTCGCAGCCTTCCGCTTGGCGTCGACCTGCCGTGCTTTTTTCCGTTGTTTTTCGATGGCGGCTTCGAGGCGATCGCGCTCGCGCATCGCCTCTTCGTATCGAGTCGCCTGAGCTTTGCGCTCTTCTTCTTTCTGTCGCAGATAGTCGGAGTAGTCACCCCAGAATTCGGAAATACCGCCGTCTTTGAGCTCCCAGATCTTGTCTACCACCTGGTCGAGAAAATGACGGTCATGGCTCACGATGAGCAGAGCCCCATCAAATGCCTTGAGTTGTCCGACGAGAAGGCGGATGCCGTCTTGGTCGAGGTGGCTCGTAGGCTCGTCGGCGAAGATCGCGCTTGCATGCTGGGAGAGTGCAGAGGCAATCTTGGCGCGTGTTTCCTCCCCGCCGCTCATCGTCTCCTGCGCCACTCCGGCGACGTTGAGACGGGAGAGCATCTCACCACTGTCCTGAGCCGCATCAAGGTCGAGTTCATCGAGTTGGCCGATGAGGGCAATGCTGCCGAAGCGCCTGACGTCGGCGTCCGCAATGGTAAGATTGCCGCTCAGAATTTTAAGCAGGCTGGTTTTGCCTGCGCCATTGTCTCCCACCAAGCCGATGCGATCGTAGGAGTAGATTTCCAACTCTTCGATATCTAGGATATCGCGGCCGGCATATTCCAAAAAGATGTCTTTAGCTTTGACTATGAGTTCCATAGGTTGAACCGCCTTTTGTGTATTAGCGTTTTACTGGAAGCGCAGCCATGCCAAAAAAGATTGCTCACGTCGATTTTTCGCCTTTGCCCAATTGCCGGCGCGAGCGTTTTGACCTTGCGCAAGCCGGCAAATCCGAAAATGATAGTTGGCGACGAATAAGGAGCGCGATGCGGAATGTCGGTGCAATACCTCGTCGTCGCAAGGGCTTGAAGGCTGACGCTTGAACCGATGGCTGCTGCCTCTTTTTTTCGAATACTTGGGCTATTGAATCTGCCCGGTATCTCTTTTCCCCGCGTTTCGGACGCTCGGAGCAAGCAGCATAGCCATCGCAAGCAGTACCATGGTCGCTCCAGAGCCGACGAACCATAACGGAGCTCCAAGCAGATCCGCAAAAACGGAGGGGGCTGCGAGGCCCATGGGCATGGCCCACGCCATGATGGTTCCGTAGAGGCCGAAAACGCGGCCTAGGTACTCAGGAGGTATCTGCTCCTGCATAAGGGCAGTCTGGGTTCCCGCGTACAACGGGGAGCATGCGCCCATAAGAAAGCTCACCGGCAGGAAAGCAGCGAACAATGACGGGCCGAGCGATCCGGATACGATTGCGGCAATGCCGAAGCCGGCAATCGCGGCGACCATGGTGAACGACCTATTGCGGAACCCTCCCGTGGCCGCCAAAATGCCGGACCCAGCCAGCATGCCTGCAGAAAAAAGGATTTCCACCAAAGCGGCATCCCCCGTGCTACCGCCAAAATGCCCCAAGGTCATTATTGGGAACAATGCCGCGAGCGGAGAGAACGCGAAAGCGAAGACGAACCCGCACCAAAGAAGGGCGAACAGCCCCCTGTACTCCCTAATCAGCTTGTAGCCGTCCGAAATCTCAGAGAAGAGCTCTCGAACCTTATTGGAAAAGGACAAGCTGCGGTCGGCTTCATCGAGGCCCCCTGCGTCTATCTGTGCGGCGAGGACGGCTAAAGAAGCGAAAAGCGCTCCCAGCACGTCGAGGACAATCATAGCGGTAATGCCCGCCACGGGATAAATCACTGCTGCAAGCGCGGCGCCAAGAATGTATCCGCCGGACTGAATCGCCTGAGTCACCCCCGATAGGCGAACGAGATGCTCTGGCGGGGCGAGATGGGGCGTGAGAGATTGGGAGGCTGGTGTGTAGAACGAAGTACCAACTGCACGGAGAAACAGGGCGATGAGAATTAGCCATGCAGGTAAGCTGCCGGCCAACGAGGCAATCGCCAAGGCGGCACCCACCGCGGCAATGAAGAGGTCGGCGCCGATGAGGACACGTTTCAAAGGCAGTCTGTCGACAACGGCGCCCGCAAGGATTCCGAACAAAGCAATCGGCAGAAAGCCTGCCAGCGATGCTAAGGAGAGGAGAGAAGACGACCCTGTCGTGAGGGCGAGATGCCAAATAAGACCCATTTGGAGAATCGAACTCGTCAATGTCGAAACGAGCTCCCCGCCCCATACGAAACAAAGCTTGAATTGCCATGAATGGCACAGCAGAACAGACCTGCCCCGAGAGGTTTCAAATATCATGGTTATGTCCAATCGTGAAATGGCGTGCAGAAAAACAGCGCGACGCCACAACAGCGCCGCTTTCTAGGCGCTCATCCACGTGCGGAAAAGACCAACCACGACACCCCTCCTTTGTTAATTCGGTCTGGCAAACCATGTAATATGTAATATTAACGAGGCTTGAGTTTGCCTGTCAAGAATCGAGCATCGGTAAGGGCAATCCTCTCTGGCCATTCGATTCCTTTTGTATCTTTGGTTGCATAGGTGACCCGCCAGGGCTATTACGCGTGGAAGAGGCGCCTGCCGAGCTGGCCGATGAGGCGCTGAAGATGGCCCTGGTCAGGCGAAACGATCCCAAGGGATGCGTACATCATTCGGATAGTAAGAATGTTGCCAGCAGGTTTTGCGGCAACCGCAAAGGAGCCGTATCCTGCAGCTGGAATCACGTTGCAGCATCCTGACCCGCATTCCGATTGGCGGACGGCCCGCTTCGGCATCCTGACCAGCACAGCGATCGAGCCTTGTCATTCCTTGGATATGCCGGTTGCTCGGGGCGGTCCCGACGGAGGCCCTCGCCTCCCCGGTCCGTGACCCAAGAAGGGCAAGCATGCTGATCTGCATGGCTGGTTCCTCCTTTATGTAGACGACCATGCAAAGAAGGGACAACCGAGGAGGCAGGTTACTGATGCGGGCTCCCGCACGCCCATGACTACCCGACGGGCTGTTTTTCATCTCCGATGCCCGCATTGCAGCATGAACGAATGTGCCTCGACATCTCTGCTGGCATGGTACGACTGGGATCGCACCTCGACGCATCCTTGCGCATACTGCCTTCCAAGTTTCGAAACCGGGAAGGAAAGTGTATGTGAGCGACGATATCGGCGCCGATTCGACGCTCGAGAGGGAGATTGCGCCGATTCTATCCATCGGGGATGCATTCCCGAAGATTCTCATCACTCGCACGAGGCATGAGCCCCATACCCGGGAGGGCGTGCTCGTGCTGAATTTCGCGAGGTGGCTGCTTGGCGGGTCAAGTCCTGTGGAGTGGTGTAATCGTTTTGTGTCCTTCGGGGTGGGTTATGCGCTGAGTTGGAGTGGGGGTTCCTCCTGTTGGGTGGGTTGGGGTGTGAGTCGTGATTTGGTGAGGATGTCGAGGCTGAGGTAGCGTCGGCCTTCGGCCCATTCGTCGTTTTGTTCGGCGAGGACGGCTCCGACCAGGCGGATGATGGCCTGGCGGTTGGGGAAGAAGACCTGGTCCGTGTCCACCATCAACTCGATTCTGTGCAACGAAAAATACAAGGGCGACGCCCTGCTACAGAAAACCTTCACCGTGGACTTCCTATCCAAAACCACCAAAAGCAACGAAGGAGAAATACCCCAGTACTACGTGACCGGCAACCACGAGCCCATCATCGCCCCAGCCGTATGGGACCAAGTCCAGCACGAACTAGCCAGGCGCTCTGGCAGGTCACGCTCCTTTAGCCACCCGTTCGCCTCGAAAATCGAGTGCGGGTGCTGTGGGGGATGGTACGGGCCGAAAACCTGGCACGCTGGCAGCCGCTACGAGCGGCGCATCTGGCGGTGCAACCGCAAATACGATCCCGCCCGGCGACCAGCCATGCGCAACCAAGCACGTAACCGAAGACGAGCTGATTGCCGCGTTCGAGCAGGCCCCCAGTCAGCTCGCACCACCGCCCAGCCCCGAGGTACTCGAAGCTGCCCTCGACCAGCTCGGTAATCCTCACGCACTCGAGGCCAAGCTCGCCCAGGCGATCACCGCACGCGACGCAGTGGTGGACGAAATCAACGCCCTCATCCGCTCTGCAGCCAACACCGACTTCAACCCTGACGCCTTCGAGGCTGACCATGCCAGGCTTGAAGCCGACTACCAGCACCACCTCGACACAGTCGAGTCCCTCGAAAAACAACTACACGAACTCGAGGCCAAACGCGCGGCCATCACCGCGTTCCACCAATACCGCAGTGAGAACCCCGCAATTAGCTACACGCCCGAAGCCTGGCGAGCCCTCGTTGACCATGCCACCATCCACCCTGACGGAACAATCGCTATCGCGTTCAACGACGGATGAGTCTGTAGTTCGGCTGCACCCCCTTGGCCCCAGGTGTATATGACCTCGGGCTTCCCTATCTTCGCAGTCAATCTGCCTTAACGCCCATCATCATGTATGCCATCCAGGTCTACCGTCGATATCCTCCTCACAATTGGAACCAGTGACATTTCTGCAGGGTTGACAAACAGAGAAAGTATGAGTATGTTTATAAACATGCCCACAAAGAATATTTACGTCTCAGAAGCAGATATGGAACTATTTGAACGAGCTGCGCAGCATGCGGAAAGTGTTTCAGCGGCTGTCGTCCAAGCGCTTCAGGACTATTTGACCAACCGACATAACACTGAAAAAGGTTACGGAAGAATAGAACTAGCACTCTACGAAAACGGCTCGCGGAGGAAGGTGATGTTTTACGGCCGAGAGATAGTCCGTGTTGAACGCCCGGCGGATGGCGGCGTCCAAATTAATACAATTTACGAAACAGCAAAAGGGCAGCTCGCTGTTGCAACAAAAATCCGCAGGCTTTTACCTGATGAGGCTAAAGGGAACTACCGAATCTGGGATCATCCTGAGACCTGGTCGCGAGAGTTCTGGTTAATAGGTGACAAAACGCTAGAGGTATATCCAGATATTGCACAGCTGGAGTTGGCGGATGCGTACTTGGCTGAGCAATGTAAATCCGCGCTTTCAGCAAAACCCTACGAGGTATTGGATATTTAACATGCAAGGAATTGAAAATGGCGGCCCCCTCCTTTTGAAACTGGACACGCGGTCACCTGACAGGGCATCGCTTAGTCAGTCGGCTGCGCGGCTCGGCCAGCGACAGGACTTGCTCGGCCGCTGACGGCGAACCGAGTGAGGCACTTGAGGGAGGGCGCCGTGAGGTTGCTCGTCACCTCGGTACATCGGACAAAGTGCGTCATTACTTCCGGGTTATCGGGGAAAATCACCAAAGCATCCCCCATTCAGACGTACTTTGTCCGCGAAAGCCGCGGACACACGGAGGCCAATATAGAACCCGGGTAGACCAGACACAGAAATGCCCGCGAGCGCGGGGCTCGCGGGCATAAAGCGTCCGAAGCCTGGCGAGCCCTCGTTGACCATGCCACCATCCACCCTGACGGAACAATCGCTATCGCGTTCAACGACGGCACGAGCCTGTAGAACGAACGTATCTACAGCCTCAGGTACATGTGACCTGAGGCTTCGTCGTTCTCGCTAATGTCTTGCACCCACCCGCCCTCAGCCTGCACCCACCCCGGGTTTTGTATCCATCGTGACCACCTTTGGTCCACAAGCCTTCTACCCTACGGTAGGAGGCTTTTTATTTTGAGTTAGGTTGAGCGGGTAGAGGCGGTATGTTCCTTGCTCCTGCAGGGAACCCGTCCTCGCTCCGCTTCGGACACCCTGATGTCGCGACGGAACATACCGGCCTCTCCCCATGCCCTTTCTCTTCTCCCTTCCCTGTGGTGCGAGGTAGGGTGCGGATTGTGCGGCCGGGAATGAACCGCGGGCTGCTCGGCTTGGGAAGAGTGTACGCGGAAGCGGGGGGGGAATACTGGAGTGAGGTACCGCAGACAGCTCGCCGGAATATGCGGGTTAATAGCCGGGTGCGGTGGAGGTTCCGTAGGGGCGTCTGGGTGCCTACCCGTGGGCTTGCAATGAAAGGATTCTTTGTAGCGCATGCGAGCGCGGTGCCGCTACACCTTCCTGAAGCGACATCAGGGTGCCCGAGCCCTGCGAGGACGGGTCCCCTGCAGGAGCGAAGGAAGTGTATAGCGTGCCAAGCGCACACACCTCACAACGCTTGAAGGATGTTCAACTCACCACACAGTTGTGCTAACCTAACCACAGAAATTCAATGAGAGAATTGCTCAAAAACATCTACTCGACGACGAATCGTAGACCCGCATGACCCGCGAAACGCACCCCTACACCACCCCCGCACGCCCCCTCGACCTGAACCTCTACCTCGTCACAGGCGACAACCCCCTCGAAACCGTCCGGGCAGCCAAACACGCCACCTGCATCCAAGTCAGGTCCAAACCCATCAGTGCGCGCGAGCTCTACCAGCTCACCGAAGCTATCGCCGGCATCATCCAGCCGCACCAGACGCTCCTCGTCGACGACCGTGTAGACGTCGCCCTCGCGTTGCGTGCCCGCGGCGTGCGCGTTGACGGCGTGCACATCGGTCAAGATGATTTGCCCGTAGCCGACGCCCGCGCCCTCCTCGGCGCCGACGCGGTCATCGGTCTGACCACCGGCACCCGGCAGCTCGTTGAAGAGTCCAACAAAATCGCGCACCTGATCGACTACATTGGCACCGGGCCGTTCCGCCCCAGCCCTACCAAGCAGTCCAACCGCCCGCCCCTCGGCATTGATGGGCTCCGCGAACTTGCCGAGCTGTCCGCCGTACCGACCGTAGCTATCGGCGACATCACCCCCGAAGACTGCCCCGCCATCCGCACCACCGGGGTTGCCGGAATCGCCATGGTCCGCGCCTTCGTCGACAACCCCGCACTGCAGGCATAGCCATGACCATCACCATCATTGGCGGCGGAATCATTGGCCTCACCACCGCGTTTGAGCTCACCGAACGCGGCGAAAGCGTGCACCTCATCGACGCCGAAACCAGCGACTACGGCACCGCCGCCGACGGCACGGCGCTCTACCCCGCCGCCAGCCACTACGCCGGCGGTATGCTCGCGCCCATCGCAGAAGTGCAATTCCAGCAGGATGCGCTCTTCCCGCTCATGACCGCCAGCGCCGACGCCTACCCCTCCCTCATGGGCAGGCTCAGCCGCGCCACCGACCTGCCCACCGGCTACGACACCACCGGCACGCTCATCATCGCAGCCGACCGTGCCGACGCCGAGCACCTGCAACGCACCCGCGTCTACTACCGGGACATGAACCGCCCCGCAGACCCCGTCACCCCCACGCAGGCACGCACCCTCGAACCGCTCCTGGCGCCGCGTATCGCCGGCGCCGTGAGCATCCCCAGTGACCATCAACTGCACCCGCGGCTCATGAGGCGCGCCCTCAAAGACGCCCTCACCCGCCGCGGCGTCACCTTCAGCGCCGAACGGGTCACCGACCCGGACGCGGGCGACATTATCTGCACCGGACTAGGGGCAACACTGCACGGGGACTACCCGCTACGCCCCGTCTACGGGGACATTCTGCGTCTGCGCACCCCGCGGCCCATCCTCAAGCATGTAGTGCGCGGCTACGTGAACTCCCGCCCCGTCTACCTCATCCCCCGCCCTGACGGGGAGCTGTGCATCGGCGCAACCAGCCGCGAAGACCACCGCACGCTGCCCGCCATTGACGGCGTACACCAGCTGCTACGTGACGCGATCCGGCTCGTGCCCGCCGTTGAAGAGTGCGAGCTTCTGGAGGCGAACGTCGGCGCCCGCCCCGGAACCCCGGACGACCTGCCCATCTTCGGGCACCGCACCCGTGCTGACGGCACCCGCCAGCTCGTGTCCACGGGCTATTTCCGCCACGGTATTCTGCTTGCCGCGCTCGCCGGCAAGGTTGGTGCGGAGGTCGCCTGCGGGGCTGAGATTCCGCCCATCATGCAGGCGTGCGACCCGGCACGATTCACCCACTAAACACAGTCCCTGCCGGGTGCACCCCGGCGCCCTCACGAAAGGATTTCGCGTGATCATCACCTACAACGGCGAGCCGCTAATCACGAATGCCCGCACCGTATTTGACCTTGTCCTGGACCAGTTTGGTACCGAAAATGGCGTGGCTGTGGCGCTCAACCGCAGTATCGTGCCGCGTTCCACGTGGCTGGATATGCCGCTGAACGAGGGAGATAGGGTTGATGCCCTCACCGCCGTTCAGGGCGGCTAATTCTCCAGCCTGAACCGGAGAGATACTCACCGGCAAAAAAGAACAGATATTCTCGGTTTTTGTTCCCTAAACCGGGCGCACCGTAGCGCCCCGCACCAACCAGCAAACCCCGTTATCTAGACGTTCCCACAGAGGAGAACTCATGAGCCTCACACCGCTCACCATCGGCGACCGCACCTTCACATCCCGCCTCATCATGGGCTCCGGAGGCGCAACCAGCATGGACCTGCTCGAGCAGGCGCTCATCGCATCCGGTACCGAAATGACGACCGTTGCCATGCGCCGTCACGCCGCAGGAACCCCCATTTTTCCGCTTCTGCAGAAGCTCAATATCGCGCCGCTGCCCAATACCGCAGGGTGCCGCACCGCAGCCGATGCGGTGATGACCGCGATGCTCGCCCGCGAGGCGCTGGGCACTTCCTGGGTGAAGGTCGAGATCATCCACGACGAAGACACCCTGCTACCGGACACCGTGGAGCTGTTGAACGCTTGCGAGCAGCTGGTCGCCGAGGATTTCACGGTGCTCGCGTACACCTCTGACGATCCGGTGGCTGCCGCTCGCTTGGAGGATGCGGGCGTTGCGGCGGTTATGCCGTTGGGCGCGCCGATTGGTACCGGCCTGGGCATTTTGAACCCGCACAATATTGAGCTGATTGCTTCTCGCGCGCAGGTTCCGGTGGTTCTGGATGCTGGCGTGGGTACCGCCTCCGACGCGGCCCTGGCGATGGAGCTGGGTTGTGATGCGGTGTTGTTGGCGTCGGCGGTGAATCGTGCTGAGGATCCGGTGGCGATGGCTCAGGCGATGAAGTTTGCGGTGCAGGCGGGCGCGTTGGCGCGTGAGGCGGGCCGTATTCCGGTGCGTGAGCACGCGAAGGCGTCGTCGCCGTCGGAGGGTTTTGTCTCGTGGATGTAAACCTTTCCCCTACCCCGGTGAATCCGGAGCATGCGCGCCTGGATCGCGAGCGCACGGACCGTCAGCGTCGCCTGCCGGGCTTTGATCAGGATGCGGCGGCGGCTGCCCGCGTGTTGGTGATTGGTGCTGGTGGTTTGGGTTGTCCGGTGGTGCAGGCGTTGGCGGCAGCTGGTGTGGGGTATCTGCATATTGTGGATTCTGATTCGGTGGAGCTGTCGAATATTCAGCGTCAGCCGCTTTTTGGTGTGCCTGATGTGGGTGAGCCGAAGGCGGAGGTTGCGGCGCGCCGTGCCTTGGAGCTGTGCCCGTCATTGACGGTTGAGACGACAATCCGGCATGTGGATGCGTCCTGGATTTTGGATCTTTTTGCCGCGTCGGCACCGGATTGTGTGGTGGATTGTACGGATACGTTTGCGTCGAAGTATCTGATTGCGGATGCTGCGCAGGTTGCGGGTTTGCCGCTGGTGTGGGGCACGGTTTTGCGTTTTGGCGGGTCGGTGAGTCTTTTTGAGCCGGATGGCGCGCATTTACGTGATATTTTTCCGACGATTCCGCAGACGGTGGAGTCGTGTGCGCTTGCCGGGGTGTTGGGAGCTACAACAGCTGTGGTGGGTTCGCTGATGGCGACGGAGGTGCTTAAGCATGTGAGTGGCTTGCCGACGGCGGCGGGCACTCTGCTGACCTATGATGCCCTATCGGGTACGTGTACGTCGTTTGGGGCGGTTCCGGATCCGGCGCGTGTGGTGCCGGTGGATTTGTCAGCGCATGAGGTTCCGCAGGTGCTGTTGGATGTGCGCGAGGTGCCCGAACGTGAGGAAGCGGTGAAGCATGAGGGCTCGTTGCATGTGCCGCTATCGCAGCTGAGCGATGCGGAGGGTTCGCTGCTGCCGGCTGACCGCGTGCCCGCGGAGCTGCTGAGCCTGTTTGAGTCGGTGCGTGATCAGCGTGTGGGCGTTTTCTGTGCCTCGGGTGCGCGAGCGCAGCGCTTTGTGCAGGCGTATGAGCAGCTGGCGGGCGAGTACGGGGTGCGCCTCACGGCTATCTAAGCACATGCAAGGCGTAGCTATCCCTTCCGGAAGCGACATCAGGGTGCCCGAAGCGAAGCGAGGGCGGGTCCCCTGCAGGAGCGGAGGAAGGGCATAGCGCGCCTAATCGTAAGGAAAGCGGTATCGCCCGTAGTGACATCAGGGTGCCCGAAGCGTAGCGAGGGCGGGTGCCCCTGTAGGAACGAGGGCGCATACCGCTTTCCGCTTAACTCGTAGAGACGGTTTCCCCCTGTGCAGGGCGTAAAATCGTGTATAATACGGCGGCACGTCGCGCGGTTTGTTCTGCCTAAAAACTGCCGCTGCCGCCTCCTGTTTTCGCACACTCACTCAAGGATTCCCATGCTCACTTTCCCCACCGTGCCCCTGGTTCTGTGCACGGCCCTCATCGCTCTCACCCTACTCATCAGTGGTATTGCGAAGGCGAAGGACCCGCAGAGCACCGTCACCGGCATCGAAAACCTCGGCCTGCAGAAGATTGCGCCGGCCCGTGCCGTGTCGCTCATCCTGCCGTGGTTCGAGATCGCCCTAGCCGCCGTCCTGTTGCTGTCGCCCGTGCGGCTGCCCGCCGTAATCGCCTCGGGCCTGGCTCTGGTCCTGATGATTTTCTACACGGTGGTGATTGCGCGTGCTTTGGCAACGGGCCGTACGGGAAGCTGCAATTGTTTCGGTTCTGGGTCGACGGCCCCGGTCAGTCGCTACACCCTCTTCCGCAATCTGTCGCTGCTGGTAGCTGCGGCGGGCACCCACGCGGCGGCCCTGGCCGGCGGCGCAGGTGTGCTCTTCACGCTGTTCTCACTGGATGCCTCCGGCTGGCTCTGGGCGGGCGGGGCCGCCCTCATCGCGGCAACCCTGGATGCGGTACGCCGCGGCGACGCCCTGGGTGCGGCGGATGAGCGTCCGCAGGTTATCCTGCCCGAGCCGGTGTACGACGAGAACGGCGAGGAGCTGTACGTGCGCATGCCCATCCCGCTGGGCGCCCTCTATCTTGAGGATGGCCGCCGCACGACCATGCGCGAGATTGCGAAGACTCAGGCGCGCGTGCTTGTGTTCGTCTCGGCGACCTGCGGTGGTTGCGTCAAGTTCCTGAAGACTATGCCGCAGTGGCAGGAGCGTCTGCCGCAGGTGGCCCTGCACCCGGTGTACTCCTCCCTGGAGTCGCTGAATAAGTCGCGCAATAACGGTAGTTTTCCCGAGGGCCTGACCCCGCTGATTGACCGTGAGTCGGCGAGCGCGGCGAACTTCGGTTACGGCGTGCCGCTGGCCGTCGTGCTGGGCTCTGACGGCCTGATGGCCGGAGGCCCGGCGGTTGGTCTCGAGGAGGTCGAGGCGCTGATGGGCGATATTGAGGCGCAGTTCGCCGAGGCTGCTCGTCTGGCTGAGGAGGAGCGCCAGGAGCAGATCCGTAAGGCGTTTGCAGCGGGTCCGTCGAATGTTGAGGGCGACCACCTCTAAACACGCTCCTATCGTCCAGCCCCTGTAGCGCCTCTGTAGCGCTTCCGATAGCCCCGTCCGGCTCTTACTGCCCTTACCGGCAGGTGCCGGGTGGGGCTATGCTAGTACGTAGCGCACACACCGCTTATATGCCGCGGTCACCTTGCCTGGTGGCGGTTGGCGCATCCTCAACCCTGTCAAAGGAGTATTTATGGCAATGCTGAGTTTCAACGCGCCGGGCGAGCGCGAGAAGTCCCTGTGGCTCGTCAAGAAGGAGACCAACCCGAATCACTCGCAGTGGTACATCGACCGCTTCAAGGCCATGGAGGCCGAGGGCAACGATATGGCCGGTGAGTCCCGCATGGTGAACGCCCTGGCGTCGCGCGGCGCGAAGATTCTGGACGCGGGCTCGGGTCCGGGCCGTGTGGGCAAGCAGCTGCACGCCCTGGGCCACCGCGTGACCGGCGTTGACATTGACCCCGAGCTCATCGAAGAGGCACGCCGCGTCTGCCCGGATGCTACGTGGATTACCGCCGACCTGGTGGATCTGCCGGAGGTGCTGGGCATCGAGGGTGATGCCACCGCAGAGAACGGTTTCGAGCTTCTGGTGTGTGCCGGTAACGTGATGGGTTTCCTCGCCCGTTCGACCCGTAAGCCGGTGGTGGAGAACTTCCGCCGCGTGCTGGCCCCCGGCGGCCGTGCGGTGGTGGGTTACGGCTCCGGTCCGGGCCGCGATTACGCGTTCGAGCAGTTCCTGGCCGATGCCCGCGAGGTCGGCCTGAACGTCGATAACACCTACTCCTCGTGGCAGTTGCACCCCTATCAGGAGGGCTCCTCAGAGTTCCTGGTGGCGGTGCTCTCTCGCCCCGAGAACTAGGCTCAGCTTTAAGAGCTAGGCAAGGCTCGCAAAAGGCCCGGCGCCTCCCCCATTGCGGGGTGGGTGCCGGGCCTTTACGCGTCTGCCTAGTGGATCATATAGATGTTGCGGGCGATTTCTTCGGGCAGGAAGGAGGCCGCGAAGAGGATGACCACGACGATGACTGCGAGGATGGTCAGCAGGCTGGACCGCCAGCCGGGGTGCAGCTCGTTGAAGGTGATGAGGCCCTTGTGTTCCTTGTCCATGCTGATGACGTTGATCTGCTTGTAGATGGTGGTTTTGGCCGAGAGCTTCGACGAAACCTCACGCATGGTTTTGCCGTCCCAGACTCGCCCGTCGAGACGCATGAGCTGCTTGCCGTCCTTGTCGACGGCCCACATGGCGGGGAAGCTGCGGTAGCGGATGCGTCCGGCCATGGTTTTGAGGTTTTGGCCGTAGGCCTTCTTGGGGTAGAGCTTCTCCGCGAAGATGGTGTGGCTGATGTCGGCGCGGGGTACGGCGAACCACCCGAAGGTGCGGGCACGTAGCACGTGGGTCTTGGTGATGACGATAATGGTCGGTTTGAGCACCGAGTAGAGGTTGATGCCGGCGATAGTGCCGATGAGCAGCACAAGGATGGTGTACGGCAGCGCGGGTCGTTTGTAGAAGATGAAGGCGAGCGCGGCGACAAGCACGATGGTGCCGGGGATGGACGCCTCGATGCGCCTGCCGTAGGAGCGCATGCGGGGGTGGAATAGTTCGTGGACTTCGCCGTATTTGGCGGGTACTTCGTGAGCGCGTTCTGCCATACACTCCACTTTAGTGTGTGGTCGTCGTGAATCCTAGCCGGACTACCTGCGTTACCCTGGTTCTATGCGTAATTTTTCTCCTGTGGAACGGGTCCTGGCCCTGTGGATGATCGGTGTTGTGGTGGCGGCCTCGATTGCGGCGGCGGCACTGATTATGACGAATAAGCTGGTGTACGGCCCGACCGGCCAGGTGCGGGAGTATTTCCATGCCCTGCGCGTGGGGAACGGTTCGCATGCGCGTGGCCTGTTGAACGCCCAGATTCCTGCCGGGGATGCGGCACTGCTGGACGGCGAGGCGCTGAAGCGTTCGGTCGCCTCGATGTCGCGGGTGGATTACGAGGTCGTTGAGACGAGCGAGGACGGCCGGCAGGCGACGGTGCGCGCGTCCTACACTCTGGACGGGCAGCCGCAGCACACGGATTTCCATCTGCATCATTCGGGTACCCACTGGGGCTTTTTCGATAAGTGGGCTATCGATGGCGATACCCTGCCTACGGTGAAGGTGAATATTCAGGGCGTGGAGGCCGCGACGATTAATAACCGTAAGGTCGCGGTGGACGAGGGCGAGGCGACGTTCCCGGTGTTCTACCCGGGTACGTACGCTGTCTCGTACGATTCGACGGTGTACACGGCTCAGAAGGTGACGGAGACGGTCACGAATAACCAGGGTGAGCACGTGGCGCGCGTCGATTTGAAGCCGAGCGATAACGCGTTGGCTTCGGTTAAGGAGCAGATTAACGACCATCTGCAGAAGTGCGCGGCCCAGAACGCGCTGTACCCGACGGGTTGCCCGTTTGAGTACAGCTTCGGCGGCCGTGTGGATTCGACGGTTCAGTGGACCGTTGAGAAGGTCGCGGATCCGCAGGTGAGCGTGAATGCCTCGGGTGTGTGGTCGGTGCAGCCGATGAAGGGCACGGTGAAGGTGTCGTTTACGCAGCTGGATCTGTACACGGGTGTGCGCTCGCAGGTGCAGAAGGAGATTCCGTTTACGCTGAAGGCCTCGGTGGAGGCGGACGCGAAGGCGGTGCACGTCACCTTCTAAAAACGAGAGCCAGTATGCTCTGAACGCGACATCAGGGTGTCCGAGCGAAGCGAGGACGGGTGCCCCTGTAGGAGCGAAGATGACCCGGCCCTTTCGCGTCCCACAATCCTAAAAGTACAAAGGGAACCGGTACTATCCGCAGCGGTATCAGGGCGGCACAGCAGAAAAGGGTCAGTATTATCCGTAGCGACATCAGGGTGTCCGAGCGAAGCGAGGACGGGTGTCCCTGTAGGAGCGAGGATAATACTGACCCTTGATTCTTTTATAGACCCCTAGTTGATACCGCGCAGGTCCAGGACGAGTTCGCTTTCGTCTGCCTCGTCACCGGTCACGACGACGGGAATACCCCAGTCCTGCTGGTAGAGGTGGCAAGCCGCGTGCTCGGGGATGTCACCGTCGGGGGTGCCGTCGCAGGCGGCGGCGCGGGCGGTGATGTGTAGGACCGCCTCGGTAATCTCGGGGTTGAGCACGAGGGTGCGGGTCAGTCCGGTAGAGGTGCCGGCACCTTCCAGGATGAAGTTCTCGGGGGTGGAGGAGATCTTCAGCTGGGTGGGGTCGCCCCAGCGGGTGTCGAGCTTCTGGCCGGTGGGCACGGTGAATCGTGAGACGAATTCGAGGGTGCCGCCGGTGAGCTTGGTGGAGGGGCGCGCGGTGGTGATAGCGCCTTCGTCAACGTGCTGTGCCTTCGCGGGAATGGAGGCGCGCACGAGCTGGTGCGCGTTGGTTTCCACGATGATGAGGCGCGGGTCCTCGCCGGGTACCTCTTCGACGAGCAGGTCGGAGGGCTCGTCGAGGCCTCGTTCGAGGGTGCCGAGGGTGCCGGTTGCGGGGTCCCAGCGGCGGATGGCGCCGTTGTAGGTGTCGGCGACTGCGATGGATCCGTCGGGCAGTTCGGTCAGGCCGAGGGGGTGCTGCATGCGGGCGGTGTCGGAGTCGCCGTCGACGAAGCCGAAGTCGAACAGGCCCTTGCCGACGGCGGAGGTGACCTGTACGCCGTTGTCGGTGAAGGTGATGTGGCGCAGGCCGCTGGTTTCGGAGCATGCGACCCAGAGGCTGCCGTCGCGTGCTTCGATGATGCCGGAGGGCTGGGCGAACCAGGCGTCGGCGGCGGGGCCGTCGGCGAGGCCTTCGACGCCGGAGCCTGCGAAGATGCTGACGGTGCCGGTGACGGGTTCGTAGCCGAAGAGCTGGTGGGTGCCTGCCATGGCGATGATGAACTGGCCGGCTTCGCGGGAGTAGACGGCGTCCCAGGGCGAGGAGAGCGCGATGTCGGTGGCGGGTACGCCGGCGGGGATGTGGTTGGGGTCGCCGGTGATGGCGTTGTCGCCGTCGATGACGCGCTGCACGCCGTTACCCGCGAGGGTGCGTACTTCGCCGGTGCGCAGGTTGAGGGAGCGCAGGCGGTGGTTGACGGTGTCGGCGACGAGCACGTCGTAGCCGAGCTGCTCGCGCAGGTTCTCGGGTACGAGGGCGAGGCCGGCGGGTTCGTTGAAGCGCGCTTCGGTGCCGGTGCCGTCGACGTGGCCCTTGACGGGGTGGTTCACGGGGTCGTCGCCACCGCCGTAGGTGTTGATGACGGTGTTGAGGTCGGCTGCTACCTGCAGGATGCGGTGGCGTGCGCTGTCTGCGACGAGGTAGGTGCGCTCGCGGTTGCCGAAGAGGTTTGCGGGGCCGAATTCAGTGGGCAGTTCGATGGCTTTGCCGGGGAAGGCGTAGGTGCCGGCTGCCTTGGGGCGGGGCACGTAGGGGCCGTCGCCGCGGTGCAGGGTACCCTTCGCCTCGTGTTCGGCGACGAGTTCGCGTACGAGGGAGGTGAGACCCTGCACGTGGCCTTCGCCGGAGAGGTGCGCGACGATGTAGCCTTCGGGGTCGACGACAACGAGGGTGGGCCATGCGCGGGCGGTGTATGCCTGCCAGGTGGTCAGTTCGGGGTCATCGAGTACGGGGTGGGTGATGTGGTAGCGGTCGACGGCTGCGGCGAGCGCTACGGGGTCAGCTTCGTGCTCGAACTTGGGGCTGTGTACGCCGACGGTGACGAGTACGTCGGAGAATTCTTCTTCGAGGGGGCGTAGTTCATCGAGCACGTGCAGGCAGTTAATGCAGCAGAGAGTCCAGAAGTCGAGAATAACGATTTTGCCGCGCAGGTCCTGCAGGGTGAGGTTTTTGTCGCCGGTGTTGAGCCAGGCGCGGCCTTCGAGTTCGCTGGCGCGCACGCGTACGCTGCGGGTGGTGTTCTCACTCATGGGTTCTCTCTCCTGTTGGGTGCGCCGTGTGTGTGGGCGCGCTGATTTGCTGTCCCCATTATGCCAGCGTGGTGAGGGTGGTTCGCTGGGAGTTGAGCTTTGTGACTTGGGGGCTTAACGACCTGTCATATTAAGTCATATTCCGGGTGGTTCATGGGTATATAAAGCGCCCCGCACGCATCACGTATAGATGCGCGCGGGGCGTTGGTGTCCCTATTGTGGCGGGCTGTTCGGCCCGGTGGTAGGAACTAGTTTTTACTTGGCGCCTGCAACCTCGGAGAGGTCACCAATCTTGGTGGGCTTGACCGGGGTCTTAGCGGTGCCGCTGAAGCCGTCGATACGGCCGGGGGCCTTCGGGGTCTCGATGGTGGAGACGTCGGTCGCCTTTTCGAAGGTCTTGGTGTTCAGCACGGATGCGGTGCCGTCTGCATTGACAACGGTGTAGAGGTTGTCCTTGGGGTTGGTCTTAATCCAGGAGCCGTCCTCTTTCACGACGATGGTTGTACCGTTGGAGTCCATGCTGGTCCACACACCGTTATTCTGGATGGTGACAATAGCACCGTCCTTGGATTCGAAGGCAGCGAGTTTATCGGTGTAGTAGACGGTGCCGTCGCTGGTCTGTGCCTTCTTCACACCGGCCTCGTTCTTGAACTCGTCCAGGGCTTTCTTGCTGGCGGTGTAGCCTGCGGAGGCTGCCTGATCGGCGGATTCCTGGCCCTTCTTGAGCGCTTCGGTTGCTTCGCTGGGCAGACCGCTGGGGGTGCTGATGGTGCCCTGGGTGGTCTTGGTTTCTGCCTTGGTGGTTTCAGTTGCTGCGGAGGTGGTGCTCTTGCTGGTTGCTGCTGCGGAGGTGCTTGCGGGTGCCGAGGCAGTTGCGGAAGCAGTTGCAGAAGCGGACGCGCTTGCCGATGCGGAGGAATTGGAGTTGGTGCCGGAGTTGCCGCCGCAGGCTGCGAGGCCGAGGGCACCGGCAATGGTCAGGGACAGTACAGCAATTGACTTCTTCACTGAATTTCTCTTTTCTGTATGCGCCGCTCTGCGACGGCGCAGTGCGTGGTGTGGTTGACCTGTACTCCAGTGTGCCCGGAGTACGCCTCCATGCTAGCACCGTGACCTGAAAGCTCCCTGAGATGTTGCGGCGCTTCCCCTCCCCCGCTACTTTCACGGCTCTTCTCAGCGTAGCTTGAAGACGCAAAACGCCCCGCACGCATCACGTTCGGATGCGCACGGGGCGTTCAAGCTTTGAAAGGCGCTACGAACGGCTACCCCTGTACGGGTCTGCCTATCCGTGGGTCTTGGCGCTGGTCGGCTTCACGCCTTCCTTCGGGGCGGTGCTGTAGCCGTCCACGGGGGCCGGGGGCTTGGGCAGTTCCAGCGACTTGTAGTCCTGGGAGTATTCACCGGTGACAACGTTCGTGATGGTAGCTTCACCGTTCTCATCAACAGCGATGGTATCGCCGTTGGTCTTGATGACGCTCCAGTCGCCGGATTCGCTGACGCTGCTCAGCGAGCCATCGGGGCTAACGCGGATCCAGCCGCCGTCATCCTTGATCAGGATGTAGTCACCGTTCTTAGCTTCGACGATGGAGGCGCCTTCCTTCGTGTCGGTGTACACGGCGCCGTCAGCGTTGGTGCTCTTCTTAGTGCTGGGGTCCTTCTTGGCCTGTTCAGCGCCCTTCTTGAAGACGTTGTATCGTTGCTTACCGATTCCGACTGCGGCGTTATCACTGGAGCTACTATCGGTGCCCTTAGTATCTGAAGAGCTCTTCTCAGATGCGCTTGCCGAGCCGGATGCCGATGCGCTTGCCTTGGACTCGGAGGATGCGCTCGCAGAAGCGGTAGCCGACGCGCTCGCAGATGCAGACGCGCTCGCGGATGCACTCTGGCTTTCGGCGGGCGCCTTGATGTTGGTGGGGCTACACGCGGCAAGGCCGAGGGTTGCGGCGAGGCTTAGGGACAGAACAGCGATAGATTTCTTCACTGTGTTCTCTTTTCTG
Organism: Rothia sp. SCPM-O-B-18226 (M350); assembly: GCF_058213595.1. Lineage (NCBI taxonomy): Bacteria > Bacillati > Actinomycetota > Actinomycetes > Micrococcales > Micrococcaceae > Rothia > Rothia sp. SCPM-O-B-18226 (M350). The sequence continues at coordinate 11,589 of NZ_JBYQJS010000003.1, read as the reverse complement.
GTAGGTTTCGAACTGCGCTGGGCGTCCGGGGTGTCCGTACGGGTGGGAGTTGTTGAGGTGGTTTTTCCGTTTTCAGCCTAGCACCTCATCCTGGCGGTACTCTGCAAGCGCGCAGAAACGCCCCGCACGCATCACGTTCGGATGCACACGGGGCGTCTTTATAAGTCAGACGGGCAGCCACGCTCGGGGAGCGTTAGCGGCCGTTGTCAGCTCGTTACAGCTTACTTGGGCTGTGCGGGCTTGACGGGGTTGACCTTAGCCTGTGCGGGCTTTGCGGGAACCTTCGGAGCCTTCAGGTCTGCCTTCTCGCCGCCAACGATGGAGGTTACTTCACCGGATGCGTCCACGGATGCCTGCAGGCCGGTGTTGGACTGGATGGTCCAGGAGCCGTCAGCCTTAACTGCGACCTGGCCGTTTGCGTCCTGGCGGCTCCAGGAGCCGTCAGCCTGTACAGCGATCTGACCTTCGTCACCCTGAACGGCCCAGCCGCCATCCTCGGAAGCAACAACGTCGCCCTCAACGGCGGAGGAGGAGTTACCCTCGGAGTCCTTGGACTCAGCCTTGGCGCCCTTCTCGTCGGACTCTACCTTGGAGGAGTTACCCTCGGAGTCCTTAGCGTCTACGGATGCCTTGCCATCTGCGCCGACCTTCACGTCTGCGGAGTTGCCCTCGCCGTCGTTAGCCTTGACGGTGACGTTGCCGTCCTTGTCAACCTTCACGTCTGCAGTAGCGGAAGCGGAAGCAGCCGAGGTGGTTGCAGCTGCAGAGGATGCCTTAGCCGATGCGCTTGCGGAAGCAGTCGCAGAAGCAGAAGCAGATGCGGATGCAGTCGCGGTGGTGGTGGAAGAGGACTGGGAGCCACATGCGCTCAGGCCCAGTGCGCCTGCGAAAGCGATGGACAGAACCGCGGTGGTCTTCTTCATTGCGGGGGCGAATGCCATTGTTTCTCCTTGTGGTTGTTAGTATGGTGCGGCTAGTTGGCGACGTATTCGCGTCGTGCGCGGGATCCGTGTGGGTTCCCATAACGATTATCGGTTTAACCAACCGCGTTAATTCTATCGAGTTTGGGTCTGTTTATCCGGGTGCATGGGTGTTTATCCGCATTCTAGCGGGTGGCATAGCCCACGTTTTCGCCCGGTTCGTCAGTCAGCTTCTTAGCGGCGGGGAGTTACGGGCTTGACGGGGTTAGCGACAGCACCAGCGGGCTTGACGGGTACGGCAGGTACCTGGAAGGCGCCCTGGCCGGTCTGTTCCCATGAGCCATCAGCCTTCACTTCAACAACGCCGGGAGCTCCGACGAGTTCCCAGGAGCCGTCTGCCTTAACCTCTACGTTGCCGCTCGGACCGACGCGCTCCCAGGAGCCGTCAGCTCGTACCTCGATGATGTCGCCGTTGGGGGCGTGGTAGGACCAGCCGCCGTCGGTCTTGATCTCGATGAGGGTGTAGCCGTTGGCTGCGCTGACGGTTCCGCTGTCGACGGTCACGGTGCCGTTACCGGTACCGTTCGCGCCACTCTTGGCGGAGGTCTCGCCAGCCTTCTCGTCGACCTTTGCGGAGGATCCCGAGTTGCTGGAGCCGGAGTTGTTCGATGCCGAGCCGCCGTTGACGGTTGCATTGCCGCTAGCGTCGGCGGTCACGCCGGTTCCGTTCGCGCCGTTGACGGTCACATTACCGTTGGCGTCTGCGGTGACCCCGGTACCATCAGCACCGCTGACGGTTACGCCGTTTTCGCTGACGGTGACGGTGCCCTGGGAGCTGCTTGCGGTTGCGCTCGGGGAGGCTGCGTCACTTGCCTTGACGGTGACCTTGCCGTTGCCCGCATTGACTGCTGCGTCGGCGGTGGAGGATGCCTTAGCGGTTGCGGTGGCGGTGGGTGCCGGGTTGGAGGTGTTCTGTGCACCGCAGGCGCTCAGGCCGAGTGCTGCGATTGCTGCCAGGGACAGTGCTGCCGCGCCGGTGCGGAAGCGACGGTTGGCGGTCTGTTCGGAAGTGTGCTGAGCGGGGCGTGCCATGAGGTGGTTCTCCTTGTGCATCCCGGAGGGTCAATCGTCCGGGGTTTGTATGGTTGATTTTCCGGTTGGGTGGGGCCGTTGTGTATGGTGTGTGGCTTTTCCTTCGCCGGTGATTCCAGCTTAGGGTGTGAGTCTAAGATTGAGCTTTAGTTTGCTGTGTTTAAGCTGTGTCCGATCGGCAATGTATAAGTATTTTTCCCAGCGGGGTTTGATAATCGCGATTTCTCGCTCAGCTCATGCATAGCTTTCTGCTCAAATGTATAAATTTTCTTTATTTTTTCTGTAGCCCATCATAGCTTCCCCTGTGAAACCGAGCTACTTTCTGCGTCTTATGCTCGAGTTAAGGGTTAGGGTCTTGAAGACCCACCTTGCGCACGCTCCCCGCCGCACGTGCCCTCCCAATCCGCTAGCTGTACCACTTCGCCAGCCGCACCACCTCGCCTGTACCACCGCCTCCCAGCAACCTGTGCCCCCCCCAGCGCCAAGAGAGAGCATCTGGGCATACTAAAAGACCCCCACCATATTGGTGGGGGTCTTTAGCAGATTCAAAGTCTCAAGAATTACTTCTTCTTAGCGACTGCTGCCTTCAGCTTGGAGCCTGCGGTCAGCTTCACGCCGTGACCGGCGGGAATCTGGATGGTTTCGCCGGTCTGCGGGTTACGGCCGGTACGAGCTGCACGGTCGGTGCGCTCGATTGCCATCCAACCGGGGATGGTGATCTTCTCGCCCTTGGAGACGGAAGACTCGAAAACCTGGAACACTGCGTCGAGGACTGCGTTTACAGTTGCCTGGCTCTTGCCAGACTTCTCTGCAACCTCTGCAACGAGTTCGGTACGGTTCTTAGCCATTAGGGTGCCCCTTCCAGAGACTTAAGGTTTGAGTCTAAAGCGAGTGACCGTCGGTGACGACGGAAAACCGTTTAGGAACTAAAATACCAGATTTACCAGCTGGACTTGGTGATACCGGGCAGCTCGCCGCGGTGTGCCATCTCGCGGAAGCGCACGCGGGAGATACCGAACTTCTGGAAGGTACCGCGGGGGCGGCCGTCGATCTGGTCGCGGTTACGCACGCGAACGGGGGAAGCGTTGCGGGGCAGCTTCTGCAGTGCCACGCGTGCTGCTTCGCGCTCCTCGGGGGTAGCGTTCTCGTCGATCAGGGTCTTCTTCAGCGCGATACGCTTCTCGTTGTAGCGAGCGACGATGACCTTGCGCTGCTCGTTGCGAGCGATCTTGGACTTCTTAGCCATTCTTAGCGCTCCTCTCGGAAGTCAACGTGCTTGCGAACGACGGGGTCGTACTTCTTCAGCACCATGCGGTCGGGGTTGTTGCGGCGGTTCTTACGGGTCACGTAGGTGTAACCGGTGCCAGCAGTGGACTTGAGCTTGATGATAGGACGGAGGTCCTTAGCCTTGGATGCCATTTACTAGATCTTCTCCCCGCGTGCGATGATTTCTGCAACAACGGCATCGATGCCACGAGCATCGATAACCTTGATGCCCTTAGCGGACACGTTCAGGGTTACCTTACGACGCAGCGAAGGAACCCAGTAGGTCTTCTTCTGAACGTTCGGGTCGAATCGACGCTTGTTGCGGCGATGCGAGTGCGAAATGCTGTGTCCAAAGCCGGGAACAGCTCCGGTCACCTGGCAGACTGCTGCCATGTTTCACTCCTTTATTGATTGACTTTTATGACGGTACGCAGTCGATGTTACTCGTGAGCGTCCCGCCACCAATGTAGAAGCACCGGGTTATTCGCCGGGCTAGAGTGTTTGAGATCGTCACGTGGGTGAGAGGCCACGCATCGATCCCCGCCGCGGGAAAAACGGTGAAGCTTATTAGTGTCGAGAGGCGTTTCCACCACTACGAACAGCGTTAAATTCTAGGTAAATACGGGGGTTCGTGCAAGCTTGCACGCCGGATTCTGCCTTAAAAATCCGCGGAATCTCGGTGTTCTGAGCCGATTGCGCCTCGTTTAAGCGAAGCGCTCGATTCGCGGATGCACGCCTGCCGCCGGGCGACAAACATACCTATCCATTCTATCAAAAATGGGTATTTTTGCAAGTCCAGATGTTTTTAAGGGAATCTTTAACGCCCCTAGTCAGGCGTTAATGCACTGATTTAAGAACGGGCGTTCTCTATGTGACCGGGGATAAATTACACCGTTGAAATTCATGTTGTGAGATTAACAGCTTAAGCCGGATTTAAGCCGAAAACAGCCCCGCGTCACCGCTTCTGACGGTGTGCGCAGGGCTGTTAAACAGACTTAAACACGCGCTTAAAGAGCTTTTAACTCTCGTTTTAACGCTTCCGCCCCGGTTTTAAAGGGCAGTTTAAGGGCTCGTCGCGGTGCGGATACGGCCGCTTTGCCCCGCTCCGTTACGGTGTAGATACGACACAAGTATGGGGCAGATACGGCGCAGAGCACTCCCCTACCGATACAGTTCTAGCTAGGGTTCTACGCCGTATCGTGAGCCCCCGCGAGCCTAGTTCTTCAGCCTAATTATTCAGGCTTGCCGCGGGGACCCACTCCGGGTACTTGGGGCTCACACCGTCCCCGGAGCTCGTACCCTTCAGGCGGCGGCCAATCCACGGCAGGGCAAACTCGCGGACCCAGCGTGCCTCCTGCTCAATCTTCTCGCGAGCGGTCAGCTGCACCTCCGGGGGCAGTACCGATTCGGTGACCACACCGGGCAGGCCGAGCTGCGCCAGCACGCGGGATGCGAAGCGTTCGTGGCCGAGGTCGTTCATGTGCAGGCGATCGTCAGCCCACAGACGCCAGTCGAGGAAGTCATTCCAGCGCCAGTAGTCGATAATGTGCACGCCGTGGTCCTCAGCGATACCGCGCAGTAGCTCGTTGTAGGTGGCGGTACGGCCGCGGGTACGGGCGAAGGGGCCCTGGCCCTGTACGTCCAGGCCGGTTACGGTAAGCACTTCGATTCCTTCGCCGCGCAGGGTGGCGAAGGCTTCGTCTACGTGGGTCATGAGCTGGTCAATATCCACGTTGGGTCGCATGATGTCGTTGCCGCCACCGTAGAACGTAACAATGTTGGGGCAGAGGTCGAGGGCTCGAGGCAACTGTTCATCCAGGATGGGGCCGAGCAGGCGTCCGCGGATAGCAAGGTTTGCGTACTGTGCCTGCGGGTCTACTGCGCCGAGACCTTCGGCAACGCGGTCTGCCCAGCCTCGTAGGTTGTTGGGGCGACGGCGGTCAACGTCGCCCACGCCTTCGGTAAACGAATCGCCAATTGCTACGTATCGTACCGATTCGCCGTTGAGCTTGCCGTTGGAGTCTAGGAGCGGGGTCGTCATTGTGTTCTTCTTTCCGGGCCTTATGAAGAATGACCCTTCTATGTAATAAGCCGGCACACCCGTACGGTGTACCGGCCTCATCGCTTAGTGCGTCCTGTTATCCAGTATCCCACGATGGGGGCGGGAATCCCAGATATTGTTTTCTTCCCCTTCCCCTCCGCCGCGATTTATTCAGGTATGGATGCGCCCCGCGGATGCGGGACGACCACGACGCTACCGTCATCGAAGGGATCGGTGACCTCGGCCTTGAGTCCAAAAATCTCGTCGAGGTTGGGACGGGTCAGCACGGCGCCGGCCTCGCCCTGAGCGACGATAGACCCCTCCTTCATGGCGACCAGGTAGTCGGCCACGCGGGCGGCCAGGTTTAGTTCGTGGAGGACCATAATCATGGTCGTTCCGCGCTCCTCATTGAGTTCGGCAAGCAGGTCGAGCAGTTCCACCTGGTGCGCCAGGTCAAGATAGGTGGTGGGCTCGTCGAGTAGCAGAATATCGGTTTCCTGGGCGAGCGCCATGGCAATCCAGACGCGCTGACGCTGACCGCCGGAGAGCTCAGTGACCTGACGCTCCGCCAGAGACATGGTATCGGTGGCTTCCAACGCCCAGGCAACCGCCTCGTCGTCTTCGGCGCTATTGCGCTTGAAGAGGCCCTGGTAGGGGTAGCGGCCACGCGAAACGAGATCGGCTACGGTAATTCCTTCGGGAGCGATGGGATGCTGGGGCATCAGCCCGACCATGCGGGCAAAGCCCTTCATGGAGTATTCGTGGGTGGATTTGCCGTCAAGGGTGAAGTCGCCGTTAAGCGGCTTGAGCAGTCGGGAGACACCACGTAGCAGGGTGGATTTGCCGCAACCGTTGGGACCGATAATCGCGGTAATCTTGCCCTTCGGGAACTCGAGGGAGAGGTCTTTGACGATGGTCTTCTCGCCGTATCCGAGGCTAACGTTCTCCACTCTGAGGGTGCGTTCGGTGATTTCCTTCATCGAGTTCTTTCTGCCATATCCGCGGTCTACACACTTAGATTAGCCTAAGCAAGTTCCAAGTTAGTCTATCCTGACCATTCGTTCAAGCGCAGGCGGTTTTCGCGCGGTTTATGACGTTAAAATGCAGAGTCCCCCGACCCGCTGAACGGTTCGGGGGACTCTACAAGGCGCGGGATACTCTAGGGCCGAGGCTAGAGGTTGACCCTGCCTCCCACGAGCCAGCCGCCTTCTGCAGCACGTTGGAAGACGGTCTGGGCCATGGTGCGGCCGTAGGTCTTACTCACGTGGTTATCGTCCAGGTACACGTAGATATTGCCGATTACGGAGCTACAGGTCCCGTCGGGGCAGTAGACATCCTTCAGATCCACCATGACAGCACCCTGGTTGCGGTACTTGTCGAAGACTTCCTTTGCGGGGTTCTCGGCGGCGTACTTCTCACTGGCCGGACGGGCGCAGGAGCTCTTGTCGCTTCCAGCCTTCTGGCCGCACTCGTAGATGTTGAACTCGAAGCGCGGGTTATCGCGCAGACCGATAACCTGGATACCCGCCTCGGTGAGGCGGCGAACCGTCTCGTCCAGAGCGGGGTCGATCTTCTCCTCGGTGGAACGGGCCTGGGCCGCGGTAGCAACCAGAACCACGGTCTGGGGCTTACGCTTGAGGATTTCCTCGGTCAGCTTGGAGTTGAACTCCGAGCATTCGTGAGTGGCGGTCACGGCACTTGTCGGGTACTGGCAACCACCGAGCAGGTAGGCCTGCAGGTTGGTCTTGGTCTGTTCCGCAATGGGCTTGAAAGCGCTGAGAGCCTGCTCTGCGTGGGAGTTACCCACAACCATGGTCAGCGGCGCATCGTCCGATCCGCTCTTCTGCAGGCTGCAGTAGCTGGCGAGCGCAGCGTCGGAGGGCGCGAAGGCGCCGGTGCAGGTATCGCTGAGCGATTCGTACTGCGCCTTCACATCGCCGCCGGTGGGAATCGGATTATCGATGAGGCCCTGCTGCGCCCCGCCGATAGCGCGCGCACCCGGATAGTTGTCGTTGACGGTCTGAACCTGCAACTCGGCGTTGCGGGTGGACTCGGTGTTCTGCGAGGTTAGCCAGGCCTGCGCGATGAGCAGAGGGCCTCCGGCCACGAGGAAAATAGCCAGCAGGAAGGCCACCTGATCGGCCCAGGTTTTCACGGAGAAGACGGTCTTAAAACGCATCTTCATCATGAGCCAGGGAACGAAGGGGTCCTTACGGTAGCGCAGCGGCTTCTCCACGTAGCGGATGAGCAGCCAAGCCAGGCCGATAGAGACCAGGATAATAACCGCGCCCTCGATAAAGTTCACGCGAGAGGTGCCCACAGCCGTGCTGTAGAGAATCAGGATGGGCCAGTGGACCAGGTACAGGGCGTAGGAAATATTGCCGAGGCTCTGCAGAGGTGCCGAGGAGAGCAGGCGGTCCACGCCCCAGCGGCTATTAGTGCTACCGGCCATGATGACGAGCGCACCGGAGAACACGGGCCACAGAGCCAGGTAGCCGGGGAAAGCTCGCTCAACCGGCAGGATGGCGCCGCAGGTAACCAGGCCGACGATGCCGATCCAGCCCATCACGACGCGTGCGCGTTCGGGTGCCTTCCATTTGAGGGTGAGCATAGCGAGCAGGGTGCCGATAGCAAATTCCCAGAGACGGGTGCGGGTATCGAAGTAAGCAAAACCCTGGTTGCTATTGGTCTCAACGATGGAGAACGTCAGGGAGGCAACAAAGACCGTGTTGAAGACGAAGACCGCGGTCGTGAAGAGGTTCCCACGGTATCGGTGCACAAAGTAGGCGACGGCAGCAAAAAGCAGGGGCCAAATAATGAAGATCTGCCCCTGGATGGAAAGCGACCAGAAGTGCTGGAAGGGTGACTTCGCGGCGGCGTTCTGGGCGTAGTAATCCACGGAGCTAAACGCCAGGTTCCAGTTCTGGTAGTAGAAAAGGGAGCTCGTGGCGTCCTGCATCATCTGCGACCAGCGGCTGGGCGCAAGCACAAAGAATGAGGCAATCGTTGTGCTGGCGATAACGACAGTCGCCACGGGCAGCAGGCGCTGGAAGACGTGCAACCAGTAGTTGAAGAGTTTGAGGGGCTTGCCTTCGTTGATCTTGCGCATGAAGGAGAGCGAGAGCAGGAAGGCGGAGATGAAGAGGAAGACGTCCACACCGCCGGAGACCTTGCCGAACCAGACGTGGTAGAGCACGACGAGTAGCACCGCGAAGGCTCGCAGGCCCTGGATTTCGGGGCGGAACCCTCGCGATTCGATGAATTCTTCGAGGGGGTAGTCGCCGGCTTCGCGCGGGCGGATGCTGCGCGGGGTGGAGGGGCGGGTTCCCTGCGGCGCGGGGGCCTGCGAGGTTCCGGAGGTCTCAGACATACATGTTCCTCGGATGGGTTGTGGATGTGCGGGTGCGGGTCCCTAGACGCTGTGGACACTCGCTACAACAAAATCCTGATATGCCCGAGGGTGGTCGGCGCAAATCAGGATCGTGAGAGCCTCCTACCGGATTCGAACCGGTGACCCTCTGTTTACAAGACAGATGCTCTGGCCAACTGAGCTAAGGAGGCAACCCGTCCAGTGTACCCTATTCCCCTGCCTCGGTTCCGCTTAGCCGTCCTTATCTCAGGCCGGTCTCACGGACCGATGGTCCGACCTTCACCGGTGTCTCATTGAAACTCCGTATCACGCAGAGGCTCCCGGAGCGGTTAAAAACCGGGGGCCCGGCAACCGTTGCCGGTTGCCGGACCCACCGAGGGTACATTACTTCTTCTTGGCCTCAATCTTGCTCTTGAGGAAAGCGCTGAAGTCATTGCTGGCGTACTGGTCACCGTCTACGAAGACGGTGGGGGTACCCTGAATACCGTTGCTTGCGGATTCGGCGTTAACCACGTCCACAAGGGGACGCCACTTGTCTTCGTTCATGTCGGAGCCAATGGAAGCACCGTACTTGGATGCGATATCGGCGATCTGCTGGTTGTTCATGTCGCCGGTGCCCTGGTGTGAGAAGATCTCACGCTGGTAGTTCAGGAAGTTGCTGGTGCTCACCTGGTTTGCCACAGAGTATGCAGCTGCCGCGTTACGTGCGGAGTATGCGGTGGGCGAGGAACGGTCCAGGAAGGTTAGGTTGCGGATTTCCAGGGTGATAGTGCCGTCTTCGACGAGCTTCTGGATTTCTTCACCGTACTTAGTCTCAAACTCTGCACAGTGCACGCAGTTGTAGTCCTGGAAGATGGTCACGCGCACGGGTTGACCGTTCTTGGCGGCCTCTTCAGCCGTCTGCACGCCCGGGGGCAGGGTGTTGACGGCTGCCGCGGTTCCGTTGACCATGGGGGTCACGGAGGAGGTTGAGGTGGCCAGCTGCTTGAAGTCGCGGGTCTCCTGGGTGGAGGAGTTCTTGACGATTCCGTCCTTGGTCAGCACGATACCGCCGTATTCGTTTGCGCTGGCGGGTACGGGGCCGCTCTCCGCAATCTTGTTGTTCTTGTTACCGTTGACCACAACGAAGCCGATGATACCTACGATAACGAGGACCACGGCGAGTACGCCGAGCTGGAGCCAACGGCGGCTTGCCTTGCTGGGGCTCTTTTTAGCCTGCTGCGCCGCAATCTGACGGGCTTTTTCGCGGGCGTCGGTCGACATGCCTGCTCCTTTGGTTGGGAATATGGGTTGGCGGTTCATCCACTTCTTCTAGCCTACTCGGTGGGAGTATGCTTCTGCCCGATAAAGATTCAGATGCCCCTGTGCTCTTCCAAGCTGGGCACGCCTGTATCTCTACCGGGCGTTCTAGAGCTCAGCTTCCTGCCGCGTATAGCAGCTGAAGGTCATGTCGAGCAGTTCCTATCTCGAGGACAGGTTCTGTCTTATCTCTAGTGTGGACGTACCGCGCTACCCGTCTAGCCTACCGAATGGGTGCCTTATCGGCTAGTTAATACTCTGTCTAAGAAGCTGTGAATCGTGTTCTCACGCTCTCAGCATATTTTCTCTGTAAACTTTTGTAGCATCAGGAAGTGCACCTCCCCACTACATACGCCGCAAGGCTCCCATCCGGTTCGGCTCACTACCGCTAGGGGATGTTGTAGACTTCTACTCCCCCAATGAACGGACGGGTGTCAAAGTTCCCCTTCCACTCCACGCTCAGGCCGTGCTTCTCCAGTACAGGGATAATCGTATCCTTCATGAGCTCTACGGAGAGCTTCTTGTGAAGGGCACTGATCTCTTCCTTCTGCGCATCACTCAGCGCGTTCCATTCATTTTCGTCCCTGGGGTAGGCGAGGAACGAACCGAATCCGACGTAGGTGCCGCCGCTCTCTGCGAGGCTTTCGGCGTCCTGCTGGTGGAAGTAGATGTACCCCTTCCATTCACGGCTATTGTCGATTTCATCCCAGATTTCTGCGGAGGCGCAGGTACCGCAACAGGTGAAGTTCTGCCGTGCGATAACCCCTTCTTCTTCCAATGCTGCGAAGGCACGGTTAAGGTTCGAGTTCTTCTGCATCTCGGGGGTAATACCCAGCTCAGCGGCGAATGCACGACGACGCTTGATGAGCTCTTCCACGTAGCCCTCTACACGCTTTTCCCAGAGCTTGCTGTCTTCATTCTGCCCATCGTATTCCAATCCGAATACATCCATCACATTATCGGTGATGGTTTCTACATACAGACCGGTATCGGATTCGCCCATGAACAGGAGGGGCCAGATGGGCCAGAGCAGCTCGGCTTCGTCTTCTTCGTTCAGTCCCCATTCTTTGGGGAGGGGCGGGTCGAGGCGCTCTTCGCTCCAGCGTTCGTAGATGCTCTTCTCATCAGCCATGACGGTTGCTCCTTTGCGTATTCTCCACTCATTCGGTAGAGGTATGGACTGCTCTTGTTGTTAAGGTATCAAGACTTTCTCTACCGTGCCCTCTACCTCGTCATTTGGACGAATCTATGACAGCTTCCAGAGGTTCCCTGTACCGCCTAAGACCTGTCTCCTAGGCTCCAGCCATGCTCCTCAGCTTCTTTGCTTGAAGGAGCAATCTTTCGCTCTAAGAGTTTTTGGGTACACAAAAAGAGGGGAAGACCTCTAAGGTCTTCCCCTCTTGAATAAAAAACCCGCGGCGACCTACTCTCCCACACCCACAAAAGTGCAGTACCATCGGCGCAAAGAGTCTTAGCTACTGGGTTCGGAATGGAACCAGGCGTTTCCCTCTTGCTATAACCACGGAAAATCTAGCGAATAACTTCGTTATTCAAAATTTCCGAATAAAAAGCCTCAGCCTCCAGAAGGAAGCCCAGGGTTA
>NZ_JBYQJS010000002.1:0-380323 GCF_058213595.1 Rothia sp. SCPM-O-B-18226 (M350) | reverse complement strand
GGTGAGTCCGGCCAGTACCTTGGTCATGGTGGTCTTGCCGGCGCCATTGCGGCCCACCAGGCCGATCTTGTCGCCCTTGTCGATGCGGAAGGTAACGTCTTCCATCAGCAGGCGCGCGCCGGCGCGCAGTTCAAGGTTCTGTACGGCAATCATGGGTGTCTTTCGGGTGGGACGGTCTGCGTGGTGTTGGTGCTCCGGGCCGATTCCCAAGAGGAGAACCACCGGGCGAGCACCCCATCAATTTTAGTGCAGGGATGCCGTGCGTGCATGTGGGTTTGCTTTTATTTCTGTGGTGACGGGTGTAGGATACCTATCGAACACTGTTCAATGGTAATGTTCTGCAGGGACGTTTCACGCCGCGCAACGACGCCGTGCGAACCGATCTCTCCGGCTCTCTCTCGAGCCGACCCACCGAATCCGTACCCAAAGGAGTACACGCCGATGTCCGAACCCACGCGCGAATCCACGCCGCGCCGCAACGACGCCGCCCGCAGCTCGGTCGCCACCGACCTCTCCCTCATTGCCGTCTTCGCGGCCCTCATCGCCGCCCTGGCCATCATGCCCGCCATGAGCCTCGGCGGCATCGCCGTCCCCTTCACCTTCCAGACCCTCGGTATTTACATCACCGCTCAGGTGCTCGGCGGCAAGCGCGCCACCGCCGCCGTGGCGCTGTACCTGCTGGTTGGCTTCGCCGGCCTGCCCATCTTCGCGAAGGGCAGCGCAGGCCTGGGTTCGCTCGCGTCCCCGACCGCCGGCTACCTGCTGGGCTTCCTGCCCTTCGCCGCCATTGCCGGCACCCTCGCATACCTGTTCACCCGTAACACCCGCTCGGTTGGTGCCACTTTCCTCATGGCCCTACTGGCAAACTTCTGCGGTTTTGTGGTTCTGACCGTCTGCGGCATCGCCGGTATGATGGTGAACGCCCACATGAGTTTTATTGCCGCGTTCAACGCGGCCTTGGTATTCGTCCCCTGGGATCTGGTGAAGTCCGTCATCGCGGTTCTGGTCGGTTTGTCGGTGCGCCGCGCCTTCCCGTCCCTGACTTCCACCCAGCGTTAGAGACGCCTCCACACCACCCGAGAGGAAGCTATGTTTTTCCGCCGCTCCCCGCGCCAGAATACACCGCAGACCGTGCAGGGCGAGCAGGCGGATAGCGCCTCCACTAGCATGCCCGCCCTCGAGCTCGAATCGGTGAGTGTTTTCACCGAGCTGCCCGAAGGCGGGCATCGCCGTATCCTCAAGAGCGTGAGCCTGCGCTTCACCGCGAAGCGCACCGCGGTGCTGGGACTCAACGGTAGCGGCAAATCGACCCTGCTGGGGCTTTTTAACGGGCTCACCCACCCGGACGAGGGCATTGTGCGCGTCAACGGCGTGGACACCCTGCAGGCGCCGAGCCGCGGCTCCAACGGTATCGGCTCGCAGGGCGCTTTCGAGGGCGTGGGCATGCTCTTCGCTCAGCCGGAGGCGCAGCTCATCATGCCCACCGTCGCAGAAGATATTGACCTGAGCCTGCGCCGCGCCGCGGCCGTTGAGGGAACCGCACTCAACGGCGAACAGCGCCGCGAACGGGTCCGTGAACTCCTGCGCGAGCGCGGCCTCGAGCGGCTGGAGAACCAGAGCGTCTTCACCCTCTCGGGAGGCGAAAAGCAGCTGGTGGCCCTCACCAGCGTTCTTGCGGCTGGCCCGCAGATCCTTCTGCTGGATGAGCCGACTACCCTGCTGGATCTGCGGAACCGGGCGCGGTTACTGAAGCACCTGGAGTCCCTGGACCAGATGCTGGTGCTCAGCACGCACGACCTGGATTTGGCGGCGTCCTGCGATGAAGCCGTGATCATTCACGACGGGTGCCTGCTCGCCCAGGGGGATGCGGCGCAGATGGTGCAGCGGTACCGGCTGTGGTGTGCCGAGGGGTTCCCGAATGAGGGGGCAGCCGAAGGTACGGATTCAGCGGGAGGCGCGCATGAGCGCTAACACGCCGCGCGCGAACCCCCGTGTGAATCCTCGCCCCGCCTCCCGGGGGTCCGGCTTCAACCCCGGCACCCTGCTGGTGGGTTTCTATCAGCCGCTGAACACGCCGGTGCATCGGGCGCCGCTGTGGCTCAAGGGAACGCTTTTCTTTGGGTTGTTCATTGTGCTGGCGGTGACCGGCTGGCAGGTGGCGCTGGTGGCTTTGGCCGCGGCCACGCTGTGCGCGCTGTGGGCTGGGGTGTCCGCCTCCCAACTGTGGCTGGTGGTCCGAACGCTGGCGCTATTGCTGCTGATTATGGCCGCCTACTACGTGCTGACGGGCCAATACGCTTCCGGTGCGGATGCCATCGCGACCATGCTGACGGCCTTCTACGCTTCCCGTACTCTGCTGGTGAGTACTCCCCTGCCGGTTCTGATTGACGGTTTTGTGCGGCTGTGCTCGCCCCTGCGTTTTATGGGTCTTTCGCCCGAGCGTCTGGGGTTGCTGATTGCCCTCATGATTCGTTCCATCCCGGCGCTCGTGGACCGCTGGGGTGCCCTGCAGCGGGCGGCGGTGGCGCGTGACCTTCCGCGCCGCATGTATTGGCGCCTACTGATTCCCTGGGTGGTGCAGGCGGTGGATTACGCGACGGCGACCGCTCGGGCTTTGCGGGCGCGTCGTGTGGACGAGCTGAAATAGGCGGACTGGGGCGGTGACGCACGGTAAACCCCCGCAGAGAGTAAGGGCGGGGTGAAGAGTCACCCCGCCCTTACGCTTTTACCCCGGGTTGAGTTCAGCCGCCTTTAGGGCGTCTCGACGACCACTGCCGCCGGGAGCTGCTCCCACCACAGGTACCAGTCGTGCTGGCCGTAGAGCGCCTCCACGAGCTTGTCGAAGCCGCGGTAGACGCGCACCGGCATTGCCGAGGAGACCATCGTGTGCTCGACCGCCAGAATCTCGGTGTCGCGGCGGGTGGTCACGGGAACCGGCGTGTAGAACTCGATGAATTCGGCCGCGATGACCGCCGGGTAGGCGTCGTCGCGTTCCAGCCAGTAGCGGGCGATGGCCAGCATGGTTTCGGGGGCGGGGCTGACGTCCCAGCCGCCGAAGGGGAAGTACGCGAAGACGTCGGAAGCAACCTGAACCGGCATGTCCACGATGAGAAGTTCGGAGGCCCGCTCGATATCGGTGGCTTTAACCTTCTCATTGAGGACCCCGGCGGTCAGCTCGAAGGGGTATTCCGCGTCCAGCGGTGCGTTGAGGTCTTCCTCGCTGAGCTCACCGTGTTCCATGAGGTGCCGGTAGACGTTCAGGTAGATGGTCTCGTTGAGGCTCCGGAAAGCCTCGTGCGCGGCCCGTTCCACGCCAACCTGTCGCAGGTGTTCGTGCTGGGCCACGAGGAGCCCAACCGCGTACTGCTGAATCGTGTCGGCAGTAATCTCCCCGACGGGTGTTGAGGTGCGCATGGATACGTTGTTCTCAATGGTCCCGAGCAGGGTGGAGTCAAGGGCAACCACGATGGGGGTTATTCCCTTATTCTTGCCCTCGTAGAGGTGTTCGAGGTATCGCCGGTTGAGTTCGGCTCGTGGGGCGCCGTGGCGGATTCGCTCGTGGGGGTAGGGATACAGGGCGACGAAGCGCTCGTAGAGCTCTGCCATGGTGTTCTCCGATGTTTGGTTACCCCAAGTTTAGCGCTTATTTCCGGGGAAAAAAGGGGGTTTTTAGTGCCCCGGAGCACCCCTCCGAATCGCGCGTTTTTTTCGTTTGATGAGCTGCTATCGGTGAGGTCCAAACGGGTCTAAACGTTCGTTGTATTGGGCGGTTTCGGCGAACAAATCTTCCGAAAAAAGTTTGGAATTTTTTGGTCGGCTGCTGAGACGAAGGGCGGGTCGTGTTCCCCCGTCGCGGGGCCTACCGAGCGGGGCTGAGCCGGCGCCCGGTTGGGCCGTCCGAACCCGCGCCCGCGTTCGTTCCCGAGCGCCCGCAGATTTCGCGCACAGTGCCTCCCGCCCTCGCGCGCATCTTCCCTGGAATGATACCCAACGTCAGGTGCGGGCGATAAGCTTCCCGGTCCTCCCGGCTGGCCCGTCATATTTACGTATTTACGCGCTCTTATGGCGTTTCTCTGGTGGTATTTGACAGGGTGCCGTACAGTAGGGGTACCAGCTATCTATACCTCGGTTTGCATAGCCGGTAGCGTCAATTGATCGAGTCGTAACCAACGGAGGTTCTCGTGACGAATAGCTACTACAAAGAGATGATTCGCCTGGCAGACAGCATCGCTGATAAGGCGCATGAGGGGCAGACGGACCGCAACGGCTGGCCTTACATCTCTCACCCTCGTCGTGTTGCCCTGGGGGCACGCAAGCTCGTTTCTGAGATGGCATCCTCGACCTCTCCCGACACTTCCCTGGAGGAGCTGAAGGCTGAGGTACAGATTGTCGCCCTGCTGCATGACACGGTGGAAGATACCGGAGTGTCGCTGCCCTACCTGGCTCGCTACTTCTCCCCTCAGATTGTGGACGCCGTCGAGGCGCTGACCCGCCGCCCCGGTGAGTCGCGCGTTTCGTACCTGGGACGCGTGCGCGCCAACGATTTGGCCCGCCTGGTGAAGCGCGCCGACATCATGGACAACCTGGACCCGCACCGTCTGGCAAAGCTGGACGAGCCGACCCGCTCCTGCCTGCACATCAAGTACGAGCACTCGCTGGAGCTTCTGGGCCTGAACGAGTAACCTTTCTAGCCGCGGCGAATAGCATCTCAGATGCATAACAAAGCCGCCCGGTGTGTGGATACTAGATCCACGCACCGGGCGGCTTCTAAATTATCTGTTGAATTAGTTCAGATGGGAGACAGCGTAATCGGCCTCTTCCTCGGTGAATCCTTCAACCGAAGAAGTCAGCTGAGAACGAATTGCCTCGGGAGACATGCTCATCGTCTTCTGGTAGCTCTTTGCCTTCTCCAGGGCATTTGCGTTCCAGTCAGCCTTCACGTTGTCCACAGCGTACTGGGCCGCCTCGGGGCTGAACTTCTCAAATTCACTGGTGAGCTGGTTATAGATACCCTGCTTAGACATGTGCAGGGTGCGAGAGTACGATTCAGCCTTCTTCAAAGCAGACTTATATTCGGTGGGAACGTTGTTATCGTTCTGCTTCGTGTTGGATTCTGCCGCGCCTGCAGAGGAAGATTCACCGCCAGATTCCTGAGAAGCTTCAGCAACGGCAGAAGAATCGGCAGCCGCCGAAGATGAAGAAGCGCTCGTAGACTTGCTGGAGCCACCACCCATCACCGAAGCGCAACCACCAAGAAGAACAAGAATAACGAGAGTGATGAACCACCAACGGAGGTAGAAGGGCTTCTTCTTAACGTAGACAGAACCGTCAGCGGCGATAATCTTTTGTGCCATGATTTCCTTTCGGCCTCCTCAAGCGGCCGTTGCATGAGGAGCCTAGTATGACGTGAGTGTATGATCCACAAGGAATCATACTTGGACCCCCCCCCCAGTCAAATTGTCCTAATTATCAATAAAAAATCTATCCTTGTTGTCACCGCATAATCCTCAGCCTACAAAACATAGCGCTAGGTTTTTGCCCTAATTTTTAACAACATAAAAACACCCGCCGGGTGCGGAGAGTCTATGCTCTCCACACCCGGCGGGTGTCTATTCAGCGTCTAGGAGCTTAGATGTTGAAGCCCAGCGCGCGCATCATGTCGCGGCCGTCCTCGGTGATACGCTCCGGACCCCACGGCGGCATCCAAACCCAGTTCACGCGCCAGGAATCCACCACGTTCTCCAGGTTGGCCTGCACCTGCTCCTCAATCACTTCCTGCAGCGGGCAGGCTGCGGTGGTGAGGGTCAAATCCAGGATGAGGGTACCGTCCTCATCCCAGCGCAGACCGTAGAGCAGGCCGAGGTCAACAATGTTGACGCCGAGCTCCGGGTCAATGACCTCCTTGAGGGCTTCCTCAATATCTTCCTGAGGAACACGACCTTGCACAGTCTCAGTCATAGTTCAATCTTTCTTGTCGAATCCGGTACGGAAAGCAGGTTACTTCTTACCTACGTAAGAGACGTAGCCCTCTTCCTCCAGGCGGTCAGCCAGCTCGGGGCCGCCCTGATCAACCATCTTGCCGTCCACGAACACGTGCACGAACTGCGGCTTGATGTAGCGCAGGATGCGGGTGTAGTGGGTAATCAGCATGACACCCATGTCGTTAGCCTCGTGAGCGCGGTTCACGCCCTCGGACACAATCTTCAGAGCGTCGACGTCCAGGCCGGAGTCGGTCTCGTCGAGAATGGCGAACTTGGGCTTGAGCAGCTCGAGCTGCAGAATCTCGTGGCGCTTCTTCTCACCACCGGAGAAGCCCTCGTTCACGTTACGGGAGATGAAGTCGGGGTCAATCTCCAGGTTCTTCATGGCTTCCTTAACGTCCTTGGTCCAGGTACGCAGGGAGGGAGCCTTGCCGTCCACTGCAGTCTTTGCGGAGCGCAGGAAGTTCGACATGGTCACGCCGGGAATCTCAACCGGGTACTGCATTGCGAGGAAGAGGCCAGCGCGGGCACGCTCGTCAACGCTCATCTCGGTGATGTCCTGGCCGTCCAGCAGAATCTGGCCGGAATCAACCTGGTACTTGGGGTGGCCGGCGATGGTGGAAGCCAGGGTGGACTTACCGGAACCGTTGGGGCCCATGATGGCGTGAATCTCGCCCGAGTTGATGGTCAGGTTAACGCCCTTGAGGATGGGCTTGGTGGTTTCGTCATCGAGGATGACCGAGACGTGAAGGTCCTTGATTTCAAGAGTAGACATTATTTCTCCTGGTAAAGCTTAGTTGTTGCTGAGTGCGAGCTCTGCCTCAAGGGCCTCGGTGAGCTGCTCTTCAAGTTCGGGAACGCGAATCTGCTGAATGACCTCGTTCAGGAAGCCGCGCACCACCAGACGGCGGGCCTCAGCCTCCGGAATACCGCGAGCCTGCAGGTACCACAGATGCTGCTCATCGAGCTGGCCGGTGGTAGATGCGTGACCGGCGCCCTCAATCAGGCCGGTCTCAATCTCCAGGTTCGGCACGGAGTCGGCGCGGGGGCCAACTTCCAGCAGCAGGTTACGGTTCAGCTCGTAGGTGTCGGTGCCTTCAGCGTCCTTACCAATCAGAACGTCGCCAACCCACACCGAGTGTGCGCCCTTGCCCTGCAGCGCGCCCTTGTAGGTCACGCGGGACTTGCAGTTGGGCACGGAGTGGTCCACGAACAGACGGGACTCAATGTGCTGGCCGGCATCCACGAAGTACAGGCCGTACATTTCGGTCTCGGCGCCGGGAGCGGTGAACTTGGTCGAGGGGGTCACGCGCACCAAGTCGCCACCGAGGGAAACCACCACGTGCTTGAAGCGGGAGTTGCGGCCCAGCTTAGCGTACTGTGCGGAGGTGTGGATCGCGTCGTCAGCCCACTGCTGGACGGACACGACGTTCAGCTCGGCCTCGTCGCCCACCACGAACTCGATGTTCTGTGCCAGGACGGTGGAGCCGGTGTGGCGGATGACCACGACGGCCTTCGAGAAGGGCTTAGCCTCAATCACGATGTGCTGGGCGGCGGGCTCGTTGCCGGTGCCGTCGATATCAATCTCAACGTGCTCGGACAGCTCGGCCTCGGCGGGGATGGTCACCACGGTTGCCTCGGAGAAGCTGGACCAGGCGTTAGCCGCCACGCGATCCTCGGGAACACCGGCGGAGCCGATGCGCTCGTCCTCGCGGGAGACGGTCTCAACCTTGACCTGCTCGGGTGCGGTCACCTTCGGTGCCGGTGCGGTGCCGGTCAGCTTCTCCAGGTGCAGGCCACCCAGACGCTTCAGCGGGGTGAAGCGCCAATCCTCTTCACGGCCGGTCAGCGGAGCGAAGTCCTCCACGTTGTAGGAGGTCTTACGCTCGGCGCGGGATGCCTCCAGCACCTTCTGGATGTTGTTCGGGTTGGAGCCCTGGTGGTGTGCCTCGGTGGCACGGTACAGGGTGTCATCGTGGGCGAACTCGGTGGCGAGCTTCTCGCCCTCCTGGTCCATACCGGGGATGATCGGGGAGTGGTAACCCAGAGTTTCTTCGTTGGTCGGCATTAGCCCACAGATCCTTCCATCTGAAGTTCGATCAGGCGGTTCAGTTCGAGTGCGTACTCCATCGGCAGCTCGCGGGCAATAGGCTCAACGAAGCCGCGAACGATCATCGCCATTGCTTCTTCTTCGCTCAGGCCACGCTGCATCAGGTAGAACAGCTGGTCTTCAGAGACGCGGGAAACCGTCGCCTCGTGACCCATGGTCACATCGTCCTCGCGCACGTCCACGTAGGGGTATGTGTCAGAACGGGAGATGGTGTCCACCAGCAGGGCGTCACACACCACGGAGGACTTGGAGTGCTTAGCACCCTCGCGCACCTGAACCAGGCCTCGGTAGGCGCTACGGCCACCGTTACGGGCCACGGACTTCGACACGATGGTCGAGGAGGTGTTCGGGGCGATGTGAACCATCTTCGAACCGGTGTCCTGGTGCTGACCCTCGCCAGCGAACGCGATGGACAGGGTCTCACCCTTGGCGTGCTCGCCAACCATGTAGACGGCGGGGTACTTCTGGGTGACCTTCGAACCGATGTTGCCGTCCACCCATTCCATGGTGGCACCCTCGTGCGCAACCGCACGCTTGGTCACCAGGTTGTAGACGTTGTTCGACCAGTTCTGAATCGTGGTGTAGCGAACGCGGGCGTTCTTCTTCAGCACAATCTCAACCACTGCGGAGTGCAGGGAGTCGGACTTGTACACGGGGGCGGTGCAGCCCTCGATGTAGTGAACGTAGGAGCCCTCGTCAGCAATGATCAGGGTGCGCTCGAACTGGCCCATGTTCTCGGTGTTAATACGGAAGTAGGCCTGCAGCGGGATCTCAACGTGAACTCCCGGGGGAACGTACACGAAGGAACCACCGGACCATACGGCGGTGTTCAGCGCGGAGAACTTGTTGTCACCAATCGGGATGATGGAGCCGAAGTACTCCTTGAACAGCTCGGGGTACTCGCGCAGACCGGTGTCGGTGTCGACGAAGATCACGCCCTGCTTCTCCAGGTCCTCACGAATCTGGTGGTACACGACCTCGGACTCGTACTGTGCAGCCACACCCGCGACCAGCGAGTTACGCTCCGCCTCGGGAATACCCAGGCGCTCGTAGGTGGTGCGGATGTCCTCGGGCAGTTCCTCCCAGGAGCCGGCCTGACCCTCGGTCGAACGCACGAAGTACTTGATGTTGTCGAAGTCGATTTCGGAAAGATCCGCGCCCCAGGTGGGCATGGGCTTACGCTCGAAGAACTTCAGCGCCTTCAGACGCATGTCCAGCATCCACTGGGGTTCGTTCTTCTTCGCGGAGATGTCACGCACGACGTCCTCGTCCAGGCCGCGCTTTGCTACCTGGCCTGCTTCGTCGGAGTCTGCCCAACCGTACTCGTAGTTACCAATGCCCTCGAGTTCGGGGTTCATCTCCAGGATCTCTGAAATGACGGTATCGTTGGCGTTCTGCCCAACTTTCTCAGTCATTACGGCCTTTCTTCGATGGTTATTACATTCTCTCCGCCACCTGCCGGATGCAGGCGCGGTAGTCCTTGGGGTTCGAGCCGCCGGCTAGACGCTCGGCTTCTCAGCCGGCGTGCCGTCATCGGGCTCGGTCGGCGTGGCTGGTTTCGTCGACTTCGCGTTCTCCGCCACGGTCTCTCGGTTCAGCGGCACGTGCGTGGTGCACACGTGCGCGCCCGAGGCCATCGTGGAGAGCCTGCGAACATCAACGCCCAGAAGATCAGAAATAATCCCGGTCTCCTGCTCGCAGAAGACCTGGAAGTCTTCGGCCAGGTCGCGAACCGGGCAGTGGCCCTGGCACAGCTGGATACTCGCGAGGAAGTGCTCCGGCACGCTACGACCCACGGGAGGCTCGGTTACCTGCGCGGTGGCCACGAAACCGTCCCTGCTCATGGCCTCGGCGAGCGCCTTAGCTCGGGCGGCCACGTTGTCTCCGGCGGCTTCCACCACCGGGCGGTAACGCGCCTCCATCTCGGCCGCGCGGGCGGAGGCGAAGGCCTCCAGCGCCCCGTCGCCGACGGTATCGCGCAGCATCTGCAGGGCGTTACGCGCGATGAGCAGGTAGTCGTTGCCGAGCCGCTCGTGCCCCTGCGGGGCAATCACGTAGCGGCGGGCCGGGCGTCCGGCACCCGCGCCGTGCTTCTTAATGGGGGCGACCTCGATCATGTTGCTTGATTCGAGGGCATCCAGGTGTCGGCGGACCGCGGCGGGGGTCAGGCTGAGCAGCTCCCCCAGGCTTGCAGCGGATACCGGTCCGTGGTTAAGAACGCCGCGGAGCACGCGGTCTCGGGTGCGTTCCTCAGCCTCGGCCTTACGCTTGGATGTGCGTGCCGCGGAGGACTTTTTGGTGGAAGCACTACAAGAGCCCGACGCTGCACCTCGGGTGCCGCCTCGGGTCTGTGCCTCACGCTCGGAGGAGCGCTGAGATGTCTTGTTCACGGAATACACAAATAAAGTATGTCCTAATTGTTTTTTCTTTGGCTAGTTAGGTCTTCCTACTTGCTGACTTTTTTACCCGAAGCTGAATGTTGATCGTCTTAAAAATGTGTTGAGCACGTGAGGTAGTGCATAGAATATAGGGGTATATCACGCGAATAAATCGAAAGTTATGCCCATGGAGACCACCACCGCACGCGCGGACCGCTCAGAGGAGACAGCCTCCTCCCCCACGGCGCGCAGGCTCACCGTCGCCGAAGAACCGGCGCTGAGCGTCAAGGACCTCATTAAAGAGTTCAAGCCCTCCCGAGCGTTCCGCAATAAGCACCCCGAACGACTCACCGCAAGCGGCTACTACCGCGCCGTCAACCGGGTGAATTTGCGTGTCTTCCCCGGCGAAGTGGTGGTTCTTCTCGGCGCGAACGGCGCAGGTAAAACTACGACCCTCGCCTGCGCCCAGGGCCTGCTCAAGCCCACCCGCGGTACCGTGCGCCTGCTCGGCGAGAACCCCCTCCTGGCGGACCCCGAGCTGCGCGCCAAGGTCGGCATCATGCTTCAGGATGGCGGCCTGCCCAACGCCATGCACCCCATCCCGCTGCTCGAGCACATCGCAAGCATGTACACCGACCCCTACCCGGTTGAAGAGCTCGCGCACCGCCTGGGCATTGATGCGTTCAACGGCACCACGATTCGGCGCCTCTCGGGCGGTCAGAAGCAGCGCGTGGCGCTCGCGGCGGCCCTCATCGGCAAGCCGGACGTGCTCTTCCTCGACGAGCCCTCCGCGGGCCTGGACCCGCAATCGCGCAACGTCGTGTTCGAAATTATTCGCGAACAGCGCGAGCGCGGCGTGGCCATCGTGCTCACCACGCACCTGATTGACGACGCACAGAAGCTTGCCGATTACGTGTACATCATCGAGGACGGCACCACCGTGCAGGAGGGCACCGTTCCCAAGCTGATCGCTAACGACGGCACGAACCGGCTGCGCTACACCCTGGATGCTCCCACCCCCAGCCGCGAGGAGCTGCTCCCGGCGCACCTGCGGGCCGGAGTGAAACTCATCGAGACGGTCCCCTACGTTCCCGCCTCGGAGGAGCACCCGGCCGTGACCGGCGAGTACGAGCTCGTCGGTCCCCTGCGCGCGGAGCACCTGGCGGCCTTCACCGCGGCGCTGGCCGAACGCTACCTCATGCCAATTTCTCTTAAGATGGAACCGAAGACCCTCGAGGACGTCTTCCTCGATATTTCAGGACGTGATATTCGATGAGCCCCACCGCTTCTACCGACCGCGAGCAGAGCACGAGCGCTGCGGCGGATACCTCAGTCCGGGGCGTCGCCATCGACGAGGACGAGGAATACATCCCGCCCCGCGCGAACTACCCGCTCGTGCGCGTGATTGAGCAGGGTCGTTACGAGACGATGGCGATGCTCCGCAACGGCGAGCAGCTGATGCTGAACATCATCTTCCCCGTCATGGCGCTTCTGGGCCTGCGCTTTACGGGCCTGATTGACGACTACGCCCATTCGGTGGGGGTTTCGCGTATGGATGCGGCGGTCCCCGGCGTGCTGGCCCTATGCGTCATCTCCACTGCGCTGTCGGGCCAGGGCATCGCGACGGGCTTTGACCGCCGCTACGGTGTGTTGCGTTTTCTGGCAACCACTCCCCTGGGCCGCAACGGCCTGATTCTGGGCAAGTGCATCGCCGTGGTGGTCGTACTGATCATCCAGTTCGTGCTCGTGGGCGTGGTCGGGTACGGCCTGGGTTGGCGTCCGGACGCCATCGCCCTCTCGCGAGCCTTCCTCACCCTGTTGCTGGGTGCGGCGGCCTTTACGGCGCTGGGTCTGCTGATTGCCGGTACGGTGCGCGCGGAGGCGACCCTCGCGATTGTGAACATCGCCTGGGTGGTTCTGGCCGGCGCGGGCGGCGTGCTGTTCCCGCTCAGTTCCTTCCCCGATTGGTACGGCGCGATCGTGTCGTGGTTCCCCTCGGCGGCTCTGGGCGAGGCTCTGCGCGGCAACTTCATTCACCACCAGTGGATGGCGGACCCGCACTGGGTTCTGACGGTTTGGACCGTCATTCTTGGCCTGGTTGCCTCGCGCAAGTTCAAGTGGTCCGACTAGCCTGACTGTGCCCCTTCATGGCTGGTGCTTCACGACCGGTACTTCACCCGATGCCCCGCGGCTTTCGAATAATTCGAAAGCCGCGGGGCATTGCCGTGTCCGGGTGCGGCTGTCAACAAGAGCTGCGAGCAAGAGTCCGCAAGCGGGTAGGGGGCAAGCCGTGAAACAGGCGCGGGGCAGATGGGGAGTTTCAGAGGCACCCGCGCGACCAAACCCGACTGCCGGTGTTCGGGGTTAAAAAGAAAGCCCCCTCCTGCCGAACCACGAGTCCAACCACCACAGTTGGACTCCATCACGTTCATGTTCGGAGGAGGGGCTTTAATCACCGAGGGGCGGACCGACCCAACCACTGTCTCGGTCCGCAACCTTCCCGCTCAACCTTAACATGAGCTTTACCACCCCTCAAAATCTCTTATAGCTGAAGGAAGCCCGCGCCGCACCGATTCCGCGCCGATTCGGCACCGCCTCAACGGTGCGCTCACCCGGCGCTCTCGGGCGGGCGGCGTTCCACCCTGTGAATGTACACACCCTCACATCAGATAGTGCGGCGGAGTGAACTATCCTTGTTAAACGAAAAGGACGCAACCAGCCTCCGGGGCACCCGCCGGAACGCACCGCGCGGAATAAACACCCCCGGGGTACCGTTACGCCCCATGGACAGGGCGTCAGCACCTAGCCGCTGGCGCATCCACTCACCCTTGCGAAAGGACACCCACGTGGCAGAAAACCTCCAGTGGACAGAAACCGATCAGCGAGCCGTTGACACCGCCCGCATCCTTGCCGCCGACGCCGTGGAGAAGGTCGGCTCCGGCCACCCCGGCACCGCGATGAGCCTGGCCCCGGTCGCCTACCTGCTGTTCCAGAAGGTCATGAACCAGGACCCGGCCGACGACCGTTGGGAAGGCCGCGACCGCTTCATCCTCTCCCCCGGCCACACCTCCCTGACCCTGTACACCCAGCTGTTCCTCGGCGGCTACGGCCTCGAGATGAAGGACCTGGAGGAACTGCGCACCTGGGGTGCCCTCACCCCCGGCCACCCCGAGTACAAGCACACCAAGGGTGTTGAAATCACCACCGGTCCGCTCGGCCAGGGCCTGGCCTCCGCCGTTGGTTTCGCCTACGCACAGCGTCGTATGCGCGGCATGTTCGACCCCGAGGCTGCCCCCGGCACCTCCCCCTTCGACCACCACATCTACGTCATCGCCTCCGAGGGTGACGTGCAGGAAGGCGTCACCGCAGAGGCTAGCGCGCTTGCGGGCCACCAGGAGCTCGGCAACCTGATTGTCGTCTGGGACCGCAACCACATCTCCATTGAGGAAGACACCGACGTCGCCTTCACCGAGGACGTGGCCAAGCGCTACGAGTCCTACGGTTGGGACGTTCAGCGCGTGGATTGGACCCGCACCGGCGAGTACGTCGAGGACGTCGCCGAGCTGTACGCCGCCATCGAGCGCGCCAAGGCCGTCACTGACAAGCCCTCGTTCATCGAGCTGCGCACCATCATCGGCTACCCCGCACCGCACAAGCAGAACACCGGCGCAGTGCACGGCTCCAAGCTCGGTGCCGAGGAAGTTGCCGCCACCAAGGAGGTGCTCGGCTTCGACCCCGCCAAGAGCTTCTTCATCGAGGAGAACGTGCTCGAGCACACCCGTCAGCTGCGCGAGCGCGGTGCCGCCGCCCACAAGGCCTGGGACGAAAAGTTCGAGGCCTGGGCCAAGGCCAACCCCGAGCGCGCCGCGCTGTACAACCGCCTGGTCGCGGGCGAGCTGCCCGCCGACTACAAGGCCGCCTTCCCCGTGTTCGAGGCCGGCACCTCCGTGGCAACCCGCGCGGCATCCGGCACCGTCATTAACGCTATCGCCGAGACCTTCCCCGAGCTGTGGGGCGGCTCCGCTGACCTCGCCGGTTCGAACCTGACCACCATCAAGGGCGCGGAGTCCTTCAACCCGGCATCGCGCAGCACCGAAGACTGGACCGGCAGCCCCTACGGCCGCGTACTGCACTTCGGTATTCGTGAGCAGGCTGCCGCAGCAATCGTCAACGGCATCGTGCTCTCCTCCCCGACCCGCGCGTTCTCGGGCACCTTCTTCGTGTTCTCCGACTACCAGCGCCCGGCTGTTCGCCTCTCCGCGCTGATGGGTGTTCCCGCACTGTACGTGTGGACCCACGACTCCATCGGTGTGGGCGAGGACGGCCCCACCCACCAGCCGATCGAGCACCTCTCCTCGCTGCGCGCTATCCCCGGCTTCGACGTGGTTCGCCCCGCGGACGCTAACGAAACCGCCGTCGCATGGCGCACCATCCTGGAGAAGTCCGACCGCCCCGCAGGTATCGTGCTCTCCCGCCAGAACCTGCCCGTCTGGGCTCGTGAGGATGTACACCCCGACGCCGAGGGCGAGAAGTTCGCCTCCGCAGAGGGCACCGCACGCGGCGGCTACATCATGGCTGACACCGAGGGCACCCCGGACGTCATCCTGATTGCTACCGGTTCCGAGGTTGAGCTGGCCGTCCAGGCTCGCGCAA
Organism: Rothia sp. SCPM-O-B-18226 (M350); assembly: GCF_058213595.1. NCBI lineage: Bacteria > Bacillati > Actinomycetota > Actinomycetes > Micrococcales > Micrococcaceae > Rothia > Rothia sp. SCPM-O-B-18226 (M350). The sequence goes on along the minus strand of NZ_JBYQJS010000002.1, from coordinate 365,201 downwards.
CCCTCGCCGAGCAGGGCATCGCCGCCCGCGTGGTTTCCATGCCTTCGCGCGAGTGGTTCGCTGAGCAGGACGCAGAGTACCGCGAGTCGGTTCTGCCCTCCTCCGTGGCAGCGCGTGTCTCCGTCGAGGCTGGCCTGGCCATGAGCTGGTACGACCTGCTCGGCACCGCTGGCCGCGCCGTGTCGATCGAGCACTTCGGTGCTTCCGCCGATGCGAAGACCCTGTACCGCGAATTCGGTATCACCGCCGAGGCCGTCGTGGAGGCCGCTAAGGAATCCATCGCCGCCGCCAAGTAAGCGATACTCGTGCCCTCGGAACGCAACGGTTCCGGGAGGCTCGACGCGAACAATCCGGGCGCCCCGCTACGAGGGGCGCCCGGGCCCGCTATCGCGTCCCTCCAATACTTTTTCATTTCCTCATTCAAGAATCGAAGGTTTTATCCATGTCTGAGTCCACTCAGAAGCTTTCCGACGCCGGTGTCTCCATCTGGCTTGACGACCTCTCCCGCGAGCGCCTGACCAGCGGCAACCTCGCCGAGCTTATCAAGACCCACAACGTGGTCGGCGTGACCACCAACCCCACCATCTTCGCCGGTGCGCTCTCCAAGGGTGCCGCCTACGCCGAGCAGATGCGTGAGCTGGCCGCCGCCGGTGCCGACGTCGAGGAAGCCGTCTTCGCGGCAACCTGCGACGACGTGCGCAACGCCTGCGACGTGTTCGAACCCATCTACAAGTCCACCAACGGTTTTGACGGTCGCGTCTCCATCGAGGTTGACCCCCGCCTGGCACGCGACGCCGAGGGCACCGCAAAGATGGCGCGCGAGCTCTACGAGCGCGTGGGCCGCGAAAACGTCATGATTAAGATTCCCGCAACCAAGGAAGGTCTGCGCCCCATCGCAGAGACCCTGGCCGCAGGCATCAGCGTGAACGTGACCCTGATTTTCTCCCTGACCCGCTACCGCGAGGTCATCAACGCCTACATGCTCGGCCTGGAGCAGGCGCTGGAGAACGGCAAAGACCTGTCCACCATCCACTCGGTCGCATCCTTCTTCGTCTCCCGCGTGGACACCGAGGTTGACGGCCGCCTGGAGGCTATCGGCGGTGACGCCCTTGAGCTCAAGGGCAAGGCCGGTCTGGCCAACGCACGCCTCGCCTACGAGGTCTTCGAGGAAATGTTCTCCACCGAGCGTTGGGCTCGCCTGCAGGCACACGGCGCGAACGTGCAGCGTCCGCTGTGGGCCTCCACCGGCGTGAAGGACCCCTCGCTGCCCGATACCCTCTACGTGACCGGCCTGGTGGCACCGAACACCGTGAACACCATGCCCGAGGCAACCCTGAACGCCGTTGCCGACCACGGCGAGATCACCGGCAACACCATCGTTCCGAACTACTCCGAGTCGAACAAGGTTCTGGACGCCATCGCCGAGCGCGGCATCTCCTACACCGAGGTCGTCGAGAAGCTCGAGACCGAGGGCCTGTCCAAGTTCGATGTCTCCTGGGAAGAGCTGCTGCAGACCGTCCGCGAGGCACTCGACAACGCTCGCTAAGACGTTGGTCGTCTCCTTCGTGAGGCGGCCGGATGCACCCCCTAAATCCGTCGGGTTCCGCCGTGGGACCCGGCGGATTAGGGCGGCCCCAGCTGATGAACCCAAAACGGTACAATACTGGGTACACACCTTCACGATGCGGCATCGCCACCGCGCGATATGGTACGAACCGCGCGCCGCACGCACCAACCAAGGCAATCAAAGGAATATATTGTGACTTTCGGTCAAGAAGCGAACCCCCTGCGGGACCCTCGCGACCGCCGCATCACCCGCATCGCGGGCCCGTCCGCGCTCGTCTTCTTCGGCGTGACCGGCGACCTGGCCCGTAAGAAGCTGCTTCCGGCAGTGTATGACCTCATGAACCGCGGTTTGCTCCCGCCGAGCTTCGGCCTCGTCGGCTTCGGCCGCCGCCCCTGGAGCGACAACGACTTCCGCGACTACGTGCGTGAATCCGTTGAGGCAAACGCCCGCACCCCCTTCCGCGAGGACGTTTGGAACCAGTTCCAGCAGGGTATGCGATTCGTCGAGGGCGCCTTTGATGACGACGCCGCCTTCGAGAAGCTCAAGAGCACCCTCGCCGAGCTCGACGAGCGTGGCGCACACGGCAACCACGCCTTCTACCTCTCCATCCCCCCGAAGGCCTTCGAGCAGGTCCTCACCAAGCTGGCCGAGCACGGCCTGGCATCGCACGATGCCGACACCGTCAACCCCGTCGACGGTTGGCGCCGCGTGGTCATCGAGAAGCCCTTCGGTCACGACCTGAAGAGCGCGCGCGAGCTGAACTCCATCGTGGAGGCGGTCTTCCCGCCCGACGCCGTGTTCCGCATCGACCACTACCTGGGTAAGGAAACCGTTCAGAACATCCTGGCGATGCGTTTCTCCAACCAGATGTTCGAGCCGCTCTGGAACTCCCACTACGTGGACCACGTGCAGATTACCATGGCCGAGGACATCGGCATCGGCTCCCGCGCAGGCTACTACGACGGCGTGGGTGCGGCCCGCGACGTCATCCAGAACCACCTGCTGCAGCTGCTCGCCCTCACCGCAATGGAAGAGCCCCTCAGCCTGGACGCCAAGCACCTGCGCGCCGAAAAGGCGAAGGTCCTCGAGGCCGTGCGCATCGACGACCTGCCGAACTCTTTCGCGGTCGGACAGTACTCCGCAGGCTACCAGGGCGGCGAGCACGTCAACGGCTTCTTCGACGAGAAGGACATTCCCGCCGACTCCCGCACCGAAACCTTCGCCGCGCTGAAGCTCTCCATCGCCAACCGCCGCTGGGAAGGCACTCCCTTCTACCTGCGCGCCGGCAAGCGTCTGGGCCGTCGAGTCACCGAGATTGCCGTGATTTTCAAGAAGCCCGCACGCTCGCTCTTTGGTGAAATCGAGAACGCGCATGTCGGTCAGAACGCCATCGTGATTCGCGTGCAGCCCGACGAGGGCATGACCATTCGCTTCTCCGCGAAGGTTCCCGGCACCCAGATGGAAATCCGCGACGTGAACATGGACTTCGGCTACGGCCACTCCTTCACCGAGGAATCCCCCGAGGCCTACGAACGCCTCATCCTGGACGTGCTGCTCGGTGAGCCGCCGCTGTTCCCCCGCCACGAAGAGGTCGAGCTCTCCTGGAAGATTCTCGATCCCTTCGAAGAGTACTGGGAAGAACACCACATTAAGCCCGAACCCTACGAGTCCGGTTCGTGGGGTCCGCGTTCGGCAGACGAAATGCTCGAACGCGACAACCGCGCTTGGAGGCGCCCGTGATTTCGCATCTGCACCACACCACCGTTTCCGCCATCAACAAGGAACTGAGCCAGCTGCGCGCCAACAACGGCAGCCTCAGCAGCGGACGCGTGCTCACCCTCGTTGTGCTCGCCGAGAAGGGCCACTCCCGCGAGGCCATGCGCGCGGCGATTCGCGCCTCCCACGAGCATCCGAGCCGCATCATCGTGCACATCTCGCACGACCCGCTCGACTCCGACCAGCTGGACGCCGAAATCCACCTGGGCGGCGACACCGGCGCATCCGAGATGATTGTTCTGCGCGGCTGGGGTAGCGCATCCCGCCCGACCGAGGCGCTCATCTCCGGTCTGCTGCTGCCGGACTCCCCCATCGTGGTCTGGTGGCCGCACTCGGTGCCCGAGAACCCCGCCAAGGATTCGATTGGTCGCATCGCCCAGCGCCGCATCACAGATTCTGCGCGTGCGGCGGACCCGAAGGCCACCCTGACTCACCTGGCCGAGGTGTACCGCGCCGGCGACACCGACCTGGCCTGGACCCGCCTCACCCTGTGGCGTACTCAGCTGGCCGCGCTCCTGGAGCAGATGCCCGCCTCCCCCGTGCGCCGTGTAGTCGTGTGGGGTTCGGGCAAGTCTCCGTCCGTGGTTCTGCTCGGTACCTGGCTCGGCTGGAAGCTCAACGCACCCGTTCACCTCGCCACCATTGGCGCGGCGAACCGCGGCCTGTACCGCGTCAGCATTGAGCGTGAAGACGGTTCGGTGACCATGTTCCGCCCCGGCGTGTCCGTGGCGACCATTTCCACCCCGTACGCACCCGATCAGCAGATTGCTCTGCCGGTGCGTACCCTCGCCGAGTGCATCTCTGAGGAGCTGCGCCGCCTCGACCCGGACGACACCTACGGTGACGTGCTGAAGCAGGCGCTGCGCACTGTCACCCTCGTCGATGACACCTGCCAGCCCGAAGACATGCTGGACCTCGAAGAATACCCGGAGGTTTTCGATGCCTAAGATTCAGAACATGGGTTCTTCCACCCCCGTCCTGGTGGCACACCCGACCCGCGAGGCTCTCGCCGCGGACGCGGTGACCCGCATCCTCGACATCATTGAGCATGTGCTCTCTGAGCGCACGATTGCCCACATTTCGCTGACCGGTGGCACCATGGGTATCGCCACCCTGAAGGCGTGGGCTGAGAACGAGCGCGTGAAGGATATCGACTGGTCGCGCGTGCACTTCTGGTTCTCGGACGAGCGTTTCGTGCCCGAGCGTAGCCCCGAACGTAATGACGGCCAGGCTATTGAGGCGCTGCTCGCTCCCCTGCTGTCGCACGGCCTGGTTGTGGGCAATGTGCACCGCATGGGTCCATCCGATATTTTCACCGGCCTTGAGGCTGCGGCTGAGCACTACGCTTTTGAGATGCGTGATTACGCCGGTTCTGCACCGGCTGTGAGCGTGCAGATGCCCGAGGGCGCAACCGAATTGCCGCTGGCTGGCGGTCACGGTGGCGGCGCAGGTCACGAACACGGCGGATCCGGCGGCTGTGGTTGTGGTGGCGGCGGTTGCGGTTCTTCCGCACCCGAGCAGTCCCTCGAAGAGACCACTCTCGAAGACTTTGACGCTGCCGCTGAGGCTGCCGAGTCCGCCGGTGGTTGCGGATGCGGCGGCGGTGGTTGCTGCGGTGGTGGCGGTGGCCAGTGGCCCGCACCGGTCTTCGACATCACCCTGCTGGGCATGGGCCCGGACGGCCACATCGCTTCCCTGTTCCCGGGCCGCAAGCAGGTTCTGCTGGGTACCGGTCTACCGGAGGATCCGGTTGAGGGCGGTAAGGCCGTGACCGTGATGGTTTCTGATTCGCCGAAGCCGCCGGCTGAGCGCGTGTCGGTGACCCTGCCGATTATTAACAACTCCCGCAACGTCTTCTTCCTCATCACGGGTGAGGATAAGCAGGATGCGACTAGCCGCCTGCTGGCTGGCGCGAAGCTGGACGCTGAGGACCTGAACGCGGAGCTGCTGCTGGAAACCCCGGCGGTGGGTGCGCGCGGTAAGAAGCAGACCCTGATTTTTGCAACTGAGGAGTCGCTGGCTCCCGAGAACCGCCCGTAAGGTTCGGTTCTGAACTGCATGAGATAAAGGGTGGAGCCCCGGATAGTTTCGACTATCCGGGGCTTTTCTCTATGGTTTTAAACCACCCCGAAATGGTACTAGAAGTGGTACTATGAAGTATGCCGAGTATTGAAGATTTAGTTGCGAAGATGGCCTCCAGCCCTCAAAACGTTACTTTCACTCAACTTCAAAAGGTATGCACCCATTTCTTTGGAGCGCCGCGTATCCGCGGATCTCACCACTACTACAGCACCCCCTGGTGTGGTGACCCTATTGTCAACATTCAACAGGGAAACTCCGGTAAAGCAAAGAAATACCAAGTCAAGCAGGTTCTAACTGCCATTCGAAAACTGGAGAATAACGATGACTAGTACTCTCCCCCGCCAAGAGCTCTACACCTACCGCGTCGAGTGGTCTGAAGACGACCAGGAATTCGTCGGAACCGTCGCCGAATTTCCCAGCCTCTCATACCTGGCCCCAACCTCTACCGAGGCATTCGCAGGTATCCGAGAAGTCGTCGCCGACACCCTCGAAATTCTTGAAGAAGACGGCCGCGAGGCACCCGAACCGTTCTCTCTGCGTTCCTTCTCAGGACGATTCAACTTGCGTGTTTCACCGCAATTGCATCGTCGTCTGGTTCAGCAGGCAGCGTTTTCTCACCAGAGCCTGAACCAGTACGTGAGCCAGCAGCTCGAGGCAGTCGCCTAAGTAAGCCAGTACATCTTCATCATCCGACGAAGATTCCAAAATGTTATGACATGACAAAAGGGTGGAGCCCCGGATAGTTTCGACTATCCGGGGCTCCACCCTTTTCTACGCCCGCTTACTGCTCAGAGGCGGCATGATTCTGCGGCTCTTGCTCTTCCGAAGATTCATCCGACTCGAAGCCCACGTAAAGTGCCGCCAGCGACGGAACCGTCGCCTCCAGCACCTCCTGCGCCTCCTCGGGGCTCGGGGCGAGCTTCGCGCCAGTCAAGCGCAGGTACTCGCGCACCGTCATGGGCTGCGCCCAGTCGAAGTGCTCACGCACGGCGGTAATGTTCGCGCCGGACTGCAACACGTTAATGCCGTGGGCAAGACCAATATCCGTCACCTTCACGATGGCGTCGGTCTCCTCCGGGATGTCGTACGGGTCGCGGTTCTGCAGGTTCACGATGAACGGCAGCACGCCGCGGCTCTCAGCGCGCAAGGTGAACTTGGTGTGCACCTGGCTCACCTCGTGCACCTCACCCACGCCCACGGCGGGCACCAGCATGAAGCCCGCCTGCAGATCGTTCACCGCGGCCAGGGTGTGCGCCTCCCCGAAACCGGAGTACAGTTGCACCACCGGCACGAGGTAGCACACCTCCGCCTTGAGCGCCTTGCGTGCCTCAATGTCGATGTACTCCCAGGCGCCGCCGGTACCGTCCGTAATGTCACCGGAGTGGTGCGCGTAAATGGCGCCCTGGCTGTTCTTCGCGGTCTGCGACCAGTAGCTGATCTTGTCCATGTAGTTGCCTTCGGCGTCGAACATCATCAGCGACAGGTCAATGTCCACGCCCTCATCCCAGAAGCAGAAGAGGCGAATCACGCCGGTGGGCGGCAGGTGCACCGTGGAGGTGTTGTAGCGGCCCATGCCGTCCAGGGAGGGGCGGGCGCTGCGGGTGTTCAGCGGCATGATCGTATCGCCCACCTGCTCGGGCAGGTAGATGCTGGTCTCGGCAAGGCGGCCGGACAGACCAATCTCAACCAGGCGCTCCAGCAGGTCAAGCACCGCTGGGCTGTACTCGCGCGCCGGAATCATGGTGGCGATACCGGTCTTGGACAGGTTCATGCGCTGCGGGGCGGCAGGCTCAGCCTTCTGAGCGGAAGCCGCGCGGCGCTCCTCGCGCTGGCTCGTAGAGGGGTCGGAACCGACCGGAATGGAAGGTAGCGGGTTCTCTGGGCCGGAATTATCCCCAAAGAACGAACCCAGCGGATTCGGAATGCCCGCGTTCTGCATGATGTTCTGAACCCTGGCGACGCCCTCCGGGTTACGGCGCGCGTAGTCAGCGAGCTCCCGGTCCTCCTGCACCGCCACAGGGTTGGCGGGGCGTTCCTTCGGCGGGTTCGCGAGCGCGTTACGCTGCAGAGTCACCAGGTTGCGGATCTGCACCAGGATGGGCGCGGAAACGCGCGGCACCACGGCGGCGAACGCATCAAAGATGACCTGCTGGCCGGGGCTCGGTGCGGTGTCGATGCCGTAGCGCGGCACCTCAAACGCGGTCAGGGCGCGCACCAGCTGGCGCGCGAACACGCCCGGGCGCGTGGACAGCAGACGTGCCACGTTCTGCGCATCCTGGGTTGCGTAGGCGCGGTCCACCAGCGACTCGAAGCTGTATACCTCGCCGCGGTACAGGTCGTCAGCCCAGCGGCTCAGCGCGGTCAGCGACGGGTAGTCGCCGGGGTGAACCGCCTTGACGAGGCGCTTGTACATTTCGGCGCCGGGCGCGCTGTCGTAGCGGGCACCGACCGGGTCAGCCTCCAGCACCCGGTTGAGCAGGTGCGCGATGCGGGTGCGTTCGCTGCGGCGCAGCTTCAGGCGCGGTGCGATGCTCAGGCTCAGGTCCCCCACCGTGCCGTTGAAACGCAGGCGCGAGTATGCGGCGGCGAGGGCGAGCGCCTCCTTCATGGTGCGCAAGTGCTCAGCGTCTTCGGGGTGCAGGCAGGCGGCGATGAACACGCGGTTTTCGCGGCTGGTGTTTTCCGGCCGGGCAGCCGGCAGGGCGTCATGCTGGGCGAGGAAACGGCGCAGCGCCACAAGGTCGCGCTGGTCGGTCTGGTTGTACGCCTGCTGCTGGCCGAGTAGCTGCCGGTAGAGGGCGTCCGTCATGATCAGGGCGTTCTGCACGCCGCTGACCATCTGCAGGGGTCGGCGGTTGCGTTCCATACTGGTGAAGTTGGAGCGGCTCATCGGTTGCTGCCACTCGTAGGGCACGTAGTTCTCGGGCAGGCCGCCAAGGATACGCTCGGTGCCGTCCGGGTTGTAGTACGGGTTGGAGAGGTAGTGCATGATCTGCTCGGTGTAGCGCTGCTCGTCGGTGAGCGTCAGGGCGCGCAGATCAAAGTCGCGGCGGAACACGCGGCCGGGGCGGTACCCGTATTCGTAGGACCAGATGGTTGCGAACAGGGCGAATTCGTTGGCGCTGGCGTTCAGCGCCTGGGCGAGGGACTCAGGGCTGAGGGTCAGACCGCAATTGCTCAGGACGGATACTCGCCCCAGGTCGGTGTCGAATGCGCCGGAGTGGTGCAGCTCGTTAATGCTCGAGTAGTTCGAGCGGTAGTGGGGGCCGTCCAGGTCGGTGAAGACATACACGCCGTAGCGGCGCATCAGGATGAGGCGCACGAGGGGGCTGAGGCCCTCGGGCGCTTCGCCGTGAAGGTAGGCGGATTCGTTGAAGTAGGGTGATTCCTGCAGGTAGGGGGATGCGTCGTAGGGGGTAGTCACGGGTCGTCCTTTCCGTTGGTCCCACCCGACTGTCACCGTCGGTGGTGTGCGGCTATGTTCTTATCGTAGCGGCGTGGGCGCGGGTTGTCGCTGGGTTTGGTCATCGGTGACCTGCGGGGTAAATATTCGCGGGGAGCAGCCGACCGTTACGTATCGCGGAGCCGGGGCGGCGCTTATCCGCCGCGTGCTTGTCCATCAGCCGCTTATCCTGCCGGCCGCGCGGGAACGGGGGTTAAAAGAAAAATGGCGGGAAGCGAAGAATCCGACAAATATAAGAAAAAGATATTTCAGAAAGTAGGACTCTTCATGATCCGCCATTACCTATAGAGTACTCCCGCCCCGCGACGGTGGTCAAGCCGTTTCGTCACGGGGCTGTGAGTGGGGTTGGGTGCACGAGGGTTCGTGCACGAGGTTGGGTACATAGGGTTGCGCGCATAAAAAATCCCCGACATTCTCGGTTGAGAAATGCCGGGGAGAAGCTCCATCCGTTCACCCGTGAAGGTGGGTTCAGACTAGACCACAATCTGGCCGTTGAAGCGCAGGGCCAGGCCGTACAGGACCACTGCGATAACCCAGATGACGATTACGGTCACGGTCAGGCGAATCAGGTTCTTCGACGCCATACCGGAGGAGTTCAGGGAGTTGGTCATACCGCCACCGAACATGTCGGAGAGGCCGCCGCCCTGACCGCGGTTGAGCAGCACGAGCAGCACTGCAATCACGCTGGTGATGGCAATAATGACCATGAGTACGTTCATGATGACGTCCATGGGGACCTTCCTGTAGTCATTCTTCGGGCGGGGTCTGCGGCTTTCGCATTGCAGACAGACGATTTAACTATACGCTACCGTCGCCGTTCGGTCACGTTGATTAGGTTTTTAGGCGGCGCGGTTGGTGCGGCGCTGGTACTCGCTGGGGGTCAGCTGCAGGGCCGCGGGCCGGTCGGTGAGCACGCGCTGGGCGGTGAGCTCATCGCCCTCAGTGTCGTAGGCGCGCACGTACCCGCCGTCGATGAGGTAGTAGGTGAACTGCTGCGCGGCCGCCCAGTAGGCGCCTCCTTCAGCGTAGAAGCCCTGGTCTACCCAGTCACGCAGGGTGAGGGTCACGGGGATTTCCGGTGAGGAGGTGCGGCTGTAGAGCTGGTCGAGGAATGCTTCTCGGCGGCTCTCGAAGTACTGGTATTCGGGTGAGGGCTCCCTGTACTCTTCGCCGCCCGCGTAGCCGAGGTTGCCGCCGTCATTGCCGGGTAGGCGCGGGGCGCTGACCCTGCGGTTGCGGATGTAGAGGAAGAGCATCGTGCCGATGAGGCCTGCGATGATGAGGGAGAATCCGAAGCTGAACATGCCGTTAAGTGTACGGGGTGAACCGTGCGGCGGGCACGTTCCGGGCGGGTTTTGTGGCGAGGGGCGAACGGGTCCCGGCGTATCGCCCACCGGCCGCGCATCGCCGGTTAGCGGGACTCCCCTTAGCCCAACTCCCCCGCCACTTTGCTGCCGAAGCTCACGGACTTACGGAGGTGCACCCGTGAAGAAGTGTGGTTAAGTTAAAAGGCGCAGCGCCCGGTCGGGTGGGTACCCGGCCGAGCGCCGTAATACTATGAAACGCCGTGATGCGTCGAAGCTTTATGCGTCGAAGCGTGCGATTGCTGCGAACTCTTCAGCCTGCAGGGATGCACCGCCGACGAGCACGCCGTCCACGTCTTCCTTACCCATGATGGAGGGTGCGGAGGAGGACTTGACGGAGCCGCCGTAGAGAACGCGGACCTTCTCTGCAACGTCTGCGGAGTAGAGCTTAGCAATCTCTGCGCGGATAGCTGCGGACATCTCCTGAGCATCCTCTGCGGTTGCGACCTTGCCGGTGCCGATAGCCCAGACGGGCTCGTAGGCGACGACCAGGGTCTCTGCCTGCTCTGCGGTCAGACCTGCGATGGAGCCGCGCAGCTGCTCGAGGGTGTACTCGACGTGGGTGCCTGCCTCGCGGACCTCGAGGGGCTCACCGACGCAGAGGACGGGGGTCAGGCCGTGCTTGTATGCTGCCTGGACCTTTGCTGCGCACAGCTCGTCGCTTTCGTGGTGGTAGGTGCGGCGCTCGGAGTGGCCGACGAGCACGAAGGTTGCGCCGAGCTTGGAGAGGAATGCGCCGGAGATTTCGCCGGTGTATGCGCCGGAGTCGTGGACGGAGAGGTCCTGGCCACCGTAGAGGATGTCCAGCTTGTCGCCCTCGACGAGGGTCTGCACGGAGCGGATGTCGGTGAAGGGCGGGAAGACGGCAACTTCGGTTGCGGAGAAGTCAAAGTTTGCGTCGTCGAGGGTCCATGCGAGCTTCTGGACGAGGGTGACTGCCTCTGCGTGGTTGAGGTTCATCTTCCAGTTGCCTGCGATGAGGGGCTTACGCGACATAGTTCGCTCCTTAGCTGTCCCGCGCGGTATGCCGTGCGGGGTTGTTGTTCGGAATTTTCCTTTCCCATTTTAGAGGGTTGGCGGCATATTTTCACCGGTTCGGCGCGGTTTTATGCTTCACGTTGACTATTCTCACTCCGCGCTCGCTGATCGTGTGGAACCCCGGATACGAAGTACCGGCAGGGTGGAGCTTAGGGGGCTCTACCCTGCCGGTATTCTGCCGGTGGTGTTTGTCTACGGCGTGTTAGTAGCCGCCTCGGAGAAGGTACGAGGTGTAGCAGAAAAAGACAATCGTCAGAACAATCACAAGAAGCGCGGTAGCACGCGCACTTATGGCGAGGGAACGCTTCCAGGGCAGTTTTCGGGTAGCGATCTTCTCAACGATGAGCGCCGCAAGAGCACAGTAGGTGAAGCATACGCACAGCAAAACAACAAACGAAATGATGAGAGTAGCCGTTGCTATCGAGGAAGATTCCCAATAGGCGTAGTACAACCAGAGGTAGGGAGAAGCTGCGATGAAGTAGGCCATGAATCCACCGATGGGGAGGCAGATAAGCGAGTACAGGCCCATGCGTTTAGGCTCTGCGGGTGCGTTCTGGGTCGATGCTGCTTCGCTGGGAGCCGTGGAGGCGGCGCCAGCTACGGCAGGCTCATGTTCAGGCACACAGGGGTGATTTTGGGGCTGCTGCTCCATATGTCTCCTAGCTGTGGTTGGTGTGGTGTGGTTATCGGTGATGTCGTGCGGTTACCGGGAAGGTGGGTTCTTATACCTCTAGCCCTTCGAGAGAGAATCCCGGAGGGTATAGCGGCGTGGCGTCCTTATCGTCTTCCACCAGCACCCAGCGGCCGCGCAGGTGCTCCGCGCAGAGGAACGCGTACTCTTCCTCACCGGTCTTCAAGAACTTATCGATGGGTAACTTCTCCCTCGTTTCGGATACGTAGAAGACAGCCTCATCGCGAATACGTCGCCTTGCCTGATATTCGCTGATATTGCGGCTGTTCTTTTGGCGTCTACCGATACCGGGAATCGTGACCTGTACACGGTACACGTCCTGATTGGCGATAAGCCAGCCGCGGTTTTCCCGATACAGCCGAAGAATCTCGGGTGAAATGATCTCTTCGGGGTTGATCACTTCAGAGAGCGGTTTGGTATCTCCGGTGTAGTAGAAATAGTTCAGGGCTGCGTAAAAGTACGCCTGAAAAATATAGAAACCACCGCGGTTATACTCGTTCATTCCCGGCTGCAGAACGGGGTACGGCACGTTCTGGGCTGCATGCTCTTCGGTTGCAGGCATGTACCTGCCGTTGCGCTCGTAGGCGGTGTAGACAAGCAGACCAGTTGAATCACCCTGTTTGACAAGCTCATCAAACTTCTCAGCCGGCTCGAGGGAAGCCAGTACCTTGTCTCGTTTGAAAAGGCGCGCTTCGTGCTTTTCCTCATTGGTGGCAAGGATACCGGTCTGACGACCGACAAAGAGAGCGCCTAGGGTGCCTGCGCCTGCTACAGCGAGGGCACGACGAGAAAAGCGGGGCTTCCGAGGCTCCTGCTGATAAGCGAGTAGCCGACCAGAAGATACCGTCTGGGCTTCCTGGGAGGAGTTCTGCTGGGCGTTCGTCTCCTGTTCCTTGCGTTGGGGCTCCATTGTTAGGCCTCCTTTTCGGGGATGAAGTGGATGTCCCAACCGGGATCGAGGAAACGGGAGCGCAGGGTGCCGTGGATTGCTCCGTCGCGGAGGAGCCCGCGCGTATCGAATTCGGTGATGGGCTGTAGCTGCCCGGTGTCTTTTCGGAAGACTTTAGCTTCGGGAAGGATGTCGAATTTGACGTTCCAGTCGAAGATTTTTTGTTCTTCATTATGGATGCGCGGCTGCGCCTCAAGGATATGCATGGTCAGGATTTGTTGGTTGGGGGTGATGACCCAGCCTTTCCCTTCGTCAAAGATATCTTGAATGGTGGGGAAGAATAGTTCTTCGGCGGTCATGGCATATTCGAGGCGTCGCGAATCGGATGCCAAAAGCATATAGTTTTGGCATCCATAATAATATTCACAGAAATATTTTAAAATTTGAACTGTAAATATAGGATTGTATGAGAAAACATATCCCGGTATAGGCGAGGAATACGCAGGATGCTCATGGTTAGCGGGAACATGAACCCCAATCAAATCAGTCTCACCCAACTTGTATTCACGCCGATAATCTTTATCGTCGAAAAACGGTTTATTTTTCTTCTCAGCCATATTTACCCCTCCTTAGATTACGGCAAGCATTTCAAAAATTTGGTTCTATTTCGTATATCCAGCAACAGAAGCACCCTTGGGCAATAATAAATCACCCTGCAGATTTTCGTCGACGCTTACCCAGCGTCCATCCAAAAACTCACCGTAGAAATCTATTGTCGGGTGGCGGTCGGTATAGAACATATCCCGAAAATATTTCACCTCGCCGGTATCGCGATACACAAAATAGGCGTCTCCATATATCGACAATTCCGTCTGCAGCTTGTATATTTTTCGTCCCTGAATCTCTCGGCTACCGTATCCGGGAATTTGTACAATATACGATTCAATCTCTTGATCCGAAACAATCCACCCCTGGTTATTGGTGATAAATTCGTACACATTAGAGAAGATAACTTTCTCGGGGTCAACTATCTTTGCTAGAGGCTCAAGGTCACCAGTCAAATACCCGTAGTTCTTGGCGGCGTTATAGTAGGCGAAGAACAAGTACATACCTGAAATATCGTATGTATTCATCTTCTCCTGGATAACCGGGTAGGGTACATTCTGTGCGGGGCTCTCACGGGTTGCGGGAACGTAGACGCCGTCCTTTCGGTATGCGGTATACACCAGCCGACCGTATAGCCCTCCTGCAGCATTCTTATTGTCTTCATCTGCAATTTTTGTTATGGGTTCGGCTGCGGCTAGTGCCTGGTTTCGCTTCCACGCGGTATCTTCTTGCGAAGTTCGTTCGTTTGACGAAAATTTCAAGCTTGAGCCAGCTACGTACAGGCCCGATGCCGCGACAGCACCCACCCCGACAGATCCCGCCAGCAGAACACGACGAGAGATTTTGGGAGTCTTCTTCTGCTCTGATGGGTTGTTACTGGTTGAGGGTTCCCGAGAAACAGGAGTGGTAATGTTTTCCTTCACTGTGTTTCCTTTCCTCTAGTTCCCCTGTACAGGACCATATGTGGGGGTAAAGTTGACTTCCCACTTGGGGCCTAAGAACCGGCACACCATCGTTCCGTAGATGGAACCGCCTGCAACAAGGTTGCGGGTATCAAAATCAGTAATCGGGTAGAGCTTTTTCTCCGCCGCGATAAAGACTTTCGCCTCCGTATTTAGGTCGTATCGAACGTTAATTTCGCACACATGATTTGCTTCATCCACAATACGGGGCTGACGTTCAAGAATCGTGAAAGCAAGAATCCGCTGGTTCGGGGTAATAACCCAGCCAGCACCTTTGTCGTAGAGTTCTTGAATGGTGGGAAAGAACAAACCTCCTAGCATATTTTTGAGATAGAGTCGTCGTGCATCCCCGGCTAGAAGCATGTAGTTCTGATAGTTTGCGTAATATGTAACGGCATAACGCAAAGAGGTTGCTGTCATATCCCCTTCAAAAGCGTTCTCATAGTATGGAGGCGGTGCAGCGTATGCGGGATGTTCCTCCGTTGCCGGTTCATATATACCAATATTGTTGACATCACCGATTTCATATGTTCGTCGATAGTCACGATCATTATGGAATGGTTTTGCGTAGGCATTATGCTTCGGAGAAGCACTCGCTGTCGCCGAAGGGGTTTCTTTTGATTTATTATCTTTGGGTTTTGGTGTGGATGAGCAGGCACTCATCGCTAAGACGCCACCAGCTCCAAGCACACTCTTTATAAGCCTTCTACGAGAAGTAGGGTAAATAATACTCACCGCAACAATCCTTGGGGTTACATAAATTTTCTACATTTGTTGTGAGTTGAAATATCTACTGCATCAACTTACAAAGGACATTCATTATTCAGACAACAAATGAGATTATTAAACGAATAAATACCTTTAGCGAGCAAACATCTGACTTGTCGGCGTTAGATACTTGAGCCGCATCGTGAGAGCCGCGTTGTGAGAGCTTCAGCGCACTCACCTTGAAAAGGCACAGGGACGGCATAAGCCTGAAAAGTAACCATATATTTAGCTTCCGGAAGTTGAAGTTGATGTGACGGTGAACGAGCTTCGTCGTCCACACCTCAAGGTAACACATGCACACTCTGCGCACGAACCCAGCAGGACGGATTCCACCTCCCTTTGCTTCCACCTTCCATAGCCAACCGCGAAGAGCTCACCTGAAAAGTCCATCAAGAAACCCCCGCCAGCACAGTACAGAAAGTACTGCCTGGCAGGGGTTTCTTGAGAAAGCTACAGCTGCCCAAATCCTTGCGGGTAGATTGGCTCGTAGGTGTTGCGGTTGCTGTAGCCGTCGCGGTCGTAGTTATCCATTCCGGGCTGCTGAATAGGGTACTGCATGTTCTGAGCCGCCCGCACCAAGGTTCTGGGGCTGCTGTTCCATATATCTCCTAGTGTGGTTGGTGTGGTGTGGTTATCGGTGATGTCGTGCGAATACCTGGAAGGTGAGTTTTTATGCCTCTAGCCCTTCAAGGGAGAATCCCGGAGGGTACAGCGGCGTGGCGTCCTTATCGTCTTCCACCAGCACCCAGCGACCGCGCAGGTGCTCTGCACAGAGGAAAGCGTACTCTTCCTCACCGGTCTTCAAGAACTTATCGATGGGTAGCTTCTCCCCCGTTTGGGGCACGTAGAAGACAGCCTCATCACGAATACGTCGCCTTGCCTGGTATCTCAATATCTGCCGACCATTCTTACTGCGGTCATTAATACCGGCGGTGGTAACCTGCAGGCGGTACACATCCTGACCGGCGATAAGCCAGCCGCGATTTTCCCGGTACAGCCGAAGAAGCTCAGGGGAAATAATCTCTTCGGGGTTGATCACTTCAGAGAGCGGTTTGGTATCTCCGGTGTAGTAGAAATAGTTCAGGGCGGCATAAAAGTACGCCTGAAAAATATAGAAACCACCGCGGTTATACTCATTCATTCCCGGCTGCAGAACGGGGTAGGGCACATTCTGGGCGGCACGCTCTTCAGTGGCGGGCACGTACCTGCCGTTGCGTTCGTAGGCGGTGTAGACCATAAACCCCGCTGCGCTTCCACGGTCTACGTAACCAGCATCAAACTTCTCATCAGGTTCTAGAGCGATTAGTGCCCTATCCCATTTAAGAAGACGCATTTCCTGCTTTTCCTCATTGGTGGCGAGGATACCGGCCTGTCGACCGACGAAGAGGGCACCGAGGGTGCCCACGCCTGCTACAGCGAGGGTACGACGAGAAAAACGGGGCTTCCGTGACTCCGACTGATGAGCAAGTAGCTGACCAGAAGATACCGGATGAGCTTCCTGGGAGGAATTCTGCTGGGCGCTCGTCTCCTGTTCCTTACGTTGGGGTCCCATGGTTATACCTCCTTTTCGGGGATGAAGTGAATATCCCATCCGGGATCGAGGAAACGCGAGCGCAGGGTGCCGTGGATTGCTCCGTCGCGGAGGAGCCCGCGCGTATCGAATTCGGTGATGGGCTGTAGCTGCCCGGTGTCTTTTCGGAAGACTTTAGCTTCGGGAAGGATGTCGAATTTGACGTTCCAGTCGAAGATTTTTTGTTCTTCGTTGTGGATGCGCGGTTGTGCTTCGAGAATGTGCATGGTCAGGATTTGTTGGTTGGGGGTGATGACCCACCCTTTTCCGTCGTCAAAGATATCTTGAATGGTGGGGAAGAATAGTTCTTCGGCGGTCATTGCATATTCGAGGCGACGCGAATCGGATGCCAAAAGCATATAGTTTTGGCATTGATAATAGTAGATATTATAGAATTCCAAATCAGCGGACGTTAGAAATTTAGTAAACGTGTAGGTGTAGTCTGGCGGCGGCGCAGAATATGCAGGGTGCTGCTGGTCTGCCGGGGTATAAATTCCAATCATGTCAGTATTGACAAGATGGTATGCTCCCTTATAGTCTTCTTGGTTGAAGAATTTTTTAGTCCACTCCGGGTCGATAGTCATTTCCTCTCCTTCCTAAAACGTATTTCCCCGAAGGGCTTCTCGTAACGCACGATTGTAATAAGTAGTCTTAGAAGTATTTCTACCGGTATATAGCCCAGTTCCTTCTTCTACTCCTTGCACTTCTTGTTGCGCGCTGTACGCCTGTGCATCGATATCAACGCCTTCATCATCACCGTAGCCACTAGCAGCATAACGCTGAGTAGCATCGACATAAATATTCATACCGTGAGAATCCATGCCCCCCCTAGCTTTATCACTTTCGACGACATGTACACGATTAGCGGGCTCGCCGTATTGCTTTCCAGGTGTTAGGCCAGGAACCACGTCATTCTCGTTCACAACAGCCACATAGTTAAAGTGATGGTCAAGATCATCTCGTTGTCCCTCAAGATTGCTGGTCGGTGCACCATAGGTTACAACATTAGATACCTTATATTTACTATTAAATTCCTTATTATTAGCAAGTGAATACGCCACGGCACCGCCCTGAGAGTGACCAACCATTACTACTCGGTCTACGTCTTGTAGCTTAGCATCCTTCATTGCCTTTTCCACCATTCGGTGGTAGGGCGACAGATCATCAACAGGTTTATCAGAGGTATTACCAGCCAGACCAAGATTATTTCCTATAGAGCCAATCTCACCATCTTTCATCGAAAGATCAAAATCAGTGCCGGGAATATAAACATATGCTACCTTCTCATTCGAACCATCAGGCTTCTTCCCGTCATAAACGTCAATTTGAACGGCTGAGTACCCTGCGTTTCCTTGCGATTTCTCCATGTCTTTAACATGTTGATTGTCATTAACTGAATTCATGCGTTGCGCCACTTGATGAATATTTTGCGGAGGAACAGGAGGAATATCCCCACTATGCCCATGCTGCCGCTGAACATTCAAATCCTCAATCTTTGGATCTTTATTAAAGTAATTATATATTCCAAAGGGGGAAAGTGGTGAATAATCAATTATCCCCATTATAAACAACAGTATTTGGGCACCAGGACTATACTTTATCTCGTTAATAATCTCGGATGTATCATGATTTTTCTTCTCTGTTTTTC
Source organism: Rothia sp. SCPM-O-B-18226 (M350) (assembly GCF_058213595.1). Taxonomy (NCBI): domain Bacteria; kingdom Bacillati; phylum Actinomycetota; class Actinomycetes; order Micrococcales; family Micrococcaceae; genus Rothia; species Rothia sp. SCPM-O-B-18226 (M350). The sequence continues at coordinate 346,777 of NZ_JBYQJS010000002.1, read as the reverse complement.
GAACCTGATAGTCCCTAAATTCCTGCACTGACATCGGGCGCAAACCCCACGGGTCAGCTAGGGAAATAGGGTTCCAGCCCGCAAAAGAGTTCGTATCCATACCGTGCACAATACCCGGCACCGAGCTCAAAGCATCGGTGGACACGAAACGGTGCACGCCAGCATCAGCCACGCGGAAACCCATGAAGTCAAGGCCAGCAACATTGACAGAAGAAGCCACCGGACCAGCACTAACCATGCCAAGACCAGGAACAGTAGGAACAGCAACTACGTCGCTCTCCCACGGGTTAGAAGACATAGACCACCCCAAGCCATAGCCCAGTTCCTCCGCAGAAGACATATTCTCCAGCACAGAACCAGCACTCATTCCGCCCACACCCAGCACCATAGGTACGGATGAGACAGCATCCCATACCAAAGGCATGGACGAACCGGGGGCATCCACCATGGTGCTAGTATGCACGGAGGCAAGCTCACCAGTCATGTCATGGTGCAGCGACCATTCTTCAGCACCCTGGTGAATAGCGTTCACCTGCCCCATATGGTCCCACCCAAGGGTACGCTCACGGCGCTGCCCAGTCAGCTCATCCGTTGTCACCTCACGAATGCGCTCGCCGGCAGCGTTATAGAAATACTCAGTTCGAGAACGCTCTTGAACGGTTCCATCAGCGCCATACTGCACCTCAGAAACAGCACTGAGTAGAGCAATTGAATTGTGGCTGAAGGCGCGTTCCAGCAGCAGGGCGTTATCTCCCTGCTCACAATTGCGCTTATACAATGCCTCAGCGACCATCATGCCGTTTTCGTAGGTCCAGGTTCGTTCCTGAATACCATCAGATACAGAGATAAGAGCGCCAGAAGCATCATAACGATACTTCATAGTGCGCACCGCAGAGTTATTTTCTGCGTCTTCAAGCGTGCAAACAGCAACCTGAGGAGAAGCGTCACGTTCCACATGAGCAGCAAACGTGCTAACAGGTGCAGTCCCAGTTCCCAACTCACGGGTACCGGTACGCTCTACCTTGTAGCCCACGGGAACATTCTTAACAGGATCGAGTTCCCACACGGCGTGAGTGTCATCTGTACGCGCCGAAGTCAGGGCACCACACGGAGCATGGGTAAATTCCATCTCCCTGGTACGAGCAAAGACGTCCTTGGACTGGGCATGGCACACTCGACCCGCACCGTCACGCATCCAGCGAACTGAACCGTACGGGTTACTACTCATTACCAGAACACCATCAGCGTCGTAGGTATAGTTCAGCGTGTACTCACCACGCTGCTTAAACGCTTGCAAGGCATGCAGAGTACGCTGGTTCGCGTCTGGGGCGCGAAGAATACCCGTGATGTGATCAGCAATAGACACCGTACTTGAGATGCGCTTCATGCTCATATCACCATGGGGTACGCGAGTACGGCTCAGCAACCTGCCAGATGCAGAGTACTCATAGATGTGCTCTGCCTTTGCATCATTTACCGAAACCTTCAACGCGCCCTGCTGCGAGCCACGTCCACTCATCAAGGAATATTCAAAAGTTCCTTGAACTTCACCATCAACCGTGACTGAGCGGAGTACACCACCACGAGCGTAATCGTACTCAAACGAACGGATACGTTCGCCGTCATTCATCGTCAGAAGACGGCCTGCAGCATCGTAGGAGAAAGTACGTACGAGAGAGTCTGCCGCACTTTCAACCGTAAAACTTGTACCCGAGCGTTCTTCACGCAGAAGGCGTCCTGCCGCGTCCCATTCGTAGCTCGTTACGATACCCGCAGGCGTAATCCAGCGCAGAGGACGTGCGAGCGCATCATACTCACAACGGGAGGTACCGCCCAAAGCGTCATCAACGCTAACAAGGCGACCTGCCGCATCGTATGAGAAAGAACGGGTACCTTCAACGCTATCTTCAATACGCGCAATAAGTCCCCGTGCAGTATAGCTGTAGCAGGTAACCTTCTCCCCCGTATCTTCTTTAATGCGTCGGCCAGCAGCATCGTAGGTGTACTGTACAAGACGCGACGGGGTTGCTGAAGCATCTGCAGAATCCCGAATGGTCTTCTCCAACAGGCGACCTGCAGCATCATAGGTAAAGATAGTTTCCAGGTAACCTTCGTCAGTGTCGAGCTCACTCGTCTTCTTGAGAACCTTCTGACTGATACAACGACCTGCAGCATCATATTCAAAGATGGTCTCTCGACCAGCTGCGCTAACGCTACGACTCATGCGCCCCTGAGAATCATACTCGAAGCTAACTACCGCTCCATTTGCAGAGATAATCTGAGCAACCTGGCTCTGAGCGTTATACCCAGCCTGTGCAGAACTATCAGAGGAAGAGTTGAGAAGGATAGAGGCATCCGGAATATTCAACTTAGGAACGGGCACACTAAAGAGAGCCGCCATATCCTGACGGTTCTCAAACATCGTAATAACAGACGGAAGATGAGTAGCAGTAAGGGTACTGTCGACTCGCGATACGTTATTGCGGGAACCCAAAATAGTGGGAACACGAAGTTCCGGCTGCACCAAGCTCCACGACGCCCAAGGACCCGCAGGACGCTCAGAAGGCTGCTTACCTACTGAAGCAAGCCCTGCAAGAGAAGAATCAGAGTGCAAGGAGCCAGCGGGACCCAGACCCGGCACCATAGTCATCAGAGAATTTGATGCAGAAACAACTCGTCCCAGGGCATCGGTTATAACAGCGTAGTTACCAGGCGCGCCCTCAACTCGCATCGAGTACTCACCGTGAGAGCGCGAGTGGGTAATGCCCAAAGCTACACCCGTAGCGTCCACAATGCGGCTCAGGTCGCCAGTTAGAGAATACTCATACTCGGTACGAGCCCCACAGGGGTCAACGATAGCGACGAGCTGCGAGAGTTCGTCGTATTCATAATGGGTCTGGGCTCCTGCGGCATCAGTCATGGATATAACGTTGCCCCAGGTGTCGCGTTCGACACTGGTTCGGTTACCCATAGGGTCAATCACAGCGCTTAGGTGACCAGCTGAGTATTCAAAAGTAGTGATGTGACCTTCAGGGTCGGTCAGCGCTGTCAGGTGCTGCTCGGAGGTCGGCGTAGCGTTCTGAGCTGCCTCTTCATAAGACAGACCCCAACGAGCACCCATCGCGTCGACCACCGTGCTGAGGCGCCCGCTCGCATCCCACTCAAAATACTGGGTATCTCCGAGAGTGTTGGTTACTGAGCGCAGGTTGCCGGCAGCATCATACGAATAATGCGTTTGAGCACCACTAGAATCTGTGGAGCTCAGAAGCTGTCCACGGTCATTGTAGGTAAAGTGCTGGTTGAATCCTGATTCATCAGTGACGGCGGTGCAATGACCTGCGTTATCCCATTCAAGATAAGTTGTATCGCCTCCGTTACGGGTAATAGTCAGAGGGTTAGGGTCCAGCGGGTTCTGGGAGTAGGTATAGCGTGTTTCGGTGAGAGTGCCTGCACGCCGATCCTTATTCATAATTCGGTGGGCAATCATACGGTCGTACTCATCCCACGTATAACGGTGGACTGCACCTTCCGGAGTATTTTCCGAGACAAGGCGAGCGCGTTCATCGTAGCTACGATGAGTCACAGATCCGTCACGCTCACAGATGTAGGTGCGGTAACCGTAGGAGTTGTATCGCATGGACTGGCGGCTTCCGTCGCCAGCCACGAGGGAAACAAGCTGACCGTGTTCATTTGAGCGCCAAATATTAGCGTGCTCACCGGTTCCGGAATCTTCAATCACGGTCATTAGACCGTGCTCATAGCGGTAACTGATATTTCGACCGTGCTCAGTTTTCTGGGCTACGATGCGGCCATCAGCGTCATAGCTATTCTCAACCTCGCAATATCCCGTTTCATTCCAGACACGGTGGATGAGGTTATCTTCCGTCTGTTCATAACGGCGGGTACCATCAGGTCGCTGAACTTCGCAAAGCACGCCAGCAGAATTGTAAATATAGCGCGCATCGTTCAGCTGGCTTTCAGCCTGCACCGATGATTGTTCTTCAGAGGAGCCTTCACGGAAGTTGACGAGAGATGCTCCAGATACAAAGTCCTGTGCATCATAGCTGACAACAATGCCCTGCGCGCTAAGAGGCTGAATCAAAGCGCTCGGTCGCTGCGCTACGAACTCCTCATCGTCATTAGCCTTCGGGCCACGGCTGTACAGAGCAACTACAGCTGAGCTGGGGTGCCCCTCCATGAAAGCAACCAATTCGCCTGAAGGAGCATAGAAATAACGGCTACCAGAATGGTTAGTAACTGACCAGTAGTAGGTGGGTTCAGTCGATTCCGCTACTTCACAGGACGCCGGCGATAGATGATAGGCGGACTTGACCGCTTTATTCACAGCCGAGTACAGGGCGCCCCAAAGTGCCTCTTGTCCTTCGGTATCTTCTTCGAAGGGCGCAGAGGCTGATTCCACATTATGTGTAGGTGTCGCGTCTAGAGCTGAGTCGGTTACCTTCTCCAGCCAGTAGGGGGCGTTGGGAGTTCGTGCATACCCGCTAGCCGAGTTCGTATCACGTTCAAAGACGAGTTCACGACCGTCAGCAGTGTGCCATGAGATGCTGTCAGAGTTTTGCTCAAGTCGGCTATCCAGCACGCTTGACCAGCCCTTGCCAAAAGCACCATGAGGGGTATTTTGGAGGGCAGCCAGAACACTGTTATAGGTGCGTTCAAGACGGAGCACCGAGTTTACGCGAGAGCAAAGGTCAACTTCACTTTCAATGAAGTTACCGGTTGCAACGTTGACGGGATCATTTGCATAGCCGGACGAGATATTTACACCGGTAATACTCATACCAGGAACCTGCAGTAGGTGATGCATGGGAATATCATCATGCATCAACTCATTCAGAAGGTTCATGTCGAGGCTAACTTGAGCCTTTGCCCCAGGCCCGGAAAGATCAACAGAACCCTCCACCGAAGCACTAGTGAGATTGCCATAAGTTGCAGCATCAAGCATTACCTGAGCAACTTTTCCTAGCCAGGTAGCATCTTCATACACATCTTCAATCCAGGTGTGCAACGCAGCAATCAAAGAATCAGCGTTAAAAGTTCCCCACGAAGTATTCGAACGGAACTGAGCATAGGTGGACGCGACGCGATGTTGTGCCTGGCCAAGTTCAGCATTCATAGAAAAAGTAATCTGACCATACTGATACACATTATGTGGAATGATAGAAACTGTGGAACCAGCAGAGGCAATTGCAGCACGGGTATTCACACGTTGAGTACCCCGAGCGGAGGAGTTTTCCTCCGCAAAACGACCAAGAGTGCTCTGAGAGGCTCCTGAAGATACAGAATTTCCCTGCCCTCCGGTGAGGGGATCAGCTACAGGTCGTGGTGTGTAGACCTCAAAATGCGGGGGGTGGGAAGGCATAGGACGAGGAGGGATTTCCAACTTAGAATCTGGGTTATCTTCACCTGTTTGTTCATACCAGGGACCGCTATGCTTACTATGAATCGCGTGCTGCTTACGTTTGTTGAGCTTCTCCCATTCAGTAATCTCTCGGCGAATACGCTCTTCCTCGCGGGCAGCTTTAATATAAGTCTCCATATTACGAGCTGCGTTGCTAAAGCATTCCTTAAACTCTCGCAACAGCGCAAATGACGAAGCAAGCTTTGCTCTATACACCCGTGCGTAACCGCCGGTGAAACCTTCCAGGGCGAGCTGAGCGGCACCACAAGTACCGTCGGCGCCATAGCGAGCAGGGAGCTGATGCTCGATTACTTGAGTTAGATGCGTCAAATGTGTTTTGAGAACCTCAGCGCTCTCAAAGTCAAAAGGAACAGCTTCAGTATTAGCGTGGACGTTACCCATATATTTACTTCCGGAAGTTGATGTGACAGTGAACGAGCTTCCTCGCCCACATTCGTTGCATGTGTGCTCCCTCTCGGTGACAGTGAGAATCACATACCCTTCAAGGTAACACACGCACACTCTGCACACGAACTCAGTAGGACGGATTCCACCTCCCATAGCCAGCCGCGAAGAGCCCACCTCAAAAGTCCAGCAAGAAACCCCCTCCGGCGCGGTACCGAAAGTACCGCGCCGGAGGGGGCCCAGGGACGCTATAGATTGCCAAAGCCCTTCGGGTAGATCGGCTCGTAGGTGTTGCGGTTGCTGTAGCCGTCGCGGTCCACCACAATCACCCACTGCCCGCGCAGATGCTCCACAGCCAGCGAGAAACGCCCCAGGTACCTCAAATATTTGTTGACATCCTGCTTCTCCCCCGTCTCCTTAACGTAAAACGCAAGGTCCTTAGCCTTAGTCGTGTACAGGGTGCTCACCAGAATATTTCGGCTCGTATTTTTAGCCTTTTCACCCGCGATAAGATCATCAGCAACATTGGCGCTCAGCACATTCTTATCAGCCGAAATAATCCACCCGCGCTTCTCCCTGTACAGGCGAAGAATTTCGGGGTGTAGCACCTTTTCCGGGTCCGTGACCTTAGAAAGAGGCTCCGTGTCGCCCGTGTGGTAGAAGTAATTCATCGACGCAAAGAAGTACGCCAAGAATGCGTACAAGCCGGCGCGGTCGTAGTTATCCATTCCGGGCTGCTGAATAGGGTGTGGCACGTTCTGCGCCGCCTGCGCCTCGGTGGCAGGAATGAAGCGCCCCTTACGCTCAAACGCCGTGTAGACGAGCGGCCCGGAGGAAGGGCCCAAGGTACGGAGCTCATCGTACTTCTCCGTGGGTTCCAGGCGCACAAACTCCTGGTCCCGCTTCTTATCGGCTTGGGAATCCGAGCTCATCGTATTGAGCAGGTTGACACCCCAGCCAAAAGCCACCGCGACGAGGGCGGCACCGGCGAATACGCCAGCCCGTATAAACTTGGCGCGAGAAAGCATAGACCTCATGTACGCACGTTGCTCGTTGTATCCGGGTCCGCCGTATCCGGGTCCACCGTATCCGGGTCCACCAAAGTTATTCGTCATGTTGCTCTCCCCTCCCCTAGCTCAAACTATTTTCTAGGATGAATTGGACGGGCCTCCACTCATTCGTGAATTGTGTGCGTAGAGTCCCGTGTATCACGCCGTCACGAATCAGGCCGCGCGTATCAAAATCGGTGATGGGATACACCTGATTAGTGTCCTTGCGGTACACCTGAACTTCGGGCAGGATATCGAACCGTACGTTCCATTCCACAATTTTTAGCGTCTCGTCGATGAGGCGCGGTTGCCCTTCCAGCAGGTTCATGGTCAGAATCTGAGGGTTGGGCGTGATGGCCCAGCCTTTACCCTCTTCGTAGAGGCCCTGAATGGTGGGGAAGAACATTTCCTCGCTGATATTGTCCAATCTCAGAACCGCAGGTTCCGAGGCGAGAATCATGTAGTTTTGGCAGGCGTAGTAGTAGCCCAGGTAGGGGCGCAGGTTTGACACCTCGTAAGCATTCGGCGTGTACCTCACGCCCGGGGCGGGTGCCGAGTAGGCGGGGTGGTCCCGGTTTGCGGGCGTGTAGGGCCCAATCACGCCATCGGCTACATACGGGTATGTTCCGGTGTAGTCTTTTTCGTCAAAGAGCATTTGAGCGTTTACGGTCATTCTTTGCCTCCTTGGATTCGATGTTCACTAGTTGCCGTTTTCATAAGCTGCCGAGGTGGTCCTGGACTGCTCGGGCGGCTGGGTTCAGCACCTGGGCGTCTTCGCCCGCCTGTATTTGCTTGCCTGTATTTGCTTGCCTGTATTTGTTTGCCTGTGGAGGTGCGTGCGCTCCCTGTTTCGCTCCCCCGCGGCAACCGTATGGGTACCGCCCGGTGAGCGCCGGGGCCCTCTATATTTCCAGTCTAGTAAAGCTGCTCTGTCCCTCTCGGATACAGGCGGCGAATCGAGGGAATCCACAGCAAATAGCCAGGAAACAGCCCCGCCCCCCTGCCCGCGCAGGATTATCCGGGCATGAGCGGGCATGCAGAAGCCCCCGCCGGAACGGTACCGAAATACCGCCCCGACGGGGGTTCCTGTTCTAAAACCATGTACTAATGCTGCGCACTAAAGCTACGGAGTCAGGTGAGATGCACCCACATCAGGCACCCCGCACCTTTCATTCAGCCAAATCAGGGGCTTCAATGGGCTCAAACCCTGGCGGGTACAGAGGGGTATATTTTTTCATATCGCTTTTAACGAAAACCCAGCGTCCGCGCAGGTGTTCTACCGGGAGGATATAGGAGGTATTCTTAGAAGATATATTGAAGGAGATTTTTTCTCCAGTTTCCTGAATATAAAACGCAGTATCTTTTGCCCCACGAAAATCTATACCGACACTAAAAATATTGCGCTTAGTATTTTTTTCAAAATCACCTGCAAGTAATCTTTCCCTGACTCTTGCAGCAAGGATATCTTCATCCGAAGACATAACCCAACCGCGCTTTTCTTGATAGAGACGAAGAAGCTCGGGATTCAGCATATCTTCCGGCTTTACAACCCGAGAGAGTGGTTCTGTGTCTCCCGTATGATAAAAATAGTTCACCGCAGAACAAAAGTAAGCTATAAATATGTACAGACCACCCCTGTTGTAAGCATCAATTCCGGGTTGCATAACGGGGTATGGAACGTTTTGAGCTGGCTGTTCTTCAGTTGCGGGGATAAATCGCCCCTTACGCTCGTACGCCGTATATACAAGGGGGCCATAAGAGGGACCTAAAGAAAGGAGGGCATCGTATTTTTCCGCAGGTTCGAAGCGGATAAATGCTTGATCTCGTTCCTCCTGAATTTTCTTCTTTCGTTTCTCGGTCCTCGTTTCGTCCGAATCAAACAGACCAACGCTCTGTCCAACAATCACCCCGGCAGCGCCCACGCTAAGCGCGGCTACTGCGCGGCGGGACACAAGAGGTGCTCTGCCTGCAGAATTCTCGGTTGTCTGCTCATCGTGGTTACTCATGGTCGTCTCCCTAGCTCTTAGTGTTTTCCGGGATAAATCGATGTTCGTCCTGCTCGTGCTTGCTACTCGCTGGGCGGGAACGGAATGTACCGTAAATTGCTCCGTCTCGGATAAGCCCACGCGTATCAAAATCACTGATGGGATAAAGCTGTCCGGTATCTTTTCGATACACTTTGGCTTCCGGAATAATGTCGAACCGAACGTTCCACTCCGTGATTCTTTCTTCCTGATTAATCATGCGCGGCTGAGGTTCAAGAAAATACATATTCAGAATCTGCTGGTTTGGGGTAATAACCCACCCTTTACTCTCTTCAAAAAGGTCCTGGATAGCCGGAAAGAACATATCCTGAATTACCGCCTCTTCTTTCAAGAAACGTGTTTCCGATGAAAGAAGTAAATAATTCTGACAGGAATAGTAGTATCTATACTGTTGCAATAGTTCCGCAGAGGTATAACGGTTAGTGACGAAGAGAAACCCACGATTTGGAGCGGGTGGCGAATAAGCGGGGTGATCGCGATTAGCCGGGGTATATAACCCGGTGACACAGTTAGCGATATAGGGACATTGTCCCGAGTAGTCTTCACCGTCAAAGAATTCTTTGTCATGCCTAGCCATTCTTTCCCTCCTGGCTTCTACCTAAGACCAGCTGCTGTATTCCTGGGCAGCTGGGCTGGATATACTCCTTCGCATATCCACGATGTAATTTTTACGGGTTTACCCGCCCCGCGCTTAGCAACGCTGACGCCGCCAGCTATGGGAGCCTCTACGTTTCCAGTCTATTGGAAGCCATCCACACCGGCCTCAAGACGACCCTCCAAACCTCAGAATCCACAGGATATAGTCAGGCGTGCACTCAGCGATGAGAAATCCCGCTGGAGCGGTACCGAAGTACCGCTCCGGCTGAGGTCTCTATCCAGCCCCATGCACTTGGGCTACCCTTAGGTGGATTGTTCGGCGACTCCCACCCATCGATTTAGTATCTTATTTTATGAAAACCGGGAGGATATAGAGGCATCAAATCCTTTCCATTATTAATAAAAACCCATCGCCCTTTTAAATTTTCTACATACAAACCGGGAGAAGTTTCTTCCACCGGCTTATAATTTTCAAGATTAAACCTTTCACCTGTCTCAGGAACAAAGAAATACGGCATCTTAGACTTGTAAGCATCCGTAATACTGAATTCAAAAATATTTCGCTTGGTGGACTCGAATTCCACATTCGGATAGAAACTGCCTCTACTTATTGAGAGATTTTCATATACGTCACCATCAGCAACAAGCCATCCGCGTTTTTCTTGATAAAGTCGGAGAATTTCAGGTTCAATAACGTCTTCTGGCTTCACAATTTTAGAAAGAGGCTCAGTGTCCCCAGTGGCGTAAAAGTAATTCAGAGACGCATAATAGTAAGCGATAAAAACGTATAACCCAGACCTAGTGTACTTATTCATACCCGGGTGTAATACCGGGTAGGGAACATTCTGCGCCGCGCGCTTTTCCGTTGCAGGAACATACCGCCCATTACGCTCATACGCCGTGTAGATGAGCGATTCACTAGTTTTTCCGAGCTCCTCCTGATAGTCGTATTGCTGCTTCGGCTCCATGTCGATATATCTTTGGTGTTGAAGCCGTCGACGTGCTTCCCATTGCTCCTCGTACGTTCCCAGCACACCAGCACGATACCCGGCAGAAACAAGCAACCCAGCACCCAGAACGCCTACGCCCACTCTGCCTAAAAAGACACGGCGGTTAACGGGACGACCTTTCCAAGGTTCAGGCTGATAATTGGACCGGGAATATGGGTCGGAATACGAGGTAGGATACGGGTTAGGACCGCTGTTGATACTCATGATGTCTTCTCCTCTGACGCATTGTTGGTACCTTCTGGGATAAAACTGATTATTGGATTTTCTCCTTTTATACTCACCGTTCTCATCGTGCCGTGTATTGATCCGTCACGAAGCAGATTTCGCGTATCAAATTCAGCGATGGGGTGCATTTCTCCGGTATCTTTTCGATACACTTTTGCCTCGGGGTGAATATCAAATCGCACCTTCCACTCAGTCACCTCTTGCTCCGAACGTGTAATGTGCGGCTGGGCTTCAAGAACATGCATACTAAGAATTCGAGTATCAGGTGTAATTACCCAGCCCTTACCCTCTTCGAAGAAATCTAGGATAGCTGGGAAAAAGATCTCGTCCTCACTCCACGGGTCTTCTAAACCCCGTATATCAGACGCCAAAAGCACATAATTCTGGCAGGAGTAATAATAGATATAGCTGAAAAGCTCCCGCACAAAGCTATTTGCTGATTCTTGCCCATAATAGTCATCTGGGAGAGGTGCACAATATGCTGGATGATTCTGATCAGCTGGAATATACTCGCCAGTTAAACGAGTGGTTGCTAACGAATACTCGCCAGAGAAATCATCCATGTATATAAATTCCTTAGGCAATTTTTTGCTGTCTATCATTGTCTTCTTCCTTACACTCATCTTTGGATGTTTAGAACCAAATCTTAGGATTCACCGGTACGAGGAACATCTGCGGGGTACATCGGTGTCCTATCCTCGTCATTATTCAACAAAGTCCACCTGCCATTCAGGTGCTCAGTTCCCAGATTCTCCATTCTGTTGTACCGTGGCTCCCGGCCCAGAGGACTCTGATATTTGTAAAGAGATAATTTTTCACCGGTACTCGGAATATAGAAATACCCTCTATAGGATTCTTTATATACCCCAAGCGAGCACCATAGAATGTGTCGACCATTCTGCTCTGTTATCCATAGCTGATCCGCACCAGTCATCGGGAAAGAAAGCCACGCCTTACACACGTCCTCTTTCGATATAATCCATCCGCGGTTCTCTCGGTACAGGCGAAGAATTGTTTCAGGAAGGACAGCCTCCGGCTCAACAACTTTCGACAGCGGCTCGGTATCTCCCGTGTAATAGAAGTAGTTGAGGGCCGCGCAAAAATACCCCATGAAGGTATGAAGACCCTGCAGACTATATTCATGCATCTCCGGTTGCAGTACAGGGTACGGTACATTCTGCGCGGGATGTTCCTCAGTCGCGGGAACGAACTCACCATTGCGTTCGTAGGCAGTGTACACAAGAGGACCTTCAAAATCAGATACCTTGGTTGCTTCCACGAATGCTTGGTCCGGTTCCAGAACAGCCAAAGCCCGATCCTTTTGAGCCTGCCGTTCTTTCTCCTCAGCTTCCTGCTTCTTTTTACGTTCCTCTTCAAGCTCCTCCGGAGTCTTAATCAGGCCCGTGCACCGGCTAACAACCGCAGCCGTCAGAACACCTACGCCGGCATATCCCAGGGTTCGTCGGGAAAAGCGCTTCTTCTCCTGCTCCGGTTTCTGCACAGGGGTTTGTTCAGGGGTTTGCGCAGGGTTCTGCTCCGGAGTCTGACTGACTGAATTGCCGTCGTTGTTCGTGGTCATTAGTGTTCCTCCACGGCTTTCGTGAAATACCGCGATGTATTTTCTGAAGTTGCAGCCCTCCACCGAGTACAACAGACGTGTCCTATGAACGGCGGGGAACCCTACATTCCTAGTCTATTAGAGTCGGTTCCACACGCCTCCGATACAAGCCGCAACCCCAGGGAATCCACAGCAAATAGCCAGGAAACAGCCCCGCATCCTGCCACATAAGATGGACCGGGCATGAGTGGGCACACAGAAACCCCCGCCGGAACGGTACCGAAACACCGCCCCGACAGAGGTCTCACGCTAAAACTCTGCGCTCAAATCACGCAGTCAGGCTAGGCCACCCGGATTAGGCGCCCAGTGCCTCCAGGCCGGGCAGGGTCTTGCCCTCGATGTACTCGAGGGAAGCGCCACCACCGGTGGAGATGTGGCCGAACTGCTCGTCCTTGAAGCCCAGGTTGCGGACTGCCGAAGCGGAGTCGCCACCACCGATGATGGAGAACGCATCAGAGTCGACGATAGCCTGTGCCACCGCGCGGGTACCCTCAGCGAACGGAGCGATCTCGAACACGCCAACGGGGCCGTTCCAGAAGATGGTCTTTGCGCCCTTAATCTTCTCAGCGAAAATCTCGCGGGTCTTGGGGCCAATGTCCAGGCCCTCAGCCTCTGCGCCGAGCTTGCCGCCGGTCAGGTCCTCAATGGGGCGAATCTCGGTGTTAGCATCTGCGGAGAAGTCGTCAGCCCAGACCACGTCCACTGCGGTAACAATCTCGGTACCCTTCTCGGGGGCTTCCTTCAGGTAGCGCAGAACGTTCTCAACCTGGTCCTTCTCGAGCAGGGACTTGCCCACCTCGTAGCCCTTTGCGTAGGCGAAGGTGTAACCCATGCCGCCACCAATCAGGATGGTGTCAGCCTTACCAATCAGGTTGTCAATCACGGCGAGCTTATCGGACACCTTAGCGCCGCCCATGACCACCACGAAAGGACGCTCGGGGTCGTTCAGGGTCTTAGCCAGAACGTCGACTTCCTTCTTCACCAGGTCACCCAGGTATGCGGGCAGACGCTTAGCAACGTCGTACACGGAAGCGTGCTTGCGGTGAACCGCACCGAAGGCGTCGTTCACGTATGCACCGTTCTCGCCGGTCAGTGCGACCAGCTCGTCAGCGAACTCGCCGCGCTCTGCGTCGTCCTTGGAGGTCTCGCGAGCGTCGTAGCGGACGTTCTCGAGAACCAGGACCTCGCCGTCAGCCAGGGCTGCTGCCTTAGCCTTTGCGTCCTCGCCTACCAGGTCGGTTGCAACCTTCACGGGCACGGAGGCGAGCTCGGCCAGGCGTGCTGCCGCCGGTGCGATGGAGTACTGGGGGTCGACCTTGCCCTTGGGGCGACCCAGGTGTGCGGTGACGATGACGCGTGCGCCAGCCTTGGCAAGCTTCTCAATCACGGGCAGGGATGCGCGGACGCGGCCGTCGTCGGTGACGACGCCGTCCTTCAGGGGTACGTTCAGGTCGGAGCGAACGAGGACGTGGCGGCCTGCGACGCCTTCTTCGAGCAGTTCGGACAGTGCCTTAGCCATGGGATTTCCTCCTGGTTAGGTGGGTTTATATACCGTTTCAATCATACCGAAGAATAGGGGTTTTGACAGCCTAAAAAATAAGCTTTTATAAGGTGTTTCTCCGCAGAATACCGCGGATATTCACCCTTTCTACCCCCTGCTCTCTTACGGTATTTCTGACTCAAAATGAGCGATAGAAAATAGTATGTTTATACATCATTAAGGGTTTTATTCAAGACCCCTGCACAAGAGTCTTGGTACAGCAAACCCCGACTCCCCCGCGTAAAGCGGTGGTGCCGGGGTTCACTATATGCGTTAGTCACGCTCTATGACGCTTAGCTATGCATCGAAGCCAAGAAGGCTTAGAGGGAAGCCACAACCTTGTTGGTGAACTTCACGAGGCGTGCAACGTAGCCGTACTCGTTGTCGTACCAAGCGATAACCTTCACCTGGTCGCCGATGACCTTGGTCAGCGGTGCGTCGAAGACGGTGGAGATGGGCTCACCCTCGATATCCTTGGACACGATGGGATCCTCGTTGTACTTGATGATGCCCTTCATGGGGCCCTCAGCTGCTGCCTTGACCGCTGCGTTGACTTCCTCAACGGTGACCTCGCGCTCAGCGGTGAAGGTCAGGTCGGTGATGGAGCCGGTGATGGTGGGAACGCGGACTGCGAAGCCGTCCAGCTTACCCTTCAGCTCAGGCAGAACCAGGCCAACAGCTGCTGCTGCACCGGTGGAGGTGGGGACCATGTTCACGGCTGCGGCGCGTGCACGGCGCAGGTCGCGGTGGGGTGCATCCTGCAGACGCTGGTCAGCGGTGTATGCGTGGATGGTGGTCATCAGACCCTGCTTGATGCCGAAGGCGTCGTTCAGGACCTTAGCCATCGGAGCGAGGCAGTTGGTGGTGCAGGAAGCGTTGGAGACGATGTGGTGGTTAGCTGCATCGTACTGGTCGTCGTTCACGCCCATGACGAAGGTGCCGTCGATGTTCTTACCGGGAGCGGAGAGGATAACCTTCTTAGCGCCGGCCTCGAGGTGTGCCTTTGCCTTGGTGCCGTCGGTGAAGAAACCGGTGGACTCGAGGACTACGTCAACGCCCAGGTCCTTCCAGGGGAGGTTCTGGGGGTCGCGCTCGGCGAGGATCTTGATTTCCTTGCCGTCAACAACCAGTGCGCCTTCCTTGACCTCGACCTCTGCGCCGAAGCGACCCATGATGGAGTCGTACTTGAGCAGGTGTGCCAGGGTCTCAACATCGGTGAGGTCGTTGATTGCGACGATCTCGAAGCCGACGCCCTCGGTCTGAGCTGCGCGGAAGAAGGTGCGGCCGATGCGGCCGAAGCCGTTGATTGCTACGCGTACAGTCACTGGAGTATCTCCTTGTCAGTGCGTTGGGTGGCGACCCGCCCAATTCGATGCCTTGTGGGCATTATGCTTACCGAATTATTCCGAGCTCTGTGGTGCCCGGCGCGTTCCGCCGTTGTTGGTAATAATCCTACCCTAGTTTGTGTGTGTTTTGGTGTGCTCATTCGAGAATTTTTTGTGAGTTACCCCATAAAATAGGCGAAAAACCCTTTGTTTTCTGTTGGTTTACGTGGTGTTCACCCCGAGAAAATGTTGCGATATGGTCTAAATAACAATAAATACACACGATGCCCATTCGCAGAAAAATCCCGCCGTATCAAGGCACGATGAGAGGGTACAAACCACCCTTTCAACCGCTAATACACGACCATCGCAACCGCTCCCAACCCCGAATGGGCCGAAAGCACCGGGGGCAAAGAACTCACCAAAAACTCGGGTATGTTTAGCGCCACAGAACCCTCACCCGAGGCAGAATCGGTGGAGGCACCCGCGGAATGACTCAGCGAGCCCTCACCCAGCAGGCGTTGCACCCGCTCATACAGCTGCACCGCCTGGGCCGCATTACCCACGTGATGCACCGCGACCACCTCGCCGGGCGTATCGCTGCCCGGGACCGCATCCGTTGAAGCGTCGAGAGCGGCGGCATGACGGTGCTCGCGGCAGGCCTGCACCGTCAGTTCCACGAACCGATCCAGGGCGCGCGCGGCCGTACGGGGCCGTTCCACGTAGGTGAGCTTCCCCTGGGAAATCGTGCCGATGGGCTTAATCTGAAACATCTGCCCCACCATCGCCAGCGCCGGGGAAACGCGACCCCCGCGGCGCAGCGCATCCAGGGTGGGGATGTAAAAGTACAAGGTCGCGCGCTCACACACCCGCCGCATGCACTCCACGACCCGCTCGGGGTTCGGGTCCTCCTCCAACAGCTCAAGGGCGCGCACCACCGCATGACCGTAGGCGCCGGCCACCGTGCGGCTATCCACCACGCTCACGCCCTCGGCACCCAGGCGGCTCAGGCGCGCGCCGGTACGCGCGGACTCCACCGTGCCCGAGAGCTCGCCGGAGAGGTGAACCGACACCACGTGCGTAAAGCCGCGCGATGCCAGCTCGTCGTACACGTCAGCAAACGCGCCAGGAGCCGGGCCGGAAGTGCTCACGGTCTGCCCCATGACGTGCGCCAGCATAATCGCCTCGTCCATCTCGGCGGCGCCGAGGCCCTGCAAGCTACGGTCCTCCGCACCGGGGGTGCGAATCGTAACGGGCATGGGCACCACGACAAAGTTCCCGCGAGCGCTCAGCCGCTCCACCAGCTCCGGATGCAGTGCCGCGGCGCTATCGGTGACCACGGCAATGCGATCCTTTGCGTTGTTCTCGTGCCCCATATTCCGGCCCTTCTTCCGGTTCGTCAGCGAATGATTCAGCGACGAAGCCTCTCCTAGCGTTTCCTGAACATTATGGCACTCATCACTACCGCAGTACAGCAAAGCCCCGCCGTGCCTTTCGGGACGTTCCGCAGAACGAACCGAAGCCACAGCGGGGCTTGCAGATCGGCTAAGAGCCTAGATTACGATGTTCACGAGCTTCGGTGCGCGCACAATCACCTTGCGGATCTCGGCGTCACCCAGCGCACGCTGAACGGCGGCATCGGCCAGGGCCAGCTCCTGAAGCTCCCGCTCGGAGATGTCCTTGGCGACTTCCAGGCGAGCCTTGACCTTGCCCTTAATCTGAACGATGGCGGTAACGGTGTCGTCCACCAGCAGGGCCGGGTCAACCTCGGGGAATCCCGCGGTCAGCACCGGGGTGTCGTGACCGAGCACGTGCCACATGTCCTCGGCGGTGTACGGTGCGTACAGCGAGAGCAGGATGGCGATGGTCTCGGCGGCCTTGCGGACAGCCGGGTCAGCCGCACCGGCGCCGGAATCAATAGCCTTGCGGGTAGCGTTGACGAGCTCCATGGTCTTCGCAACAACCACGTTGAACTTGCCGCCCTCAATCAGGCCCTGCACCTCGTGCACGGTGCGTGCAATCAGCTTCTGCAGCTCCAGGTCACCGGTAGTTGCGTCCACGCCGGGTTCGCTGGTGACGTCCTGAGCCACGCGCCAGGCGCGAGCCAGGAACTTCTGCGAGCCGGCGGGGGAAACGTCGGCCCAGTCCACGTCATCCTCGGGCGGGGACGCGAAAATCATGGTGGTGCGGATTGCATCCACACCGAACTTATCGAGCTGCTCGCCCAGGTTCACGCCGTTACCCAGCGACTTGGACATTGCCTTGCCGCCGTTGAGCACCTGGCCCTGGTTCATGAGCGCCTTGAAGGGCTCATCGTGCTGAATCAGGCCCAGGTCGCGAACAACCTTGGTGAAGAAGCGCGCGTACAGCAGGTGCAGAATTGCGTGCTCCACGCCGCCCACGTACATGTCGACGGCACCCCACTCGCGCATGGCCTGCGGGTCGAAGGGAGCCTGGTCGTCATGCGGGGAAACGTAACGCAGGAAGTACCAGGAGGAGTCCACGAAGGTGTCCATGGTGTCCGAGTCACGGCGAGCCTGCTTGCCGCACTTCGGGCAGGGCACGATAGCCCAGTCATCGGCGGCGGCCAGGGGCGACTGGCCCTTGGGGGCCAGCTGCTCACCACGCAGGTTATCGGGCAGCAGAACCGGCAGCTGATCCTCGGGAACGAGCACCTCGCCGCAGTCCTCGCAGTGAATCACGGGGATGGGGGTACCCCAGAAGCGCTGGCGGGAGAGCAGCCAGTCGCGCAGGCGGTAGATAACCTTGCCCTCACCGGTGCCGGCGACCTCCACCAGCTCGATGGCCTTGGCAATCGCCTCGGCCTTGGGCAGGCCGGTCAGCTCGCCGGAGTTCACGAGCACGCCGTCACCGGCGGTAGCAACACCGCTGGTGGCCGGATCCTCAGCGCCCTCAACATCCAGAACCTTCACGACGGGCAGGTCAAACTTCAGGGCGAAGTCCAGGTCGCGCTGGTCGTGCGCGGGCACGGCCATAATCGCACCGGTACCGTAGTCGGCCAGCACGTAGTCGGAGGCCCACACGGGCAGCTTCGCGCCGGTCAACGGGTTAATCGCGTAGCGGCCGGTGAACACGCCGGTCTTCTCGCGCTCGGAGGACTGACGATCGATATCGCTCAGCGCCTTGATGTCCTCGCGGTACTGCTCCAGGGCGGCCTTCTGCTCGGGTGCCACGATCTGCTCGGCGAACGCCGCATCCGCAGCAACAACGATGAAGGTTGCGCCGTACAGGGTGTCCGGGCGGGTGGTGAACACGGTGAAGGATTCGGCGGCCTGGTCCTCGGTGGCCTCAATCTCGAAGCGCACCTCGGCACCCTCGGAGCGGCCAATCCAGTTGCGCTGCATGAGCAGCACGCGGTCGGGCCACTTGCCCTCCAGCTGCTCCATGTCGTCCAGCAGCTGCTGGGCGTAGTCGGTGATCTTGAAGTACCACTGGTTCAGGGCCTTCTTGGTCACGGTGGTGCCGCAGCGCTCGCAGGCACCGTTGACGACCTGCTCGTTAGCGAGCACGGTCTGGTCCTTGGGGCACCAGTTGACCATGGAGTCCTTGCGGTACGCCAGACCCTTCTTATAGAACTGCTCGAAGAACCACTGGGTCCACTTATAGTACTCGGGGTCCGAAGTGTGCAGGCGGCGGCTCCAGTCAGCGGCAATGGCGTAACGCTTGAACGACTCGGCCTGGGTGTCGATGTTCTTGTACGTCCACTCCTTGGGGTGAGTGTCGTTCTTAATGGCTGCGTTCTCTGCCGGCAGGCCGAAGGAGTCCCAGCCAATCGGGTGCAGAACGTCGTAGCCGCACTGCTTGTAGTAGCGGGCGTTCATGTCACCAATGGCGAATGCCTCCGCGTGACCCATGTGCAGGTCACCGGAGGGGTAGGGGAACATATCCAGAACATACTTGCGGCCCTTGGGTGCGTGACCGGTGGGCTGGAAAACCTTCGTTTCGTCCCAGTAGGGGCGCCACTTGGCTTCCATAGCGCGGAAGTCGTACGCATTTTCGTTGCGTTCGGTCTCTACCTGAGCAGACACAGCGATTCCTTAAATAAAGACAGGTTGATAAAAACTTAACCCTCCAAGTGTAACGCGAAACCTGCACCGCGCCAGAGTTGAGACTGTCTCGACTACCAAATGGACGGCACCACCCACCCGACCACCCGCGCGATTACCGATGCGCCAGGCGGGTTTCAGAGCCCTTTCAGGCTTCTCCCCTAGAATTAAGAACGGGACTTTGCCGTCCCAGTACCCAACCCGCGAAAGGTACCCATGACCTCCACCGTTACCCCGGACTCCCCCAACACCTCAGTTCTTGAGGGCGTGCCCGGCCCGCTCATTCCCGGCACCCGCCACGACGCCCTCATTGGTGAGGGCGCGCAGGCGGTCATGACCCGCTACTGGCAGTACGGCAAAGGCATGAACGACGGCACCTTCCCCGAAGGCTCCTACCCCGTGCTGCTCGTGCACGGCTTCCGCGGCGACCACCACGGCCTGGAAATCATCGCGAACTACCTGCTGAAGCTCATTCCGAACGTCAGCATCATCAGCCCCGACCTGCCCGGCTTTGGTCGCTCCGCAGACCTGCCCGAAAGCGCCCTGGACGAGGACAGCATCGACGCGTACGTGGCGTGGCTGAACGACTTTGTGAAGCACACTAACCCCGCCCGCGAGGATGCACAGCCCCTACCGCTGCACCTGGTCGGCCACTCCTTCGGCTCCATCGTCACCAGCGCCTTCGCCGCCGCACACCCGAACTCGCTCGCGTTCCTCTCGCTCATCAACCCGATTAGCGAGCCTGCCCTCGAAGGTAGCCAGCGCGTCGCCTCCCGCCTCGCCTCCCTCTACTACCGCGCCGGCGCGGCACTCCCCGAAAAAATCGGCTACCCGCTGCTGCGTTCGCAGCTGATTACCCGCGCCTCCAGCGAAGTCATGATGCGCACCAAAGACAAGGCAATGCGCCGCTTCATCAACGGCCAGCACGCCGCCTACTTCGGCTCCTTCGGCTCCCGCCGCGGAGTGCTCAGCGCCTACGAAGCGTCCATTACGCACACCGCCGCCGAATACGCCGCCGCCATCCGAGTACCGGTGCAAATGCTCGTTGCCGAAGACGACGACCTGGGCACCCCCGAAACAGCTCGCGCCATGTACGCGACGCTGACCTCCCGCAGCCTGCCCGCTACTTCGACCGGCGCCCGCGAGCGCCTGGACATGATCCCCGAAGTCGGGCACCTCATCCACTACGAAACCCCTCGCCGCGCCGCGGAACTCATCGCCGATTTCGCCGCCGGCCACCCAGGGAAAGAGAAGTAAGGAACCAACATGAAACTCATGGTTGACGCCCGATACACCCGTATCGGCTTCCACGACGGCATCAGCCGCTACACCGCCTCCCTGCTGGGCGCGCTCAAAACCCTCATCGACACCGGTGACGAAGCCGCCGCCGACCTCGACCTGACCATGATCATTAGCGACGAGCGTCAGCTAGACATGCTGCCGGATTTGCCGCACGTGAAGATCTGCTCGCCCACCGGCCCGCTCGAACCGACCGCCTCGCTACAGCTGAACAAGTACGCGCCGGACGTGGTGTTCTCCCCCATGCAGACTATCGGCTCCACCGGACGCAAATTCAAGCTGATTCTCACCTTGCACGACCTGATCTATTACTCGCACCCGACCCCGCCCGGGTTCCTGCCCGCACCGGTGCGCGTGGGCTGGCGACTCTTCCACAAGACCTACACCCCGCAGCGCTTCCTGCTCAACCACGGCGACGCGGTCGTGACGGTTTCTGAGTCGACCGCCTCGCTGATTCGTGAGCACGAGCTGACCACCAAGCCGCTGTTCGTGGTGCCCAACGCCCCGCAGCCCGGCAGTGTGGTCTCCCGCCAGACCGCGCTGGAACGCGCCACCACCCGCGAAGAGCAGCCCGTCAAGCACCTGGTGTACATGGGTTCGTTCATGCCGTACAAGAACGTTGAAACCCTGCTGCTGGCGATGCGTTCCCTGCCGGATTACCGCCTGCATCTGCTGTCGAAGATGCCGCCGCAGCGCCTGGTGCAGCTCACCGACGAGCGCCTTATCGGTGAGAACGTGGAGGTGCACAACGGCGTGAGCGATGAGGAGTACCAGCAGCTGCTCCGCCGGGCGCACGCCCTGGTGACCGCCTCCCGCGAGGAGGGTTACGGCCTGCCCGTGGTCGAGGCTCAGGCTGCCGGCTGCCCCGCGGTGATTAGTGACATCCCGATTTTCCGTGAGATTGCCCCGCACGCCGTGTTCGCGCCGGTTGACGGTGCCCCGGAGGCGCACGCCGCCGACTGGGTCAAGGCAATCCGTTCCCTGGAGGACACCGCCGTTCGCGAGCGCGTCATCATTGACGGCCTGTCGGATGTGCGCCGCTACTCCTGGCGCGACTCGGCGCTCAAACTGCTGGATGTCGTGCGCGGAATCTAGAGCCTGCGTTGGGCAAAGAAATGCCGCCGCACTCCCCCGAAACTCGGGAGGGTGCGGCGGCATTCTCGTATTTAGTTTGTGGTTGCCGGTAGGTGCGTTTCCCTATACAAGGGCGGCGAGGCTGCACCTTCCGGAAGCGCCCTCAGGGTGCCCGAAGCGAAGCGAGGGCGGGTTCCCTGCGTAGGCGCGGAGGAAGTGTGTAGCGAACCGCCCCGAAATCAAATCACGGAAACCCGCTAGACCGCGGTGAAGCTACCGGTGCGGGCCTCTTCTTTTGCCACCAAATCGTTGACGTGGGTGTAGGCGTAAATAATCTTCGCGTCATCCAGCTCAGCGAAACGCGCCAGGTAGCGGCAGACCGCACCGCGCTGGGCCATCGTCATGGCCGAAAGCAGTTCGGGGTTGGGGTGGGTGATACCGTTGCTACGCTCGGGAGCGGAATCGCCGAATCCGGGTTCGTAATCGTATGCCGGGCTCATCGTCGAAAGCCTTTCGTCAGGGCGTCGCTACAGTGCAAACGCCACGCGGAGTAACACGGCGAATAGGTTCGCAGCGATAACCGGATGCCTCTTCGCGGTGGTGGTTGTGATACCTCTAAAGTACCCAAGAGCCAATCAATGTTCAAGAACCGCTAGGGAACAACCTCATAATGGACACGTCCGCGGTTGTCAGGCGGAAATCAGGGGGCATCAGAGAGGCAGGTAACCGCCGGTTTTTCCCCACCGTTTGAGTCCACCGTTAGAAGCTTAAAAAGAAATGCCGCCGCACTCGTCAAGAGTGCAACAGCATTTCCTAAAGCTCTAATTATGCAGGCTACGCCACGCTTACGCAGAGGCCGCGCTCGGCGTCCCTACGGGCCAGCTCATAGGCGTGGCCGTACGCGTAGAAAATCTTTGCGTCGTCCAGCTCCGCGAAACGCGCCAGGTAGCGGTAAACAGCTCCTCGTTCCGCAACGGTCATATCGGCAAGCAAAACGGGGTCAGGGTGCATGACGCCGTTATTGTGTACAGAAGCAGACCCGCCGCATGCAGGTTCGTATGCGGGGGTGATCATAGTCTGAGTCACCAGTATTCATCTTTCGTTGGTGCGCACGGTTGTGAGGCGTACGCGAAGTTGAGTGATAGATACCGCCGATACCCTCTCGACAAGCGCCGAAAAAGTGCCCGCGGTGCCGAATATATTACCGTGAATACGACGGCTAAACCAGTTGGGACCTCAAAGATTCAGCTATGAGCCATTAGATGCACATTGGTGCACGGATTGTGGGGGTAGCCCCAACGCGGCGCTACCCTAACCCGCATCGGGCCGAGGCGCGCTCGCCTCATCGACGACTCCCCCGGCGACGCTCTCTCGCGCCAGAGTGCGATCAATCTTCGTCACCATGAACCGTTGGAACCGACGCTGAGTCGCAGGAGACAGCACCACCACGAGCAGCACCTCCACCGCGAACAGAATCGCCAGCAAAGCGAGGCCGCCGCCGGGCGAATCCACCTGCTCACGCAGGTACCGGGCCGCGGCCACCGCCCACTCAAACCCCGCGGAGTCCAGGACCGGCACATCCAGACCGGCCTGCGCCGAAACGTGCAGAAGCGACGCCGCATTCAGCAGCAGCACAAACAGCGCGGTCAACCCCGCATACAGGCCGTAGTGCACCGCACGCGCAACCCTTTTAGCCCGGGCAAAGGCACGGTTGAGCTCGGCGCCGATATCGTTCACACCCTCCAGCAGGTGCGTGTCGGCCGGTAGAACGTGCGGCAGCAAACGGCGCGACAGCATGAGCGGAACCGGTGAGCTGGCGTCAAAATACTGCATGTGGCTACTCACCGAAGGCCCCGGCAGGGTCGCGAAGGTAACCTTCACATCGGTCGGCTGTGTGATGTTCGAACGCCCGATGCTATCGCCGCGCGCCGCAATCTCACAGTGATCCACCACGTTCATCTCG
Organism: Rothia sp. SCPM-O-B-18226 (M350); assembly: GCF_058213595.1. Classification (NCBI taxonomy): domain Bacteria; kingdom Bacillati; phylum Actinomycetota; class Actinomycetes; order Micrococcales; family Micrococcaceae; genus Rothia; species Rothia sp. SCPM-O-B-18226 (M350). The sequence goes on along the minus strand of NZ_JBYQJS010000002.1, from coordinate 323,141 downwards.
TGCAGCGAGGGCGCATAGGCGCGCACGAACAGGTGACAGCAGCTACGCACCGATACGACTATCGCCAGCATCACGACGCACCAGAACGCCACGCCCAATGCGGTGGGCGCAGGAACCCTCGCTTCACCGCTCAGGTAGGCAAGCACCAGCATGAGGGAGGTAAACATCATGAATACCCCGTGCACAAAGAGCGTCGGAATAAGCCACCTAATCAGGGAACGTGTGCCGTAGACATTCCAGAAGGCAGGGATCGCCCCCGTCTCCTGCGCAATGCGACCCCGGCCCTTCAGCGCCGAGAGCACGGCGAAGACAACCGTGGCCGCGCCCAGCGTCAACGGAATCAGCATCATGTGGCGCAGCAGTGAGGCGTAGGGGCCAACCAGAAGCAGGGCCTCCTGAACCCAGGCGAACCCGGCTACCGCTCCGAGGGCCAGCAGGGTCAGGCGGTTGCGGAACCCGCCGGAGCTATCGAGCGGAGCGGGAACGTCGTTGCGGTCACTGGCGATGATACTGATCGGCACCACACCGTTACCCAGCCCGTAGAAGAAACGCAGGGGTTTCTTTCCGGCCTTCGCACGGCGACGCAACAGCTCATACCCCAGGTACCCGCCCTGCGAATGGGCAATAATACCCGGGGCATCACTACGGGCCGCCAGCAGATCCAGCTGACGGTCCAAACGCGCGTAGATGCGCTCCAAATCCCGAGACTCAGGGCTGGTCGCCGTCTGAATCAGCTGCGTGGGAATCGCCTTCACCAGCGCCCACAGCTCGCGGGCACGGCGAGCCAAAGCCCAACCCAAAATACCCAGGCTGAGCACGGCCACCAGCGCCGTCAGCAGACCGCGGCTCGTGCTCAGGGAAGCAACAAAAGCGTCGCGCATCGTCACGATTGTCACCACCGCCAGCACAAGCCAACCGGCCACGTTCACAAAACGCGCTATCGACCGGAGCAGCTGCCCGGCGCGATCGGTCCAGGTTCGGCCCGGACGCTCGTAGTAGAGACAGAACATGAGGAAAAGCGGCAGCACCGAGACCAGCCAGGGCAGGTGATCTCTTAGGGGACGATAGTGCTTCGGGCGCCAGAACCCCTCCTGAAGGAGGATGCTGCGACGCACCACCGAACGCTCCGGACGGCTCGAACGCGAGGCGCTGAGGCGCTCCTGCAGGCGTCGTTCCTGAGCGCGCAGCCCCTCCGAGATACGCGCCTGCAACGACGAGGCGCTCGGCTCGTCGACGGCTTCCCGGTCCTCCGGGGACTCGGGTACTTCGGTAGATTCGGAAACTTCGAGAGTTTCGGGGGTTTCTGGAGCCTCGGGGGCCTGCACGTACTCCAGCGTGAGCGCGTAGCTCAGCTCGCGGTGCTCGCTATGCGAGGTCACCTCCCCCGATGGCGGCTGAGTATCGCCGTCGGGGATGAGCGTGACGCTCCCCCGGGTCGCCTCCTCGGGGCTGTCCGCGGCATCGGAACCGGTATCGGGTGCGGCTGCGCTCGCCATTGTGGCCAACGTCTGCAGACTGTGCGCCACCGGCTTGCCGAAGTAATCCAGGGTTTCACCGAAGTTCTGGTACCCGATGCCGTGAATCAGCAGAACCGCGGCGTCGTGCCGGCGACCCGTACTGTGCAGGGCACTTTTGGGGTGCCGGGAGGCATACCCCAGCAGGGTCCGCTGCTCGTCCGAGGGCAGGGAACTGCCCTTCACCAGCTGGCGATCCACGACGCCCCCTTTCTGCACTGTACCTCTGCGTTTTCTGCAGATAAATCCGCAAGACTGTGGGTTTTAAAGCACGTCCAAGCCGTCACAACGCACCTGAACGGGCCGCTCCCCCACGGTTTTCTTGAGGGCGGCCATCGTGGCGCGCGTGGCGCGTAACTCGTGCGTCACCTGCTGGGCAATACCGTAGGAGAAGAAGATCAGGGCGCGCCAATCCCCGCGCACCGGGGATTCCTCCGGATCATTCTCCAGGGTCTCGGACCAGGCGAGATAGCCGTGGTCCAGCGGAACCGGACCGACCACCCGCAATTGCTCGCGCACAGACTCGGGTAGGGCCGAAGAACCCAGGAAGATTTCCATAAAGGAGCGCACGTCAGCCTCCGCGCCGGTTACCGCGGCCGTGCGCACCGCCGGAGGCAGGCCCGTCTGGGCACGCTCCTCCAGCTCCTCGCGAGCGAACCAGGCCGGATCCCAGCGGATGAGGGCCTGCTCCACGGGCGAGGGCGAAGCGGTCGTCACCACGGTTCCCTCCAGCGCCGCCGGACGCACCAGGGCCGCCGCGTTAAGCCAACGACGCAGGGCGGCCTCGGGGGCGCGCAGGGAATCGAAGTAGAGCATCTTATCGGCGTCCAGAAGCAGGGCCGCCGCGTAACCGCCGAAAGCCACGGGCTCGGCCCCGGGAGTCGCCACGACCAGGGCCGGTTCCGGGCCGACCGTCGCGCGCACGTGGTCGCCCGAGGAGGAAATTACCGGAACGTTCGGGAAGGCGCGGCCCAGCTCCTCGGCCGTACGCATCGCCCCCACCGTCGAGGAACGCCAGCGGTTAAACCCACATTCGGGGCACCGCCACTGCTGGGCCAGATGGCCGCACCACGCACAGGAGGGCACCGATGAACCGGAAGCAAGCGAAAGCGGGCCGCTGCACACGGTGCATCGGGCTGGCATGCGGCACCGCGCGCACGAGAACGAGGGCACGTAACCGCTACGCGCCACCTGCACGAGCACCGGGCCTCGGGACAGGGCGCGGCGGGCGTGCTCGAAGGCCAGGTGCGGGATGCGCGCCACGGCAGCCAGCGGGTCGCGAGCCAGCTCGTACTCCGAACCGGTCGAGAAGATGCGCGGCGAATACTCACGCACGAGCGAGCGAGGAGCCCGCAGGTAGGTGGCCCAGCGGGTGCGTACCAGGCGTGCCGCCTCGCTACTCATCGTGAACCCTGCGAAGAGCGCCGCGGCGTTCTCCGCTGAGGCGCGCAACAGTAGCACGTCGCGGGCGTGGCAATAGGGGGCGCGCTGTTCGAGCAGCGACGAGTCGCCGTCGTCCCAGCAGACGACCAGGCCCAGGTTAGCGACCGGGGCGTAGGCGGCCGCGCGGGTTCCGATGACGACGGGCACGCGACCCAGACGGGCCTTGAGGAACCCGTGGTAGCGCGCGTGCGGGCCCGAATCGGCGCTCAGGCGTGCGTAGGAATCGGTGGGAAGCACCCGCGCGAGGGCGCTCTCCAGCAGGTCGAGGCTCTTGGCGGTGGGAACCACGGCGATGGCGCCCCGCCCGGAGGTTGCCGCGGTGGCTAGGGCCGCGGCGAGCACATCGGCCCAGGTGTGTTCCAGGTGGCCGGGAAGCACGGTCATGACGGCGCGGCTCGCGACGCCGGCGGCCACGTCCTCGATAAATTCGGGGCCGTTTTCGTAATCGGAGAAGACCGCGGCGGCATCGGGTGCGTCCTCCAGCGGGGCGGGAGGCTCAAGGGTGAAGGGCGCGGGTGCGCCGGGGGTAGCGAGCCAGGCGTAGGGGTCGGCCTCAGTACTATTTCCGCCTATCAGAGAGTTTTTAGCCAATTCACCCTCAGCCTGAACCTGAGATTCGCAACCCTCACCTTCAATCGAAGGGTTACCGGCAGATTCGCCCTCAACCGGAGCTTGAGGTCCCACCTGGGAAGGCTCGTAACCCGGCAGGAACGGAGCGTACTTCTTATCCAGGGCGGCCACACGCGGAGGAACCGCCAGGCGCAACACGTTCGCCACCGTGGAGGCGTAGCGATCGGCCAGCGCTTCCGCCACGCTGAAAATCTCGGGCGCCACCACCGGCACACGCGAGAGCACCCCCTTGAGCGGGGCAAGCGAGGACCGCGTCCAATCGGTCGTGGCCGCGCGCTCCTCAATGTAGCCGGTCATCTCGTGGCCGTTGAACAGCACACGCACGCGGGCGCCGGGCACCGCATCCTCACTCAGCTCGGCGGGCACGCGATAGTCGAAGGTGCGGTCCACCTGCGGCAGGGTGCTATCCACACGCACGCGCGCCACGGGGTTCACCACGCCGCTGGCCCGCAACTCGGCGGCCACGCTGACCGGCTCGGGCGTCGCGGGAATCAGGGCATCACGAAGAGCAGGAAATCCCTGCAACAGGTCAAGCTGTTGCAGGGATTCCTGCTGGGTACCCGCAGGTACCTTCGGTTCATCAGAACGGTTCTGACTCACGCGCGCTATCGTGCTCTCGTTCGCTGAATTCGTTCTAGGAGGAGGACACTGCCGAGCGCAGTGCATCCACGCGGTTGAGGCGCTCCCAGGTGAACTCCGGCTCGGTGCGGCCGAAGTGGCCGTGAGCCGCGGTCTTGCGGTAGATGGGGCGGCGCAGGTCCAAATCGTTAATGATGGCCAGCGGGCGCAGGTCAAAGACCTCGCGCACGGCGCGCTCAATCTTCAGCGGGTCAACCTTCTCGGTGCCGAAGGTCTCGATGTACAGGCCAACGGGTGCTGCCTGGCCGATGGCGTACGCCACCTGAACCTCGGCGCGATCGGCGAGGCCGGCGCCCACGATGTTCTTGGCGACCCAGCGCATAGCGTAGGCTGCGGAACGGTCCACCTTCGAGGGGTCCTTACCGGAGAACGCACCGCCACCGTGGCGTGCGGAACCACCGTAGGTGTCAACGATGATCTTGCGGCCGGTCAGGCCGGCGTCACCGACGGGGCCGCCCTGCACGAAGCGACCGGCGGGGTTGACGATGAACTTGGTGTTGGAGGAATCCAGGTCCACGGAGCTGAGCACGGGGGCAATCACATGCTTCTCAATGTCGGCGCGTAGGTCGGCCAGATCGTAGCTGGCGGTGTGCTGGCTCGAAACAACCACGGTATCAACGGATACGGGCACGTTGTTCGAGTCGTAGCCGAGGGTCACCTGGGTCTTGCCGTCGGGGCGCAGATCGGTCAGCAGGCCGTCCTTGCGCACCTTGGTCAGGCGCTCGGAGAGGCGGTGTGCCAGCCAGATGGGGGCGGGCATCAGCACGTTGGTCTCGTTCGATGCGTAACCGAACATGATGCCCTGGTCGCCCGCGCCCTGGCGGTCGTAATCGTCGGCGGCGATGCCCTGACGAACTTCGAGGGACTCGTACACGCCGGCGTTAATGTCCGGGGACTGCTCGCCGATGGAGACGGAGACGCCGCAGAACTCGCCGTCGAAACCGCGGGTCGAGGAATCGTAACCGATATCGAGGATGGTCTCACGCACGATGGAGGGAATCTCGACGTAGCTGGAGGTGGTCACCTCACCGGCGACGTGCACCTGGCCGGTGGTCACCATGGTCTCCACAGCAACGTTCGCTGCGGGATCCTGGGCGATAATGCCGTCCAGGATTGCGTCGGAAATCTGGTCACAAATTTTGTCGGGATGGCCTTCAGTCACCGATTCGCTGGTGAATAGGCGTAGATGGTTATTACTCACGGTTTCCACTCTACTGGTTGAGGGCACGCAAAGGTAGCGCGCTCGTAATGATGACGGTTTCCTTCAATTATGACACGTTTATGACGGCCGGTTACGGGCCCCATTCGCGGGTTCACGCACCGGTCCTCGCACGCCGGTCACGCGCAGCCCGCACGCAAGAGGCCCACCGGCGGGACCCAATCGGTGCGTTACGCCAGCGCCGCCATAATCTTCTGCGCAAGCGCCGGGCCGATGCCGGGCACCTGTGTTAGCTCCTCCTCGGTGGCCTGCTTAATCTGCGCCACCGACCCAAAATGCTTCACGAGCGCGGCGCGCTTAACCTCACCCAGTCCGGGTATCTCGTCCAGGGCGGAGGCGACCATGGCCTTGCCTCGCTTGGAGCGGTGGAAGGTGATGGCGAAGCGGTGCGCCTCATCGCGGATGCGCTGCACCAGGTACAGCGCCTCCGAGGTGCGCGGGAGCACGACCGGGTAGTCGTCATCCGGCAGCCACAGCTCCTCCAGGCGCTTGGCGATTCCGGCCACGTACACATCGGTAATACCCAAATCGCTCAGGGCGGCGGATGCGGCGGCCACCTGGGGCGGACCGCCGTCCACGAGCACGAGGTTCGGCGGGTAGGCAAAGGTCTGCGGCTCGGGCGTGGAGGCGTCAATCTCACCGGAGTGCGCGGGCGCCTCGGCGCGCTCGGCCCGCTGGGCCAGGTGCCGCTTGAAGCGGCGGGTGATGACATCGTACATGCTGGCGGTATCGTCGCGTGCGGCGTCCCCGGTGATGCTGTAGGTGCGGTAGGCCTTCTTGGCGGGCATGCCGTCTTCGAAGACCACCATGGAGGCGACCACGTTCGTACCCTGCACGTGCGAAATGTCGTAACATTCGATGCGCAGCAGCGGGTCGGGAAGCTCTAGGGCCGTCTGCAGCTCCATGAGGGAGGCGCTGCGGGTGGTGAGGTCGCCGGCGCGCCGGCTCTTGTGCAGGGTGAGGGCCTGGCGGGCGTTTTCGGTGACGGTCTTCATGAGTTCGGCCTTGTCGCCGCGCTGCGGAACGGCGATTTCCACGGGTCCACCGCGCACCTCCGCTAGCCAGGATGCCAGCTGTTCCTTGTTCTCGGGCTCCACCGGCACGAGCACGGAGCGCGGAATATCGTAGCTGTTCAGGCTTTCGGTGCCGCTACCCTTCTGGGCGGCCAGGCTGACCGCGATATCGCTGTACACGCGGGTGAGCAGCTGCTCGATGAGCTGCGCGTCGGTGCTGTCGTCCACCTTTTCCACGATCCAGCCGCGCTGGCCTCGGATTCGGCCGCCGCGCACGAAGAACACCTGAACGGATGCCTCGAGGTCGTCCTCGACGTAGGCGAAGAGGTCGGCATCCACGGTCGAGCCGAGCACCACGGCGTTTCGCTCGAAGGCCTTGGTGAGTGCCGCGATGTCGTCGCGGAGCACCGCGGCGCGTTCAAAGTCCATCTGGGCGGCGGCTTCCTTCATCTCCTTGGTCAGCAGCTCGATGTACTTCTCGGCGCCTCCACCCATGAAGCGGGTCAGGCCGCGGGCCAGTTCGCGGTGGTCTTCGGCGCTGATTTTGCCCACGCAGGGCGCCGAGCATTTGTCGATGTAGCCGAGCAGGCAGGGGCGTCCGCTGTTCTTGGCACGCTGGAACACGCCGTTCGTGCAGGTGCGCACCGGGAAGACGGTCAGCAGGGCATCCAGAGTTTCACGGATGGCCCACACCTGCGAGTACGGGCCGAAGTAGCGCACACCCTTGCGGCGCTCACCGCGGGTGACCATGGCGCGCGGGTACACGTCGTTGACGGTCACAGCCAGGTACGGGTAGGACTTATCGTCACGGAAGGCGATATTGAAGCGCGGCGCGTACTCCTTGATCCAGGTGTACTCCAGGTGCAGGGACTCCATCTCGCTGGCCACCACGGTCCACTCGACGCTGGCGGCGGTGTGCACCATCGCGTAGGTTTTGGGTCGCAGCGTCTCGGGCGAGGCGAAGTAGCTATTAAGGCGGTTGCGCAGGTTCTTGGCCTTGCCCACGTAGATGACGCGCCCGTCGGCGTCACGGAACCGGTAGACGCCCGGGTCGGTGGGAATTTCTCCGGGAGCGGGACGGTAGCTGGAGGGCTCTGCCATGGGTGCTTTCTCCTCGGGCGCGGGCGGACATACGACAAACCGCGCATCCTACGCCTACCCCGCGTGCGGGCCCATGCGTGGATGCGCGGTTAAAGTCTACGCGGTGCGCGCCGGAAGAAGGTTTAGCCGGCGTCGCGTGCGGCTGAGGGCGAAACGTTGTACTCGTTCTTTCGCGCCTGGCCGGACAGCTGGGCGATCTCATCCATGATCGTGTCGGTGGTGGCGCGGCGCTGCTTGCCGCTCATCTTCTCGCCGGTCTTCTCAAAGTAGAGCGGCTTGCCCACGCGAATCGTGAAGCGGCGCGGGTAAATCATGTTCGAGCCGGGCTTCTGCAGGCGGTCGGTGCCAATCAGGCCGACGGGCACGACGGGTGCACCGGTCATGTGTGCCAGCCAGGCCACGCCAATCTTGCCGCGGTAGAGGTAGCCGTCGCGGGAGCGGGTGCCCTCGGGGTAAATGCCGAAGACCTTGCCCTCGTTCAGCTTCTCCAGGGCAATGTCGAGTGCCTTGAGCGATTCGGAGCGGTCGGAGCGGTTCACGGGGATGATGTCCACGGCTTCGAAGAAGGCTTTCATCATCTTGCCGCGCGGGCCGGGGGTGTTCACGTACTCGGCCTTGGCGAGGAACGCCACGCGGCGGGGCATCATGGCGGAAATAATGATGGAGTCCAGGAAGGAGAGGTGGTTGGAGGCGACAATCACCGGGCCGGTGGCGGGGAAGTTCTCGAGACCGGTCACGCGGGCGCGGAAAACGGTGCGCAGAATTCCGGTGACTGCTTTCTGGGATGCCTGATAAATCTTCATGTGAACTCCTGGAGGCTGTACCGACGGTGGACGACGGGCCGGCGGTGGGGTGCGCGGTGCAGAGGGAAGCTACTCCCCCGCTGCGCGTATGTACCGTGTTAGATAAGGGGCGCTGGCGTCCGCTACCGATTTCATTATTCCATACCCCGGGCCGCTCGTAGCTCCGTTCCTCCCGGGTTTATCGGGGGCCGGTCGAACGGGGTTCAGGAGGGTTACTTCGGCGGCGCTTTGCGGCGGGTGCATCGGGCTTTTGCGGGAATAATGCGTTTACCGCCGGTTGATATATAAGGTTGCGGCATATAAGCCTTTCCTTTGTTTTTGCCGCGAAGTGAATTTTGGTAGGGTAGAGGTAGGGTAGACACGAGGAACAACAACGGAATGTACGGGCGCTGTCGCCCCGGGAGCATCCTCCCCGAGTGACCTCGGCGTCACATTGAGACACCTCGTCACCAAAGTTTTATAAATGCGCATTTAATATGCAAAAATAGGGTAAGGGTGGGCTGTCGCACCTCCCTCTCCGGACGATTCGCTACCCAGTGAGCCGCCCTCCAGCGGATGTGCGTCGGTCCCATTCGAACCGCAAATCCACGCACACTGGAGACATATCACTATGGCTACAAAACCCGTCTCGCGTGCTGAGGCAGCTAAGATTGCCCGCCGCACAGACACGGTCGGTGCCTATGCCGGTAAGGGCTGGGTACAGGCTGTTGCGTTTGTGATGCTCCTGGGCTTCACCATCATGGCAGTCCTCGCAATGCGCACTTACGCACTCTCCATGCCGATGCCCGACAAGATTGTCGGCAACGACGGCAAAGTAATCGCAACCCAGGAACAGATCCTGCATGGTCAGGAACTCTTCCAGGCACGCGGCCTGCAGCAGTACGGAACCGTCCTCGGCCACGGCGCCTACCTCGGCCCCGACTACACTGCAGAGTACCTGCGCCTGACCACCGATGCCGCCATCAAGGAGTATCGTGAGCAGGGCAAGCAGGACCCCCGCGAACTCGTCAAGAACGAGTGGCGCAAGGAGAACAAGTACGATGAGCAGACCAAGACCCTGACCTGGTCCGCTGGTGAGACCAAGGGCTTCCAGCTCATGCTCAAGCACTACAGCGACACCCTGATGAAGGGCGACACCTCGCAGGGCCTGTTCCCCCACGCCATTAAGAACGACGAAGAACTGCACGACCTCGTCGCATTCTTCGGCTGGACCGCATGGGCCTCGGCAGCAGATCGCCCCGATCAGCCCTACTCCTACACCAACAACTGGCCCTCCGAGCCGAACGTTGACAACAAGCCCACCGCAGACCTCATGGTCTGGTCGGCCCTGTCCCTGATTACCCTCATCGGTGGTACGGGTCTGATGTTCGCCATCTACGGCCGCTGGTCCCGTTCCATCGGTTGGCACGCTGAAGAGGCACCCGTCCTCGACTTCCGCCAGCCCGACGAAGTTCGTCTGACCCCCTCGCAGAAGGCAGCCTGCCTGCTCTTCGCAACCATCCTGGTGCTCTTCCTCCTGCAGGCTCTGGTGGGTGCGCTCACCGAGCACTACCGTGAAGAACTCACCGGCTTCTTCGGAATCGATATGGGCCAGCTGCTGCCCTACACGGTATCCCGAACCTGGCACCTGCAGCTCTCCCTCTTCTGGACCGCAGGCGCGTTCCTGGCGGGCGGTATCTTCATCGCCCCGCTGATTACCCGCCGCGAACCCAAGAAGCAGGGTCTGCTGACCTACGTCCTCATCGGTGCCGTGGTCTTCGTGGTGCTCGGCTCGCTGCTGAACGAATGGTTCTCGCAGAAGGGTCTGGTCCCCACCAACTCCATCTTCTCGCAGCAGTGGGAGTTCCTGGACCTGCCGCGATTCTTCCAGATTCTGCTCATCGTGGGCATGTTCATCTGGATTGTGATCGTCGCACGAACCCTCACCGCCCGCCTGAAGGGCTCTAAGAAGACCTCCCTCCCCTGGCTGTTCCTGTTCTCGGGCCTGGCCATCCCCATGTTCTACGCGGTCGGCCTTCTCGCCGGCCAGCGCACTCACGTGTCGGTCGCCGAGTTCTGGCGCTTCTGGGTGGTTCACCTCTGGGTGGAGGACTTCCTCGAGCTGTTCACCACCGTGATGGTGGCGTACATCTTCGTGCTGCTCGGCGTTGTCCGCGAGCGCATCGCTATCTCCATCATCATGATGGACGCCGTGCTCTACTCCGTCGGTGGCGTGGTCGGTACCCTGCACCACACCTACTTCGTCGGTACCCCCTCCGAGCAGATGGCATTCGGTGCGTTCTTCTCCGCAGCTGAGGTTATCCCGCTGACCTTCCTGACCGTTGAGGCATGGGGCTTCATGCAGCTGGGTGCTCGCCAGTACTCCAACCGCACCAAGCCCTTCCCGCACCGCTGGGCCGTGATGTTCCTGATCGCCGTGGGCTTCTGGAACTTCCTCGGTGCAGGCGTGTTCGGCTTCCTCATCAACCTGCCGATCGTGTCCTACTTCGAAATCGGTACCGCACTGACCGCAAACCACGCACACGCCTCCATGATGGGTGTGTACGGTATGCTCGCAATCGCGTTCGCGGTCTTCGGTCTGCGCTACCTGGTTCCCGAGAACAAGTGGCCTGAAAAGGGCCTGAAGTTCTCCTTCTGGACCCTGAACATCGGTCTGCTGTGGATGTCCTTCATCTCGCTGCTGCCGCTGGGTATCGCTCAGCTGTACAAGTCCGTTGGTGAAGGCTACTACGAGGCTCGTTCCTTCGCGTTCATCCACGACGGCGCTTCCGCCGTGATGGGTTGGATGCGTATGCCCGGTGACGTCATCTTCCTGGTCGGCATCTTCCCGCTGATCAAGCTGGCTTGGCTGGGTATCAAGGAGATCTTCTCCAAGAACTCCAAGGAGACCGTCCTCGAGCTGCCCGAGCCCCCGCTGTACGAGGTGGTTGACGACGCTCGTATCGCCGAGTTCGCCGGTGCCAAGGCTGCTGAGGAGCTGCCCGAGCAGACCAGCCCCTACCGTAGCGATCGTCGAGGCTAACCATGCCTGAGCAGATTGCTGGAGTATCTTTCTTCGTGTGGCTGGCCTGCGTGTACGCGCTCGGCCTGGTCGCCGTGGGGTGGTGCTTCGATATTCTCGCTAAGCGCACCAGCCAGCGTGTCGTGGCGGCGCGAACCTTCGGGTTCACCTACCACGAAGAGAGCGATGCGTGGCTCTGCCCCGAAGACCAGTGGCTGTGGGCCACGGCCTTCGACTCGGACAACCGCGTCATGCGCTACCGCGCTAAGCCCAGCGTGTGCAACACCTGCCCGATTAAGGACAGCTGCACCGTCTCGGCAAACGGCCGCGAACTCACCCGCGAGGTGGACGAGTGGCCCTACTCCGAGTCGGGACGATTCCACCGCGGACTGGCCGTGGCGGTCTCCCTGCTGGGCGTTGTGGTCATGATTGGTGCGGCCATCGTGTGGCACTCTCCCCTGGAGCTTCTGGTGGAGGCAGCCGCAGTGGTGGTCGTCCTATCGCTGACCTACCCGCTGGCGATTAAGCTCATGCGTTCCCCCGCCAACTTCGAGGGTGACCCGAAGCATATTCACGCATCCACCGCCGAAGAGTCGATGAACGTGAAGATGGATCGCTTCGCCGCGAAGTGGGGTGGCGTCTCGAACGAGCGTAAGCGCCGTACCGAGCAGGCCCGCAAGCAGATGATTGCGGATGCATCCCTGCCGGTTCGCACCTCGGTCCTCGACCCGGATCGCCCCGCCTGGAGCGGTACCGGTGCCTCGGTTAAGCGACTGCATAAGACCACGAACGAGGTCTTGCAGGAGCAGAACCTGGCCGAAGTTGAGGCCGCCGAGAAGCTGGCGAAGAAGTAGCAATGCTGATGGTCCCTCCGTCCCGGCGTTCCCCCGCCGGGGCGGAGGCCCATTGCGCATCACCCCCCCTGAACTTCCCCACCGGAAGGGCCGCCGCGAGCACCACGTGCCGCTGACAAACTTTCCGAACACACCCTCCCGTCGAGTCTGTACGAGGCGCAGTCGATGGGTGCACATGCCCCGAATGAACCATCCCGAATAGATGTGAAGGAAACCCATGGATCCCGTCACCCTGGCAACAATCCTCATCCCAGTTGCCGTTATTGTTCTTTTTATTCTGATTCGTATGTTCCGCGTGATCCCCGAATATGAACGCGGTATCTCCTTCCGTTTCGGCCACCTGCGTTCCGAGCTGAAGCCCGGCCTGAACGTGGTCTTCCCCCTCGTCGACTCCCTGCAGCGCGTTGACATGCGTGTTATCACCCTGACCATTCCCCCGCAGGAAGTCATCACCAAGGACAACGTTCCCGCCCGCGTGAACGCCGTTGTCCTCTTCCGCGTGACCAACGCCAAGAACGCGGTGCTTGAGGTCGAGAACTACCCGATCGCCACCAGCCAGATCGCGCAGACCACCCTGCGTTCTCTGCTGGGTCGCGTTGACCTGGACACTCTGCTCGCGCACCGCGAGGACCTGAACGAGGACCTGCGCTCCATCATCGGCTCCCGCACCGAGCACTGGGGCATCCAGGTTGAGCTCGTCGAGATTAAGGACGTTGAGATTCCCGAGGCTATGCAGCGCGCCATGGCACGTGAGGCTGAGGCCGAGCGTGAGCGTCGCGCAAAGATCATTTCGGCACGCGGTGAGCTTGAGGCTTCCAGCGAGCTGAAGGAAGCATCCGACATTCTGAGCCAGTCCCCTGCCTCCCTGCAGCTGCGTTACCTGCAGACCCTGCTGGAGCTGGGCGCCGACCAGAACTCGACCGTGGTCTTCCCGCTGCCCATGGACGTCATCGGCCCCCTCGTGGGTGCGCTCAAGGGCGAAAGCAAGTAAGCTACTCCCCCTAAGCTAAAAACCGAATAGTACGCAGGCCCCGAGCAGATAGCTGCTCGGGGCCTGCGCTTTAACGGCGGCCGGCCCGCGGGGTTCCTCCCCCGATCCGCTAACCGCCGCCGTCCATGCCGTAGCATGGAACCAGAAGGCCCCCGCCGGCTGGGTCTTCAGACCTACCACCGACAGATGAGGGCGGTCACATGCTTCACCACCTCTGCGAGACTCTTAGACGTATTCCCGCGCCTCGCCGCTACGGGCGCATCATGGCGCTACTCCTCGCCTCCCTGGGCGGCGCGGTAGACGTCTTCTCGCACATGCGCTACGAGGCCCTCGTCGCCACACAGACCGGTAACTTTATTCTGCTCATCGCCGACTTGCACCGCGATACTCCCCACGCGGTGCACCTGCGCTGGTTCTCCGTCATCTTCTTCAGCTGCGGATACCTGGGAGGGCATCTTATCCATGATCTGCTGGGGCAGCGGGCCCGGACGCGGCACTGGCGCATCGGCACGCTCCTGCCGTTCCTGCTGGTATGCTTCGCGGTACCCTTCATGGATAGAACTCTGAGCAATAGCTTTCAGGTGGGCGCGCTGGCCTTTACGGTAGGCCTGATGATCCACGCCCTCGCGGACACGCGCATTGGCGAAAATCCCTTCTCGCTCTTCATGACCAGCGGCAATTGGCGCAAAATGCTCAGCGCCTGGTACGCCGCCGGTTCCCTGTACCTCCCGCGGAAAACCCCCGATGGAGCGTCAAAAGATGAGGCGAAGGCGCAACGCCGCGCGGCTCTACTCAAAGCGCTCGACTACTCGCTCGTGGTCATCTCCTTTATAGCCGGAGTGCTTCTCATGGCCCTTGTGCACCGGTGGGTCGGCGTATTCTCCATCTGGCTGGCCGCGCTGGTGGCCGGTGTGGCGTTCTGCTTCGGCTACCAGGCGGAGAAGAAGGAATCCCGCGCGGAGGGGAACGGCTAGGTTCTCCGCGGCTGGTCCCGACTGCCGGTCCCGACAGCCGACCTCAACGGCGGCCACGGGTTTCACGCAACACCGGCCCGCGCTTTAAACACGTAGTGCCCGGCATCGCATCGCACGGTGCCGGGCACTACTGTTGCCGGGAGCTGGGCGTACTCTACGAGGCGCGCTCGCGGGGGTCTGGTACATTCTTGCCCCCGGGAGCCCCGGCGGGTTTAGGTCAGGGCGAAAATCTCTGCCGGTGAACCCTCCGCAATGATCCTACCCTCGTGCAGCAGGACCGCGCGGTCAGCCAGCGAGGCGATACGCGCATCGTGCGAAATGATCAGCACCGCACGGTTCGCCAGCACGGCGCGCAGGGACTCGGTTGCGTCCGCGAGCTCCAGCTGGGTGGTGGACTCGTCCAGAATCACGGCGTGCGGGTCAGCAAGCACAATACGTGCCAGGGCCAGCTGCTGAATCTGGTCGCGAGTCAGCGGCGAATCCGCGCCGCTCACGACAGTATCCATACCCTGCGGCAGGTCGCGCCACCAGCGGGCGCCTACCGCATCCAGGGCGGCCTGAATCTGCTCGGCGGTCGCGTCCGGCACGACCACCGTAAAGTTATCGGCGAGGGTTCCGAAGAAGACGTGCGCTTCCTGGGTGCAGACCAGCAGGCGCGGGCGGCCATCGGCGGCGGCGTCGGTCGGGAAGTCGCCGTGACCGACCGGGCGACCCATCACGGTGATGGTGCCGTCCAGGGCGGTCAGCGAACCACCAATCAGACGGGCCATGGTGGTCTTACCCGAACCGGAACGGCCCACCAGGGCGAGCGCCTCACCGCGGCGAATCTTCAGGTTGATGCCTTCAAGCACCAGGGCGTCCGGCGAGTAGCCGTAGGAGACGTGGGAGCAGTCAATGGCGTACTCCGGGTTCTTCACGGCTTCATCCGACACCTTGGAGAAGGCCTCGGCCCGGTGCTGTGCGCGCTCCTCACGCTGCTTCTTCGCCAGGGAGACCACACCGAACACGCGGCCCATGTTCACGAGCATGATGCGCAGGCTGCTCACGTGGTGGTTCAGCATGTCGGCGAGGGTTCGCAGACTGAAAACCATGACCGAGGCGGTCGCCACGGCACCCCAGCTTGCCCAGCCGATAGCCACGCAGGCGGCACCCCAGAGCATGCACAGAATCGTGGGAATCCATGCGTTGATGGCATCCACGGTGAAGTACAGCTGACGGATGCGCACCATGCCCAGCTGCGCGGCGAACTGGCGCTTGTTCTCACCGGCGAAGGCATCTTCGCGGGCGGCGTGAACGCCCAGCTCACGAATCGTGGAGGTGCCGCGAATGTTCTCGGTCAGCACGCTGTTGAGGTCGCTCACGCGCTCCTGGGTGGTCTGGTTGCGTGCCGCCATGAGCGGTAGCATCTTCGACATGATGAGGGCAAGACCGGCAATCATGGGCAGCATAATCAGACCCATTGCGGGGCTCACAAACGCCAGAGAGATCGTGGAAACCAGGAAGTACAGGACCACGTAGATTGCACCGAGAAGGTCTGTGCTGACAGCATTTGCTGCCGAGGACAGGTCGTCGGTCACGCGGGTGAGCAGGTCGCCGCTGCCGGCTTCTTCCACGGTGCGTGCGTCTAGGTCGAGGGTGCCGTCGAGGGTGTCCTGGTTGGCATCACGGGTGACGAGCGCACCCAGTCGGGCCGCACTGTACGAGGAGACCATGAGGGTTATCGCCTGCACGATGAACGCCGCCAGGATAATCAGAATCGGCTGCCACGGGTAGCTGGAAAACTTGCCCGCCACCACGTCGTCCACGGTGGCACCAATCTGCAGGGGCACCACCGCACCCATGAGGGTGCTGACCATGTAAATGACGAAGGTGTAGAGGGCTCGTCCCTTATGCACTGCGAGGTAGTTCCACATGCGGCGTGCCACGTAGGCGGGGGTTTCGATGGGGAGCTGCTTTGCCATGCTAGTTCACCTCCTGATTCTGAGTGGTTTCGGTCTGAGCAGTTTCAGACTGAGCGGTTTCCGGGTAGCCGTCGCGTTCCATGCGGCGGGTCGTCTCCGCGGTCGTGGAGACAACGTAGACCTGCTCCAAATCCTGTAGCAGGCCGGGGTAGCCGACGGGCAGGCGGTCGCTACCGACCTGGGTTTCCATCGCATCGTAGATGTAGCGCTGGCTGGGTTCGTCCACGGAGTTCAGCGGCTCGGTCAGGATGAGCACCTGCGCGTCCTGTGCGAGTGCGCGGGCGAGTGCCAGACGCTGACGCTGACCACCGGAGAGGTTCGCGCCTTCACTGGTGATGCGGGCGGCAAAGTAGTCTTCGGGGTTGCGTCCGCCCAGTCGGTAGGCGATTTCGCGGGAGTCGGTAATCTTCAGCAGCTCCTGGTCCTTTGCCTGTGCCAGCTCCTCGTCGGGGTTCGGCACGGTACCCAGGCGCAGGTGCTCCTGCAGGGTTCCCGCGAAAATCATGGGATTCGGTTCGCTCAGCAACACGCGGCGGCCGGTTGCGTCCTTGAGGTCCTCTCCCCCGCGGCGCAGGGTGCGGGCGAGCGCCTCGGCGTAGTCTTGCGCGGTGAGGTTGTAGTCGCGCGGGTTGACGTACACGATGCGCGGGTTGCTAGCACCGGTGGGGGCGACGGGTACGGGCACCTCGAAGGTGCTCGCCTCGACTGTTTGTTCGGCGCGTGCCAGCTGCGCCATTTCTTCGTCGGTGCGCGGGCTCTTCAGCACGCCCTGGCGTACGCCCGCGTGGCCTTCGAGCCGGGCGACCTTGGCGAGCGCAATCTTGGCGTAGCGCCATTCCGTCAGAAAGTTCTGGGTAATCCAGATGGGGCCACCCATCATCGCAATAATGGAGGCGACGGTCACCAGGGACGCGGCGGGCGTGTCGGAGACCCAGCGGCCGTTTTCGACGTGGCCGGTGAGGGCGAATCCGATGCCGAGCAGGGTCACGGCACCGCCGAGCAGCGCGCGGATGAGGAACATCCAGCGGTGCGTCTTTTCATAGCGCATGTAGCTGTCGAAGACTTCGTCAGTGCCGCGGTGGTAGCGCTCACGCATCTGTTCTTCGGCACCGAGGCCGGCGATGGTGCGCAGGCCGGTGGCTATGTCGGAGGCGCGTGAGGAGGCTTCGCCATCCTTCTCACGGTATTCGCCAATCTTGGATTCGAGGAAGGACGAGTACCAGGCAATCACGCCGACCACGATGAGCGTACCGATGAGGGTGACAATCGCGGTGACGGGGTTGATGAGCCAGAGCTGCACGGCACCGAGGGTCGCGATGATCATGGCGTTAACGAATAGCGGCAGTGAGAAGTAGACGGCCGTGATGCGGCGTACGTCTTTGTTCATGACCGTGACTGCTTCACCCGCATCAACGGTTGTGCGGGTGCGTCCCATGAGTCGGTTGATATAGATGCGCCAGTCGCGGCCGAGTTCTGCGCTGAGGGTCATGGAGGTACCCCAGCCGAAGAACTCGTTAATCACGATGAAGGTGATGGATGCGACGACCACCCAGAACATGGGCCAGGCGTCGGGGGCTTTGCCAGCGATGTGCTGGTTGATGAATTGACCCACCATGACGGGGATCAGGATTGCGCCGATGCCTGCGGTGGTTTCACCCACGATGGGGATTGCCCAGCGGTGCCAGGGGTATTTATGTCCGGGCGCGGTGACTCGCAGGGCGAGGCGCTTCTTGAGGGCTTCCTCTTCAGCCTTGCGCAGTTCGCTGCCGGTTATTCCCTGTGCAGATTTTTTCTGAGCGGCTTTTTCCTGCGTGGTTTTGTTATGCATGGATTCTTCATGCGTGGCTTCTTCACGCGCAGCGTTTTCTTGTGCCTTGTCAGCGTTGTATTCAGTCATTCAACGTTTCTCCTTTCTCTTACCCTATTCCTTTATCAATGTGGCACGCAACACTAAGAGTGTATTAGGTGGAGCGTGTCGTTATTTTATGCAACGTATTTTGGGGCGTGCATCAACCGCACAGTATGAGCCGGCATCAATCGGCGGACTTGAACCTAGGCGGTAATTTATACGGCATGGAGCCCTACGGTGTGGGGCTCTGCAGTGTGGAGCCTGTACCTTCGACCTTCTGAGCGCAGGGTTATGCATCGCTGCACCTAAAGCGCTTTGTTCTACCCTACCTGAACTTTAGGTTTTCTTCCTGCGTTAGAGCACGCAACTTCGCGCCCATGCCGAGTTGTTCCCTCGTAACGATAACGCCCCCGCGCCCGCCCTATTCCCGATAGACTGGAATTCTCATGAGTATTTTGAATTTTCTTTCTCCCTCGCTGGGTGAGAACCCCGGCGACTACAATCGACGCGATTTTCATGGCAATCCCCTCACCGCCGAAGAAATCTATGAATCCTTCACCGAGTGGATTTCGACCCGCGGCATGACCCTGTACCCCGCCCAGGACGAGGCTGTTCTGAGCATTGCCGCCGGGCATAACGTGGTGCTGGCAACCCCGACCGGTTCGGGTAAGTCCACTGTGGCTGTTGCCGCGCATTTTACGGGCCTGGCGACCGGTCAGCGATCCTACTACACCGCCCCCATTAAGGCGCTGGTGTCTGAGAAGTTCTTTGACCTGATCAATATTTTTGGTGCCGAAAACGTGGGCATGATTACCGGCGACTCCGCCATTAATACGGAGGCACCCATTATCTGCTGCACCGCGGAGATTCTCGCCAATATCGCCCTGCGCGAGGGTAAGGATGCGGACCTCTGCCAGGTCATTATGGACGAGTTCCATTTCTACTCTGACCCGCAACGCGGCTGGGCGTGGCAGCTTCCCCTGCTGGAGCTTCCGCAGGCGCAGTTCCTGCTGATGAGCGCGACCCTGGGCGATACGACTCGCTTCCAGGAGGAAATGACGGCGCTGACCGGTCGTGAGAGCGACCTGGTGGCTCATTCCGAGCGCCCCATTCCGCTGCACTTCTACTACTCCACCACCCCGGTTCAGGAGACCGTGCAGGAGCTCGTGCAGACCAAGCAGACCCCGGTCTACATTGTGCACTTCTCGCAGAAGGCGGCGCTGGAGCAGGCGAACGCCCTGCTCTCGGTGGCTATCGCTTCGAAGGAAGAGAAGGAACGCATCTCCGAGCTCATCGCGAAATTCCGCTTCGGTCCGGGCTTTGGTAAGGCGCTGAATAAGCTGGTGCGTGCCGGTATCGGTATTCACCACGCGGGCATGCTGCCCAAGTACCGCCGCCTGGTAGAGCAGCTGGCTCAGGAGGGTCTGCTCAAGGTGATTTGCGGTACCGACACCCTGGGTGTGGGTATTAACGTGCCGATTCGTACCGTGCTGATTACGGCGCTGTCGAAGTTTGACGGTGCCCGTAGCCGCCGTCTGCGTGCCCGCGAGTTCCACCAGATCGCTGGACGCGCGGGCCGCGCCGGTTTTGATACCGCCGGCACCGTGGTGGTTCAGGCACCCGAGCACGATATTGAGAACGCGCGCCTACTGGCGAAGGCGCAGGCGAAGTTCGGTGACGACACCAAGCGCATTAACCAGTCACTGTCCTCCAAGCGCAAGAAGGCCCCGGAAGGCTTCGTTGGCTGGTCCGAGAAGACCTTCGACCAGCTGGTAGAGGCAGCCCCGGAGCCGCTGACCTCCTCCTTCGACATCACCCACTCGATGCTGCTGAACCTGATGCACCGCCCGGAGAACCCGGTCATCGCCGCGTACCGCATCATTCAGAACAACCACGAGAGCCCGGCGCGCCGCCGCGAGCTGTTGCGCAAGGCGATTGGTATCTACAAGGAGCTGCTGACCGGCGGCGTGATTGAGCGAACCAACACCCCGGACGAGCACGGCTCCTACCTGCGCCTAACCGAGGACCTGCAGGATAACTTTGCCCTCAACCAGCCGCTGTCCGCTTTTGCGGTCGCCGCGCTGGAGCTGCTCGACCCCGAATCGCCCAGCTACGCGCTGGACGCGCTCTCCCTCATCGAGGCAACCCTGGATTCGCCGAACCAGGTGCTGTACGCGCAGGAGCGCAAGGCGAAGAACGAGCTCTCGGCGCAGTTGAAGGCGGACGGTGTGGACTACACCGAACGCATGAACGAGCTGGACAAGGTCACCTACCCGCAGCCCCTGGCGGAGCTCATCGATCAGGCGTACACGACCTACAAGCAGTCCGCACCGTGGGTGGCTCGTTTTGAGCCGCGCCCCAAGTCGATCGTGCGTGACATGTACGAACGCGCAATGGGCTTCAACGACTTCGTGCAGTACTACTCGCTCGAACGCGCCGAGGGCGTGCTCCTGCGCTACCTCTCTGACGCGTACAAGGCGCTGCGCCACACCATCCCCGATTCTGCCGTGACCGACGAGCTCGACGACATCATCGAGTGGCTCGGCGAGCTGGTACGCCAGACCGACTCCTCCCTGGTGGACGAATGGGAGAAGCTGGCTGCCGGCGAAGACACCGCGACCATTGCCGCCGAGCACGCCTCCATCGAGGAGGAAGAGCCTCCCGCCGTGACGAAGAACCTGCGCGCCTTCCGCGTGATGGTACGCAACGCCCTCTTCCGCCGCGTGGAACTCTTCGCCGACGAGCGTGACCGCGCCCTGGGCGCCCTGGACGAATGGTGCGGCTGGGATGCCGACCGCTGGGCGGACGCCATGGACGACTACTTCGACGTCTACGACGACATCTACACGGACGCCGATGCGCGCTCGCCTCGCCTGGTCAGCATGGACGAGGATACCGCGGCTCACCCCGGCGTGTGGAAGGTTCAGCAGAGCTTTGCCGACCCCGAAGATAACTTTGACTTCGGTATTCGCGCAGAGGTAGACCTGGCCGCTTCCGATGAGGCGGGCTACCCGGTGCTCAAGATCCTGAGCGTTGGCGAGTTCTAGGGGCCCCTCCGGATCTCCCCTCAAGTGGGCTAGAATACAGAGTATCTATCTATTTATTTGAAAGAAGGTTCACCGTTGACCGTTTCTTCGCTTCCCAAGGTTGAGTACCGCAAGGGTTCGGTCGTCAAGCACGACGGCTACGAGATTACCGACCACTGGTTCCAGGTTCCCCTGACCCACGGTCTGATTTTCTCCAAGGGCAAGGATGCCGCTCTCTCCTCCCGTTTCGCGGACCAGACCATCACCGTGTTCGCCCGCGAGGTAGTGAACACCAGCGAGACCCTGACCGTCCCGGCTGATAAGCGCCCCTACATCGTGTACCTGCAGGGCGGCCCCGGCTTCGGTTCCCCGAAGACCGGCTCCATCGGCGGCTGGATTGCCGAGCTGGCTAAGACCCACCGCGTGATTCTGCTGGATCAGCGCGGTACCGGCCTCTCCTCTCCCCTGTCTGCTCGCACCATCACCGCAGTGGGCGACCCGCAGGTTCAGGCTGAGTACGCCGAGCTGTTCCGCGCCGATTCCATCATCGCCGACGCGGAGGCTATCCGCGAGGTGCTGCTGGCTGACCGTGCCGATAAGCGCTGGTCCACCATCGGTCAGTCCTTCGGTGGTTTCCTGACCCTCTCGTACCTGTCCTTCGCTCCGCAGTCCCTGCGCGATTCGCGCATCACCGCGGGCCTGGCGCCGATTCGTACCTCGGTGGACAACGTCTACCAGCACACCTTCGACCGCATGAAGGAACGTGTTGAGGAGTACTACAGCTGGTTCCCCGAGGACGCCGAGCTGGCGACCCGCATTGCTGAGCACCTGCGCACCCACAAGGAGTACCTGCCCACCGGTGAGCGTCTGACCGATCACCGCTTCCAGATGGCCGGTCATTTCCTGGGTGGCCGCTGGCGCGAGCGCGGTCTGCACTACTTCCTCGAGAACGCATTCGCCGAGGGTAACGATCACCTCTCCGATCAGTTCCTGACCGCTATGGGTGCTGAGGTGACCTTCCAGGCGAACCCGCTGTACGCCCTGATGCACGAGACCATTTACGCTGACGGCCCCTCCGACGGCGTTCTGCCCGGCATCCCCGGCTACACCATCTCTCCCTCGCCCGCTCCGACCAACTGGTCTGCTGCTCGCGTGGCGGCTTCCCGTCCCGAGTTCGCACCGGATGCGGACCGTCTGCTCTTCACCGGCGAGCACATCTTCCCCTGGTACTACGAGGAGGATCCCTCGCTGCGTCCGCTGGCCGAGGTTGCTAACCTGCTGGCTGAGAAGAAGGACTGGGGTCGCCTGTACGACCACGAGCAGCTGCACAAGAACGAGGTTCCCGTTGTGGCCGCAGCCTACAACCCGGACGTGTACGTGGACTTCGAGCACTCCATGGAGACCGCCCGCTGGGTGGGTAACACCCACGTGTGGACTTCGAAGACCCACCACCACGACGGCTTCGGTTCCGACTCGCTGACCATTCTGGGCCACCTGAAGAACATGCTGGCTGAGGTTCACAACCAGTAATTCTTCGCTGAATATATCTTTGATATAGCTAAAGCCCCTCACCCCGGTTGATCCGGTGTGAGGGGCTTTAGCGTGGGCGCTTGGCCCGAGCCGCGAGCGTCCCGGCGGCTCAGGCGTTACGGCCGCCCGACGCTACTTCGAGGAGGCGTGCGCATCCTGGGCGGTGCGGGCACGCAGCACCAGGGCGTGGTACTCGTCTTCCTTCTCGATGAGCTCGTCACGCAGCTTCTGCGGGATAGCCTTGAGCTTCTCGGTTTCTTTCTGCCAGCGGGCGGTGATGTCCGCACGCTCGGCGGCGGGTGCATCCTCGGGCAGGGCCAGGTACTTCTCGGAGAGCGCCTGCACGCGCTGAATGGTCTGCAGCGCGCGGCCCTTGGGACTGAGCAGCGAAACCAGCACGGTGATGACCAGAACGCCCACAATCACCAACAGAGACATCTCGGTGGTAATCTCAACCACGTGCACGGACTCGCCGTGGTTGATGAACGGCAGGTTGTTCTCGTGCATCGCGTGCAGGATGAGCTTCACGCCGATGAACGCGAGGATGGCTGCCAGGCCGTAGGAGAGGTAGACGAGGCGGTCCAGCAGGCCGTCAATCAGGAAGTACAGCTGGCGCAGGCCCATGAGGGAGAACGCGGTCGCAGTGAACACGATGTAGACGGACTGGGTGAGGCCGAAGATCGCGGGAATCGAGTCGAGCGCGAAGAGCAGGTCGGAGCCCGCGATTGCGACCATGACGAGCATCATGGGGGTCATGACGCGCTTGCCGTTTTCGATGGTGAAGAGCTTGTCGCCGTCGAAGTGGTCGCTGGTCTTCAGGTACTTCTTGGCGAGGCGGACCATGATGTTGTCGGCCTCGTCGTCGCCGTCGCCCTCGGTGAGTTCGTCCTTGAGCAGGTTACCCGCGGTCATGAGCAGAACCAGGCCGAAGATGTAGAACACCCAGGCGAAGGAGTTAATGATTGCCGCGCCGGCGAAGATGAAGGTGCCGCGCGCCAGGATGGCGAAGACGATACCGAAGAGCAGGACCTTCTGCTGATTCTCACGGGCGACGCGGAAGGTGCCCATAATGATCATGAAGACGAAGAGGTTATCGACCGAGAGCGCCTCTTCGGTGATGTAGCCCGCGTAGAATTCGGTGGCGGCGGAGGGGCCGTTCGTCACGAAGATATACAGACCGAACAACACGGCGATGCCGATGTAGATACTCGACCAAATGGCCGCTTCCTTGACGGTGGGTTCGTGCGCCTTACGGACGTGAACGAAGAAATCAAAGGCCAGCAGGCCAGCGATGATGAGAATAGTAACCAACCATTGCAACCCGGTAACTTCCATGGGGAGCCTTTCTTGTGGTGTGCGTACAGGACCACAAGTCTCTCCCGCCGACCTGAATGGAGGTCGGCTCGACTCCCCGGTTAGGCGCCTTCGGCTAACGTGCTGACGACGAGTCGATTGGTGGGATACTCCCTTGCTCGGTGAACGATTATACAGCAGGTTGAGGTTTTCGCACAGGAGCCCCTCCCGGAGGATTTTTCAAGAGCGAAGCACGCCGAAACGCCGCATCCGGCGGGGTTATCCCATCGGATGCGACGTTTCTGCGTGATGAATACGCGCTTGCCAGTTAGTGCTGTCTAGCTGGCACCGCTATGAGTTGGCGCTGTCTAGTTAGCACTGTCTAGTTAGCGCTGTCTAGTTGGCAACGGTGAAGCGGTGGCCCGCGTGCTTGGGCTCTTCCGCCTCATCGATCAGGGCGACCGCGAAGTCCTCGGCGCTAATGGAAGCACCTGCAGGGGTGTCCAGTGCGGTGTTGTACTTGCCGGTGCGCTCACCCGGTGCGATTTCGAACGCCGGGGAGAGCATGGTCCAGTTCAGACCCTCGGATGCGCGGTACTCGTCAAGAATCTGGGCGAATGCCTTCGCCTCGGGCTTGTAATCTTCCGGGAAGCCTTCGCCATCAACGAAGCGGTTGCCGTTGCCGTCCTCGAGGGAGCCGGCGCCGCCAACGACCAGCAGGCGACCGGTGGGTGCCGCCGCGATCAGTGCGCGGTGCGCGTCGATGACCGGCTGTGCGGAGGTGCCGCGACCTGCAGAGACGGCGACGATGGTGACGTCGTGGGTGTTGACGATGTCGACCAGTGCCGCGGTGTCTGCGAGGTCGATGCTGTGGGCGGCGGTGCCTTCGGGTGCCTTGCCGGAGCGGGTGTAGGCGTCAACCCGATGGCCGCGAGAGATTGCTTCTGCTGCGGTGCGTGCGCCGACCATGCCGGTTGCGCCGATGATTGCGATGTTCATGAGGGGTTCCTTTCGGGTACGTTTTCTATAGTTTTTCTTGCCGTGTTCCGCGTGATGGTTTTATAGTATCTATTAGATACCGAGTACCTCAAGGTAACTATTGAGGATGTACCGAAAATATTTAAAATATTTTTCGCACCCATCACCACCCCCATAAAACAGCCTCTCAGCAGATTGAAAAGACCGCAGCTATGACCACCACGCTCACCTCCCCCACACGCGAAACCACAGACGCACGAGAAACCATAGAAGCCGCCCGCACCCCGCAGGACGACCTGCCCGCGAATATTCTCGCCAGCGCCTGCCCCTCCCGCACCGTGATGCGCCACCTCACCGACCGGTGGACCCCGCTCATCGTTGCGGCGCTCTCCGAGCAGCCCGTCGCCCGCTTCGGTGAGCTCAAGGCAATGATTCAGGGCGTCTCCCCCAAGGTCCTGACCCAGACCCTGCGCTCCATGGAACGCGATGGCCTGGTGGAACGCCGGGTCACCGCGTCCATTCCGCCGCGCGTGGACTACGAACTGACCGCGCTCGGTACGACCCTCATTGAGCCGATGACCGCCCTGCGCCACTGGGCGCAGGACAATATGCAGGCGGTACTCGAAGCCCGCGAGCGCTACGACGCCGCCGAGCTAGAGAACGGCGAAGCATAAAAGGCACAGCGTAAAAAAGACACAGTGTAGAACGTGGCATAGTAGACCAGCACGCACAGATCGACACCGCGCAGACCAGCACGCGCAGCAAGCCCACATAGAAGTAGCCCTCCCCGTGAACTATTACTACGGGGAGGGCTACCTTTATATTTCATTCAGTTAGGAGACCATATTGAAGTTAGGAGTGTTGAACTTAGGAGACCATGTTGAAGGTCGGCGGGGTGAAAGCAATCGCGTTCACCTGCTTGTTCGTATCCACCTTGCCGTTCTCCTGAATCGTCGGGACGGTAATAACCACCTCGAACTGGTACATGCCTTCCATGAGCGTATTGCCACGCAACGCAAAACGCGCGGAGATGCCGGTCGCCTTATCATTCACGCTCGACGCGAAGGGAATGACCTGACCCTGAACAGTCTGGGTCTTGCCGTTGCGGGTCATGACGGTTGCCTTGCCGGTCGGGTCAGTGGTGAAGATCTGGCGGTCAATGATTTCGCCCTCGGGCGAGAAGAAGTAAATGTCCATGGACGGGTGCAGGTGCGTGGTGCCGGTCGTCGCCTCCAGGGCGGAGACGTTGTAGGTCATCACAAACTCACCGCAGTTCAGGTTGAGGTCGCCCTCGGGGCCGTGAGTCGCCTCGTACACGGACATGAGGCGAATCGTTGCGGGGTTCGGTGAGGTTGCACTCTCCATGGACCACCACGCCTGACCGGTCTCCGGCGCAGTCACGGGCTTATTCTTGGTGCGCGACTGCAGGGCGCCACTGGCGGGGTTGGTAATCATCCAGCCGCCAACCTGGGTGAAGTCCGGGCCGTGAACCGTCTTGCAATCATCAGCCGAAGCAGCGAATGCCGGCACCGTCGTGGAGGCGGCAATAGCGGGCGCAGCCCAAAGCGCGCCGCGGGTGAGGTTGCGGCGGGTAACGGAACGAGCTCCCGTGGTGTGTGCATCTGAAGAGCTATTAGAAATAGTCACAGATTTTTCTTTATCGTTCGGAAGCATCAAGGTGTTATTTGACACGTAAAACACCTTGATAGTGTACAGCATGTATCTGCACTCAGTAGAACTTCATGAACAATGAGTTACCTCATGGCGAAAAACTCACGTCGACCCCTAAACGCCGGGCTTAGAACACCGGGTTTAGGCGTGACCCGCCTCCTTCATCAGGCGCAGCTCCTTCTTCAGGTCGGCCAGCTCGTCGCGCAGACGCGCCGCCAACTCAAATTGCAGGTTCTCCGCGGCCAGGCGCATCTGCTCGTTCATTTCCTCGATCAAATCCAGCAGGTCCTCGGCGGGTGCCGCCGCCAGGCCGTCGGCACGAACGCGCGCCTCCGCACGGGCGAGAAGCTCCTCCGACTCCGGGGTGCTCGTGGCAATCTTCGACGAGGTCGCAGAACCGGTCTTCGCACCCGCGCTCACCGTGCGGGCACCCTTCTTACCGCTCTTACGCTGCTGCAGAAGCTCGCGGGTATCCTCTTCCTCGCGGGCGAGAACATCCGTAATATCTGCAATCTTCTTACGCAGCGGCTGCGGGTCAATGCCGTGCTCACGGTTGTACGCCTGCTGAATCTCGCGGCGGCGGTTCGTCTCATCAATCGCCACGCGCATAGAATCCGTAATCTTATCGGCGTACATGTGCACTTGACCGGACACGTTACGCGCCGCACGACCAATCGTCTGAATCAACGAAGTGGTCGAACGCAGGAAGCCTTCCTTATCGGCATCCAGAATTGCGACCAGGGACACCTCGGGCAGATCCAGGCCCTCACGCAGCAGGTTAATACCAACCAGCACATCAAAGGTACCCAGGCGCAGCTCACGCAGAAGCTCCACGCGGCGCAGGGTATCCACGTCAGAGTGCAGGTACTGCACCTTCACGCCGTGCTGTAGCAGGTACTCGGTCAGATCCTCCGCCATGCGCTTGGTGAGGGTCGTGACCAGCACACGCTCGTCACGCTCAACGCGCACGCGAATCTCCTCAAGCAAATCATCAATCTGCCCCTTGGTCGGCTTGACCACAATCTCCGGGTCAATCAGGCCGGTCGGGCGAATAATCTGCTCCACATAACCATCAGCCTGCGACAGCTCATATTTACCGGGGGTCGCCGAAAGGTAAATCGTCTGACCGATACGCTCCAGGAACTCCTCCCACTTCAGCGGGCGGTTATCCATCGCCGACGGCAGACGGAAACCGTGCTCAACCAGGGTGCGCTTACGGGACATATCGCCCTCGTACATGGCGCCAATCTGCGGGACCGTCACGTGCGACTCGTCAATAATCAGCAAGAAATCATCCGGGAAATAATCCAGCAGACAGTTCGGTGCGCTGCCGGGGGCACGACCGTCAATATGGCGCGAGTAGTTCTCAATGCCATTGCAGAAGCCCATCTGCTCCATCATTTCCAGGTCGTAGGTGGTGCGCATACGCAGACGTTGCGCCTCCAGCAGCTTGCCCTGGGATTCGAGAGTCTGCAGGCGCTCACGCAGCTCATCCTCAATGGAGGTAATAGCCTTCGCCATGCGCTCCGGGCCGGCAACGTAGTGGCTTGCGGGGAAGACATACATTTCTTCTTCCTCGCGAATCACCTCGCCGGTCAGCGGGTGCAGGGTGTAAATCGCCTCAATCTCATCACCGAAGAACTCGATGCGAATCGCGTTCTCCTCGTACATGGGGATGATTTCAACGGTATCGCCGCGCACACGGAACGTGCCGCGGTGAAAGTCCATGTCGTTACGCGCGTACTGCATCGCCACGAACCGGCGTAGCAGCTCGTCGCGGTCAATCTCCTCACCGCGACGCAGAGTCACCATCTGCTTAATGTACTCCTCGGGCGTGCCCAGACCGTAAATGCAGGACACGGTCGCAACCACCACCACGTCGCGGCGGGTCAGCAGGGAGTTCGTCGCCGAGTGGCGCAGACGCTCCACCTCCTCGTTAATAGAGGAGTCCTTCTCGATGAAGGTATCGGTCTGCGGCACGTACGCCTCAGGCTGGTAGTAGTCGTAGTACGAGACAAAATACTCCACCGCATTATTCGGCAGCAGCTCGCGCAGCTCATTCGCCAGCTGCGCCGCCAGAGTCTTATTCTGCACGAGCACCAGAGTCGGACGCTGCACCGCCTCAATCAGCCAGGCTGCGGTCGCGGACTTACCGGTACCGGTAGCGCCCATCAGCACAATATCCTTCTCGCCGTTCTGCACGCGCTCGGTGAGCTCGGCGATGGCCTTGGGCTGGTCGCCCGCGGGCTGGAAGGGGCTGACCACCTCAAAGGGGGCGACAATGCGGTTAATCTCGGGTGCGTAACTCATGTATCCATCCTAGGGGAAAGCCGCCCAATGCGCCCCCGGAATGGTCGCCCTTTTCTGCTGGCGCAATATAATCACGCGCAATGTACTCGCCACGATACCCTCTACCCACAGGTGGCTATGCGCCTGCGGGCACCTCGCAGGTAAGGATTTAGCGCACCTCCACGGTGGCTCCGGCGAGGCTCATCAGCGCCCGGTTCGTCAGCGGCAGGTAGCCGTTCAGGGTGCTCAGGATCAGCTGCATTGTGCGCTCTTCGTCTTCCACGCTCAGGCCCGCGGGAATACCCACCCCCGGGGTGTTAATGCGGTGCTTGTACAGGTCGATCACCGCGCATACGGTGCGGCCGGGGGCGCGCAAGACCGGAAGCATGCCGCTGTGGGTGAGGGTCCGCAGGCCTCCGGCGGAGGTCACCTCTGCCGTGCGTACATCGGGCAGGACGAAGCGTCCACCCACGAAGGGGCTCAGGGAGGCCACGCCCGAAGGCTCAGGAACATCCAGCGAGGTTGGGAGGGGTTCTCCCGTTTTCGCGGTCACGGCCACGTAGCGCACCTGCCGGTCCATGGCGTTCAGGTAGTCCAGCTCGGCAAACTCCTCGATACGGTAGTTCTCGGTGACCCCGGAGGCATCCACGGTGCGGCTGGTCAGCTCCTCGTCGTAGAAGCTGGCCACGCACACCTGCGGGGCGCCTCGCTCCACGCGGGCACGGCATCGGTAGTCGTCGTCGAGGAGCCAGAGGGACAGCTCGTAGCCGTCAGGGATATCGCGCACGCCGGAAGCGAGCAAAACATCGCTGCCGTCTAGGGAGAAAGGCTCCCACCCGATCGGTTCAAAGGCGTTGAGGGCACCGTTCAGGGCGGGGTTGCAGGAGCCGAGGCTTGAGGATTGTTCGGCGGGGGCAAACGCCTCGGTGGAGGGCATGGAGACGGTCAGGCCGCGCAGACGGCCGGCCATGCAGAGTTCGATGGCCATAAGCAGGTGCCCGGCCCCCTCACGGTTGAGCGCCGGAGCCTGGATGAGGTGCAGCACCCGCGAGTTGTCGAGGCTGAGCTTCTCCCCCACCCCGCGGGCGGCGTTTGAGTAGCGGTTGTGCAGGCGCACGAGCTCGTCGAGAGGCAGCGTTCGGCCCACGGAGGCGAAGGCCTCGGCGATGGCCGCCACGTACTGGGGGAAGAGGCGGCTGAGCCGGCCTAGCTGGCGGGCGAACTCGCCGGGGCGGCGGGTGAGCACGCCCAGGAGGGTGCCGAGGTTCTGCTGACGGTAGGCGTCGAGGAGCTGCGCGACGGTTGCCGGCTCAAGCTGGGCGGCAGCTCCCGCGCTCCCCTGCCGAGGGGTGAGGGTTGCCGCCCCTCCCATTGCGTTAGCGGGTTCCTCTACTCCATTGGGGATGATGCCCTGCTGCGCCACACTATCACGACCTCAGATATTGGATGAGTTTTCAGCACTCCCTCTACCCTATCAACAACGACGGGCAATTACCAGGGTTAGAGTAACTATTAACTAAGGTTTGGCTATCTTTTGGGTTTGGGGGGCTTTACACGGGCGCTCTAGTCCGGAAATCTAGGAGGAAATCTAAGCCCGGGAATCTAGGGGCCGGCAACCTAGACCGGCAAATCCACCCACTGCGTGTCCCCCCAGGTCACGCTCGCCGCACCGGAACTCAAGCTCACCACCAGCTCCTCCGCACGCGACAGCTCCTCAGCGCGGTCAAACACGCCCACCGAGATGACCGCGCCCTCCGCACCGTACTCGGTACCCAACACGTTCAGGCCCGCGGCGCGCATCTCGTTCTCCAGGCGGCCCGCCTCCGCGTGCGAGCTAGGAACCTCACCCACGCGCAGACGCTCACGCGAGTCGAACTGCGCCGAGTCCAGGGTCTGCACCACCGAATCAGTGTAGGCACGCACCAGGCCACCGGCACCGAGCTTAATGCCGCCGAAGTAGCGCACGACCACGGCCACCACGTCGGAGAGGTCGGTCGTGCCGTCCTCGCGGGTCTGGCGCGCCAGCAGCGCCTGCATCATGGGCACACCGGCGGTACCGGCGGGCTCGCCGTCATCCGAGGAACGCTGCACGTCGCGGTCGGCACCAATCACGAACGCCGAGCACACGTGGCGGGCGTCGTGGTAGGTCTTGCGCACCGATTCGATGTAGGCGCGCGCCTCCTCAACGGTGCTCACGCGCTTGATGTGGCCAATAAATTCGCTACGCTTAATCTCGAGGAGGCTCTCATAGGGCTCATCGCCGCGCGGCACAAGGTAGCGGTTGGCGCGGGTTTCTTCCTGCATGTGTCCTCCTCTAATCGGTACCTATCTATTGTGGCACAGCCCGTCAGGAGCACCGTCT
Organism: Rothia sp. SCPM-O-B-18226 (M350); assembly: GCF_058213595.1. Lineage (NCBI taxonomy): Bacteria > Bacillati > Actinomycetota > Actinomycetes > Micrococcales > Micrococcaceae > Rothia > Rothia sp. SCPM-O-B-18226 (M350). Next base: position 292,000 of record NZ_JBYQJS010000002.1, on the reverse strand, counting down.
ATGTCTCAGCCTTCTTCCCCCGCCTCTACTCGCCTGCGCCGTTACGCCCTGACCGGCGGCATCGGCAGCGGCAAGAGCACGGTCGCCGCCCTCTTCGTTGAGCAGGGCGCGTTCCTCATCGACGCGGACGCCATCTCCCGCTCCCTCATGGAGCCCGGCGAGGCGGTGCTCGCCCGCACGGTCGCGGAGTTCGGCGAGCACCTGCTCGATGAGGACGGCCGCCTCAACCGCCCCGCCCTGGCGCGCATCGTATTCCATGATGAGCAGGCGCGCCTGCGTCTGAACGCGATTGTGCATCCCGCTATTCGTGAGCGTGCCGTGCAGCTGGTGGAGCAGGCGCAGTCCGAACCCGGGTTCAGCGGCATTATTCTGGAGGACATTCCGCTACTCGTGGAGAGCGGCGACCCGTCCGCCTTTGAGGGCGTGGTCGTGGTGCGCACTCCCCTGGCAACTCGCCTGCAGCGCCTCGTATCGTCGCGCGGCATGAGCGAGGAGGATGCGCGCGCCCGCATCACCGCGCAGGCAACCGACGAGCAGCGCGAGGCGGTCGCAACCTGGATTATTGATAATGGCGGCTCGCTGGAGGAAACCGCCGAGCAGGTGCGCGCCGTCTGGGAGCAGATGACCGCCGCCTAACGACTGCCCAACGACTCATCCCCCAACACCAGCCTCGGGCCCACACCCCAAACCGCGGCGCACCCTTCCAAGACTTCCCCAACCCGCGGCGCCCCCCAGCAAACAGGGCACCGGGAACGCAAAGAACCCCCTCACCTCCCAAACGGGAGATGAGGGGGTTCCCCTGCTCTAGGCACCCCACGTGGGGGTTACCTATCGGCTATTACGCCTGATGAGTGCTCATCTGAGCGGCAGATTAGTTGCCGGTCAGCTTCTTGCGGAGCTCAGCCAGTGCCTCATCCGATGCGAGGGTACCTGCGGAAGCGGGCTCCTCGGAGGAGTAGGAGGTCGGTGCGGGCTCAGCTGCTGCGGGAGCTGCTGCTGCAGCTTCTGCGTCAGCCTCGAGAGCCTTAGCAACCTGAACCTTGTGAGCCTCGAAGCGAGCCTGTGCCTCTGCGTACTGTGCTTCCCAAGCCTCGCGCTGTGCGTCGAAGCCTTCCAGCCACTCGTTAGCCTCGGGGTCGAAGCCCTCGGGGTACTTGTAGTTGCCGGCCTCGTCGTACTCTGCGGCCATGCCGTACAGAGCGGGGTCAAACTCGGTAGCGTTGGGGTCAACGCCCTCGTTTGCCTGCTTGAGGGACAGGGAGATGCGGCGGCGGTCCATGTCGATGTCGATGATCTTAACGAAGACCTCTTCACCAACGGAGACGACCTGCTCAGCCAGGTCAACGTGGCGGGTTGCCAGCTCGGAGATGTGGACGAGGCCCTCGATGCCGTCCTCAACGCGCACGAATGCACCGAAGGGAACGAGCTTGGTGACCTTGCCGGGAACAATCTGGCCCAGAGCGTGGGTGCGAGCAAATGCCTGCCACGGATCTTCCTGGGTTGCCTTGAGCGACAGGGAGACGCGCTCGCGATCCAGGTCCACCTCGAGAACCTCGACGGTGACGGGCTGGCCAACCTCGACAACCTCGGAGGGGTGGTCGATGTGCTTCCAGGACAGCTCGGAAACGTGAACCAGACCGTCCACGCCACCCAGGTCCACGAATGCACCGAAGTTGACGATGGAGGAGACAACGCCCTCGCGGACCTGACCCTTCTCCAGCTCGTTGAGGAAGGAGGAGCGGACTGCGGACTGGGTCTCTTCCAGGTATGCGCGGCGAGACAGAACAACGTTGTTGCGGTTCTTGTCCAGCTCGATGATCTTAGCTTCGAGCTGCTGGCCGATGTAGGGAGCGAGGTCGCGGACACGGCGCATCTCGACGAGGGATGCGGGCAGGAAGCCGCGCAGACCGATGTCGAGGATGAGGCCGCCCTTGACAACCTCGATAACGGTGCCGGTGACGACGCCGTCGTTTTCCTTGATCTTCTCGATGTCGCCCCATGCACGCTCGTACTGTGCGCGCTTCTTGGAGAGGATCAGGCGACCTTCCTTGTCCTCCTTGGTGAGGACGAGTGCCTCAACCTCGGAGCCGAGCTCGACGACCTCGGAGGGGTCGATATCGTGCTTGATGGACAGCTCGCGGGAGGGGATGACGCCTTCGGTCTTGTAACCGATGTCGAGCAGAACCTCATCGTGGTCGATCTTGACGACCTGGCCGGAGACGAGATCGCCGTCGTTGAAGACCTTAATGGTCTTGTCGACAGCCTCGAGGAATGCCTGCTCGTCGCCGATGTCGTTGATTGCGACCTGAGGGATGTTGGTGCTCATGTAGTGAGGGCTCCAATTGGATTTCTAATAGGTCGACGCTGCCGGTTCGCCGTTCGACTCCCCCGTGCGGAGGCGCCGGCCGGCTCACTTTTTCACCCCGGTACGCACGGCATAGGGCCGCGAACACCATGATTGGGGTGAGGAAACGTCGAGCTGACGGATACTTACAATGTGTACCGCCGCCGAGACGAAGACGCTTCAGCGGGTGTACGGAAGATATAACTCGTTTTTCCGGAAGGTTATTCCCGCAAAACGGGTGCAAAAACCCGTACTTTGGTACACGCGATTAACAGTGTACGGGAATCCCGGGCGTGTCGTCAATGGGTGCGCGCCCGGAATTCCCGTACTTATTTGCGGTTTTGTGTGGTTGTGAGGTTGCGGGGCTGTGCTCGTCCTCGTTCCTACAGGGGCACCCGCCCTCGCTTCGCTTCGGGCACCCTGATGTCACTACGGACGACACCGCCCCTCCTCATGCTCGCACCAGGCTAGAACGCGGGGTAGCTATACCCTCCGGAAGCGACATCAGGGTACCCTCTCGGGTGCTCTCCGCAGCGAAGCAAGGAGAGAGCGGAGCGCCCGAGAGGGTGGGTTCCCCTGCAGGAGCGAAGGAAGGGTATAGCGTACCCACCCACCCCCTACCTGTAGGAACGAGGACGATAACCACCTTTCCGCGCGGAGCCAAGCGACCCAGCTTTTCCAAGCGGAAACTGAGGAGTTGAGCCTAGTGGCCCGCCTCCTGCCAGGACTTACCCCAGCCGACCTGCACATCCAGCGGAACACGCAGGGAGGCGGCACCGCTCATCTCCTCAACGAGCACGCGTTCGGCGGCTTCACGCTCACCGGTGGCGACTTCGAGGATGATTTCGTCGTGCACCTGCAGCAGCATGCGGGTCTTCAAACCCTCCTCGCGCAGGCGGCGGTGAATGTTGATCATGGCGATCTTGATGATGTCCGCGGCGGTGCCCTGAATCGGGGCGTTGAGGGCGGCACGCTCGGCGGCTTCGCGGCGTACGCGGTTGGGCGAGTCCAGGTCGGGCAGCACGCGGCGGCGGCCGAAAATGGTTTCGGTGTAGCCGTCCTGGTGTGCCTGCTTGAGCACGCCGCGCAGGAAGCGACCCACGCGTCCGAAGCGCTTGAAGTAGTTAGTGCGCAGTTCGCCCGCCTCGTCGGAGCTGATATTCAGCTGCTTGGCGAGTCCGAAGCGGGACAGGCCGTACGCCAGGCCGTAGGACATGGCCTTGACCTTGGAGCGCTGCTCGGGGGTGACGTCCTCGGGGGCGACACCGAAGACCTCGGAACCGACGTAGCGGTGCAGGTCCTCCCCCGCCTCGTAGGCGGCGATGAGCTTCTCGTCGGCGGCCAGGTGCACCATGATGCGCATTTCGATCTGCGAGTAGTCGGCGGTGAGCAGACCCTCGTACTCCACGCCGTCGATGGGCTCGGGAGCCACGATGAAGGCACCGCGGATGCGGCGGCCCTCCTCGGTGCGAATCGGGATGTTCTGCAGGTTCGGCGCGGTCGAGGAGAGTCGGCCGGTGGATGCGGCGCCCTGCTGGAAGGTGGTGTGCACGCGTCCGTCCTCGGTGGCGGCCTTCTGCAGGCCCTCGACGGTCTGGGCGAGCTTGATGTTGTCGCGGTAGGCAATGAGCGCACCAAGGAAGGCTGCGCCGTCGGATTCGGGTGAGATCTTGGAGAGCAGCTCGGTGATGGATTCGGCGTCGGTCGAGTAGCCGGACTTAATCTTGCGGGTGTGCGGCAGGCCGAGGGTCTCGAAGAGCACGGTCTGCAGCTGCTTGACGGAGGCGAGGTTCAGCGGCTCCTCACCGTCCTCGGTGGCGACCTCCCCACCGATGATGGCTCGGGCGGATTCCTGCGCCTGGTTGGCACGTGCCGAGAAGGTTTCGTGCAGCTCGGTCAGGAGCGCATCGGAGACGGCGATGCCGGCCTGCTCCATGTCTGCGAGCACGTACAGTAGCGGCAGCTCGATGTCTTCGTAGACCTTCAGCTGGCCGTGCTCTTCCATCTCGTAGTGCAGCAGGCGCGCAAGCTCGTGGATGATGCGGCTAATCTGAGTGAAGTAGCGCAGGTTCTCGACCGGTTCGGTTTCGCCGGGCAGGCTGAACAGGGAGGGTTCTTCGCGTGTCTCGGGCTGGAAGACCAGCTGCGCGTAGGGGTCTTTGGGGATCCACAGGTATCGTTCGGCGAGGTCTTCCATGCGTTCGGAGAAGAGCTTGCGGGTTGCGGTGGGGATGAAGCCGCACATGTAGGAGGACAGGGCGGGGTCCTCGACGGCGCCGGCCAGTTCGTAGCCGTAGGAGCGAAGAAGCTTGCGCTGAATCTTCAGGTCCATGACGATTTTGCGGGCGGCGGGGTCGGAGAGCCACGCGGCGAGGGCGGTATCAAGCTCCGGGTCGATGCTGCGGGTATCGACCCACAGGCTGGCTCTCTTGCTGGTCAGGAGCACTCCGAGCAGTTCGGGGTTCTCCTCGGCGGCGCGAATCTTCGTCTTGGTGACCTTGACGGCGGGTTCGTCACCCACTGCGGGGCGCGCCACGGGCAGGTTCATGACCGGGTAGAGGGTCACGGCACCTTCGAGTCGTTCGGGCACGGGGATGGGCTCGCCTTCGGGGGTTTCGCCGTAGTTCTCTTCGGCCGCGGCGGCGCAGAAGGCGCGGAAGGCGGCCGCATCCGTGGCCTCCTGCGGGGCCTCTACGGGGATGGGTGCGTAGACCGGTCCGGCGGGGACCTTCTTGGCAGGGCCCTCCTCCCCCGCTTCTGCGGCGGAGCTGGTAGCGCCTGCGGAACCGGCGGCGCGCACGATGGGGCCGAGGGTGTCGGCGGCGCGTTTGCGGATGGTGCGGAACTCCACCTCGTCGAAGAAGGCGTTCAGAGCGTCCAGGTCGGGGGTGAAGGCAGTGTCTTCGAGGGTGACGTTCAGGTCGAGGTCGTTGACGAGCTGGTTGAGGCGACGGTTGCGCACCACGTTATCCACGTTCTCACGCAGCGCCTCGCCTTTCTTACCGCCAATCTTGTCGCGGTTGTCGAGCACGCCCTGCAGGGATCCGTACTCGCCGAGCCACTTGGCGGCGAAACCGGGACCCACACCGGGTACGCCGGGCAGGTTGTCCGCCTGTTCGCCGGTGAGGGCGGCGAGGTCGGGGTACATGTGCGGGGGTACTTTGGTTTTCTTTTCGACGGCGGCGGGGTCCATGCGCTGAATACCCTTGGAGGGGCCAGTGGTGACCGGGTAGAGCAGGGTAACGTCGTCGGTGACGAGCTGGAAGATGTCGCGGTCGCCGGAGAGGATGAGGACCTTGTAGCCGGCTTCGGTGCCGCGGCGGGTGAGGGTTGCGACGATGTCGTCGGCTTCGTAGTTTTCGTAGGTGAGCGCGGGGATGTTGAGCGCGCCGAGCATCTTTTTGATGAGGTCGATCTGGCCGTTGAAGGCTTCGGGGATGGCGTTGCGGCCGCCCTTGTATTCGCCGTATTCGGCGGTGCGGAAGGTGCCGCCGGGCAGGTCGAAGGCTACGGCGATGTGGCTGGGCTGGTTGTCTTTGATGATGCTCAGCAGGGTGGAGAGGAAGGCGTGGACGGCCTCGGTGTGCTGGCCGTCGCTGCGCACGAAGATGTGCTGTCCGGTCTTTTCGGCCATGGTGTAGATGCCGAAGAAGGAGCGTAGGGCGAGGGAGTGTCCGTCAATGAGCAGGAGGGTTTTGTTCTCTGTAGTCACTCCTCTAGTGTATCGAGTCTGAGTTTTCTTGGTGGTTGGCTTCGTGGCTGCTGGGTTCGGGGGCTAGTTTCGGTGGTTGCGGGTTAGCCCTATGGGGAGGCGCCCGCGCCGTGTTAGGTGTCGGCGCCGTGTTGGGTGTCGGTGCTGTGCCATATAGCGGAATAACGGGGTGTACGGAAAGAGTTTTACCTCATATATAGGTGCCGGTGGGGTGCGTTTGGTGAGTTTTTCTCCCAAAAATTGTGCCCTAAGCCACTATGTGAGGTGGATAATAATACGGTTTCCAGATAATATATAACCTTATTATCGCCTCCAGCGTAGGAACCCCCCACACCCCGTGTATTCATAGGCAGAACTCTACCCAGAATTCACCGGCAGGATTCATCGGACTGTGAGGGCACATCCCGCGCTTAACACACAACGAACCCTCATTTAGGAACCCATGAAGGTACTCAAAAAAATCCCCCTGATCCTGTGGATTGTCATCGCAATTGGCGCGGGTGTGCTCATCGGTCTCTTCACCCCCGGAATGATTAGCGGCATCAATGACGCAACCGGCGCGGCCATCCCCACCGACCTCATTGTGCAGCTCTTCGTCTCCTTCTCCACCGTATTCAGCGCCTTCCTGAGCTTCGCGATTCCGCTGATTATTATCGGCTTCATCGTGCCCGGCATTGGTTCCCTCGCGCAGGGTGCGGGCAAGATGCTCGGCATCACCGTGGGTCTGGCGTACCTCTCCAGCATCCTTGCTGGTTTCCTGGCACTGGCCAGCGCACTGCTGCTCTACCCCATCATCCTGAAGGGCCAGCAGCTCGCCTCCTTCGATAACCCCGAGAATGCACTGTCCAAGGGTTACGTCTCCTTCGAGCTGACCCCGATTATGGGCGTGCTCAGCGCACTAATTCTCTCCTTCATCCTGGGCCTGGGCATTACCGCTTTGAAGACCCGTGCGATGCTGAACCTCTTTGAGGACTTCCAGGTCATCGTTGAGAAGATGCTCAGCTACGTGATTATCCCCCTGCTGCCCGTGCACATTTTGGGTGTGTTCGCAAACATGACCCTCGCCGGTCAGGTGGCAAAGATTCTCACGGTCTTCATCTTTGTCTTCCTCATGATTTTTGCTCTGCACTGGATTACCTTGACCCTGCAGTACTCGGTGGCTGGCGCAGTCTCTCACCGCAACCCCTTCAAGATGCTCAAGACCATGCTGCCCGCATACTTCACCGCAATCGGTACCCAGTCTTCGGCTGCGACCATCCCGGTGACCGTGCGTTCGGCAAAGAAGGCCGGCATCTCCCCCCGCGTGGTGGACTTCGCGATTCCGCTGTGCGCGACCATTCACCTCTCCGGCTCCATGATTACCATTACCTCCTGCTCGGTGGCTGTGCTGTTCATGACCGGTCAGCACCCCGACTTCGGTAGCCTGATCCCCATGATTCTGGTGCTCGGTGTGATGATGGTTGCCGCCCCCGGCGTTCCCGGCGGTGGCGTGATGACCGCAATCGGTCTGCTGCAGTCCATGCTCGGTTTTGACGAATCCATGATTGCCCTGATGATTGCTCTGTACCTGGCTCAGGATTCCTTGGGCACCGCAACCAACGTGACCGGTGACGCGACCATCGCAACCCTGACCGAGCACATTTCTAAGGCAAGCGGCACGAACCCCGATAAGGAAATCCGTGACGAGGACATCGAAAAGGCAGAGGCCATCTCCGCCTAGCCATCCCCCGCTTGCATAACGTTTTCAGCCCCGTCTCCCCCGTTCGGGAGGCGGGGCTGACCCGTACCCGGAAGCTAGCCAAGAAACCGACCATCGCGTCAAAGGCACTCTAACCGCGGAGTACACTGGAAATCATGACTGAAAACAACACGCAGCACGCACCCGTCCGGGCGGCGGCACCCACCACACTCACCCCCGAACAGATCAAAGCACAGCTGATTGAGACCGGCGTTCCCGAGCACCTGCACTCCTATTTCCCCCGCGGCATGGGCGAGCTTATCCCCTCCATGGGCATCAAGTTCAAGGAGCTGACCGCCGAGCGCGCCGTCGCCACCATGCCGGTTGCCGGCAACACCCAGCCTATCGGCCTGCTGCACGGCGGCGCGAACGTTGTGCTCGCCGAGACCCTCGGTTCGCTCGCATCCGGCGTGCACGGAGGCGAAGACCTCGTGGCCGTGGGTGTTGACATCAACGCAACCCACGTGCGTCCGGCGGTATCCGGTGTGGTCACCGCGACCTGCACCGCCGTCAAGCTGGGACGTACGCTGTGCATCCACACCATCGACATTGTGGATGAGCGCGGCCGCACCACCTGCACCGCGCGCATCACGAACATGCTCATTCCCCGCCCCAAGGCCTAAGCTAACAAGGCCTAAGCTAAGGTAGAGGGAACGACCCCGACGAAAGGACGACCATGGCCCGCGAGCGCACCCCCTATTTCAAGCGCTACCCCAAGATTGTGCGCGCCAAGCGCATTATTCTGCCCATCGCCATCGGCGTGATGCTGGTGTGCCTGGTGACCGCGATTAACAACCCGGGATCCTTCTGGTGGCTCGGCGTCATGCTGGGCACCATTGGCATGCTCTGGGCAGGTTCGCCCACCGCGCGTCCGCTCAACGGCCCGCAGGATTCCGACGACGAGCTCAACCGTTACCTGCGCTAATCGCCCGCCGCGACTCATAAGCGCAATCCGTCATAGGCAACGCAAGCGCCCCGTCCCTCAGCTTCTTCGTAAGGGGCGGGGCGCTTGTTAATGCTTTGCGTGTGTGTCGGCAAATCCGAATGTTTGCCTATCTCTTTAGCCTGTCGTGCGTGCACTTTCGAGCTGGTTTCTCGTCGGTTGAGAAGTCTTCAAAAGCACGGTCAAAGGGGTGCTGACACGTATTCGTGCCTGGTTATCTCGCACATCGCGAAAGTCGTACGCCGAATCGCTCTGCGATGAGTTGCGAGATGAGAACCGCTAAGCGGAGAGCTGCTTGATGATGGTGTCAGACACCTCGCGCATGGACAGTCGACGGTCCATGGAGGTCTTCTGAATCCAGCGGAATGCTTCCGGCTCGGTCAGGTTCATCTTGGTGATGAGCAGGGACTTGGCGCGGTCCACCAGCTTGCGGGTCTCGAACTGGTCGCGGATGGTGCCCACTTCCTTCTCGAGCGCACGAATCTGCTCGTAGCGGCTCATGGCCACCTCGATGGCCGGGATCAGGTCGTTGGGGGTGAAGGGCTTGACGACGTATGCCATAGCGCCCGCGTCCACGGCGCGGTCCACGAGTTCCTTCTGACTGAAGGCAGTCAGCAGGACCACGGGGGCGATCTGTTCCTTCGCGATCTCCTCCGCAGCGGTGATGCCGTCCATAATCGGCATCTTGACGTCCATAAGAACCAGGTCGGGGCGGTGCTTCTGTGCGAGCTCGACGGCGGTCTTACCGTTATCGGTCTCGGCGACAACATCGAAACCCTGGTCCTTCAGAATTTCGACAATATCGAGGCGAATCAGTGCCTCGTCTTCTGCCACGACAACGGTGCGAGCCGGAGCCTGCTCCTCCGCCTGGTTCTGAGTGGTCAACTCTGACATTACTCTATCTCCTTTATTAAATTTCAATCACCTCAAGTCTACAGGAGTAGACAAAAGTTCATCTACTACCACCCGGGTTCTGCCGTGTGTCCTGTGGGCGTGACCTGTAGAGATGTAACACAACGTCCACATTTTGCACTGAATTGCATATTTTGTTTTATACTTCCAATAGACCCTCATGGGACGGTCTGTGATATTTCCTCCGATGGCCAGAAGAGCGAGGCCGAAACCTGCGACAGCGACAGGCCTGCACACCTGCTCAAATGCACCCCACGCGGCCCATCTCACAGGTGTTCGCAGTCTTCCCCAGAAGGCCCTGACCTGCGATAACACCCGTCTGCGACAGGTACGCAAGTAATAAACCAAATATTTGTCCAGAAAGTCCCTCACCTGCACCCGGAGGTCGATAAACTGGAATGGATTATTCTCCTCGACTTCTCCGGCACTCGCATTTGACCGACCATACCCGCATACCCGGAGGGGACACATGTCAATCACCCGACAAACGCGAACCCTGTACTCCGACTTCGTTGAGTACAAGGAACTCGATCGCGCCACTCTATCATCGATTCACCCCGGAATCCTCGTCATCTTTGACTCCACCGCACTGGCCAGTCTCTACCAGTACCCCACTCGCACCAGCGACGAAATCATCCGTGCTTTCTCGCAGCTGCGCGGCCACGCATTTCTCCCCCACCAGGCACTCAAGGAATTCTGGGCGGCCCTAGACGGCGCCTCCCCCGTACCGGCCGCCGCCGACCGTGTTCGCTCGGCCCTCGCCTCCTTCAAAGAGACTCTCCCCGAAGAGAAGGGCTCGCCCTGGAGTGCCCTGCGCTCCGTCACCCACCAGCTGGACCACTCCATCGCCCAGATTATGAGGATTCTCGAGCCCACCACCGACACCGGTTCCATCAACGTGGCCCGCCGCGAAGATGACACGATTCTGCCGCGACTGAACCGCCTCTTCACCGGACGCGTGGGCGCGGCCCCCAGCCCGGAACGCTACAATCAGCAGCTCGCAGAGGCCGCGGAACAGGGCCACCCGCTTCTGCCCAGCGCCAATTTTGACGCCGATTTTGCGCTGTGGACCCAGTGCCTCGCCGAGGCTTCAACCCGGGTGAAGGGTACCGACTGCGTTTTCGTGACCGCCGGGGTGCGCGACCTGTGGTTGCGCAATAGCGCTGAGGTGCGCGCCGCGGCTGCCAGCGGCAAACCGATTCGTCAGCTCGCCAACCGCCAGCTGCTGCGCGAGTACGCGCAGACCACCGACGGCGGCGTGTTCCGTATTTACACGGTGGAGGAAATCCTCAAGCTCGCTTCGCGCCAGTACGGTGTGACGGTCAGCGATGCCACCTACCATGCGGTACGCGCCGAAGAACCCGTCGCCGTGTAAAGCCTCGGCATTGAGAATAATCAAACAACGCCACACCCACCACAGATAATCGCAAGAAGCCACATGTGTTCGCAACACATGTGGCTTCTTAGCGTCTGCCGGCTAGACGTTAGGCGTTAGCGGCCGCGACAGGCGGCAGGCAGGGGCACCAGGCAGGGTATCTGCTGGGCCAGAATATCTAAGGACGCAAAAACCTAGCTCTACTCCCCGCGACTGGCTCGGTAGAGCTCCGCGGCGCGCTCCTCCGAAGACTCATCGTCGCCGAGCATCAGGTAGCACAGGTACAGGGTGAAGGCGGCGCGGGGGTCCTCAGCGAGCGCGCTGGTTCCTTCGCCGGGCCGGGTGCTGAAGGCGATAACGTCGTGCGCCTGGGGCAGGACGGCGACCAGGTGCGCGGCGGTTTCGTAGCCGTCCTGGTTGCCGGGCAGGACGAAGTTGCGCGGCTCCGGGTTAGCCTCCGTAGCGCTAGCATCGGCTCCTACTCGGGCGGCGGAAAAGTTAGCCTTGAGGACGTCCTCAACACGGCGAATCAGGTCGGCATCGGGCAGGGCGCGGTCATCCGCGGCAAACGCAATGTGGATGCCGCTCAGAGTCTCGTAGGGGTGCTCACCCGCGTAGTATCCGGCGGCAAGAGCGTAGCCGGTCAGCAGGCGTGCCTCGTCGGCGGTGAAGGTGCCGCGCGCCTCGCGCAGGGCGGGTAGCAGAAGCTCGGTCAGGAGCGGGTACAGGGACTCGGGGGCGTTCGCGATAGCCTCCTGCAGGTATTCGCCTGCCTCCGCGGTGGGCTCGGCGTTGAGCAGGGTCAGGAAAGCCTCATCGGTGCCAGCCCAGCAGCGGGCAATCAGCACAAGGGTTGCAACGAGTGCGAGAAGTTCACGGTAGTTACCCGAACGGTCGGCGCCGAAGGTGTCAGCAACAACGCGGGCGAGCATGCGGGCGGCAATGTTCTCGAGGATGAACTCGTCGTAGGGGTTGGTGCCGGGCCAGTTGGCGGGGTCGGGCAGATAGGTTTCGTCCAGGTAGCGCAGCACGGGCTCGAGGGGCGCGGGCGCGTCCGCGGCGAGGTCGGGGCAGCACTGCTCAACCCAGCCGTTCACGGTAGCCTCATCGGCGATTCCGGTAGCCTCAGCCAGCTGGGCGCGCGAAAGGCTGTACGGTGCAACGAGTTCGGCGAGGTCGTCACAGGCGCCGTTGGAACGGTAGGCGGGCTGGTAGTTGGCGCTGGGGAGGGTTCCGGGGAGGGTTGCTGCCATGGTGGTTCCTTCGCTGAGGTTCGGGGTGAATTGGGTTGTACGGTGTGCGATGCTCGGTTGAGGGCCCGGAGCATCTTCTGATTTCAGAATATCCCAGAGCCTCGCATCGTGTGCTGCCCGTCGTCATTAACCGCATTAACCGCGAGAAGCCACATGTGTTTGAACACATGTGGCTTCTCGGCGTAAAGGCGTAGAGGCAGCGAATGTTAGTCCAGCAGCGCGTCCACGAATGCTTCCGGGTCGAACGGTGCCAGGTCGTCCGGGCCCTCGCCCAGGCCGATGAGCTTGACGGGAACGCCCAGCTCCTCCTGAATGGCCACGACGATACCGCCCTTCGCGGTGCCGTCGAGCTTAGTCAGCACAATACCGGTCACGTCCACGATCTCGCCAAAGACCTTCGCCTGGATCATGCCGTTCTGGCCGGTCGTCGCGTCGATGACCAGGAGCACCTCGGTCACGGGGGCTTCCTTCTCAATCACACGCTTGATCTTACCGAGCTGATCCATCAGGCCGGCCTTGTTCTGCAGGCGGCCCGCGGTATCCACGAGCACGGTGTCGACGCCTTCCTCCTTGCCGGTCTTAACCGCATCAAAGGCGACCGAAGCGGGGTCGGCGCCTTCCTTCTCGGAACGCACCGTCTTCACGCCCACGCGGTCACCCCAGGTGGTCAGCTGCTCCGACGCGGCGGCGCGGAAGGTATCGGCGGCGCCCAGAATCAGGGACTGACCGTCCGCAACCATCACGCGGGCAATCTTGCCGACGGTCGTGGTCTTACCCACGCCGTTCACGCCAACGACCAGCACCACGCCGGGGTTGCCGTCGCTACCGGAGGTCTTCAGCTCGCGGTCCATGTCGGGGCCGACAATCTTCACAAGCTCCTCGCGAAGCATCTTCTTCACGGCGGCGGGGTTATTCGTGCCCTCGACGCGCACGCGCTTCTGCAGGGCCTCAACCAGGCGGGTGGTCGGCTCGGAACCCAGGTCAGCCAGCAGCAGGGTCTCCTCAACCTCGTCCCACACATCCTGGTCGATGCGGTCGCGAGACAGCAGGGAAAGCAGGCCCTGACCGAGCATGTTGTTCGAGCGGGCCAGGCGGGCACGCAGACGAACCAGGCGACCCGCGGAGGGGTCGGGCATCTCAATTTCAATGGAGCGAGGTGCCGAGCTATCAGCTTCCGGTGCCGACTCTCCGGAGGCGGCGGCCGCCTCCTGGCGCAAAGACTGCAGGTTCGCGGTCTTCTTGGGTCGGCGCAGAACGGCGAAAAGCACACCGGCAATCACCAGTACGCCCAGCACAATCGCACAGATTATCATCGTTTCATTCACACTACTAGCTTACCGGCTTGGGAGGTTTCGTCGGTCTAGTTGACGCGCGTACCCGGCCCGGCCCGGAGTAGACTGGACACTATTGAAGTTTTCTAGCTGAGCGCAGCCGGTGTTTAGGGGTGGGGCCCCGCGGCTGCATCAGCCCACACACACGAGGATGCGCATGAGGAACCCTGCCACAACACCGCCCGTTTTTGATCCACGCACAATCAACCCAAACCGCGTGCCGACCGGTCTGAAGGTTCTAATCGTTGCCTCGTTCATGATTGCGGTAGGTTTCGGCCTGGTCGCGCCGGTGCTGCCGAATTACGCGCAGAATTTTAACGCAACGGTCACTATGGCGACGATGGTGGTTTCTGCGCTGGCGATTACGCGTCTGCTGTTTGCACCGACGGCGGGCAAGATTATTACCCGTTTCGGTGAGCGCCCGGTGTACACGATCGGCATGCTGATTGTGTCCGTGACCTCGTTTATGATTGCCTTCGCCTGGGATTACTGGGTGCTATTGGCCGCACGCGCGGCGGCCGGTATTGGCTCGGTCATGTTCACGGTCTCCGCGATGGGTCTGCTGGTGCGTCTCTCCCCTCCCCATATGCGCGGCCGCATTTCCGGTTATTACGCGACGGCCTTCCTGCTGGGCAACCTGCTTGGCCCGGTCATTGCGAGCGCCCTGGCTCCATTTGGTCTGCGCGCACCGTTTATCGTGTACGGTTTTTCGCTGCTGGTGGCGGGCCTGATTGTGTGGTTCTTGATGCCGTCGCAGGCGACCCTGGAGGCCGAGCGTGATGCGATTGCCGAGGCGGCGCGGCTGGCTGAGCGTAAGGGCACCGGGACTCTGCCGTCGGAGGCTCCCTCCCCCACTTCTGGCAGCGCCGAGCGCTCTGAGACTGAAGCTAATTCCCCCGCCCAGGCTATCCCTCCTGCCGAGGCACAGGCTGACGCCTCCGACAAGGCCGCCCACCCCGAGGCCGCCTCGGGTAGGAGCAACCTGCCGGCGATGACGGTTCGTGACGCGTTGAAGTTCACGAATTACCGCTCCGCCCTGGTTTCGAATTGGGCGATTGGCTGGTCGGTGTTCGGCGTGCAGTCCTCGATTATTCCGCTGGCCGCGGCATATTTGGCGACCGGCGGCGACATGTCGAACGCCGTGGCAGGTACTCTGCTGGCCTCGTTGGCGATGGCGACGAACTCGCTGGGTAACGCGCTGACGCAGACGTTCTCGGGCCGTTTCTCGGACCGTTTCGGCCGCCGCGTCATGGCCTTCTCCGGTCTACTGCTTTCGGGCTCTGCGGTGACTTTCATGGGCTTCGCGCCTGTGGCCTGGGTGTTTGTCTCGTTGACGGCGTGCCTGGGTATTGGTGCGGCGTTTATGGGCCCGTCGATTCAGGCCGCGGTTTCTGATGTGATTGGCACCCGCCGCAGTGGCGGCCAGGTGTTGGCGGTGTACCAGATGTGCAGCGATTTCGGCATGATTCTGGGCCCGCTGGTGGCCGGTCTCATCGCGGATGCGTGGGGCTTCGTCCCGGCGTTTGTGTTGAGCGGCTTGCTGCTGGTGGCGGCGGCCTTCACGTGGGCTCCGTTCCAGAAGGCGCGTTGGCCGAAGGATATTGCGGACGCCGACTACACGGGCCGCTAAAAGCTCTCTAATAAGTAAAAAGCCGGTGCCTGCTGCGAAGCAGGCACCGGCTTTATGTGTGTGAGAGGTGAGTTGGCAGCAACGCCCGACCCCAGACCAAGCCACCTATATATCCCCAGCTCAAGGCAAGCTAACCCGAGAAGGAAACCCCGTACCAACCCCTATATCAACCTCACCGAGGGATAGGCGACCTAGAGGGCGTACCGGACACGCGAAGCGGGGGCTCCGTCCTCGAGGTGCCTCAGGCACCGATGAGGGGGCACTCCCCCGCAAGCGGCGTCCGGTACAACCTCTCAAACCCTAACCCACGGAACTCTAACGGGTCACAGGCACCTTGGAGAATTCGCGCACGGTACCTTCGGGGTCGCCGGAACGAACCAGCGCTTCACCGATGAGGATCGCATCCGCACCGGCACCGGCGTAGGCGCGCACATCCTCGATGCCGGCGACACCGGACTCAGCAACCTTAATCACCGAGTCGGGCAGGTGCGCGGCAAGGGATGCGTAGTGCTCGTTATTGACCTCAAGGGTCTTGAGGTTACGCACGTTGATGCCCACGATCTTGGCGCCGATGCGCTGGGCGACCTCGATTTCTTCGGGGGTGTGGGTCTCGACGAGGGCGTTCATGCCGAGCGACTCGGTGAGTTCCAGGAACTCGCGCAGGGTCTTCTCGTCGAGGGCCGCGACGATGAGCAGCACCAGGTCGGCGCCGTGCGCGCGGGCCTCCCAAATCTGGTACTCGTCGACGGTGAAGTCCTTGCGAAGCACGGGGATGTTCACCGCGGCGCGCACAGCGTCAAGGTCTGCGAGGGAGCCCTTGAAGCGGCGCTGTTCGGTGAGCACGGAGATTGCTGCGGCGCCACCTGCCTCGTAGTGTGCGGCGAGTGCGGCGGGGTCGGGGATTTCGCCGAGGGCGCCCTTGGAGGGTGAGGAGCGCTTCACCTCGGAGATAATGCGTGCGGTCGAGCCGTTGCCACCACCGGGTACCTCACCGCGCAGGGAGGCGAGCGCGTCACGGGCGGGTGCGGCGGCGAGGGCTCGCTTCTTCATCTCCTCGAGGGGAACCTGCTGTACGCGGGCGGCGAGGTCTTCGCGGACGCCAACGATGATGTCGTCGAGAACGGTGCTCATGGTGTCTCCTTGGGTTACTGGACGGCGTTGACGGCCGCGTCCGCGTCCAGCGGTGCCAGGCCGGAGGCGGTCAGCACGGCGCGCAACGGAGCGGCGGACTTGTTGACGGTTTCGAGGGCTTCGGAATCGGGGTTGGAGTCCATCACGAGGCCCGCACCGGCCTGAACGTAGGCGGTGCCTTCCTTGAGCACGGCGGTGCGGATGGCGATTGCCATGTCCATGTTGCCGGCAAAGTCGAAGTAGCCGCACACGCCGCCGTAGACGCCGCGGCGGGTGGGTTCGTATTCGTCGATGAGCTGCATCGCGCGAGGCTTGGGCGCGCCGGAGAGGGTACCGGCGGGGAAGGCGACGCGCAGCACGTCGTAGGCGCTGAACTGCGGGTCGAGTTCGGCGCTGACGGCGGAGGAAATGTGCATAATGTGGCTAAAACGCTCAATGATCATGAACTGGTCAACCGAGACGGTGCCGGGCTTGGCGATGCGCGAGAGGTCGTTGCGTGCCAGGTCGACGAGCATGAGGTGTTCGGAGCGTTCCTTTTCGTCGGCGAGCAGCTCCTCGGCCAGGGCCACGTCTTCCTCGCGGGTTGCGCCGCGCGGGCGGGAACCGGCGATGGGGTGGGTGCTGGCGATGCCGTGCTTGAGGGTAACGAGCGCCTCCGGGGAGGAGCCGACAATGTGGAACGGAGTTCCCTCAGCGTCGTCGAAGTTGAAGAGGTACATGTACGGCGAGGGGTTGGACTGGCGCAGCACGCGGTACACGTCGAGGGGGCGGGCGTCGGTCTGCGCCTCAAAGCGGCGCGAGAGCACGAGCTGGAAGACGTCGCCATCGATGATGTTCTTCTTGGAACGCGCGATGATGTCCTTGAAATCCTGGTCGCTCCAGGTGAGGGTGACGTCCTCGCGAACCTTGCGGTTGACCTCGTCCACGCCCGAGAGAATGGAGGTCGTGGCCGCGGCGCCGCACTGCAGGCGACGGAGCATACTGTGCAGGCGCGCGACGGCATCGTCGTAGGCACCGTCGACGTTTTCGCTGGTGCCGTTGAAGTTAATGGCGTTGGCGACGAGCAGGACGGTGCCGTCCTGGTTGTCGTGAATGGCCATGTCGGAGACCATGTTGAGCGCGAACTCGGGCAGCTTCACGTCGTCGGCGGGCGGGTTGGGCAGGTTCTCCCAGTGGCGGACGACATCCCAGCCGAGGTAGCCGACCAGGCCGGAGGTGAGCGGCGGCAGGCTCGGGTCGGGCTCGGTGTAAAGCATCTGCAGGGTCTTGGCGATGGCCTCCACGGGGTCGCCGTCGACGGGTGCGCCGGCGGGGGTGCGGCCCTGCCAGTGGACGGCACCGTCAACGGTGGTGAGGGTCGAGCGGGAAGACGCACCGATGAAGGAGTAACGTGCCCACGAAGCGGACTCACCCTCGGAGGAAATCGTGGCGGATTCGAGCAGGAAGGTGCCGTGGGCCGCCTCGACGGGCGCACCCTGGTCGTCCTGGAGTACGAGGGAACGGTAGATGCCGATGGGGGTGAGCGAGTCGGCGAGGATTTTAATGTGGACGGGAATCACGCGGGTTCCGGCTGCACGGGCGCGGAATTCTTCGCGCGAGGGGGTGATGGTGCCCAAATCCTGCATTACTGTACTCCTTTGGGGTGGGGTGACGCCGGTGATGCCGCGATGCGTCAGGGTAGGTGGCGGGTTCTGTGTTCAGTCTACCCGCGGGTGTTGATTCGTGTTGGCCCACGGCAAGGACGATGCGGGCCGGCGCCTCCGAACCTCAAGGGGTCCGGAGGCACCAATCCGCGAACGCCGTGAAGCCGCCGAGGGCGGCCCCGCTACGGGGTGGACGTGCCGTTATGCGAGGTTCTTGAGGGTTGCCGCGGTCTGCAGTGCGGCGGCGGTCGCCTCGTAGCCCTTGTCTTCGTTGGAGCCTTCCAGGCCGGCACGGTCCAGGGCCTGCTCCTCGTTATCGCAGGTGAGCACGCCGAAGCCGATGGGGCGGCCGGTCAGCACGGAAACGTCGGTCAGGCCGCCGGTTGCGCCCTGGCAGACGTACTCGAAGTGCGGGGTGCCGCCGCGAATCACGACGCCGAGCGCGACGATGGCGTCGAACTTATCGGCGAGGCGAGTTGCGGCGACGGGCAGCTCAAAGGTGCCCGGAACGCGCACGAGGGTGGGTTCAAGGCCGGCGTCGCGGGCGGCGCGCTGCGCGCCGTCGATCAGGCCGTCCATGACTCGGGTGTGCCAGCTGGCCGCGATAATGGCGAGCTTGAAGCCCTTGTAGTCTTCGGGGTTGAGGGAGGTGTCTGCTGCGCCGACGCCGCTCATGGTGTTCTCCTTTTGGTGGGTTGATTTGAAATAGTGGGGTGTCTGTTTTCCGGGGTTCGCCGGGTTGCTGGCCGGCCGGGTTAGGCACGCTCAAGCAGGTGACGCATGCGTTCCCGCTTGGTGTGCAGGTAGTGGGCGTTCTCGACTCGGGCGGGAATCTCGTCCGGGATCAGCTCGATCACGCGCAAGCCGAGGCCTTCGAGGGCCTCCTGCTTGGCGGGGTTATTGGTGACCAGACGCATTTCGTGCACGCCGAGCTCCTGCAGAATCAGTGCCGCCTGCGAGTAGTCGCGCATGTCGCCGTCCAGGCCGAGGGCGAGATTCGCGTCGAGGGTGTCGAGCCCGGCATCCTGCAGGGCGTAGGCGCGAAGCTTGTTAACCAAGCCGATGCCGCGCCCCTCGTGGTTGCGCACGTAGACGAGGTACCCGCCGGCGCGGCCGATAATGCGCAGGCCGTTCTCCAGCTGGGGTCCGCAATCGCAACGGAAGGAGCCGAAGATATCGCCGGTCGCACACTCGGAGTGGATGCGCACGGCGGGCACTCCCCCGCCCTCGTAGGGTACGGGGTTGCCGTCGCGGTCGAGGGCCCGGGCGCTGAGGTGCTCGGCGCCGTCCGCGAAACGCCAGGCGCGCAGACCGAAGAGGCCGTTCGGGGTGGGAACGGCAACCTCCTCGGTGCTTTCGACCAGCAGCGGGCTGGGGTTGGGCACCATGTCGAGGGGGCTGACTCGGTAGCTTTCCGCGAGACGCGCGGCCGTAGCGCGGGACTCGGTGCTCAGGCTCTCGGGGCCCGTCGCCTTCGCGGTCACCTGCTCGGCCGCGTTCATCGCGCCGCTCATGCGTTCTCCCCGGTCGGAGCGTTCTGTGCCACGTACTTGATGAGGTCCTCAATGGAAATCATAGGCAGGTTGTGCTCGGTTGCGAAGGCGCGCAGGGCATCAAAACGCATCATGGAGCCGTCGTCGTGCACGACCTCGGCGATGACGCCCACGCCGGATAGGCCCGCCGCGCGGGAGAGCTCCACGGCGGCCTCGGTGTGACCGGGGCGCTGAGCCACGCCGCCGTCAACGGCGCGCAGCGGGAAGATGTGGCCGGGGCGGGTAATATCCGCCGGACTGGAGGAGGCATCGGCAAGAATCTGCACGGTGCGTGCGCGGTCCGCCGCAGAGATGCCGGTGCTCACGCCGGAGGCCGCATCGCAGGAGACGGTGTAGGCGGTGCCCTTGGGATCCTCGTTGTTGGTGACCATGGGCGGCAGCTTCATCTCGTCGGCGCGCTTGTTACTCATGGGGGCGCACACCACGCCGGAGGTGTAGCGAATCATGAAGCCCATCAGCTCGGGGGTTGCGTGCTCGGCGGCAAAGATAATGTCGCCCTCGTTCTCGCGGTCCTCGTCGTCCACCACGACCACGGCGCGACCGGCGGCGATGGCGTCCACCGCGGTCTGCACGCCGTCGAGCACGCTTGCGGCGTCGGCGCGGCGGGGCGCAACCTGCTCAGAAGCAGTCTGAGGTGCGCCGGCGAAGGCGGTCAGGCGCTGCACGTACTTGGCGAGCGCATCGGTCTCAAGGTTCACGCTGCCGCCGACCTTGAGCGTGCCGAGGTTGGTTGCCTTCAGGGTTTCGGGAATCAGGCCGACCTCAAACCACGCGGGGCTCTCACCGGGGGCAGAAACGGCGGTGACGGTCAGGGACACGCCGGACACAGCGATGGAGCCCTTCTCCGCCAGCAGGGGTGCCAGCTCGGCGGGCAGGTTGAAACGCAGGGTGCTCCATGCCTCGTGCGCGGTGACGGAGGCGAGGGTACCGACCGCATCCACGTGACCCTGCACGACGTGACCGTCGAAGCGGCCACCGGCGGGCAGGCAACGCTCCAGGTTGACGGTGTCGCCGGGGTTCAGGTCGCCGAGGTTGGTGCGGCGCAGAGTCTCACCCATGGCGTAGGCGCGAAACTGGCCGGGCTGCAGCTGGTCGAGGTCGATAGCGGTGAGGCATACACCGTTGACGGCGAGGGAGCCGCCGTGGTCGAGGTCGGCGACGATGTCACCGGCGTTGAGGGTCAGGTAGGCTGCGTCGCTGCCTTCGATGGGGGTGATGGATTCTACGGTGCCGAGGGCGCCAATAATTCCGGTAAACATGTGTTTTCCTTTTCTCGCCGTATCCGCCGGTTGTCGTCGTTGAGGGTGACGGGCGGCGATGGTTTGCTCTACGTATAACTATACGTATTTTTCGAATATTCCCTGTAGTCGGATGCGGGACGTGCCAGTATGCGAACCCGGTAGCGTTCAGTGAAGCTACCGACGCAGTTCTACCGGGCCCGATTTGCCCGGCACGTACGGGGGCTAATCCAGCCGCGGTTCGGGCGCGCGGCAGGCGTCCAGCTTCGGCAGGGTGCGCCGCTCACCCGGTTCCTGTGCCGTTCCGCGAGGTGCTGGCACCAGGTGCGTCGCGGTGTCATTGCCGAGCACGCGCACCGCCGGGAACATTCCCAGGTCGTCCAGTTGCAGGCGCGGCGCCTGCGCGAGGGTGTCCACGAGCAGGCGATACACGGCGCTTTTGCCGCGGCCCATGATGATGGGGGCGCGGTACCAGACCATCTCGTCGATGAGGTCTTCACCGGCGAAGAGGCCAACCATGCCGGGGCCGCCCTCAATCATGAGGTGCCGCACACCGCGGTCGTAAAGCTCATCGAGCAGTTCGCGCGGGTCGTGGGTGAAGACCTGCAGGAAGTTCTGCGGGTCCGCCTCAACACCTTCGGGCGGGTTGAGGCCGCGAATCCGGTAGTTGTCCGTAATCTCGGTCTTGCCCATGACCACGCGCAGCGGCTGCTTCTCGAAGCGCTTGCTGTCGGCATCGCGGGAATCCAGGGTCGGGTCGTCCATGAGGGTGGTTCGGGTGCCAATCATGACGGCGTCGGCGCGGTGGCGGATCAGGTGCCCGTCAGCGCGGGCGGCGGGGCCGGTAATCCACTTGCTCGTGCCGTCGGCCGCCGCGATAAACCCGTCGAGCGTGGAGGCACTCTTGGCGGTCACGAAGGGGCGGCGTTCGGCGGCGGCAATGAACCAGCGCTCGTTCAGCAGGTAGGATGCGTTCGCGAACTCCTCCATGGCGTGCACGGTGACGCCCCGCGAGCGCAGGTAGGCGGCGCCTCCTGCGGCGTTTTCGGTGTCGTCGCTGTAGGCGTAGTAGAGTTCGCCGATGCCCGCCTCGACGACGGCGTGGGAGCAGGGACCGGTACGTCCGGTGTGGTTGCAGGGTTCCAGGCTCACGTACATGCGGGCGCCGGTGAGGTCGGTTCCGGCGGCGCGGGCGGCTGCGAGTGCGTCGGCCTCGGCGTGCGGGGTGCCTGCGCCTCGGTGGTAGCCCACGTGCAGCAGGTGTCCCTCACTGTCGGTGATGACGGCTCCGACGAGCGGGTTTGCGCCGCGAATACCCTGGCGGGCGGCGTCGAGGGCCAGGCTCATCGCCTCATCATGGCTGAGGGCCTGCTCGGGGCCCGGCAGGTTCAGGGTGCGGGCGACGGGTACGCCGGTGAGGTGCCCGTACTCGGCAGCGGAGTAGTCCAGTTCGTTGTGCGGCAGCGGCACAGTCGAGGGCGTGGTCGCGGGCAGGTAGCCCGTGTCTTTGGGAATGGGTCGCTCGTGCACGGCGCCAATACGCTCGGGCAGGGTACTCGCCGGGCCCTGGGCCTCGTGCTGAGAATCGGTGGTGGTCATCTCGCTTACGCCTCTTTCTACGATGCTACGTTCTGCGAAGCTACATTCTGCGCGGTGTTGCTCTTGGTGGCGACCTCGCACTCCGCCACGGAGTCCGCGGAAGCCAGGTCCGCAACGTCCACGGTCACGTCCGGGAACTGGGTCTGCACGCGGGCCTTCTGCACCTCCAGGTTACGGGTGCGCCACCAGACGAAGAAGCCGACCAGGGTGAAGCATCCGTAGAACACGTACATGAGGGAGGTCGCGTAGTAGCCTGCGCTCCACAGCAGCGGTACGCCAACCAGGTCGACGGCCACCCAGATGAGCCAGAATTCAACCCAACCGCGCGCCATGCCGTAGGTGGCGAGCAGGGAGCCGGTGAAGATCCAGGCGTCGGACCAGACCGGCTCGTAGGAGCCGAGGGCGCGGAAGACGGGGGTGAGCAGCAGGGTTCCGGCGACCATAGCGACAACCAGGCCTGCGCGTTCGGTGTTCGTTGCCCACTGCGGGATGACGGCGGCACCCGCGCTCGCGTTACCGCCGGAGGCTCGGGTTGCGCGCCAACGGTACCAACCCCAGATGGACACGGCGATAAACATGACCTGGCGGCCCGCCTGGCCGAGCATGGTCACGGGGTGGGGGCTACCGACGAGGGTACCCAAAAAGACGGTGAGGAGCAGCAGATTGCCGAGGATTCCAACGGGCCATGCCCATACTTTGCGTCGCATGCCACCCAGCGCCGATGCCAGGCCGAATGCGTTGCCGAGGACTTCGCGCACGAGGAGGGATTGATCCCCCACGTGGATCTGTGCGTCGAAGAGCCACCGCAGAATGTCCATGATTCTTTCCTCTCGTGTGTGGACGTATTCCGGATGCGCTGTGTGCGCATCTGCGGTGGCTCCGGGGAGAGGAACAGAACCCATCGATTCCGGGCGCATCACGGGGTGGATGCACCGGCTCCGGTGTGTGGGCAGGATCCGCGGGCCCTTCGGGATACCACGACGAAACGTCGAACACGACCCCCACCGCGTTGTACCGCCGGTGGGGTCGCAGACACCTCCGTGAGGGGCGGGACCTGCCGTTTTCTGCTCGTGCTACCTTCCATCCAGACTGTACTGTCGGCACCGGATTTTCACCGGTTCGGCCGTCTGCCTGCTCGGGTGCTCGGTGGTTCGCCGCCGTAAATAGTCGGGCGGTGGACGCGAGTCTGCTCGATGCGGGCGAAACGGTTCGCGGGCTGTGACCGCCGGTTCGGAATTTCACCGACCCCGGAGCACGATGACGCTTCTGATTATGCCACAGCGCGGGCGGGGCGCATATTTTCTCGCCGCCGGAATAAATTACGTGACAAAATGACGTTTTTTGACGCTCCGTGACGATTGACCGCGCGCGATCCGAGGCTCTTTTAGACATCAGCGTCATGGAATTTATCACGATTTAATAACGATGAAGAGCGTCAAACGGACCAAAGTTCCGGGAGTCTAGTTATGCAACCCCCAGAGGGTGTTGAACGACTATCAATAACGCGATGACTAGGAATTATAACAATAAGGTTAAATTATTGGTTGAAGGTTTACTTTAGGTGCGCTTTAAGGTTATTCTATCTACAGGAGCTCCCATCACCGATCATCCGGTTCCATGAGGGCATCGATTATTTTCGGACTCCTCCGAGCGTTTCCTGCAAGATGTTGACTCCTGCCATTGTGGTCTTCACTCCGCACGGGAATGCTTCACCATCGGAAGGAGCGACCACTCCGATTCCTACCTGATGGAACCGGTATGGGAGCTTCTATAAATCTTCCGGACGGGCACCTCGCCCCGAAGGTCGCATACTCCCGTCTTCTCTGTCTACGCCTACCGTGGTGCGAGGCAGGGAACGCGGGAACCTTGCGGGATGGTTTATTCCCGCGCGCTCTGCATTGTCTTGTGGAGTGTGGTGTGTTTGGGTGGCGTATCTGCAGTGCCGGAGCGGATACGCCACCCGTTTTTAACCTGTGAAACGTTTAGTAACCACGCACCCAGGTAAACCGACAGCGCAACCTAACGACAGAACAACCCCTTATTCAACCCAAATTAGGTGTGCTACCTCTGAAACCCAACCACAGACAACCCCTATATCAACCTCACCGAGGGGTAGGCGACCTAGAGGGCGTACCGGACACGCGACGGGGTTCCCTCCTCAAAGCGGCTGGGTTCTTTGAAGGTTAAGGCGCCGCAGAGGGGGCACTCCCCCGCGAGCGGCGTCCGGTATGCACTCTCAAACAACCAACCCACGGAAGCCTAACTCCCCCGCGAGTACGGGTCGGTGCGCGCGCTCCCAGCACCTAGTCCGTGGAGTGCCCGCTTTCTCGGGGATAAATTTCTCGGGATAGATTTCTAGGGGATAAACCAAATGTTCCTAATGGTATCCGGGCCTCCCCAGAACATGTGGACCCACGCAGCGGAGGCCAGCACCCCGAGAAGGACCAGCCCCGGGCGGTAGACGCGACTCTTGGGCAGATAGGAGGCCACCAGCAGGGAGAGGGTAAACATCGGCAGGATGATACGAGGCGTGGAGGTAATGGGGAGCCAGAAGATGAAGAGGTATCCGGCGTAGCAGGCCGTCCACAGCCACAGTGCGGGGTGTAGCAGGGAACGATTGCCCTTGAGCGAAATCCACCAGTAGAAGCCCAGGATGAGCGCCACGAAGAATAGCGCCACGATTTCCCAGGGAAGGGATCCGCCAAGGTATTCGTCCCATTGCTTGACCCACTGGATAAAGATGAGGTGTCCCTCTTCAGGCTTGCGACCGCTCCATCCCAGTTCCGTCGCGAGGTACGCATCGGGGCGTCCGGTGCGGAGGGCGGCGTGCAGAGGGTGCACGAAGGCAAAGGAGCACACCACCAGGGCGCTCAGAAGCTGGCCGAGGCGGCCGCGGAACGCAGCCCACGCATCCGAGAGCGATAGCCGCAGGATGCCGCCGGTGCGGTCGCGGTAGTCGGCAACCGTGCACCAGAGCCACCACAGACCCACGAAGGCACCCAGCGGCACACCCACCGGCCGGGACAGGGCCGCGCAAAGGGCCACGGGGAGCAGCAGAAGGTAGCGGTTACGCACCACGCACCACGCGCACAGGGCCAGGAACAGGGTCGAGAGGGCTTCGGCGTAACCGGTGACAAAGATTGGGCTTGCGGGGCTCAGGGCGTACACGGCCAGGGCCCACAGCGCCAGGCGGTTGCGGGATTCATCCCCCGCCTGCGGGCGGGCGTCGAAGACGCCCCGGGCGCTCCAGTTCAGGGAACCCACGAAAAGGCGGTAGAGCACGAGGGACAACGCGCACCCGGCCACAAGAGTCACCAGAACCGACGCCAGGCGGTAGTCAATACCGAAAACATTGGATACCCCACCGCTGAGCATCGGCTGCAGGGGCATGAACGCCCAGGTGTTGTGGTTTACCGTTCCGTCGGGAAGGAAGGGCAACTCCTGGGGGTAGCCGTGTTTGTGGATGCGCTCGTAGAAGAGAGCGTCCCAAATGTTCAGGTAAGACAGGTAGTCGAGGTTCCGGTTGACCTTGCTCATGGGATGCTGCAGGTCTCGGGTGAGGGAGAGAGCAAAGATGCCGAAGTGAACCGCGCAGGAAAGAATCCAGATCAGCAGCGCCGGGACCCAGGTACGGTATGCGGGCAACCGATGAGTAGGGCGAGCATCCGCGGAACCAGCCGTTACCGGGAGGGTAGACCGAGCCGTTCCCGTATTCTTTTTTGAGACGCGGGGCTCGTCGGGGGTCAACGCTTGATCGCTGATGTTTGAGGTAGTGGAGGAGGGCGCGGCCCGGTTCAGGTGTTTAGCCATACTGCTCTCGAGTGTATAGTCCGATGGGGTTTTGGATACCCTGGTGCTGAAACTGCTATATGTGATGTGTTTTGGTGAATAACTTACCTATAGGATACCGGTAGGTTGTGCTGTTGAGACGTTGAACGCGGTATCCGCGGGAAATATGACGCAGACTGATTCGTGCGATTTCGACACGCGACACTGAAGCTCTAAATGGCTGCCCGGGCAGATAAGAGACACCCCAGCAGCCCCTCCCAAAACGCAACGCTCCCCCGCTACACACGGTAGCTGAGGGAGCGTTACGTCTATCTGGAGCTAGAAAGCCCCAAGATGCTTAGTCTTCGACCGAGCGGAATGCCACGACAGCGTTGTGACCGCCGAAACCGAAGGAGTTCGAGATGGCGACGACCTCACCGGCGGGCAGTTCACGAGCCTCGGTGACAACATTCAGGTCAATCTGCGGGTCCTTGTTGTCAAGGTTGATGGTGCAGGGCGCAGTGCGGTGGTGCAGCGCGAGAACGGTCAGCACGGCCTCGAGAGCGCCAGCGCCACCGAGCAGGTGGCCGGTCATCGACTTGGTTGCGGAGACAGCAATGTCCTTGGTGTGCTCGCCGAAGGTTTCGTGGATCGCGGTTGCTTCGGGGAGGTCACCGGCGGGGGTGCTGGTTGCGTGGGCGTTAATATGCACCACGGTCTTGGGGTCGATGTTGCCATCTTCGAGGGCTTCGCGCAGCGCGCGAGTTGCGCCGAGCGCTGCGGGGTCGGGCGCGGTGATGTGGTAGGAGTCTGCGGAGACGCCGGTACCGGCGAGCTCTGCGTAGACGCGTGCGCCGCGAGCCTTGGCGTGCTCTTCGGACTCGAGGATGAGGGCCGCTGCACCTTCACCCATGACGAAGCCGTCGCGGTCGACGTCGTAGGGACGCGATGCCTTCTCGGGCTCATCGTTACGGGAAGAGAGCGCCTGCATCTTGGCGAATGCCGCCATGGGCAGCGGGTGGATGGCAGCCTCGGAGCCACCAACGATAACCACATCGGCCTTGCCGCTACGAATCATCTCGGCGCCAATCTGCATGGCCTCGGTGGAGGATGCGCAAGCCGAGACAACGGTCTGGGCTGCCGCGCGTGCCTTGAGGTTCATGGAAACCGCGGCTGCGTTGCCGTTGGGCATGAGCATCGGCACGGTCATGGGCAGGACGCGGCGGGGACCCTTTTCGCGGAGGGTATCCCAGGCGTCCAGGAGGGTCCACACACCGCCGATACCGGTACCGAAGGCGACACCGGTGCGAAGGGGATCGACTTCCTCGGCAGATTCAGCGTCGGGGCCGGAGAAACCTGCGTCTTCCCACGCCTCGCGAGCTGCGATGAGGGCGAGCTGTCCCGAAGGATCGAGGCGCTTGGCTTCGACCTTGGTGAGGCGGCCGGATTCGAGGGGTTCAACGGCAAGCTGACCGGCGATGTAGACCGGCAGGTCGTAGTCCTGAACCCAGGGCTGATCAATCGTGGAGACACCGGAAACGCCCTTGGTGGCGTTTGCCCAGGTGGTGGGGACGTCGCCGCCGATGGGGGTGGTTGCGCCGAGGCCGGTCACCAGCACTTTTCGAGACATTGTGGCACTTTCTCTTGGGTGGTTTTGTGGGTGGTCTATCCGGTGGTGTGTGGATAAAAACCTGTGGTCCCCGGGAAGCTTCGGTGCGCGGGCACGTTCGCGGGGCCGGGGGTATGCAGTGGGGGTATGGTGATGCGGCGCGGACCGGTGAGAGCCCGCGCCGCGTCGGTCGCGTTACAGCTTAGGCTGCGTTTGCGATGAAGTCGACTGCGTCGCCAACGGTCTTGAGGTTCTTGACCTCTTCGTCGGGGATGGTAACTTCGAACTTCTCTTCGGCGTTCACGACGATGGTCATCATCGAGATGGAGTCGATGTCCAGGTCCTCGGTGAAGGACTTGTCCAGCTGAACGTCCTCAACCTCAACGCCGGTCTCTTCGTTAACGATCTCTGCCAGACCTGCGAGGATCTCTTCCTTGTTAGCCATTCAGGGGCTCCTTTTGTTATTTCGATGGTCGTCGCACCCACCGGACGGGGGTACGCGTGCATTACCGAGTTTATCGTGTATGCGCTGTGAACGCATGTGACAACTCGGAGTGTGTGGGGATCCGTGTGGATCCGGCTCGGGGCCGTTACGGAAGAACGACGACCTGAGCTGCGAAGGCAAGACCCGCGCCAAAGCCAATCTGCAGGGCGAACTTACCGGAAAGCTCCGGGTTTTCCTTGAGCAGTCGGTGAGCTGCCAGCGGCACGGATGCGGCGGAGGTGTTGCCGGCATCGACGATGTCGCGCGCAACGGCGACGGTGTCGGGAAGCTTGAGGGTCTTGACCATCTGGTCGATGATGCGGGCGTTAGCCTGGTGCGGGATGAGGGCACCGAGCTCGTCGGGGGTGATGCCGGCTTCTTCAAGGGCCTTCTTGGCGACCTTGGCCATCTCCCAGACGGCCCAGCGGAAGACGGAGGGTCCGTCCTGGCGCAGGGTGGGCCAGATCTTTTCGCCTTCCTGCACGGGGTTTGCAATGAAGTCGCGGTTGCGGATGTCCAGGAGGGAGTGGGTCATGCCGACGGTGCCCCAGCGGGAGCCGTCCGAACCCCATACGGTGGGGGCGATGCCGGGCTCGTCAGAGACGCCGACAACTGCGGCGCCCGCGCCGTCACCGAGCAGGAAGGAGATGGAACGCTCGGTGTTATCGATGAAGTTCGACAGCTTTTCAACGCCGATTACGAGGACGTTCTTGGCGGTACCGGCGCGCACGAGCGCGTCCGCCTGGGCGATGCCGTAGCAGAAGCCCGCGCAGGCTGCGGAGATGTCGTAGGCGGGGCACTTGGAGCCGATGGCATCGGCGACGATGGTGGCCAGGGAGGGAGTTGCGTAGGGGTGCGAAATGGTCGAGATGATGACCGCTTCGATATCTTCGCCGGATACGCCGGAGGACTGCAGGGCGTCCTTTGCGGCGCCGATGGCGAGGTCGGTGACGGACTGGTTCTCGCTGGCGCGGTGACGAGTAATGATGCCGGTGCGCTGGCGAATCCACTCATCGGAGGAGTCGATGGCCTCGACGATGTCATCGTTGGGGACGATGACATCGCCGCGGGCGGCACCGTAGCCGAGGATGCGGGAGTAGCGGTTGATCTCGTACTGCTTGAGGGTAGTCACGTATTCAATCCTTTATACTGTTGCGGCTCGCAGGCTGCGGGCTGCTGTCTATGGGGTGAAGCTGAGTCGGTGCCCGACTTAGGCCTTGAGAGCGTCGAGGTCCTCGGGAGTGTTGATGGCGGTGCCGGGGACGCCGCGCATGGCGCGCTTGGCCAGGCCGATGAGGGTGCCGGCGGGGGCCACCTCGATAATGCCCTCGACGTTACGGTCGAGCAGGGTTGCCATGCACAGGTCCCAGCGCACGGGGCTGGTGACCTGCGAAACCAGAGTCTGCACGAACTCTTCACCCGAGGTGACGACGGAGCCGTCACGGTTGGTCAGAAGCGGCGAGCTCGGGTCGGAGACCTTGAGGGAGTCCGCAAATTCCTTGAGGGCGGGGACGGCCGGTGCCATGGCCTCGGTGTGGAACGCGCCGGCCACCTTCAGAGGAATCACGCGGGTGCGGGCCGGCGGGTTGGCGGCAAATTCCTCGATGGCGGGGATGGGGCCTGCGGCAACAATCTGGCCGCCACCGTTGGAGTTTGCGGCAACCAGGCCTGCGGCGGCGATGGCCTCGCGAACGGTGTCCTCAACGCCGCCGAGGACTGCGGCCATGCCGGTCGGGGAGGCTGCGGCGGCCTCCGCCATGCCGTTGGCGCGCACGCGCACGAAGCGCATGGCGTCTTCCTCGCTGAGCACGCCGGCCAGGGCGGCGGCGGTGATTTCACCGACGGAGTGTCCGGCGAAGACGAGCTCTTCACCCTCGAGATCCTTGAGCGCGAGGCGACCGGTCACGATACCCGCTGCCACGATGAGGGGCTGGGCAATGGCGGTGTCCTTGATGGTTTCCTCTTCGGCTTCGGTGCCGTAGTGGATCAGGTCGATACCTGCAGCCTCGGAGAGTCGTTCCAGGTGCTCGCGCACCCCTTCAATCTCAAGCCAGGGGCTCAGAAAGCCCTTCTTCTGGGATCCCTGACCGGGGCAAACGAGTGCGCGCATGCGGTGCGACCTTTCTGATTTTGGTACTCGTACGCGGCGCCGCAACGGGTGCGGCACCCTCGGATAATCTGTTACCTATGCTACCGCGTTCCACTGCCGTGCATAGAGTTTCAGCGTAAATTGAACGGTGTGTAGCTTAGAGCGAACGCGCCCCGCCCATATAGAGAGACGGCCCCGAGCGACTCAACGACGCATTGTCAGGGCCCTCTCCCCCGTCGGTTAGGCCCGGGGGTGGGCGCGGGCATAGGTCTCGGCCAGGCGCCGCATCGACACGTGCGTATAAATCTGCGTTGTCGCAAGCGATGAGTGCCCCAGCAGCTCCTGCACCGAACGGATGTTGGCACCGCCATCGACCAGGTGGGTCGCCGCGGAATGACGCAGAACGTGCGCGCCGGAGGCCTGAGTGTTCTCCACGGTGCGCAGCAGGCGCGTCAGGTCCTCGCGAATCTGACGGGCATTGGCCCGCCCGCCGCGAGGCCCGATGAACAGCGCCGTCACCCCGCTCGAGCCCTCGGGAATCCACTGCGGACGCCCCTTGGAAACCCAGCGGTTGAGGGCTTTGAGAGCCGGGGTTCCCAGCGGAACCACCCGTTCCTTGTTGCCCTTGCCCAGCACGCGCACCGTCTTATTCACGCGGTCAATGCTCTGCAGGTCCAGGCCGGTGAGCTCGGAGATGCGCATCCCGGAGGCGTAGAGAACCTCAACGACGGCTTCCAGGCGTAGCAGACGAGGGTTCCGGGGGTCTTCGGCCCGTTGCCGCTGAACGTTTTCGATGAGCTGGCTCATCTGGTCTCGGCTGAGCACAGGTGGCAGATGGCTCTCACGCTTGGGGGTGCTCATACCGCGCGTGGGGTTGGCCTGCACGAGCTCTTCCTCCTGCGCCCAGGAGAAGAAGGTTCGCAGGGTCGAGCCTCGACGGGCCACGGTCGAGCGGGCAGCACGGCGCAGGTGAAGCGAGCCGAACCATTCGCGAATGAGGGAGGCATCGATGCTGTCCACATGCCGCACGCCGCGACGAGCCACGTAGCCGAAGAACCCCTCCAGGTCGGATACGTAGGATCGGATGGTCTCCTCGGAACGGTGCTTTTCGTAACGCAGGAAGCGTTCGAACCGCTCGATAATCGGGCGGAAGACCTCACCCGAGACGCCCAGGGCCGATTCACCGTTTGCCGATTCGCCGGAGGCCCGGCCCTCTGGTTCCTCCATTGGTCGGGTGTAGGCAACGGGAAGCGTAGTCGAGGGAGCATCCTGGCTTGTGTTGGACTGCGCAGGATGCGCCGGCTGGTTCATAGCGTCTCCTCTCGACCTCTTGGGTAACTGCCGTAGTACCGGTGGACGGGTACCGATGCGCGCCTCCCAGGGGTGGCACGATGCGTCGGGGTGCAACGGCGGCACAAACCGGTTCTCCCCATTCTAAGCGTTGGCGTGCTCCACGGGCCTACACGAGACCTAAACCCCAGTTGGCGGTGGGTAACGAAAGGTACACCCCCGCGTTGAGGTGGAGCCGGGGTGGACTCTCCCCCGACTGCCTTCTCACGCTCCCTTCTTCGGGCGCATCTTACGCCAGCCGGTGCCGTTTCTCTCGGCCAGGCCCAGCCGTTCCAGTTGAGCGAGATCCATCATGACCTCTCGAGCACCCAGCCCCAGAGCGCTGGCGATATCATCCACACCGCGGTAAGAACGCAAGCCCAAATCGTCCCACACCCTTCCCTGCCGTTCCGTAAGGCCGTCAAGAACGGTGGAGGCCGCCGACTCCTCGGCATCCCAGTCCCCGGCATGTTCCGCGCCGAGCTCGTATCCCGCTGCGGCATCGTACTCCAACAGGTCGGCGGCCTCCGTCAAAATCTGGGCGAGCCCATCGCGCAGCAGGCGGTTCGTGCCCACCGAGTTGGGAGAGTTAATCTGCCCGGGAACAGCCCAGAGGGGGCGACCTATTTCGAGGGCGTGACGTGCGGTGTTGAGCGCCCCGGAGCGCCAACGGGCTTCAATCACGACCGTATGCCTAGCCAGCCCCGCGATGAGGCGATTGCGTTCCAGAAAACGCCAGCGGGTCGGGGTGTTGCCGATGCTCACTTCGCTCATGATGAGCCCGCGCTCGACGATGTCTCTGAGCGTATCGCCGTTCTGAGCGGGGTAGAGACGGTCCAGGCCTCCTGCCATGAATGCGACGGTGGGTAGCTCAGCGGTGCTGTGGGTGAGGGCCGCGCGATGAGCCGCGATGTCGATGCCCATCGCACCCCCGGAGATCACGAGGTACCCCCGGCGGGCGAGCTCAGCGGCCAGGTGCGTGGTCGCCTCGCTACCGTAGATGCTGGGGTCTCGCGAACCCACCAGGGCAGCACTCGGCAGGTTAGCGAGGTCGAGCAGATGCCGCGAATCCCCCAGACACCACAGTCCGTAGGGTTGGGCCGGGCCCAGGTCGCGGAGTTGCTCGGGCCAGAGCGGGTCGGCGGGGGTAACGAGCCACGCACCGAAGGTGGCGGCCATATGGGCCTCGGAGGCCAGGGTGCGTTCCATGCGGCGGTGCCAGCGCAGACGGCGGGTTGCGAGTCCCGCGTGGAAGGTATCGCGGTTCATCTGATGCTCTCCGGGGCGGTAGTAGTCGCACGTATTCGTCATGAGTCGGGGGCTCTTCTCGTCGCCCGCGACCCCGCGTAGAAAATCACCAATCTGCGGGTCCGGTTCGCCCAGCTCCCAGATCTCGGACGGCACCCTTTCGCCGGTGAGCAGGTAGTACACCGCGAGGGGCGTTCCCAGGCAGGCGAGCGCCTCAACCACAAGCTCGTCGGCGGGTTCTGCGCAGCGCATCAGCTGGGCGGTGCAACAGCGCACGTATTCGCGGCACGCGGCGGCAAGCTCTTCGGGGCTGAGGCTAGGATCGAAGAGCGGAGGTAGCCCGCCGGGTTCCTCGTTCGTTAAAACTCCGTCGAGTTTCTCAGCCCCGGATTTTTCCTCCCCTGCATCAGTCTTTTGAGGGTCGCCGATAGTCTCCTCCGCGCCCCGCTCCCCCGCGACCGCCGAAGGCTCAGGGACCGCCGAGGGCTCCGCATTTGCCGAAGGCTCAGCGTTCATCGAAGGGTCGGCCCTCAACGTACCGGAGTCTGCCGAATCTTCTTGCCCATCCTGCGGGTCGGGCAGGTACACCGGGTTGAGGCACGCGGCGAGGTACCCCGGCTTGCGCGCGGCGCTATAGGGACTCGGCGAGGGCTCGTTCCCCAGGGAAAGGATGTGCCGGGTCCGCCAGCGGGTCAGGGCCCGCAGGTCAAAGTCTGCCTCTAGGGCAAGCTCTCCCTGCACGTACCCTTGCCCCTTCGGTTTCGTTCCGGTCGCGGCGTGTGACGTCCCCTCTCGGGCGTTCCCCTTACTCCGCTTCGTACCGTGACGAGTGGCGGCTGAGCGGCGGTTTGTGGTTGAGGTCATTATCGTTCTCCCCTATCATCATTGATTTTCACGTCTTGAAGACCCTTGGTTAGCTTGCACCACGCGTTAGTGCAGCTGGCCCTGTTGGCGTAGGAACAGGGCCACGTCCAGGTGTTCCCGGCTCGGGTATGCGGCCCCTTCCAGGTCGGCCAGCGTCCAGGCGATGCGCAGCACCCGGTCGTAGCCGCGCGCCGTCAGGTTTCCCCGGTCGACAGCGGCGTTGAGCTCGCCGGTGAGTTTCGCGTCCAGGCGCAGCGGGCCGCGCAGAATCTTGCCGTTCATCTCCGCGTTCGTCTTCAGACCGTAGGGTTCTAATCGCTCGCGCTGAGCCTCACGGGCAGCCAGCACGCGCTTGCGAATCTGCGCCGAGCTCTCATTCATCTGACCTCCCGCAAGCTCCGTGGACGAGACCTTCGGGACCGTCACGTTGACGTCGATGCGGTCCACGAGCGGCCCGGAAAGACGCCCGAAGTAGGCGCGTCGCTCCCGGGGCGCGCAGGTGCACTCGGTACCGAGCCCCACGTTCATGCCGCAGGGGCACGGGTTGGCGGCCAGAATCAGCTGAAAACGCGCGGGATACGTGGCGGATGCGGTGGAACGGTCCAGGGTTACGACCCCGGATTCGAGGGGCTGGCGCAGGGAGTCGAGGACCGTACGTTTGAATTCGGGGGCCTCGTCGAGAAAGAGCACGCCGCGGTGTGCTTTAGAGACGCATCCGGGCCGAGGAATACCGCTGCCGCCTCCCAGAATTGCCGGCGCAGAGGCGCTGTGATGCGGGGCCTCGAAGGGAGGCTCACGCACCAGTTCGCTGAGCGCCTCACCCGCCGAGCAGAGGGAGCGGATGGCGGTCACTTCCATCGCCGCATCGTCGTCCAGGGGCGGCAGGATGCTCGGCAACCGCTCGGCCAGCATGGTTTTGCCCGATCCGGGAGGGCCGGTGAGGAGCATGTGGTGTCCACCGGCTGCCGCGATTTCCAGGGCGAAGCGGCCCTGCGCTTGACCGGCTACGTCGCTCATGTCCGAAGGAATACCCGCGTTTTTCTTGGGGAGGGCTTTCTCCTCGGGGTTCGGGGCGGGCGGGTAGGTTAGCTTCTGCGTCTGTGCCCCCAGAGCCGCGAACACCTCGGCCAGACAGCGGAATCCGCTCACCTGTGCGCCGGGGATGAGGGCCGCCTCCTCCGCATTTTCGGCGGGGACGATGACCCTGCGGTGCCCGGCGGCAACCGCGGCCTTCACGGCGGGCAGGATGCCCGGAACCGGGCGAATCGTCCCGTCGAGGCCCAGCTCCCCCAGGAACACGCTGTCCCCGCTCGGATGTAGCTTCTTCTCTGCCTGCAGCGCGGCCACCACGATAGCCAGGTCGAAGGCCGATCCGCGCTTAGGCAAGGTCGCCGGGGTCAGGTTGACGGTGAGCCGATGCTGGGTCAGGGTAATTCCGGTGTTCTTGGCTGCGGAGCGAACGCGCTCCTTGGATTCGTTGAGGGCGGTATCTGGCAGTCCCAGCAGCACGAAGCCTGGAAGTCCCTGCGAGATATCGGCCTCAACGTCAACGATGTGCCCGCTCAGCCCCACGAGGGCTACGGAGTAGGTGCGTGAGAAGCCCATTACGCCGCCCCCTTCAGGTGTTCGAAGGTAAAGGTTTCGCAGGTTCCGGTCACCGCAATCGCGTCTATGCGAAAACGCGCGAAGTCCAGGCTCTCGCGCAGGCGGCACCAGAGAATCGCCAGGGCGCGGGTACGGCGTGCCTTGTCGCGGCCGATAGCGGCGAAGGGGTGCCCAAAGTCCTCGGTGCTTCGGGTTTTGACCTCGATAAAGACGAGCTCATCATCGGGGTCGATCGCGACAATATCGATTTCGCCGCGAATCTGTTCGTGCTCCAGCCCGGCGGGCGGTCGCCAATTGCGGTCGACGATGCGGTAGCCGTTCGCCTCAAGGATGCGGCTGACCACCTCTTCGCCCCAGCGTCCGACGCCGTGAGCTCGGGGCAGGGCCCGCGTGACCGCGGCGGGGTTCTTCCGGGCGCGTCGCGCGCCTCTGCGGGGCGAGCCACCAGGTTCGTTCGTTCGGGGTGCCCGTGTTGTGGCCTGTGCGGTTGTCTGCGTTGCGATGCTCTGATGTTCGGGGGTCACGATTCCCTCCCACGGTAGATGATGGCTTGGTCGTGCTTCTACTGTGCCCAGGCGAACCGGGCCGAGGAATCGGAAAGAAAAAACTGTGGATAACCTCGGCTGCATCGCGGTCAGGGAGGTTATCCACAGCTTCTTATTTGAAATTTTGGGGGTATTTTTTCAAAAACTGGTCGAGGGGAATGTCATATACACACCGGTTACCGGAGCACTAGGCGCTGAAATCCGGCATCTCGGGGACCGTGAATTCCTGGTTGGGCAGGCGCTCCTCTACGTTCACATCGCGTACCGAGTAGGCGTGCACCTTCTTCACAAAGCGGTTGGAGCGGAACACGTCCCACACCCAGACATCGCTCATGAGCACCTCGAAGTAGAGGGTGCCGTCCTGCACGTGTGGGGTCACATCCACCTGATTTGCCAGGTAGAAGCGCCGGTCGGTTTCCACCGCGTAGCTAAAGAGCGACATGACGTCCTTGTACTCGCGGTACAGCGCCATCTGGGCTTCCGTCTCGTAGTTTTCGAGGTCTTCTGCGCTCATTCTTCCTCCTACAGTCATTCTCTGCTGCGCGTGCAACTCGGGTGTCTCTCAGCGGGTATCTCACCAGCATTGCGGGGTGCTTCAAGCAATACTCAGGCTCCCTCAACGGCGCTCTCCCCTAGCGTTCGGGGCTCTTCTCCCCGAATACGCGGGCCCGCTGCGCGGCCGCTATCTGCTCGGCGGTGGCCGGTAGCGACCAGGACAGGCGGTGCATCGGGCTGGGGCCCTGCGCGCTGATTGCCTCACGGTGGGCGGCCGAGCCGTAGCCCTTGTTCTTCGCCCAGCCGTACCCCGGGTGAACCCCGTCGAGGGCCACCATCAGCTCGTCTCGCTCAACCTTCGCCACCACAGAGGCAGCCGCAATCGAGGCGCACTTGTAGTCGCCCTTGATGACCATGGTCACGGGCATAGCCGCGGGTTCCCCAACCCCTTCCCAGGCCTCGGTCAGCAGAGCGTCGTAGCGCGCCTGCGCCGGGTCCGGCGCCAGCGCGCTGAACAGGTCCTCCTGCGGAGGAGTGAGCCAGTCGTGCTTGCCGTCGAGTAGGGCGGCATCGGCACGGTAGCCTCGGCGTGCCAGAGCGGCCAGGGCCCGCTGGGCGGCGAGCCGCAACGACAGGGTCATGCCCAGCGCATCCACGTCCTGCGGGTCCACGTGGCCCACTTCAACGGCGCACCAGCGGCGGATCTCGGGGACCATGGATTCGCGGCGCGCGGGCGAGAGGGCCTTGGAGTCAATTAGCCCGCCCACCTCAAGAGTGGCGTCCGGGCTAAGAATTGCGACGCCCACGCTGACAGGGCCAGCCATGGAGCCGCGTCCCACCTCGTCGATACCCGCCACCGCGCGAGCCCCCACCTCGAAGAGTCGCTTCTCATGCTCCAGGTCGGCGGCGGGCTTTGGCGCCCGAGGCTTCGCAGCCTTGGACTTCTCCGCTTTTGCGGGTTCCTCAGCCTGTGCGCTCACCGTCATGGCCTCTCTCCTACTGCTCGGGGGTCGAGGTCGGAGAGGGAACCGAGGAGAACACAGAGCTCTCGTCGGTCAGCAGGCCGAAGTGGTTCAGCGGCCAGGCCACCACGAAGACGTTACCCTGAACGTCATCCTTCGAGATGAAGGCGGTGCCGTCAGAGATATGGTAGCGGGAATCCGCAGAGTTGCTACGGTGGTCGCCCATCACGAAGTACTTGTCCTTGGGCACGGTCACCTTGAAGGCCAGCTCGGAGGGCTGGTTGCCCGGGTACAGGTAGGGCTCGTTAATCTCCACGCCATTGACCTTGATCTTACCGGAGCCATCGCTCTCCACCACGTCACCGGGAGTGCCGATAACGCGCTTGACCAGGTAGTTCGAAGAGGTATCGGGCAGAACACCCACGAAGGAGAGGCCTTCCTTAATGGGGTTGCTGCTCTTCTGGGTCGAAGGAATCCAGCCCTGCGAATCCTTGAACACGATGACGTCACCGCGCTTGGGCTCATTGAAATAGGAACCCGCCACGTTGATGAACACGCGGTCGTTGACCTGCAGGGTCTGCTCCATCGAACCGGAGGGAATGTAGAAACCGCGCAGCAGGAAGGTCTTAATCAGGAACGCAATAATCAGAGCGTAGAGAACCACGGTACCACCCTCACGCACCTGAACCCAGGCCCATTCACCCAGGCGGTCCTCCTCGCGGGCCTTAGCGAAGGTCAGCTCGGCCTGCTCGGCGCGCTTGGCCTTGCGGCGCTCCTTGGCGGTCATGGTCGAGGGGTCTTCGGGCTTCTCCTCGTCCTTCTCGGCGCTCTTATCGGCGGTGGTTGCGGCGCCCTCTTCTTCCGAGCCCTTGGTATCAGGTGCTTCCGCGGGCTGAGCGGATGCGCTCGCCGCCTCGGCAGCGGCGGGTCGAGCGTCGCCTACGTGGGATTCCTCGCCCTGTTCAGAGGAGGCCAGCTCAGCCTGTTCACGTTTCTTCTCTTCGGCCAGACGCGCGGCATACTCCTCCATCTCACGGCGCTCGCGACGGGATTGGGGCTTATATCCCTCGGGATAGGGGCTGTTGTTCGCAGTCGTCTTGTCATCTGCCATGCTGAAGAGCCTTTCGTTTGAGAGACATGTAGGCCAACCTGAGTGAGGCGGTACCTAGCTATTGTAACGAGAGCACCTGTGCCGCCGCCTCTTTGACTCGTATAGCGAAGCTCCGCCGAGCCCTACAGCTCGCCGACAGCAGGGACCTAGAGAAGGCTCCTCCGTTCGCTTCCCCCGCTTCTAGACAGCGCATCACCGTATTCGGGGTGCTCGCCCGGATACGCAAAAACCGCCCCACACTCCGCACGGGTGCGGATGGGAGCGGTTTGCAACAGAATTCTGAATCGATAAAGATTAGAACTCGCGCTTCTCGCGGATACGAGCAGCCTTACCGTGGCGGTCGCGCATGTAGTACAGCTTTGCACGACGGACGTCACCGCGGGTCACAACCTCAATCTTCTCGATGGAGGGAGAGTGAACGGGGAAGGTACGCTCAACACCAACGCCGAAGGAAACCTTGCGGACGGTGAAGGTCTCGCGAACGCCTGCACCCTGGCGGCCAACGACGAAGCCCTTGAAGACCTGGATACGGTGGTTCTTACCTTCAACGATCTTAACGTGAACGTTCAGGGTGTCACCGGGGCCGAAGGCGGGGACGTCGTCACGGAGGGACTTCTTGTCGAGGAAGTCAAGAGTCTGCATAGTTGTAGATCTCCAGAGCCATCTGCCGCAGGTCAAATAGACTCAGATTGCTCTGCCCCACAGCGGGACAGAAAACTTCATGCTTCGGACAGGATTGGTGCCCGAAGGTTGACATCGTTGGTCGCTCTCCCCCCTGCGGCAGGGGCGTGCCCGATGTCAACACAATGCTCCATTATCCCAATGCACCAGCGTTTATGCAAGCATCCGGGGAGCACTTTTAGAAGGGGGGTTCGTCACTCTGAGCTCCCCCACCCTGGGATGCGCTGCCCTGCACGCCCCCACCCTGGGATGCGCCGCCCGGTGTTCCTCCGTTCGGTGCTCCCGCAACCTGCACTCCAGCGCTCTGAGCCACCGTGCTCGGCAACTCGGCGTTCTGGGGCACATGCGACACCGCATCCGGCGCGCCCTGCGGCGTATTCGGCAGCGCGCCCAGCGGGGCGTCCTCGTGGAGCGCGCGCTTCTCCACGGTGCGGGCAAAGGAACTGGTGCCGTAGTTCAGGTCGTGGCCGATGCCCTGCGCGTCAATCTCCACGGTAGTTCCCTGCGTGCCGTCCTCGCGGTTCCAACGGTTGATGCGCTGGCGCCCGCTAATGACGAGCGGCTGCCCCTTCTGCACCGAGACGGCGATGTTCTGCGCCAGGCGGCGGTAGGCCTTAATGGTGTACCAATTGGTCGTGCCCTCCTTCCAGGTTCCGGTAGCGTCCTGCCAGCGCGGGGTGCTGGCCAGGCGGAAGTTCACGACGGGCACGCCGTTCGGCAGGGCCGCCAAGGTCGGGTTGGATGCGGTGAATCCGCGGATTACGATGGTGTCGCTCACGATATCTCCTATGATTTCTTGGGGCTAACCCCGGGCTAAAGCCTCTGCACCGGCTGGCCCGAACCGGTTGAGGGGCCTCCAC
Organism: Rothia sp. SCPM-O-B-18226 (M350); assembly: GCF_058213595.1. Lineage (NCBI taxonomy): Bacteria > Bacillati > Actinomycetota > Actinomycetes > Micrococcales > Micrococcaceae > Rothia > Rothia sp. SCPM-O-B-18226 (M350). The sequence goes on along the minus strand of NZ_JBYQJS010000002.1, from coordinate 251,948 downwards.
TCGGGCTCCCGGTCGGTTGCCCCAGGTTGGGTTGGGCCGGTTGATCAGCCTCGGTCAAGTTGGGCCGGCAGGTTACCCGGTCGGTTCTTAGGGTAGGTTTCTTCTACTGTGCCGCGTGCGCCGCCACCGGGTGCCCGCCCCTCGCGCATCTGTGGATAATTCACGGTCTTATCGCGCTATCATCCCGCCTGTGGACGAAATATTTGAACGTTTGGGGTAGTTTTTTCAAAAAACCGACGCGAGGAACCGTCATTGGAACGAATTATGACGCCATCCGCATCCTCGCTCCCCTCCTCGCAGAGGCGAGCTAATTCACGGCGAGCGAGTTACCTTTTACACCGCAAGCCCTCTATCCTTGATGGAGCGGCGACCCGCTGCTTTGACCAATACCTGACCGATACACCGTGCTACCCCCGGAGTTTCCGTGAGCAAAAAGCCCATGAACAGCAACGACCTGCCCACGCTGCAGGATCTTCAGCGGATTCAACGCAACCTACCCAGACTCCCCGAGTCCATGGACCCGCAGAAGAAGCGCCTCATCTACGGCCTGCTGGCCCTTCTGGCCATCATTCTGCTGATTGTCGGCATGATTTACGTGAGCAAACACGGCGAGGGCGGCCTCTTCGGTTCGGAGTCTTCGACCTCCGCTACCGACGACGATGACGCCAACGTAGCAACCGAGACGCTCTCCGAGGTCAAGAACCCATACAAGGCGGTTGATCCCGCCACCGCGCTCGCGCCGGATCTGGCCACCGCGAAGAGCGAGCTGGCCTCGCTGCAGGTGAAAGATTGGGCTCCCAAGACCGGTTACTCCCGCGATCAGTTCGGCCCCGCCTGGGATGACGTTGACGGCAACAAGTGCAATACCCGCGACGACATTCTGCGCCGCGACCTGACCAATATTCGTTTCAAGGTTAAGACCCATGCGTGCACCGTCATTACCGGCACGCTGGCAGACCCGTACACCGGTAAGACCATCGAGTTCAAGCGCGGCAAGAAGACCTCCGCGGCCGTACAGATTGACCACGTGGTCGCCCTATCGAACGCATGGCAGACCGGCGCGCAGGACCTGAGCGCCGAGCAGCGCCGCCAGCTGGCAAACGACCCCGAGAACCTGCTCGCCGTGGACGGCCCTGCCAACCAGCAGAAGTCCGATGCGGATGCCTCCGAATGGTTGCCGAGCAACGCCTCCTACCGCTGCACCTACGTGGCTCGCCAGGTGCACGTGAAGGCCAAGTACAAGCTGTGGGTGACCGCCGACGAGAAGAAGGTCATGGAGCGCACCCTCAACTCGTGCAAGGACACGAACCCGACCAAGAAGTAACGCGCCCCGCATCTTTGCGGTAGCTCAAGGGTATAAAGAAAACCGCCCCGCACCCCCGTTGAAGGGTGCGGGGCGGTTTTCGTTACGGCGCCCCAGGAGGGAATCGAACCCCCGACCAAGAGATTAGAAGGCTCCTGCTCTATCCTCTGAGCTACTGGGGCCTTCCTCTAGGGTACACGAGTCCTGGCTGTTCCCCGCACGTTTGGACGCCCAGAGGAACCGTCGGGGCGGAACACTCGAGGGGGTTAGCTCCGCGTGGAGCCGGTCAGCACCTCTCGCTCCTGCTTCTTTGCCTCGCGGCGGCGTGCACGGCGGCTCGATGCGCCGGGGAACAGCTGCCACCACAGGCGAATCGCGGTGCGGCGCACCTGCGTGGGGCGGAAGCTCACGTACACCATGCGGCGGGTTGCCGGGTCGAGGACCATGAGGTACACAATGTAGCCCAGGCAGACCACCGTTGCGATAAGTCGGCCCATATCCTGGTTGAAATCGCGCAGATAGGGCGAAACGTTCAGCTGGTCGCTCACGCCGTAGGCCATGAAGAACAGCGTAGTGATGAAGTACCACATGAGCTGAAAGTGCGAGCGCAGACCGGTCGCGGCAAGCATTGGGATAGCCCAGAGCAGGTACCACGGCTGAATCATGGGGCTACACAGGAGCATGAACAGGATGGCCAGGCCGGCGTGGCGCACGATGTTGCGGTCGCGTCCAACGAATGCCATTGCTACCGCTCCGAGCATACCGATGCCCTTGCCGACGGTCTCGATGAGTTTGCGAATGACCTCGAAGGTATCCCCCTGCGTGAAGAGGGATGCCGCGCCAATCACCAGCCCGAAGGGGGTGTACCAGATGTACTGGCCGCCGGTCGTGGAAAGCGCCTTAATCCAGCCGAATTCCAGGCCGGTCACCCAGCCCATGAGCGCCATTTCGGCAAGCAGCAGCACACCGGAGAAAGCCCAAAACACGAACTTGCGCGGCCAGGAGGCGTTCTTGCCCGCCCAGAGCAGACCCACGAAGGGCAGCACCACGAGGGCGAGCGGCTTGACGGCAACGCCGAGGGCTACGAAGGTCACGCCGAGCGGGCCGCCCCATCGGGTGTCGCGGTAGCGCTTGGCGTAGTAGAGGCCGCCGAGCATGAACATGGTCATAAGCGAATCGTTGTGGCCGCTGGCGATAAACGATGCGATGAACAGCGGGTTCGGGCCGATCTGCCAGAGGGCGCGGACCTGGTTGAAGCCGTGTGCCTTGGCGAGTTTTGCCACATAGAAGAGAATACCGATGACCGCGAGCACGGAGAGCAGGCGGAAGTAGAAGAGGGAGAGGTCGATGTTCTCCCCCGCCAGGCGCACAATCCACTCTTCGAGCTTGAGGGAGACCGGGCCGTACGGGGGCGGGGATTCCGCCCACATGGGGTCCGCACCGTTCTGCATGAAGTTCGAGATTTCGGAGACTCCGTGCTTGTACGGGTTGAGGCCGTGCGCCATGACCATGCCCTGACCGTAGTAGGAGAACATATCGCGGCTGTAGATGGTGAAGGCGAAGATCTGCGGCAGGGACCAGCTGGTGATGACGGCAATCATCCAACGCATGGTGTTGGGTTCGTTCCAATCGCCCATCTTCTGGTAGATGCGCAGCCATTCACGGCACATAATCATGGCGCCGAGGGCCAGCAGGATAATGCCGGCGATGACCCATACGGCGTCAAACCTGATGGCGCGAATCAGGTCGTAGCGCCAAAAGCTGGAGCTATCCGAGAGCCATCCGACGGTGTAGGACCCCAGGGTGACCATGATTGAGCCGATGGTGCCAATGACGAGCGTTCGCAGACGGTGGTTATTGACGTAATCCAGCAGCCGGGGTGAGAGGGGTGCGTCGTGTGCTCTGGTGGCGGCGAGCCGGTGTGCGGGCTCTTTCAGTGAGCGCATTACTCCCTTTCTGTATGCGTCGTCTCTTTGGCTTTTATCATACCCGAGCGCTTCACCGGAGCCCGGCGGATTCGGGTGCGAGCGCGCGGTGTGGACACCGCCTCTGCACACACCTGAGCGTTCTTATACGTTCCGACTATGTTCCGACGCGCGGAGGGGCGAGCGGGCGCGAATGAGGGTAGAGTTGGAGTGTGAGTATTTCTAGTGAACGTATTGTATGGATTGACTGCGAGATGACCGGCCTCGACGTGGCCAATGACGCCCTGATTGAGGTGGGCGTTCTGGTCACCGATGCCGACCTCAACATTTTGGGTTCGGGCGTGGAGTTTGTCATTAAGCCCGGCGACGAGTCCCCCGCGGGTGCGATGGAGAACATGAACGACTTTGTGCGTTCGATGCACGAGTCCTCGGGTCTGCTGGACGACCTCGAGAACGGCGTGTCGATGGATTACGCCCAGGAGCAGGTGCTCCGCTACGTGAAGAAGTATGTTCCTGTGGCGGGCAAGGCGCAGCTGGGTGGTAACTCGGTGGGCATGGATAAGCGCTTCCTGGAACGTTACATGCCGCAGGTGATGGACCATCTGCACTACCGCGTGATTGATGTGTCCACGATTAAGGAGCTGGCTTCGCGCTGGTACCCCGCCGCCCGTCACAGCGCCCCGGTGAAGACCGGTCACCACCGCGCGCTGGGCGATATTAAGGATTCGATTGACGAGCTGAAGTACTACCGTCGCGCAATTTTTGTGGAGCAGGGTCCGGATGCCGTGGCCGCCGCTAAGATTGCCCGCGAGGTTGAGGCGGAGCGCGTCGAGCTGGAGGCGAAGGCCGCCGAACCTGCCGAGCAGTAGCCGAGCGCTATGCAACGGCGCCTGAGCGCGATGTAGCTGTGCACCGGGATGCGCGTCCTCCGGGCCCTCGAGGGGGTCCCGGGGCGTGCGTCCGGCGCCCCCCCCAACCCCTATCTCAAACTGTAACGAGCATCACCCGATCTCAGCTTGGCAGGGTTCGTGAACTCATGTACAGTAGTATCCGTTGCACATCGCAAGGGAAACCAAGCGAAGCACATGGTGGTCGTAGCTCAGTTGGCAGAGCGCCTGGTTGTGGTCCAGGAGGTCGCGGGTTCAACCCCCGTCGATCACCCCGATGGAAAGGGTCGTTATGGTTATCCGTAACGGCCCTTTCGCTTTACCCTCACCTCGGTTTACCTGGACAAGGTTTACCGGAGCAAAACTTTTACACCAGCATTTTCAACCCTTCGAACGAGAACAGAATGCCCCGCGACTTCATGCGGCAGGCGCACCCGATAGGTCCCCGTTCAACACAAGCAAAGGATGATTCTGTGGCTATTCGCCCCATCGTTATTCACGGCAACCCCGTTCTGCACCGCCCCGCGGCACCCGTCACCGAGTTTAATGATGAGCTCAAGGAGCTCGTGGCTGACATGTACGAAACCATGGACGCATCCAACGGCGTGGGTCTGGCGGCACCGCAGATCGGTGTGGGCCTGCGCATCTTCACCTACAAGATGGAGAACGAGGACGGCGTTCCCCCGCGCGGCTGCATCATCAACCCGGTGCTGACCCTGGGCAAGATTTCTACCGCCGACCCGGATCCCTACGAGGAGGAAGAGGGCTGCCTGTCCTTCCCCGGTTACGGCTTCCCCCTCAAGCGCGCCGAGTGGGTCACGGTGAACGGCCTTGACGAGCACGGCAACCCCGTCCACTTCGAGGCGACCGGCTGGTTCGCACGCTGCATGCAGCACGAGACCGACCACCTGGACGGCAAGCTGTACGTGAACCGCCTGAACAAGAAGTGGACCGGCAAGATGAAGAAGGTCGTCAAGAAGGAAGGCTGGACCGTGGACGGCAACTCGTGGATGCCGGGCGTGGATCCCGATCCCTTCGGCCACTAATCGGACCCTCCTAGGGCCCCCTAGAGGTCGGGCGGGCCTCCCCCGAAGCTTTAAGGCGAAGACCGCGAACGCGTTAGAAAATGCGTTCGCGGTCTTCGCTTACCATCTGCGGATGGTGACGTGAAAACGGGTCGTCCTATGAGCCGGGTTCTGTCTAAAACGCCGCCCGAAGGGGCGTTTCGAGGCAATCATCTATCTAGAACGTACGTTGCCGCACGTCTCAAGCAGCCTACCCGAATACGCACCCCGAGAACCGGGGATCGGGCGCACTACCCTACCATGGCGCATCCTATTTGACCTTGCTCCGGATGGGGTTTACCTAGCCGGGCACGTCACCGCGCCCGCTGGTGGTCTCTTACACCACCCTTTCACCCTTACCGCGGCGAACCGCGGCGGTTTACTTTCTGTGGCACTGGCCTGCGGGTTACCCCGAGTGGATGTTATCCACCATCCTGTGCTGTGGAGCCCGGACTTTCCTCGAAGCACGTGTGCCTCGCGATTGCCCGGACGGCCCGTTTTCACCCCACTCATTATACGCATACCTCTCGGGGCGGTTATTTACCGGGTTCGTCTCGCGGGTACGCTGGAATCTCGCGGATGCGCTGGCAGCCTGCCAGGTACACTGGGTAGATGCTAATTCTTCTTCCCCCGTCTGAAGGTAAGACCCCCGCCCCGGCGGGCAACGCACCGGTTTCTTTTGCTGATCTCTCCTTTCCGGAGCTGACTGCTGAGCGTGAGAGCGTCCTGGAGGAGCTGACCGCGGTCAGTTCGGGCCCCGATGCCCTGGCGGAGCTCAAGGTGGGTGCGTCCCTCGAAGCAGAGGTGGAGCGCAACACGCGCCTGCTGTCCGAGCCGGCGCAGCCCGCGATTCGCACCTATACGGGCGTGCTGTTTGAGGCGCTGGATTACGCGAGCTTCTCCCCCGCCGAGCGCGATGCGGCGCACTGGTCGCTGCTGATTTCTTCGGCCCTGTGGGGTGTTCTGCGCCCCGAGGATGCGATTCCCGCCTACCGTCTGTCCATGGGTGTGAAGCTGGGTTCGATTGGTGCGCTGGCAAACTTCTGGAAGGGTGCGCTGGGCACCGCCCTGGAGGCAACCGCGAAGGACCAGCTGATTCTGGATTGCCGTTCTGCAGCCTACGCGAAGTCGTGGGTGACTCCCCCGTCGCAGACTCTGGCGGTTCGCGTGGAGCGTGTGGCGGCCGATGGTTCTCGCAAGGTCGTCTCACACATGGCGAAGCATTACCGCGGCCTCTTTGCTCGGTATCTGATTCAGTCGGGATTGGCGGCGCGCCCCCTAGATGGTTCCACGGCGGGTATCGCCGAATTCTTGGAGGCGGTCAGCGAGGATTGGGCGGTGGAGTGCGCTCTGCCCACGGCTCGTAAGGCGGGTGTCCTGACCCTCCTCGTGCACGAGGGGCAATAAATCCCAGCGGGCTTTATGTCGTGATTTTAGCCGGGCGGTGCGATCGTGCTGCCCGGCTAAAAATTTAAATATTAAGAAATTTTTACCCTTAAAAGAGTCGCGGGAAATAACATTCTTTCTCAGTGATTTAGCATTTCCTCTCATCGACGCTTTCCTAATGCGCTCTACGGCAGAGGTATCACTCAGCGCACCGTTTTCTTTAACCATTCGATGTGTTTATAGTATTAATTAACCCCTCACCGAGAGGGATTGCATATTCACCTCGCGTTCTCTCGACTCAGCGCTATCGAAGCCCGATACGTCCTGCACGCCGATAGGTCTCGCTCGGATTATGGCCGAGCTACAGGTCTAGCGGCGGTATAACAATTCATTCAGAAACACACCGATTGGACACGATATGTCTACCTCGTCATCTCGTCGCCTCTTCCTGAAGGGCACCGCCGCCCTCGGTATCGCCGGGGCGCTAGGAGCTGGCCAGCTCGCCCTGCAGGGTGCACAGGCCGCAACCCTGGACATTCAGAGCGTTCCTCTGGATTTGCAGGTCAATCAGGCAATGATTGATATCAGCGGATTTACCCTCTCCTACGAAGTTTCCGGTTTGCAACCGATCTTTGAAAACGGGCTATATACTCCCTATTTTGAAATCGGTAACTACACCGAGGATAAGGGATTTAAAGTATTCTATTTTATTTCCCTCGAGAAGAATCGTTTGGATACCGATAATGTGTACCGCCAGACGGTCATTCTTCCCACGGGTATGACGACCGGCCCGAAGGGAAAGTACGGTATTCGCCTTACCCTGCGCCCCTACAATAAGCAGTACACCATTCTGCGCACGATGGTTTCTGACGTTACCGTCAATACCGATTACGCGCGGACGCCTTTCATTATTGACCTGGAAGACGAAGATCCGTACTCCTACGACGTATACACCGTGTGCCAGCAGAAGATGATGCTCATCGACAAGAACCGCCGCATCTACCCTTACCGCGCGGCCACGCGCGGCGACCTTATGGATACGCTGTACCGCACGGTGGGTTCGCCCAAGGTAGTTCTCCCCGCAGTTTCGCCGTACCCGGATGTTTCGCCGAAGGACCCCCGGTACGCCGCCTACATCTGGGCCGTGCAGAAGGGACTGACGAGCGGCTGGTCCGACGGCAAGATGCATCCGGAGGCGGTGGCTCACCGCACCACGATGGCCGCTTTCCTGTATCGCTTCAACGAGGCGTACCCGGCCCTTACCGAAGGAACCCACCCCACTCCGGTGGCGCCTGCGGATATGCACCCCGGTTCTCCCTTCTTTAGGGAATCCGTGTGGTTGCATACGCGCGCGAATATCGACCCGAATTTCGCGTACAAGAGCGCAAATTTCTTCCCGGACCAGGAAGTCACCCGTGCGGAATGGGCGCGAGCCCTGATTATGCTGCACGCGGATACCCTGTGTGCCAATATGCGAGATTAAGGGCGGGTCGGGACTCACCCGGCCTTTCCCTAATCTTTCTTCGCTAGATACCTAGTATTGCGATTGTTTATCAAACCCACCGCACGACGAGACTTATCAACTTTATATAGTTGATAATTTGGTTTTTATCGATTGTGCGGTGGGTTTTCTGCCTCGTTTGGAGCATGGAGCTTTGCCCGCGACTCAGTGTTTGTGCTTATCAGCACAATATTTAGGCATATTTTCCACCTCATGCACATAGTTTTTAAAGTTATACTTCAGCTTAAGATCAGCCTTCTGGTGTGAAACTTTTTCCAAGTCCACAACCGCCCCGATTACGGCAGGTCTTATCTATTTGCTACGGTGTTGATACGCACTTCCACACAATGCGTCACACCGATAAAACTGATTGGATACCAATGTCCTCACTTCAGAGCCATCCGCGTTTCGTATTCTCTAAGAATATGGTGAAGGGCGGTTGCGCCCTCACCCTTGCCGGCGCGATGCTCCTGCCTCTCTCCCCGGCCATGGCGGCCCCCACGGCGAATACCCCGGCAGTAGCCGGTGCCGTGCAGCAGGGAGAAGCACAGAACACGCAGCACCTGCAGGTCACCTCCGGCACCTTCGACATCCTCAAGGGCGGCACCATCACCGTTAACGGCTCCGGATTCTCCCCCGAGTTCGTGCACGATAAGTCTTTCCGTCTTTACATCGTGCCCAAGGGTGAGAGCATCGCTTTCCCGCCGCATCACCCGCGCAGCTACCCCTACTACGCCCAGGACGTGCCCTCCACCGCCTTTGCTGCGGACGGCACCGTGAAGCTCACCGCATCGGTGGACGCCAACTTCTTTGAGGCAACAGGCTCCTCCTTCGACGTGGTGCTCGGCTACCGCGACTCCGACCAGGACGGTTGGATTCCGGCGGGCGAGACTCGCACCGAGCTGAAGGTTGCCGCCGTTCCCACGGTTTCGTCCCCGACCCTGAGCTACAGCGCTTCGACTGTGGATGCTTCGGCAAACACCTCGATCACCGTGAACGGCGCTGGATTCCAGGACATTTCCTACAACGGCAACGAGTCTCTGATTCTGGCCGTGCGCGCCGTTGACCCGGCCACCGGCAAGCCGACCGGTCCCGCGCTGGCTCAGTCCGAGGCAAAGTTCACCTACTACTCGGCCTTCTTCGGCCAGTACATGGGCTACGTTAACGGCCGTTTCAGCACGAACCTGAACATCCCCGCGGGCACCCTGAAGGCTGGCACTTCCTATGTGGTGCAGACCTTCGAGTACACGGTCCCGGAAGACAACGACCAGGCGAACGAGCAGGCCCTGAGCACCCAGGCATTCGTGCCGGTGACCGGCGTGAACGCCGTCCACGCAGACCCCTCGGTTACCCTGAGCACCGATTCGGTGGATCTGGGCTCTTCCACGACGGTTCGTGTGAAGGGCTCCCACCTCAATGTTCCGGCCGGTTCTTCGGTCCAGGTTCTCTTCTCCGCCGCCGAGGCTGACGGTCAGCCCACCGGCGACCCCATCCAGAAGGTTGTGCTCCCCGCCAACCGCGTGTCCCAGGGCGCCTTCGAGACTGCCCTGTCGATTGACGGAACCCAGCTCGAGGCCGATGGCCACTACGCGATCTTCGTGAACGTGGTATCGGCCAAGGGCGAGAGCGAGCGCGTCTCGGCCACCTACCTGAACCTGACCGGCACCTCGCCGCAGCAGAAGAATGGTTTTGCCGACGTTCCCTCCACCCACTCCCTGTACAAGGCCGTGCAGTGGGCCAACGAGAAGAAGCTCCTGGACCCGCACGAGAAGACCTGGTTCGGGGCGAACGATAACGCAACCCGCGGCGACCTGACCGTTGCCCTGTACCGCCTGGCGGGTTCGCCGAAGGTCACCCTTCCCGCGACCAGCCCTTATAAGGATGTGAAGACCACCGACCCGAACTACTCTGCCTACATTTGGGCTCGTCAGAAGGGTATTACCTACGGTTGGGCCGACGGTAATTTCCACGCCGAGGCCGGTGTCTCGAACGCCACCGTGGCGGCCTTCCTGTACCGTTACGACGGCAAGAAGCGCGTGACCGTCACCCAGGCTCCGTACACGGACGTCAAGGTGGGTTCGGCGTTCTACCGCGAGATTACCTGGGCTAAGCAGCGTAATCTTCAGGTGTTCCCGGGCAGCAACTACTACCCCACGGCTCTGGCAAGCCGTGGCGAGCTGGCCGGGTTCCTGATGAACTACGCAGGCCGCTAAGGGCTGACAAAGCCTTCTTCTGCCGGGCGGATGCGAATGTTACCGAAAGGTGCGTCGCGCATCCGCCCGGCAGGTTTTTGCGGGGGTGGAAGCCTCGCCAATCGCCTGGCTCATCCCTCACCGTTGAGCCTATTTCTGTAAAACCACCCCGGCAGTATTCCATCATGTCCAAGGCCTTTCAGCGGGTTGAGTTCGCATTTTGGGTTCCGCGGTTTTATGCTAGGTCTATTGCATATCCGTGCGCGTATTCCCCTTTTCCGGCGGGGAACACGAGGTAGCGCGGTGCCAGAAACACACCGATACACCAACCACATCGAGGATTTATGTCCCGCAACGCGAAGCGTTCCGCTACGTCTAATTCTTCACCGAATCATCACGAGTCCGCGCAGGTTCTCAGCCCCGTCGATTCTGCCGACGCATCCGCCGATCAGCGGAAGAAGTCGACTTCCCGCCGCCGCATCGAGCTGGGCGTGGGCGCGGTAATCCTGGCGGGTGTGCTGTACCTGCCGTTCTCTCCCCTTCTCTCGATGGCCGATCCCTCGCAGGCGAATACTCCGGCGGCAGATGCCACCGTCCCGACATCGGCCAGCCTTCATGCCTCCGCGGACGGTAGCCCCTCGCTAAGCCTCTCTTCCCCCGACACGAAGCTGCACCGTCCGGTCATTGCCTCGCCCGATTACCAGCCCGCTTTCGAGGATGTACCCGAGGGTTCTGCCTACTACGATGGTGTGCGCTGGGCCGTGCGCGCGCAGGTGATGGATCCCGATTCCGAGACTCTCTTCGGCGCGGATAATACGGTGACACGAGGCGAACTGATTCGCATCTTCTATCGTCTGGCGGGCTCGCCGTCCGTGACTCGGCCGGACCATTCCCCCTACGAGGATGTTGGCGAGTCCGACCCGAATTACGACGCCTACCTGTGGGCGCGCGAACAGCAGATTACGAGCGGCTGGAATGATGGCAAGTTCCACCCGGAGGCACCCCTGTCAAATGCCTCGACCGTCGCCCTGTTGCACCGTGCTGACGGCTCCTCGAAGATTCAACTAACGGGCACCTCACCGTTTAGTGACGTGACTTCCTCGACCCCCTTCTATCGCCAGATTGTGTGGGCGTCTCGCCGCGGCGTGTCGACCGTGTCCGAGGGCGACGCGTTCGCCCCGACGGAGCACACGTCGAAGGCACGCGTGGCGATGATGCTGTACCTGTACTTCCGCACGCTGTAGCCGATGGCCCACGGGGTCTTAGAGGTTGAAATAAAGGGAAACATTCAACTCATCATTGAGCGGGTCTGTGATTTCCGGTTGAGGGTTTGGTAGGGTGAAATCATCCCCGAAACCGACGGGGACAACCAACCAACCCATCGCACCCGCGTCCCCATACGCGCGGGGGTGCCTCACCGTTTTCGGTGCGGTATTCCGCAATGTTGCGCGCCGCTTCCCGCGGTACCGTACACCGCGGTGCGAGACACAATAGAACCGATAGGGATAATGATGTCTTCTCTGCCGAACTCTAAAGCCCCTTCTTCTTTTGCCCGCGCAGCACAAGGATGCGGTGCGCTGGTTCTCGCCGGTGCCATGGTGTTTCCCATGAGCCCGGCGCTGGCTCAGAATGTGACTGCGGAAGCACCCGCGGCCGTTGCCGCTGGCTCCCTGCCGGCTAACCCCACCCCGAAGGCCGGCGGTGACCAGAAGGCTGAGACCAACGCCTTCACCCCGCACTGGAGCTACAGTGCCCTTACCGATACGTCCAAGGACCAGGATTTTCACTTCAATGGCTGGGACTTCAACGGCGATATTAACTCCCCCAAGGGCGTGCAGATTCTTATTCGTGAGAAGGGTTCGAACACCCCCGTCCTGGCTATCAGCGACATTGTCGAGTACAACGACCCCGAGTATGCGTTCCAGTACCAGCACGGGTACCTCATCGGCAACGTTAAGATTCCCGCTAACACCCTGGATTCGGCGAAGCAGTACACCGTCGAAGTGTGGGGCAACAACGGCTACGAGGGCAGCGACAAGCTCGTCACTCCCGTCGTGGGTCAGGCCCCCGAGGGCCGGGGCACTCTGCTGGCCTGGCAGGATCTGAACTTCAAGGGTTCGGACGGCGTCCAGGCCGCCAACCTGCCCACGGCTCAGGACAACGACAAGAAGCCCGAGCCAACGCCGGATCCCAAGCCAGTGGAGCAGACCACCACTTTTGAGGCGTCCGTTCCCGACGGCTACAAGTACGATGGCGTGAACCCCTTCCTCATCACGACCGAGGGCGGCACCGTTCACGTGAAGGGTTCGGGCTACACCAAGGAGTGGCGTGCCCAGCACGGTACCGTGGCGCTGTACATTGCTCCCGCGAACTACGCGCCCTCCGGCTACGAGATTCCGACTTCGAAGATGCTACGCTTCGTGGAGGGTCAGGACTTCACCATTACCGATGACGGCACTTTTGAGGCTGATCTGAAGGTTGAGGCGTACAAGCTTGCTGCCTACTACTTCATCGATGATGACAACTTCCACGACCCGACCGGCGGCACCAAGTACGATGTCCTCTACGAAATTCGCGTGGTTGCTGAACAGAAGGATCAGAAGCCGCTGACCGCTCAGGAGCTGTGGACCAGCAAGAACGTGGTGAGCACCCAGGTGCTGAATACTATGGGTGAGAAGCCGGCGCCGTTCGCACCGCGCCTGGGTTACAACGCTGTGACTGACCCCGCAAAATCACAGGATCTGAACGTTGGTGGCCAGGGGTTTAACGGCGATATTCACTCCGTTAGGGGCGTTCAGCTCGTGGTTCGTGAGAAGGGCTCGAACACCCCGGTTCTGGCAACCAGCGACATTATCGAGTTTGACCACCCCACCCAGTCTTCGGCGTACCGTGATGGCAACCTGAACGGTACCGTGAATCTTCCGGCAAACACTCTGAATGCTTCGAAGAAGTACGTGATTGAGGTCTGGGCTAACGACGGTTACGGCAATAACGGTAAGCTGATCGCACCGGTCGTGGGCAGGTCCACCAAGGGCCGCGGTACCCTACTCGCATGGCAGGACCTGGACCTGAACGGCACGAACGGTTATAGGGATGCTAACCTGCCCAACGCTCAGGACCCCAATGAGGACGATAACCAGAACCCTGATCCTTCCGACGAGAAGCTGGAGACCCTCGCTACCCGCGGTGAGCTCGCAGCTGCCCTGTACATTCAGGCGGGCACCCCCGAGGTGAAGCTGCCTGAAACTTCTCCCTGGCCGGATGTGAAGACCACCGACCCGAACTTCCCCGCGTACGTGTGGGCTCGTCAGAAGGGTATTACCTTCGGCTGGTCGGACGGCAAGTTCCATGCTGATGCAGGCATTTCGAACGCTACCGTTGCGGCGTTCACCTACCGTGCGGCTGGTTCGCCCGCGGTTAAGGGCGACTCCCCGTACAGTGATGTGGCTCCCGGTTCGGCGTTCTACCGTGAGATTCTGTGGGCTCAGCAGAACAAGGTGGTGCTGAACGCTAACGGCGCTTTCGATGCTCAGTACATGGTGACTCATGGTGAGTTGGAGACTCTGATTGAGGCGTTCCAGGCTCGCGCTAAGTAAGGTCGTTTAGCCCGCCCGCATCCCCCTCGGGTTTTACCTTGAGGGCGTGTGCGGCGCATCGGATAGCTCGCTGGTTCTCCGTGCTCCCGAATGGTTTTCTGTTCGGGAGCACGGGGTTTTCTGTGCCCGTTTTCTGTACCCGTTGTTTGAACCATTTTTCTGCGCTCTTTTAAGTGCTTGCAGGGTCGTTGAGGCACAAAATTTCAGGACTTTTACTCGTCCCTTGAGCGTTCTCGGGACTTCTCATTGAGGGTTTGGTAGGGTGAGAATATCCCCGAAACCGACGGGGATACTCAACCACTTTCTCCTTGGGCCAGCGCAGATTCGACGGAAATTTCTCACCCCCATTTAGAACCTGCATCGGCGCAATGGACATGACCGATAAGGAATGTTTATGTCCGCTCTTCCGAACTCTAAGTCTTCTTTCCTCCGTGCGGCGCAGGGATGCGGCGCATTGGCGCTGGCCGGCGCGATGGTTCTGCCAATGTCTCCAGCGCTTGCCCAGAACGCTACTGCAGATACGACTGCAACTGCAGCGGCTAGTTCTCAGTCGGGTGATCGCGTCCGTGAGAACCCTGTTGCCACTTCTGATGAGTTCACTCCCCACTTGGGCTACCACTCGTTGAAGAACACTGATGAGGACCAGGTTCTGGAATTCTCGGGTTGGGGTTTCGGCGGCGAGATTAACTCCCCGAAGGGTGTTCAGGTTGTCGTGCGAGAGGTGGGTTTGAACGCCCCGGTTCTGGTGGTTAGCGACATCATTGAATATAACCACAAGGAGCTGGCTTTCGCTTACCAGGACGGCTACATCCACGGTACGGTGAAGATTCCGGCGAACACCCTGGATAAGTCAAAGGATTATGTTATCGAGGTGTGGGGTAACAACGGCTACGAGGGCGACGAGTTTATTACCCCCGTCGTGGGTCAGGCGCCCGAGAGTCGCGGTACCCTGCTGGCTACCCAGGAGCTGGACTTCGATGGCTCTGACGGCACGACGGCTGCGGATATTCCGGGTAAGACCCCGCAGAAAGCTACGTTCAAGTTTTCGTACGACAACAAGGAACAGCTGCTGTACACCTCCGAGGGCGGCACCATCCACGTGAAGGGTTGGGGCTACACCAAGGAGTGGCGTGAGAAGCATGGCAAGGTAGTGGTTTACATTGTTGCTTCTCAGGGTGTTCCTGACGGCGCTGATGTTCTGCCCGCCAATGATGTTCTACTCCGTTTTGAGGAGGGCAAGGACTTCACCATTGCTGAAAACGGCGTCTTGGACGCTCAGCTGACGGTCAAGCCCGATGCGTTGCAGAGCTACTACAAGCCTCGCGCTCCTTTCCTCGGCATTCCGCGTTACGAGAAGCGTTACGAGGTGAGTTACGAGATTGGTATGTTTACCGAGATGCAGGGTGAGCCCCAGCTGACTGTGGAGGACCTGCAGGCTGGTAAGAACGTGCTGTATCGTACTGTGCTGGACACTCAGGCGTTCCGCTCCAGCGCGTTTGCCCCCAAGGTGGAGTACAAGGCTCTGGGTGACACCTCCGCTGATCAGAGCATTTACTTTTTGGGTACCGGCTTCTACGGTAAGTTTGCCTCCTCCGGGGGTGTTCAGTATGTGATTCGTGAGAAGGGTTCGAACACCCCGGTTCTGGCGACGAGTGACATCTTTTGGTATAACCGCTATCACCATTTTTCTGAGTTCGAGAACGGCGAGGTACGCGGCGTCGTGAAGGTGCCGGCGAGTACTCTGGACCCGGCGAAGAAGTACGTCGTGGAGGTTTGGAGTAACGACGGCTATAAGAACGGCGAGTTTGCCGGCCCTGTGGTGGGCAAGGCGCCCGAGGGCCGCAGTACCCTACTGGCTTCTCAAGACCTGAACTTCAAGGGATCTGACGCTACTGAGGGTAAGCAGCCCAGTCTGACCGATGAGCAGCGCAAGGAGCGCGCTACCCGCGGCGAGCTGACAGCGGCGTTGTACGCTCAGGCTGGTAGTCCCAAGGTGGACCTCCCCGAGACCTCTCCCTGGCCGGATGTGAAGACCACCGACCCGAACTATGCCGCCTACATTTGGGCTCGCCAGAAGGGCATTACCTTCGGCTGGGCTGATGGCAAGTTCCATGCGGATGCCGGAATTTCGAACGCTACCGTCGCGGCTTTCACCTACCGCGCGGCTGGGTCCCCCACCGTGCAGTACTGGTCCCCGTACACCGATGTGGCCCCGGGTTCTGCGTTCTTCCGTGAGATTGCGTGGGCTGGGCAGAACAAGGTTGCACTGAGTACCAGCGGCACGTTCAACCCCAAGAACATGGTGACTCGCGGTGAGCTGGAGGTTCTGATGATGGCTTTCTAGGCTCGCTCAGCGTAGCCGCCTGAATGACCCCGTGCTCCCGAATGGTTTTCTGTTCGGGAGCACGGGGTTCAGCTTTTATCAGCTAACTACTGTGTGAGATTTCCAAGAACCTTCAAGTATCCCTTGAGTGTTTCCTGACAATCGTTCAACGCTTTGATAGGGTGAGGATATCCCCGAAATCGAGGGGGATTTTCAACCACTTTTCTCATGGGGCACGCGCAGATTCGACGGTAGATTCCCGGCCTGCCGGTAAGCTCGCGCGGCCCCGGAGAAATGACCCTAAGGATGTCTTATGTCCTCGCTTCCGAACTCTACGTCTTCATTCCTTCGCGCGGCTCGGAATTGTAGCGCGCTCGTACTGGCGAGCGCGATGGTCCTGCCGATGACCCCGGCGCTAGCCCAGGACGCTGCACCCACTGCAAACGCGCCCGTTGCTAACGCACCGGCTGCCAATACCCCCGCCCCTGCAACTCAGGATGTCGCGGATGAGCCGTCTTTCACCGTTACATATGAGGATTACTACTACCAGGACGGCCGCGACTACATCGGGCAAGAGGGCGACGGCCTGTACACCGGTGAGGACAGTAAAATTACGGTTCTGGGCACCGGCTTCACCAAGGAGTGGCGCAAGCAGCACGGCAAGGTAGTCATCTACATCGCCCCCGAGGAGAACGTCCCCTATAACGCTCTGCAGATTACCGACACTCTTCTGCGGTTCGAAGAGGGCAAGGACTTCACCATTGACGATGACGGCACCTTTGTCGCCCCGCTGAAGGTTGAGGCTAATACTTTGCCGAGTTACTACACCCTCACGGAGTATTTTCCGGATATGACCCTGGACAAGGTGCGTTACGAGGTTGGCATCCTCGCCGAGCCCGAGGGCCAGCCGCAGTCAACCGTTCAGGATATTTGGGCTCGCAAGAACGTTGTGACGCATCACGGTCTGAGCACCAATGATTATCACTCCGATACCTTCGCGCCTAAGTTGAAATACGATGCCCTGAAGGACCCCACGAAGGATCAGGAACTGCTGATTCAGGGGCAGGGCTTCGTGGGGAATAACATCCCCGGCGCCGAGGGCATGATGTACGTCATCCGCGAGAAGGGTACGGGTTCCCCCGTCCTGGTCATGAGCGAGATGAAGCATTACATCCACGGCGATGATGAGTACGAGAGGAGCCTGGAGGGAGGCTTCGCATTCGTCAAACTCAAGATTCCCGCGAACACACTGGATCCGTCCAAGCAGTACGTCATTGAGGCGTGGAGCGACTACGGCTATGTCAGCCAGACGGATAAGACCCTCATCACCCCGATTGTGGGTTTGGCCCCGGAGCACCGCGGCGTTCTTTTGGCGCACCAGGATTTGAAGTTTGAGGGCGTCCCGCGTTTCACGAACGCATACGTTCCCGTAGAGGAACGCATGTACTTTTCGACATCGTTGAACGACGAGGAACAGAAGCAGCCTGCCACCCGCGGTGAGCTGGCTTCCGCCCTTTATGAGATGAAGGGCAGCCCCAAGGTCGACCTTCCTGCAGTCTCCCCGTGGCCGGATGTGAAGACGGACAATCCGAACTACGCCGCCTACATTTGGGCTCGCGAAAAGGGCGTTACCTTCGGCGGACCTGACGGCAAGTTCCACGCGGAGGAAGGGCTCACGAATGCAACCGTTGCCGCGATGGTCTACCGTGCGTCCGGTTCACCGGAAGTCTCGGGTGTTTCGTCCTTCCCGGATGTTACGCCGGATTCCGCGTTCTACCGTGAGATTCTGTGGGCTACCCAGCAGAATGTTATTACTCCCGAGACCGGCATGTTTGAACCGAACCATGCTGTGACCCGCATTGAATTGGACTGGATGTTGTTTTATTACCGGCATCGTGTGCTGAACCCTATCACTACCGGCCTGTATCGCATTGCTAACTAAGTAGGCCGGGCCGGTTCTAGCCCGGGTACCTCGTCACAACAGACGGGGTGCCCGGGCTCTTACGCGCTGAGGGAATCCGCGCGGATTCTTCTAGAGTTCTCGCCCCTAGAATTCTCGCCCTAGAGTTCCCACGCGGGGGCTGCGGCGGTGCTTGCCGAGTGCGCATCCTGACCGGTTGCCACGCCGGTAGAGACGGTGAAGTCCCACGGGTCGGTGTTGAGCGCGGACAGCTTCGTTTCGATGGCGTAGCCGCGCTCGGCGAGCAGCTTGCGCAGGCGGTCGGCCGCCGAACGCAGCCACAGCGATTCGCTGGCCGGGTGGGAGCAATCAATCAGCGCGATATTGCTGCCGGTAACGCGTGCGGTTTCGCGGAACTCGCTGGCCGGGTGGTGGCGCAGGTCGGCGGTAATGTACACCTGCGCGTCGGTGGCGCGCACCGCGTCGAAGAGGGAGTCACCGGCACCACCGCAGAGGGCGACGCGGCGAATCGGCTGGTCGCCACGGCCCGCGATGCGCAACCCGCCGGCGGTGGGAGGCAGGGCCGCCGCGAGGCGTTCTGCAAGCTCCTTCAGGGTCAGTTCTTCGGGCAGGGTGCCGATGCGGCCGGTACCCACAGCGTGTTCCTGCCCGTCGAGCACCTGGGTCTGCACCTCGGTGAGCGGTTCGCGGTCAATGAGGCCGATGGCGTCACAGAGCGCCTCGTTCACGCCCTCGACGGCGGCATCGGCGTTAGTGTGGGCGCCGAGCAGGCCGCATCCGCCCTCGATGAGGGTGTGCAGAACGTTGCCTTTGTAGTCGCTGTCGGGGATGAACTTTGCGCCGCGCAGCAGTAGCGGGTGGTGGGTGATGAGTAGCTGGGCCCCTTCGGCGATGGCTTCCTCGGCGGTGGCGGCGAGCGCATCCACGGCGAAGAGCACGGTGTGCACGGCGGCGGCGGCGCGACCCGCGACGAGACCGGAGGCGTCCCAACCGGCGGCAAGCTGCGGCGGGAAGAGCGTATGGAAGGCGTCGACGACGTCTGCGAGGGTGGGGGTTGCGAGTTCTTCAGTCATACATCTATTGTGGCAGGTGGCGCGGCAGGGCAGGTGGCGGTTTACGCCAAAGCCCGCGGTAGCACAGGAATATTGTGCGGCCCTGCGGTGTTCTTCAGGTAGTGTGGTTTTATAGTTCAAGGAGGAATCATGACTGATGTTGTTCTTGCCGGCGGCTGTTTCTGGTGCCTGGATGCGGTGTACCGCCAGTTCCGCGGGGTTGAGGCGAGCGTCTGCGGCTACACGGGCGGCGAGACCCCCGACCCTGATTATCGTTCGGTATGTTCGGGTACGACCGGTCACCAGGAGGCGCTGAAGCTCAGCTTTGACCCGCAGGTCATTGACCTGGATACGGTGCTGGATATTTTCTTCACGAGCCACGATCCGACCAGCTGGGATCGTCAGGGTGCGGATACCGGTTCGCAGTACCGTTCGGTGCTTTTCTATGCGGATGAGCAGCAGCGTGAGGCGTTTGAGCGTGCGGTGGCGCGTGCTCAGCAGCTGTACCCCTCCCCCATTGTTACGGAGATTAAGCCCCTGGGCGTGTTCTATGAGGCTGAGGATTATCACCAGAACTATTACGCATTGAATCCGGCGCAGGGTTATTGTGCGTTTGTGGTGAGCCCGAAGGTGGCCAAGGCTCGCCACGCTTTCTCGCAGCTGCTCCGTTAGAACGGTTTTGTGACGGACGGTGAGTGGGATGAACGGGTAGCCCGGGTATGATGATTACAGTAGCTCACTCAGCTCTGATGAATTCTACCGAGAGGCTATGATGAACAGCCCTTTCCCTGTTTCTTCCATTGTGACCCGTCGCGCCGCCCTGCTGGCCGCCGGTGCTGGTGCCGCCGTGACGCTGAGCGCCTGTGCCCAGTCCGTGCATCCGCTGTCGAAGTCTTCCGAGTCGGCTTCCGAATCCGCCTCGGCAAGTGAGTCCGCGTCTTCCAGCGCCTCGGCCTCCGCTTCTTCTAGCGCCTCCGCGTCTTCTAGCGCCTCTGCGTCTTCGAACAAGTCCTACAAGGGCCCCCTGAAGTTCGATAACTACGAGAAGAACGGCACCTACGTTCCGGCCACCGAAACCGAAAAAGCCAAGAACGTGCCGAAGCCCCTCCCCCCGGAGCACATGAATGATCGGAGCCCCGAGGGAATCTACGAGTTTACGGGCTTCTGGCTGGCTGCTATCAACTACCTGATGCTCACCGGCGATTCTGAGCCGCTCAAGAAGGCTGATCCCGCCGATGTGTACGTTAAGCAGTTTGATGAGTACGTTCGACTATACCAGGACTACGATGGTTGGGCTTACGGTGCCGATACCCTGATGGAGATGAGCCTTTTGGCGGATCTTCCCCGTCAGAGCACCAAGAACCCCAACCAGTACACGTGGAGTGCCAACCTCACCTTCAACCAGGATTTGAAGGCTCACGTAGACGGTTCTGCTCCCCACAAGATTGCCAAGAGCGAGGGCGGCCGCACGTATGTTGGTGTGGAGTATAAGAATGGTGTCTGGGTAATGCTCACCGGTCACGAGGATGAGGCTTCCGCATCGGCTTCTTCGGCATCGGCATAACTTCCTCTCTCCCCTCCCCCGTACGCACTATTGTGGTTGTGTGCGGGGGACTTTGTGTTTTCGGGATTTCGTGTTTAAGCGCCTGTCCGGCGGCGTATTTCATACATGACGCGCGATGACGGGGCCTTCAGCAAGGACAGGTATGATAGGAGCGGTGGCTCACTCAACTTCCGATAATCTACAAACTTCGAAAGGCTACGATGACCGGCCCTTCTTCCGCCCCCGTTACCCGACGCACCGCGCTATTTATCACCGGCGCTACGGCTACCGTCGCGCTGAGCGCCTGCGCTCCGAAGGTACGCCCCCTAGCTGATTCCTCTGCCTCGGGCTCGTCTTCTTCGTCTCCGTCGGCGGCTTCCTCGTCTAGTGCGTCTGCTTCTTCGAAGGCATCCGCTTCGGCTTCTTCGGGTAAGTCCTACAAGGGTCCCCTGAAGTTCGATAACTACGAGAAGAACGGCACCTACGTTCCGGCCACCGAAACCGAAAAGGCCAAGAACGTGCCGAAGCCCCTCCCCCCGAGCAACATGCACGACCCGTCGGTCGATGGTATCTACTCTTTCCTCGGCTACTGGATTTCGTCGATTAATTATTTGTTGCTTACTGGCGACTCCGAACCGCTGAGCAAGTCCGATCAGGATTATGTGGAGATTTTCCAGCGTTTCTCCACCATGTACCAGGACAAGTCCGGTTGGATGTACGGTTCTGATGCTCCGATGGGCATCTCGCTTTCCACCGATACTCCTACCCAGAAGTCCTCGGGCTCTAACCCGCGATACCGTTGGAATGGTCGTTTGCTTCTCGATCAGAATCTGAAGATTTATCTGCAGGGTAGGGGCTCCAACACGGCCTTTACCGCGGAGAGCCACGACATCTACATCGATATGACCTACAGGTCTGGCGGCTGGACCGTTATCACCAAAGATACGAGCGACGACGACAGCGGTAGCTCCGGAAGCTCCAGCAGTTCCCCCTCCCCCAGTTCCAAGAGCCCGAAGAGCGGCAGTGGGAAGAGCGGCGGACTCAACGTCTAGTCAGCCTCCCGGATAACTTCATATTGGGTTGAGAACCAGCCTGCGATATTCTGGTTTTAACTGTTCATGCACGTACATTACTCAGAAAGATTCTTATGTCTACTCTGTACACCCGCCGTACCGCGCTAACTGCGTTGGGTATGGGGGCCGCTACCCTGCTGGCCGCTTGCTCTTCTAACTCTTCTGAGTCGTCTTCCTCGCCGAGTGCGACTACCGCACCTTCGAGCGCAAGCACGACTCCTTCCGCCTCCGTCGCTCCCTCTCCGGAGGCGACGACCACCGTTGAGCCCGGCCCCAGCCTGAAGGGCGAGGTCGTTCTGGCCGATTACTCCTCGACCGGTACCTTTGAGGCCGGTACGAAGGAGCACAAGGCTCAGAACGTTCCGGTTCCCCTGGAGCCCGCGAAGCTGCGTGAGAACAGCGTTGAGGGCCTGCACGCGTTCATTGCGTACTGGCAGGCCACCTTGAACTACCTGTTGCTCACCGGCGACGGTGCCCGCTTCACGAACATTGACCACACGGGTGACTACACCACGGTGGCCGAGCTATTCCAGAGCATGTACGCCTCTGATAGCGGCTGGGTGGTTGGTTCGGAACGCCCTCTGGTCTTCTCGCTGACCGCGGATCGCCCCACGAAGGACACTCGCACCGGTTACTACACCTGGGCTACCGAGATGACGATTGATACCGCCGAGGGTGCTGGCGTGTACAGCAAGACCAACGACCGCACCCAGACCCTGGCCGATGTGTTCAAGTACCAGGGTAAGCCGGTGGCCGGCCAGGTTGTGGCTCATTACCAGGACGGCACCTGGCGTATGGTGCGCCGTACTCCCGGTACAGCTTCGCCTTCGCCGGCTGCTTCGGTGAGCCCGAGCGCTTCTGCGGAGGCTACTACCGCTTCTGCTGAGGCCTCGGCGCAGTAGATTCAACAAGCGCAGTAAAGTTTCTACGCCTTATACCGCTGAGAAGCCACATGTGTTTCGAGAAGCCACCATGTTTGTTGCTTTTCGAAACACATGTGGCTTCTCGCTTTTAGTCTTTGAGAGGCTCACGGCGGCACCGCAAATCTAAAGACCTTTGACGAATAAGAGATAAACAAAAAAGCCTTGATTCCGAAGAACCAAGGCTTTTTCCTAGTGGTGACCCCAACCGGATTTGTATGGTGATGAGGGCGCATAATGCCGAGCGCGCGAGGGAATTCATTATGCGTCCGAATGCCACGCCGCAAGAAGTGGCGGGGCATGATGCCGAGCGCGCGAGGAAATCCATCATGCCCCGGAGTGCCGCGACGTAAGGAGCGGCGCCGTGAGAGGCTCACGGCGGCACCGCAAAGCCAGAGAGTTCTAACGAATACAGACATAAACAAAGAAGCTCCCCAGTCTTTCGACTGGAGAGCTTCTTTCCTAGTGGTGACCCCAACCGGATTTGAACCGGTGTTGCCGCCGTGAGAGGGCGGAGTACTAGGCCGCTATACGATGGGGCCGTGAGATTTACATCTCTTTTATCAGGTCTCCCTGACAACACATACTACTATACAGAGGTTCCATGAAACGACCAAATCGAAATCGGGTGAAATGGCACACATTATCCAATGTTGGTTTCTGCCGTCACAACAGATATTGCCGACCGCTTCCCCGACCCGCATCAGCGCCCCAATACAGATGCGCCCCGCACACTCGGTACGGGGCGCATCCGGAAGGACCGATAAGAACCGATCAGATACCGTTACAGGCTAGGACTTACGGCGACGCAGCACCACCAGGGTGGCGCCGGCAATCAGGACGAAAGCGCCCACGGCAGCCAGGCTCAGAACGCTCTGTGCACCGGTCTTAGCCAGCGAACCACTCTGGGTCGAGGACTTCGTCGCGGAGGCATTTACCTGAGCGTTAGAGCCCTTCGACTGAGAGGAGGAAGAAGAGTTCGAGGCCGGCTGCGACGAAGAGCTCTTCTTCGCGGGAGTCTTCACGGTGGAACCCATCTGCTCCTGTGCGGCAGGGGCGTTCGAGTCAGCAGTCTTGGACTGAGCGTTATCCTGCTGCTGGGCGGCAGGCGACTCTGCGGGCTGGCTCGGCTTGCTCGAGTCATCCGAGGTGGCGCGGTTATCAGCCTTATCCGCGTCTTCCTGAACATCGTTAACAATCAGCGCACGAGCCGAATCGTAGTCGCGGTTCACAGCAACGTCGGAACCGGCAGTCACGGTGCCGAGCAGGTAGCCCTGGCCGTACTTCAAGGTGTTTGCCGGTACGCGCAGGGTGCCGCTGAAGGAGTACTTACCGGTCTTCTCGTTGTACACGAAGTCGCTGGCCGGAATAACCGTGGAAATCTTCTGGATGTTCTGCAGCTCGCTGTCGGTCAGCTTGTCGTTGCCGGGAAGCCACTCGCCGTCCTTAACCAGGAAGAGGCGAATACCCTCGGCCGGGGGCTTATCAAAATCAGCGCCGGTGACATGGAAGGTGTAGGGGCGAGTGATGTCAATCGTGCCCTCCGCGAAGTTCAGGGTGGGGCCGATAATCACGGGCAGCGCTTCCTTCGGGTAACCCTGGAAGGCCAGCTTGGAAGGAACAATCGTTGCGGGCGAGGTGAATTCGCCGTCGGCAAGCTCGACGCGGAACTTCATGATGGAGTTCGGCTTGAGGACCTCGCGGGTGGAGGGGATGGTCTTACCATCGCGGCCAACCCGAGCCTTGGACATGTAGTTGTCGGTGGTCGAACCGTCGCCGGTCTTCGGGTCAAGAACGTAAGGCACGGAGGCGGTTGCACCCTCAATGTCCTGCTTGTCCACGGCCACGACGGAGCCGTCGTCGGCGAGGGTCAGGTCGTTAGCCTTGCCGCCGTTCATCTCGACCTCGCCAATCACGCGGTCGGTCTTGGCATCAAAGATAGCAATCTTACCGGTGCCGAAATCGGAGACGTACACGAGGTCGCGCTCTTCATCGTTGACCATGGCCAGGGCCTGGGTGCCGAACTTGACGAACTTCTTGAACGCACCGGTCTTCAGGTCGTACACCGAGATGCCGGAGTTAACGCCCTTCACGCCCTGAGAGGATACGTAAATCTCGTTCTGGGAGTGATCGATGGACACATCGGAGGGGCGAACCTCAACCGAAGAGTCCTCGCCCCGGGTCTGGATGACCTGCTCGGTCTTCAGGGTCTTGGTGTTAATCACGAAGAGCTTGCCGCTGGTACGCTCGGGCACATACAGCTTGTCGCCGTCGATGGCCACGTTCATGCCGATGTAGCGGGTGCCGCCGTCGGGTGCACCCTGCAGCTGAATCTTGGTGACCTCGAAGGTTTTCATGTCGATAGCCGAGACGTAGTAGCGGCCGGTCACGAACACCTTGCCCGATGCGTTATCCACGCGAACCTCGCGGGGGTGCTCAATCCAGTTCGGATCAGCCTGGGACATGCCGTGACTGGTCCAAATCTGCTCCATGGTCTCCTGGTCGAACACGGAGAGGGAGTTGTCGGTCGTGTTGGTAACCCACACGGTACCGTTGGCATCATCGACGGTGATGCCGTACGCAGAAACGTAGCCGAACTGGCCGTTTGCGTCATATTCGAAGGGAAGGACCGCTACTTCTTCAATCTTCATGGTGTCTGCATCGACACGTGCGATGGTGGAGGCCAGGTTGCTACTGCCACCCACGCCAACCATCCAGATCTTGTGGTGCGCCTGCGAGTAGGCCACCTGGTACTGGCCGGGCAGACCCTGAGTAATCTGGGCGGTGGATGCGGAGACATCTACGACGCGGCTTTCAGTGCTTTCTGCGTCGGAGGAGGAAGCGGACTGGGTCGTGGTCGGTTGCGCGGTGTTCTGCGCTGCGAAGGAGGCAGGAATCATGGACGCGCCGGAAATGGCGAGCGCGAGGGAGCCAGCAACGATGCCCTTCAGCGCCTTACCCGAAGAAGGAGTGAGGTTCAATGTGTGTCCTTGTAGAGATGTAACGGAAGTACTTCGCCGCCGTATCGAAGTGCTAACGAGACACTTCGTGAGCGTGCGGTGACACGCTCAGCGGTAGCGGGAGCAGAAGCGCAAGTAATGCATAAATTTACCTACCCTCTTATCCTCAGTGTTTTCCCAGGAAAATACAAGCTATGTCGAGGGTGTGTTCAATATTTTTGGGCGCATCCCGCGAATTTACCTTGAGCATCACGTGAACGTTGAACCCTTAGAGGGAGATTTGCCTTCCCCGGGAGGCAAAAACCCTGGTCAGCCTGATATTCATTAGCTCTTATATTTACACATTAATGTAAAAATTTGCTTCACCCGGTACATTATTCCGATGCATTATTCTTCCCTCAACGACATCACTTTTCCGTTCGTGCGAACGCACCCAATACGCGCAAAAGGCGGGCCCCTCCCCCGCCGCAATCTCGACGATTGCGGCGGGGCCGGGAGCCCGCCTCACGCAGCAGCTCAGAGTGGCCGCTGAACGTTGCTACTCACCGCCTCCTTATGGCAAAGTCGGCGGTTACAGCTTAGGCCTTGCGACGGCGAACCAGAATGGCCGCGCCACCCAGCAGGGCGACCGAACCCACGGCCAGCAGGCCGGCCACGCCGTTCGCACCGGTGCTGGCCAGAGCACCCTTCGAGGAGCCACCCTCGCGCTGAGCCTGCGAGGAACCGGAAAGATCGGCCTTCACGCCATCCTTGGAGGGGTTCAGCTCGTCCCGAGAACCGCTCTTGCTATCGGTCTTTGCATCGGACTTCGCAGTATCCTTCGCGTCGGTGGCCGAATCGGCCGACTGCGAGGGGGCGGGGGTCGAAGAGTTGTCCTTCTTAGCGTCCTCAGACTTCGGGTCAGTCGGCTTCGATTCCTCGGCCTTCACGCCGGTCACCATCGGGTAGCCCGCGAACTGCAGGGCGGTCGGGGTGAGGGTCACGGGAGCCGCGCTCTCGGCGGTGTCCTTCAGACCAACCTTGAACTTCAGAATCGAGTTGGCCTTCAGCTGCTGAACCGATGCGGGCACGTCGTTACCCTGGCGGTCCTTGGTAGGCAGGGTGGTGTACTCGCTGGCGGTGCTGATCTCGCCGGTGGTGCCGTTGAGCACGTAGGGCAGGGTGACCTTCTCGTCGCGGTCCTTCTTGTCAAGGACCAGCACGGAGCCGTCCTTGAGCAGGGTCACGTCGTTCGCGGCGGCGCCGTTCATCTCGACCTCGCCGATCACCTCGTCGGCGCGGCCGTCAAAGACCGCAACCTTACCGGTGCCGAAGTCGGTCACGTACACCAGGTCGCGGTCCTCATCGTGCTCCAGAGCGAGCGCCTGGGTGCCGAACTTGACGAACTTCTTGAACTCGCCGGTGCGCAGGTCGTACACGGAGATACCGGAGTTGACGCCCTTCACACCCTGAGAAGAAACGTAAATCTCATTCAGCGAGTGATCCACAGCAACGTCGGAGGGGCGAACCTCAACGGTGGAATCCTCACCCTGAGTCTGGATGGTCTTCTCAACCTTGAAGGTCTTGGTATCCACGACGAAGAGCTTACCGCCGGTACGCTCGGGCACGTACAGCTTGCCACCGTCCAGGAACAGGTTCATGCTGATGTAGCGGGTACCGCCGTCGGGGGCACCCTCGAGCTGAATCTTCTCAACCTGCTTGGTCTTCAGGTCGATAGCGGAGACGAAGAAGCGGCCGGTCACGAACGCCTTACCGGACTCGTGGTCGACGAGCACAGAACGGGGGTGCTCAATCCAGTTCGGGTCGCCTTCCTTCACGCCCTCGTTGGTCCAGATGAGCTTGAGGGTCTGCTGATCGTACACCGCCACGGAGTTGTCGGTGGTGTTGGTGACCCAGACGGTGCCGTCCACGTCATCGACGGTCACACCGTACGCGGAGGTGTAGCCGTACTGGCCCTTGTCGTTCTGCTTGACGGGCAGCTCGGCGAAGGCCTCGGTCTGCAGGGTGTCTGCATCCACGCGCGCCAGGGAGGAAGCAAGATTGCCTCGCGCACCCACGGTGGGCACGAAGAGCTTATGGCTCTTCTTGGAGTAGCCAACCTGGAACTGACCGGGCAGGCCCTGAATGATATTTGCGACGCTACCGTTTGCATCCACGGTGCGGTGTGCCTCGGTGGAGGGGGTGGTGGTGTCGGTTGCCTTGGTGGTCTTGGTGGCGGTTGCCGGGTAGCCCTGGAACTCGCGGGTTTCGGGGGTGACCTGCTTGACCTCGGAGTTGTCGCCCGCGGTTGCGGTGACCTTGAACTTCAGGATGGAGTTCGCCTGAATCTCGGAGGTCTTGGCGGGAACCTCGTTGCCCTGCTTGTCCTTAGAAGGCTTACTGGTGACCTGGCTGGAGGTACTGACAGTACCGGTGGTACCGTCGAGGACGTAGGGCACGGTTGCGGTTGCGCCAGCCTGCTTGTCCACGGCGACCACGGAGCCGTTGGGCAGTACGACCAGGTCGTTTGCCTTGCCGCCGTTCATGGCGACCTCGGCAATCAGCTTGTCCGCTGCGCCGCCGTCAATCACGCCCACCTTGCCGGTGCCGAAGTCGGTCACGTACACCAGGTCGTTGGCCTCATCGTTATCGAGCGAGAGCGCCTGGGTGCCGAAGGGGATGAACTTCTTGAACTCGTAGGTGGTCGCATCGTACACGGATACACCGGAGTTCTCGCCCTTC
Organism: Rothia sp. SCPM-O-B-18226 (M350); assembly: GCF_058213595.1. Classification (NCBI taxonomy): domain Bacteria; kingdom Bacillati; phylum Actinomycetota; class Actinomycetes; order Micrococcales; family Micrococcaceae; genus Rothia; species Rothia sp. SCPM-O-B-18226 (M350). The sequence goes on along the minus strand of NZ_JBYQJS010000002.1, from coordinate 223,581 downwards.
ACGCCTTGCGAAGAGACGTAAATTTCGTTCTGCGAGTGGTCAATAGCCACGTCGGAGGGGCGAACCTCGCCGTCCTTATCGCCCTTCACAGAGATGGTCTTCTCGACCTTGAAAGTCTTGGTGTCGACGACGAAAATCTTGCCGCCGGTACGCTCGGGCACGTACAGCTTACCTCCATCAACCAGGATGTTCATGCTGATGTAGCGGGTGCCGCCGTCGGGTGCGCCCTCGAGCTGGATCTTCTCAACCTGCTTGGTCTTCAGGTCAATAGCGGACACGAAGAAACGACCGGTGACGAACGCCTTGCCGGACTCGTGGTCAACCAGAACGGAGCGGGGGTGCTCAATCCAGTTCGGGTCGGTCTCTGCGATACCCGCGGTGGTCCAGGTCTGCTGCAGGGTTTCCTGGTCATACACGGAAATGGAGTTGTCGGTGGTGTTGGTGACCCATACGGTGCCGTCCACGTCGTCAACGGTGATGCCATAGGCCGCATCGTACTGGTAGCCCTTGTCGTTCTTGATGATAGGCAGCTCGGCGACGGCCTCAATCTTCAGGGAGTTCGCGTCAATGCGAGCGATGGTGGAGACGTGCTTGTCGCGGTCCGCGGTGCCCGCAACCCAAATCTTGTTGGTCTTCTTGGAGTAAGCGACCTGGAACTGACCGGGTAGGCCCTGGGTAATCTTCGCCATGGCCTTGTCTGCAATGGTGCGAGCGTCGCTGCTCTGGCTTGCCGCCGGGGCGGGGTCCGCAGCGAATGATGCGGGGATGGTGGCAACGCCCGAGATTGCCAGTGCCAGCGAGCCAACGGCGAGGCCCTTGAATACCTTGCTCGATGCGAGGTTCATATGTATGTCCTTTATCGTGTGGGTGGTGTGTGAAGGGGTGCCTCTCCCCTGTTTGAGGGGCGGTGAGGCGCCGTGTTTTTCTGCCTTATGCGGCGGGTGTTTCGTGCACCCACAAGGAGTGAACTAGCCTTCACACAGTATTAAGTAAGGCAATCATTAATTTACCTTCTAGGTAATACTTACTTAGCTCCTAGGTTTTTGCAAGATTTCAGGTATATATGACGCAAAAATTTCACATGCCAGGCACAGCCTGTCGCTAAACCCGCACAACAAAACCCCCGCCTCCAGCAAAAGCCAGAAGACGGGGGTTTCACGCTACCCAGCGCGCAACGCCAGGGATAGCTAAAAATTAGGAGACATACGAGAAGTCAGTGAACAGCAGGTTCTGCAGCTTGTAGCGGCGAATGAAGCGAGCCAGCTCCGCGCGGGTCGTCGGGGCGGTCGGCTTGAACTCACCCGAAGAGTCCAGCACGATATCGTTCGCGCCAGCCCACGCAACGTAACGGTGCAGTGGACCCGCACCCAGCACATCGCGGAAACGGGAGCCCAAGGCATCCTCCAGCTCGGAGAGCTGCACCTCGGTGTTGTACTGGTACAGCACCGCCGCCAGCTCCTCGTGCGAGATCGGGGCAGTCGGGTCGATGCGCTCGCCGCTAGCGATCGGTTCAGCAATCTTGCGGTCGCGCGCCCAGTGCAGGGCGTTCGCGGCGGGGCGGTCTACCGCATCCGCGTAGGGTGCGACTTCCGAGTTCTCGCTCACGCCGGGACGACCCGCCGCACGGTTGAGCAGGGCGATGACCTCTTCGCGGGTGACGGCGCGGTCCGGCTCGAAGGCGCCGGTCTGCGGGTTGGGCAGCAGCCACTTCTTCTGGTTAGCCACGCGAATGTCGTCGGCGTAGGGGTGGTTGCCGGGCACGTCTTCGAAGGATGTCTTCAGGATCTTGGTTTCGGCCACGGGGATGCGTGCGGCGACCTGGTGGGCGATTTCCTGCCCCCAGGGGTCGGTGCAGATATCCAGCTGCAGGGCGTGGTCCACGCCCTCGGGCTGAATGAGTTCGATGGGGAACAGGTCGGTTCCGCTGAAGGTGTCTTCGTCACCGTTGAATTCGGGGGTGAGCGGCCAAGAGCGCAGGGTTTCGAAGGAGTTGTCGCGCACGTAGCCGTGGCGCACGGTCAGGGTGGTGCCTTCGGCGAGGAGTTCACGCAGGCCGTGCGCGGTGTAGCTGACGGTCATTCCGTCTTCGGTGATGGTGGCTCGCTGGATGGTGAGGCGCGGGCCCTTGGTCTCCTCGGCGGCGGCCGGGGACTCGGCGGTCTTGGGGGCTTCATCTGCGTTTGCAGCCTGGGCCTGCAGTGCGAGGGCGCCTGCTGCGGTGGCAGCGGAGGCACCCTTCAGGAAGAATCGTCGTGAGAGTCGATTGTTGAGGAAGGGCATGATTGTCCTATTCACTTGTCGTTTGAGTTGAGTGAGCTACGGGTGGCAGGAGGCGCGGCAATAGCGTGTGCGGTGAGTGAGGCCGATACGCGATTCCCTGTTGAGCGTGAGTGAGACGCGGAGGGTGAGTGCCGGGCGGATGCGCAGTGAGTGAGACCGGCGTGGTTCCTGACCCAGCTATCAAGAATACCTTAAGGTTCGAGTTTATTCGAGGGTTTGGCGAATTATGTGAGGCTAGAAGGCGTGAGAATCATCAACCCGCCTCCCCGATTCAACCCGCAAGCCCCGAATCAATCTACAGCCCCTCAAAAGTGAATCGCGTTACAAATAGCACCGGTTTGGTGTGTTTTTGGCGTGTCTCCAGATTCGGGAGTTATAGTTATTACAACCTTATCACCGTTGCGATACCACTCAACGGCGAGCTAACACACCCATCCCAAAGGAGCTTTCGTGGATAAGGCACTTATCTTCTTCGCCAAGTCGCGTTACGCCGACCTCTTCGGCGTGGCACTGGTTATTGCCATCGCTATCGGGTCTGGATACCTGAACACCAACCTCGCCAAGTACGTTGACTGGGGCCCGATGACGAGCCTCATCCCCCTCGGCGTTATTTCAGTGATTAACGTGGGCATTTCAATGATGTCCACCCGCCTGACCGGCCGCCTCTCGAACGTCGGTAACGTGCTCGGCATTATTAACACGGCGCTGTCTGGAACGATCGACTACATTCTGGGTAATAAGGCGGCAATCATCACCTACCCGGTGACTTTTATCGTGTACACCTTCGCGATTCGTAGGTGGCAGAACTCCGAGCGCGGCAAGGCCATGGAACCGCCGACCGGCAAGAAGGGTCTGCTGATTATCGCCGGCATTGTGGCGGGTTCGTTCGCATTCTCCCTGGTAGCGAACTATATCGGCTACCGCGGCCAGATGACCTTCCTGTTCTGGATCACGACCGTGGTGTTTGGCCTGTCCCTGTCAGCGAACATTCTGAACGCCTTGAAGCTGACGATGCAGTGGCAGTTCTGGGCTCTGTACAACACCGTGCAGTGCGTGAAGGCGCTGACTCAGGGTAACTTTGCGAACGTCGGCAAGTACATTTTCTACATCATCAACAGCGTGGCGGCGTTCCTGCTGTGGACCCGCAACGGCACCGCGGCCAAGGAGGCGGTGGTGGCGTAAGGGGCGGTTCCCGGGTTTTCGGGTGCTGACCCTTCTACCAGCTAACGCTAATGCATGAGGAGGCCCCTCGACCTGCAGTTTACTGCTGCGGGCCGAGGGGCTTTACCTGTGCCCCGCGAGTGCGGGGAATACGTTGAGCCTCTTTCATTATTGCCCTTAATATAGGGCTCATCCCCGCTACTGCGGGGAATATGCACTGAATCTCACGATGCAGTGGCAGTTCTGAGACTCATCCCCGCTCGCGCGGGGAACATCGGTACGCCTCAGCTACGGAACGGTGGCCGCTCGGCTCATCCCCGCTCGCGCGGGGAACACGTGGGATTTTCAGCCCTCTGTTTGCCCTTGCCGGGCTCATCCCCGCTCGCGCGGGGACCACGTCTCCGGTGTAGGAGCACAGGGGCTGGCGCAGGGCTCATCCCCGCTCGCGCGGGGACCACCCATCTTCGAAATTAAAGGCATGGCAGAACGCGGGCTCATCCCCGCTCGCGCGGGGACCACGTAGGAGGCACAGGCTCACCTTTACTGTAGGTGGGCTCATCCCCGCTCGCGCGGGGAACACAAGAAAAACCGCTCATTTATCCTTCTTTTCTTTGACCTCAACACCGTGCGGACGCGGGGTGCCGCTGTTATTCCAGCCCCATACTCGGGATTTCGGCGGGTTCTTCTCGCGCCAATCCATCCAGCGGCGCACCTCGGATTCAAAATAACCCCAGGTGCTGCCAGTCCGTGAGGCGGGGTGCAGGTCGCCCTTCTGACGGGCATTATTCACGGTCTTAACCTCCACTCCAGCCATTGCCGCAACCTCTTTAGAGGACAGATACACGGTGAACTCTGTGTGTTCCTCTTTCTTTGCCATTGCTGTTATCCTTTCTTCTGCGTGTTGATGATTTTCACGCCCTTCTGTCCCCCTCGTTTGGTGAGGGTCCCCGGTGTCTTTTCCCACACCTGTTTTTGGGCGGTGGCACCGGGGTTTTTATATTCTTGCAGTCAATAAGCAGCCAACCACATGGACAGTATTAGTCACGACTATAATGCCTGCCAGCCCAAACGACCAGACGCCAAGACCTACTACAGGTATTCGTCTTTCATCGCCATTTCTAGATGCCCTGCAGGCTCAGAGGGCAAACCCATCCAAGACCAGCGAAAAGAGAACGGCAACGCCGAAGCTCATCCCCTCGCCCGAGGGGAACACAGTGACCGCACCACGCAGAATGACCTACAGCAAGGTTCATCCCCGCTCGCGCGGGGAACACTGTTGCTCAATAATTTTTGCGGTTCGCGCCGTTGGCTCATCCCCGCTCGCGCGGGGAACACTTCGGCGCTGTAGTTGGTCTCCCATTCAAAGGGGGCTCATCCCCGCTCGCGCGGGGAACACGCGTTAGTCGCCGCCGGGTACGCGGCAACCGGGGGCTCATCCCCGCTCGCGCGGGGAACACGGGTTCATGCGTTCCTCACGGCTGCCCCAGCTGGGCTCATCCCCGCTCGCGCGGGGAACACGAAATGTTATTCATTGCTCCTCCTAAAATCCAGGGCTCATCCCCGCTCGCGCGGGGAACACGTCGTCGTTGACACCGTGAACCCCGTCGCTGAGGGCTCATCCCCGCTCGCGCGGGGAACACGTGCGCGCATCTGGTCGTCGCCCTCCGAGTCGGGGCTCATCCCCGCTCGCGCGGGGAACACAAAGGAAATCGCTCGCGTGGTCTCGGATGAGCGGGCTCATCCCCGCTCGCGCGGGGAACACTCGGTTGCCGCCTCCTGGACGGCGGGGGTAGTGGGCTCATCCCCGCTCGCGCGGGGAACACCGCGCCATCGCGAACCTGCGCGCCGCCAACGCGGGCTCATCCCCGCTCGCGCGGGGAACACACATACCCGTTCTGCGTCACATTCGGGTCGCCGGGCTCATCCCCGCTCGCGCGGGGAACACGCTGGTTCGCTGGGTGAGCAGGTTGCCGCCGCGGGCTCATCCCCGCTCGCGCGGGGAACACGTGGTGACTAACTCTATAGTCGTGATGTGTTTAGGGCTCATCCCCGCTCGCGCGGGGAACACACCAGCATTTCCGGTACCGTGTGGGTCACAAAGGGCTCATCCCCGCTCGCGCGGGGAACACTGGCGGTGGACACCGGCTATTGGGCACTCATGGGGCTCATCCCCGCTCGCGCGGGGAACACACCGGCTTTGTGCACGGAACCACGGTTGAGTTGGGCTCATCCCCGCTCGCGCGGGGAACACCTGTCTGGAATGGTATTAAGGGCGCTATCGATGGGCTCATCCCCGCTCGCGCGGGGAACACTTCTGTTCGGGATTAGTGAGTTTAGCCCGGTGGGGCTCATCCCCGCTCGCGCGGGGAACACGCATCAAAGGCGGAGTTCACAGCGCCAACCACGGGCTCATCCCCGCTCGCGCGGGGAACACTGAAAAACAATACCGCCGACATTAGCGGGAATGGGCTCATCCCCGCTCGCGCGGGGAACACCCGTGTGGTTGATTACAGGGGCGATAAGTACGGGGCTCATCCCCGCTCGCGCGGGGAACACCGTAGCTCGTCAATACCAATCTGCGTGTTTTCGGGCTCATCCCCGCTCGCGCGGGGAACACGGGGTTCCGCCCCGTTCTTCCTTACACTTATAGGGCTCATCCCCGCTCGCGCGGGGAACACGCACCCGGCCTCTCTCACCGGCAGGACTTGGGGGGCTCATCCCCGCTCGCGCGGGGAACACAATCTCGATGCGCCGCCTCCACGAATCCAGGCGGGCTCATCCCCGCTCGCGCGGGGAACACACCAGCGGAATACAGAACCGATAACGTCGATAGGGCTCATCCCCGCTCGCGCGGGGAACACGTGACCGTCGCCAATGAGAAGGTGTACCGCCTGGGCTCATCCCCGCTCGCGCGGGGAACACACATCCCCGCTAATCGTAATCTCACGGGAACCGGGCTCATCCCCGCTCGCGCGGGGAACACGCCTGTACATAGAACGCCATGCATTCGGTCATGGGCTCATCCCCGCTCGCGCGGGGAACACCCAGAGTATCGCGAATCTTAGCGGCCTGCCCAGGGCTCATCCCCGCTCGCGCGGGGAACACGGCTTGACAAGCTTGCAAACCAGGGCGAGGATGGGCTCATCCCCGCTCGCGCGGGGAACACTCCGAGGCGCTGGAGTCCCGCCGTGTCCCTGGGGGCTCATCCCCGCTCGCGCGGGGAACACGTCTAAGCAGACTCCTATTTCTGGTATGCCCGGGGCTCATCCCCGCTCGCGCGGGGAACACGTGCAGACCGTGCCCTAGCACAGAGCGCGGACGGGCTCATCCCCGCTCGCGCGGGGAACACTCCGGTTATCCTGTCGCCGTCCGTGGTGAACGGGGCTCATCCCCGCTCGCGCGGGGAACACCCGGTGGTGGTGTCATGCGTTGGCGTGACACTGGGCTCATCCCCGCTCGCGCGGGGAACACTCCACCTCAGCATGAGACAGCGGAGCGGGCGCGGGCTCATCCCCGCTCGCGCGGGGAACACCCGAGACTATGGCATCTGCAAAGGCAACCGACGGGCTCATCCCCGCTCGCGCGGGGAACACGAGTACGCCCCGGTTGATGCCTCGCTGGGTTTGGGCTCATCCCCGCTCGCGCGGGGAACACGCCGGCAAGGGCGGGGCCGGCGGGCGTGATAAGGGCTCATCCCCGCTCGCGCGGGGAACACAATGAGATTGCCCACCACGAGCCGCGGCCCGTGGGCTCATCCCCGCTCGCGCGGGGAACACTCCGGGCGGCACTCAATGCCAATAGAACGCGCGGGCTCATCCCCGCTCGCGCGGGGAACACCATCATCATTGGCACTCCCTCAAGAAACAACCGGGCTCATCCCCGCTCGCGCGGGGAACACCCAATACCCGCGCCGCCCGGCACGAGCTTGTCGGGCTCATCCCCGCTCGCGCGGGGAACACCTGCTGGTCATTCTGTTCACCGGTCACCGGCTGGGCTCATCCCCGCTCGCGCGGGGAACACCCCCGCACTTCTGACTGAAGTGTGGGGCGGCTGGGCTCATCCCCGCTCGCGCGGGGAACACGTGGAGAGGACCCCCGGCAGGGCCAGGCCCTTGGGCTCATCCCCGCTCGCGCGGGGAACACAACACGGGTGCCGGCGGGGTAAACGCGGACGGGGGCTCATCCCCGCTCGCGCGGGGAACACATACGTCATCTGCGGGTTTTCCCGATAGTGATGGGCTCATCCCCGCTCGCGCGGGGAACACGAAGGTTGTCTTGACGGTGCGCTGTCCGAGGCGGGCTCATCCCCGCTCGCGCGGGGAACACGTCTTCGAGATGGAAAGCCGCCCCCTTCTCGGGGGCTCATCCCCGCTCGCGCGGGGAACACCGGTCGTGAGCATCTTTAAAAGCGCAGAACTGGGGCTCATCCCCGCTCGCGCGGGGAACACGAACCAGTCTCAGCGACGCTGGTTACCGGCAAGGGCTCATCCCCGCTCGCGCGGGGAACACAATGTCACGCCGTGGACCTCTCGGTTAATCGCGGGCTCATCCCCGCTCGCGCGGGGAACACATGTTTTGGCCCATTGTTTTTGCCGCCGCCGCCGGCTCATCCCCGCTCGCGCGGGGAACACCGCGGTCATTACTGACTCTCTTTCATCTCGTAGGGCTCATCCCCGCTCGCGCGGGGAACACCCAATACCAGCACCGCCCGGCACCAGCTTGTCGGGCTCATCCCCGCTCGCGCGGGGAACACAGAAGGCCCTCTACACCCCCGGTCACCTGGCCGGGCTCATCCCCGCTCGCGCGGGGAACACAAACGTCATTTTTCGTAACGACATTACTCACGGGGCTCATCCCCGCTCGCGCGGGGAACACTGAACCATTCTTTAGTGGGCGCATTATTGCGAGGGCTCATCCCCGCTCGCGCGGGGAACACCCGCTCGTGAGGTCGTAGCCCACCGGTGCACCGGGCTCATCCCCGCTCGCGCGGGGAACACGCAACAGAAGGACAATAAATCATGACCATGAAGGGCTCATCCCCGCTCGCGCGGGGAACACACCGAGGTGTCTTCGAAGAAGCGTCGTACCGCGGGCTCATCCCCGCTCGCGCGGGGAACACCTCGGGTGCCGGGGTGGAAGGCTCCGGTTCCGGGGCTCATCCCCGCTCGCGCGGGGAACACGCCCCCCCATACCAACCATTGGTAAGGGTGGGGCTCATCCCCGCTCGCGCGGGGAACACGGTCTCTGCGTCGTGCGGTTCCTCACCCTCGAGGGCTCATCCCCGCTCGCGCGGGGAACACTGGTTCGCCGTCGGCGATAGCTTCGAGGCCGCGGGCTCATCCCCGCTCGCGCGGGGAACACGACGCCTCATTGCTGTACTTGAAGGTGATTTCGGGCTCATCCCCGCTCGCGCGGGGAACACTCGCCTCCTGGACTTTCACCTACGAGTCTCAGGGGCTCATCCCCGCTCGCGCGGGGAACACCTTTCATAGTGTTGCAGGTTGTTGCTACCTTTGGGCTCATCCCCGCTCGCGCGGGGAACACCCCTTGGAAGGCTCTTCACGGTTCTTCTTGTTGGGCTCATCCCCGCTCGCGCGGGGAACACGGAAACAACCCTGTCAAGGTAGCAGACCTAGTGGGCTCATCCCCGCTCGCGCGGGGAACACTGTATGATGGAGATGACCTTTTGGGTTTCTTGGGGCTCATCCCCGCTCGCGCGGGGAACACGATGACCACTGACCATCAGCGCCCTTCACGCGGGGCTCATCCCCGCTCGCGCGGGGAACACCCTTCCGCAAGCTCCCTCCAGAGAGAAGAAGCGGGCTCATCCCCGCTCGCGCGGGGAACACGTATCCGTCGCGGTGGTTGGGGCTCGGAGCCAGGGCTCATCCCCGCTCGCGCGGGGAACACAGGCAGGTCAGCCGGCAAGTATTGCACGTCTTGGGCTCATCCCCGCTCGCGCGGGGAACACGAAATACGGGGGTTCATATAGTTTGCACACCTGGGCTCATCCCCGCTCGCGCGGGGAACACTTGGAAGCCCACACGACGTCCTGTTCCCAATTGGGCTCATCCCCGCTCGCGCGGGGAACACACTTGCTGACATGGGGCTTTACCCCTTATACCGGCAAAATAGAATCACTTTGAAGCCAGAGCCCAAGTCCAGAATACACGATAAACAGCAGCTCCTAACCACGACGAGCACGGCGATACCTGCTCGCCTTACTCCACCCTGACTTAGGCACCGTTTTACGAACAACCGGACGATAAATCAGCTTCACACCCTCAAAATCGACAGGCTCCCAATCCGCATTATTCACCCGAAACTCAAGCCGCTGCTCATTATCCGCCGGAAACACCATAGTCGCACGACCAGTACCACCCGATTCCAACACACGCGCCCACAACTTCTCACGAATCCTGGCGCTCACACGACCCACAAACACACCAGGATTAATCTCCAAAAGCCACTTCGTCAAATCACCACGAAGACTCACCGGACAAGCAGACAAAACAATAACAATCATCAGTTCGCCCCTCCATCGCCATAATTCATGCCACCGCGCTGAGCCTCACCCTGCTCATTCCACAAACCCACAACATCCAGCTCAAGCATCTCCTCAGGAACCTCCTCAGACAGCAGAAGCCGCTGAATATCCCGCACAACCCGCTCCATCACCTTCTCAGAGCGAATACGGTCACGCACCGCCCTACGGGTCACAGACCCAATATCCATCCCCTCCGTATAGCCAGCAACCACCTCAAACGCAGCAGGAATCGTAATCTCAGCCTTATACAAATCAGCAACGTCATAGACAAAAGACCAAGAATTACCGGTATGCACAAAACCCAGCCCAGGCGCACAGCCCAAAGACACAATCGCCGCATGAACAATCCCATATAACGCAGCATGAGCAGCCGACAACGCCTGATTAATCGGTGACCCATCACCAAAATTATTCGGATCATATTCACGGCGCTCCCACGGAACACCAGTCCGCTCAGACCACTGCCTATACACAGAACGCACCCTAGCGCCCTCCCTACCACGCAGCTGCTGCATCGTCAGCTCGCTCGTATCCTCACCAGGAAAACGCCACTGATACATCATGCGCGCCACAGCCAAACGGCTCCGCGTATTCGACACCAACTTCGCCTGAGCAATCAACAGACGCGAAGAACGGGCCACAGACTTACCGCTCGCATAATAACGAACCCCCTGCTCGCCAACCCACACCACCGTAGTACCGCACTCCCCCAACAAAGCCATCGCCTGATGAGTAATACGAGTACCCGGCCCCAACAGCAAAGCGCTCAAACTCGCAGCAGGGCAATGAACCACGCCCTCTTCCTTCACAAACGTCACCGCACTATCCGCACGGGAAATCGTCGCATGCTCCACATACACAAAACTCAAACGGTCAGAACTACGGAACAGCTCAGACGAGCTCGGAGGAATAGCCCCCTGCATGATCTTCTCCTATGAACATCAGCGTGCCAGCATCGGCACAAAAGTATGAGTGAATAAAGAAAGGGCGGGGCACCATCACACAGAACAGTCCCCCACCCTTCACCCGCGTTACCTAGCGGGACAGAGGCGCCAACGTCAGAAGGCCCATGCCGTACGCCTTACCCCTGCCCATACCGGAGAGCAGAGACTTACGGAACAGCTCAACATCAGTGATGCGAAGAGCACCATCAAACTGAGCCTTACGGTGAGTCACCTTACCGACCTTGCCCTCAGCATTGCGGCGGGCAAACGCAAGGTCCTGACGAGAAGAAACCATCGGGCACTCCTCAATATCCTGACCCTCAACCGCGGGAATTACTTCAAATCCCCACTGCGGAGCACGCTCACGAATCCACGCCCGCTGTTGCTTAGCCGTCACGTGCGGGAACACCTCACGCTTACCCGTCTGCTTATTCGTATGGCGCTTCACCGGGTTTGCGGCAAGACGGAAAGCCCACTCCTGACCGTTCTCCAGCTTCGCCAGCAAACGACCATAATGAGCGCTCTCACCAGGGCGAGTCTGCCAACCAGCCTGCTCCACAAGAGCCGAAAAATCAGGCTTCTCAGGGCTCAACATGTACAGAACCGGAGCATGCTTAGAGTCATCCAAACGCCACAGGATGCGGCTCTCAGAATAATCCGTATCCGGCGGCAAAGTCGCCATCACAGCAGCATGCATAGCCTGCGGGCTACGCAGAAGCTTCCACGCGCCACGACGCTGCGGATTAATCATGAAACGAGAAAAATACGTCACGCTTCCACCACCGCCTTCATATAATCAGACTCAGAATCCTGGGTAGAAGAGTTCTTTACAGAAGCCCCTTCCTCCATGTTCTGTGCACGCTGATTTTCCTTGATATTTACGAGGACAGGCTCAACCGATACAACCTCACGCGAAGCATACTGACGATGCTCCGAGCTGAAACTCACCGGAATATCCTGAACCAAATCACCACGCTCGCCAGGCAACGCATCACGCAGGATACGCAACGCTACCGGGCTCGGAAAATCCTTACGGCGATACTCAGGAACCTGCCACTCCAACGAACGCAGAGCCTCCTCAGCGGGCTCCTCACGGATACCCAGGACAAGGTCGTAACCAGCCGGGCACGCACGCCGCCCAAGATACAGAGGATAAACAGGCTTCTTCAGCGCAGATTCGATAGTCTCCAGCTGTTCACGTTCACCTTCCAGAGCCACCACAAAAACAGCGTCCGAAAGGTACATACGAGTCGAAAGAGAAACCGCACCCTTCGGGTTCTTAGCCCAGTTCTTAGCGGTCTGATAATCACGAATCAGAGTACCCGAGGCATCCGTACGCACCGCGAACCTCAACGAAACCAAATCGTCAACCGGCTCATTACGCGAGCGCCCCAAGGCTGCAGCTACCATTCCAATCACGCCAGATTTGCTCGGCTCATGTCCAGCATCACGGCGACGGAAACGGCTCTGAGTACCCCATGACTGCAACGGCCCGCTCATCTTCAAGAGCAGGGTAGGCATTAGGACTCCTGAGAGGTGAGAGCAGTCAGCTGAGCTTCCAGGGACTCCAGCAGACCCTTCAAAGAAACAGACTCGCCAAGACCAGCCAGTTCTTCCTTGAGGTCGCCCAAAGCCAGAACATACGAAGCAACCGGCTCGTAACCGTACGCTTCTTCAATGTTCTTCGCCTCAGATGCGAGCGCCCGAGCAGCAACCACGCGGCGGCCCTCAACCTCCGTAATAGCCTTCTCGAAGGCGTTCACGTAGGAGATGGGGCGGTCGTTGCGAACGGTGACGATAACAGCGTCAGGCAGGGTGCGTGCGGCGAAAGAGTTCTGCTTACCGGTAGGCATGGAATTGATGAAGGAACGGACAAACGCCAGGGTTGCCTCAACACTTGCAGAAGCATCACCCAGGTTAGCGTTCAGCGCGTCCAAGTTGATGTTGGCGTAGCGGTAGAAGGTGCTTGCCGCCATCTCAATGGTGCCGATCATGCCCGCACCGGTAGAGTCATCGGAAGAACGAACGACGTCATCCACAGCGGTGTAGTAGTCGAAATCGGGTTCGGAACCGTGGACGCTCAAAGCGTGTGCTACCTGGCATGCGGCGTCAACGTTGAAGTCGGCAGCTTCTGCCAGCATGCGACCGAAGAGAGCAATATCAACACTGTGGTTGGTGTCGAGGATTTCCTTAACATCCTTCGCAACGAGCTTCTCGCCGTTAGCGTCAATGATTGCCTGCGCCAGCTTGTCAATCTGCTGGTTGCTCAGCAGAATCAGGTAGCCAGAAACAGCACGGCCTGCTTCTTCGTTTTCCTTCTTCTTCGGCTTCTCCAGCTTAATCTTTGCCGCCTTGAACGCCTCCACGACAGCTTTTTCAGCCAGGTCAGCATCGAACTCGGGCGCAAGATCCAGGATGCGCGCCACTACCTTGTCGGCAACCAAGCGGGTACGTACACCCAGCTTCGAGCGGTCGAGATGCGATTCAAAATCACGGCGAATAACGGACTTCCAAGCCTGGCTGGAAACACGCTGACGCTGAACGCCGCCGAAGAAAGCGGACTTGGGGCTGCCTGTGTCGTCACGGTTAATATTCGACGGGGGCAGGGTCTGCAGGGCGTGGATATCGACGAAAGTAGTCATGATGTTTTCCTTCTTTCAGGAGTGATAGTTACTTAGCGGTTTTGCTCGCAGCATCGCGAGCAGGGATGAGTCCGTAGGAGAAGTCGCGGTTCCAGCGGTACAGTACCTTCTGACGCGTCACAGGAGTCAGAAGACGCATGTAATCCACCGCAAATCGACCGTAATCAAAGGCAATACCTTCGGAACGGAGCAGAGTAATCAGGCTACGCAGATAATGCTGGCGCGCGTTCTCCGTCTGAGCTGTCAGCAGAGAATCAAAACGCTTCTTCGTTGAAGAAGTGGTCTGACTGACTAAGCGACCGACTGCCTGGCCGAAAGAAACACCCGCAACATGCATAGGCTGGTTCTGCGACTGCTGATGCAGAGCAAAAAGAGTCAAAGCAGTGTACGCGGCGTTCTCCGCATTACTCGGTTGGTCGCCCTTGCCGCGGTACTCTTCCGGGATACCTTCAGCACCGTCTTCCTGTTCCAGAATGATTCCTAACAGTTCCGGGTGCTGAAGGGGTGATGCCCCCACACCTCGACGAAGCTGCGCCAGCTGGGCAGTAGCTGATGAAACCCCGTTACTTTTCTGGTGGTACAAACGCAGTATTTTTGCTACAACGAAACGTCGTAGCTCGTTCTGCGCCGTGTATTCACTCATTGGTTTCCTCCTTGTCAGAGTGAGATATAAAGTCCTGATAAGCCAAGGGGATAATCTTACGCAGACGACTTTCAAGCTGTCGCCTAGCAGTAGCTGCACTGTAGAAAGAATCATTCCCCGAGCGATCTTTCACAAACGTTCCCATCATGGCTTTAGGGCCAGCGCTATTTATCAAGAGCTCAGCTTCTTGGCTAACTGAGGTGCGCACTGTTTTCTGCCATTCTTTTTTCTGAAGAACAATATCTTTAGAAGGATGTTGGAGAACAACCCACTGACGAAAAGAATCTTCCATGCGATGGAGCAGGGCTTCTGTAGCATCAGAGCAGAACTTATATTCCTTACCTGCAGCTTTCAATAGGTTGCCTGCAAACTGCCCAAGTGCATCCGCCACATCCATAGTGGCTTTAATGTTCTCGCATACCATCTGGGACACCGAGGCCCCTTCAACAGTTAGCAGGGAAAGTTCCATAGGGACAGATTCAGAGATAACCTGGCTGACGAATGAACCATAAACGTCCCCATATTGAACACCAACTAATTGCACATTAACTACAGTATCTGCAGGAAAGTATCGGCCTAATCCAAGCTGACGAATTACCGGAGCTGGTTTGTTCTGCTCATCAGACTCCGGATTTAGCCAAGTTAGCAAAGAGCTTGCCCCGTACCACAGCGAGTGCTCAGCCGCATGAAGTCTAGGAACCCATTCCTGCTTCTTATTACGGCGATATCCTGTTAGGTGGTCGACATAAGTATCCTTGTTATACCATTTGTCTCCATTAGCGATAAAAACCCCAACAATACGGTACCCGTCATGTTGCAGACGGATACGACGCGACTGCCAGGTCAGAATCTCGCACATGCCTTTCGCAGGGATTGCTACGTCTTTATATTGGGAAGCAGGGCCTCCGGTGTAGGCACGCGGTGCTGCGGTATCAGGTTCAGTGCGCTCCCAAACCGGCAAATCATGTTCAAACGACTCGCCGGTCAGCTGCCCATAGTCGAGGTTATACAGCAAGGTCTCCATCAGGTTGGCTCCATGAACAATTACCTTGCCGGTTGTTCCATACCACCCTGTTGACACACCGTATACTTTCCCAGCTTTTTCTCTAGGATCTCCAGCAGCGGCTCCACGAGGCACATAGATGTCATAAGCTTGCAAAGTTATAAGACGCCTAGCTGCCTCAGCATACGTCAGAGTTTTCAAGGCATCATCTGCAACCATTGTAAATTGTGGTCGCTTTGTTGTACTGACACGTGACTCAAGAAATAAATCAGTCAATTTTACCTTTGAAATACCGCCTCCTCGAGGCCCCAATTCAGATACCTGCATAAAGGGACGGTCGCTTCCAGCCAGCCAGAAACGATTCCTGAAGTACTCGAGGTACCCAAGAACAGCGACCAGGTTACCAGTGTCAGATTCACGCATCTGGCGAATCCAGGGTGCCACACCACCGAAGGTCTTAACGCCTTCACTAAGAAAAGCGGCACGCGCAAAGACAGCAAGAGCAACACCCAAAATAGCCGTATCTTGCAACGGGTCACCAGTGTCTATCCGCCGAATCTTATAGGAATAAACAAACAAGTCTTTCAGAGAAACCTCAACATTTCTTCCGTCCACCCGCAATACAGGTATCCAACATTCGTCAAGCAGGTTGAACTGAGGTTCTTCCATAGCAACCATTCCCACTCCTTTCTTCTTTGAAATCGGCTCACCGTCGATGACGAATAAGCGAGCACAATAACGGACTCTGGTCCACAATGAGAGTAGACCAGGCAATTAAGCCTTGTCAGGAGGTTCTTTGAAGAACCTTCATTGGCTTGTTGAGTTCATCATAGGACCATTCAGAAGATTAAGTCAAGAGATTCTGCCATATTAAAGTCATACGTTTGTAATTTTTGATAAAATCGTACCCAAAGACGCAGAATCCCCGCTCACACAGGGAACACATCAGCCATCAAAAGTCATACTGGCTCATCCCCGTCTGCTTCGGGGAACATACGCCTCGCACCGCAGCGAGGCACGCACTAGTCTACCGTCTAAGGAGAATCATGGCACCCGACCCTGAACATCTTTCAACACCTGAAACGGCATCATTCTGGGCAAAAACAGGAGATAAAGACTCCCCCACCCGCGGACTCTCCCTCGTTCAGCACATGCTCGACGCCGGCTCTGTAGCCGCACGGCTCTGGGATACATGGCTCGCCCCCGGTCTACAGAAGCAATTCAGCGAGCACCTCCATCTCTCCATGGAAGATACGCGCGCGCTCGTATGCTGGCTTGCCGCAACCCACGACATGGGCAAGGCAACCCCCGAATTCTCCGGGCAGCTCGATGCACGACGCGACGAAAACCTCGCCGTGTACCGTCAGCGTATCGAACAGCAGGACTTTGAATTCCCCGAAGACCTCGTCACGCCCACTAGCGGCTTGCGGTGCCCCCACAGCAAGTACAGCCAGAGCATCCTCATTTACCTGCTCACCAACAATATTGAGGGCATGCCACGTGAAGTTGCTGAAACTCTCGCTAGTATCTCCGGTGCACACCACGGCACACCCGCAGACTACATGCCTACATCCACTGAACTGAGCAACGTTATTTTGGAACGCCTCTCCCCCAGGTGGCATGCCGTCTGGCAGGAGCTCTACAACATTACCCTGGAACGTTTTGGCGCGTCCTCGGCGTTACAGCAGCTAGCACAGCACGGACAGGCTCTCCCCGTTTCCGTGCAGTTCTGCATTACCGGTTTCGTCATCATGTCAGACTGGATTGCTTCAAACCCTGATTTCTTCCCCATGGGAACCTTCAGCTCAGCCGAACAGGAGCAACGAGCGCGCATCGGCTGGCAGGCGCTCGGGCTCGAACAGCGTTGGATTGCCGCGCTGGACACTAATCCCGATACCCCCGCAGCTGATCTTTACGCATCCCGTTTTGGGTGGAGCAACCCGACCCTACGCCCCATGCAGGAAGTCGTAGTCGAAGCGGCACGCTCCATGCAACACGGCGGCATGATGTGCATCGAAGCGCCGATGGGTCAGGGTAAGACTGAAGCCGGTCTCATTGCGGCCGAGTTCCTTGCGCAGGCAACCGGTCGCACCGGAGTGGCCTTCGCGGCACCGACTCAGGCGACCTCCAACGCTCTCTTTGACCGTGTTATCGAATGGGTGAAGTACCAGACAAATAACGTGGCGCAAGAACAGGGCGGACCTATTGAGCCGCACTCCATGTTCCTGGGCCATTCTAAGAACCGCTTCAACAAGTCCTACGAGGCACTCTCCAAGGCAGATATTTTTGACGAATCATCTACCCCTGGGCGAGAAAACAACCGAAAAACGTTACGCCCTGGAACATCTCTCGCCCGCCACAGTTGGCTCAGCGGTACCAAGAAAGGGCTCCTCTCAAGCTTCGTTGTGTGTACCATCGACCAGGTACTCATGACCGCACTGCAAGCACGGCATGTGATGCTCCGCTACCTTGGGCTTGCCTCCAAGGTCATCATCATTGATGAGGTGCACGCCTATGACGCATACATGAGCAAGTACCTTTCCGCTGCGCTCTACTGGCTGGGCCAGATGAATGCGCCCGTCATTCTCATGTCGGCAACCCTGCCGTCAGCTACTCGTGATGATCTGATGAAGAGCTATGCCAAGGGTCTAAAGGTTGGAGCAGAACCGAACAAAGTAGCTACTCCTGCTCCCCCATCACAGAATGACCTGATGGCGAAAATGAAAGCTCGACTCGCAGGTATTCAGGCAGCACCTAAGCCGGAAGCGTCCGAAGAACCCTTCCTAGATCTGGATTACCCCGTCATTCACACGCTCACCGCCGAGGACAACGGAACTCCCAAGAAATGGAAGGTTGAACAGCCCGTAGAGCAAACCGAAATCGAGCTGAAGCTCATCGCTGACAGCCCCGAAAGCGTCCTGAACGTGCTCGAACCGCTCGCCAATGACCACGGATGCGCCGCAGTCATCTGCAACACCGTTGGGCGAGCCCAGGAAATGCACGCATTTCTGAGTGAACAGTTCGGTGAAGAGCACGTAATCCTCACGCACTCTCGCTTTACCGCCACGCACCGCGCCGAGCAAGAGGAACTCCTTGTCTCAAAGCTCGGCAAGAAGGCACACTACAGCAAAGCTGACGGGGAGGATTCCTCGCGCCCGCACCGCCTCATTGTGGTGGGTACGCAAGTCATCGAACAGTCGCTTGACCTGGACTTTGACGTAATGGTTACCGACTTCGCGCCGGTTGACCTGGTGCTTCAGCGCATGGGACGTCTACACCGTCACGATAGCCGCAGCAGCTCAGAACGCACCCCCGCATACCGTAATCCGGTGTGCTACGTACGAGGAGTTGAAACGTTCGGCTCACACGTTGAGGCACCCGACTTCCCGCGTGGGTCCAAGGCAGTCTATGAGCCGATGATCCTGCTCAGCAGCTACGCACAGCTACTCCCCCACTTCGACGGTGAACCTATTCGAATTCCTGCGGATATCAGTCCACTGGTGCAGAAAACCTATCAGGAAAATGCATCTGGTGAGATTCCTAGTGCCTGGGCAGAAATCTACGAGAGCGCCAAGCAAGAATGTGAGAAAGGTAAGGATCTAGCCAAGGTCCGTGCTAAAGGCTATCTGCTCTGTGCACCTCAGCGCGCACAGTACACCATGGCGGACTGCATGAATCGCCTCCTTAAGCCTGACGATTTGCGCTTCTCTGACGAGCAAATCGGCGAGGCAAAGGTCCGCGACACCGACGCATCCCTGGAAGTTATCGCAATCGTTGTGGAACGGAACCAACCGGGCAACCCCAAGAGTGCGATTAAAAGCTACCGACTCTTGCCTTCCATCAACGGCACAGACGAGGCTGAATCTCTCCGCTTTGACGCTTCAGCCGATGACCCGCCGACTTACTGGCAGAGCATGCAACTCGCGGCTTCATCGATTCGACTCCCCTACCAATACTCAGATGCACCCAACCACCGCATCAAGGGCGGGAAACTCCGATTCGACGCCGCACTCGACCAGCTGGAAAAGGAACGCATCGAAAACTGGCAGAAATCATTCATGCTGGAAGGGCAACTCATCCTGCCCTTCGAAGAGGTCGAAGCAGGCGTATACTCGTACGAACTCTGCGATTACGAGCTCGTGTACAGCACCCAGCTAGGCCTGCAGAGCTTCAAGCTTGATAACGAAGGCTAGCTAAGACAAACGAAGACCCCCGCCGGGTGCTTCCTAAGCGACCCGGCGGGGGTCTTCACGTATGAGAGGGGTTGGCGCGGTTCAGGTAAACCAGACTAACCAAGCTAACCATGCAAACCGGGCGAGCTTCGAGTCTCACGGGACTAGAAAGAACAGCGCATCAAAACCCGAGCCGGCCAAAGCTCGGCCCCGGCGAACAACGGAACTAGCGCTCCGCCTCCTCACCCAGCAGGCCTTCACGAGCCAGCGCGGTCAAACGAGACACCGCGCGGAAATACTTCTTCTGATAACCACCGGCCAGCATCTCCTCAGTAAACACCTTGTCAAAAGGCACACCCGAAGAAACAATCGGCAGGTCCTTGTCATACAGGCGGTCAGCCAGCACCACAAAACGCAACGCCACCGACTGCTCCGTAATCGGCTGCACATCACGCCACGCAACACCCTGCAGACCGTCAATCAGCTGACGGTAACGCGAGGGGTGAACCTTCGCCAGATGCTCCACCAGGTCCGCGAAGTTATCGACGCCCACCGTCTTACCGGCGAACACCTCCTCAACCTTCGCGTCAAACTCGGCGTCTGCTACAGGCTCCGGTGCGGCGGGCAGGCCACGGTGACGGAAGTCCTCACCATCCACGCGGTGCACCTCAAACTGCGAGGACAGAACCTGAATCTCACGCTTAAAGTCCTCCGCCGCGAAGCGACCCTCACCCAGGGCACCCGGCAGAGTGTTCGAAGTCGCCACAAGCTTCACGCCGGCATCGGCCAGCTCACGCATCAGGCGGGACATGAGCACCGTATCGCCCGGGTCGTCCAGCTCAAACTCGTCGATGCACACCAGCTTGTAACCGCTCAGCGCCTCAACCGTCTTGCGGAACGTCAACGCACCCACCAGGTTCGTGTACTCCACGAACGTGCCGAACGCCTTCGGGCCGTCTACGTAATGCCACAGCGAAGCCAGCAGGTGGGTCTTACCCACACCAAAACCGCCGTCAAGGTACAGGCCGGCCTTCGAGGTGTCCTTCTTCTTGCCGCCAAAGAGTCGACCAAAGAAGCCGCTGCCGGAGCCGCCGCCGTTAATCTTGTCGCCAAAATCCTTGAGCTTCTGCACCGCTTCAGCCTGCGAAGGCTGGTTCGGGTCGGGGATATAGGTGTCGAACGAAACCTCTCCAAAACGCTCTGACGGGCGGAAACCTGCCAGCAGCTCATCGGCAGACACGCGCGGGATGCGGTCGGTCAAATGTACGGTCGTGGTGGGCACAAAAACTCTTTTCTTCAGTGACGGCGATGTGACTTTCGTTTTAAGTGTAGTACTGCCTAACACCCCGCGTGAGCCGCATGAGTTGCCCGCCACATTATGAGTAAGGCGATGCGCCGGATGCAGTTGGCAGGTCTGAGAGGTCGAGGTTGCCTCGCCCCCTCCCCCAATACCCTCTGAACCAACACTTCTCTCAATCAACACTCTCCGAAGACCTACTTGATAGCGAAAGTATTCCAATATCTACATCTAAACTTCACAAACCACAAAAGACTGCAAAAGATGGCAAACATCCTGTAAAGTGGTCTCGGGACCCAAAGCGATGCACCGGTGCATCGACAGCATGGAATACCTAGCCAGAACACTTTCGAGGCACGTCGCCGTACCTACAGAAACATTCTCGACTAGCACATACACACCATCACCGACGATTGGAGCACCCCTAATGGGACCTGAATCCGCTTTGACCCGCCGCACCCTGCTGAGTGGCGGCGCACTATTCAGCTTGACCGGCCTGCTGGCGGCCTGCGGTCAGCAGGCCGCTAATGAGGCTGCAGGCTCGACTTCTTCCGGCGCACCGAGTGAGACCGCTTCGGCAACTGCTGTGGCTACCGATGCGTCTTCGGCCTCAGCCACCCCGAGTCCTGTCATTACCCGAGGCTACTCCGGTGGCTCGAAAGCCCCCGATGGCGAGTACCGCAAGGCGGACGGTTACGGCCCGGCCCAGAATGTCCCGAAGCCCCGCAATGAGCCCGCGCAGTACCCTGAGAATGAAGATGGCATGCAAAGCATGATGAATAATTGGCTAGATGCACACAACTATGGAATGCAGACCGGTGATTGTAGCTATGCCCGGATGTACATGGGAAAAAATACATCGGAATACAAGTTCTACGACTACCTTGAGGGGTTGTATAAGCGCGGTGGCTGGGTCATCGAAGGAACCGATGGTTATCAGCAGGAAGGTGCTTTTACTTTCGACGCGGAGACTAAAGAATATACACTGGTGACCCGTCATCTATGGACGTACGCTATTTATGTTGAACCCGATGGGCATACAACTACAAAGAAAAATACTGCCAATAACGACGACATGTGTGCATTTATCTTTAATTTTAATAATGGGTATTGGAAGATTGTAAATACGCTTTCTCAGCGCGAATTGATTCAAAAGGGGATTTTGAAAAAGTGACTTTTCGTTCCAGTACCCTTGTAAAGCTTCTGCTGTGTTCTACTCTTGTGAATATAAGTTCTTTCTCCGTTATTTACGCGGTGGAGTGTCAGAATCCTAATGGCCATTGTGTACAAATTCCTGGAGATTCCTCAGCCCCTTTGCCACCATCTCGTTCCACTGGTGAAGGGGAAGAAGATAACACTGTAAATGATTCAAAAAGTGATAATACAGGTGTCGAATATGATGCTGAAAAAGCTGCTGAAGAATTTAGGAGAAGGAATGTTGAAACACTGGATGGGATGAACCATAGAATGTTTTTCCCAAAGTATAACAACCAACAATCAGGAAAAGACGTTTGTTATACCGAGGACCAGCGTCCGGGTAAACCCATACGCGTCCTAGAACAACCCGCAACCGGCGAAGCTGCAAACTACAACCTAAAAACCGGGTTCTCAACATACTGCCAACCCAACGATACTAAAACCCTCACCCCCACCAACCCCAAAGAAACCCCCAAGGGACCCACTATCGAAGAAATGCTCCAAGAAATCGAGGACCAATTCGCTAACACCAATATCCAGGCCCCCAAACTAAAACAGTCCTACAACCTCGGCACCGGCCTCGGCGAAAACAACCCCAACGTCTACAAGAACCAAGCCGTCAACTTCTACGTCGACGCACCCACCGCACACTGGGAAGGCGACCTCATGATCGGCCACGTAGAAATCGAATCCTACCCCACCCAAATGACCATCCAATACGGCAACGGTGACGAGGGTAGCTTCTACACCATGGGTAAGCCGGTTAGCAGGGCACGCGGTGAAGAGTCACGCAAGACCGCCACCAGTTATGTGTATAAGCGTTCGGGTAATTTCCATGCCTACGCAACGGTGTCTTACTCTGGTCGTTTCCGGGTGAACGGCGGCGACTGGCAGGCCCTGGATGTCGTGTTGACGAAGGAAACTGTCGACCCGCTACTGATTCGTGTGTGGTGGGTTGATGTGGGACGCGTGGCCGGCTCCTGCGATGAAGACGACACTCGTTGGGGCTGCAAGAATGACCCGACGATGGGCAAGAAGGATAACCCGAACCCGCGCCTACGCAAGGCTGACATCCGTACCGGCCAGCGCTGGCATCTCAACGACAGCGGTGACGGGGACACAGAGTATTCACTGCACCGCGACTGGCCCGACATGTAAAGTCCGCCGCGGGTCTTACGTTGAGAAGCCACATGTTTGCCGAGAAGCCGCTTCTTTGGTGGCTTTTCGAAACACATGTGGCTTCTCATCTATCGGGGTTCTTCCCTTCGGTTGGTTAGTCTTCCGGTTTCTAACCAGCCCCCCCATCTCTTCACACACCACACCGATATGAGGAATACAATTCCATGACTTCCAACCTTATTTACCCGCCGCGCAATGCTGAGCGGCGGTACCCTTCTGGGTCTTGGTGCCCTGCTTGCGGCATGCGGCCATCAGGCAAATAACGAGGCGGCAGCCACCGCCTCCGCAGCGCCGAGCGAAACCGCCTCGGCGTCTGCGGCAGCATCTAACGCTACTTCTGCTTCCGCTACTCCGAGCCCGGTCATTACCCGCGGCTATTCCGGCGGATCAAAGGCACCCGACGGCGAGTACCGCAAAGCTGATGCATATGGTATAGCTCAAAACGTCCCTCTTCCGAAGGCTAAGCCGCAACAGTACCCTGAAACCTTTGCTGGTCTTCGTGAGATGATGACCGATTGGGTCAGAGCCCGTAACTACGGTATTCAGACCGGTGACATGCAGTATGTATGGCCCTATATGCTGGATACCTACGAGAAGGATATTAAGTTCCTCAAGGATATCGAAGGCCTTTATCAGCGCGGAGGCTGAGGTGGCGCGTTCCCCGGGCTGGGTCTGTATTCCTACTTTCTAGTTTAATTTTCTAACAAATAATATTATAATAAGGAGTATTTATTTTCGGAGGTTTTTATGTCATTTCTATCAAAAAATTGGGCAGGACTGTCAGTCTGTCTGATCATTTCTATCATCTCTTGGATTTTAGGAGGATTTCTGCCTGTTGTGGGAGCACCTGTTTTCGCCATTTTTATCGGAATGATTCTCCATCCCTTTCTCACTTCCTATGCACAACTGGATGCCGGCTTGACTTATAGCTCCAAAAAACTGCTTCAGTATGCTGTTATTTTGCTTGGGTTTGGACTCAATATCTCACAAGTTTTCGCAGTTGGAAAATCTTCCCTTCCTGTTATCCTTTCAACTATTTCAATTGCTTTGATTATAGCTTTCTTTTTCCAACGCTTTTTTAACCTTGATACAAAGCTAGCTACCTTGATTGGAGTTGGATCTTCTATCTGTGGCGGTTCTGCCATTGCAGCGACTGCTCCTGTTATTCACGCCAAGGAAAAAGAAGTAGCCCAATCCATTTCTGTTATCTTTTTCTTCAATGTCTTGGCAGCTCTTATCTTTCCAACTCTAGGTTCTTGGCTCCATCTTTCCAACGAAGGTTTTGCTCTCTTTGCGGGTACTGCGGTCAACGATACTTCCTCTGTGACAGCTACTGCTAGTGCCTGGGATAGTCTTTACAATGCAAACACTCTTGAGCCTGCAACTATTGTCAAGCTGACACGTACTCTAGCTATTATCCCTATCGTTCTCTTCCTCTCCTATTATTGGCAAAGCCGTCAACAAGGCAACAACCAAGGAGTGAAGCTTAAAAAAATCTTCCCCGTTTTCATTCTCTACTTTATCCTAGCTTCTCTGATAACTACTCTTCTCACATCTTTCGGTGTCAGCAATAGCTTCTTTTCACCTCTCAAACAACTCTCCATATTCCTCATCATCATGGCTATGAGTGCTATTGGTCTCAAAACCAACCTCATTGCTATGATCAAATCCAGTGGAAAATCCATTCTTCTTGGAGCCCTTTGCTGGATTGCTATCATCCTGACTAGTCTTGGCATGCAATTACTCATCGGTATTTACTAAGAAAAAGGGAGCCTAAAGGCTACCTCAGAACGTAGGCAAATCAGATGGATTTTGGGCTGTTGTTGGCTCGCTTTCTCAAGAGCAGCTGAAGGAAAAAGGGCTACTGAAATAACCCCATAACCATTGAGAAGCCACATGTGTTTCGGCGCATGGTGACTTCCGTAAAATGGTGTCTATGGCTAAGAAAACTAAAGGTAAGAAGAGCGGAGCAGCAACGGCCGCCGTTGCCCTCCTCACCGAGACGAACACCCCCTTCCAGATGCGCGAATACGAGCATGTTGAGGGCGTCACCTCCTTCGGTGAAGAGGCCGCGAAGAACCTCGGCGCCTCCGAGGAGCAGGTGTTCAAGACCCTGCTGATCGTGCACGAGAAGGATTTCGCCGTCGCAATCGTGCCGGTCTCTGGCAAGCTGAACATTAAGGCTGCCGCCGCAGCCCTCGGCTGGAAGAGCGCCTCCATGTGCGACCCGAAGGTCGCTGAGCGCCGCACCGGCTACGTGGTGGGCGGTATTTCTCCGCTGGGTCAGAAGACTCCCTCCCCCACCCTCCTGGACGAAAGCGCCCAGCTCTTCGATACCATCATGGTGTCCGGAGGCAAGCGTGGACTGGACGTCGAGCTCGCCCCCGACGACCTGCTGAAGCTCACCAACGGAAAGTACGCAGATATCCGCGCCTAACAGCCTCGTGCTGCCCCGCGACAGAATATTATCGGCACAGGTTGCGCACCGCGGCGGTTGAGGAAATATACTTCTCCACCGCCGCGTTATGCATGTGTACAGATCAACGATTTAAAGGAGAATCCCATGGGTAACTCGTTGCCGGGTGTCGGCACCATCGCAAAGAATTGGCGTGAAGTCCTCCGCCCCGAAGAATATGCGGTGCTGCGCGAGGGCGGCACGGAGCGTCCCTTCACGGGCGAGTACTGGAACACACACACCGAAGGCATCTACTCCTGCCGGGCCTGCGGCACGGAGCTGTTCCGCTCGGACCAGAAGTTCGACTCGCACTGCGGCTGGCCGTCGTTCTTCGCTCCCCTGGCCGAGGACCGCGTGCGCTACCTGGAAGACACGACGTTCGGCATGCGCCGCGTCGAGGTGCGATGCGCCGCCTGCGACTCGCACCTGGGCCACGTATTCGAGGGTGAGGGCTACCCCACCCCCACCGACCTGCGCTACTGCATTAACTCGGTGTGCCTGACCCTCACTCCGGCCGAGAACGAAAAGGCCGAAGAGGAATAGCATCCAGAAGCGGCCCCGGGGCCACCCAAATTCCCCTAATTCGAGCCTCTCAGCCGGGACGGGTAGAATGGCCTAGTGCCTTTGGGGGCCGGTGTGGCGTGCCCGGGGCGATTTACATGTACAACACCTGAGCGTCAGAAGAGGATGGTTCCATGAGTAGCGCAGCTAAAGCGAACGGTTCGCTGACCCTTCAGGATATTGAGGTTCCCGAGGTTGTTCCGCTGAACACCCCTTCGACGCCGATTCCCACGCTGATTAACACCGAGAGCGGTTTGCGCCGTGCGGCCGAGTCGCTGGCGGCGGCCTCCGGCCCGGTGGCCGTTGATACCGAGCGCGCGCAGGGTATCCGTTACGGTTCGCGCGCGTTCCTAGTGCAGCTCAAGCGCGAGGACAAGCTGTACCTGATCGATCCGGAAGCCTTCTCTGACCTGCGCATCATTAATGATGCGCTGGCCGACGCCGAATGGGTGATTCACGCGGCGATTCAGGACTTCCCGAGCCTCGACATGCTGGGCATGCGCCCCAAGCGTCTATTCGATACCGAGCTGGGTGCTCGCCTGGCGGGCCTGAAACGCGTGAATCTGGGCGCGACGGTTGAGGAGCTTCTGGGCTACAGGCTGGAGAAAAAGCATTCGAAGGAGGACTGGTCGCACCGTCCCCTGCCGGAGTCGTGGCTGAACTACGCGCTACTGGACGTTGACGTGCTCATCGACCTGCGCGACGCCTTGGAGGAGCTACTCCGCAAGCAGGGCAAGCTGCAGTACGCTCAAGAGGAGTTTGCGTACCTGTGCGCATCACCGGTGAAGGACCCCACGGACCAGCCGGAGCGTTGGCGCAAGACGAAGGGCCGCACTGCCCTGCGGTCGGTCAAACAGCTGACGGCGCTGCGTAACCTGTGGGTTGAACGCGATTCGCTGGCCCGCAAGAAGGACATCGATTCGAAGCGGCTACTACCCGATTCCGCGTTGATTGAGGCGGCCCGCACCATGCCCCGCAACGTGCCGGCCGTGATGGCCATCCCCGGTTTTCAGACGCGCGGCCTGCGCCGTGAGGGTCCCCGCTGGGTGCGCGCTATCGCATCCGCGGCCCGCGGCGAGAACGCGGTGCCGTACACCCTGCCCTCGACCGCCCCTCCCCCGTTGAAGGCGTGGGAGTCGAAGCGCCCCGAGAATCTTGCGCTGTTTACCGAGGTTCGCCAGGTGATTGACGACCTCTCAGAGCGCCTGACGATTCCGGCGCAGAACCTGATTACGACCGATTACGTGCGTCGACTGTGCTGGGAGCCTCCGGCCCGTCACGACGAGCAGTCCCTGCGGGATGCGCTGGCCGCCTACGGCGCACGCAACTGGCAGACCGGTCTGGTCGCCCCCGCGATCGCGCCGGTATTCGCGAAGCATTTGGGTTAGCTTTCGCTCAACGAAAGAGGATTTATGTCTACTTCTCAGAATTGTTCCTGCTGCCGGCAGGCGAGCGTTCAGGAGCAGTCCGCTTCGGTGAAGCCCGCGGCGACTGCCGAAACCGACCTTGCGTCGGATGCCGAGAGGGCCTCGTCCCGTCTGTTTTCGCGCCGTGCAACCCTGGTGACCGGGGCCCTGGCCTCCACCGCGGCGCTGGCTTCCTGCGCCGAGGGCGGCGGCACGACGGTGACCGCGCCCGACGGAACCGTGGATATGGCAGCCGCGTCTTCGGTGGGCGTGGGTAAGGCCGCTAAGCTGACCCGCGGCACCACGACCGTGATTGTGGCCCAGCCGTCCGAGGGTCAGTACAAGGCGTACAGCCCCGTGTGCACTCACCAGGGGTGCCAGTTGCAGGTGCAGGATTCGAACCGCATCGTGTGCCCCTGCCATGGTTCGGAGTTCGCGACCGCCGACGGTTCGGTGCTGCACGGCCCGGCGGAGACCCCGCTGAAGACCTACTCGGTGCAGGTGAAAGACGGCCGTATCTTTGTGGGAAACAACAGCTAGGGCTCGTATCCGCCCCGTTTTAGTTTCGTGTGCCGTTGAAGTGCACTGTTGAATTACGCTCTTGAAGTGCACCGTCGAAAACGCAGAAAACCCAGCTACCCGGTCGGGGTAGCTGGGTTTTCTGCGTCTCTAACTTTTACGCGTTACGGCTACGCGGTGTGGCGGGGCTTCTGGCCCTCTTCGCGGGCGAAGGGCACCTTGTCGCCGGCCAGCTGGGCACGCACATCCGCGGCGATTCGCTCGGGGGTCAGGCCAACCTCCTCCAGAATCTGCTCGCGCGATGCGTGCGGGATGAACTCGGCGGGCAGACCCAGCTCGCTCAGGGCCGTATCGACGCCGGCCTCACGCATCTCCTGTCGGATGCGCGCACCCACGCCGCCGGAACGCACGCCGTCCTCGATGGTCACCACGATGCGGTGGTCACGGGCCAGCTCCACGACGGAGGAGGGAACGGGAATGATCCAGCGCGGGTCAATCACGGTGGACTCAATGTCCTCTGCGGCCAGAATCTTGGAAACCTCCAGGGCCACGCGGGCCATGGCGCCCACGGCCACGAAGAGCACGTCGCGCTGGCCGGTCTCGGGATGCGGTTCGCCGGTGCGGGCCAGAACGTCTACACCGTCGGCGCGGCGCTCAATAGCGGGGATGTCCTCGCCCACGGAGCCCTTGGGGTAGCGAATCACGGTGGGTGCGTCGTTGATGGCTACGGCTTCGCGCAGCTCCTCGCGCAGGGTTGCGGCGTCACGCGGGGCGGCCAGGTGCAGCCCGGGGATGAACTGCAGCATCGCCAAGTCCCACATGCCGTGGTGGCTTGCGCCGTCGGGGCCGGTGATGCCGGAGCGGTCCAGGACCACGGTCACGCCGGCCTTGTGCAGTGCCACATCCATGAGCAGCTGGTCGAAACCGCGGTTCAGGAAGGTCGCGTAGAGCGCGACGACCGGATGCATGCCGCCGTAGGCGAGGCCCGCGCTCATGGCGATGGCGTGCTGCTCGGCGATGCCCACGTCAATCACGCGGTCGGGGTGGCGCTTCTGGAACTCGCGCAGACCCACGGGAATGAGCATAGCGCCGGTGATGCCGACGACGTTCTCCTGCTCATCCGCAATATCTGCAATCTCACGGCCAAAGACGCTGGTCCAGGACTCGGCGGTGCTCTTGGAGACGGCATTACCGGTCAGCGGGTCAATCGGGCCGACCGCGTGGAACTGGTCGTCCTTGTTCGCGCGGGCGGGCGCATAACTGTGGCC
This sequence comes from Rothia sp. SCPM-O-B-18226 (M350), assembly GCF_058213595.1. NCBI lineage: Bacteria > Bacillati > Actinomycetota > Actinomycetes > Micrococcales > Micrococcaceae > Rothia > Rothia sp. SCPM-O-B-18226 (M350). The sequence goes on along the minus strand of NZ_JBYQJS010000002.1, from coordinate 194,308 downwards.
CTTCTCGGTGATGGCGTGCACGATGACCGGGCCCCCGTAGTTCTTCGCGGCGGTCAGGGCGTTCTCCACAGCCTGCTGATCGTGGCCGTCGATGGGGCCCACGTACTTCATGCCGAGTTCCTCGAAGATACCCTTGGGCACCACCACGTCCTTGATGCCGGCCTTCATGCCGTGCAGGCCTCGGTAAATCATCTGGCCCAGGGCGCCGCCCCGCTGCAGGCCCACGCGCACCGCGTCGAGGGCGCGGTCGTAGCGGTGGTCCAGGCGAACGCGGTCCACCTGCTGCTGCACGCCGTGCTTGAGCTCGGAAAGCTGGTTGGCGAAACCGCCGATGGTGGGCGCGTAGGAGCGGCCGTTATCGTTCACGATGATTACGACCTTGCGGCTACGGTCGGCGGCGATGTTATTCACGGCCTCCCAGGCCATGCCGCCGGTGAGCGCGCCGTCGCCGATGAGCACGACGGTGTAGCGGTCGTCCTCACCGTTAATACGGTTGGCGCGCGAAATGCCGTCGGCCCAGGAGATAGAGCTGGAGGCATGCGAGGAGGCAATAATGTCGTGCTTGGACTCGTTGCGGTCGGGGTAGCCCGAGAGGCCGCCCTTCTGGCGCAGAGTCTTAAACGCATGACGGCCGGTCACGAGCTTGTGCACGTAGGACTGGTGGCCGGTGTCAAAGAGGATGTTGTCCTTGGGGGAATCGAAAATGCGGTGGATGCCAAGGGTCAGCTCCACAACGCCCAGGTTCGGGCCCAGGTGGCCGCCGGTCGCCGAAACGTTCGTCACGATGAACTGGCGAATCTCGTTGGAGAGCTCCTCCAGCTGCTCGTAGCTCAGGTTGCGCAGGTCGGAGGGGTCCTTGATGCCGGGCAGCAGGCGGGCCGTGTGGCCATCGCCAAGGCTGTAATCTACGGTGGGTGCTCCGGGGGTGGCGGCCTTCGGGTTGTTCTCCTGCGGCGACGCATTTTCAGCAGACATACACCCACACTCCTCAAGGGTTCAGGGCACGGCTCATTCCGTGCGTTGGTTCTCCAATGATTTTACCTTTTAAGGGGCTAAAAATCAGATTCGCGTCACCGTCAGGTGAGACGAGTTCTCCCCTCTTCCGACGGCACCCCGGGCAGGTCTGCCGCCAATCGAACGCCGGCCCGCGTCCCGTCCTCCTCTGCCGAAGGACGAGCCGCGGCCAACCCGCCGCCTACTTGCGGCGACGACGCGGGCGAGGCTTTGCCGGTGCCCGCTCGAAGAGCGCCACGCTCTCAACGTGGTGCGTGTTCGGGTACATGTCGAAGGCCCGCAGCTGCACCATATCCCAGCCGAGTTCACGCAGAATACCGGTGTCGCGCCCCAGGGCCGCCGGATCGCAGGCCACGTACAGGATGCGGCCGGGATCCAGAGCGTCCAGGCGCTCCAGGGTGGTGCGGTTGGCGCCCTCACGCGAGGGGTCCAGAACCACGGCGTCAATCGGCGGAATCTGCTCGAAGTCGCGGGCGGTCTTCAGGTCGACCAGGTGGCGCGCCACGTCACCGCGAATCACCTCGATGCGGGTCTGCGCCGAGTTATCGGTGCGGGAGCATCCGTCGGGCGCAAAGTTGGAGCGGGCGTCCTTGTGGGTCACGGGGGAACCCTCGATGCTGATGACCGTTCCGGTGGGTCCCACCGCATCGGCCAGGGCCGCGGTGAACAGGCCCGCTCCGGCGTACAGGTCGAGGGCGCACTCGCCCTCCTGCGGGCGCAGCATGGTCAGCATCGCCGCAATCATGGTCGAAGGAGCCGAACGGTGAATCTGCCAGAAACCGCCGGCCGAAACCTGGTAGCTGAAGCGGCGGGGACCGAAGGTCACCTCCTCGGTCACCGAACGCAGGCCAGCGCCGAGCAGGCGGTCGCTTTCCTCCACGCGGCGGTAGGGTGTGTGGGAAGCGCCGGGACGGCGGCGCTTAGGCTTGCCGTTCGAGGTCGACTCCGGGGTGAAGTAGAGGGACACCTTACGCTTAGCGAGCAGTCCCCAGGCCTCGGTGGCCTGCTCCTCCACCGCGCGCGCAATCTCGTCAATCGAGAAGCGCGGGTCCACGATGAACTGCAGCAGCACCCGGCCGCGGGAGGAGACGGTCGCCTCCACCTCGCGCACACCGCGCAGGTTCAGCTGCTCCAGGTGCAGGTCGCGCAACTCCCTGGCCGCAAGCGGAAAATCAACGACCGGGACCGGCGAGGAGGCGTGGTACGGGTGCATGGCGACGCGCCAGGTCACGACGGGTCGGCCCTCTGCGTTTTCCTCACGCACGCGGGCCACGGCGTAGCGCACGCGGGTTCGCCACGACAGCCCCTCGGAGTTATCGCGCAGGGGCAGCTCCTCGACGGTCAGGTTCGTCAGCAGCGGAGAGGTCAGCGGCAGGCCGCCCAGACGGTGAATCTGGGTGCGCACAATATCGGTCTTGTAGCGGCGCTGCTCATCCAGCGCGAGGTGACCGTACTCCATGCCGCCCAGCAGCTCGGGTACGCCGGTTGCGGCGGCGCGCTCCTCGGCGCTGGCGAGCGCATCGGCCTGAATCCAGGGATGGGGGCGGCGGGCAAGGGAGGGCACGGGAACGTCGATGACGTCCGCGAAGTAGTAGCGGCGCTTGGGGCCGATGGAGGTGATGCGCACGCGAGCCTGCTCGCCGACAACGCCGTGGCGAACGAAGATGACGCCCTCTGCGGTGCGGGCGACGAAGGAGCCTCCGTGGGCGGGTGCTTCACAGGTGACGGTGAGGACTTGGCCGACGCTGTAACCGCCTGCTTCTGTGGAGGCGGCAGCGGGGTCAGTGGTGTGTTGAGTCACGACGTTGTCTCCTAATCATCACTTAATGTGAACTATTTTACACCGAAATATTCGGGGTCTCGGGTTTCGACGCTCCCCGGGGGTGAAGTGCGGTGAAGCCCTCACCGTGCCGGTCCGGGGCATTTGCAGCAGGTGCTTGTAGCAAGGCAATAGGGCGAGCTTTTCAGCGCGGTCCCCTCATGTTTCAGCACGGCTCTTCGGGGCCGCCGTTTTCTAGGGAAGCTCTCGGGAAGTTGCGCTCGCCCGCGTAGCTTAGGATGCAGAATCCTCGTGCAACCGGCCGCGGTAGACCGCATGGCGGTTGCTCTGGGTGAGCTCTCGGCCGCCACCGGCGGGGCGGGTGACGTTCGGTGCCAGGGCGGGGTTCTCTCCCGGGGCGGTCGTCTCCTCGACGACCTCTTCGGACTGCAGGCGCTGATCGGAGATTTCGTCGTACACTTCGTCCTCGTGCATGGCCCACGGCACGGTCGCGGTCATCACGCCCGGCTCGTGCAGCAGCGCCTTCTTCAGGCGGCGCACCGTGCGACGGTGCAGAATACGCTGCCACCAGTGATCCACCACGAATTCGGGCAGGTACACGACCAGAATGTCGCGCGGCGACTTCTTGCGGCGGCGGCGAATGTACGAGACCACGGCCTGCACGGTATCGCGGTAGGGCGAGTCGATGACCGACAGCGGCACGGGGATGTCGAGGGCGTACCAGCGGTTCTTCACGACCTCGAGAGCCGCGCGGTCGTTGTTGACGGTGAGCGCCTCAATCGTCGAGGGGCGCGAGGCACGCGCATACGAGAGGGCACGCACCGCGGGCCTGCGCACGCGTTCCACGTACACGATGGCGTGCACGCGCGAGGGCAGAGCCGCCACATCCGCCACGGACTCGGCGTTCAGCGGCATATCCATGGCTTCATCGACCGTGGCGTAACGGCGGTGAGTGAGCATCATACCTCCAACCATGAGGGCAATCATTCCGAGGGACAGCCAGGCGCCGGCACCGAGCTTCGTGACGATCACCACAACGAGTACGGCGGCGGTGACGGTCACGCCCAGGGCGGACACCGCGATATCGCGCAGGAGGGCGCGGCGGGGCATCTGGGCCAGGGTAACGCGCAGCAGGCGCATGCGGTAACGCACCACGGCCAGCTGCACCATGGCCATGGAGATACACATACCCACAATGTACAGCTGAATCAGGGAGTAGACATCCGAGCCGAAGAGCACGGTGAGCATCGTCGAGAAGCCCGCGAGGGTCAGCACGCCGTTGGTGTACAGGCCGCGGGAATCCACGCTGCGGAAGAAGACGGGCAGGTACTGGTAGTCCGCCAGGGAGGAGGCGATCATGGGGAAGCCGGTGAACGCGGTAATCGAAGCGATAATCAGCACGCCCACAGTCGCAAACACCAGCAGCTGCGCGTAAATCGGGGTGTCGCGGTACACCGCGAGAGCCACCTGGTAGAGGGCGGGCTTCTGGTGGAAGTACTCCCCCGGCGCGCGCCCGTCGATGAAGAGGAATTGGGTCGTGTCATGCACCATGTGCACGTGCGTGAGGTAGGCCAGGCTCAACAGGCCCACCAGCAGAACGGAGGTGATGATGCCCATCATCATCATGGTCAGGGCCGCGTTGTACTTCTTGGGCGGGCGGAAGTAGCGGACCGAATTGGAAATCGTCGACACGCCGGAAAAGGCAACCGCGCCTCCCGAGAAGGAGCGTGCCAGCAGCAGCATGAGCGCCACGCCTTCGGTGGCGTTGCTGCCTAGCTCCGGCACGATGGCGTAGCCGGCGGATTCGGCCACGGGCAGGGCGCCCACGGAGGCACGCACCCAACCAATAATCAGGGTGATTCCCAGTAGCGCCAGGAAGATGTACAGCGGCCAGTGAGCAATCTTGCCCATAAGCTGCAGACCGCGCAGGGCCGTGAGCGTCAGAGCCAGGATGAGCAACACCGCAATCGTTGTGCGCCAATCCTGAATCTCGGGGTACAGGGCCACGAGGAATGTGGCCGCCGAAGACATGGACACCGACACCGTCAGCATGTAGTCCATGAGCGAGGAGGCACCCATCATGACCGAGGGTAGCGCGCCCAGCTTCTTGTGCACCAGCTGAATATCGCCCTCGGCGGCAATCTGGCTGATGTTGTAGCGGTAGGTGCCGATGACCACCAGCCCCACCAGGGCGACCGCCAGGCCAACCCACGGGGAGAACGCGAGCGCCGAAGCACCCGCCGCGGCCAGGGTCAGGATTGTCTGGTCGGCAGCATAGGCCACCGAGGAGATACCGTCGGCACCGAAAAGGGGCAGGGCGTACCGCTTCGGCAGGGTCACTGCCGAAAGGTTCCGCGTGCTGACCGGTCGACCGATCAGGGCGATGCGCATCCTGTCCCAACGATTTCTCACCTATTAAGGCTATCTTCCCGGGCCCCAAAGCTCAATTCAATGAGCGGTTCAATTACACTGGAAGGGTATGCGTTAAAGCGCGTCATCAACACATGGAGAGAAGCATGCCTCACTTTGTCATCATGGGCGCCGGGCGTGTGGGCGTCATGCTGGCCCGCACGCTGGAGGCTTCCGGGCACACGGTTGCCGTCATCGATCAGGATGAGCGCGCCTTCCAGCCGTTGCGCAAGGGTTTTGAGGGTCAGCTGGTGACCGGTGTGGGTTTCGATCAGGAGACCCTCAAGCGCGCCGGAATTACCGAGGCCTACGCCTTTGCCGCCGTCTCGTCGGGTGATAACTCGAACATCATTGCCGCGCGTGTGGCTCGCGAGCTGTTCAAGGTGAAGAACGTGGTGGCTCGCGTGTACGATCCCAACCGCGCCGAATTCTTCCAGCGCATGGGCATCCCCACGGTGGCCTCGGTGCGCTGGTCTACCGATCAGGTGTTGCGCCGTCTGCTGCCCGAGCAGGCCCTGAAGGGTGATTTCCGTGAGCCTTCGGGCCGTCTCATGCTCACCGAGATTCCGCTGGATGACGGCTGGGCCGGCCACGCGCTCGTCGACATTGAGCGTGCCGCCGGGGTGCGCATCGCCTACATCACCCGCTTTGGTGAGGGTATGCTCCCCCGCCCCGATAGCGCCTACCAGCAGGGTGATAGCGTGCACGTGATGATGCGTACCGACGACGTCGCCGATGTGACGCGTATTCTTTCGCGCCCGCCGCGCACCGAGGACGAGGAGGTGGAGTACCGCACCGACGCGAATATGGACTGGTTGCGTTCCGCCACGAGTAAGGCCACCCCTGGATCCGGGACCCCCTCCCTGCCCGATCCCCGCCAGCTCTTTGGCCGCCAGCGCCCGAACCCTAAGGAGAAGTAATGAAGGTACTCATCGTCGGTGCCGGTTCCGTGGGTGCGTCGATTGCCAAGGAGCTCATGATGAACGGACACGACGTGACCATCATCGATTCCAAGCCCGAAGCTAAGAAGCGCGCCGACCTGCCCGGTGTGCGCTGGCATATCGGCGACGCCTGCGAGCTGTCCGTGCTGCGCCAGGTGCACCCAAACAAGGCGGACGTGGTCGTTGCCGCAACCGGTGACGACAAGGCAAACCTGATGGTCTCCCTGCTGGTGCGCAGCGAGTTCGGCGTGCCGCGCACCGTGGCCCGCGTGAATAACCCCCGCAACGAGTGGCTCTTCGACGACTCCTGGGGCGTGGATGTGGCCGTGTCCACCCCGCGCCTGATGACCGCGCTGGTTGAGGAGGCCGTGGAGGTCGGCGACGTCGTGCGTCTGCTGACTCTGCAGGCCGGTGGCGCGACCCTGGCCGAGTACACTGTGCCGGAGGACCACCCCATCATCGGTTACCGTGTGGACCACGTGCAGTGGCCGGCCGATACGGTACTCACCGCGATTCTGCGCGATGGCGCCCCGATTCCGCCGAGCCCCGACGTCGCGCTCGAGGGCGGCGACGAGCTGTTCTTCATCACGACGATTGCCGGTGAGGATCAGATTCGCGCTCTCTTCGCGTAGACTTGCGCGGCGTGGTTATCCCCTAAATTTGAGGATGCGAAAGCCCCGGTCCCCTTACGGACCGGGGCTTTCGCCTTATCTTCTATGAAGCATTCTCTACGAAGGTGCGGGGTGTGTTTTAGCGGTTTTCAGAGCCCTCAGCGCTGTCAGCGCTATTAGCGGTCTCAGGTGCTTCAGCTTCGTCGGCATCGCGAGCCTCGGCGGCCTCTCCCGAGCGCGCCTCGCCCGCGCTCGCCTCTCCGGGGGCCGAAACGCGCCAGGCCAGCCACACGCCCAAAGCGTACAGCGGCAGGCCCATAATCAGGCGGGTGGCGCCCAGCGCCTCCACCGCGTTGGCAAAGTACAGGGGCATCTGCACCGCCAGGCGCAGAAGCATCAGGATCGTAATAATCCAGGTGGCCAGCATGTACTGGCGCACCCGCACCGGGTTCTTCCGCCAGGTCAGGCCCTCGCCGCGAATCACTCCGAAAATCAGGCCCGTAATCGGCCAACGCACCGCCATGGACACCAGGTACCCCAGCGAATACAGGCCGTTCGTCCAGAAACCAACCACAAAGTAGTCGCTCGCGTTACCCGTGCGGTAGGCCGCGAAAGCACAAATCGCCACGCCCACCAGACCGGTCAGGGCGCTCACCAGCTTGGACCCCTGCACCAGGCGAATCAGGGTGAAGGCGGCGGCCGCGACCAGCGCGGCAATCAGCGAAAGGTTCAGTTCCTTCGTCACGGTAAACAACACCAGGAACGCCACCGCGGGCAGGGAGGATTCCACCAGGCCGCGCCAACCGCCGATGGCGTGCAGAACATCCACGTCACCATTGGCGGTGCGGCGCATGTTCGCGCTCATGGAGGCGCTCACCGCCTGCGCGAACTGGTGCGGCGACTCGGACGATTTGGAGGACTCGTTCCGCTCGCTCGCCCGGCCCTGCTGTGCGGCGGATGCGGGCACGGTCTCGCGCGCGGTCTTCTCGGCCTCCCGGTCGGGGCTGGTCGGCTCGGAGCTCATGTTATCCCTTCTCCACAAAGAATTGCGGCACAATCTCGTAGCGCGGATTGTAAATAATCGGCTGGTTCGCGCGAATCGACACCACGCCCGAACAGCGCAGGAGCGCACCGGCGAGGATGCCCGGCACCATCTGCTGGCCCTGCCACTTGAGTATCACCCGGTCGCCGTAGTTGAACGGCGGGTAGGAGGGAAAAGCCACATCCACGGTTTCCAGCTGCGAGGTGACCGTGGCCAGCGAGGCCGTGTTCAGGTGCTTCCCGGCATCCGTGGGAGCCTCAGCATCTTCGTCAAAATCCTCGCCCGGAGGCTCCACAATGGGCATGCCGATGATTGCGCGCGGGTTCGTCCACTGCAGCGGCTTCGACTTGGCGACCAGCAGCTCGGCGCGGTACATCGGCTTGCTGTGGGCCGTCGGCAGCCACACCTGCTCCACGCGACCGGCGAGGCGCACGCGAAAGCGCTCGGGGTAGCCGGGAGCAATCAGGGGCTCCTCGGGAACCACGAGCGCGCTCGGATGATGCGAAAAGCTCGGCATTAGCCGATCTCGGTGATCTCGGGGCCGCGGCGAGGCATCGGGCGGAGCTCCTGGTGATTATCCTTCGGCTCCTCGTCCTCGCCGTCGTCCTCGGCGATAGCCAGGTCTGCGGGCAGGGTCATGGGCAGCAGCTCGCGGGGCGGGCGCGGGTCGTCACCGCGGTCCACCACCACATCGCGGAAAACCTCCTCCACGGAGGCTGCGGCAGCCTCGTCGCCCAGCACAGCGGCACCGGAGATGACGCCGCGCAGGAACCAGCGGGGGCCGTCCACGCCCACGAAGCGGGCGATGCGCTCGCCGCGCTTGCCGTCCGGGGTGACGGCGGGCAGGCGGGTCAGCATCTCGGCACCGAAAACGCCGGCGTACACCTCAACCGTGCCGCCCTGGGAGGCGACGGACTCGGTCAGGTCGTGGCGGATGTCGTCCCAAATGCCGGTGGTACGCGGCGCTGCGAAGGCCTGCACCTGCAGGGTTGCACCGTCGCGGGTGATGGTTGCGGCAATCACCGCACCGGTCGAGTCATCGGTCTCGAGTCGCAGGTTCATGCCCTCGTGCATCTTGATGCGCAGGGCGCCCAGGTCGACGTAGTCCTCGAGATCCTCTTCGCTGACCTCCTCGATGTCGTGGGGGCCGTTCACACGATCGTACTTGATCACTTCGGCGGAGTTCTCCTCCTCCTTCAGCTCCTCGACCTCGACGCTGGTCTCTTCGATTTCCTCGTTGACAGCCTTGTCGATGGCGGCCTTCTCGGCCTCCTCGGCTTTCTTCTTCTTACCAAATCCGAACATGGTGTTCCACCTTTCGCCGCACCCCGGGTGCGGGTTGTGTTCCCTCCACCCGGGGAATCCGTCAGAATCCGTTGAGGGGAGGTACGTTTCTACGCGCGAGCCGCAGCGCGGCGGACCCGTGCGAGCCCGTCCTAGTGAACTCCGCTGGAGCCGAAGCCGCTGGAGCCACGCTCCGTCTCGTCCAGTTCCTCCACGATGGTGAAGGTCGCGTGCTCGTACTTCTGAATCATCAGCTGAGCGATGCGATCGCCGCGGCTCACGTGGAAAGTCTTCGTCTTATCGGTGTTGAGCAGGGTGACCATCAGCTCACCGCGGTAGCCGGAGTCAACGGTTCCGGGCGCATTAACAATGGTAATACCGTGCTTGGTGGCCAGACCCGAGCGCGGATGCACCAGACCCACGTAACCCTCGGGCAGGGCAATGGCCACGCCGGTGGGCACGAGCGCACGCTCGCCCGGCTCCAGCTCGAATTCGATGCGCGAGCGCAGATCGGCGCCGGCGTCACCGGGCTTGGCGTAGGAGGGGGCGGGCAGCTCGGGATCGAGCAGCTTAATGTGAACGTTGATGGGGTTCATCGGGGTCGGTCCTTTCGGGATGTGTGTGCCAGGCTCCGCGCGGCGGGTGCGGAGGCATACTCAACGGGGCGGTGCCGTGTGGCACTCGCCCCGTTCAGATGTCTATCGGGTGGGGGTTACCCATCCTTGGAATATTAGCCTTCGCATTCGACGCAGTAGTACAGGCCGCCGTCCTCGCGTGCAATCTGCGAGCGGTGGCGGACCAGGAAGCAGGATGCGCAGGTGAACTCGTCGTCCTGAGCGGGCAGAACCACGACGTTCAGCTCCTCGTTGGAGAGGTCGGCGCCGGGAAGCTCGAAGCTCTCGGCGGCGCTGTTCTCGTCCTCATCTACCGCGCCGGACTGCATGTCGGAACGGCGCGCGTTGAGCTCCTCGTAGGACTCTTCGCTCTGCTCTTCGTCCTGCTTGCGAGGTGCATCGTAATCAGTTGCCAAACTTTCACGCTCCGTTGAATCTATTGAATCTGTGGCCGCGTTAGCCGCGCCACTCTGGTTTTAAAATTCTCCATGCCGCCGCTACGCCCGTGACGACATGCCAGGTATTGTTCACCATTGAACACCCTTTTGTCTAATCCAGCGTGAGCTTTGAGCATATACGGCGTCATATTCTGTGCAATAAAGATGGCGCGGGACATATTTTTTGGCCCAAACAAGCCCCCGCGCTACTGATTTTGCGCGCTTTCACGGTACCCTGGAAGGTAGTTTGCGTTCCGTGCACCACATTTCACGGAAGGCGCCCGGTTCACCTATGGAGGTTCTCATGCTTGAGCTACGTCTGATTGGCGTGCACGATGACGGCGAAAATCTGGTGCTTGAGTCTGCCGACGGCACTCGCTTCTTGCTGCCCATTGACGCTTACCTGCGCACGAGCATCACCAAGGCTCGCCGTATTCAGCCCGCCCGCGGCCTGGGCGCTAAGGGCACCTACGGCCCGCGCGATATTCAGACCCGTTTCCGTCAGGGTGCCTCCGTTGAGGAGATTGCGGAGGAGTCCGGCTGGGAGCCGGAGCGCGTGCGCCGCTACGAGTGGCCGATCGTGGCCGAGCGCGCCCACATTATTCGCGCCGCTCAGAGCGTGAAGATTGGCCGCCGCGATTCGGCTTCGGGCAGCGCGCAGATTCCGGTGACGCTCAGCGCCCGCATTGAGGAGGTTTCGGAGCGTTACGGTTTTGAGGAGGCCACCCAGGATTGGACGACCCGCCAGCAGGAGAACGGCCAGTGGCGCGTTGAGGTTGATATTGCGCTGAAGGATTCGGTGCGTCAGAACCTGCCCTCGCAGGTGATGTTCCCCGCCCGCTGGGTGTACAACCCCGCGAACCAGGGCCTGTACGCCTCGAACGAGGCCGCGTACTTCCTGATGGGCAATAGCGAGGACGCTGTGGCCGCCGCCGCGAAGAAGGCCCCCGTGGAGGTTCCGCAGGCCCGCCTGCCGAAGGCTCCGGAGCCCGCACCGGCTCCCCTGGCTTCTTCCGAGAGTGCTGACGAGCGTAAGCTCAAGGAGCTTCTGGAACGCGCCCGCTCGGTGCGTCCCGCCCAGGTTGAGGAGCCCGAGGTGTTCGTGCATCGCGAGTCCGCTGAGGCTCCGCAGGCTGAAGCTCCCGCAGAGACTCCTGCTGAGGCCCCCAAGGCTGAGGCGACCACCCGCGCGAACGAGGAACAGCCCGAGCAACCCGCACAGCCCGCAACCGCCGATCGAGGCCCGCTGACCGGTGCGCCCTCCGCGCACACCCCCGCGGCGCATCCGGCACCGGAGGAGTACGGCAAGCACTCCCCCGAGACCGAGGCAGCCGAGAGCGCCGAGGCTCCCGCGGCGCAGGATGAGCCCGCAGAAGCAGCAGGTGCGGCCGAGGAACCCGCCAAGGCCCCCGCAGCCGAGAAGCCCAAGTCTTCCTCGAAGAAGCAGCGCGTGAGCGTTCCCGCCTGGGACGACATCATCTTCGGCGGCCGCAAGTAAGCGACCGCCCTCGCGCCGCCCGACAAAGGCTTCTAGGCAAAGGCACCAAGACAGCAGAAAACCGCCGGTTATTCGCGTGAATAACCGGCGGCTTTTTCTATCTTCTCAGCTTGTATCCGCTGAGCGGGGCTCTTCCGAATCTAGAAGGTCTTGAGCATGCGCAGGGGTACCAGGCGCTCGGCGTCAGTGAGCGAGCCGTGCTGGCCCACCATGTGCAGGGCCCGTTCCTGGTAGTGGCGCATATCGTAGAGCGCCCAGTCATCGCGAGCGCACACCATCAGGTCGCCGATGCGCGAGCGCGCGACATCGGTCACGATCGGTCCGAAGTAGCCGGCGCGCATCAGCTCGCGCGAGTCCACCACCCAGGCGCGCTCACCCCAGTACTGCGCCCAACGCTGGGCGGTGGCGGCGCGGGCCGCATCCGAGGTGTCCTCCAGGTAGAGGTGCACGGCGCGCGGCTCGCCCGCGGTCATCGCGATGTTGCGAGTCAGCTCCTCAACGCCGGAGTAGTCGATGCGCTGATGCTCGGGCACGTTCACCATGCCGTGATCGGCGGTCACGAAGAGTGCCGCCCACGCCGGGGCGCGCTCCGCCAGACGCTTCAGCGCCGAGTTCAGTTCCTCAAGCTGTTGCAGCCATTCGTCACTGCCCACGCCGTAGCGGTGGCCCGCGGCGTCAATCTCGCCCCAGTACAGGTACACGGTGGTCGGGGTGCGGCTGGAGAGCGCCTCCAGGGCGTAGGTGACGCGGGCGTTGTACCCGACGGCGTCCACGAAGTCTCCGCCGCGCAGGGCGGCCTCGGTGAGTCCGGTGCCGCGGTACTTGCCCAGCGAGATGGTGAGCACGCGGCGGTTCGTATGGTGGCGTTCCAGCACGGTCGGCAACGGCTGCCAGGCGTGGGGGTCGACCGACTGATCCCAACCGGACAGGTGGTTCATGACCGAGCCCGCTCCCCCGTTGCCATCCGGGTTGCGCACCTCGTAGCCGGCAACGCCGTGCGCACCGGGTGCGGCGCCGGTACCCAACGAGGTCAGTGAGGCGGCGGTCGTGGTGGGGAACGCGGCGTCCAGCGGGCCCAGGTTCAGGCTCTTGCGCAGGGCGGGCGCGTAGCCGGCGTATCGGTTGAGCAGCTCCTCGCCCAGGCCGTCCACCAAGATCACGCAGGCGTGGCGGAAGGAGTCCGGGTCAACATCCTGCTCGGCCAGGCGGGCAGCCAGGTTCAGAGGGTCGGCGGAGGAGTGGAAGGCCGGATCGGCGTCCAGGGCGTGCGCGGGGCGCGCCAGGCTTCGCTGAGCCACGAGGGATGAGGCGGACTCCAGCACATCGGCGATGCTATTGCGACCGTAGGCCGGCGCAGGAGGCAGCGGCGCACCCAAGATATCGTGCAGGGCGGGCTGTTCGGTGCGGGACGGGGCCGTCATGGTGGTTCCTCTCGGCGGGTGACTGCTTAGCGGCGGATGACTGCTTAGCGGCGGGTGGCACGCATGCGGGCGCGGTGCAGGGCGCGCGCAAAGTGCTGGGCGCGGTACACCGACTCGGGGCCGTCAGCGGTTGCGGAAACACGCACCGCGATATCCTCGCGGCGGGCGTCACCGGTGTAGCCGTGGTCGGCGTTGCACTGCGGATCCTGGCAGCCGGCCGGGGCGAGCTCCAGGTGCAGGGAGCCGGTCCAGGCAATCTGGAAGGAAATTTCGGTCGGGGCGGTGTTGCCGGCGTTGTAGGCCTGCGGCTGGCTGAAGCCGTAGCTCATGGTGACCGCGTTTAGGTCGCTCAGGTGCACGGCCTCCACGCTCACGTGCGCCACGGTGCCCTGCGCATCGCCCTCGAGGTGCTGGTCGTCCAGGTGGGCGAACACGATGAAGTCGCCGCACAGGACCATCACGGTGATGTGGCGGTGGAAGTTATCGCGCGAGAAATGGGTTTCGTGCTGCACGAAGTGGGCGTCGGGGTTCATATCGGCCAGGGCCTCGTCCACCACTTCCAGCACCAGGTCAGGGTAGAAGCCGGCGTGCTTGATGTCTGCGACCAGCTGCTCGCGTTCGGGGGTGGGGGTGTTCATCGGACCTCTTTCGTGCGGTGTCAGCCGGCGCGCACGGCGGCTCTGCGGGGCGTGCGCGTTTCGGCGGTTAGGCATTACTACCTTCTACCTTAGAGGGTTCCAGCCGGGCTGTGCTACTTAACCACGCGTACAGGTGCGCATATGACGAGACGCCGGGCGAGGCCCGCTCCCCCGCCGGGTCGACGCACCATCTCCCGGCCGCCCAGACGCACGCCCGGGTATCCCCGCGCGTCTCCGTGTATCTTCGCGCGTGACGCTGACCGGTCGGCCAGGTTCACCCGCGTGCACCCGCTAGAATAGAAGTACGAAAAACACACCGACACGAGGAGATATATGGCTCGCCGATCCAAATCCACCGCCAGTGACTACCCGGTGGATGTGGTAGAGAATATCGTCGACATCGACGTATCCGCCGAGATGGAATCCAGCTTCCTGGAGTACTCCTACTCGGTGATTTATTCGCGCGCCCTCCCCGACGCCCGCGACGGCCTCAAGCCCGTACAGCGCCGCATCCTCTACATGATGCAGCAGATGGGCCTGCGCCCCGATAAGGGCCACGTCAAGAGCGCCCGCGTGACCGGTGAGGTCATGGGTAAGCTCCACCCGCACGGCGACGCCGCCATCTACGACGCCATGGTGCGCCTCGCTCAGCCCTTCGCGCTGCGTCTGCCCCTCGTGGACGGTCACGGTAACTTCGGCTCCCTCGACGACGGTCCCGCGGCCGCCCGATACACCGAGGCGCGCATGGCGCCCGCCGCGCAGGCGCTGACCGCCGACCTCGACGAAGATGTCGTCGACTTCGTGCCCAACTACGACAACCAGTTCATGCAGCCCGCCGTGCTGCCCGCCGCGTTCCCGAACCTGCTCGTCAACGGCACCACAGGCATCGCGGTCGGCATGGCCACCAACATGGCGCCGCACAACCTGCGCGAGGTCATCGCCGGTACCCGCCACCTCATCGCGCACCCCGAGGCGAGCCTCAAAGACATCATGAAGTTCATCCCCGGCCCCGACCTGCCCACCGGCGGCACCATCGTGGGCCTGAGCGGAATCCGTGACGCCTACGAAACCGGCCGAGGCACCTTCAAGACCCGCGCGAAGGTCTCCATCGAGCAGGTTAGCCCCCGCAAGCAGGGCATCGTCGTCACCGAGCTGCCGTACATGGTCGGCCCCGAAAAGGTCATCGAAAAGATCAAGGACGGCGTCAACTCCAAGAAGCTCACCGGCATCTCGGACGTGGTCGACCTGACCGACCGCACCCACGGCCTGCGCCTCATCATCGAGATCAAGAACGGCTTCAACCCCGAGGCCGTGCTCGCCGCCCTATACAAGCACACCCCGCTCGAGGACTCCTTCGGTATCAACAACGTGGCGCTCGTGGACGGTCAGCCGCAGACCCTCGGCCTGCTCGACCTGATGCGCGTGTACATTGACCACCGCCTGAACGTGGTCCGCCGCCGCACCGAGTTCCGCCTGGGCAAGCGCACCGACCGCCTGCACCTGGTCGAGGGCCTGCTCGTGGCCATCCTCGACATTGACGAGGTCATCCAGATTATTCGCGAATCCGACGAGACCGCTCAGGCACGCGAAAAGCTGAAGGTCGTCTTCGACCTGACCGACACGCAGGCGAACCACATTCTGGAGCTGCGCCTGCGCCAGCTCACCAAGTACTCCCGCCTGGAGCTCGAGGCAGAACGCGATACCCTGCAGCAGGAAATCGCGGAGCTGCAGCGCATCCTCGGCTCCGATGCGGCGCTGCGCGAACTGGTCTCCGAGGAGCTCGCCGAGGTTGCCGAACGCTACGGCACCGACCGCCGCACCCAGCTCAAAACCAAGGACGAGATGCAGGTCGCCATTGAGGCAGTCACCGCGCAGTCCAAGGCGAAGAAGAGTCTGGGCCTGGCCCTCGAGATTGCCGACGAGCCCTGCTGGGTGCTGCTCTCCGCCACCGGCATGATGGGACGCACCCCCGGCAAGCCCATCCGCGAGGCGCTCGTGGATCCCGGCAAGCGCTTCAAGCACGACGTGTTCGCTTCGATTGTGCCGACCACCGCACGCGGTGAGATTGGTGCCGTCACCTCCGCCGGACGCATGGTGCGTCTGTCCGTCATGGACATTACGGTGCTGGACGAGAACGGCGGCACCCCCTCCATGGCGTCGGCGGTGAAGGCAACCGAGCTGGTTCAGCTCGCTAAGGGTGAGAAGCTGATTGCACTCGTGCCGCTGAACACCGTGCTGGCGATGGCAACCGCCGGCGGCGTGATTAAGCGCGTGAACCCCGACTACCCGCTGAATCAGACCGAGTGGGACATCATGAAGCTCAAGGACGGCGACGAAATCGTGGCCGCCGCCCCCTGCCCCGCCGACGATGCGGTACTCACCTTCGTCACCCGCGACGCAAAACTGCTGACCTTCGACGCCGCCAAGGTTCGTCCGCAGGGACGCACCGGAGGCGGCATCGCAGGCATCAAGCTCACCGAGGGCGACCGCGTCATCGCCCTGGGTGTGACCGCGCCCGGCGACGCGGCGGAGGTCGTGACCGTCACCAACGGCAAGGACGGCCTGGCGAGCGCCAAGGTCACCGCTCTGAGCGAGTACCCGCAGAAGGGCCGCGCGACCGGCGGTGTGCGTGCGCACCGATTCCTCACCGGTGAGAGCCAGCTGGCTCTGGCGTGGGTGGGCGTGGGCCCGACGAAGGCGGCATCCTCCGGCGGCGTGGCTCGTTCCCTGCCGACCGAGCACGGTGCCCGCGACGGCTCCGGCGTGATGCTCACCCAGAGCATCGGTGTGGTTGGTCCGAACTACGCGGCGGTTTCCGCGGCGTTGGCGGTCAGCCCGGAGGGTGAAAAGCTCTTCTAGGCGCGCCGTTCACGGCCTTTCGACCTCATGTTGCTAACAAAGCCGGGGGTGAAGACACGTTGTGTGTGTCTTCACCCCCGGCTTTTATGTGGTGTACCTTAAGTAACACAGCACACATTTATTGACGCATTATTCCTAGAGGATTTGTCGTGCTTGATTTAGTGTCCGTCACACCAGAGTTATTTATCGTGCTCCTGCTCGCCGCCTTCTGCGCGGGATGCATCGACTCTGTCGTGGGCGGAGGCGGCATGATCCAGCTCCCCGCACTGCTCATGGCACCCGGATTCTCACCCGTCGCCGCCCTGAGCACCAATAAAGTTGCCAGTTCCATGGGCACTTTGACGAGTGCCTCAACCTATATTCGCTCACTCAAAATCCCGTGGAAAATCCTACTCCCCGTAGCGTTCGTGGCGTTCTGCGCCTCCGCCGCCGGCGCCTACTGCGCCACAATCCTGCCGGCACATATTTTCCGCCCCGCCATTGTGGTGGTTCTAGCCGCTATCCTCGTCTTCTCGGTGCTACAACCGCGCATACCTCGCGGGCAGTCTCGCGCGCTCACAACCTCATCGTTCCTAGTGCGCGGCTTTGCGCTGGGTCTGATTCTGGGCGGCTACGACGGCATCCTCGGGGCTGGCACCGGCGCGATGATGCTCGTCGCCCTGCAGGTAGCCATGGGCTACGATATGCTCCACGCGACCGCCGCCGCCAAGGTTCTCAACACCGCCACCAACCTCGGCGCGCTCCTCTACTTCATTCCGCTGGGCTCAATTCACTGGCTCCTCGGAATCGCCATGGGATGCGCCAACATGGCGGGAAGCTGGGTTGGTGCCCGCACCGCAATTCACCTGGGCGAACGATTCATTCGCCGCGTGCTCGTTATCGTTATGACCCTCATGCTACTGCGGTTGAGCGCGCAGATACTCGGCTGGGTCTAGCTTCCTCCTCTCCCCCCCTCACCCGAACCTATCCGCGCGGAGATATAAACACTCAGAACTATCTGCGCACACAGAAAGGCCCCGGTACTTCCGTGAAGTACCGGGGCCTTTCGTGCAGTTTCTTGCGGGCAGTTTCTTGCGTTCAGCCTCGCACGCGGTGCCTGCGCCCGGGTGCGTTTAGAGGCGAACCACCTCGTCGCAGTAGGCGACATCCTCGGGACGGTGCGACACCAGAACCGTGGCCACGGAGCTGGCGCGGGTTGCCGCATCCAGGTCGGCCATGAGCGCGCGGGCAGACTCGGCGTCCAGGTGCGCGGTCGGCTCATCCAGCAGCAGAACCGGCGAGTTCACCAGCAGGGCGCGAGCCACCGCCAGGCGCTGACGCTGACCGCCCGACAGGAAGGAACCGCCGGCACCCACGGGGGTGCGCAGGCCCTTCGGCAGGGCGTCAAACCACTCGCCCAGACCCACGCGGCGCAGAACCTCGATGAGCTCCTCCTCGCTCGGTCGATCCGAACGGTCGCGGGCCAGCAGCAGGTTACCCTCGAGGGTCGACTCGAAGATATGCGCCGCCTGCGGGCACCACGCCGCGTAGCCGCGCAGCTCTTCGGGATCCAGTGCCTCGCCGGCGGCCTCGATGCGGCCCGACTCCAGGGGCAGGAAGCCCAGCAGGGTAGCCAGCACGGTGGACTTACCGGATCCGGAGGGGCCGGTCACCGCGGTCCAGGAGCCCTCGCGAGCCGTCAGGTTCAGGTGTGCGAAGACCGGGTGGTCCATGCCGGGCCAGCGGGCGGAACCGTCCTGCATGGCCAGGGCGGGGGCCGCGCCGGTGACCTTCACGCCGAGCTGCTGCGGGGTGCCGCATCCGACTATCTTGGGCTCGCCGGGCTTGGGCGGGCGCGGAGATTCAGCCTTGGACTCAGCCGCAGAGTCGGGGCGCGCGAAGCGGCGGGCACGCTGGCGGTCCGCCTCCAGCAGCTCCTCCATCTCGGCCTCGGCACGGGCACGCAGACGCTCGGCACGACGCGGCAGAACGTGGGTGTCCACCTCGGCTTCGGTGGGCACGGAACGCTTCAGGGTCGAGGTGGCGACAACGCCCTCCAGGGATACGTCGCGAACGCTCGGGGCAATCGAGGCGAGCAGGCGGGCGAACTCGGGCCAGGAGCGAACCGCCTCGATGTGGCCCAGGGAGCTCTCCAGCATGCCGGTGCACAGTAGCACCACGATCGCCGACTCGGGGGCGCCCACGGTGCCGTTTACGGCCAGCGGGTAGGCAATCACGGCGCTCGCCAGCGCGGCGCCAAACCAGCTCAGCGCTACGAGGGTTCGGCCCAGGCCCTGGGCGGTCGAGCCCTTCTGCAGGGCGGAGAGGTTCTGCGCGTCCAGATCGTTGTTGGCGCGTTCGGCGGTGTTCGCCACGCCGTTGGCGCGCAGGTCCTCGGCGGCGGAGAGCATACCGGTGCCCAGGCGCAGCATACGTGCGGTGGACTGGCGGGCCAGAGCCTCCGCGCGGGCATCGGCACGAAGCACGGCCCAGGGGGCCACAAAGGTGCTCACCAGCACCGCCGCCAGCACGGGAATCAGGGCCTGCGGCAGGATGCACGCGGTCGTCACCAGCGCGGCAATCATGACCAGCAGGTGCGCAGCCGGCGGAATAATCACGCGCGGAATACCGTCGCGAAGCTCGTCAATACCTCCCACGAGGCGCTCCAGCAGGGCGTCACCGCGCAGCAGGGCACGCACGCTACTCACGCTCTGCCAGGCGCCAACCCAGGCGCGCAGACGCAGGATATTCGCGGCGGCCAGCACCTTCGAGTGGGTCATCAGACGCTCGGCGTAGCGGGCGCACGCGCGGCCCAGGCCGAAGAATCGCACGCCCACGATGGCGACCATCAGGTACATCATGGCGGGGCCCTCGCCCGCGCGCACGATAAGCCAGCCGGACAGCGCGGTCAGGGCCGCGGCCATCAGGGAGGTGGTCGCCGCCATCAGCACGGGGCCGGAGAAGGCGCTCGCACCGATTCCGGTCAGTTCCTTGAGGGTGCGCAGGGTGGCGAACAGGCCCGCGGGCTTTTCCTCTTGGGGGTTCTCGTCCGCGGCGGGGGCGACCTCCACGAGGGCGCGGCTTTCGGCCTCGTGCTCGCTCTTGAGCTCCAGCAGGTGCGCGGGGGCTTCGGCGGGCACGGGCACGCGGGTCGCGTTGAGCGAGGTGCTCCAGGTGTCTCCAGACGCGCCCAGCTCGGCTCGCACGAGGTGGTCGCAGTGCGCGGCCAGTTCACCCTCGTGGGTCACGATCAGCACGGTTGCGCCAAGCTCAGCCAGGCGGTGCAGGGCACGGGTGACCAGGTAGGCCGAGTAGGCGTCCAGATGCGCGGTGGGCTCGTCCACCAGGACGGTCAGCACGGTCTGCTCGCCGCCGGCGCGGTAGATGGCCTCGGCGCGGGCCAGAGTACGTGCCACGGCGAGGCGGCGCGCCTGACCGGCGCTCAGGGCGCCCGGTTCCAGCACGTTTACGCTCTCAAGGCCCAGCTGCGCCAGCGGGCGCATCATCAGGTCGTTATCGGCGGGGCTCACGGCGAACTCGCCGCGCTCCAGCACGCCGGTCACCAGGGCCGCGGCGCGCTCGCGTTCGGAGTCGTCGGCGCTCAGGGCGTACAGTGCCATTTCGGCGCGCACGGTGGGTGCGGTGAAGACCGGCGACTGCGGAATCATCAGGGTCGTGCCCAGGCCGGTGACGCTACCGGTGACGCGCATCGGCTCCTGCGAGCCGGTGGGCACCAGACCCTCACGCACGGCACCGGAGAACACGTTCAGCAGGGTGGATTTGCCGCAACCGGAGGGGCCCATGATACCGATGACGGTACCGCGTTCCGAACCGGGCTCCGCCGCCTGAGCCACGCGGCGAGGCAGGCTCAGCGACAGGTCGGTCAGCACCTCGGGGCGATCGGGGTAGTTCACGTCCAGGTTGCGCACCTCGATGGCTGCGGGATTGGCCGAGTCGTCCTCGACGGTTTCCTCGGGCAGGGGCGCATCAATAATCTTCTGGGCGCTACGCAGAGCGGCCACGCCGTCCTCGGACTGGTGGAAGGCGGCGCCCACATCGCGCAGCGGCTGGTAGCATTCGGGGGCGAGCAGCAGCACGAGAATGGCGGTGTCCAGGCCCAGGGTGCCGTTGACCAGGCGCACACCAATCAGCACGGCAATCAGCGCCACGGAGATGGTGGTAATCAGCTCGAGAGCCAGCGAAGACATGAAGGCGCTGCGCAGGGTCTGCATGGTGCGCTCGCGGTAGCGCTGGCCCAGGGAGTTCATGGCGCGGGTCTGCGCGCGTTCACGGCCCAGACCGATGATCACGGGCAGGCCGCGCACGAGCTCCAGGATGTGGTCCGAGAGGCGGTGCAGCTCGGCCTGCGCCTCCGCGGTTTCGGTGCGGGTGTTCTTGCCGATCAGCACCATGAACACGGGAATGAGCGGCAGGGTGCAGAGCAACACGAGGGCGCTCATCATGTCCAGGGAGGCGACCACAATCCACAGCAGGACCGGCACCACCGCGGTGGAAACAAACGCGGTCAGGGTCTTGGTGTAGTAGTCGTCCAGGGCGTTCAGGCCGCGCGAAAGCAACACCGCGGTCGCGCCGGTACCCTCGGGGGTGTCCGCGCCACCGGTGGCGAGCACGCGGCGCAGCAGGCTACGGCGAATCTGAGACTTCGCTCCGGAGGCGGCACGCTGCGCGCTCACCGCCAGCAGGTAGTCCGCGCCCGAACGCACCGCGAGGGCCAGGACCGCCACGATGAGCAAGCCGGGGGTGATGGCGTCGCCGTCACCGAAGATGCCGCCGAGTCCGAGCAGCCAGCCGCCGTGCGCCTCCAGGTGTGCCTGGGCGGAGCCGGCGAACTCAACGTAGGCGCGGTACACGTCCGGCGCGCTCGTCTCCTTGAGGCGCGCGTGTTCGGCGGCGACCGCGGCAAACCCCGCGTGGGCTGCGCGGGCAATGATGACCGCGAGCGCCGCGCTGAAAAGCACGGTGGCCAGGGTGTGCACGGCAGTGATGATGCCGAAGGTGCTCAGATTTTTGCGGGCGTTGGGTCCCAGCGGCGGACGGCGGTCAGCGCGGTTATTGCGCTTTCCTTCGGTCACCTCTGGTGCCTCAGTGTTCTGATGTTTATCAGCATGACGCGGTGTGTGCGTTCGACTCACGTGTTGTCCTTAGTCTTCTGCTGTTTTTACCTCCCATCAGTTTAAGGGTTGGGCTATCCAATACCTATTTGACCAGTCAAGTTTCGGATAATTGGCTGGTCCTCACCCTGCGCTAGTTCTAGCCGCGCATCGCGTCGGCGGGGCTCTTGCGGGACGCCACCCACGCCGGGTACGCCGAAGACACCAGACCGGTAAGGGCGCCAACGCCCACGCCGAGCACCACGAATCCCGGGGAGAGGACCGCCTGCCAGCCTTGCACGAGCGAAAGAATGATGGTCGCAATCATGCCGGAGCAGGCGCCGATGGAGCCGCCGAGCACGCCGAGCATGACGCCCTCCATGAGGAAGATGCGGGCAATCAGCCATTTGCTGGATCCGATGGCGCGGCGCAGCGCGATTTCGGCAGTACGCGATTGCACGGACAGGTACATGGCGGTTGCCGCCGAGAGGGAGGCGAGCACCAGCAGAATACCGGAGAGCACACCCACGTACAGGCCCAGATCCGAGGCGATGGACGCGCGCAGGCTCTGCAGGTCGGAGGGGGTTTCCACGTTAATCTGGCTGGGTTCAGCGGGTTTGAGGGTCAGCGGAATGGCCTTGGCGACCGCCTTGCCGTAGCCTCGTTCGGTTTCGGCAATGTAGGTCACCTGGCCGCGTCCGGTGCGCTGAAGTGTGCCCGGCGAGACAATGACCGTGTTCCTGAATTCGTAGCCGCTATTGCCGGGGTCGAAAAGGCCGACGACCGGCATCAGCTGACCATCCACCCAGATGCTCACACCGGGTGCCACCTGCGGCAGCCCACCGAGCTTAATGCCGTAGTCGACGGCGGGTAGCTCGCCGGGTCTGGGCTCGGTTGTGGCGTTATCTGCCGCCTTATCTTCGGGGAGAATGCCGAGGGCGCGGGCAGCGGAGACCGAGACGATAGCGCCGGAGAGCTGCTCTGCGCGTTCACGGTCGGCAACGTTCTGCTGGGTGAGGGTCGAGTTCATCTGTTCGAGCGCACGCAGGGTTTCGGGGTTCATGCGGGCACCGATTTGCTCGAGCCTGGTCTTCGAGGTGGAACTGAGGCCAATCGCCGTCTTGGGTTCGTCCTCGTAGGGGCTGAATCGGGTGATTCGCACGTCGGCGGGCGCCACGCTGCTGACGAATCCGGTGTTCTTCACGTAGTCCAGCGCGCTAATGCGGTCGGCAACATTCTGCGCGGATTCACCCTGCCGGTAGGTTCCGAGCATGTTTTGGTCATTGTCCCTGTCGCTGATGTAGAGCGTGGATTGTTCGGATCCGAGCAGGCGCTGGTTCACCTGGTAGCTGGCGGATTCGCTCATGCCGGAGGCGCTAATGAGTCCGCCCACGCCCAGTGCGAAGGACAGGCCCAGCAGCAGGGTGCGTAGCGGTCGTGAGGTGAGCGCCGAGATCGCCTCGATGCTGTCGTCGGTGAGGAAGCTTCCGCGGCGATGCGTAGCGGGCTTCTCCCCCGGTGCGAGGCTGGCGGAGGCGTCTACCGGGGCACCTACCGTAGCTTCTGCAGGGGTATCCGTTGCAGCCGACACAGCCTCGGCAACCGGCACCTCAGCAACCGGCACCGTAGCCGAATCGGTGCGGCTCTGCTCGTGCAGCCGCCCATCCTCAATGCGGATCACGCGGCGGGCGGCGGCGGCAACCTCCGGGTCGTGGGTAATCACCAGCACGGTACAGCCGGTCGCGTTAATGCGCTGAAGAATCTCAATGACCTTGGCGCTATTGTGGCTGTCCAGGTTGCCGGTGGGCTCGTCGGCAAGAATCAGCGGCGGGCGCGTGGCGAGGGCACGAGCAATGGCGCAGCGCTGCTTCTCGCCACCGGAAAGGTAGCGGGTACGGATGCTGGCGCGGTCGCTCAACCCCAGAAATTCTAGGGTTTCTTCGGTGCGTTGCAGGCGCTCGCCGTAGGGTACGCCCTGCACGCGCAGGCCCATGGAGGCGTTGGTCGTGCTGGTTTCGTCCAGCAGCATGTTTGAGGATTGGAAGATGAAGCCGAGGTGGTCTCGGCGCATTTCGTCGCGTTCTCTGTCGCTGAGTCCTTCCGTGTTTTTGCCGAAGAGGCTGTAGGTTCCGCTGGTGGGAGTGTCGAGCAGGCCAATGGCGTTGAGCAGGGTGGATTTACCGGAGCCCGACGGACCAATAATGGCGAGGAATTCGCCGCGTTCCACCACCAGGTCGAGATGGTCGAGGACTGCTCGTTCGCTCCTCTCGAAAACACGGGTAATGCCGTGCATTTCGATAGCGGGCGCGGTACCGAGCCCGGCGGCAGGTGTAGCGGCGGACGCTACGTTGGGCGCAACTGTAGGCGCACGTCCCGGGCTTGCGTCTGGGGTTCTCTTACGGCGGCTCATGAGACAAGCACCTTCTGTCCCGTGCTGAGGTTCGCGTTGATTGCGGCGTATCCGCCGGCGGTGCGCAGAACCTCAACGTTGACTCGTTCGGTGGCGGGCGCATCCTTGCTGGTCGAGGTGGAGCTTCCGCCCTTTTCAACCAGCACGTAGGTGCCCTGGGAGTCCTGGCGTACCGCGGTAGTCGGCACGGCGAGGGTGGTTGAGGTGTTGCCCTTACTGGTGATGGATGCGCTCTGGCCCGGCGTGAGCTTGCTCGGGTCGTCGGCGCTGAATCGCACGCTCTTCGCCGCGCCCTTGGAGGGGTCGTTCTGCAGCTCACCAATGCTGGTGATGGTTCCCTCCACGCTGCCGGTAGAGGTGCGCAGGCTAACGCGGTCGCCCACCTTGAGCTTGTTGGCGACGGCGAGTTCAACGCTGGATTCCACGTAGGGTTCGCTGGTTTCTACGCTCGCGATGGGGTTGCCGTCGCTGATGAGCTGGCCCACCGCGGCAACGGCGGTGACGGTGTGGCTACCGCCGGGCAGAATCGCGTAGTTGCTTCGGGCAATGGTGGTGACACCCTCGCTGGGCACGCCGGTCAGGTGCGCGCGGTGCAGGCGCGTGACGGCGTCGAGGGTGTCTTCGGTGACGGTGCCGCTCTGCACGGTGGAGTACCCGGCGGAGTTCAGCGCCTTCTGGAAGGCGAGCACGTCGTCGCCGTTATCGCCCAGGTTGAGGTCGCGATACAGCGGCAGCGGCCCCTCCAGCACGAAGACGGGGTCGGCGCCAATGATGCCGATGAAGTCACCGGCCTTGAGCACGTTACCGGGCTTCTGGTTCTGGTAGACGAGCACCGGCTCACCGTTGGTGCGCGCGCTAATCGGGGCGGTCTCCCCAGCCTTGGTGGTTCCGGCAATGGCGAGGCCCTCGCTGACGGTTCGTTCTTCGACCTTCGCCCAGACCGGAATCACGGTTTTCGCCTGCACGGCCGGGTCGGGGCCCGTGGCGGCGTAGCGGGTGCCCAGGTAGAAGGACAGCATGAGCGAGCCGATGGCGAGGATAGCCAGCAGCAGGAGCACGCGGGGTCGGGCGATGCGTTCGCTGAAGCGGTGCCCGCTGTTTTGGTTTTTCGTGTGAGTGGTCATGGCGGTGTCTTTCTGAACTGTGTCAACGCTGTCTATTTCTCTGCGCTGCCTATTTCTTAGCGCCGTCTTTCGGTGCGCTGTCTTTTAGTGCCCCGGTTTACTGGTGCTCCAGAACGTACTGCTTGAACTTCTCGTCACGCTCACGTTCTGCTTTGCGGTCCTGCTCAAGCTGCGACTGGTACTTGCGGATGAGCGGCATCTGATACTGTGCCTCCAGGTCGTAGAGCTGCTGGCTCATGCCGACCTGCTGGTTACATTCGGCCTGGATGGTGGCGATGCGAATCTCTTCTTCGGAGGCGGGCTCGTCGATACCGTCGTTCTTGCTCCACTGCTCAGCCAGCGGGGATTCCTCGGCTACCGCCCCTGCCTTAATGGGGGTGAGCCCCCGGTTTGAGACGCACTGCTTCCACTTCTCTTCGAGTTCGCGGTGCAGTTTGCTACCGTAAACGGCGTTGACCGCCTCGGTGGAGATACGACTGTATGTGGACTGCACGTCGTTCTCGGGCCTCTTACCTTCGGGAACCGCGGCGTCCAGGGTCTCGCGGGCCTTGTCCTCACATTCGATGATGAGCCTCTCCTCGGGGCTGAGGCTTGCCCCTGGGGTGACGGAGATGGGAGCTTTGGCGTTGGGGTCTCGCTTCTGAAAACCGTACTTCTTGGCGTATTCGACGTTCCAGGGGCCGTACATTCGGCCCGGATCGCCACGCGGCGCGCTTTCAGATTGGGGAGCTTGGTCGGGGTCGGTGTAGCTCTGCCCGTGTTCGGCGTAGCACTGCTTCATGGCAATCTGATAGGCCGTGTATTCGTAATGAGTGCCCCTCTCGTAGTAGAGGTAATCGTCCAGGGGCATCTTTACGATGTCCTGTTCCGCGTCGAAGATGGCGTGGACGCTTTCGTCGCGTTCCAGCGGCGGGTTGAAGAGCGAGCAGGCGCTCAGGGGCATGATGCCGATACAGAACAGGGCACCCGTGGTGAGCAGTCGGCGGCTCATGCCGGTACGAGGGCTAGTTCCGGTGCGAGGGTCGGCGGTGCGGCAGTTGAGGGACTTCATCGTTGAACACCTTTCATAAGAGTGAGTTGTTCACCACATTACACTTTTTGCTCCTTGCCGCGCCTTAAATCCGGGGGGGGTGTGCACCAAAAATTTTTGCGCGCCCACCCGCCTGCCGCGAGCTGCATCCTCTGCGGGAATATCCTCGCGGGTGCGGGCTACCCGCCGAGCCTGTGTCTCGGGTGGCCCGCACCATTACCGGTCTTTCCCCGGTATCAAGATTCGGTTTTAAAATCCGACGTCAAAACCGGTCGTGGACGCTCGGGTTACTGGTGCTCCTGAACGTACTGCTTGAACTTCTCGTCGCGGTCGCGATCGGCTTGGCGCTCCTGTTCAAGCTGCGACTGGTACTTGCGGATGAGCGGCATCTGGTACTGAGCTTCCAGGTCGTAGAGCTGCTTGCTCATGCCGACCTGCTGGTTACATTCGGCCTGGATGGTGGCGATGCGAATCTCTTCTTCGGAGGCGGGCTTGTTGAATCCGTCGTTCTTGCTCAGCTGCTCAGCCAGCGGGGTTTCCTCGGCGACGGAGCCTGCCGAGCGAGGGGTGAGGCCGCGGTCTGAGACGCACTGCTTCCACTTCTCTTCGAGCTCGCGGTGCAGTTTGCTACCGTACACAGCGTTACCCGCCTCGGTAGAGATACGACTGTTTGTGGACTGCCCTTCATTCTCGGGCCTCTTACCTTCGGGCACCGCGGCCTCCAGGGTCTCGCGGGCCTTGGGGTAGCATTCGGTGCGAAGCTTGTCCTCGGGGCTCATGCTCTCCCCCGAGTTATAGGAGATGGGGGCGGCTGCGTTGTTGGGGTCTCGCTTCTGAAAACCGTACTTCTGGGCGTACTCGACATTCCAGGGACCGTACTTTCGCCCCATCTCGCCGCGGGGCGCACCCTCAGAGTAGGGAGCCTGGATGGTGTAGTTCTGCCCGTGTTCGGCAAAGCACTGCTTCATAGCAATCTGAAAGGCCGTGTATTCGTAGTGAGTGCGCTCGTAGTAGGTGTAATCGTCCAGGGGCATCTTCACGATGTCCTGCTCCGCGTCAAAGATGGCGTGGACGCTTTCGTCGCGTTCCAGCGGCGGGTTGAAGAGCGAGCAAGCACTCAGGGGCATGATGCCGACACAGAGCAGGGCACCCGTGGCGAGCAGGCGGCGGCTCGTGCCGGTACGAGGAGCGGCGGTGCGGCGGTTGAGAGATTTCATCGTTGAACACCTTTCATAGGAGTGAGTTGCTCACCACATTACACGTTCCGCTCCCTGTCGCGCTCGAATTTCGGGGGGGGTGTGCACCAAAAATTTTTATGAATTCTCTTCTCACCTACCTTGGATCCGTGTTCTCCCCGCAAATACAAAAAATCCCCCGAACTTCTCGCAAGAGAAATCCGGGGGATTTTCAATCAGCTACATGCTACTTGGTCGGCAGTTCAGCCAGTTCGGTAGCGTCGTGAGCCTCGGGGATGTGATCCACGTGCAGACGCTTACGGAAGACCCAGTAGGTCCAAGCCTGGTAGACGAACACGACCGGCAGACCAAGGCAGGTCACGAAGGTCATAACGCCCAGGGTGTACTCGGAGCTGGATGCGTTCGCAATGGTGAGCGAGTATGCCGGGTCCAGGGTGGAGGGCAGCACGTTCGGGTACATTGCGGTGAAGATTGCCAGTGCGCCCAGTGCGACGAACACGGACAGGCCGGCGAAAGCGCGACCCTCGCGGCCGCCCTTAGCGGAGACCCAAGCAATCAGAACGGCAACAACAGCCAGGATGGTGCACAGCCAGGAGATGCCGTTACCGCTGGTGAAGTCCAGGGTCAGAACCCATGCGACGATCGGCAGCAGCAGGACGGGAGCCCAGCGCACCAGGGTGTTGCGGGCACGGTCGCGGATATCGCCGTCGGTCTTCAGAGCGACGAAGGCAAGACCCTGAACCAGAGCGAAGCCCACGAAGCCCAGGCCGCCCAGCAGGACGGGCAGAGAAATCCAGGCGAAGGCACCGCCAACGCGGTCACCGTTCTCGTTGATGGGCAGACCCATGGAGGTCAGGCCCAGCAGCGCGCCCACGAGCAGAGCGATGAAGAAGGAGGAGACGGACAGAGCGATGTTCCAGTTACGGATCCACTTCTCGTCGTTCTTCTTACCGCGGTATTCAATTGCGACCACGCGCAGAATCAGGAAGACCAGCGCGAGGGTCAGGGGGATGTACAGAGCCGAGAAGAGGGCTGCGTACCAGATGGGGAATGCCGCGAAGATAGCAGCACCACCGGACACAATCCACACCTCGTTACCGTCCCAGACGGGGCCGATGATGTTCAGCAGCAGACGGCGTTCCTTCTCGTTCTTTGCGAACTTGGAACCCATCAGCATACCGACACCCAGGTCAAAACCGTCCAGGATCATGTACATGATGAGGAAGACGCCAATGGCAACAAACCAGAGGGTGGGCAGGCCAGGCTGACCGGCAAAGATATTGAAATCAAAGTTCATGGTGAATCAATCCTTACCCGCCTAGTAGGCGAACTCCAGCACGTCGCGCTTGGACTTGTCGTTGGACTCGTCCTCGTGGTGCGACTGAACCAGCTCGGGCATTGCAGCAACCACACCGGCCTTGACGTACTTGATGAGCAGGTAAACCTCAACCACCATCAGCACGCCGTAGAGCAGGCCCAGGGTGAGCAGGGAGAAGAGGATTTCTTCACCGGAAACACCCGGGGAGATAGCTGCTGCGGTGTACAGGCGGATTGCGGGATCGCCCTCAAGGTTGGGGACAACCACGAAGGGCTGACGGCCCATTTCGGTGAAGATCCAGCCCAGTGCAATTGCGAAGAAGGGAGCCAGGATGGACCAGACGGCAACGTTCTTGAGCAGCTTGGACTCGGGGACGGTGCCCACGCCCTTCTTACGGGTAACCCACAGTGCGTAGAGGTAGAAGGGAACGACGACTGCGCCCAGACCGATCATGCCGCGGAAGCCCCAGTAGGAGACCTCGAGGGAGGGCAGGTAATCAATCTTCTGACCTGCACGCTCACCGTAGAGCGGGTTATCGGGCAGGTTGGTGCCGTACTTAGCTTCGTACTCGGGAACCAGGGTCTGGATACCCTTCACCGGGGTGTTGAAGTTGTCGTGTGCCAGGAAGGACAGCACGCCGGGAACCTCGATGATGGTGTGAATCTTGTCGCAGCTCTGAGCGCCAAGCTCACCAACGGTCAGCACGGAGAAGGAGGTACCGTCGTGGCAGGCGGCCTCGGCGGCAGCCATCTTCATGGGCTGCTCGTGAATCATCATCTGTGCCTGCATGTGGCCGGATGCGCCAACACCAGCGAAGCCGATGAGGCCCACCACTGCGCCCAGGCGCAGGGACTTGAGCCAAACCTGGAAGTCCTTCTTGTCGCGTGCGCCCTTGTCGGACTCACCAACGACAACCTTGCCGTCAACGACCTTGTCAATGCCGTCCTTGCGGCGGCGCCACAGCTTGTACCAGGCGATACCGACCAGGAAGCCACCGGCAACCTGAATGGATGCGGTGATGACGTGCGGGAAGGTGACCCATGCGGTGGGGTTCATCAGCACGGCGCCGATGTCGGTCATACGGGGACGACCGTCAATCATTTCTGCGCCGACGGGGTGCTGCATCCAGGAGTTTGCCACCAGAATGAAGAAGGCGGAAATCCAGGAACCGAGAACAGCCATGAACAGGGAGAAGGCGTGGACTGCGGGCTTGAGGCGATCCCAGCCGAAGATCCACAGGCCCAGGAAGGTCGACTCGACAAAGAACGCGAAGAGGCCTTCCATAGCCAGCGGGGCGCCGAAGACGTCGCCCACGAATCGGGAGTATTCACTCCATGCCATACCGAACTGGAACTCCTGAACCAGACCGGTGGCCACACCCATGGCGAAGTTAATGAGGTACAGCTTGCCCCAGAACTTCGTCATTCGCTTGTATTCGTCCTTCTTGGTACGAACGTAGCAAATGTACAGGTAGGTCACTACAAGGCCCAGACCCAGGGTCAGCGGAACCATGAAGAAGTGGTAGACGGTGGTGATACCGAACTGCCACCTACCAAAATCAAGGGGATCCATTGATAGGTCCTTACTATGTGTGTACTGATATGCGCGTGCGCCAGAATCGGGCACTCCCCCGTCAGTGAAGGGAGTGCGAGAGTTACTGACACAGTGTCTCTCACCCATCTACGGTACAGGTTTTTCTTTGAAGGCTGTGAGACACCTGTGCGCCGACTGGGCGTTAAATGTTTGACGTTTCGATAAAGGTTCATCGCACGTTATCAGCAAATACCGAGGTGAGACGGTTTAGAAACAGCCTGTCACCATCCGGAGTACGGAAGCCTTTTCCAACCCCTCCCTCAAACCTTGCAGTAAATTGCGATGTCTGCAAGATTTTGGTGACGGATTTATCGAAACTGACACAATAGTTATTCAGTGCCAATTCATTAAATTTGCATCAAAAATACTGATTTTTTGCGCCGTGGTGAAATCTATTGTGACAATAATCATAGAAAATTCCCACTTTATGACAAATCGTCAGCATGTTTTCCACGAGTCTCGCAAGAAAATACACACGCAAACACACACGGGAAGAACCGCTACATATCGATGTTCTCGGTATCCAGCTGATGCGCGCCGGCGATAATGAACTCCTTACGCGGAGCCACCTCGGAACCCATCAGCAGCGAGAAGGCGCGCTCGGCAGCCTCAGCATCCTCGATGCGGATGCGGCGCAGCATGCGGTGGCGCGGATCCATCGTGGTCTCGGCCAGCTGGTCGGCGTCCATCTCACCCAGACCCTTGTAACGCTGAATCGGTTCCTTGTAGGTCACGCCCTGCTCCCGCAGAGAATCCAGCAGCTCGTGCAGCTGCTTCTCGGAGTAGGTGTACACCATCTCGTTCGGCTTACCGCGGCGCACCACCTCCACGCGGTGCAGGGGCGGAACCGCGGCGTACACGCGACCGGCCTCAATCAGCGGGCGCATGTAACGGTAGAACAGGGTCAACAGCAGGGTGCGGATGTGCGCGCCGTCAACGTCCGCATCGGTCATCATGATGACCTTGCCGTAACGGGCAGACTCTAGGTCAAAGGTGCGGCCCGAACCGGCACCAATCACCTGAATCAGCGCCGCGCACTCGGCGTTCGCGAGCACATCGGTCACCGAGGCGCGCTGAGTGTTCAGGATCTTACCGCGAATCGGCAGCAGAGCCTGGTACGAGGAGGAACGAGCCAGACGCGCAGTACCCAGCGCCGAGTCACCCTCCACAATGAACAGCTCGGAATGTTCGACGTTCGTCGAACGGCAATCCACCAGCTTGGTGGGCATGGATGAAGACTCCAGCGCGGTCTTGCGGCGCTGCGTCTCCTTGTGAATACGCGCCGAGACGCGGGTCTTCATCTCAGAGACGACCTTCTCGCACAGAGCCGTAGCCTGCGCCTTCTCCGCGCGGGCGGTCGACTCCAGGCGGGCCTTCAGGGCATCGCCCACCACCTTGGAGACAATCTGGCGAACCGCCGGGGTGCCCAGAATCTCCTTGGTCTGACCCTCAAACTGCGGCTCGGCCAGACGAACGGTCAGCACGGCGGTCAGGCCCGCGAGCACGTCGTCCTTCTCAATCTTGTCGTTACCCACCTTGTACTTGCGGGCGTTGTCGGCCAGATGCTTGCGCATCACGCGCAGCAGGCCCTGCTCAAAGCCCGCGGTGTGGGTACCGCCCTTGGGGGTGGCAATAATGTTCACGAAGCTGCGAATCGTGGTCTCGTAGCCGATGCCCCAGCGCAGGGCAACGTCCACCTCGCAATCACGTTCCACATCAGTCAGCTGCGAGCGGCCGTCCTCCCCCAGCACGGGCACGGTCTCGGTGAAGGTTCCGCTACCGCTGAAACGCCAGATGTCGGTGACGCGCTCGTCGTGCGCCAGGAACTCCACGAACTCGCTGATGCCGCCGTCGTACTGGAAGACCTCCTCGTGTGCCTCCAGTTCGCCGGGGGTGCCGGGCAGCCGGCGCTCATCGCGAATACAGATGCGCAGGCCCGGAATGAGGAACGCGGTCTGGCGCGCACGAGCCACCAGGTCCTCGTAGCTGAACTTGGCGTCGGGGGTAAAAATCTGCGGGTCAGCCCAGTAGCGCACGCGGGTGCCGGTCACACCGCGCTTCGCCTTACCCACAATCTGCAGGGCGTCGGCGCCCTCGGATGCGGGGGTGAACGGGTCATCGGGCTTGGGGGTGCGGCCCGAATCGAAGTGGCCGGGAATACCGTGACGGAACGACATCTGGTAGGTCTTCGAACCGCGGTCCACCTGCACGTCCAGGCGCGAAGACAGCGCGTTCACCACGGATGCGCCCACACCGTGCAGACCGCCGGAGGCGGTGTAGGAACCGCCGCCGAACTTACCGCCGGCGTGAAGCTTGGTGAAGACGACCTCCACACCGGATAGGCCGGTACGCGGCTCAATATCCGTGGGGATGCCTCGGCCGTCGTCGCGAACCTCCACCGAACCATCGCGGTAGAGAATCACCTGAATGGACTGGCCGAAGCCGGCGAGCGCCTCGTCCACCGAGTTGTCGATAATCTCCCAGAGGCAGTGCATGAGGCCGCGGGAGTCGGTGGAGCCGATGTACATGCCCGGGCGTTTGCGGACTGCTTCAAGACCTTCCAGAACGGAGAGGTTGCGAGCGGTGTAGTTCGAGGACGCCACGGGATTCCTTTCGGGTGAATATGTCTGCGGTGGTGAACGCGCGCCGCACGCAGGGCGGAGTGAGGGCCCGGCTCACGTGCTACTAGGCAGAACGGATGCGGGGCACGACGCGTGTCGTGCCCCGCAGAGCGTTCAACGTTCGGAACTCTATTCTAGCGTGGCTTGGGGAAAAGGGTGGTCAGGACGGTCACCGATGGTGCCGTGCGTGGTTCCCCCGTTCACCCCGCTAGTGTGCTTCGCCCGTAGCCTTCGAGGAGCTCTCGTGACGGTTCGTGACCATGATATTGGACTTGAAGTAGAACTCTTCGGGAAGCTCATTCGTGACCGGGCCGTGGGGGAACTCGCTGAGCTTCGGCACGAAGTACCAGTCCATCAGCTCGCCGCTGCTCTGCTTGAGCACGCGACGCTCGCGCATGGCGCGGCGAATCTTGCGGCGCAGGCGGGGGCTGTCTTTCAGGGTGCTGGTGAAGACCCACGGAGTCTCGTACCCCTCGGTGGCGGTGCCGAAGGTGATGCGCAGGTTGCCATTCTCGTCTGCGTCCATCGTGAAGTCACCGTCGGCGATATCGGTGAAGGCGAGCATCCAGCTGTGTCGGCGTTCGTAGCTTTCGCGGGTGGTCTGCAGTGCCGCAATGATGCGGTGGTCGACCAGCAGCTCAACCTTACGTTCGGTGATTTCGCCCAGACGAGCGTAGGAGCCGAAGGCGCGGTTCGCACCGCTGCGGCGAGGCCACTTCGTCACCGCACCGTGCGGCACCTCCCCCGCAAAGGTGAAGGGGCCGGTAATGGTGCCGGGCAGACGCAGACGCTCAAACGGCGCAGTCGGCAGGAAGGTCGTCAGCAACTGATCGGAGCTCACCGACTTACCCCAGCGCGCCATCTCAAAAATAGTCGGCTCGGGGCCCACCGGGTAGAGGCGCGGCATCTTGCGACCGAACTCGTCAAAGCCCTCAATAAACTCACCGTTGGAGCTGTACCCGGGCATGGTCGCACCGAGCGGGCGAGTCCACGAGCCCGAGTACGGCTTGGTCAGGTGCGGGTTCTCCACCGGCAGGATGCTGGTGCGAGCACCCAGGTAGGCGGGCATGCGCGAGAGGTTACGCCAGGCGAACTTCGCGGCAACCGCCTCACGCCACCACATGGGGCGCTTGCCGGGGGTTTGGCCGCCCAGGCAGTGCATGAGGAGCCAAAAACCAGCCCAGCCGAGAGTACCGGCAACAATCACCCACAACACCACGCTCAGCACCAGCTGGAGGGTACCGGTCGCCCACATATTCGTGGCGATGATGCCCATCAACCCCGCCCAGGCCACCATGGCGTACGGGCCGAGCGTGATCATGGGGTCGACCACCTTGACGGCGGCGATAACACGGCGGTTGAGGCCGCGCCACACGTAGGAGTAGGACCAGAGGGCGACGGCAAGCATCAGCGCCATCAGCAAGAGAAGGATGAACATCGGTGCGTTCTCTTTCGCGGCAGGTTTTTCTACCGGGGTCGGTGGCAGCAGGCATCAGGCAGATGCTCCGTTGAAGTGCTTTTCAACAACAAAACTCGTCTGCCGAAGGTACCTTCAGCAGACGAGTCTCTTTGGTGTCACTAACCCTGAGGTAAAGCTTCTTTACCTATTGTGCCTTTAAGTGGTATTCGTATGGGGGATTTTGGCCGCGGTGTACGAATAAATCGCACTCGTCCCTCCGCCAGGCAGATACCCGACAGATATCAGGCACAGCAAACAAGCTGTAACGCCCCAGTGACGGTTTTAGGCCAGAGCCGCAGCAATCTGCGGAATCAGCGCCTCAAAAGCACGCGCGCGGTGGCTAATCGAGTTCTTGATCTCGGCGGGAATCTCAGCGCAAGACTTGCCGGCGTACTTACCCTCGTAGAGGGCGTTCTCACCGTTGAGCTCCACGGGGCGCAGAATCGGGTCGTAGCCAAAGCCACCCTCCCCCGCCGGTGCGGTCAGTAGCTCACCGGGTAGCTCACCGTATTCAACCGCCTCGAAGCCGTCCGGGGAGGCCACCGATGCGGCGCAGCAGAACTTCGCGCCGCGGTGCTCCGGAGCGATATCGCTCAGCTGAGCCAGCAGCAGGTTCAGGTTCGCGGTGTCATCGCCGTGGCGGCCGGCCCAGCGGGCCGAGAAGATGCCGGGGGCGCCGCCGAGCACGTCCACGGACAGGCCCGAGTCGTCGGCAATAGCAATCAGGCCGGTTGCCCGGGCGACCGCGCGAGCCTTGAGCAGGGAGTTCTCAGCGAAGGTCACACCGGTCTCAGGAACATCGGGTGCGTTCACGCTGGCTGCATCCACGACCTGGGTGTCAACGTCCAGGCCGTCGATGTGGCCGCGCAGAATCTCGCGCAGCTCCTTGAGCTTGCCCTTGTTGTGGCTTGCCAGAACAATCTTTGCTTCTGCCATGGTTTCTCCTTTGCAACAGGTGCACACGGTGCGGGGTGGGGCGCCGTGCGGGTTAGTCGTTCTTCAGGGCCTCGCGCTGAATCTGGGCCAGCTCTGCGGTGCCCTCCAGGGCCAGGTCGAGCAGGCTGTTGAGCTCGTCGCGGTCGAAGGGGGCGCCCTCGGCGGTGCCCTGAACCTCCACGAACTTGCCGCTACCGGTGACGACCACGTTCATGTCGGTCTCTGCGCGCACGTCCTCGGTGTAGGGCAGGTCAAGCATAGGGGTACCGTCGATGATGCCCACCGAAATCGCGGACACCGAATCAATCAGCGGGTTAGCCTTGGCGGAGATAATCTTCTGCTCCTTCGCCCAGGCGATAGCGTCGGCCAGGGCCACGTACGCGCCGGTAATCGAGGCGGTGCGGGTACCGCCGTCAGCCTGCAGCACGTCACAGTCGAGCACGATGGTGTTCTCGCCAAGCTCCTCCATGTTGATGACCGCGCGCAGGGAGCGGCCAATCAGACGGGAAATCTCGTGGGTGCGGCCGCCCACGCGGCCCTTCAGCGACTCGCGCGAAGAACGGGTGTTGGTGGCGCGCGGCAGCATGGCGTACTCAGCGGTCACCCAGCCCTTGCCCTCGCCCTTGAGCCAGCGCGGCACGCCCTCGGTGAAGGATGCGGTGCACAGCACGCGGGTGTTTCCGAACTCGATGAGGGCGGAACCCTCGGCGTTGCGGGACCAGCCGCGGGTAATGGTGATGGGGCGCAGTTCGTTGAGGGCGCGGCCGTCGTCGCGGGTCACAGTCATGGGTTCTCCTTGGGTCGGTCGGTCTGTTGTGCTTATAACGTGGTCGGGTTGAATGTGGTTTGCGCTAGTCCAGCTAGGGTTTAGGGAGGGCAATGGCGGTCTTGAGCGGCGGGTCCAGCACCTCCACCACGTTCAGCGTGGAGGTCACCGGATGCGCCGGCGTGGGGCGCGGGTAGATGCGGTAGCTCGCGGCCATTTCGGCAACGCCCACGGGACCGGAGAAGGCGCTACGTGCCTCGGCGCGGGCGATGTCAGGGTCGTTCCATACGGGCAGGTGGGTCAGCAGCAGGTTGCGTACGCCCGCCTCCTGGGCGGCCTGTCCGGCGCGCTTGCCGGTCAGGTGGATACCGCGCAGGGCGTCGTCGCGACCCTCCTGGTAGGCGGCCTCGCACAGGAACAGGTCGGCGCCGCGCGCGGCCTTAACCAGGCCCTCGCACAGGTCGGTATCACCCGAGTAGGCGAAAATCGTGTGGCCCTCGCGGTCGTTGCAGGTGATGCGCAGGGCGTAGGGATCCTTCGAGGGGTGCACCACGCGGAAGGGTTCCACGCGGAACGGGCCAATCTGCACGGGCTCGCCCTCGGTCCAAGTGTGGTACTCGAACTCGGTGCTCATGCCCGGGTCGGGGTCCAGGCCGTGGGTCGCCGAAAGGTACTCGTTAATGGCGGCCGGGCCGTAGAGCGGAATACGTCCCTTGGGCCAGCCGCGCGGATCCCACTTGACGGCCACGTGCAGACCGGACAGGTCGATGCAATGGTCCGGGTGCAGGTGCGAGATGAGAATCGCGTCGATATCACTCAGGTCGATATGGCGCTGCAGCATGCCGAGGGAGCCGTTGCCCATGTCCACGATGACGCGCCAGGTGCGGCCGGCGAAGTCGGTCGCGGTGAGCATGTAGCAGCTGGCCGGCGAGACGGGGCCGGGGAAGGAACCGGTACAACCGATAATCGTTAGGCGCATGCGGGACCTTCCTGCGTCGCCGCGGCCTCTTCGGCCTCGGCGACGTCTTCGTCCAGGGTGATGTTGCGGTGTGCGGCCAGCATCTCGGGGGTGATGGTGGCAAAGGAGCCGGTCGGGAAACGCTCGGCCACGGATTTGGTGTGGCGAACGTTCGTGACCTCGGGGCCGAGGAAGCGGCGCGCCAGCTGCGAGAACGTCTCAGATTCGCCGGTAGCGAGGAACTCGTGGTGCGGGTGCTCCTCGGGAACCGGGCTCTCGATGGCGTGGTTGAGCAGTTCGCGGTACACATCCTTGGCGGTCTCATCCGCGGAGGAGACAAGGGTGACGTCCTCGCCCATGATGTAGGAAATCACGCCGGCCAGCAACGGGTAGTGGGTGCATCCGAGCACGAGCGTGTCGACCCCGGCATCCTTGAGGGGCTGCAGGTACTCGCGAGCGGTCTCCAGCAGTTCGGGGCCGGAGGTAATGCCCTTCTCCACAAACTCCACGAAGCGCGGGCAGGCCACCGAGTACACCTGAAGGTTGGGGGTAATCGCGAAGGTGTCCTCGTAGGCGCGGGAGGTGACGGTCGCCTCCGTCGCAATCACGCCGATCTTGCGGTTGCGGGTCGCGGCAAGCGCGCGGCGGGCGGCGGGCTGAATCACCTCGATGACGGGGATGCCGTACTGGCGGGTGTAACGTTCGCGGGCGTCGCGCAGCACGGCGGCGGATGCGGTGTTGCAGGCGATGACGAGCATCTTCACGCCGGAGTCGACGAGCTCGTCCATGATGCGCAGTGCGTTGGCGCGCACCTCTGCAATTTTGAGAGGGCCGTAGGGGCCGTGCGCGGTGTCGCCGACGTAGATGATGCGTTCGTGGGGCAGCTGATCCATGATGGCGCGGGCCACGGTAAGGCCGCCTACGCCGGAGTCAAAGACGCCGATGGGTGCCGCGGCGGTGGGGGCTACGGGTTCGGGGCTTCCCCAGGGGGTGCGGGCACGGTAGGGATTGGTTGCGTCGATGCTGTCACTCATGGGTCACCTACACTTCGGTATCGGTCGTTTCCTCGTTCTATGCTAACCCGCGTTCGGGGTGGTTTCTTCCCGGGAGGGGGTTAGATGAGTCCAGAACCACCATTATGAGACGGTCTGTGACGGCGGTGCGAGGGGGCAAACGAAAAATCCGTTCAGTGGGCGGTGTTCTATCGCACGTCGACGGGCAATATTACTGCGCGCGCGTGCACCTTATGAACCGAGAAGAGGCCTCTACTCCTCTTCGTCCAGGCCCTCAATCATCGCAAGCATGAGCGAATCCTGCACCCACGAGATGAAGTTGTACACCATCGCCATATACTCCTCATTGTTAGTGACCTGCGAGGCGTCGGTGATGGTGCCGATCTCGTCGGCGCGTTCTTCATCGGTAATCTGCAGGCGGTCGGCGAGCACCAGGCGAATATCGCCGAGGGCAGCGGCCCAGGCGCGGGCGTGCTCCTCGTTCAGGCGCAGGTCGCTCGACTCAATGTCGAAGGCGAGCATTGCCAGGTTGGCGCGCTTGGTTTCGCGCAAATCGCGTTCGGTGTAGCGACGGTACTCGGCCGCACTTTCCTCGTCGCTGCTGGCGACGGGGAGCAGGCGAGCCACGGCGCTGTCCTCGGGAATCGTGGGGTTCTCGGTGATGCCGACCAGCGCCTCGAGCGGGTCGACGGTACTGCCGTCGGCGGCGGTGTCGGAGGGGCGTAGCAGGGCGCGCACATCCTCGGCGAGTTCTCGGATGAGCTCGCGCTCGGGCTGTTCAAATCGTGCGGTGTAGCCGCCGGGGGTGCGTCGGAAGGGGCGTGCCATTAGTTCTCCACTTTCTCGAAGGTGGCCAGCAGACCCCAGGCGTGCATGGCCTGGGTGTGCTTTTCGGCGTCCTCACGGGGCCCGGTGAAGACGATGGCTTTGCCGTTGTGGTGCACCTGGAGCATGAGCTCCTCGGCGCGGGCGCGGGAGTAGCCGAAGTGGCTGCGGAAGACGTATGCCACGTAGGTCATGAGGTTGACGGGGTCGTTCCAGACGATGACGTTCCAGGGGGTATCAGCGGCGAGGATGTTCTCGAGCTCGGTGGTCAGGTCGGTGTCGCCTTCGGTAAGGGTTCCGCTGGAGAGGGTCACGGCTGCGTTATTCATGGGGGTCCTTCGGGGTCCGGTCTGATGGATTCCGGAGTTCGTGGGGCCGGGCTGTTGGGAACCGAGCCTCGCCACTTCGTGCAGCGTGGCGGCGGCTCGCGGCCGGTGTGTGCGGTGGCCGAATCTCTTTCGATTATACGGCCGGACGCGCCGGGCGGCGGGCAGAGTGCCTGTACTTTTTCATACTACACTACTTATAGTCAATAGTACTTTATGTAGTGATTGACACGCCGTCACAATAAGAAAAACGCCCGCTCCCCCCTCTACAATTAGACACATGACTACTACTTCGCTTCTCACCGATCACTACGAGCTGACCATGCTTCAGGCAGCTCTCGCCTCCGGAGCCGCCCAGCGCAAGTGCACCTTCGAGGTCTTCACCCGCCGCCTTCCCGCGGGCCGCCGCTACGGCGTGCTCGCCGGCACCGGCCGCTTCCTCGAGGGACTCTCCGAGTTCCGCTTCACCGACGAAGAGCTCTCGTTCCTCTCCTCCCGCAACGTCGTCAACAAGGAGACCCTCTCCTTCCTGGAGTCCTTCCGCTTCAGCGGCAACATCCGCGGCTACGCCGAGGGTGAGGCGTTCTTCCCCCACTCCCCCGTCATGCAGGTCGAATCCACCTTCGCCGAGGCGTGCATCCTCGAAACCTACCTGCTGTCCATCCTGAACTTTGACTCCGCCGTGGCCAGCGCCGCCTCGCGTATGACCGCCGCCGCCGGCAACCGCCCCTGCCTCGAAATGGGTTCGCGCCGCGCCCACGAGCGCGCCGCCGTCTCCGCTGCCCGCGCCGCCGTCATCGCTGGCTTCGCCGGCACCTCCAATCTGGAGGCGGGCCGCTCCTACGGCCTGCACACCATCGGCACCAGCGCCCACGCCTTCACCCTGCTGCACGACAACGAGCGCGAAGCCTTCGAAGCGCAGCTGCGTTCCCTCGGCGCCCGCACGACCCTGCTGGTCGACACCTACGACGTGGACAACGCCGTGCGCCTGGGCGTGGAACTGGCCGGCGAGGAGCTCGGCGGCGTTCGCCTGGACTCGGGTGACCTGGTCACCACCGCCGCCCACGTGCGCGAACTGCTCGATTCGCTGGGTAACACCAATACGAAGATTACAGTGACCAGCGACCTGGACGAATACGCCATCGCCTCGCTGGCCGCCGCCCCCGTAGACTCCTACGGCGTGGGTACCCGCCTGGTGACCGGTTCGGGCGCACCGACCTCCTCCATGGTGTACAAGGTCGTGGCCCGCGAGAACTCCGCGGGCGAGATGCAGCCGGTCGCGAAGGCCTCGGCCGGCAAGGCCTCGGTGGGTGGCGCCAAGCTCGCGGCCCGCCGCCTGAACAGCATGGGCATCGCGACGGCCGAGGTTCTGGGAACCCACGAAGACCCGGCCCTGCACGAGGACACCCGCCCCCTGCTCGTGGACTTCGTTCGCGAGGGCGAGCTGCTGCCCGGCTTCACCGGCGAGGAGGGCGTGCGCCGCGCAACCGCCCGCCACGCCGCGTCCCTGGCCGAGCTGCCCGAGGCCGCTCGTCGCCTCTCCGAGGGCGAGCCGGTTATCCCGACCGAATTCATCTAAAACTCCCCCACGGTGCCCGCCCCGCGAGCTGCCGCGATACCCCTCAAGGACGGGGTGCATCCGGCGCAATCACGCGGGGCGGCGCGCCATACTTCTACCCGTGACCGTATAGGAACGGCTTGTAAGGACGGCTATGTCTAAGGCATTGATTATTGTGGACGTGCAGAACGACTTCTGCGAGGGCGGTTCCCTGGCGACCGCGCGCGGCGCCGAGGTTGCTTCGCTCATCAGCGAGTTCGTGGAGAACAACCACCACCGCTACGACGCAATCGTGGCCACCCAGGATTGGCATATCGATCCGGGTTCGCACTTCTCCGATACCCCGGATTTTGTGGACTCCTGGCCCGTGCACTGCGTGGCCAAGAGCAAGGGTGCGCAGATTCACGAGAACCTGGACACTGACTACATTGAGGCGTACTTCCGTAAGGGCCGCTACGAGGCCGCATACTCGGGTTTCGAGGGTTTGCTGGCTCCCGAGGACGAGGTGGCCACCGGTGAGCACGAGCCGGGCGCGGATGCTTCCGAGGACGGCCCGCAGACTCCCCTGTCGGAGTGGCTGGATGAGCGCGGTATCGAGTACGTTGATGTTGTCGGTATCGCCACCGATTACTGCGTGTCGGCCACCGCGCGCGATGCGGTCGACGCCGGCTACGAGACCCGCGTTCTGATTGATTTGACCGCGCCGGTGCACGAGGATAAGCTCGACGAAACCGCCGAGGCACTGGAAGCCGACGGCGTGGAGGTCGTGGAGGTCCTCTAGCCTCAACGCAACTCGCACAACGATAGGGCGGGCACCCCGAGAGTACTCGGGATGCCCGCCCTATCGCGTCTACGCGAAGCATCTACGTAAACAAATATTACGGGCACACAGAAGCCCCGCGAGCGTATACACGTTCGCGGGGCTTTTCTCTATGTTTTAGCGTCGACCCACGAACCAGTCCGACAGCTTATCGAGACGTGCCTGAATCTGCTCCGCGGAGGCCTGCGCCACCGCCGGGCCGCCACAAATCTTACGCAGCTCGTTGTGAATCACGCCGTGCGGCTTGCCCGAACGAATCGACCACGCCGCCACGTTCTTCGCCAGCTTGTTGCGCAGCGCCTTCAGCTGGCGATGATCCACCACCGAAGGCACCGCGGTTGCCGGGCGACGAGCCGCGTGCTCACGCTGATGCGCGCGCAGTAGCGTGCCCACCTGCTCGGCGTCCAGCAGGCCCGGAATACCCAAGAAGTCCTGTTCCTCCTCGCTGCCCACGGCGAG
This sequence comes from Rothia sp. SCPM-O-B-18226 (M350), assembly GCF_058213595.1. Classification (NCBI taxonomy): domain Bacteria; kingdom Bacillati; phylum Actinomycetota; class Actinomycetes; order Micrococcales; family Micrococcaceae; genus Rothia; species Rothia sp. SCPM-O-B-18226 (M350). The sequence continues at coordinate 152,258 of NZ_JBYQJS010000002.1, read as the reverse complement.
GTTGCCGGAGGCGAACTCGGCGCCGTCGAAGAGCACGCCGTGGAAGGACGCCTCGGAGCCGAGCGCCTCGAACTTGCCGCGTGCCAGTTGCTCGGAGGCGCGTTCCTCGCGGTTCGCTTCCTCAATCAGGTGGTCGTCCAGGCCCTCGACCATGGGGTCGATGTCCTGGGGCGCACCGCGGTCGAGGGCGTGGTCGCGCTCGACCTCCATATCGTTGGCCAGCATCATCAGCTGCGGCACCGAGGGCAGGAACACGGATGCGGTTTCGCCGCGCTTGCGGGCACGCACGAAACGTCCGATAGCCTGCGCGAAGAACAGCGGGGTGCTGGTGCTGGTGGCGTACACGCCCACGGCAAGGCGGGGCACGTCCACGCCTTCGGACACCATGCGCACGGCGACCATCCAGCGCTGCATGCCCTCGCGGAACTCGTCGATCTTGGCGGAGGCCTCGCGGTCGTCCGAGAGGATCACGGTGGGATATTCGCCGGTAATCTTCTGCAGCTGTTCGGCGTAGGCTTTGGCGTCCGCGTGGTCGGTGGCGATGACGAGCGCGCCGGCGTCGGGCACGGTGCGGCGCACCTCGGTTAGACGCTTGTCGGCGGCGGCGAGCACGGTCGGAATCCATTCGCCGTCGGGGTCCAGGGCGGTGCGCCATGCCTGGGAGGTGATGTCCTTGGTGAAGCCCTCGCCCAGGTTTGCCGCCATTTCCTCACCCGCGGAGGTGCGCCAACGCATCTGACCCGAGTACGCCATGAAGATGACCGGGCGCACCACGTGATCCTTGAGCGCCGGGCCGTAGCCGTAGGAGTAGTCCGCCTTGGAGCGGCGGATACCGTCGTTGTCGCCCTCGTAAGTGACGAACGGAATCGGGGAGGTATCGGAACGGAACGGGGTGCCGGTCAGCGCCACGCGGCGGGTCGCGTCGTCGAAGGCCTCGCGCAGGCCGTCACCCCATGAGAGGGAGTCTCCGGCGTGGTGAATCTCGTCAAAAATAACGAGGGTCTTCGTCGCCTCGGTGTTGCGCGCGTGCAGCTGCGGCTTATTCGCCACCTGCGCGTAGGTCAGCGCCACGCCCTTGTAGTGGCGGCTGATGGTCACGTCCGCGTTCTTAAAGTTCGGGTCAATCGGAATACCGACCTTCGCGGCGGCGTCCGCCCACTGCTTCTTCAGGTGGTCGGTCGGCGCCACAACGATGAGCTGGCGCACCGTGCCGCGGTTGAAGAGTTCCTTGGCGAGGGTGAGCGCGAAGGTGGTTTTACCCGCGCCGGGGGTTGCCACGGCCATGAAGTCGCGGGGGTTCTTTTCGAAGTACTTCTGCATGGCCTCGGCCTGCCAGGCTCGCAGGTGCACCGAGGTGCCCCAGGGGGCGCGGTCGGGGTATGCCGGGGAGAGCTTCGGCTTCACCATGCTGTCAAATAGCGTGGGTTCCTCTGGTGCTGCGCTCATTCTCTCCTTCTTCCTCGTCTGCCTCTGCCGGCCCGTTCTGAGCCTGTTATAAAACCGGTTTCCGGGCACAGCGAGGTTAAATTCTAGCACCACCGCCGCGGGTTGGGCCGGGCTGTGGTGCAAGAATTTGGTGCTCGTCAGCAAAGTCTCATGGGGTGTTTTGCCGCTGAGCTTTACTGCTGAGGCGTGTTATTCAGATGTATTCACTCGGGTTTACCCAGGCGTATTGTCTGAGTCGTATTATCTGGTTGTATTATTCGCCGGAGCCGTTATCGCCGTCGTTGCCGGGTGCGAGACCTTCGTAGATTTCCTTGCACTGGGGGCAGACGGGGAACTTCTGCGGGTCGCGGCCGGGTACCCACATTTTGCCGCAGAGCGCACGCACCGGCTCACCGGTCAGCGCCGACTCTAGAATCTTCTCCTTGCGCACGTAGTGGGAGAAACGCTCGTGGTCGCCCGGCTCGGATAGCTGGGTTTCCTCGCGCTCCAGCAGTGCCGTGCCGCCGGCCGTTCCGGGGCCGAACGGATCTTCAATACCTTCAATAGAGCTCATTCTTCTCTCCTTGGTGTTTTAAGTTCTTGCGAGCGCGGTCACCCCGCGGCTCCTAGCTCGTGCATGCCTCTCTCCATTCTAGTGGCTCATAGCAAACCCGCGGCCCGCAACCGTGACGATTGCGGGCCGCGGGCTCTGCGCCGGGTGCCGTGAGGGACGCGCGGCGAACCAGCACGGCGTCAGCTGCCGGGCGCTAGTTCACGCTGAATCGCGCCACGCGTTCCAGCATGCGGGGGCTCATCCGGTCGAAACGGCGGCCGCCCCAGACGACGCCTCCGACCAGCAGGCCCGCGCCGATCATCAGCTGCAGTACGCCTCCGATGACCAGCGTCAGCAGGTTCTGCGTGAGGAAAACGTACACGATCACGGAGATACCACCGGGCAGGGCGCTGAGCATCACCACGGCCATTGAAAGCATGAGGAGTAGCTGCTTGCCCATGCCCTCGTTATTCTTCGGGTTCTTGAACGGGTTAGCGCCGGGAGGCGCCACGGGCGGACTAATGAAGGTATCCAGCACACAGCCCATGCCTGCCGCCGCCGCGAACACGCCCAGCTGGTGCATCAGCACGATGGGGAAAAGTTCCAGGTGCCCGTTCACCGCAGAGGCCACCAGCACCATCAGCACCACAATCGGAGCAACGAGAATACTGTAGCCCCACAGGCGACCGATTCGGTCGTCGATACCTCGCAGCGGGGAGAGCACGTGCAGGCTAAAGGCCGTGTTGTCGTATGAAACGAGGAAGCACATGTAGTAGCCGGTGAAGACGGTGCAGAAGTAGATCCAGAATCCGAAGAGCTGCATCACGCCGCTATTGACGACTTGTGTAGCCTGCTCGGGGTTGGGGCCGAAGCCAATCTCCCCATGGATGCTCCCGCCCGTGGCCGACATGAAGAGGGGAAAGCCAACCGCCAGGAGCAGGTACATCATGACCGTGGTAACCGTCAGCATCTGCAGGCGGTTGTCCTTGAGCAGCGAGTGTAGGGTGCGGGCCGCCACCGCGCCGCGCGGGGTTGCGGGGAACCGAGCGAACAGACCCAGGTCGCCCGCGGCAACTTCGGCTGCGCTCGCGTGATGGGCGCTACCGCCAACGTTCGCCATGGAGCGCGCGAGGTTCTTACCCCACAGCCACCAGCCGCCGGCCAGGTAGCCGAGGGTCAGCACCAGGCATCCGAGGGCCGCGGGAACGTTACCCGCCGCGAGCCAGTAGGGTACGGCGTAGGCCGAACCGAAGGGAGTCACGCCCAGCCACGGCAGGAACGGGAGCAGCGCATCCCAGTGCCTCATCAGGTAGGTTGCGGTACCGCCGGAGATAAAGCCCATGCTCATCATGAGCACCGCAGCCACAATCATCAGCCCGTTGGCGACGCGCGGGTTTGCGCTCAGCATGATACCCAGGCGGTTGGCCAGGCGTGCCCACACCATGAGGTTGGCCAGGCCCAGTACCGCGCAAACCAGGTACACGATCAGCAGGAGCGGCTGGGAACCGTACGCGATGAGGCCCAGGAGCACGGCTAGCACGGAGGCAACGCCGGGGATGCCCACGAACCCGCCGAGGAACTGCCCCTTCTGCAGGGTGGCGGGCTCGATGGGGAAGAGCACGAATCGGCTCTCGTCCAGGGTGCCGTCCAGACCGCTGAAGAAGATGGGGACGACCGACCAGCCAATAGCGAGCACCGAGCCGGCCAGTAGCGCGATGAGCGGACCGGTTTCGGGCGCCTCAAAGGCCGCCGCCAGGTACCCGACGGCGAGGCCAAGGAGCGCGAGGACCGCGTAGACGGCGGCGATGACCAGACCGATAACCGCCCAGACGCTACGGCGGAAGGAGGCCTGCACATACTTCCACTTTAGTGAGACGAGGTGCCCAACCATGACAATCCTTCCGAGGAAGTGCGGCCACCAACCAGCTGCACGAATCGTTCTTCAAGGCTCACGCCGGCACGTACTTCGTCGACGGTTCCGGCGGCAAGGATTCGGCCCGAGTCCATAATCGCCACATGATCGCACAGGCGCTGCACGAGGTCCATGACGTGTGAGGAGATAACGACGGTGCCGCCGGATGCGACAAAGCCGCGCAGGATGTCCTGAATATTGGCCGCGGAAACCGGGTCGACCGCCTCGAAGGGCTCATCCAGGATCAGCACGGAGGGCGCGTGGATAAGGGCCGCGGCGAGCGCAATCTTCTTGGTCATACCGGCGGAATAGTCGGCGACGGCGCGACCGGCCGCGTCGGTCAGGTCCATGGCGGCCAGCAGGTCCTTGACGCGGGAGGCAACGGTTTCCTTATCGATTCCGTGCAGGTAGCCGGAGTAGGTGATGAGCTGCTCGCCGGTAAGTTTGTCGAAGAGGTGCACGCCGTCGGGCAGCACACCCAGGTGCGCCTTAGCCTTAAGCGGGTCGGCCCACATGTCAATACCGCGAATCAGCGCGGTACCCTCGGTAGGCTGAAGCATGCCGGTAACCATGGAAATGGTCGTGGTTTTACCCGCACCATTGCGGCCGACCAGCCCGTAGAACGAGCCGGAGGGAATCGTCAGGTTAATGCGATCCACCGCGACCTTGTCGTCGAAGAGCTTGGCGAGTCCCCGAATCTCGACGGCGGCTCCGGTCTGCGACGGTGCTTGGGGAGGCGCCACGGGAAATTGCGCGGGGGCCGGCTGGAACTGCGGGGGTTGCTGACCCGGCTGAGCATAGGCCGGCTGAGCGTAGGCGGCTTGTTCGGGTTGCTGGGCTACCGGCTGTTCGGGTTGAGCTGAGCTAGGTTGAACCGGGGTAGGCTGAGCTGGGCTCTGCGCTGCACCGTGCTGCGGCGTTCCGTGCTGCGGGTCGTGGGGCGGGGTGTTCACCGGATCCTGGGGCATCGTTGGTTCCTTACGCGTGAGAGTAACGGGTCACACTCTCACCCTATCACCCCCCCATTAGCCAAAATACCTTTTTCTGAAAGATGCTCAAAAATGTCATTTGTTCACAGTCCGGACGTTCAAGACCATTCGCAGAGAAGCCGTTCGCAGGGCGCCCCCACAGTGAAAATGCCGTACCCTACCCTGCCGGTGCGTTACGCACGCAAACGGGCCGCCACCCCGCCGACACTACAGGTCAACGAGGCGGCGGCCCGCCTATTGCACACCATTCCATACGATTCTCCGGTGGGTCCTCCCGGAGGTTGCCCCGGCCGCGCCGGGGAGCCTCTTTAGAACAGCGCCATGGTCAGCGCGGCACGCGCCTTCACCGTGCGCGGGTCCGAGGCGCCGACCACGTCGAAGAGCTGCACGAGGCGCTCGCGCACGCGCTTCTTATCGTCGGGGCCAACCGCACTGAACAGGCGCAGCAGGCGGTTGTAGGCATCCTCCACGTGGCCGCCCACCAGATCCAGGTCGGCCACGTTAAAGGCCGCCTCAATATTCAGCGGGTCGGATGCGGCGGCGGCGCGTTCGGTGGCCAGATCCAGGTCCTTCACGCGGGCCAGCAGCTCCACCTGCTCGAGGCCGAGTTTCGCCTCCTTATCGCCGGGATTCTCTGCGATGGCCTTGCGGTAGGCCTCACGGGCGGCGGGCAGGTCGCCGCGATCCAGGGCGGCCACGGCCTCAGCGTGCAGGGGCGGCAGGGGCTTTTCATCCTCGGGGACGGCGGGGTCAAAACCGCCAGGCAGCTGGTACTGGGCGGCGAGCTGCAGAACCTGCGAGAGCACGTCGGCCAGGTCCTCGGCACTGACCGGGCCGGTGTAGATCGGGGCGGGTCGCCCACCCAGCACGGCCACGCCGGCGGGTACGCCGCTCATGCCGAAGGCCTGCGCGGCCTCGGGCAGTTTGGTGATGTCCACGGCGGCGCAAATCATGGATCCGGCGGCGGAGTCCACAAGCTTCTGCACGCCCTCGAGCATCTGCAGTGAGGATGGTGAATGGGGCGCGTAGAGCGCGAAAATCACGGCGCCCTGGCTGGAGAGCTGAACGAACTTCTGGAACTCCTCGGGGGTGTTCACGTCGTAGCGCCAGGTGGGGGCGGCGGGGGCATCGGGCTGATTACCCGAGGATGCCGCGGACCCCTGCGTGCCGGAGGTGGGGTTCAGCTCCACGGCGTTGCGCACCGAGGCGGGGATGTTCGCCTCGGCCGGCGCAGTCTGCGCCCCACCCCGCGCGGCGTTGTTCTGCCCGCGGTCTGCCGGGTCAAAGATAATGCTCATCCTGCGTTCCTTCCGTTCACGTTGTTCGGCGTTTCCCGCCATTCAACTTCTCGTGCCGCGCGCACGTCGTTCACGACGGCTTTGAGCCCGGACGTTCTCGCGCGATAGCCCAATCTGCCGCGGCTCTTCTCTCCATTATCTCCGGTTCGGCTCGCCCGGGGGCAATAACTCCCGCCCCTTAGCTCTCAGCACATCCGAACCGATGGGGCGTGGTTGGTGCAACCGCACTCTCACGGGTCGGCCCCGTCGCGGTGGGCACAACCCTCACGGCCGTGAGCCGGTAGAATGGCACAGTAGAGAAACGCCGCAGACATACGCGACGTCGCAACGCACAAACCTCCGATTCCCTCGAAAAGGACCCGTATGAGCAATCAGAAGCACCCCTCCGGCGATGGCGGGGACCAGCACTCCGAGGAACACCACAAGAAGGAATCCCTCGCCGATCAGCTGACGGGTACCCTCACCGATCTGACCGAGAGCATCAGCCAGGTGCGCTCCAACCGCCGACGCGCATCTATGCCCCCGACCGATACTCTACCCGTGGTGTCGGCGGCCGGTAGCGATACTCCCCCGCCGCCGAAGGTCCTCGGTAACGGCAAGACCTCCATGATGCACAACCCCGTCGCGTTCGGCTTCCTCATGACCGTCGGTGTGGGTCTGGCCCTGCTGGCCTACTACATCTTCAATAACGTGGGTGCCCTGGTGGGCTGGGTGACCGGCGCTATTTTCATTGCGCTGGGTCTGGACCCGATTGTGCGTCGCCTGGAGGCTTGGGGCATTAAGCGCAACATCGGTGTGATCGTGGTTCTCGCCGGTTTTGCCGGTGCCGTTGCCGCCCTGGTGATGAGCATCGGCCCGATTATTAGCGAGCAGGCCTCCAAGTTTGTGCAGTATGCCCCGAATATTTACCAAAACACTATCGATTCTGATTGGTACCACGAGCTCGATCAGCGCTTTAGCATCAGCAGCTGGGTGAATGAGAACGTCCCCAAGTTCCTGGAGTCAACGTTCTCTTCCTCGCAGGTCAATAGCTTTATGTCGAGCCTGTTGTCTGCCGGTTCTACCCTGGCGCAGAGCGTGACCGGCGTAATTATTGTTCTGTTCCTGTCCCTGTACTTCCTCACCTCGATGAACACCATCAAGGCCTGGGGTGTGCGTCTGGCGCCGGGTTCCAAGCGCGCCCGCGTCAAGTACATCACAGATAAGATCACCGACTCGGTGGGTAACTACGTGATGGGCCAGGCTATGGTGGCCATCTGCAACGCCCTTTTCGCTTTCTTCGCCATGCTCTTCCTGGGGTTCAGCTTCCCCCAGTTGATGGCCATCGTCATCCTAATTCTGGCGTTCATCCCGCTGGTTGGCGGCGTGGTGGCGCTGATTCTGACCTCGCTGATTCTGCTGACCCAGGGCTGGAGCATGGCGCTGTGGTTTGCGGTGGCGTACTTCCTGTACTTGCAGGTGGAGGCGTACCTGATTTCTCCGCGTATTATGGCTCGCGCTGTGTCGGTCCCTGCCGGTGTTGCGATTATTTCGGTGGCTGCCGGTGGCGCGCTCTGGGGCGTGCTGGGCGCACTGATTGCTATTCCGGCGGCGGCTTCCATGCTGATTCTGGTGCGTGAGGTGTTCATTCCTCGCCAAGACCAGTTATAGTCACTTCCCAGCTGTAGTCACCGCCCAACTGCAGTCACCTAGCTGTAAACAGCTGTAGGTTCTCTACGCGCTCGTTCTTCTTCCTGCGGGCAACTATCTCGTATAGATACGAAGGCGGCGGCTTTGGATGTTCTATCCAAAGCCGCCGCCTTTATGTTTTATGCCGTGTTTTTATACCGAACCTTTAGAGCTCGGTAATTTCTTCCGCCACGGGGCCGCTGTATTCGGTGGGCAGCTCGGTTTCGGTGCCGGTCACGATGCTCACCACGGTGTTGAGTACCTGCTGCACCGACTTCTCGCCCACCCACAGGTGCTTGCAGCCCTCGAAGGGAATCACGTGAGTGCGAGGCACGGCGGCGAAGCGCTCGCGGGCCGCGGGAGGTTGCAGGTAGTCGTCGTGCTCGGGGACCAGCGCGTACAGCGGGTTCGAGATCTTGTTCCACTCGTCCAGCTCGGCCGGGTGCACACGGTGCAGCGGCGGGGAGAGCAGAATCGCGCCGGTGAACTCGCCGGCGTATTCGGGGCCGTACTTGAGCACCAGCTCGGTGCCGAAGGACCAACCGACCAGCCAGGGGTTCGGCAGGGCGCGCTCGCGCACAAACTTCAGGATTGCGTCGAAGTCCTTCTTCTCGGCGAAGCCGCCGTCAAAGACGCCCTCGCTGGTGCCGCGAATCGAGGAGGTGCCGCGCGTGTTGAAGCGTAGCACCGCGATGTTCGCCAGGGCCGGCAGGCGGAAGGACGCCTTCTTGTACACGTGGGAGTCCATGTAGCCGCCGTGGGTGGGCAGCGGGTGGAAGGTCACCAGGGTTGCCTTGATTTCGCCTTCGGGCAGGGCCAGCTCGCCGACCAGGCGCTTGCCGTCGGCGGTGGTCACGACGAAGTTCTCGCGGCGTGCCGGTAGCACGGTGCGTGCCTTAATGGGGGTGGGTTCTGCGGGGGTGCTGAAGACGTAGCGGGCGGGATTGAATTCCTGCTCGCGGGTAACCTCTGCGGTGCTCATGGGGTTCCTTCACTCTTGAGATGTACGCGCGTGCGCGTCTGTCATTCTTCTGACGTTGGGGGTTCTAGCGTCTGGGTGCCGGATTGCCCGACGCGATGCTCTGCCGCGGCTATTTGCGGCGGGTCCTCCAGCAGTGCTGGTGCCAGTGCCGGCGCTCGTCGATGGCCCTCGAACGTCCCAGCGTGTGGCTCTCCTGCCACACCACCAGATGCGCGGTTCCCGGCGGAATCGGGCGGTAACATTCGGGGCACGTGTAAGTTTTACGGGCGTTCACCGCCGGAATGTACTGCACGAGCCAATCGCCGAAGCGGTCGCTCTCCAGGCGGGGCGCGGGGTCAAGAATCCTGCTGATGTCCCGTCCCGCGGGTGCGCTACGGTGCCACTTATCGCTGGTGGTACCGGACGCTCGCTTACCGGGGTGATTCTTACGTGCCATGAGCCCTATTCTACCGCGCCCGCTCCTGCCCTCTCCCCCGAGGCTGCGGATACCTGCTAGAGTGGACGGATGCATATTGTCATTGCTGAATGTTCCGTTGATTACGAGGGCCGCTTGCGCGCCCACCTTCCTCGCGCCACCCGCCTGCTCATGGTGAAGAACGACGGCTCGGTTCTCATTCACTCCGACGGCGGCTCCTACAAGCCCCTGAACTGGATGAGCCCTCCCTGTTCCCTACTGGTGGCTGAGCGTGAGGACGTTCCGCAGAGCATCCGTGAGGACCTGGAGCCCGACGTTCAGCAGCTCTGGACGGTGCAGGCCGCCAAGAGCGACGACCGTCTGCTCATTCGCATCTACAGCATCGAGCACGAGCACTCCACCGACCTGGGCGTGGACCCGGGCCTCATCAAGGACGGCGTGGAAGCCGACCTGCAGCGCCTGCTCGCCGAGCAGATCCACACCCTGGGCGAGGGCTACTCCCTCGTGCGCCGCGAATTTCCCACCGCGATTGGCCCGGTCGACATCATGGCCAAGGATGCGCACGGCGTCTCCGTGGCGGTCGAGCTCAAGCGTGTGGGCGATATCGACGGCGTGGAGCAGCTCACCCGCTACCTGGAGCTGCTCAACCGTGACCCGCTGCTAGCGCCGGTGCAGGGCGTATTCGCCGCTCAGACCATCAAACCGCAGGCCCGCACCCTGGCCGAGGACCGCGGCATCCGCTGCGTGAGCCTGGACTACGACGCCATGCGCGGCGTGGACGACAGCGCGGACCGCCTGTTCTAAGCAGCTCTAGACAACTCATAGGGGTGCTTCCTGTGCTTTGGGAAGCGTCCCTCTTTCTGCGCACACGATGTAGCCCGGATACGCCAATCGCCGGTGCCTCTCCCCTTGCGAGGTCGGGCACCGGCGATTGCTATATCACCGAGTCCAGGCGAGGCCTAGACCTGTGCGTGCTTGGCGGCGATGGTCACGTGATCGTTCGAGACGGTCAAGAAACCAGCGTTGAGGGTGGTCTTAATGGTTTCGCCCTCAACAGGTTCGATGAGCAGCTCGCCGTCCTGTGCCAGCAGTGCGCAGGTGGGGATCATGCCCGGCAGAATACCGAGCTCACCGTCGACGGAACGTGCACGAACGTAGTTCGCCTCACCCGTCCACACCGTGCGCTCACGGGAAACAACTTCAACTTTCAGAGCCATGATTACTTAGCTCCAGTCTGTGCCTTGATTTCCTCGTAGCGGCGCATAACGTCGTCCATACCACCAATGTTGTAGAACGCCTGCTCGGGGATGTGGTCGACATCGCCGTTGCAGATCATCTGGAAGGACTCGATGGTGTCCTTCAGCGGAACGGTCGAACCCTCGACACCGGTGAACTGCTTTGCAGTGTAGGTGTTCTGGGAGAGGAACTGCTCGATACGACGTGCGCGAGCCACGACAATCTTCTGCTCCTCGGAGAGCTCGTCCACACCCAGAATCGCGATGATGTCCTGCAGTTCCTTGTTTTCCTGCAGAATAGCCTTCACGCGAATTGCGGTGTCGTAGTGCTCCTGACCGATGTACTGTGCGTCCAGAATTCGGGAGGTGGAGGACAGCGGGTCAATTGCCGGGTACAGACCGCGCGATGCGATTTCACGAGAGAGCTCGGTGGTCGCATCCAGGTGCGCGAAGGTGGTTGCCGGCGCCGGGTCGGTGTAGTCATCCGCAGGCACATAAATTGCCTGCATGGAGGTGATGGAGTGACCGCGGGTGGAGGTAATACGCTCCTGCAGCAGACCCATTTCGTCCGCCAGGTTCGGCTGGTAACCCACTGCGGAGGGCATACGGCCCAGCAGGGTGGAAACCTCAGAACCTGCCTGAGTGAAACGGAAGATATTGTCGATGAAGAGCAGCACGTCCTGGTTCTGAACATCGCGGAAGTACTCCGCCATGGTCAGACCGGTCAGCGCCACGCGCAGACGGGTTCCCGGGGGCTCATCCATCTGGCCGAACACGAGGGCGGTGTCCTTCAGAACGCCTGCCTCTTCCATTTCGACCCACAGGTCGTTACCCTCACGGGTACGCTCGCCAACACCGGTGAACACGGAGGTACCACCGAAGTTACGAGCCACACGGGTAATCATTTCCTGGATCAGCACGGTCTTACCCACGCCTGCACCACCGAACAGACCGATCTTACCGCCCTTGATGTAGGGGGTCAGAAGGTCGATGGACTTGATGCCGGTCTCCAGCATTTCGGTGGAGCCTTCCAGCTCTGCGAAGCCGGGAGCGGCACGGTGGATCGGCCAGTAGGTGTCAGCCTTGATCTCGGAGTTCGGCACGTCGAGGGCGTCACCGAGCACGTTGAAGAGGTGACCCTTCACGCCGTCACCGACGGGAACGGAAATCGGTGCGCCGGTGTCGACCACAGCCTGACCGCGGACCAGGCCGTCGGTCTGCTGCAGGGAGATAGCGCGAACGATTGAGTCGCCCAGGTGCTGTGCGGTCTCGAAGGTGATGGTGCGGGTGCGACCGTCAAGGGTCAGCTCGGTGGTCAGAGCGTTGTAAATCTCGGGGACCTGACCGGCGGGGAACTCGACGTCGACCACGGGGCCGATGACGCGGGCAATACGACCCGTTGCGCCCTGAGTCGGTGCGGAGACCGATTCGTTGTAGGTGGCAGTCATATTTCTCACTTACTTAGAAAGTTTGGACAGTTGATGGCTTCGTTGGCGTACAAGTACTAGGAGTCGAGGGCGTCTGCGCCGCCCACGATTTCGGAGAGCTCCTGAGTAATTTCCGCCTGACGTGCGTTGTTCATCAAACGGGTGTACTTGGTAATCAGCGTCTCAGCGTTGTCACCTGCGGTCTTCATTGCGCGCTGGCGGGATGCCAGCTCACTTGCCGCTGCCTGCAGCAGGCAGGAGAAGATACGCGATGCAATGTAGCGCGGCAACAGCGCGTTGAGCACTTCCTCAGCGGAGGGCTCGAACTCGAAGGATGCCGCCTGCTCGTACTCAGCCTTGGTCAGTTCCTGATCGGGAACGATTTCCTCGCCCAGTTCCTTTGCCTCGCCCACGTGGATGGGCAGCAGGCGCAGGATCTTGGGTTCCTGAACAACCATCGACTTGAACTCGGTGTATACGATGTGCAGCTCGTCCACGCCGCCCTCCTCGAAGGGCAGGTCGTAGGCCTCAAGTAGCGCATCGCGAATCTCGACGGCGGTTTCAACACGAGGTGCATCGGTGTGTCCCTCCCACGCACGGGCGTAGGGGCGCTCACGGAACTCGAAGTAAGCCTTTGCCTTACGACCAACCAGGTACAGCTGTACCTCCTGGCCGTTAGAGCGCAGCCTCTCAATCAGAGATTCGGTACGACGCAGGATAGCGGAGGAGTACGAGCCGGCCAGACCGCGGTCGCTGGTAACAACCAGGATTGCGGAGCGGCGGTGTTCGTAGGCTCCGGACTCGTTCGGCTTGTGAATCAGCGGGTGCTTAATACCGTGCTGAGTCGCAACCGCAGTCACCACGCGGGTCAGAGCGTTCGCGTAAGGGCCGGCAGCCTGAGCAGCGTTACGAGCCTTGTTAATGCGGGAGGTCGCGATCATCTCCATCGCCTTGAAGATCTTCTTCATGGACGACGTCGAAGCAATCTTCTGTCGGTAAACCCTAATCTGGGCTCCCATAGAGCTTCCTTTCTCCTGCTCGTCTGCCCCGCCCCGACCCTAGAGCCGGGGCGGGCAGGGAGCGAGGACTAATCGCTAACCGATGGTTTCCTGGGTGATGTCGCTATCGCGAGCTGCCTTGTGCTCCTCGTGACCTGCGTCGACGAGGTGGCTGCTGCCCTCAGACTGGAAACCCTGCTTGAACTCGGTCACCGCGGTCTTCAGAGCGGCAACGGTGTCGTCCTCAAGCTTGCCGGAGGAGGCGATGTCGGTCAGGACCGAGGTCTTGTGACGCAGGTACTCGATGAAGCCTGCCTCGAAGCGCAGCACGTCGGAGACCTCAATGTCGTCGAGGTAGCCGTTGGTGCCGGCCCAGATGGAGACAACCTGCTCCTCGACGGCGTACGGGGTGTACTGCGGCTGACGCAGCAGCTCGGTCAGGCGGGAACCGCGGGTCAGCTGAGCCTTGGTGGCGTCGTCCAGGTCGGATGCGAACATCGCGAACGCTTCCATCGCACGGTACTGTGCCAGCTCCAGCTTCAGGGTACCGGAGACCTTCTTCATAGCCTTGGTCTGTGCGGCACCACCAACGCGGGACACGGAGATACCGACGTCCACTGCCGGGCGCTGGTTAGCGTTGAACAGATCGGACTGCAGGAAGATCTGGCCGTCAGTAATGGAGATGACGTTGGTCGGGATGAAGGCGGAAACGTCGTTTGCCTTGGTCTCAATGATCGGGAAGCCGGTCATCGAGCCTGCGCCCAGGTCGTCGGAGAGCTTAGCGCAACGCTCCAGCAGGCGGGAGTGCAGGTAGAAGACGTCACCGGGGTATGCTTCACGTCCCGGCGGGCGACGCAGCAGCAGGGACACGGCGCGGTATGCTTCTGCCTGCTTCGACAGGTCGTCGAAGATGATGAGGACGTGCTTGCCGCCGTACATCCAGTGCTGGCCGATAGCCGAACCGGTGTAGGGTGCCAGGTACTTGAAGCCGGCTGCGTCGGATGCGGGAGATGCCACGATGGTGGTGTACTCCAGCGCGCCGCGGGTCTCCAGGGTGTGGCGGACAGCTGCGATGGTGGATGCCTTCTGGCCAACGGCCACGTAGATGCATCGAACCTGCTTGTCCGGGTCACCGGAAGCCCAGTTGTCCTTCTGGTTCAGGATGGTGTCGATCGCGATAGCGGTCTTACCGGTCTGGCGGTCACCAATGATCAGCTGACGCTGACCGCGGCCGATCGGAATCATCGAGTCAATTGCCTTCAGACCGGTCTGCAGCGGCTCGTGAACCGACTTACGCTGGGTCACGCCGGGAGCCTGCAGCTCCAGTGCGCGGCGGCCTTCAGCCTCGATGGGGCCCAGGTCGTCAATCGGGTTACCCAGGGGGTCAACAACGCGACCGAGGTACGCGTCGCCAACGGGCACCGAGAGAACCTCACCGGTGCGGTGTACAACCTGGCCCTCTTCAATACCGGTGAAGTCACCCAGGACAATCACACCAATATTGCGGGTATCCAGGTTCTGTGCGAGGCCGAGGGTGCCGTCTTCGAAACGAAGCAGCTCATTCGCCATCACCGAGGGCAGACCCTCGACGCGAGCGATACCGTCGGAGGCCGATACAACTCGACCCACCTCAACACGTTCTGCATTGCCGGGTTCGTAAGACGCTGCAAACTCGTTCAGCGCATTACGGACATCGTCGGCATTGATGGTCAGTTCGGCCATCTTGTGTCCCTGCTCTCTCATTGTGGTTACGTTCCATCAACGGAACTAACCGAAACTTGCAATTCGGGCTCAACGGGCGGGCCATGCCGCCTCCGCGTTGGAGGAGGCATACGCCGCGCACCCGCCTACCCGAGGTATCTTCTAAATCACCGTTGCGACGAACGGTTCAGCGTCGCTAGCTTGAGCCGCTAGCCGATGGAACGAGACAGGTCGGACATACGGGTCTCGACGGTACCGTCGATCACCTCGTCGCCCACCTGAACACGCAAACCGCCCAGAACGGCGGGATCCACCGAAACGTCGAGCTTCAGCTCGCGGCCGTACACGGCGTTGAGTGCGCGACCGAGACGTTCAAGCTGTGCCTGCGACAGGTTGATTGCGCTGGTAACGCGCGCAATGTAACGGTTCTGTCGCTTGACGATGATTTCTGCGAACTCGTCGGCAGCCCGCGCGGCGTGGAGGCCACGAGGATTAGAGCCAACTCGTTCGAGCAGAAGCACACCCTCGGCGGTGGTGGCGGGGCCACCGAGCGCCACGGCGAGCTTCTTCTTTGCTTCTTTGCTTGCCTGATGGTCGGACAGCGCTTCCTGCGCCTGAGCGTTGGAATCAACGGTACGCACAAAGGTGAGTAGTTCGTTGAGTACCTCGTCCAGGGCATCCACGCCACCGCGAGACTGAGCCGATGCGATCACGGCGAGCACCGCTGCACGTTCCAGGGCATCCGCCAGGTCGGAATCCTCGGACCAGCGCTGAGCCACCGCGTTGGTGAGTACAGCCATGGCCTGCGAAGAGATCTTGCCGTCAAAAACGGAATTGACGATTCCCTGGCGGGCCGCTGCGTCACGCGAAGAATCGGTGACGGCGCGGCGAAGGGTGCCGTTATGGTCGAGCACGTCGACCAGTGCGAAAAGCTCGCCCGCAAGCTTCAGAGGCTGCAGGGAAGCGTGGGCTTCCAGAACCTCTTCCACCTTGCTCAGTGATTCAGTAGATACTCCTGCCATTACCGAGCCGCACCTGCGTTCTGCTTCTCGGTTTCAAGGTCAGCAAGAAAACGATCTACCACACGGGCCGATCGCTCATCATCGTTGAGGGCTTCGCCCACAATCTTGCCGGCAAGGGTCGTAGCCAGAGTGCCAACCTCGGAACGGAGGGACACTGCTGCTGCCGCACGCTCTGCCTCGATAGCCTTCAACGCGTTATCGCTAATGCGCTGTGCTTCAGCGGTTGCACGCTCGCGAGCGTCGGCAATGATTGCCTCGCCCTCTGCGCGTGCCTCTTCACGAATCTTCTGAGCCTCCAGTCGAGCGCTTTCGAGCTGCTGGGTGTACTCATCGCGAGCCGCTGCAGCCTCTGCCTGTGCCTTCTCGGCCTTGGCAAGGCCACCTTCGATTGCTTCCTTACGGTCCTGGTAGATCTTCTCGAACGCCGGGACAACGTACTTAGCAACGATGTAGTAGAGGATCAGGAATCCGATGAGGGTAATGACAATTTCCCCGACGTCGGGAATGAGGGGGTTCGAAGCTGCCTCCGCTCCCCCTTCGCTTGCCAGATAAATCATGGAGGGAATCCTGTTCTATGGGATGGGTCGTTTAGGATGTGGCGGAGCCGGTTACTTGATGAAGACGAGAACCAGGCCCAGAATTGCCAGTGCCTCGACCAGCGCGAAGCCCAGGAACAGCATGGGCTGCAGAGTCTTCTGAGACTCGGGCTGACGAGCAACGCTGGTCATGTAAGCCGCGAAGACCAGACCCACGCCGATGCCGCCGCCGATAGCTGCCAGACCGTAGCCAACCGCAGTGATGGAACCAACCATTATTTTTCCTTTCAACAGTGCTCAACCGGGAACATACCCGAACAGAGCAGAGTTTGATTTGAGTTATAGCCCGCACAATGAACGTGTGGGTTGCTTTATTCTCGTCCGGAGCCGGTACCCCAGCCCCGAACGCGAAAACCTAATAAAAAATTTAGAGTGTCAGCAAACTGACTAGTGTCCCTCGGAAACCGAGCCCTGCAGGTACACAGCCAGCAGCAGAGCGAACACATAAGCCTGGATGCACTGAATCATGAATTCCAGGAAGTACAGGAACATGCCCAGAGCACCGGGAGCAATAGCAGCCAGGTAGCCGATGCCGCCCAGAGTCTCAACCATGTAGGTCACCATGCTGGATGCAACCATCAGCGCCAGGTGACCACCGAACATGGTCGCGAAGAGACGCAGTGCGTGAGTTGCGGGACGAATCAGCAGGTTCGAGAAGAACTCAATCGGAATCAGGATGGGGTAAATCCAGACCGGCAGACCCGAAGGCATGGTGATGTCCTTGAAGAAGCCGCCCAGGCCCTTGCGCTTGATACCAACACCAACCCAGGTCAGGTATGCGACGCCAGCCAGTGCGTAGGCGCTACCGGGGTGGGAGAAGGAGGGCAGCTGAACAAACGGAATCGAACCGAAGAGGTTGTTCACCAGAACGAAGAAGAAGGAGGCGAACAGAATCGGCACGAAAGGCTTGTAGTGCTGAACGCCCAGGGTTTCCTTGCCGAGGGAGTTGCGAGCAAACATGTAGCCAGACTCAGCGATGAACTGAGTCTTGCCGGGAACCATGGCGCGCTTACGTGCTGCGGTGAGGAAGAATACCGCGATAATCACCACGGACAGCAGAATCAGTACGTTCTGCTTACCGAAAGCCAAATCACCAATGGTGAAGAAGGGGGGCAGATGCATGTCTTCGGGGGTCGGCGGCACATAGGCTTCCGCGAGGATCAACCCGTTCTCGATCAAAGCAAGTCCTTTCTTGCTACTAGTGGCTATCAAGAGCCCATGTCTGCCTATAAACGACTGACATGCTAACTACATGGATGAATGTGTGACCTAGCGGTCCGCGTTCAATGACCTAACGGTCTTTATTTTGCCTGGTCATGTGGGTAAAGACGAGGGTCAAACCTCCGACAGCGCCAATCAAGACGCCAACCCACACCAGCCAGGTGGTGGAGAAGACCAGGTCACCGAGGTAACCGATGCCTCCCCACACCGCTACACCGATGATCAGATAGAGAATCGACATGACGGCGCCGGAGAGACCTCCGTCAGATACCAATTCTCCGGTGGTGCGGAGCTTTTTATCTCCGTCCCACCACTTCTTCTCTTCGGCCAAACGTTTTTCCTTTCAAACACCAATCGTGTTACCGACCATGGTCTTCCGAGTCGGTGTCGAAGTACAAAATTCTTAGTCGTGCGATGCTGACTGTTTCAATAACAATCCACAGAATCACGCCGGTACATGCGCCTGCGAGAGTCCAACCGTGCCTCAGATTCTCGGGGAATGGCACAAACATCAATACCAGACCGAGCAGAGCAATCTTCACGAGGTAGCTCACCACCAGCGATTTGGGTACACCCCAGTCGAAAATGGGAGCAACCAACATAACTAATACGCCCAGAGTGAAGCATATATAGATTATCAGAAAGCCCAATGTTATTCCTAGCGCGCCCACGGGGCCCGCAAACAGGTACGCACTCATCATACCGCCCAACCAAGCCAGCAGAGAGTAAGCCGATACCCTGTAGAACAAAAATTTCCAGGAAAGCTCTTGACTCTCGAAAGAAGATGCCTTCAAACCTGCTTGAGCACGCTCTCGGCGGCGTTTCTGCTGCTTCTTGCACTCCGCCGGCGGATACCACAGAACGTCCACCACGCGCCTCCAGAGAGGCTCTACAGGAGCCTCAGCCGAAGGTTTAGAGTGTTCAGAAACCATTAGTGTTTCTCCCCACGATTCTGATTAGACTGCGTCGAAGAAGAGGAAGCAGAAGAAGGCTGACCCGCACGATCCTTCACCGAATCCGGAATGATCGGCTCCGGATGCAGCGAGGTCGGCTCCACATTCTCAGGAGTCGCAGGAACACCAGTTGCCGAAGTCAAAGAGCCGGTAGCAGGCTCCGAAGTTGCCGACTTCGCCTTCGGCGCCGAACCCTTCGAATCCGCTGCAAAACGCTTCGACAGGTCAATCGTAGAGGTAGGAGCCTCGCCACCAAAGAGCTGCGGCATACGCAGGTACACCACCAGCACGGCAAGAGCCACAAGAACCACACCCACGGTCGCCACCACAGATCCCGCAGCATACAAATCAGACGCAAACGCCAACAGCACCCATACCAGAATGGTCGTACCGGTCACCACGGCGGTCGAACCAAGGTGGCTGAAACCAACATCCGTCAGACGCTGATACGTGTGAGTGCGGTGCGGCTTGTACCATTGCTCCCCCGCCATAAAACGACGGAACAGAGTCGTACCCGCGTCCGCCAGATAAGTCATCAGCGGAGCAAAAGCCAACAGGAACGGAACATCTGCAAACCAGGCACCCACAGCCAACGTGCCCAGCGCCGCACCCAAAACATAAGAACCCGCATCGCCCAAAAACACGTTCTTACCCGGGCGCACATTCCACGGCAGGAACGCCGCAAAAGCACCGGCAACAGCCACACCCGCCAAAGCCAGCCACGGCAAGTTCACCATCCAGCCGGTCAGCGCATACGCCAAACCAGCCACCAGACCGTGAGCACCAGAAATACCGTTAATGCCGTCCATAAAGTTGGCCACGTTAATGTAGCCCGCGATGAACACGGCACCGACCACCACCAGCAGCGGGTTGGTACCCTGAACCGTCGCGAAACTGACGCTCACCAGCACACCGATGACCAGCTGCAGGCCCGCACGACGCACAATGCTCACGCCGCGAATATCTTCGAGCCAGCCCAGGGCCAGGGAGAAAAGCATGGCGGCGGCAATCGTGATGGCCAGCTGCAGGGACTCGGCGGAGCGGTAGGTCCAGCCCAGCAGGGTCGCCACGAGGAAAGCCAGCAGGGTCGCCGCGGCCGTCGCCAGGCCCATGCCGCGGTAGGTCGGCGTGGTGTGCGAGGACCGTTCGTTGGGGATGTCCACCATGTTGTAACGATGCAGAATCGGACGCACCGCAAAGGGCAGGAGGGCACCGGCAATCACCGCAAGAACGAAAATGCTCGTTAGCTCGGGAAAGGAGGTCATGAGGGCTCCGGGTCGTACTGTCTCGTGAATGTGTTTATCGTATGGCTCTGCCGACCCCGGGGCGCCGGGAAGACGCTCCGATAGGGGCGGCGTCGAAGAGCCAGTCGGTTAGAAGGTCTGCGCGTTCTCCAGGGTGCGCGGATCGGGTGCGCGCTCCAGGCCGTGGCGTTCGTAGCCGCTGTGCTCGCGGTAGTTCTGAATCCACAGCTCGTAATCGAGCTCATCAGGGTCAAGTGCCGGGGCACTCGACCGGGAAATATACCGGTTCTCCTCACTAGGTACCAGCTTCTCGGTACCGCCGAAGAGAGCCTCATCCAGCTTCTCACCCTTGCGAAGACCAATCTCCTTGATCTCCACGTCATACCGCTCATACGCCTGGCGCATCGCCTTCGCAACATCCAGGATCTTGACCGGCTGACCCATATCCAGCACCATGACCTCGCCCGGGCGACCAATCGCACCGGCAAGCATCACCAGCAGGCAGGCATCGGTAATCAGCATGAAGTAACGGGTCGCACGCTTATCCGTCAGAGTAATCGGACCACCCGAAAGAATCTGCTTCGTAAAGAGCGGCTTAATCGAACCGCGCGAACCAAACACGTTACCGAAACGAACCGACACGTAGGTATTGCCGGTCTTCTCGCCAAAGTACGCGGTCAGACGCTCCGCCACGCGCTTGGACTGGCCCAGCGCAGTCTTCGGATCCGCCGCCTTATCGGTCGAAACATTCACGAAGGTCTTCACGCCCACCGCCTCCGCGGCACGCAACACGTTCAGAGTGCCCAAGGAGTTCGTCTTCCACGCCTCCTGCGGGTACGCCTCCAGCGCCGACACATGCTTCAAAGCCGCAGCGTGGAACACCACCTCGGGGCGACGGTCACGGAAAATCTCCAGCAGATTATCACCCTCACGAATGTCAGCCAGAATAATGCGGTCATCATCCAGGCTCGACTCATGAGTAATCGAAACCTTCGTCTCCATCAGCAGAGTCTCATCATGATCAAGCATCATGAGGGTCTCCGGCTCAAACTCGCTAATCTGACGGCACAGCTCAGAACCAATCGAACCGCCCGCACCCGTGACCAGCACGCGCTTACCGTGCAGGTACGAACGCAGAATATCGCGGTCAATATCGTAGTTAATCTCGCCACGAATCACGCGCATCAGGTCGTTATCGCTCGCGGTAATCAGACGCTCACCCATCAGTCGAGCATTCGCGCTACTAATACGCTGAACCTCAACCTTAAGCTTACGCATGCGGTTGCAGAAGGACTCGAAGTAATCCTCCGACATATCCGAAATCGTCACCAGAATCTTACGGGTACCCGATTCACGAATCACCTGCTCCAGCTCGCGGTAAGTAGTAATCACCGAAATGCCGTGGAACTTCGTACCAGCCTTCAGCTGGTCATCATCGAAGACCGCAACCGGGCGAAGCTTCGCATCCTCATCGTGCAGCATCGAATCCATGACCATGCCGCCGATAAAGCCAGCACCGTACACAATCACCGGCTCACCGGTCAGCTCACGCACAGCACCGCGCTCAGTGTACACACGCTTCGCCATGCGAGCGCCCGCCATCATAATGAGGCTAAACGCCGCCGCAATCGCAGGCACGCTATGCGGAATATGCGGCAGACCCAACAGCTCATCTACAAAGGAGAAAGCAGTCAACGCCGCACCCGCGCTCAAAGCAGCCGCGCCGGCACGCCAGGACTCGTCAAACGAACCGTACGAATAGACGCCGTTATAAATCTTCACGCCCGCCAGACCAATGACCAGGTGCAACACCACAGCCAACGTAGCGGTCATCGTCAACGACGCCGGGTGAATAATATCGAACACCGAGCCGTTACTGAGCAGCACACTATAGCGGAGCATATACGCGAACAAAACCGCCAGGACCCAGGCACTCGAATCAATCAGCGCCTGCGCAATCAACCACCACGGCTTACGCTCATACAGGCGGTTCACCAGCATCGTGCCAGAGTCACCCTCCGTCACCATCGTGCCGCGCTGAGCAGCCTTCCGCATCACCACATGAGCGTGAGGTTTCAACTGAGCCACTACATGCCTCCTTCAGATGCGGCACCGGTAGAACGGTCCGAAGATGAGCGAGTAGAGGATGCGCGTGCGGCCACGGTGGACAGCGCGCGGAAAGCGTTGCGGCGCAGGGATTCGGGCACGAAGCGGTACACGCTGCGCACCGCCATGTTCTGCGCCCAGCGGGCCTTCGAAATGGCGTGGCCCGTGTACAGTCGGCGTTGAATCGCCCAGTCCTGCTTCCAGGCGTCCACTCCCCCGCGCTTCGTGTAGGCGCCGGCGCCCACGCGGTAGCGCACGAGAGGTGCGGGCAGGTTGCCCAGGCGGTAGCCGGCGTCGCGCAGGCGCATCCACAGCCACCAGTCCTCGGCACCGGGCACGTACTCGTAACCGCCGAGGGTCTGCACGGCGCTCTTACGGAATGCCACCGAGGGGTGGTAGATCGGGTTGCGCGAATCCATGGCGCGGAGCAGTCGTTTGGGCTCGACGATGGCCTCGCGAACCGATTCGACCGCCGAGTTGTTCTCGTTGACCTCGAGCATGGCCGAACCGAGTAGCGCGTAGCCACCCGCGGCCAGGGCCGGAATCAGCTCGGCGAAGCGGGTGGGCTCGGAAATATCGTCAGAATCGGCGCGCGCCACCAGCTCGTAGCTGCAGGCCCGCAGACCCGCGTTCAGGGCCTCGGCCAAACCCACGTTCTGCGGTAGCTCCACGAGCTGAATCGGCGGGCAATCCAGGTTCTCGGCGCGGGCACCCCAGCGGTCCACCACGGCGCGCAGCGCGGGGGTGAGCGGACCGTCCAGAACCAGCACGAGCTCGGAGGGGCGCAGGGTCTGGTTCAACAGATTCGATTCCAGCGCCTGTTCCAGGTACGCGGGGTTCTCCTTCGCGTACACGCTCATGAGCACCGAGAAGTCGGGGGCGGAGCTCACGCATCCAGCGGCCCCGGCGTTCCCGGTCACGACCGGCTCGGGGTTCGAGGCCGGAACGCCGTAGCGCCCCGGGAAGGTCAGCGGGTAGATGCCCTCCAGCACCCGGCGGTTCGGGGTGGGCGGGCGCAGGCCGTCACGCAGACCGTTCAGGAAGTACCCCAGGTAGGTACGGCGGTCGTCGGTACGAAGCAGGGTGGAGACCCACAGGCGGGCCGAAGAACCACCGTAGAGCAGCTTTTCCAGCGGGTTCAGGGTACGCGAGCGCGTAAACACCCACAGCTTGTTGCGCACGTCGTTATAGAAGCGCGGGCCGGGGTTGGCGTTCGTCGTGCCGAAGGTCTTGGTGTGGTGCTTCGCCACCGAGGAAGGCACCGCAATGCCGTCGCGGTGGTGAATCAGGCGGGTCGAGAATTCGAAATCGTCGTTCCAGATGAAGAATTCGGCGATGGGCAGGCCGCCGTTACGGCGGATGGCCTGCGCGTCCATGAGAATCGAGACGAAGGAGGCGCTACGAATCGGGCGGGCCCCCACCGCGCGGGCGCGGGCGTGGCGCTGCTCCCCCGCCGCAAACATCGTGCGAGGGGTGTTCATGGGGTGGTCCTCACCGTTCGTCCACACCACGCGAGAGGCCACCACCGCGGGGCGTTCGGCGGGAACCTCGGAGTAGCCGAGCCACGCCTCAGCGGCCTCGGCCAGGGTGTTCTCAGTCGGCTCGGTGTCATCATCCATGACCCACACGAGGTCGGGGTTGTGGCGTTCCAGGGCGCGGTCGATGCCCACCGCGAAACCGCCGGCGCCGCCCATGTTCTGCCGCAGGGTAATGCGGTCCACCGGCAGGTCGTACTCCAGGGAGTCCAGGTATACGGCGGTGTCATCGGTGGAAGCGTTATCGACGATGACCACGGCGACCGGGCGCATCCGGCCCGAGGCGATGCCCGCCAGGGTCTTGGGAAGCAAATCGCGGCGGTTGTAGGTTACGATCACCGCGACGGTGCGGGGTTCGTGCTGACCGTCATGTTCGGCGGGGTGCTGGGTAGGCGCGGGTCGGTCGCTGTGCTGTTCTGCCATAGTGTTCTCCCTCCGCGGCGCCGAGGCACCTTATCCGTTCAACGTTGAGGCATATCCTTCTCCGTGCGGGGACCGGGTGTTTCGGCGGTGCCCGCGACGCTCATGTATGAGGATATAACTCTCCAAAGTGACCATTTTACCGGGGTCTTCACCTCGAGGTGAATCTTCCCCCACTAACGCACCCATTATGACGCATATTCAACCTCAACCGGTTGTTTTTTCGCATATCGGACTGCGCCGGCCCCGCGGCAGTTCACTCTTCGCCAGAGGGTGAATAACCTCTAAGGATTAGGTGGAGGCGCAGGTTACGAGCTGGTATTACGGCCCGCGACGAAGCAAGGTGCCATTCAGCCAATGTTTTCAAGGCTGTTTTCGATGGCTCCCCTGTGCCCGAGCTGTGCCCGTCGTGCGAAAAAGCGACCAAAAACCGGTCACCGCCCCAACAATTCACCATAACCGGTGCAAATATGCGAAAGTTGAAATGACCCTGTTTTTCCCCGCACCGACCGCGGGCTTTTGAGAGGTAAAGACATGTCCGAATCCAGGTGGAAAGTCATTGGCGCCAGCGGCTTTGTTGGTTCCGCCATCGTTGCGCGTCTGAACGCAGAGGGGATCAGCGTCGATCCCATTGAAGCGCCCCGCCTCGCCACCCGATCCCTTGACGTAGACAGCATTATCGACGAGGCAGAACAGCTGGAGGGCATCATCGATTCCCTCGCAGAAGCCTTCGCCAGCGCGCAGGTCGTGGTGAACGCCGCCGGCCTCGCCGCCCCGAATATGCAGGACCTGCCCCCGCTCATGGGCGCGAACGCCCTGCTGCCGGCTGTCATCGCGATTGCCGCCCAGCGCACCGGCGTGCGCCGCGTCATTCATCTCTCCTCCGCCGCGGTGCAGGGCCCCCGCCCCGTGCTCGACGCATCCGAGGAGACCGCCCCCTTCAGCGCCTACTCGTTCTCCAAGACCCTTGGCGAGGAAGCGCTGCTCGACCTGCAGGACTACTTCCTGGAGGAGCATCCCGAGAGCGCACCCGAGCTGTGCATCCTGCGCGCAACCAGCGTTCAGGGTCGCGGCCGCCGCACGACCGAGCTCTTTGCCAAGATGGCCTCCTCCCCCTTCGCATCGGTGGCCGGTGCGGGCCAGGGTAAGTCCCCCGTCTCCAGCGTGTACGCGCTGGCCGAGTTCGTGGTGATGCTCGGAACCTTCCCCGGCGAGCTGCCCACCATCGTGCTGCAGCCCTGGGAAGGCGCAACCGTCGCCTCCGCATCACTGGATGCGGGCCGCCGCAAGCCCCATCACCTGCCCGAGTGGCTCTGCCGCGCGGCCATCAAGGCCGGCTACAAGGTATCGGAGCTCATGAACGATAGGTTCTCCGGTTCCGTGCGTAAGGTCGAGGTCATGTGGTTCGGTCAGGGTATTGACGATTCCTGGGCCCGCAAGAACAACCTGCTACCCACCCCGCGCGTGCGCGAGGTGTTGCGCACCGCCCACACGGCACTGGGTAAGAAGAAGGACCGCCGCTTCGCCAATAGCTAGGTGGCGCCGCCTCCGGCGAGAGATAGCATAAGGGAACGCCCGATACATCTGTTGATATATCGGGCGTTCCCTTAAGTTTTACTCCTGAGTTTTAACCGTGGCCGGGCCTACAGGTGATCCTCGGCGGCTTCCGGGGCCTCGGTCTTAGCATCAGCCTCGACCTTGACTTCAGGTTCGGTCTTCTTCTGCTCGGCCTTGGCTTCAGTCTTCGGGGCGGCGGGTGCCTCGCCAAAGACCAGGGCGCGGGCAGTATCGGCAGGGACGGGCTGAACCCGCGGCTCATCCGCGTGAATCGGCTTGGGAGTGTTGTCGCGGTAGCCGCGCGAGCGCTCCTGGTCCACCGAGCTGATGCCGAAGCCCGAACCCAGCGCGCTCGTAGCGCCCAGCAGGGAGGCGGCAATCGAACCAGCCGCGGGTGCCTCGGCGCGGCGGGCGGGTTCGCCGCTCACCGTGTGGGTGCTGTCCCACTGCTCGTAGGCTTCGTCCAGGCCCTCCTGCTCGTCCAGCGCCTGCTGGGAGGCGTTCGAGGTGTTCGACTCGTTCTGCGTGGGGGCCTGTGCCTCCTCCACCTTGCGGGCCGCCTGTTCGTCGGCCTCGGCGCGGGTCAGAATCGAGGGGATCACCTCGCGGAGCTCCTCAACGGGAATCGCGCCCTCGCGCACCACCACGTAGGGGAACGAGGTGCAGTCCAGGATGGTCGAGGGAGCCGGCTCGCGTTCGGTCACCACCGTGACGCCGTCCTCGTTGGGCTCTGATTCGTGCGGCTTCGGGCGGGGGCCACCGTCAATAATCACCGCGACGTCCTCGCCCAGGGAGTCCATGGCGGCCTGGGCGGTCGCGGCAGCCTCCTGGCCGGTCTTGTTAGCGCTCGAGACGGCCAGCGGGCCGTGCTCGGTCAGCAGCTTCAGGGCAAACTCGTCGTCGGGAACACGCACCGCGACGGTGCCTCGGGTCTCGCCCAGGTCCCAGCTCAGCGAGGGGTAGGCGTGAAGAATGACGGTCAGCGCGCCGGGCCAGAAACGGTAGCCCAGGTCGTAGATGTCGTCCGGAACGTCATCCACCACGCCGGCGAGCGCCGCGATATCAAAGATGAGTACGGGCGGCGGCATGGTGCGGTCGCGGCCCTTATCTGCCAGCAGTTTGGCAACGCCCTGATGCGAGAAGGCATCGGCGGCAATACCGTAGACGGTATCGGTGGGCATCACAATCGTGTCGTGCGCCTTGAGGGCCTCGCGGGCGGCGTCCAGCGCCTCGCGGGTCTCGGTTTCAGTCGTTACGGGGTACAGCTTTGCAGTCACGGGTTATATTGTCTCACGTTTTATGGATTGCGGCGATATGCCGGGGAGGGTGCGCGTCACGGGGTTGACGCGTCGCGCCTCGTCGGCGGCTGATGCGACGGTTAGGATGCGCGGCGGCTCCGTTCGGTGGCCCCGCCCGGCTCGGAGGCTAGGAGTCGGCCCCGATGCTAGGAGCCTGCGGCGGCAGGTTTGTAGCCCGCGCTGTGCCGGGGCCTGCCATTCAGGTCCCGTACCGGGTAGCACCGTTCGAAGCCAACGCGCGCCAGGAGCTCAGCGACGGCTTCTTCCTGGGTGTCGTCGTGCTCCATCATGAAGAAGCCTCCGGGGGCCAGCAGCTCGTAGGCGCGCGCGGCGATGGCGGAGGGCATCTGCATGCCGTCCGCTCCCCCGCCGTACAGCGCCATCTCCGGGTCGTGCAGGGCGGCCTCCGGGTCGGCGGGCACGTTCGCCGACGGAATGTACGGCGGGTTGGAGAGCACCGCGTCGAAGCGGCCAGCCAGCTCGGTGAGGGCGGTGAGGGCGTCCCCCTGCACCAGGTGCACGCCGAGCGACTCCAGGTTCTTGCGGGCGTAGGGGATGGCCTCTTCGGAGAGCTCCACCGCGAAGACTTGGGCGTTCGGCAATTCGCTCTTGACCGCCGCCGCAATGGCGCCGGAACCCGTGCACAGGTCGACGATGCGCAACTGACCGGTCGCCGACTCGGCGCGTGCGCTCAGCACCTTGAGGGCTTCTTCGACGAGCAGTTCCGTTTCGGGCCGGGGTACGAATACGCCCGGCCCAACGGACAGCTCCAGGTGATGGAAGGGGGCACGCCCGGTGATGTGCTGCAGCGGCTCGCGCGCGGCGCGGCGGGCAACCAGCGCCTCGTACTCTGCGACCTGCGCGGGGGTGAGTCGTTCCCCCATAAGCAGGGCCCGCTGCAGCTCGGCCCGAGAACCACCGTGGAGCAGGTGCGCTGCGAGTAGCTCGGCGTCCACGCGGGGGCTGGGCACCTGCGCCAGGGCCGCGGTGGCGCGCGTCAGCACCTGCGCGAGTTCTTCCCCGCGCGGGTCGTGCACATTCACCTTCATGAGCTCTCCTCCTCGTCTTTCAACGGCTCAAAGCCTATCGCTGCATACAGGTGAGGGGCTCCACCGCCGCAGCGGCGAGCCCCTCACCAACGTTTCATGCCGAATCAAAAAATCGGCATAAGCCTATACAGAACCTACTTCTGCACAGGGTTACTTCTGCTCCTGGCCCACCTGAGCGAGGCGGTGCGCCTCGTCCATCTCAATAGCGGACTGAACCACCGGCTCCAGGTCACCGTTCAGCACGGCGTCCAGGTTGTATGCCTTGTAGCCGGTACGGTGATCGGCGATGCGGTTCTCCGGGAAGTTGTAGGTACGGATGCGCTCCGAACGGTCCATGGTGCGCACCTGCGAAGCACGGTGTGCCGCGTTCTCAGCGTCAATCTGCTCCTGCTGGTGAGCCAGCAGTCGCGCGCGCAACACGCGCATCGCGGCTTCACGGTTCTGCAGCTGAGACTTCTCGTTCTGCATCGCCACGACAATACCGGTCGGCAGGTGGGTAATACGCACCGCCGAGTCGGTGGTGTTCACCGACTGACCGCCGGGGCCA
The DNA here is from genome assembly GCF_058213595.1 of Rothia sp. SCPM-O-B-18226 (M350). Taxonomy (NCBI): domain Bacteria; kingdom Bacillati; phylum Actinomycetota; class Actinomycetes; order Micrococcales; family Micrococcaceae; genus Rothia; species Rothia sp. SCPM-O-B-18226 (M350). The sequence continues at coordinate 124,107 of NZ_JBYQJS010000002.1, read as the reverse complement.
GAAGAACGGTACACGTCAATCTTCAGGTCGTTCTGGTTAATCTCGATTTCCTCGGGCTCATCCACCTCGGGGAACACCAGCACACCCGCGGCGGAGGTGTGAATACGGCCCTGAGACTCGGTCGCCGGAACACGCTGCACGCGGTGCACGCCACCCTCGTACTTCAGGTGCGCCCACACGCCCTCGGCCGGCTCGTTCGAGGAGCCCTTAATAGCAATCTGGGCGTCCTTGTAGCCACCCACGTCGGTGCTGGTCGAAGAGATAATCTCGGTCTTCCAGCCCTTGTGCTCGGCGTAGCGCATGTACATGCGCAGCAGGTCACCCGCGAACAAGGCGGCCTCGTCACCACCGGCACCGGCCTTCACCTCGAGAATGACGTTGCGGCCATCGTCCGGGTCACGCGGAATCAGCAGGCGGCGCAACTTCTCCTGAGCTACCTCCAGCTCCTCCTCCAGGCCGGGCACCTCAGCGGCGAACTCCGGGTCCTCCTCGGCCATCTCGCGGGCGGCCTCGAGGTCGTCCTTGAGCGAGGTGTACTTGTTGTAGGCGGTCACGATACCGGTCAGCTCCGCGTAGCGGCGACCCACTCGGCGTGCCTTACCCTGGTTCGACTGCACGGCGGGATCGGCCAGCTGATTCTGCAGGTCAGCGTGCTCGTCCAGCAGAACCTGAATAGATTCAAACATTCTGTTCTCTCTTCCATCTCCCGCACTTTACGCCGCACGGGCGGGCACTAGAATTCGTCACTCCCCTGACGGGGCGCCTCGCTGGGAGGCACGGGTGAACGCCTCACGCGCCCCACCGTCGTACCGGGGTGGGGCGCGTGAAACACGGGTCTTAGTCGACCAGGCGCAGGCCGTTCTTCTGCACCGTGAGCAGGAACTCCACGTTGCTTTCGGTCTTGCGTAGCTGGTTGGTCAGAACGCCCAGGGCCTGCTCGGGCTCCATGCCGGCCAGGGCACGGCGCAGACCCCACATGATCTTGATTTCGTCCGGGGAGAGCAGGTTCTCTTCGCGGCGAGTACCGGAGGCGTTGATGTCCACGGCCGGGAAGATACGCTTGTCGGCCAGCTGGCGGGACAGACGTAGCTCCATGTTACCGGTGCCCTTGAACTCTTCGAAGATCACTTCGTCCATCTTCGAGCCGGTCTCGACCAGGGCGGTAGCCAGAATGGTCAGCGAACCGCCCTCTTCGATGTTGCGGGCGGCACCGAAGAACTTCTTCGGCGGGTACAGCGCGGCGGAATCCACACCACCGGACAGGATACGACCAGATGCGGGAGCCGCCAGGTTGTAGGCGCGGCCCAGGCGGGTCATGGAGTCCAGCAGCACGACCACGTCGTAGCCCAGCTCCACCATACGCTTAGCGCGCTCAATAGCCAGCTCGGCAACCGTGGTGTGGTCCTCGGCGGGGCGGTCGAAGGTCGAGGCGATAACCTCGCCCTTGACGGTGCGCTGCATGTCGGTCACTTCTTCAGGACGCTCGTCCACCAGGACCATCATCAGGTACACGTCCGGGTTGTTCACGGTAATCGCATTCGCGATGGACTGCAGCATGAGGGTCTTACCGGCCTTCGGCGGCGAGACAATCAGACCACGCTGGCCCTTACCAATCGGGGACACCAGGTCCACCACGCGGGTACCCAGCTTCTTGGGGGTGGTCTCCAGGCGCAGACGCTCCTTGGGGTAGAGCGGGGTCAGCTTGGAGAACACGCGGCGGTTAGCGGCCTCTTCAACGCTCTGACCGTTAATCGCCTCAACCTGAACCAGCGCGTTGAAGCGCTGGCGGCTGTTCGGCTCACCCTCGCGCGGCACGCGAATCGCGCCGAGCACGTGGTCGCCCTTACGCAGGTTGTACTTCTTCACCTGGGCCAGGGAGACGTACACGTCGTTGGTGCCCGGCAGGTAGCCGGTGGTGCGCACGAACGCGTAGTTGTCGAGGATGTCCAGCACACCCGAAATCGGTGCCAGCACATCGTCTTCGTTTAGGCGGGGCTCATTCTCCTCGCGGCGGCGAGCCTGCTTCTCGGTGCGCTCGGCCTGACGGTCACGCTTGGAACGGCGCTCGGTACGCTCGGAGTTCTTACGCTCGGCACGCTCTGCGCGCTCGGCCTGACGGTCACGCTTGGAACGGCGCTCGGTACGCTCTGCGCGTTCGGTGCGTTCGCCGTCCTGATCGCGGCGACGCTCGCGGGTGCGGGTGCGCTTGGAGCTCTTCTCGCCGTCAACGGCGCCGAAGGTCATGTCCAGGGCGGCGTTCAGGCTGTCCAGGCTTGCGGTGCCATCGGCGGTGGATGCCTTCAGCTCGGAGGAGTTCGGAGCCGAATCGCCCGGCTCGGAACGCTCAGAGATACGCTCCGCGGCCAGCTCAGCGCGCACATCCAGCGGGGGAAGCTCTGCGGGCTTCTCGTCCTTGCGGCTACGGCGGGTGCGCTTCTCGGGCTTCTCCGACTTCTCGGACTTCTCACCCTTCTCGGAGGCCTCGGGGGCCTCCTGACCCTCGGCGGCGCGGCGAGCGCGAGCACGCTTCTGAGCGGGGGTCTCGTAACGCGAAGAGCGGGTGCGCTTCTCGGACTTCTCAGACTTTTCGGAGCCCTCGGAGCCGCTCTTTTCTGCCTTCTCGGCCTGTGCCTCAGCATCCTTCTGGACGCGGGTACGGCGGGTACGGCGAGTCTTCTGAACAGGCTCGGAGTCCTTCTCACCCTCGGCGGGAGCCTCAGCGGAGGCCTCGGCGGCCTTCTCCTCGGCCTTCGCGGTGGGCTTTTCGGAAGTCTTTTCGGCGGGGGTCTCGGCCTTCGGAGCGGCCGGGGCAGCTACGGCGCCACCACGCTGGTGCTCCTCCAGAGCCTGAACCAGCTCCGCCTTCTTCAGCTTCAGGTAGCCACGAATACCCAGCTGCTGAGCCAGGACGCGCAGCTGCGCGACCTTCAAATTTGCCAGTTCCGGCGCGGTCGATGCCGTGCCGAACTCATCGGTGACAACAATATTTTTTGCCAACTACAATTCCTTTGGTTGTAAGCCCTGAAAATCTTCAGAATAAAGATCGGGCGGGCGCTATAGCGCGGTCAAAGGTTCCTGCGCCGCCGCAGAACGCGGCGACCTGCACCTTCGACTCCCTCGAACCGCGCTGGAGGCGGTTCGCGTCTCTTACCGTACCCGCCGATTCAGACACGGCGAGCACACACGGAAGATAAGGCGCTCTATCATTATGCGTGCACCCCTCATTCATCGGACCCGCACCTGGGGCCTGGGGCCGGCGGGTCAAGAATGAACGGTCGGGAGGGTTCAATCGCCGTGACCGAGACCGTACCTTCACGTCGGCACCCTGCGGGTGAGGCATTGTAGAAGGTAAGCTCCCCTCCGAGGCCCAACCGGGTACAAGGTCCGGAAAGGGGCGAAACGGGGTGAGGTACAGAACGTACCCGCGAGGAAGCGTCAATTACGGTCGTCGTCGAACGGCGGGTAGAACCCGCGATAGGACGTTACACGTCCTACTGAGTAACTATAACACCTTCAGTATCAATTTCAAGAGGGAGCACGCGCCACTTCAGACGACGGTCCTCCACCTCGCTCGCGGGGCTCTGCGCCTCGAACTCGGCAATAGCCTCGGCGGCCTGCTGCACCTGCTCATCACCGCGGGCGAAGGTCAGGACAGTCGGGCCAGCGCCCGAAATCACGGCGGCCAGGCCGCGCTCGCGCAGGAAGGCGACCAGGGCGGCCGACGGCTCCATGGCGGGAACGCGGTAGCCCTGATGCAGGTAGTCCACCGTCGCATCCATCAGGTACTCGGGAGCATCCGAGAGCGAACGCACCAGCAGCGCGGAACGCGCCGAATTGGCCGCGGCCCGAGCGTGAGGAATCTCCGCGGGAATCAGGGAACGGGCCAGCTTCGTGGACACCTCGTAGTCGGGCACGGCCACGACCGGACGCACCTGCGGGTGCACCGGAATAATCAGGGAGTGCCACTCCCCCAGCTGTCCCCAGGACACCGAGAGGTTACCGTAAATCGCAGGAGCCACGTTATCGGGGTGACCCTCCATATCGGAGGCGACCTGCAGCATACGCTCGCGGTCCAGGCGGTGCTCCTCGGGCAGCAGCGCGCTGGCGGCCGCCACGCCGGCAACAATCGCGGAGGCCGAAGAGCCCATGCCGCGCGAGTGCGGAATCTTGTTATCCGCAATCAGCTTCAGCGGGGGCAACTCCTCCAGGCCGGCCGCCTCAAAAGCCGCCTTCATGGCGCGAACCACCAGGTGGTTTTCGTTGCGCGGAACCTCGGCGCTACCCTCACCCGTCAGCTCAAATTCCAGGCCGGACTCGATGCGCTCAACCCTCAGCTCATCGTAGAATCCCAGGCCCAGGCCCAGGCTGTCGTAGCCGGGACCCAAATTGGCGCTCGTGGCGGGCACGCGCACGGTGACGGATGCGCCCACGGGAATATCAGAAAGGTTCAGGGAAGACATGTGAAGAGGTACCTCGCGATCGGTGACGGAGTGAGCGAGCGGGATGCTGATAATCCGCACATCCGCCATAACAATGGGTGGTGGCGGGGTACGGGCCCCGCCATCATGCAGGTGCACCCCGCCCCGAAAACCGGGACGGAGTGCACCTCGTAGTACGAATAGGCTAGTGCAAATCGAGAATATTTGCCACAGCAACCACGTCGAAGGGAGCCTTGGTCGGCTCGACCTTCACGCCGTTCACTGCCTCCAGGGCCCACTGCGGGTCCTTCAGGCCGTGGCCGGTCACGGTGATGACGATGGTCTTACCCTCGGGGGCCTCACCCGCGCGGTGCTTCTTCAGCAGACCCGCCACACCGGCGGCCGAAGCAGGCTCCACGAACACGCCCTCGCGCGAGGACAGCCAGCGGTGCGCCTCGAGAATCTCCTCGTCGGTCACGGCCTCAATCACGCCGCCGGACTCGTCGCGGGCGGCCTCGGCCTTCTCCCACGAAGCGGGGTTACCGATGCGGATCGCGGTTGCGATGGTCTCGGGGTTCTCGATGGGGTGACCCGCCACGATCGGGGCGGCACCGGCGGCCTGGAAGCCCCACATGATCGGGCGCTTGGTGGCCACGGGCTCCAGAACCTCGCCGTCACGGTTGGTGTAGGGCTCGGAGTACTCCTTGTAGCCCTTCCAGTACGCGGTGATGTTACCGGCGTTGCCGACCGGCAGCATGTGGTAGTCGGGGGCGTCGCCCAGGGTGTCGACGACCTCGAAGGAACCGGTCTTCTGACCCTCGATACGGTAGGGGTTCACCGAGTTCACCAGGAACACGGGGTAGTTCTCGCTGAGCTTGCGAGCAATCTCGAGGCAGTTGTCGAAGTTACCGTCAATCTGGATGATGTCGGCGCCGTGAGCAATCGCCTGGGAGAGCTTACCCATGGAAATCTTGCCGTCCGGAACCAGCACGGCGCAGCGCAGACCGGCCTGCAGCGCGTAGGCTGCGGCGGAAGCGGAGGTGTTACCGGTCGAAGCGCACACCACTGCCTTCGCGCCGTCACGCTTAGCGGCGGTCATGGCGCTGGTCATGCCGCGGTCCTTGAAGGAACCGGTCGGGTTCATACCCTCGAACTTCAGGTAAACGGTGTTGCCGGTCTCGGCGGACAGCGCCGGGGCGTGAATCAGCGGGGTGCCACCCTCACCCAGAGTCACGGCCTGAACGTCCTCACCGAAGGGCAGACGGTCACGGTATTCCTTGATAACGCCCTGCCACACGTGTGCCATTGGCTTCTCCTTTAATCTTGAGGCGCACCGCCCGTCGGGGTCCTGTGACCCCGGTAGCGGGTACGCGGGTTCGTCAGTGAGCGAGGGGCCTCGCGGGTTGCCCTCGCAGGTTTAGTGCGGCGCATCAGGCCGCGGGATTGGATAGTCTCTCGACGTGCACCTAGTGCTTCTCGGACTCCACGCGAATCACGGAGTTCACCTCACGCACCGTATCGAGCGCGTCAATCACGGCGATGGCGCGGCGCAGGTCGGAGTCCTTCGCGGAGTGGGTCACCATGCGAATCTGAGCCACACCCTCCTTCGGGGCGGACTGACGCAGCGAATCCACCGAAATGCCGTGCTCGGCCAGGATGCGGGTAATGTTCGCCAGAACACCCAGGCGGTCCTCCACCAGAACGCCCACCGAGTAGCGAGAAATCACGTTGTCCAGGCTGGTTGCGTGCAGTTGAGCGTGGGAGGTCTCGGGAACACCGGGGCCGCCCAGCACGAGGCGACGAGCCAGGGACACGAAGTCACCCAGAACAGCCGAAGCAGTAGGAGCGCCACCCGCACCGGGACCGTAGAACATCAGCTCACCGGCGTTCTCAGCCTCGACGAACACGGCGTTGAACGCACCGTGCACGCCGGCCAGCGGGTGCTGGCGCGGAATCAGGGTCGGGTTCACGCGAATGTTCACACCGTCTTCACCCTCGCGCTCGCAGATAGCCAGCAGCTTGATGACGTAGCCGTCGGCGTCCGCGGCCGCAACGTCATCGGCGGTGATGGCGGTAATGCCCTCGGTGTGCACGTCATCAATCGTGAAGTCCGAGTGGAACGCCAGCGAAGCAACAATAGCGGCCTTCGAAGCGGCGTCGAGGCCCTCAACGTCGGCGGTGGGGTCGGCCTCGGCGTAGCCCAGCTTCTGGGCGTCGGCCAGCGCATCCGAGAAGGAGGCGCCGGTGGTGTCCATCTGATCAAGAATGTAGTTGGTGGTGCCGTTCATGATGCCCAGAACGCGGGTCACGCGGTCACCGGCCAGGGAGTCGCGCAGCGGGCGCAGAATCGGAATCGCACCGGCCACGGCGGCCTCGTAAGAGAGCTGAGCACCGGACTCATCAGCGGCGGCCTGCAGCTCCACACCGTGCTTGGCCAGCAGGGCTTTGTTGCCCGAAACGACGGACTTGCCGGCGTTCAGCGCGCGCAGGATGCGGGTGCGGGCCGGCTCGATGCCGCCGGTCAGCTCGATCACCACGTCGGCGGCGTCAATCAAAGCTTCGGCGTCGGTGGTGTACAGCGAGGGGTCGGCATTCCAGTGGCGAGTTGCCCGAGTATCACGCACGGCAATGCCAATCAGCTCGACGGGCGCACCAATGCGCTTCTCAAGGACGGCGTTATCCTCTATCAGGATGCGTGCCGCCTGGGAACCGACGTTACCGGCACCCAGCAGGGCAACTTTGATTTTGTCAGCCACGATAGTCTCTTTCTACGGTCGTTCCGGGGCGTTCCCCGGGGTCTCTTCGGGCTACGGTGCGGCGCGCTACGCGGAGCACGCACTCAACACCACTTTATCAAGAGGCGGGATGAAGCCATCGGCCTCAAGCTGCGACTTTTATTCTCTGAGATGAGGCATCCCTCACAATCATGAGGTGAGCCTTATCGTCGGCGGAGTCTTGAACGCGCAATACCGTGAAGCCCCGCCTGCAACCGCCGCCTCACGGCGTGCAATTCAGAGACGGGGACTTCACGGTTTCTTAGATTCTGGGATGGGGTTCTTAGATATCCGAACCCATGTCCAGGGCGAGCATGTCGTCCTCGCTCTGGCGGCGAATCATCACGCGGGAGGGACGACCCTCGGCGGTCGCAATCACCGGCGGGCGGGTCAGGAAGTTGTAGTTCGATCCCAGCACGTAGCAGTACGCGCCCGTCGCCGGAACCGCCAGAATATCGTCCGCCTGCAGGTCGGCCGGCAGGTAGCAGTAGCGCACCACGATATCGCCGGATTCGCAGTGCTTACCCACCACGCGGCAGAGCACCTGCTCCCCCGCCGGGGCGCGGTTCGCCAGGGTTGCCGAGTAGTCCGATTCGTACAGCACCGGGCGGGCGTTATCGCTCATGCCGCCGTCCACCGAGACGTAACGGCGCACGCGAATCTCGCCGTTTTCGTCCTCAATGCTCACGTTCTTGATGGTGCCCACCGTGTACAGGGTCGCGCCCGAGGGGCCCGAAATCGAGCGGCCCGGTTCGAAGGACATGTGCGGAATCGCCATGCCCAGGCGCTCGCAGGTGGCCGCAACCGAAGCGGCAATGGATTCGGTCACCTCGGCGATGGAGCGGGGACGATCGGCCTCGGTGTAGGCGATGCCGTAGCCGCCGCCCAGGTCCAGCTCCGGCAGGGTCACGCCCAGGTCACGGTTGAGGCGGTTCATGAACTCCAGGGCGGTGGTTGCCGCCTGCTCGAAGCCCTCCGCCTCAAAAATCTGCGAACCGATGTGGCAGTGAATACCGCGGAATTCCAGGGAGTCGGTCACATTCAGGATTGCCGCCGCCAGCGCAGCGTAGGAGTCGGAGGCCTCCACGCCCCAGTGCTCCAGCTCTGCCTCGTCCAGGCCGGCCAGCGCAGCGGTACCGGGTTGCAGGGACATGCCGAACTTCTGGTCCTCGTGAGCGGTCGCGATCGACTCGTGGGTGGAGGCGTGCACGCCCGGGGTGATGCGAATCAGCACCGGAACGGGCGGGTAGGGCTCCTCGCCCTCAGCCACGCGCTCGGCGGCCAGCTCGGCGTACACCCGCTCAATCAGCTTGATTTCGTCCACCGAATCGGCCACCACGCGGCCCAGGCCGCTACGAATCGCGCGGGCGATTTCGGCCTCAGATTTGTTGTTGCCGTGCAGGGCGATGCGCTCGCCGGGCATGCCGCCGCGCAGAGCCAGCGCCAGCTCGCCACCGGAGGCGGTGTCCAGGCACAGGCCCTCCTCACGAACCCAGCGAACGACCGCGGTGGAGAGGAAGGACTTGCCGGCGTAGTAGACGCTCACCTGCGCGCCATGCTTGGCGAAAGCCTGCTCAAAAGCGGTGCGGTAGGCGCGGGCACGGGCGCGGAAGGTGGTCTCGGAGAAAACGTACTGCGGGGTGCCGTGCTCGGCGGCCAGCTCGCTGACGGTCACACCGTCGATGCAGAGCTCACCCTCCGCATTGCGGGTGAAGGAATCGGTCCAGATGCTTCGGGACAGGTCGGCGGGGTTCTCAGGCTGGGTCAGCCATTCGGGGCGGTAGAGGGAACGGGCTTCGCTCATCGTGTCTCTTTCTCATGCGCTCGGGTGCGCTACTGCGCCGGGGTTCAGCGTTAGGGGACGCAGTGTAGCGGCGGGACAAAGTCTGTGCAGTTTCAATATCTGTGCACTGTGCCGGGTTGGGCAATGAAGCCACCGGCGGCGGCATACGTTCAACCCCCGCCCCGGTAGCACCGGGTCGGGGGTTGAATCGAGGGGTATTACATGCGCTCGGGTGCGCTCACACCCAGCAGGTTCAGGCCGTTAGCCAGCACCTGCTGTGCCGCGTTGTTCAGCAGCAGGCGGGTACGGTGCAGGTCAGTGACCTCCTCGTCGGCCTTGGGGGCCACGCGGGAGACGCCGTACCAGCTGTGGTAGGCCGAAGCGAGCTGCTCCAGGTAGCGGTTCACGCGGTGCGGCTCGTAGAACTTCGCGGCGTCGCGCACGGCGGCGGGGAACTGGCCGAGCACAGCCAGCAGCTCACCGTCAGCGGCGGAGTCGAGCAGGGAGGTGTCCACGCCGTCCTCAATCTTCACGTCGGCCTCCGCGGCGTTGCGTGCCACGGCGGCGGTGCGTGCGTGAGCGTACTGTACGTAGTAGACCGGGTTCTCGTTGCTCTTGGAGGTCAGCAGGCCCAGGTCAATGTCGATGGGGGTGTCCACCGAGTAGCGGGTCAGCTCGTAGCGGGCCGCGTCAACACCCACGGCCTCGACCAGGTCCTCGAGGGTGACCACGGTGCCGGCACGCTTGGACATACGCACGGGCTTGCCGTCCTTGACCAGGTTCACCAGCTGACCAATCATGACCTCAATCTGGTCTGCGCGGTAGCCAAGAATCTGGGCGATGGCCTTCAGACGGCCCACGTAGCCGTTGTGGTCAGCGCCGAGCATGTAAATCGCCACGTCGGCGGGGTTCTCGGCACGGGTCATCTTGTCCTGGTAGTAGGCGATATCGCCCGCCACGTAGGCGTGGTTGCCGTCGGACTTGATGACCACGCGGTCCTTGTCGTCGCCGTAGTCGGTGGTGCGCATCCACCATGCACCGTCAGCCTCGAAGAGCTGACCGTTCTCACGCATGGTCTCAAGCAGGGCGTCCACCTTGCCGCCCTCGAACACGGAGTTCTCATGGAAGAACACGTCGAAGTGGGTGCCGAAGGCCGCCAGGGACTCCTTAATCTGATCGAACATCAGGTGAGTACCGATTTCGCGGAAAATCTCTTCGGGGTTCTCAGCCTCAAGCGCGTCGGGGCGCTGAGCCAGAATCTGGTCCTTAATGTCAACAATGTACGCGCCGGCGTAGCCGTCCTCGGGGGTCTCCTCACCGCGGGCGGCGGCAATCAGGGAACGCACGAAGCGGTCAATCTGGGTGCCGTGGTCGTTGAAGTAGTACTCGCGCACCACGTTAGCGCCCTCAGCCTCCAGCACGCGGGCGAGCGCATCACCGACGGCGGCCCAGCGGGTGCCGCCCAGGTGGATGGGGCCGGTCGGGTTCGCGGAGACGAACTCAAGGTTAATGGTCTTGCCGGCGAACTTGTCGCTGCGGCCGTAGGCTTCGCCCGCCTCAACGATGGTGGCGGCGAGCTCGCCTGCTGCTGCTGCGTCCAGGGTGATGTTCAGGAAGCCGGGGCCCGCGATGTCAACGGATGCCACGCCGGGGATGGCGCCGATCTTCTCGGCCAGAAGAGCTGCTGCCTCGCGCGGGTTCTTGCCCACCTTCTTGGCGAGCTGCAGAGCGACGTTGGTTGCCCAGTCGCCGTGCTCACGGGACTTGGGGCGCTCCACTCGGACGGCGGGCAGTTCAGCGCCCTCCACGAGGGTCAGCTGGCCGGAGGAAATGGTTTCTTCTAGGGCAAGCGCAATGGCTTCGGAGAGTTCTTCAGGAGTCATAAGAACCTATTCTAGCAAGCATTGGGCCGGGGCTGACCGTTTATCCGACGCATATCTGATACCATGGTGGGGTTGCCTCTGTAGCTCAGCGGATTAGAGCACCAGTTTCCGGTACTGGGGGTCGAAGGTTCGAATCCTTTCAGGGGCACGATGTTCTTATTCGAGAGGGAACACGGGAGCCGATACTCGCCCAGCGGGTGTCGGCTCCTTTTTATTTCTGCTTTATATCTCGGGTTACATCTCGGGTGGAAGCATCAGAGGCTGGACGCCTCCGCTCCCCTGTTGTTCCGGAGGCCCCGCAGTTGAGAGAATAGGGAAACGCGCACACCGTTCAAACAAGCACGACAACACCACACCAGCGGAGGTAAACCGTGACCACCATGCGCCAGATTCAGCTCACCGAATGGGGCGACGAAAGCGTTCTGCACGAGGCGAACGTGCCCATCCCCACCCCGGTGCGCGGTCACGTGCTCATCAAGACGGTCGCCGCGGGCGTGAACCCCATCGATGTGACCACCCGCAAGGGCCTGGGTCCCGCCGCGCAGCTGGCCGACCCCTCCTATAGACCCTTCGTGCCCGGATGGGATGTGGCCGGCACCGTAGTCGCCACCGCCGGCGACTATACGGGCTTCAAAGTCGGCGACGGCGTTTTCGGCATGGTGACCTTCCCGTACCCCGGCGGCGCGTACGCCGAGTATGTCCTCGCACCCGCCTACCAGCTGGCCAAGGTTCCCTCCGACGTTCCGTGCGCCCAGCTCGGCGGCGCACCGCTTGCCGGGCTCACCGCCTACCAGTCGCTCTTCGAAGTGGCGCGATTGAAGGAAGGCGAGCGCGTGCTCATCCACGCCGGTGCCGGAGGCGTCGGCCACCTCGCCGTGCAGCTGGCCATTCAGGCGGGCGCGCAAGTTTTTGCGACCGCCTCCGCCGCGAATCACGAGTTCGTGCGCTCGCTGGGGGCCCAGCCCATCGACTACCGCACCGAGGATTTCCGCGCGGTGCTGGGTCGGACCATGGACGTGGTACTCAACTCGACCGGCAGGCAGACCTTCCTCGATTCGTTGGAGGTACTGGTCCCTGGCGGGCGCATCGTGACGCTGACGAATCCCGACCCGCTGGATGTGGCCCGCGAGCGCGGGTTTGAGGCGCAGTGGCTGACGGCCCACCCGGACCGTACGCAGATGCAGGAGATCGCCCGGCTCATGTCTCTGGGCCTGCTGAAGGTGCACGTGGAGAAGATTTTCCCCCTCGCCGAGGCCGCCGCGGCTCAGGAGCTTATGGCCTCCGGCCACACGCGCGGCAAGATCGTGCTGGTTCCCTAAGAAATTTAGAGACCAAAGAGCTAAGAAACCTAAAGAACGGGCTGATTCATGCTGAATTCCGAGGCCGCGCAGAGCGTCGACGAGTACCGCTCCGGTTTTTACCGCCCCGAGGGGTTTTTCGACGGCTTGTCCCTGCCGGGCTACGGGGCCGAAACGCCCGTCACGCGGGAGGCCTTCGCCTACGATTTCTACCCCGCGCGCGCTGCCGAGGGGTCCGGTTCTGTTGAGGAGTCGGGTAGCGCTGGGGTCGGTAGTACCGAGCCCGCTCCCCTGCTCATCTGGGTGCACGGCGGCGCCTGGCGCTTCGGCACGAACCGGGGCCTACGCGATGTAGAGATCATGACCCCCGAGGGGCCGCGCACGAACCGGCAGACCCTCATGCGCCGCGCTCTGCAGAAACAGGGCTGGGCGGTCGCAACCATCAACTACCGCTACTCGCACCAGGCGATTTTCCCGGGCGATCTGCACGATACGAAAGAGGCGGTGCGCTTCTTCCGCGCTCGTGCCGCCGAGTTTGGTATCGACCCCGGGCGCATCGCGATTGCCGGAGGAAGCGCCGGCGGGCATCTGAGCATGATGGTGGCGCTCGCCGGTCCCGATGCAGCCGGCTACGCGAGCGGGGATCCCGAACTGCACGAGTACTACGAGGGGCGCGCCTCCAGCAACTACCCGGGGGTGAGCTCGGCGGTTGCCACGGCCGTTCCCTTCTACGGGGTCAGCGACCTGCGCACCATCTTCTCCGACCGTCCCCTGGCGGGGTACTCGCTGGTGCATCCGGACGACGACGGTGCCGAGTGGCGCCTGCTGGGATGCGATTACCCCGTGCGCGAGGAGCGTGAATGGGTGGAGCGCGTGCCCGGCATCGACCGGGAGCGCGCCCTGCAGAATTGGGAACGGGCGAATCCCCTGGACCTTGCGCGCGGGAATTTTGCGCGCGGAGTATACGCCGGCGGCTCTGCCGGCGAACCCTCTCGCAAAAACTTCGACGAAAAGCAGACTGAGGAACAGGCTACGGACCGGGCGTGTGCACCCATCATGCTAGTGCACGGCATTGCCGATTCGTGCGTGCCGTACCAGCAATCGGTGCGGGTGTATCAGGCCCTGCGCACGCGGCAGGTGCCCACCGATATGGTGCTGGTTCCGGGCGCCGAACACGGGGATTCGCGCTGTTTTAGCCCCGAGATTGTTCAGCGGATGCTGTCTTTCCTGAATGCCACGATGAACGCCACTGTGTAGGCGGCCCGTTACCTACCGTTAGGGCCGCGAATCGTGAGCGCCGTTCGGCTCAATTCGGCTCGGCTCAACCCCGCTCGGCTCGACCTATCGAGCGTTCAGCCTATCGGTTTCGTCGGCTGACGTGCTCGTGGTCGAGGCGGTAGCGTTCCAGGTCGTCGAACGCCACGCGACGGTGCGTGTTGATGCGTTCGAAGGGAATTTCACCGCGCTCGAGGAGTCGCACGATGGTCGGTCGCGATACCCCCAGATAGTCGGCGGCCTCCTGGGTGGTCATGAGGCGATCCTGGCGGACCACGCACACGTCCTTGCGGTCGGCGAAGGCCCGTGCCACCGAGGTGATGGGGCCGTACATTTCGGGGGAAATCTGTACCCTTTCCCCGTCGCCGGTCACCAGGTACAGGGTTTCGGCGGAGCTCAGGCGTTCAAAGTGCGTGCGAAGACTCGCGTGGACGAGGGCCTGGAACAGTTCTTCGCTGCGGTGGTGGATTTCTTCGTGGCGTGCGTCCTCGCAGCAGTCCAACACTGGAGTGCGTGAGGAGGTGTACGTCTTGGGCGTTGGCATAGTCACTCCTTCGTTACTGTGTTATACACCACTGTAACACCTGAACGAAAGTATCGAAAGAAAGCCGAAAAAGATACTTATTTCGCATCCGTCATACTTGAAATATTAATAACCAATTTATTGGCTTCTTTAATAATTTTGATGCTTTTTGAAACGTCTTGAGCTCGATTTCGCTCGCGCAAAGATGACGATCCCTCCCTTTCGAGGGGTACAACCCGCCCAAATATGACGCAATATTCGCCCGGTGCATACTCCCGTTCCCCGCCGTGAAGGGGGCGAGTACACTGGATAGGATATGTCTGAGCAGAAAACCCATCACGCAGATAAGACCTCCCGCACGCCTAAAACCGGGGCACCCCGAACCGCCCCCACCATGGCGAGCATGGCCGCCGCCATCCACGCGGCCAAGGTGCGCGCCTCCGAAAAGAACGCTGAAAAAAGCACCGAGAAGAACGCGGTAAAGAACGGCGCGCAGAAGAACAACGCAGACCACAAGAACGCCTCCCGCTCCAATCGACGCGGAGGCGGCACCGGCCGCGCCCGCAAGCAGGGTAACAGCAAGGGCAACCAGCAGGGCGGTAACAAGGGTAACCAGCAACAGAACCGCCCGGCACCTCGCCGCTACGAGCCCTTCATTCCCGAGGTCATCACCTACCCCGAAGAGCTGCCCGTCAGCGAACGCCGCGACGACATCATGAACGCTATCCGCGACAACCAGGTCGTCATCATCGCGGGTGAAACCGGCTCCGGTAAGACCACCCAGATTCCCAAGATGTGCCTCGAGCTCGGCCTGGGCGAGAAGGGCCTCATCGGTCACACCCAGCCGCGCCGCCTCGCCGCGCGCTCCGTGGCCGAGCGCATCGCCGAAGAGCTCGGCCAGAAGATCGGCGAAACCGTCGGCTACCAGGTGCGATTCACCTCCGAGGTCGGAGAACACAGCGCCATCAAGCTCATGACCGACGGTATTCTGCTCGCCGAAATTCAGAACGACAAGCTGCTGCGCCGCTACTCGACCCTCATCATTGACGAGGCGCACGAACGCAGCCTGAACATCGATTTCATCCTCGGCTACCTCAAGCGCATCCTGCCGCAGCGCCCGGACCTGAAGGTCATCATCACCTCCGCGACCATCGACCCCGAACGCTTCGCCCGCCACTTCTCCCCCAGCTACGTGCCGGGTAAGGGAATCGTCGACGAGAACCTCAGCGATGAAGAACGCGAAATCGCCGAAGCAATCCTGCCCGACGACGCGCCGCCCATCATCGAGGTCTCCGGCCGCACCTACCCCGTCGAAATCCGCTACCGCCCCCTCGAGGGCGAGGAAGACGCCTACCTGGACGACGAGGAAGTGGCCGAAGACCGCGACCCCACCGACGCGATTCTCGACGCCATCAAGGAACTCTCCAAGGAAGCCCCCGGCGACATCCTCATCTTCTTCTCCGGCGAGCGCGAAATCCGCGACGCCAAGGACGCCATCGAGGCGATGGTCGCCAAGTCCCCGCGCCTGAACTACGAAGTGCTGCCCCTGTACGCGCGCCTCTCGCTCGCCGAGCAGCACCGCGTGTTCTCCCCCGGATCGCGCCCACGCATCGTGCTCGCCACGAACGTTGCCGAAACCTCGCTGACCGTGCCCGGCATCAAGTACGTCATCGACACCGGCACCGCCCGCATCTCGCGCTACTCCGCACGCACCAAGGTGCAGCGTCTGCCCATCGAACGCATCTCGCAGGCCAGCGCCAACCAGCGTTCGGGCCGATGCGGCCGCGTCAGCGATGGCATCGCCATCCGCCTCTACTCCGAGGAAGACTTCAACTCGCGTCCCGAGTTCACCGACCCCGAAATTCTGCGCACCAACCTCGCAGCCGTCATCCTGCAGATGATCGCCATCGGCGTGGTGCGCGAACCCGGCGACATCTCGCGCTTCCCGTTCGTGCAGCCGCCCGCATCCCGCGCCATTAACGACGGCGTGAACCTGCTGCGCGAACTCGGCGCGCTCACCGAACGCACCCGCCGCAAGGGACGAGGCGGTAACAACAGCGCAACCCTCACCGCCATCGGCCGAGCCATGGCGGCCTTCCCCGTGGACCCGCGCCTGGCCCGCATGATTATCGAGGGTGGCCGCCGCGGCTGCGCCAAGGAAATGATGGTGCTCGCCGCCGCCCTGACCATCCAGGACCCGCGCGAACGCCCCGCCGACGTGCGCGCAGAAGCCGACGCCATGCACGCCCGCTTCGTCGACGACACCTCCGATTTCTCCTCCTTCCTGCTGCTCTGGGACTACATCAACGAGCAGCAGGCGGCGCTGTCCTCCTCGCAGCTGCGCAAGATGTGCCACCGCGAGTTCATCAACTACCTGCGCATCCGCGAATGGCAGGACCTCTTCGCCCAGCTGCGCGAAATGGGCCGAACCGCCAACATTCACGCCAGCGGCGGTCGCGATATTAACGCCTCCGCGCACGAGGTAGACATCCACAAGAGCCTGCTCACCGGTCTGCTCTCGCACGTGGGCGTCAAGGAAGAACGCGAGAAGGACTCCAAGGGACGCAACCGCGGCCCCCGCGAATACCTCGGCGCACGCGGCACCAAGTTCGCGATCTTCCCCGGCTCCGGCCTGTTCAAGAAGGGGCCCGACTGGGTGCTCTCCGCCGAACTCGTCGAAACCTCCCGCCTGTGGGCGCGCACCAACGCCGCCATCGAACCGCAGTGGATCGAAGAGGTCGGCAAGCACCTCATCAGCGTGCAATACTCCGAACCGCACTGGTCCCTCAGCTCTGGCGCGGCCGTCGCCTACGCCAAGGGCACTCTCTTCGGCCTGACCATCTACGCCGACCGCCCCGTGCAGTACGCCCGCGTAGACGCCGCCGCGGCCCGCGAAATCTTCATCCAGTCCGCCCTCGTCGAAGGCCAATGGCACACCCAGCACAAGTTCTACCTGCGCAACCAGCGCGCCCTCGCCGAGGTCGAAGAGCTTGAGGCACGCCTGCGCCGCCGCGACCTGCGCGTGGACGACTCCGTGCTCTTCGCCTTCTACGATGCCCGCATCCCCGCCCACGTGACGGATGTGCGCGCCTTCGACAAGTGGTGGAAGCAGGCACGTCTCGAAGACGACAACTACCTGGACTTCAACCCCGAAAAGCTCATCAACGAGGAAGCCGCCGACTACGACGACTCCCAGTTCCCCCGCCAGTGGGTGCAGCGCACCGACAGCGGCGAACTCACCCTCGACCTGCGCTACGAATACGCCCCCACCGCCGGCATCGGAGGCGCACGCACCGACGCCGCCAAGCGCGACGGTGTGGCCGTGCAGGTACCGATTCTCTTCCTCAACCAGCTGAGCCCCGAACCGTTCCGCTGGCAGATCCCCGGCCTGCGCCACGAGCTCGTGACCGCGCTCATCAAGTCGCTGCCCAAGGCGATTCGACGCAACTTCGTGCCCGCACCCGACGTGGCGCGCGCCGCCTGCGCCGCCTTGGAAGAGGACTACTCCCCCGCAACCGACGAGCTGCTCCCCTCTCTCGCGCTCGTACTGCGCCGCCTGCGCGGCGTGGTCGTCGAACCCGAAGCCTTCAACTGGGACGCCGTGCCCGAGCACCTGAAGATGGGCTTCCAGGTGCGCAACGCCCGCAACAAAATCCTGGGTGAGGGCAAGGACCTGCGAGCCCTGCAGCAGCAGCTACACAAGGAGATTCGCAGCGCCCTCGCCGACTCGCTCGGCGCATCCGACGAGGCCATGGCGAAGATGGTTGCGCTCGCCCAGGGCGGCTCGAGCAACGCGAGTGGCCCCGCTCGTCCGGGCAGCGCAAAGGGCGCGAAGAACCCGGCGAAGGGCACCCAGTCCGAGGCGGGTGCATCCGGCGGAGTACGCGAGGTCACCGGCCTCACCGAATTCCCCGCCGACATGTTCCCGGACGGAGCCATCCCCCGCAAGGTACAGCGCATCATCGCCACCCAGGCAGTCAACGGCTACCCCGCTCTCGTGGACGAAGGCTCTAGCGTGGGCCTGCGCATCTTCCCCACCGAAGCAGAGCAGCTGCACGCGCAGCGCCGCGGCATCATCCGCCTGCTCCAGCTGCAGGTGCCCTCGCCCGTACGCTACGTGAGCGAACACCTCTCCCACAAGGAGAAAATCGTCTTCACGCAGAACCCGCACGGCTCCATCGACGAACTCATTCGCGACTGCACCGTCGCGGCGCTCGACCACCTCGTGCCGCACACGCCCATCTTCACGCACGCCGAATACAGCGAACTCTACGAGCACGTGCGTGCCGAACTCATCGAGACGGTCTTCGACGTCACCAAGCTCGTCGCCGAAATCCTCTCCGAAGCCACCGCGCTGAAGAAGGCTATCAAGAAGGCAACCTCGCTGACGACCATGCACGCCGTCTCCGATGTAAAGGCTCAGATGGAGAACCTGGTCTACCCCGGATTCGTGGCGAAAACCGGCTACGACCAGCTGGTTCACCTGCCGCGTTACCTGAAGGCCGCCCAGGTGCGCCTGACGAAGCTCGGCCCGAACCTACACCGCGACAACCAGCTCATGCTCACGGTGCAGGACCTGGAAGACTCCTACGATAACGCGGTCAAGTCGCTACCGGCAGGCAACATCGTGCCGGATGCGCTCCGCCGCGTGAACTGGATGATTGAGGAGTTGCGCGTCAGCTTCTTCGCCCAGGAGCTCGGCACCGCCTACACGGTGTCTGAGAAGCGCATTGCGAAGGCTCAGCGTGAGGCGCTGGACGCTATCAAGCGCTAGCTTGTGAGGCTACGGGTTGTGCGGATGGCGGTGTTCGTCCTCGCTCCTACAGGGGCACCCGCCCTCGCAGAGCTCGAGCACCCTGATGTCGCTACGGACGACACCGCCTTTCCGCGCTAGGTTCCCACCTCAGCTTGTGCTGTGAACGGCAAAGAGCCCCTACACGATCACCTCGTGTGGGGGCTCTTTGCTTGCGTTACAGGTGCAGCCGTGTTTTCCGGAAGCGCCCTCAGGGTGTCAGCCCGGACGCTCTCCGCAGCGAAGCAAGGAGGAGCGGAGCGTCCGGGTGACGGGTGCCCCTGCGTAGGCGCGGAGGAAACATGCGGCGCACCGCCCCTCAAGCATTCCAAGCCGCTTGAGGAAATACTCGGCGCACCGCCCTCAAGCGCCTCAGCGGGAGAAACGGTTAGGCAGCCGCCTCGCAGAAGGTCACCGTCACGGAGCCGTTACCGCGGTCGTGCATCCACTGCGGCGCGTTCTCGGCCGAGGCGATGGAGCCGTCGCTCACCGACGGGGCGAGGTACGAGCCGCCCGCGCCACCGGCGCCGCCCTGCATCGTGTAGCCCAGGCCCTGGCGCACACCGGTCGGGCTGTTTAGCCACTTCTGGGTCAGCACAATCGAGGAGACGGACTGCGCCGCGCCGGAACCGCCGCCGCCGTAGCCCGCGCCGCCGCCGCCGGACACCACGGACTGGTAGCCGTTGAAGTTCTGCGCGTACGCGCCTTCGTCGTTGTAGACGTCCAGGTCCCAGTTGCGGTCCTCGTAGGTGCCCTTCTCGTGCACGCTGGCGGGGTTCTCGTCGAGCTGGTAGGAGTACGCGCCCGCGCCGTCGCCACCGTTGCCCGCGAAGCCGCTCGTGCCCGCGTTACCTGCGACGAACTGGCTGAACAGCACCTGGTTGTTGGTGGTCTCGAAACCGATGACGGGGCCGCTGACCGGCAGGGTACCCGCCGCACCGCCGGCACCGCCCGCACCCGCCGCACCGCCGGAACCGGAGTTGTAGGTCAGTACCTTGGAGCGTTCAGCCCTATAGATTTCGTAGCCGGGGGTACCGTTGGAGCCTGCCGCCGCGGAGGCGCTACCCGCCGCACCGAACTGCGGGGATGCATCCGAGCCGAGGGCCGCCACGCCGGCATCGATCTGGCCGTCGAGGTTGGAGTACCAGGGGTCCGCGTAGGACACGCCGGAGCTGGTCATGCCCGCGCCGCCACCGCCGCCGGCGACAGCAACCACGGTGCCGTCAATGAGCAGTGCGGAGGAGCCGCCGCCTGATGCGGCGTAGACCTGGCTCTTGGAGTTTGCCGGGTCAGCGTACTTTGCGTCCACCTGCGCGGTGACGCTGGCGGGGATGGTGTAGGCGGGCACGGAGCCGCCGTTGCCGTAGCCTTCGCCGCCGGCCGTGGGGGTGAGCGAACCGTCGCCGATGCCGCCCGCGGCTGCCACGATCTGCACGGTGGATCCGGGGGTAACCGCAACAACGCCGGTGACCTTCGCGCCGGAACCCGCCGGGGTCATGCGGTTGTTGGTGCCACCCGCGCCGCCAACCAGCTCGAAGCGGAGCTTGTAGACGTTGTTGGGGACGGTGAATGTCTTGACGGTCTTGGCGCCCTCGTCGGTGCCAGAGATGCTGTAGGCAGGGCTGGCCGCCAGGGTACAGTCTGCGGCGACGGATGCCGCGTAGGACGGAACGGTTGCCGATGCCGCGACGACCGGTGCCGCCCAGGCTACGCCCGCGACAAGCTTGCGGCGGGTCAGGGATGAAGACATGGTATGCCCTTTAGGATGAGGAAAATATTAGGTGGTGTGCGGCGCGACGGTATCTGAATCCAAGCAAGCATCGAATTGCTTGCTTTGGAAAGAAACTCGGCGCCGTTCAAAAGAATACCCTTAACCTCAGCCTTAACATAAATCCCTGGGTTGAGCACGATATGGGAGCTCTTGGCTGCCTCGCGCCGCCCTCTTCCTGCGCTCCTGCGGGGGAACCCGCCGCACCCGGACGCTCCGCTCTTCCTTGCTTCGCTGCGGAGAGCGCCCGGGCGGGCACCCTGATGTCGCTTTCGGAAGGTGCGGCTTTATGCGAGCCGCAGGTTCCGTCCGCGCACGCAACGCCAGCAGAGGGTCTGCAGGTTCTCGGGCTCATTATTGCCGCCGTTAGACAGCGGAACCTTGTGGACAACCTCCAGAACGAGGATTCGTTCACGCATGATGGAGTTGCCGCATCCGGGGTTTTGGCAGGTGTAGTTATCGCGTTCTTTGATGCGTTGGCGTAGCTGCGCGGTCATGAGGGTGCGTTCGCCGCCTTCGGGCCATGCCCAGCGTATTTTGCGTTCGAGAGTTTCCGAGAGCGCGTCTAGGGTCGGAGTGTCGAGGGTGACGGTAACGGCACGGTTTTCTTTACCATCTGCTGAGGTGTATTCGAATCGGTAGACGGGGTACGGCACGCTCAGCCCCACGTGGTAGACGTTGAGTTTTTTCCAGAACTCGTCGGCGTACTGCTTGATGATGAACGGGGGCGGGTTGATGTGGGCAAGCATGTCCTCTTCACGGCGTCGCACGTTGTCGACGGCGGTTTCGAGGCGCGCGATATCGTCAGAGAGGCGCTGCACGTCTTTGAGGGTTTGCAGATCGGCTTCGATGTGGAAGTACTTGGTGAGGCTGCCGATGGGATCCCGTTCAGCTTCGAGAACGACCTGTTCAGAGGATTTATAGATGTGCGGGGGACGTTCGTCAGTTTTCTTCCGCAGCAGCGTCTGCCAGGTTTTGGGTTGCTGAGCCTCGACGGTGGCGAGGTGACCGTACATACCGTTGGTGGAGGTGCCGAGTTCGTAGATTCCGCGAGTGTAGATGTCGTGCACGTAGCTGGCGATTTCGTTGTATTCACTGGCGAGCGTGGCGGTGCGTTGCCGGTGCATCTGGAATTCGGGGGATGCGAAGTACCGGTTTTTGCGGATGGTTAGGATGATGCCCACGATGACTACGATAATGACGACGCCGAGGACGACGTACCAGAGGGAGAAGGCGAGGCATACGGCGAAGAAGATGCCGAACCCTTTAAGGGAGGATTTCACGGGTGTTCCTTTGCGATACGGCGGTGTATCTGTGAGTGTAGATTTCCTCCATTAGGGTATCGGAGGTAGGGGCGGTGTGCAAAGCAATTGGTCGTATCGGTGAGCTATTGAAGAGATTCGGCGGCAGACTTACACCTTCCGGAAGCGCCCTCAGGGTGCCCGAAGCGAAGCGAGGGCGGGTTCCCTGCGACGGCGCGGAGGAAGTGTGTAAGATGCACGCCCTACAAATGTAGACCCGGCGAAGCCAGCAAAAGGCTGAGAAGGCGACAGCCCCTCCCCCTTAAGTTCGTTATACCGGTATCGCGCACACAAGCCCTGCCCTTACTGAACCGGGCTCGAGTGTTTTACCTACGGGGCGGAGAGATGGTGTCCTCCGTCGTGACATCGGGGACACGGAGCGGGGCGAGCGTATTTTCCGGAAGCGCCCTCAGGGTGCCCGAAGCGAAGCGAGGGCGGGTTCCCTGCGACGGCGCGGAGGAAATATACGGAGCACCGCCTCCAGAACAGACACAAGTCAGCTGAGGAGCACCGTCTCTCCGCAAACCAAGAAAACCAAAAGATTAAACACAAAAGCCCTGATTCCGAAGAATCAGGGCTTCATCTGTGCGCGATACTGGGATCGAACCAGTGACCTCTTCCGTGTCAGGGAAGCGCGCTACCGCTGCGCCAATCGCGCTCACAAAACAGTTGTTTTGTTGCGAGGTGAGGACGGGATTCGAACCCGCGTACACGGCTTTGCAGGCCGCTGCCTAACCACTCGACCACCTCACCGCATACGCTCCCCCGAGGGGAACGCGTTCGAACTCTTGGAGTCCTTACGAGCGGTTGACGAGACTTGAACTCGCGACATCCACCTTGGCAAGGTGGTGCTCTACCAACTGAGCTACAACCGCATATCAGCGTATTCAATTTGAATCATTCCGTTGGAGTTTTTCGCTCCGTCGTGCTGACAGGTAAATACTATACGGGGTTTTTGAGTGTTTGCCAAATCCTTCGCACAACACCCCGCGTTCCGCGAAATTCCGGGCTAAAACAGGGCATTTTGACTCATTTTCGACGGGGGTCAACAAAATTTATTTTCATGGTGCCAGTCACATTTATGCATTTCGAGGCCGGAGCAGTTCTGCCCTCACCAACACTCGATGCGGAACACTCGCGAAAAATTCTGTCACCTCGAAAGACTTCTGCGGGGCGCGTAAAAGGGGCGAGGAACCAATTTTGATTCCTCGCCCCTCCCCTATGAAAACCGCAGCAACGAAAATATCAGGCTGGTTTTTCTAGGACTCGTTCCTTTCTAGGCTTCGTCAAAGAAGAGCCGCTCGTAGACCTTGCGGGCGTTGCGGGTCTGGCGCAGGTAGTCCTCTTCGAGGGCGCGGGCGCTGCCGGCGGGGTATCCGCACCAGCGCGCGATGGCCTCAAGGTCGGCGCGACCGGAGGGCAGGGTGTCGGATTGGCGCACGCCGCGTAGCACGTTGCCGCCGCGAATCTTTGTGGCGAGCAACCATGCGCCGCTGAGCACCTCGGCGTCCTCGGCGGTGACCAGGCCCGCCTCGACCGCCGCATCCAACGCTTTCAGCGTGGAGGTGGTGCGCAGGCCCGGCACCGCGTGCGCGTGCCGCAGCTGCAGTAGCTGCACGAGCCACTCAACGTCCGACAGGCCGCCGCGGCCCAGCTTGAGCTGGCGGGTGCGGTCGGCGCCGTGAGGCATGCGTTCGTTCTCCACGCGCGCCTTCATGCGGCGAATCTGCTGCACCTGCTCGGGCGTGAAGGTGGCCGGGTAGCGGTACGGGTCGATGAGCTCCACGAAGGCCTCGCCGAGCTGGGGGTCGCCGCCGATGGGGCGGGCTCGGGTGAGCGCCTGGAACTCCCAGGTTTCGGCCCAGCGCTCGTAGTAGGAGCGGTAGGAGTCCAACGATCGCACGATGGCCCCCTGCTTGCCTTCGGGGCGCAGGTCGGCGTCCACTTCGAGGGGGCGTTCGGCGCGAATTGGGGGCTTGACGGGCTGCTTGAGCAGGGCGAGGGTGCGGTTCACGATGCGCGCGGCCTGTTCCTGCGCGGTGTCCTCGTCGACCCCTTCGAGGGGTTCGTGGACGAACATGACGTCCGCGTCGGATCCGAAGCCGTTCTCGGCCCCGCCCAGGCGACCCATGCCGATGATGGCGATGCGAGTGAGTAGTTGCTCCCCCGCCGTCTCCCCTGCTTCGGATTTTTCCGCGGTGCTATGGAGCTCGCGCAGAGCAATTCGTAGCGCCGCGTCAATCGTGCACTCGTCAATGGCGGCCAGGCCGGCGCAGGTGTCCTCGATGTCGACGATGCCCAGCGTCCAGCCCATGGCCGTACGCAGGGTTTCGCGGCGGCGCAGGTAGCGCACGGCGCGCATCGCCTCGACGGCGTCCTCGTGGCGCGCCAGCAGCGAGGAAATCTCGGATTCAAGGGCCTCCTCCCCCAGCGGTTTGAGGTCGTCGACCTTGTCCAGCCAGGCGATGGAGGCGGAGGCATCCTCCAGCAGGTCGGTCATGAGGCGCGAGCTGGAGAGTAGTTGGCTCAGGCGCTCAGCGGCGGCCGGCGAGTCGCGGAGCATGCGCAGGTACCAGCTGGTGCTACCGAGCGACTCGGAAACGATGCGGAATCCGAGCAGGCCGGCGTCCGCGTCCACACCGCGGGCGAACCAGCCCAGCAGCACGGGCATGAGGTGCCGCTGAATATCTGCACTGCGCGAAAGTCCCGTGGTGAGCGCCTTGATGTGACGCATGGCCCCCCGCGGATCGCGGTAACCGAGGGCGGCCAGACGGTCCTGTGCCGCCTGTTCGCTGAGGACCACCTCGTCGCGGCTGAGCGTGGAGACGGCGGCGAGCAGCGGGCGGAAGAAGATTCGCTCGTGGAGCGAACGGACGTTCCGTTTAATTTTCTGCCAGGCCTTGAGCATCTGCTCGGCTGAGAGGGTTCCGTTGCGTTCCGGAGAGAGAATCGAGCGGGCAAGAGCGCGCTGTTCGGCTTCCTTATCGGGCATCAGGTGGGTGCGGCGCAGCTGCTGCAGCTGGATGCGGTGCTCCAGCACGCGCAGCTTCTTGTAGTCGCGGCTGAACGCCTCGGCGTCGGTGCGGCTGATGTAGCTGACCGCCGTCAGCGCTGCGAGAGAGTCCACCGTGGACTTGGTGCGCACCGCGGGGTCGGTGCGGCCGTGCACGAGCTGCAGCAGCTGCACGGTGAACTCGATATCGCGCAGGCCGCCCGGGCCCAGCTTAATCTGGCGGTCCACCTGGTGCGAGGGGATATTGTCGGTCACGCGGGCTCGCATGGCCTGCACGGATTCCACGAAGGATTCACGGGCGGCGGACTCCCACACGAAGGGGTCGATTGCGCGGGCGTAGCGGGCGCCCAGCTGCGCCGAACCGGCGATGGGGCGCGCCTTAAGCAGCGCCTGGAACTCCCAGTTTTCGGCCCAGCGCTTGTAGTACTGCACGTAGGATTCAACGGTACGCACGAGCGGGCCGTCCTTGCCCTCGGGTCGCAGGTTCGCGTCGACCTCCCAGAGGGCGGGCTCGGGCGCGGGGCCCATGATGGCGCGGGTGAGGGCGTGCACGAGTTCCGTACCGATGGTGACGCACTCGTTCTCGGTGAGCTTGAGTGGGGCGGACTCCTCGTCTGCCCCGGCGCTGGGTGCGGTGCCAGCGGCGGCGGGTTCCACGGGCGCAACCACGTACACCACGTCGACGTCGGAGATGTAGTTCAGCTCGCGGGCACCGCACTTGCCCATGCCGATAATCGCCAGGTCCAGGGCATCCACGGCCTCACCGCGGCGAGGAGCCGCCAGGCCCGGGCCCAGCCCCTCCGCCACCTCGGTGCGCGCGATGGCGAGCGCACCCTCCAGCGCGGCGGCGGCCAAATCGGCGAGGTGGCGGCCGATGGTCGGCATCATTTCGACCGGGTCTTCGCAGCACACGTCAATCATGGCGATGCGCGCTAGGGCGGCCCGGTAGGCCACGCGCAGGGTCACGTAGCCGTCCTTGCCGGTCTGTTCGGCGGCCGCGCGCGGACGCTCCGAGTGCGGGTCGGCGCCCAGGGCGGTGAGGATATCGTGGCGGTAGGGGGTGTCCAGCGGAGCGATGGGGGTTAGGAATTCCCCGTCGGTCTCCGGCAGAATCGAGGCCGGATGCTGGGAGCGAATCAGGGCGCTCTCGGCCGGGTACACCTGCGTGTCGAAGAGCGGGTCGATGAGCTCGGGGCGGCGGTAGAGGAAATCACCAATCGCCTGGGAGGCGCCGAGTATGCGGTACATGCCGAATTCTTCCTCGCCGCGGTTGGCGCGCTCGGCCACTGCCGGGTGCTTCTCGATGAGGCGTACGAGGGCCGGTAGCGCGGTGTCCGGGGAGGGCGAGAGGCGCAGGCCGCTCAGGAGCGCATCCTGCGAGACCGAGGCCAGCTCGGGGGCGTTGAGCCAGCGTTCGGCTTTGGACGGGTCGTGGAAGCCCGCGGCAATCATGCGGGTGCGCAGGCGCAACTGGGCCTTGCGTTCGGCTTCGGCGCGCTGGGCTTCGTCGAGTACCTCGGGGGCGATATCGCTGATGGGTTTGGGTTCCTTGGCCGGGTCGACGATGCGAATCAGCCCGGTGGGCGGGTAGTGTGAGCTGTCAGTCATAGCGTGAGAACTGTGGGTAGAAATCCGTGGGTAGAAAACCTTGAGTGGGGAGTAAAGATTCGGCGGTAAAAAAATCGGCGGTGAAGGTGAAGCTGCTAGGTGCAGCTGATAGGCCTGCGGGCGGTACCCGCCGGTATGTCACCGGTAGCGGGTACCGCCCTGATCCGTCAGCGATCGCTTTAGAGGATTCCGAGGTTGTACTTGAGCTCGTAGGGGGTCACATGCGCCTGGTACAGATCCCAGTCGGCACGCTTGTTGCGCAGGAAGTGGTCGAAGACCTGCTCGCCCAGGACCTCCGCCATGAATTCGGATTCCTCGGTGATGTTAATGGCCTCGCGCAGGGATGCGGGCAGCGGGTTGTAGCCCATCGCGCGACGCTCGGCGTTGGTCATCGCGGCGAGGTCCTCGGTCACGGCGGGCATGAGCGGGTACTCGTTTTCGATACCCTTCAGGCCGGCAGCCAGGATCACGGCGTAGGCCAGGTAGGGGTTGGAGGCCGAATCGAGACCGCGGTACTCGATGCGGGCGGACTGCATCTTGTTCGGCTTGTACAGGGGCACGCGCACGAGGGCGGAGCGGTTGTTGTGGCCCCAGGAGACGTAGGAGGGTGCCTCGCCGCCGCCCCAGAGGCGCTTGTAGGAGTTGATGAACTGGTTGGTCACCGAGGTGAACTCGGGGGCGTGCTTGAGGATGCCCGCGATAAAGTGGCGCGCGGTCTTGGAGAGCTGGTACTCGGCGCCGGCCTCGAAGAAGGCGTTGGTGTCGCCCTCGAAGAGGGAGAAGTGGGTGTGCATGCCGCTGCCGGCGTACTTGGTGAAGGGCTTGGGCATGAAGGTGGCGTACATGCCCTGCGAGTAGGCGACCTCCTTGACGACGGTGCGGAAGGTCATGACGTTGTCCGCGGTCTGCAGGGCGTCGGCGTGGCGCAGGTCGATTTCGTTCTGGCCGGGGCCGGTTTCGTGGTGGCTGAATTCCACGGAGATGCCGACCTCTTCGAGCATGGTCACGGCCTTGCGGCGGAATTCCTGCACGATGCCGCCGGGGGTGTGGTCGAAGTAGGATTCGTGGTCCACGGGCACGGGGAAGCCGTCGGCGCCGAGCTTGGAGGACTCCAGCAGGTAGAACTCGATTTCGGGCGAGGTGTAGCAGGTGAAGCCCATCTCGGCGGCCTTGTTGAGCACGCGTTTGAGCACGCCGCGAGTGTCAGAGGCGCTGACTTCGCCGTCGGGGGTGAGCACATCGCAGAACATGCGGGAGGTGATGTCTTCCTCACCACGCCAGGGCAGAATCTGGAAGGTGGAGGGATCGGGCTGCAGTAGCATGTCGGATTCGTAGACGCGGGAGAAACCCTCGATGGAGGAGCCGTCAAAGCCCAGGCCCTCGTCGAAGGCGCTTTCAACCTCGGCGGGTGCGAGCGCGACGGATTTAAGGGTTCCCACCACGTCGGTGAACCAGAGGCGGATAAAGCGGATGTCGCGTTCTTCGATGGTGCGCAGTACGAATTCCTGTTGGCGGTCCATGGGTGGCCTCTCGCTTGGGGTGCCGGTGCGTCGGGGTGCATCCTTGCGGGGCGCGAGCACCGGGTGTCTGTTCCTTGTCTCTCTAGCCTATCGGGTTCGGCGGCGTAAGGGGCGGGCGCGAGGTTTCGTTTGTGTAAATTCTCGTAGCGGGGCTCTCCAGTCAAGGCCCGGTGCCTCGTGCGCTCCCCTCCCCCGTTCGGCCCGTCTCTTCCGGCTTTCCCCTTCGGGGCTCGTCCGAAATACCGGCAAATGACCGTCCGCGCGGTGCCCCCACGTTCCCCTTGCCATAATGGACGTATGCTACATTCCCTTCCTCTCTCTTCAGTCGCGCAGATTCCGCTGGCGGCCGGCATCGTGGGTGCCGATCCCACCGGTTTAGAGTGGCTGTTGCTGGTCGCGGCACCGATTGTTTTCTTCGTCATCTACCTGGCCTGCCTCATGGTGATTGCCGCGTTTGGCCCGCTGGTCATGAGGAACAACAAGTCTGGCGGCACGACCTACCTGCTGGATCGGCCCTCCCGCATCGCGTTTAAGACTCGTACCGTGGCGCTGTTCGCGCTGATTGGTGCGGCCGTGGAGCTCTATTGGCTCGGTTACACGGGTCGCGTCGGGTCGAGCGCCGTGATCCCCATTGTTCTCTCCACCTGGTCGTGGAAGTTTGCGTTCTTCTTCCTGCCCCTTCAGCTGATTCGCTCCTGCTACGTGCAGGCGACGCGCGGCAAGTACGACGCGCTCTCGGCCGAGGGTGCTCAGCGCCGTGAGAAGCTGAACGGGAAAAGCGCCTACGCGGTGTCGAAAATGATTCAGCGCAACCCGCAGCAATTCGCGATGAACAAGGAGCTGCATACTCAGGCGCGCGCCCAAAAGATTGCGGCGGTGCGTCCTTTCCAGAATCTTGATGAGGCGAGCAAGAAGCGCCGCACGAACTACACGGTGGAGCTGGCGCTGGCTCAGATGCAGCTGCGCCAGATGAACCCCGGCAAGATTCCCTCGGAGGCCTTTGGTGAGAGCATCCTTGGCATCGGCACACCTGCCTATTCGCCGAAGTCGGTGGAGCAGACCTGGCTGACGCTGTGCACGGAGCGAGTGAACGCGGTGGATGCGCCGAGCTACCCAGATTCTCTGTACCCGGTATCGGCCCGTTTCTCGCTGTTTACCACGATTTCGCTGCTGCAGCCTCTGATGGGCCGCCCCTATTCGCCCTTTGCCGCCGAGGACGCCCGCCGTTTTACCCCGCGCGATTTCTCGGCGAATACCGTGCGCCTGAAGGCTGAGGAGCTGGGCCAGAAGGCCCTGGCGCAGAGCGCGATTTTCCGGCAGATTCACGAGCGCCTTCTGCCGCTGCATCAGCAGCAGCCCCAGCTCGTGGATCGCCGTGCTTTGGCCTATTGTGGTGCCCTACTGCTGAGCGTGGCGAGGGCTGAAGCGGAGAGTCAGCGCTTGACGGCCCAGGTGCTGGCGGCGGTGGCCTCGGAGCGAGGCGTGCTGCCCTACGGTCTGTTCTCGCAGGTAGCCGAAGACTACCAGCGTGTTCAGCGCCTACTGAATCTGATGGTGAAGGCTACGGCCGACGTTCAGCGCTTCGTGAATTCCGTGGACGCCCTCGTGCAGCTTTACGCGCAGTCGGCGCGGCCCTCCGGCATGGCCCACGAGAAGGCACAGATGGAGTACATCGCCGCCCTTCTGGACGTTATTGTCTTCTCCTCGCACGCCCCGCTGGCCGGTTCGATTCAGGCATCTTACGCCCTGCTGAAGGCAGACTATGAGGCATTTACGTTCAACAGTTCGGATGAGCTGAGCCGCAGCTACTGGCTGCAGTACTCGAAGAACGCGGTGAGCGCCTGCGATAAGGGCCTCTCTCAGGGCTACGAGGGGTTCTTCGGTCCGGAGGATGAAGCATTGAAGGCGTGGGAATCGTACGCCGCGGACGTGGTGCAGGAGGTCTGCAACTACTCGGTCATGCAGGTCTACTGGGATGCCATGGTGCAGCAGGCGCTCCTTCAGCGCGATTTGCCGCGCGAGTTTGAGGAGGCCGCCCTCGCCATTCCGGAGCTTCTGCGCAAGAACACGAATGCGTCGTTCCCGACCTACTACATCAACCTCATCTGGAACTAGGCGTGCTTCCTGCACGGTGAGCGGTGCGCTAGGTTGAGGCCGCGCAGGGTTAGAATAGTCAGCATGACTACTGAGCGTTCTTCCGAGATCTCTTCGCCCTACGCGGCACAGTCTGCCGCTACCTCCGCGGCTGCTCCCGCGCCCGCTTCTGCATCGAAGCCTTTTGACCTCGATACCGTCAAGAAGGTGCGCACCGTGCACCTGGCGCAGGCGAAGGCGGCCGGGCAGAAATTCTCCATGCTGACTTGTTATGACGCTCTGACGGCGCAGGTCTTTGACCGCGCAGGTATCGAGATGCTTCTGGTGGGCGATTCCGCGGCGAACGTGGTGCTCGGTTACGAATCGACCCTGACCATTACCCTGGACGAAATGATTCCGCTGGTCGCAGCGGTTTCTCGCGGTGCCTCCCGCGCCATGGTGGTTGCCGACCTGCCGTTTGGTTCCTACGAGCAGTCACCGCAGCAGGCGGTGGCGAGCGCGGTTCGCCTCATGAAGGAGGGCGGCGCGCACGCGGTCAAGATTGAGGCGGATGCCTCGATGACCGAGTGGATTCGCGCTCTGGTGCGCACCGGTATTCCGGTGGTGGCGCATGTTGGTTTCACCCCGCAGTCGGAGCACACCCTGGGCGGCTTCCGCGTGCAGGGTCGCGGCGAGGCCGCCGAGCGCGTCCTTGCGGATGCCGTTGCCCTGGCTGAGGCCGGCGCGTTCTGCGTGCTCATGGAGATGGTGACCGCGGAGGTTGCGCGCCGTGTGGATGAGGCCGTGGGCGCGGTGCCGACCATCGGTATTGGTGCGTCGAACGTGACGACCGGTCAGGTGTTGGTCTGGCAGGACATGATGGGCCTGCGCGAGGGCCGCGTGCCGCGCTTCGTGAAGCAGTTCGCGCAGATTGGCAAGGTCATGGAGGAGGCCGCCCGTGCCTACCGCGATCAGGTGCGTTCGGGCGAGTTCCCGGCGGCTGAGCACACCTTTGAGTAGGCTTGAGGTTTAGAAAAAGCTTTAGAAGAACGACCCCCGTACCCGGTGTTTCCGGGTTCGGGGGTCTTCTGCTAGGTGCAAGCGCCCGGGACGTTCAAGAACCTGAGCGTTTGAGGGGTGGAGCTGCGTTTTAGAGCAGGCCGCCGTCCTTGTCCCAGGCGTCGTTGCGTTCGCGGGCGCGGTCCATGGCGTGGGCGGCTTCTTCGTAGGTCTTGAAGGGGCCCCAGAGGGAGGTCACGGCGCTCTGCTGGCCGCGCTCAACCTCACCGGTGGCGAGGTTGTACCAGTACTCTTCGCCCCGGGGGCTGGTAGCTTCGGTGGCGGCGTTCAGGGTCTTTTCGACTGCCGATTCGATGGCTTCGCCCAGGTGGTTTTTGCTCATGGTGCTCCTTCGACGGTATTGATTCAGTATGTCTAGCATCTCACACGCGTACGCGTGTAGCAACGAGGCAGGGGCGGCCTCACGCACCGCGCTTCCATGGCCTCTCCCGAGTTCCCTGTCCCGGCGCCGGCAGCCGTGAAATTTTATTCACAATCTGGGAAAAAGGTACGGGTTTCGGTTCGCCCGATTTTCCGCGTCCCCGCACCGGACAGATACCCCTTAAGCCCGGTAAGATGAAGCTATGTCTTCAACCAAAAAGAATACTTCGCACAACCTGCCCGCCGAACCCGGTCACGCACCTGTCGGTTGCCTGACCCCCGGACGCGTCAGCCCGATGCGCCCGGTCCCCTCGCACATTGTTCGCCCCGAGTACGTGGGTAAGCCCACCGCCAACGAGGGTAACGACTCGAACATGTACACCCCCGAGGAAGTTGAGCGGGTCCGTGCCGCCGGCAAGATTGCCGCCGGCGCCATCGTTGAAGCATCTAAGATTTGCGTGCCCGGCACCACCACCGACGAGATTGACGTGCTGGTCCACGAGTACATCTGCGATCACGGCGCCTACCCCTCGACCGTGGATTACCGCGGCTACCCTAAGTCCGTGTGCACCTCCCTGAACGAGGTCATCTGCCACGGTATTCCGGACACCACGGTGTTGGAGGACGGCGATATCCTCAACCTGGACGTGACCGCCTACCTGGACGGCATGCACGGCGATACCAACAAGACCCTGCTCATCGGCAACGTGGACGAGGAGTCCCGACTGCTGGTCGAGCGCACCGAGGAGGCCCTCAACCGCGCGATTAAGGCCGTGAAGCCCGGCCGCCAGGTGAACGTCATCGGCCGCGTCATCGAGAAGTACGCCGCCCGCTTCGGTTACGGTGTGGTGCGCGACTACACCGGTCACGGCGTGGGTCGTGAGTTCCACTCGGGCCTCATCATCCCCCACTACGATGCGGCCCCCGCCTACGACACCGAGATTCGCGAGGGCATGATTTTCACGATCGAGCCCATGCTCACCCTCGGCACCATCCAGTGGGATCTGTGGGATGACGACTGGACCGTCGTCACCCGCGACCGCAAGCGCACCGCCCAGTTTGAGCACACCCTCGTGGTAACCGCCGACGGCGCGGATATCCTGACCCTCCCCTAGGTCAGCCCAGTTCTTTCGGCGAACGCGCCGAATCGATTCATTATCACTCGTTATCACAGACACGTGCCTCCGCGAGCGCGGAGGACAGAAAGGGAAATCATGGCTAACTACGCCGAGCCCGGCGTCATCACCGAGCTACCCGCCCCCACCCCCAAGGACCTGCAGATTGGTGTGGACATTGGAGGCACCGGCATTAAGGGCGGCATCGTCGACCTGCGCACCGGCGACCTCGTGTCCGACCGCTTCCGCATCGACACCCCCAAGCCCGCAACCCCCGAGGCTGTGGCTGAGGTCGTACGCCGCGTAGTCGATGAGCTGCAGGGCCGTGACCTGGCACCGGATCCCGAGTCGGCCGTCGGCATCGACTTCCCCGCCGTGGTGAAGAACGGCATGGTCTTCTCCGCAGCGAACGTGGACGACTCCTGGATTAACACCGACCTGGAGCAGGTCATGAGCGAGGCGCTGGGCGGCCGCACCGTCTACGGCCTCAACGACGCTGACGCAGCCGGTCTGGCTGAGGCAACCTACGGTCAGGGCCGTAACCGTGACGGCCTGATCGCTGTCATCACCCTGGGTACCGGCATCGGCTCCGCCCTCATCAACGACGGCGTGCTGATCCCCAACACCGAGCTGGGTCACCTGGAGCTCGACGGCCACAACGCCGAGTCTCAGGCTTCTGCCCGCGCCCGCGAGGTGCACGAACTGTCCTGGAAGAAGTACGGCAAGCGCCTGTACCGCTACTTCGAGCACGTTCAGATGCTCTTCTCCCCCGACCTGTTCATCATTGGCGGCGGCATCTCCAAGAACCCGGAGAAGTTCATGCCCTACTTTGAGGATCAGATTCGTACCCCCATGGTCATGGCTGCCCTGCGTAACAACGCGGGTATTGTGGGTGCCGCGCTGTGGGCCGGCGGTATGCTGCCCGAGCGTCAGCGCCGCGGCGAGGCGTAAGGTCTCCTCAACCCACCCGCGGCCGCGTCAGCGCCGCGGCGAGGCGTAAGGTCTCCTCAACCCACCCGCGGCCGCGTCAGCGCCGCGGCGAGGCTTAAGGGCCTGCTCCCCCACTAAACCCGCGCGGCCACAACGGTATCGCGGCGAGGTGGCTAAACGCAGCAGAAGGGGCTGCCTTCCGAATCATTCGGAAGGCGGCCCCTTCTGTACGTCTCTTGAAGTCTCGGCGCTACTCTGCACTACGGGTTAATGCGGTCCTCACGCAGACGGGCAATTGCCTCTTCAAAGTCCTCAAGGTTCTCGAAGGCCTGGTACACGCTCGCGAAACGCAGGTAGGCGACCGCGTCCAGCTTCGACAGCGGCTCCAGAATGGTCAGGCCCACCTCGTGAGCGTTAATTTCCGCCAGGCCGCGGGCACGAATCAGCTCCTCGACCTCCTGGGCCAGCTTGGCGAGGTCGTCCTCCCCCACGGGGCGGCCCTGGCAGGCCTTGCGCACGCCGGCGGCAATCTTGGAGCGGTCGAAGGGCTCGGTCACGCCCGAACGCTTAATCACCGAAATGGTGGTGGTTTCGACCGTGGTAAAGCGGCGAGCGCAGGAGGTGCACTGACGGCGGCGGCGAATGGCGGCGCCGTCATCGGTGGTGCGGGAGTCGACAACGCGCGAATCGGTGTGCTTGCAATAGGGGCAGTACATGCGTTTCTCCTTGGCTGGGCGCTCGGTGTGGCGCCCGTATATACAGCGCTCAAGAATATTTATACCCATTCTAACGCGATAGACGGCGGTTGAGCCGAATAGTGACGTTGAATATACGCAAATATACGCTCAGGGTGGACTCCAACGTTTAAGAACGTTCGGAATCCACCCTGAGCGTTGCCCGCCCCTCGCGGAGGTCTTCTTCTTTTAGCGACGAATACAGCTCGGGCCGAAAATCGTCTTGATTTCGCCGAAGAGGCTCGGGTTCGGCTCCACGCGCACGCTCGAATCCAGCAGCACCAGCTGTTCCTTATCGCGGGTACGGATGAGCATGCGCACGTCCGCAGTACCCTTGTGGTCGCGCAGAGTCTCCTTCAGCTCGCGCAGCTTCGCCTCGGTCACCAGGTACTCGGGCACCGCAATCGTGATGGGTGCGGCGCGGCCGTCATCGCTGATTTCCAGGATCTGTAGTTCCTGGGCGCTCATGTTCACGCTGCCGTCGTCGCGGCGCTGCACGCGGCCACGAATCGAGCAGATGAGGTCGTCCGCCAGGGCGGCCCCCATCGTCTCGTAGGCGCGGGAGAAGAACATGACCGTGATGGTCGCGCCCGAGGGGTCCTCCAGCTCCACCGAGGCGTACTGGTTACCGCTGGACTTGGCGATGCGGCGCGAAACGCCGGTGAGCATGCCGGCAATCGTGACGGTTTCGCCGTCGCGCACGTGCGAGTCCTCGCTGATGATGTCGTGCACCGAGTGCGAGGCGGCATCCGAGAGGGCGCGCTCCAGGCCGCGCAGCGGGTGGTCCGAAACGTACAGGCCCAGCATATCGCGTTCGAAGTTCAGCTTCTCGCGGCGATCCCATTCGGGCACGTCCGGGATGGTCACGGTCAGCTCGTCGCCCAGGGCGTCGTCCATGCCGAGGGAGCCGAAGAGGTCGAACTGGCCCGCCGCCTCCTTGCGCTTGACGGCCACGGCCGCATCCACCGCCGCCTCATGGATGAGGGACAGCGAACGGCGGGTGTGGCCCAGGTCGTCAAAAGCGCCCGCCTTAATGAGCGATTCGATGGTGCGCTTGTTGCACACCTGTAGCGGCACCTTCTTCAGGAAGTCGTTGAAGGACTCGTAGCGGCCCTTCTCCTCGCGGGCGGCGACCATGCCCTCGACCACGTTCGCGCCCACGTTGCGAATCGCGCCCATGCCGAAGCGGATATCCTCACCCACGGGGGTGAAGGTCAGGGCGGATTCGTTGACATCCGGGGCGAGCACGGTGATGCCCATGGCGCGGCACTCGTTCAGGTACAGCGCGAGCTTGTCCTTGTTATCGCCCACGCTGGTCAGCAGCGCGGCCATGTACTCCTGCGGGTAGTGCGCCTTCAGGTAGGCCGTCCAGTAAGACACCAGGCCGTATGCGGCGGTGTGCGCCTTGTTGAACGCGTAGTCCGAGAAGGGCAGCAGAATATCCCAGAGGGCCTTCACGGCGCCCTCGGAGTAGCCGTTAGAAATCATGCCGTCGTGGAAGGTGGCGTACTGCTTATCCAGCTCCGCCTTCTTCTTCTTACCCATCGCACGGCGCAGCAGGTCTGCCTCACCGAGCGTGTAGTTCGCGACCTTCTGGGCAATCGCCATCACCTGCTCCTGATACACGATCAGGCCGTAGGTGGTGTCGAGGATGTCCTTGAGCGGCTCGGCCAGCTCGGGGTGAATCGGCTCGATCTCTTGCTTGCCGTTCTTACGCAGCGCGTAGTTGGTGTGCGAGTTCGCACCCATCGGGCCGGGTCGGTAGAGCGCGAGCACTGCCGAAATGTGCTCGAATTCCTCGGGCTCCATGAGCTTGAGCAGCGCGCGCATGGGGCCACCGTCGAGCTGGAACACGCCGAGGGTGTCGCCTCGGGCCAGCAGACGGTAGGATTCGGGGTCGTCCAGCGAGAGGGACTCCAGCTCCAGGTCGATGCCTCGGTTGTTCTTAATGTTCTCGATGGCATCGGAAATAATCGTCAGGTTACGCAGACCCAGGAAGTCCATCTTGATCAGGCCCAGGCCCTCGCAGGTGGGGTAATCGAACTGGGTGATGACCTGGCCGTCAGCCTCGCGGCGCATCACGGGAATCACGTCCACCAGGTTCTTGCTGGACATAATCACGCCCGCGGCGTGCACGCCCCACTGACGCTTCAGGCCCTCCAGGCCCTTCGCGGTTTCGAACACCTGGCCGTAAATCTTATCGACCGGATCCTCGATGAGGGCGCGTAGGTCGGCGGCCTCGGCGTAGCGCTTATCCTCTTCGTTGTACACGTTCGCCAGGGCAATGTTCTTACCCATGACGTCCGGCGGCATCGCCTTGGTCAGGCGCTCGCCCACCGAGTACGGCTGGTCCATCACGCGGGAGGCGTCCTTGAGCGCCTGCTTCGCCTTAATGGTGCCGAAGGTGACGATCTGCGCGACCTTGTCCTCACCGTACTTATCGGTCACGTAGTCGATGACCTCGCCGCGGCGACGATCGTCGAAGTCCACATCGAAGTCGGGCATGGAGACGCGGTCGGGGTTAAGGAATCGCTCGAAAATCAGGTCGTGGTCGAGCGGGTTCAGCTCGGTGATGCGCATCGCGTACGCCACCATCGAGCCCGCACCCGAACCACGGCCAGGGCCCACGCGAATACCGTTGCGCTTGGCCCAGTTGATGAAGTCCGCCACGACCAGGAAGTAGCCGGGGAAGCCCATGGAGGTAATGACCCCCACCTCGTACTCGGCCTGCTTGCGCACCCTATCGGGAATACCCTGCGGGAATCGGTAGTGCAGGCCCTTTTCGACCTCCTTCACGAACCAGGATTCCTCGTTCTCGCCCTCGGGCACGGGGAAGTTCGGCATGTAGTTTGCCTTGGTGTTGAACTCCACGTTGCAGCGCTCGGCAATCTCGAGGGTGTTCTCGCAGGCGCCGGGAATATCGCCGAAGATGGAGTACATTTCCTCGGGCGAGCGCAGGTAGAAGTTATCCGCGTCGAACTTGAAGCGCTTGGGGTCGGTCAGGGTCGATCCGGACTGCACGCACAGCAGCGCCGCGTGGGCGGTGTGGTCTTCCTGCCGGGTGTAGTGCAGGTCGTTGGTGGCCACGTAAGGCAGGTTCAGCTGCTTGGCCAGGCGGTGCAAGTCCTCCTGCACGTTGCGTTCAATGTCGAGGCCGTGGTCCATGACCTCGCAGTAGAAGTTGTCCTTGCCGAAGATATCGCGGAAGTCGCTGGCGGCCTGCAGCGCCTCGTCGAACTGGCCCAGGCGCAGGCGCGTCTGAATCTCGCCGGAGGGGCAGCCGGTGGTTGCAATCAGTCCCTTCGAGTAGGTCTGCAGCACCTCACGATCCATGCGCGGCTTGTACAGCTGCCCCTCGAGCGAGGCGATGGAGGAGGCACGGAAGAGGTTGTGCATGCCCTCGGTGGTCTCGGCCCACATGGTCATGTGGGTGTAGGCGCCACCGCCGGACACGTCATCGCGCGAGCCATCGCCCCAGCGCACGCGGGAGCGGTCGGTGCGGTGCGTGCCGGGGGTCAGGTACGCCTCCACGCCGATGATGGGCTTAATGTCGTGGGCCTTGGCCTGGCGCCAGAAGTCGAAGGCGCCGAAGAGGAAGCCGTGGTCGCTGGTGGCCATGGAACTCATGCCCAGCTCCTTGGCGTAGTTGAAGAGGTCGCCCAGGCGCGCGGCACCGTCCAGCATGGAGTACTCGGTGTGCACGTGCAGGTGCGCAAAGTCTTTGGTTGCCACGGATATCTCCTGAAGGTGTGGGGGGTGTTCCGACCGATTCGTTTGACGGTCGGCGGGGCGGGGCGGTCCCGGGGTAAGCCGTGCGGTCCCGGGGTAAGCCGTGCGGTCCCGGGGTGAGCCGTGCGGTACCGGGGCCCGGACGGCTCTCTTAACTCAGCTAGGTATGCGGGTACCTACCCGAGCTGCACGCGGCCCTCGCGCAGGGCGTCAAGCGCGTAGGCCAAATCCAGCGGGTACTCGCTGGTGAAGCTCATGCGCTCACCGGTGGCAGGGTGGTCGAAGCTGAGGCGGTGGGCGTGCAACCACTGGCGGGTCAGGCCCAGCTCGGCGCTGAAGCGCGGGTCGGCGCCGTAGGTCAGGTCGCCGCAGCAGGGGTGACGCATCGCCGAGAAGTGCACGCGAATCTGGTGGGTTCGTCCGGTCTCCAGGTGCACCTCCACGAGGGAGGCCGGGCCGAAGGCCTCGATGACGTCGTAGTGGGTGATGGAGTTACGGCCGCCCTCAACCACCGCGAACTTCCATTCGTTGCCGGGGTGACGGCCAATCGGCGCGTCAATCGTGCCGCGCAGCGGATCGGGCAGGCCCTGCACCAGCGTGTGGTAAATCTTGTCGACCGTACGTTCCTTGAAGGCGCGCTTGAGCTCGGTGTAGGCGCGCTCGCTGCGGGCCACGACCATCAGGCCGCTCGTGCCCACGTCCAGGCGGTGCACGATGCCCTGGCGTTCGGCCGCGCCAGAGGTGGCCACAGAGATGCCCTCCCCCATCAGCGCGGAAATCACGGTGGGGCCGTGCCAGCCGGGTGAGGGGTGCGCCGCCACGCCGGCGGGCTTATCCACCACGACGATATCGTCGTCCAGGTACACGATGCCGAAGCCGTCCACCTTCTCGGGTCGAATATCGGCCAGGTCGCGCGGCGCGGGGGCGTCCACGACGACCAAATCTCCGGCGGAGAGCTTGTAGGATTTGCCGACCTTCACGGCACGCCCACCGTTGGTGATGCTCACGTGCCCGTCGCGAATCCACCCGGAGGTGCGGGTGCGGGGCGCGTCGAGGGCTCCGGCGAGGGCAGCATCCAGGCGCATGCCGGCCAGGGCGTCCTCAACGGTGAATTCGGCGCTGATGCGCTCCGCGGTGGTTTCCTCGCTCATGATTCTCTCCTCGCGCTGCGGTCTGTGCTGTGGTCTATGCTGTGGGTTGGCGGTCTGTGCTGTGCGTCGTGACGTACCGTTAGGCGCCGGTGTTCTCGCCGTCGGCTTCCGCGCTCTTTAGGGTCTTAGCCTTCTTCGAGGCGCTCTCCTGCGGAGCCTTCGTGCCGTTGAGGTTCAGGCCCATGAAGTTTAGGAGCACGACGAGCGCCATGCACACGCAGATCGCCGAGTCCGCAACGTTGAAGATGGCGAAGTTTGGTACCGAGATGAAGTCGACCACGTGCCCGGAACCGAAGCCGGGCTCGCGGAAGAGGCGGTCAAAGAGGTTGCCGCAGATGCCGCCGAGCAGCCCGCCCAACGCGAGGGTCCAGGCCAGTGAGCGCGTGCGGCGCAGCAGGTAGAGCACCACAATCGCGGCGGCCACCATGACGAGGGTAAAAATCCAGGTCACGTTCTCGCCCATGCTGAACGCGGCCCCCGAGTTGCGAATCGAGTACCACCACAGCAGCCCGTCGATCACGGTGATGCGCTCCCCCAGCTGCATCTGGGTGACGACCAGGTACTTGGTGCCCTGGTCGATGGCGAACACGACGGCGGCGAGCACCAGGGCGCTCAACCAGGCGGTGCGCCCGCTCAGGATGCGCGATGCGCGGCCGGTGCTCTCGGTAGCGGTTTCCGCGGTGCGTACGGGGGCCGAGGATTCAGCGTGATTCGGGGTGGTGGGCAAGGCTCTCCTCGGGTCGTGTGAATAGTGGCGCCGACAGCGGGGCGGTCCCCGCGACGACGTGCTACGGTGCCCCTCTAGCTTAGCAAATGAGGGGAAATTCTCGTGCCCCGCCCGTCGCCTCGCGAACGGGGTCCACGGGGTTTCCGAGCCCTCCCGAGAGCGCAAAATACCGCCCGGTTCCTTATCCGCGGCTTAGGCTGAACCCGGCAAAACGGGCCGATAAGAATCCGGACGGTAGCGCCCCTCGGCGGGGTCGCGCGGTGCTTTAGGCGGAAGCCTCGATGGACTTGAGGTTTTTCAGCTCCTCCACCTGGTTGTTCAGGTGGTCCAGCAGCTTGGTGCGGTAACGGCTCTCGAAGCCGCGCAGTGCCTCCACGGCAATCTCCAGCTCTTCCTTCTCGTCGGTCAGGCGGGCCAGAACCTCTTCGCGCTGCTGGCGAGCCTCGCTCACGAGGGCGTCGGCCTTCTTCTCTGCCTCGTCCAGCAGCTCGGCCTTGGCCTTTTCGCCCTGGGCCACGTAGTCGTCGTGCACCTTCTGGGCCATGGCCAGCAGGGCTGCGGCGTCCTGGGCGCCGGCGGCGGAGGGAGCCTCCTGGGAGACGGCGGCGGCCGGGGATGCGGGAGCCGAGACGGAGAGCTGCTCCACCTGGCGCTCCAGGGCGTCGCGCTCGGAGTACAGGGCACGCAGCTCAACGACGAGCTCGTCCAGGAAGTCGTCGACCTCGTTGCGGTCGTAACCGGACTCCTCGGTCACGATCTTAAAGCTCTTCGTAATCAGGTCTTCGGGGGTGATGGCCATGTGGCTTCTCCTCTAGTACGGGTTGGGTTCGAAGTTGAGTGCGCCGATGGGGCAACCCGGCGGGAGCGTTCGGCCCCCGCATCGGGCGCGGTGTGCCGCATCGCGCAGACAGTCGTTGGCACCCATTTTACTATCATTGGACCTCGGCTCCGGGGTTTCTGCCGTACAGACAACAAAATATGCGCATGGCGCAACGGCCCCGGCCCCCGCTCCCCCGGAGCGTTTGCGCACGTCCGTGGCCCGTTAAGCGCGTGTATCCCGTTAAACGTGTGCGCCCCGCGGAATGTT
Organism: Rothia sp. SCPM-O-B-18226 (M350); assembly: GCF_058213595.1. Lineage (NCBI taxonomy): Bacteria > Bacillati > Actinomycetota > Actinomycetes > Micrococcales > Micrococcaceae > Rothia > Rothia sp. SCPM-O-B-18226 (M350). Next base: position 83,165 of record NZ_JBYQJS010000002.1, on the reverse strand, counting down.
GAGTAACATTCCGCGGGGCGCATCCAGGCTCCGGTCGTTAGGAGAATCGGGCGGTCAGGCTCATCATGGGGCCCAACAGCATCGAGACGACCACAATCAGGATCAGAAAACCGGTATCCAGCGCGACGTTGCCCACACGCACCGGGGGAATCACTCTGCGCAGCTTCTCCATGGGCCAGTCCGTCACAGCGTAAACGGCGCTTGCGCACAGCAGGGCAATCCCCTTGGGACGCCAGCCGGGTGCGAACATGCGTACCCAGTCGAAGAGCATGCGCAGCAGCATGAAGACGTAGAACAGGTACAGCGCAATCGTCACGAGAGCGAAAAGATAACCCATTAATCAGTCCTTAGCCCTGGTCGAAGGGGAATTCACCCTCGGAGTTGAAGTCTGCGGTGTTCTCGGAGTTGGCGACGCCCAGCACCTCGAGGTTGGAGGGGGTCAGCAGGAAGACCTTCGAGGTCACGCGCTCGATGCGACCCTCCAGCGCGAAGGCCAGACCGGAGGCGAAGTCCACCAGGCGCTTGGCGTCGGCGTCCGGCATTTCCTCGACGTTCATAATCACGGGGATGTTCTCGCGGAACGCCTCACCGATAATCTTTGCGTCATTGTAGGAGCGGGGGTGGATAGTGGTAATACGACGCAATTCGTCCTCTTCTTCCTCGTAACCGTAGGTGTATCCGTTGGTCTCTTCGGGCTCGTAGCCCTGGTCGTAGTAGCCGTCGTTCGAGTAGGTGTCGGCGTACTGCTCGGTGTATTCGGTGTTCGGCACCGGGGCGTCCTCCCAATGGTCTGCGGGTTCGCTCGCGGGCTCGTGCCGGGGCTCATCGCCTCGGCGATCCTCGCGGGGTTCCTCCGCCTCGTCTGTGGTTTCGGGTGTGTACGGGTGTGCGACTGCGGGCGCACCGTGCTTGGATGCGGTGTGCTCCCCCAGCGAGCGGTCTCGCGCGGCGCGGTCGTCGGCTCGAGGCTCTTCGGCGCGGGCCTCTACACGGTGGGCCTCCGCGCGGTGGTGCTCCCCGCCGCGACCCGACTGCTCGTGGGAGCGGGGCTCCTCGGGCGCGGTATCCGCGGTGTTGGAGTCCTGGGCGTCAGAGTCCTTGGCGTTGTAGGGCTCCAGGCCGAGGAAACCCGCCAGGCGGCTTTGCTTCGGCATGTTTCTCTCGCTTCGCTAGGGTACAGGGACAGGCTACTGAACGCGGGCGGCCGCCTGTTGCGGCGGTGCCTCTCGAGGAGCACCGCGGGCGGGCCCCTCGTTCAGAAGGTTCGGTCGCACGTCAAAACGTCGTGCACCGGCATGTATATATTACCAGCGTACGGGCTCTTCCAGCCGGTATAACAGCGTCCGGCTTCTCACAGCGCGGCATATCCGCCCGCCGCTTTAGCGTGCGGGGCGTCGGCCCATGATGTCGCTGCCCACGCGCACGCAGGTGGAGCCCCAGCGAACAGCCGCCTCCAGGTCGCCGCTCATGCCCGCCGAGATTTCGGTCGCGTGCGGCAGGTGCTCGCGCAGCCGGGCCGCCAGTCCATAAAGCTTCTCGAAAGCGGCGTCCGGGTCCGCGTCCAGGGGTGCCACCGCCATTACGCCGGCGCACCGCAGGTTCGCGTGGTTCTCGATGCGTTCGGCCAGCTCCAGAAGCTCCGAGGCGCTCGTACCGCCTCGCGCTCCCTCGGCGGCGTGGCCGGCCGTCGCCTCCTCGGCCAGGGAGACCTGCACCAGGCAGTCCAGACCGCCGTTTTCCAGGGCCGCGGGGGCCGGCGCCTCCCCCGCCTCGTAGCGGGTCAGCTGGTTCGCGTAGGCCTTCGCCAGCGCATCGGCCAGGGAGGGGCGGTCCACCGAGTGAACGCTGGAGGCGTACTTCACCACGGACTTCGCCTTGTTGGTCTGCAGCTGACCGATAAACGCCCAGTGCGGGGGCTGTACCGCACGCTGCTCGCAGTAGGCGGCCAGCTCGCGGGCCTTCGCGCTGGCCTCCTGGTCGCGGTTCTCGCCGAAGAGGGTCACGCCGCCGTCCAGCAGGGCCGCCGCGTCGGAGGCCGGGAAGAACTTGGTCACCGTCACCAGGCGCACGGGCGCGCTCTGCTCGGTGCGCACCCCGCTGCGGTCCTGCTCCGCCGCTCGAATTCGCTCGAGTACCCGGCGGTAGTTCTGCAGCAGCTGCTCGGCGCGCTCGGGAGTGTACTTCAAATCCTGCGCTTCGACGTTCACGTCAGGTCCCTTCAGTTCAGACATTTTGTTCTCCTTCAGCGACTCTATTCGGCGGGTTCCGCCAGCTTCTCAACCCACACCAGACCCGCGATGCGCCCGGGCTTCTCGCCGCGATTCGTAAACCCGCGGTGCGAGTACACGCTCGGTTCCTCGTACGTGCAGCGGGCGCACTCCGTGGATACCTCCACTCCGGCGGCCTCCAGCACCGCGCGAGCGCCGGCCGGCAGGTCCAGACCCGGGGTGTTCGCGCCCGTCACCGAGTGAACATGCGGGATCAGCTCGGTCGATTCGGCTCGCATCGCCTCGGGCACCTCGTAGCAGGCACCGCAGATGCTGGGGCCCAGCCACGCGGTGATGTGCGCAGCGCCCAGCTCCCGCATGCGCGCCACGGTGGTCTGCAGTACCCCGTCCAGCAGGCCGCGGCGGCCCGCGTGAGCCACCGCCAAAACGGGCACGGTCTTCTCATCCTCGACGGAACCGACCAGCACCACGGGGATGCAATCGGCCACCATAATCGCTAGCGGGCGGCCCTCGACGCTCACCGCGGCATCGGCCACGGGGGCCAGCTTCGCGATGGCGCGGGCGCGCTCGACGGTGCGTTCTGCGGGGGTGCCCGGCGCGTAGGAGGCCGGGGCGTAGTCCTCGGGGCGGGCCACCTCAACGCCGTGCACCTGGTTCAGGTAGAAGAACGGTCCCGCATCCAGCGCCTCCTCGAGCGCCGCACGGTGGTTGAGGGTGCGCACCATGGAGGCGTCCACGCCACCACCCAGCTCGTCGTCCACGTGCAGGCCCAGGTTCCCCGCCTCGCGGGAGGTAAACCCCACCCGCACGCGCCAGGGACCCAGGATGCGGGTGTCGGCGGTGGCCAGCAGCGGAGTTTTGGGGGCGTTGCTCATCATTATGTCTTTCTCGGGGCTGTACGGGGTGCTCGGAGCGAAAGCGGGTAGAGCGAAGGGGAGCTGAGAACAGTTGGACTATTCTCAGCTCCCCTCCATCAAAACCCTACGGGGCGGCGTGCTGACGCACGCGGCGCGACTACTTCAGGAAGTCGGGGACGTCCAGGGTGTCGCGGCGAGCCGGTGCTTCCTCAACGACCGGGGGCAGATCAACGTCGAAGCCAGCGGCGCCGGTGGAAGCCGGAGCGGCGGCGGGAGCGTTGAAGCCGTAGCCGTTAGAAGCCGGAGCGGCAGCGTTCGAGCCGCCGAAGGAGCCCTGTGCACGCTGGGGCTGAGCGGAAGCCGAAGCGTTCGAGTTGGTCTCGGGGTTCACGGCGTCAAAGCCAGCGGCAATCACAGTCACGCGAGCCTCGTCACCCAGGGCGTCATCAATGACGGCACCGAAGATGATGTTGGCGTCGGGGTGAGCCACTTCCTGAACCAGGCGTGCAGCCTCGTTAATCTCGAACAGACCCAGGTCGGAACCACCCTGAATCGACAGCAGCACGCCGTGCGCACCGTCGATGGATGCTTCCAGCAGCGGGGAGGCGATAGCCAGCTCGGCTGCCTTCACGGCGCGGTCCTCACCCGAGGCCGAGCCGATACCCATCAGAGCCGAACCGGCACCCTGCATCACGGACTTAACGTCTGCGAAGTCAAGGTTAATCAGGCCCGGGGTGGTGATCAGGTCGGTAATGCCCTGAACACCGGAGAGCAGCACCTGGTCGGCGGACTTGAAGGCGTCCAGCATCGACACGTTGCGGTCCGAAATCGACAGCAGTCGGTCGTTCGGAATCACAATCAGGGTGTCGACCTCGTCGCGCAGAGCGGCAATACCGGTCTCGGCCTGGTTGGAGCGACGACGACCCTCGAAGGTGAAGGGGCGGGTCACGACGCCGATGGTCAGAGCGCCCAGGGAGCGGGCGATGCGTGCCACGACGGGTGCGCCACCGGTACCGGTGCCACCACCCTCACCAGCGGTCACGAAGACCATATCTGCGCCCTTGAGGACTTCCTCAATTTCCTGCGAGTGATCCTCGGCTGCCTGACGGCCAACCTCGGGGTTTGCGCCCGCGCCAAGACCGCGGGTCAGCTCACGACCGACGTCCAGCTTGACGTCTGCATCGGACATGAGCAGAGCCTGGGCATCAGTGTTAATAGCAATGAACTCAACGCCGCGCAGGCCAACCTCGATCATTCGGTTGACTGCGTTGACGCCACCGCCGCCGATACCAACGACCTTGATGACTGCCAAGTAGTTCTGGGGAGTTCCAGCGTCCATGTAATCCTCGATTGTTCCGTGTTCCAGCTTCGGAAGACCCCCAGCTCAATCTAAGCCTAAAGGTTTCCTCTAAAGAATGACTTTATCTGTTAGGATACCAAACTGTTTTTGGTGGTTCCTAGCTACACAGCGCAATTACCCCCTCTTTTTGCGGAATTCACACAGAAAGGGGAGGGAAAGCGCCCATTGGTAGTTCCCCTAACGGGTCACCGGTACGCGCGGGGCCGACACGTCATAGACGGTCACCTTCTGCGCTTGGGCACCTGAAGAGGCTTCTTCCTGAGCCCGTTGAGCTACCGCCTGGCGGAGCGACAGAAGCACCTTAGCCTTCAGCTCGCTCTCCTGGGCGGTACCCCACTGCACCGTCGTATTATCCCGCAGCGTGAGGGTAATACTCGAGGTTGAGGTCGCGCTCGCTTCCTTTACCTGAGCCAGAAGCTCAGCCGGCATCGCTGACAAGGCCGTCGAAATCGTGCGGAACTCATCCGAATGCTGCGGGTCATCACCATTCAATCGTACCAGGGGAACCGAGGTGCTCGGCTCGGAGGAAGACTCCATCAGGCTCACCCCGTCGGTGTCCACTGTATGGTAGGTCTCCCCCACCTTGACGATTGCAATGGCGGCGCGTTCCTTCAGGGTCACCACCAGCTCGTGCGGCGGGCGGCTCTCCACCTGAACGCTGCGAAGCACATTGTCCTGACCGATCAGCTCGCGCACGCGCTTCTCGTCGATGCGGGTCAGCGGAACCCCGCGCAGGGGCTCCAGCTTCTGCTCCACCTGGGTGGTTTCCAGCAGGGAGGCACCGCGTACCGTGATGGTCTGAGTGGCCAGCAGGGGCGAGAAGAAGACCAGCACCACGTACAGCACCGCCACGAGGGCCAGCGCAATCGCCGTGTACAGCAGCTTGCGGGCCCGGGTGAGCGGGGTGCGTTCCTTGCGCGGACGCTCCTCGGCACGCAGGCCGTCCAAGCCGGGATCCTTCAGGATGCGCTCGTGCTGCGCCTCCCGGCGCTCACGCTCGCGTTCCTTCTCGATCTCGGCGGCGCGCTGTCGCTCTCGCTCCACGCGCCAGCGGCCGAAGCGGCTTGCGGGGCGGGCCTGCTCGGCGGGCTCTGCGGGCTCGTTCTCAGCGGAATCGTCCCCCGCCGACGGGGAGTCGGCGGAAGTCTTCCGCTCGGAAGAAGCATCACCGTCGCCGGTCTTTTCGGCCCGGTCGGCACCCTTTTCGGTCTTCTCGCCGTGCTTATCGCGGGGCTTCTCCCCCGCCGCGTCCTTCGCATTTTCAGCCCGCGCGCTTTCAACCTGCACCGACCGACCGGATACCTTCTCGGTCTCCTTGGGAGAATCTTCGAAGGCCTCCACGTCGAAGAGCTCCTGCGAACCGGAGGTAGCCGCGGGCACGCGACGAATCGCGCCGTCCACAAGGGCCACGCTCTCGGCACGAGCCGGGCTGGTGGGGCGAATCGTAGCCCCCGAGGGGCGACGACCCACGGTGGAGGCGGTGCCCGAGTGAGAATCAGAGGTCTGAGACTCAGACCCGTGAGATTTCTTCTGCTCGGGGACACCGGCCGCGGGGACACCGGCCGCGGGGGTCTGCGCGTCAGCAGTGGGCTGCGCCTCCGCCGTGTGCTGAGCCGCAGGCTGTTCCTGCGCAAGCTCCTGAGCGCGCCGACGAGCACGCGAGCGCGGGGCCTTCGGCGCGCGCGAATGCCCCTCCGACGGGGGCATGGGACTCATCGGCACAGCCTAAGCCTCCGACTTCTTGGTCAGGTCGCCGTCGTGACGAATCTGCAGGGCCTCCAGCAGGCGCGGGCCCAGAGCCGTCACATCGCCGGCGCCAACGGTCATCACAATGTCGCCACTCTGAGCGTACGAGGCGATGTCCTCGATAGCACTCTCCGCGGTCGCGTAGCGCACCTCGGAGAAGCCGGCGCCCGTAATCAGCTCGCTGGTCACACCCTCAATGGGCTGCTCGCGAGCCGGGTAGATATCCAGCACGTAGGCGCGATCGGCCATCGACAGAGACTCCGCGAACTCCTTCGCGAACTCGCGGGTGCGCGAGAACAGGTGCGGCTGGAAAATCACGTACAGGTTGTGACCATCGGCAACGGTGCGGCCGGTCTGCAGGGCACGGAACACCTCGGTCGGGTGGTGTGCGTAGTCGTCGAAGACCTTCACTCCCGCGACCTCGCCGCGCAGTGTAAAGCGGCGATCAGCACCCACGAACTCGCCCAGGGCGGCGGCGATTTCGGGGCCCTGAGCACCGGTCAGCAGCGCGGTGATGAAGGCGGCCGCGGCGTTCAGCTGATTGTGGATGCCGGGAACCTTCAGCGCCAGCTCCTGCTTGCCCTCGAAGCGCTCACCGCGACATTCGAAGGACCACTCCACCGTCGACGAGGAGGAGGAACCCGCGCTCGTAATCTCGCGGATGCGCAGGTCGGCATCCTCGGACTCGCCGTAGGTCACGACCGGCACGCCGGCCGCGCGGGAACGGGCGGCTAGGGAGACGGCACCGGCGTCATCGGCGCAGGTCACCAGCACGCCGCCGGGGGCCAGCGAACCCACGAAGCGGTTGAACGCCTCAAAGACGCGCTCGTCGGTCTCGTAGAAGTCCAGGTGGTCGGGCTCAACGTTCGTCACCACGGCAATCGCCGGGCGGTAACGCACAAAGGAGCCGTCCGATTCGTCGGCCTCGGCCACAAAAATCGAGTCGGGGCCCTGCGCGCCCAGGTGCGCGTTCGTGCCGCGACCGGCGATCACGGTGCCCACAGCGAAGGAGGGGTTGCGGCCCAGCTGATCGAACATCACGGAAATCATGGAGCTGGTCGTGCTCTTACCGTGGGTACCGGCCACCGCCACCACCTGCGAAAGCCCCATCACGGCGGCCAGCGCCTCGGAGCGGTGCAGAACCGGAAGGCCCTGCGCGCGGGCAGCGGCCAGCTCGGGGTTATCCTCGCGAATCGCGGTGGAAATCACCACGGTATCGACGTCAACGATGTTCTCAGCAGACTGGGGCACGCTCACGTGGGCGCCGGCGGCACGCAGCGATTCAACGGCCGAAGATTCCGCGCGGTCCGAACCGCTCACGGTCACGCCGGCCTGCAGCATCAGCGCGGCGATAGCGCTCATACCCGCGCCACCGATGCCGATGAAGTGCACGCGACCCAGCGCGTCCATCGCGTGGCGCTCGGGGAACGGCGGGTTCAGGGGTGCCGGCAGCACCATCTCAAGATTCATCAGTTCAGTCATTAGTTCTCAGCTGCCTTCAATACTGCTTCGGCCATAACGCGAGCCGCGTCACGGATACCAAGTTTATAGGCTGCAGCGCCCATGCGCTCCAGTTCTTCGGGGTTTGCCATCAGCTCCGGAATCTCACGGGCAAACCACTCACCGGTGACTTCTGCGTCCTTCACCAGCAAGGCCGCTGAGGCCTCCACCAGGGAACGAGCATTCAGGGCCTGCTCACCATTACCAATGGGGAGCGGCACAAAAATAGCGGGCACACCCACCGCGGCAACCTCGCTCACCGTGGCCGCGCCGGCGCGCACCAGTAGCAAATCGGCGGCGGCGTACACGTCCTGCATGCCGTTGCTGAACTCAATCTGACGGTAGTTCGGGGCGCTCAGGGGTTCGCCGTTCTCGTCCAGAACGGTCTTGCCCTTACCGGTGATGTGCAGAATCTGGAAGTCCCACTCTGCGAAGCGATCACGGCAGGCCGACACGGCGTTGTTCAGGCTCAGCGCGCCCAGCGAACCACCGGTCACGATAACGGTGGGCTTTTCCGGGTCCAGGCCCAGGTTGCGGCGGGCTTTCGAACGGTGCGCGTCGCGGTTCAGGTAGGCAATCTCATCCTTCATGGGCATACCCACCAGGGTCGCGTGCGGGAAGGGTGTATTGGGGAAGGCCACACCCGTAAACTTCGCGAAGCGGCCGCCCAGACGGTTAGCCAGGCCGGGCTTCGCGTTCGCTTCGTGAATGACCACGGGAATCTTAGCGTTCAACGCCGACAAATACGCAGGCGGGCACACGTAGCCGCCCACGCCAACAACCACGTCTGCATCTACATCCTTGAGGATGCGGCGGGTCTTCGACAGGCCACCAAAGAACTTAGCGGGGAAAGCCAAAGCGGCACGGTTAATGCTACGAGGGAACGCCGCGCGGGGAATGAACTCGATATCGAAGCCGGCCGCCGGAACCAGGTCGGCTTCCATCTTGTCGGCGGTGCCCAGCATCAGAATCTTGGCGTTCGGTTCAAGGTCGCGAACGGCGCGGGCAATCGCAAGCATCGGATTAATGTGACCGGCGGTGCCACCACCGGCGAAGACTATAGAGGGTGCCTTCTTCGTCATAGGTCTCTCTCCCAATACATCGGTACAGCATCATTTTACGCTATCGCCCCGCACCGCAGAGCGCGGCGGAACGCCCCCGACCGCGAGCTGTAGCTCAGGTCGGGGGCGCTTTGAAGGAACGCGGGGCCGAGAGGTAAGGCCGTTCTCGACCGCTGTCCACCTCGGAAAATCTCTCTACCGCTCTCCCCCACCGGGCTGACGGCGCGGCGACTGACCGTGCTGACGCTGCTGACGCTGAGCTCGGCGGGCGCGGTCCTCGGGATGCAGAGGCTGCAGGCCGGCGGGCAGACCGCCGCGCTGATTCTGCGGACGACGACGCTCCCCCTGCCCGGGACGCCGGCCTCGGGTCTGCTGTTCCTTCGAGCCCTGCTCGGCCGGACGCTGAACCGGGCGAGCAGGTCGGGGCTGCTCGGTCTTGCCGGGTGCAGCCTTGCCGGGGGCTCGGCGCTCTCGGGCCTTCTGCTCTCGGGTTTCCCTCGTGCGGGCCGCCTTCTCGCGGTCCGTCTTCTGCCGCTCGGCCTCCTCCAGGGCCTTCTGCCGCTCGGCCTCCTCACGGGCACGGCGAGCCAGCTTCTGCCGCTCAGACTTCTCGCGGGCCGCTTCCGCACGAGCCGCACGGGCCTCCTCACGAGCCGCACGGGCCTCTTCGCGGGCGCGCTCCGCCTCACGCTGCTGTTCGATGCGCTTCAACTCGCGACGCTGCTCCGGATCAAAGCCCAACCAGCGCCGGACAAAACCGCTCAGGCTGCCCAGCTTCGACAGCGGATGCGGCTCCTGCATCAGGTGGCCACCGGCCTCGGCACGCTCCGCGGCCTCCTGCTCCACCACGGCCTGCAGGGGCAGGCGGCGCTTCCAATCGGCGTTTGCGCGGCGAATCTCGCGAGCGCTCTGGTTCTCAACGCTCGACGGGGCTGTCGCGCCTCGCAGGGGCGTCTGCCGGGCAAAGGCCAACAGCAAACCCGCCGCGCACAGCGAAGACAGCAACGAGGAACCACCGTAGGAGACAAAGGGCAGCGGCACGCCAATCACAGGCAGGATACGGGACACCATACCCATATTGATGATGGCCTGAGAGGTCAGCCACACCATAATACCGCCCGTCGCCAGGCGCACCAGCGGATCGGCGGTGCGCAGCATGATACGCACCGCACAGTACACCAGACCCACGTACAGCAGTAGAACCGCCATCGTGCCCAGAAGGCCCAGTTCCTCGCCAATAATCGCGAAAATGTAGTCGTTGTGGGCCTCTGCCAGGTAGTTGTACTTCTGGCGCGACTGGCCCAGGCCAACGCCCAGGAAGCCACCGGTCGCCAACGCCACCTCACCCGAGTTCGCCTGATCACAGTTAGCGTTCGTGCACGAACCCCAGATGCCGAAGATACGGGCCACTCGGTTCGGGCTACTCAAAACGCCCAACAGGGCCAGCGCGGCAACCGCGCCGCCAATCTGCAGCATTGACCGACGTGAGGCACCGGCCATCCACATCATGCCCAGGAAAATGAAGCCGTACACCAGGGCCGTACCCATATCGCCGCCGACCATAATCAGCAGAATCAGGGCGCCCACACCGTAGATGGAGGGGAACAGGGTACGCCAGAGGCTCCGCGAAATATCGCCCTGGCGGTTATACACCCACGCCAGCCACATCACGATTGCAAGCTTCGAGAGCTCCGAAGGCTGCATCTGCACGGGGCCCAGCTTAATCCAGTTACGGTTACCGTTCACCTCGACGCCGATAACCACCACCGCCAACTGCAGCACCAGGGCCACCGCAAGCATCGCGTTCACCACGACCTGCTTGTGATACCACCCCACCGGAATATTCGTAATGACGGCCATCGCCACCACACCGAGCACCAGGAAGAGAATCTGCGAGGACACCTGAGAGAACGGCGACTGGCCCTGCGAAATCATGGTGACGCTCGAAGCCGAGAGCACCATGATGCAGCCGAAAATCGCCAAACCCAGGGTCGTCACCAGTAGCATGACCGGCACATCCCACAGGTCAGCCTTCAGACCGCGACGGTACAGGCGCTTGCCAAACGAACGGGCCGGTGCCGTCATCTCCTTCAGGGCAGTCCACGGGGACGAGGCGTGCCCGGTCTGTTCGGAACGGCCAGCCCGCGAAGACGCAGAACGCTTCGAGGATGCGCTGGTACTCACATGCCCTCCTAAGGCTTGGAACGCCACAACCCACAGCGATGAATCGCGGCGGCGATAACAATTGGGAAAAGAGGCGGGGGTGGAACCCAAAACGTCCCACCCCCGAGAGCGCGGCTTAGGCGGCACGGGCCGCGAACGCCGCTACGCGCTAGGGTACCGGCCGGGGCCGAATAGGCTACGACTGGGCCAGCTGATCGGCCACGGCGTTCGCAAACGCCTCGCCGCGCACCGCGTAGTTCTTGAACTGGTCCATCGATGCCGCGGCCGGTGCCATCAGCACCGTATCACCCGGCTGAGCGATCTCGGCGGCCTTCGCCACCGCGGCGTTCATGACGGCGATGCCGTCCGAGGGGTCGGCCACCGAGGCGGTCAGGTTATAGGTCGGAACCTGCGGGGCGTGGTTGGCCAGGGCAGCCTTGAGGCCTGCGGTATCCGTGCCGATGATGAGCACGGCCTTCAGGCGCTTAGCGTGATCGGTAATCAGCTCGTCGTACTCCACGCCCTTCGACAGGCCACCGGCAATCCACACCAGCGAGGGGTAACCACTCATCGAGGCGTTGGCCGCGTGCGGGTTCGTGGCTTTCGAGTCGTTCACCCACATGATGTCATCAGCGTACCCCACCAGCTGGTTGCGGTGCGCACCGGTCTTGAAGGAACGCAGACCCGCACCCACGGCCTTCGGATCGACGTCGGCGGCACGGCACAGGGCGGCCGCGGCCAGGGCGTTCTCGACCGTGTACTGGGCCGGCATCTTGCCCGGCGCGGGGGCCAAATCCTGCACGACGCCCAGCTCGAGCGCCTCGTTGTAGCGGTTCTTCAGGAAGGCCCGGTCCACGATGATGCTCTCGGCCAGGCCGAGCATCGACACGGCAGGCATCTGGGTGGCGCTGAAGCCAATCGCGCGGGCGCCCTCCACCACGTCGGCCTCCTCCACCATGCGCAGGGTGTCGGCGTGGTCGGTGTTGAAGATGCAGGCCACCTGGGTGTTCTCGTACACGCGGGCCTTATCGGCCTTGTAACGCTCGAAGGAACCGTGCCAATCCACGTGATCCTCGGCAATGTTCAGCACGACCGAGGCGTAGGGCGACAGGGAGAAGGTCCAGTGCAGCTGGAAGCTCGACAGCTCCACCGCGAAAAACTCGTAGGGCTCGTCGTCGGCAATCGCGTACACGATCGGCATGCCCACGTTGCCCACCTGAATGGACTTCTTGCCCGCGGCCTTCAGAATCGAATCCGTCATGCCCACGGTCGTGGTCTTGCCGTTCGTGCCGGTCAGGCACAGCCACTTGGGGCTGGGGCGGCCGGCGCGGTCGTTGAGGCGCCAGGCCAGCTCCACGTCACCCCACACCTGGATACCGCGCTCGTAGGCATCCAGCATCACGGGGTGGTCGGGGCGAATACCCGGAGAGGTCACTACCAGCTCGGGGTCCTCCCCCTCAACCTGCGGCAGGGCGAGCATGTGCTCGGGGCCGAACAGGCCGCTCACCGGTCCGTACGCGTTACGGTAAACCTCGATGCGCTCACGCTTCTCGGGGGTGTCTGCCCCGTCGATAACCGTGATGCGCGCACCCAGCTGCGCCAGCACATCCGCGGCGGCGTCACCGCTGGTGCCCATCCCCACGACCACGACGCGCAGACCGGCCCAGGGGGCGTCCCAGCTGGTCAGCTGCGCGAGGCGCTCGTTCTCGTACACCGGGTTGACGGCAATCGCCTGGGCGTTTGCCTCGCGGCGGGCGCGCAGTGCGTCCTGTTCCATAGTTGACATTAGTGAATCACTCCAGAAGTCTGAGAGAACCAGTCGCCGAAGAAGAGAGCCAGGGCCACCAGCACGCACAGGGCGTTGACAACCCAGAGGCGGAACACGGAGTTCACCTCGCCGCTGCTGACGGTGCCGGGCTCCAGGCCCTTCTTATCGATTGAGTACTTGCCGTTCAGACCGGTCTTCTCCATGTGGTGGTGGAAGGGGGTCATACGGAAGTAACGGTGCGCGTGCAGGGGCTTCTCCCCCGCCGCAACCGAGCGCTTGCGGCTGACCTTGAAGACAAACTTCTGAACGATTACGGAGAAGACCTCCAGCACCGGGATTAGCGCCATAACCAGCAGCAGGAGCTCGGTGCGGGTGAACAGGGCGAAGGCAACCATCGCACCGCCCAGGGCCAGGGAGCCGGAGTCGCCCATGAAGATCTGCGCCTTCGAGACGTTCCACCAGAGGAAGCCGGCCAGGGAACCGATCAAGGATGCGGCAATCAGCGCCAGCGAACCCGGGTCGCGCACGTCGTAGCAGGCGGTGCCGGCGCCCGCGGTGCAGGCGTGCACGTACTGCCAGATGCTGATGGTCAGGTAGCCCGAGAAAATCGTCATCATCACGCCACCGGCCAGGCCGTCCAGGCCGTCGGTGAAGTTCACGGCGTTCGTGCCCGACAGGGAGATGAGGGTAATCCACACGGCCACCAGGATGGAACCAAACACCGCACCGGCGGCAAAGAGGTCAACCGGCAGGTCGCGCACAAAGGAAATCGCGGTGGATGCGGGGCGCGCGCCAGACTCGTTGGGGAACTGGAAAGCCAGGAAGGCGAAGGGAACGGTCACCGCGAGCAGGCCGATGGTCTTCTGACGCTCGGTCAGACCCTCGTTACCTTTGTGGCGGAACTTCATGATGTCATCCGCAGCACCCACGCCAAGCATGCCCAGGGTAAAGGCGATGGTCAGCCACGCGGTGGCGCTCGGCAGCGGCGAGGTACCGAAGAAAACGGCGCTAATGCCCATGGTCAGCAGGTACGCAAGAATCGCCGCCGGGATGAAAATCAGACCGGCCATGGTGGGGGTGCCCGCCTTGTACTGGTGGGCGGCGGGGCCCTCATCGCGAATCAGCTGACCGAGCTTGAGGGACTTCATCTTCTTGATGAACACCGGAAGCGCGGTCAGGGAGATAAGGAACCCGAGGATTCCTGCAATCAACACGGTAATCATGAAGCGTTACCCTTCGTTGGTGGTCTGTGCGGAGGTGCTGGACTCGGTACCGTCCAGGTGGGCGGCCAGGTGCTCGCTCAGGTCGGTAGCCTCAACAAAGTCGCCGGCGGAAAGCCAGGTCGGGGCCTCGTCCTCGGCGGAGCCGAAGCTCTCCTCGGCGAAGGCGAATTCGTCGCCCAGCAGGCCCAGCTTCGCGCCGTTCGAGGACTTGAAGAGCACGATATCGCCGGGACGCAGCTCGGCGCGCAGAATCTGGGCGGCCTCCTGCGGGGTCTGAACCCAGGTCGCCTCATTGCCCCAGGAGCCTTCCAGGTGCGCGGCGTTGTAGATGGGCTTAGCGGTGTCACCGACCGCGATGAGCTTCGAAATGTTCATGCGCACCACGAGGCGGCCGAGGTGATCGTGTTCCTGAACGGACACATCGCCCAGCTCCAGCATGGCGCCCAGCACGGCCCAGGTGCGATGCGGCTGACCGGTCGCCGGGTCCACGGTGCGGCCCAACTGTGCGAGGGTGCGCAGCGCCGCCGCCATGGACTCGGGGTTGGCGTTGTAGGCATCGTTAATGACGGTCACGCCGTCGGTACGGTCGGTGCGGGCCATGCGCCACTTGGAGGCAGCCGCCGCGCCGTTGAGCGCGCGGGCAATCTTCTCGCCCGCAATACCGCTGTTGTAGGCGACAGCCGCAGCGGCCAGCAGGTTGTGCACGTGATGCTCACCGATCAGGCGGGAGGAAATCTCGTACTCGCTACCGTCGGGCAGGCGCAGCGTGAACTCGGGGCAACCGGCATCGGTGGTGCGCAGGTTCAGCGCCGCCACGTAGCGCTCGTAGGGCTGGCCGTTTTCGTCGGTCTTCTCCCCCACGCCGAAGTAGGTGACGGGGGCGACCGAGCGGGAGGCCATGCGTAGCACGCGCGGGTCATCCGCGTTCAGGGAGAGGGAGCCGCCGGGCTGAACGCCCTCGGCCAGCTCGCCCTTGGTGCGTTCGATATTGTCCACGCCGCCGAACTCGCCGGCGTGGGCGGTACCGACCTTCAGGATTGCGCCGTGGTCGGGACGCGCAATATTCGCCAGGTATTCGATGTTGCCCACGTGGTCGGCACCCATCTCAATGACCAGGTAGCGGGTGGATTCGTCCGCGCGGAAAACCGTCAGCGGCACACCCACCTCGCTGTTGTAGGAACCCACCGGAGCGACCGTGGGGCCCTCGGGGGTGAAGATGGCGGCCAGCAGGTCCTTCGTGGTGGTCTTACCGGCCGAACCGGTAATGCCGACGACCGTCAGCTCGCCCTGCGCGCGCATCTGCTCAATCGCGTAGCGGGCCAGGTCGCCCATGGCCAGCACCACGTCGGGAACGCGGATGCTCGGGTAGGGAACGCCCTGCTCATCGACGACTTCGCGCTCGACCAGGGCAAGGGTTGCGCCCCTCTCGAACGCCGTGGGAACGAACTTGTGACCGTCCGTGACGGCGCCGGGCTTTGCCACGAACAGGGTGCCGGTCTCCACCTCGCGAGAGTCGGTGGTGGCGAAGGTCGCGTGCAGCTGCTCCTCACGGCCGTCCAGGCCGATTGCGGTGCCGCCGGTCGCCTCCAGAATCTGGGCGGCGCTGAGCTTAATCATTCTCTACCTACCTTCAGCGGTCTCGGTCGTCTCGGTGGCCTGCGCGGCCCCTGCGGTGTCAATCATGCGACGGTAATCGGGGAGCACCTCGAAGCCGTGGGCGTGCAACGCGCGAGCGGTCTCCACACGGTCGTCCAGGGCGATGTCCACGCCGTCGACGTCTTGCTCGGTCTCGTGGCCGCGGCCGGCAATGAGAATCGCATCGTGCTCGGTGGCCAGGGCAATCGCCGCATCGATGGCCGCCGATCGCGGGGAAATGTTCAGGATCTGCTGGGCGCGACGGTTCTGCGCCTTCTGCGCGCCTTCCTCGACGGCGGCACGAATCGGGGCGGGCTCTTCACCGTGCGGATCGTCATCGGTCACGATGACGATATCGGCGTTCTGAGCGGCAATCGCACCCATGATGGGGCGCTTGAGGTGGTCTCGTTCGCCGGTCGCGCCGAACACAATCATGACCTTGCCGTCACCGGGGCGGTCCATAGCCTCCAGCGCGCGGGTCAGGCCGTCGGGGTTATGCGCGAAGTCCACGATGGCGTGCGGAGCCAGCGAAATCAGCTGCATGCGGCCGGGCACCACAGGGGTGAGCGCCGGACCGGAGGCCAGGGCCGGCAGCAACAGCTCGCGCTCGGCGGCATCGGTATCGAGGTACGCCATGAGGGCGGCCAGGGCCGCGTTCGAAACGTTGAAATCTGCGGGCAGGCCCGTGTAGCACTCAATGCTTTCGCCGGCGCCGTTCTCCAGGTAGAAGCGGTGGCCCAGACCCTCGCGCTGCACGCGGACCACGGCCCAATCGCGCTCACCAAACTCGGAGGGGACCTCGGCGAGGCCGGCACCGCGGGCGGTCACCAGGCGGTGCACGTGCTCGGCCCCCATCCGCTCGGCGGCGGAGGCGTGCATCTTCTCGCCCCAGCTATCGTCCGCGGTAATTACGGCCAGCTCGGCGCGCTCGGGGGTGAACAGCTGCGCCTTCGACCCAAAGTAGTGCTCCATCGTGCCGTGCAGGTCCAGGTGGTCCTGCGTCAGGTTCGTAAAACCGGCCACGGCATACTTCACGCCGTCGACACGGTGGTAGTCAATCGCGTGGGAGGACACCTCCATCGCCGCGCACCGCAGGCCGTGCTCACCCATGATGGTCAGCAACGAATGCACGTGAGGAGACTCCGGGGTGGTCATCTTCGAAGGAACCGACACACCATCAATCAGAATCTGAATCGTGCCAATCAGACCGGTCTTCACACCCAGGCCGGTGCGGAACACCGACTCCAGCATATAGGTGGAGGTGGTCTTACCGTTCGTACCGGTCACCGCGTAACGGTGGGTAGCGGGGAACGACGCCGAACCATAAATCAGCGCCGCCAACGGACCGACATACTCGCGCAGCTTCTCAGTCACCAGGACAGGCACCGGCGCCTCACCCAGCAGCTGCGCACCGGCAGCATCCGTCAAAATAGCGGAAGCACCCAGCTTCAACGCGGCCTCAGCAAACTGCGCACCGTGCACCTTCGCACCGGGCAGAGCCACGTACAGGTCTCCCGCGCAGACACCTCGCGAGTCCATGCTGATGCCGGTCACCTCAACGTCCTCAACAGCGCCGCTCTGCTGCGCGGCCGGACGCGAGCTCACCTCGGCACCGAGATCACGCAGGGTGTCGAGAAGGTGCCCCAGGCTCACGGGGCGCACAGATTTCGGGCGCAGAGTCTGGGCATCGCCGCCCAGCAGATTCGGGCCGGATGCGTGAGATGCGGTATCCATCATCCTTCTTTCCTCTCCGCGGATTGGGCGGGGAGCTCGCTATTGTGGTGCCTCGGGGCACACGGGGTCATTCAATATTCTACGGTCTTAATCTCTTGGCGGGTGTTCAGAATCTTGATTCACCCGCGCGAAGAGACGGTCTCTACCCGTTACTCTTACCGTCCGCGAAGATCGGAATCAACTCCGGTTCACCGGTAGAACGCGGCACATTATAGGTGTGCAGGGTCTTCTCCATAATCTTGGAGAACTCAGCCGTCGTACCGTTCGCACCCACGCTACCCTCAGGACGCTGCATGGTCACCGCCACCAAGAACTGCGGGTTCTCAATCGGCGCCACACCAATAAAGGACGTCGTGTTGCCGTCGTAGCCGCCCTTCTCACTCGGAGTTTCCGCAGTACCGGTCTTACCGCCCACGCGGTAGCCGGTCACCTTCGCCGGACGGGCGTGGCCTTGCTCCACCACATTCTCCATGAGGGTCAGGCAGGAGGCGGCAGTCTGCTCGCTGACCATGCGTTCGCCAGGCTCCACGGCACGCTTATGTTCGGTGCCGTCCGCGTCAATGATGGCGTCCACAATGCGCGGCTTCAGACGAACACCCTTATTGCCCAGCGCCTGGAAAATCATGGCGGTCTGCAAAGGAGTCTGCGCAACACCCTGACCGAACAGTACCGTGTACTGCTGACGGCCGTCCCAATCACGCCAATCAGCGATTATGCCCTGCTGCTCACCGGTCAGCTCGATGCCGGTAAACTCGCCGACGCCGTACTTCTTCAACCAGTTGTAGCGTTCTTCCTTGCTGAGCTTCTGACCCACGAGCACGGTGCCGGTGTTCATCGAGTCATGAATAATGCCCGAGAAGGTACGGCGTTGCGCCCCGTGCTCAAACGCATCCTTGAAAGTCTGGCCGTCAATCGTGAGGGTCGCGGGTACGTCGTAAACGCTCGTGGGGGTCGTGAGGCCCTGCTCAATCAGCGCCGAGGAGGTCAGCATTTTCTCGGTCGAGCCAGGCTCCACGCTCTGCGAGATGGCTCGCGGGGTCATATCCGTGGCGTCCTCGATGGTCTTCGCGCCGGGATCCATGGTCGAGGAATCAGCAAGAGCCAAAATGGAGCCGTCACGCACATCCATAACAATGGCGGTACACCATTCAGCTTTCAGCTCCTCGGCGCGGGCGCGCACAACCTGCTGGGCGAAGTACTGGATGTCTCGGTTAATGGTCAGACGCACGTTCTTGCCGTCAACTGCGAGGCGCTGCTCCTCCTTGGCCACGGGGATACGCACACCGTCCGCGCTGATCTCGTAGGTGCGCTCACCGGGGGTACCGGCAAGCTCCTTCTCAAAGACACGCTCAATGCCCACCGAGAAGTTACGGGACACCGTTCCGCCCTTGCCGTTGCCGTCAGCCTCTTCAACAATGTTGTACTTGCCGACCACGGAACCGCCCACGCTACCGTTGGGGTACAGGCGCTGCGAGAAGGCCTCGCCGTAGATGAAGGGCGCGCCAAGGTCGTCAATCTTGTGGAAAATCTCGGGAGAAACGTCGGTCTTGATGACCGAGTACTTGGAGGTGCCGTCCAGCTTCGACTTGATGAATTCGTCGGTGATGCCCGGGTCCACGCTCTTGAGGATATCGGTCATCTCGTAGACCAGCTGGCTCGGGGTCACCTCAATCTTCTCGGTGCGGTCCTCGTTGTAACGCTTAAAGGTGGCGACGGCCGTCTGATCCGCGGTGAGGTTGTAGCGCTGCACCGAGCGGGCCATGACGTTGCCGTTAATATCGAGAATCTGTCCGCGCACTGCGGGAAGCACCTGCGAGCGCAGGCGCTTCTGGCGCGAGGCGTTGGCAACCCCGCCGGGGTCGAAGCCCTGGCGCACGAAAAGGTTTACGCCGATGACGCCCAGGGCACCGGTGGCGGCCGCGCCGGCCAGGAAGCCTCGGCGGGTCAGGTCCGGCTTCCCGGATGCCGGTTCGTTCGCGTGATGGCGCGCGTCGAAGCTCATTCGGGGATATCCTTTCGCGGTTCTCGTGCTGTGTGGGGTGTCGGTTGGGGGCGGCTAGCGGGTGGCCTGGCCGTTCTGTGCGGTGCCGTTAGCAGCACCGTTGTTCGTGTTCGCGGCGTTATTGGCCGCGGCGGGGCTGGCCGTTGCGCTCGCCGAGGCGCTCGCGGCCGCGCTTGCGTGACGTTGCTGGGTGGTCTTATCCGCATCCACCACGCTCTTGGCGTAGCTCTCCTCGGAGCCTGCGGCCGGGGGCGCAATCAGGTTTTGTTCCTTAGTCGCGGCCTTGCCGGTGGGGCTGGCCACGGGCGCGGGGGTTCCCTCAATCTTGGAGGTCTGCAGGTTCAGGGTGGCCTGCGAGGAGCTGGCGAACATGCCCAGGGCGCTCGCGCGCACCGCCAGGTCCTGGGGGGCTTCCTTGAAACCAATCTCCTGCTGCAGGGCCTGGTTCTCCTGCACGAGACGCTGTTCCTGCGCGCGCAGGTCCACCATGTCATACTGTCGGGTCACAATCAGCACATTGAGCAGCAGGATAAAAATCAGGGTCAGCGGGATAGCGGCAAAAACGGCCAGCATGGTCGGCGGGCTCAATCGGCGGGCGCGGCGGGTCACCGCGGACAGCGGCGTGCGTCGGGTGACGACCTCTTCCTCGCGCGGTTCCTCGGTTCGGGCCGCGGCACGCACCGGTCCGGGAACGTGGCCCGAGGTGCGCTTACCCCCGTGAGAGGCGGCGGTGCTTGCCGGGCGAACCAAGGGCTGAGAAGCGGTAACCGGATCCACCCGCGCGCTACGGGTACGGCCGGAATGTACACCCTTGGAGGTGCGGGTCACGCCCGCGCTGTGCGAGGCGTTCGAGGAGCCCAGGCTCGAGCTCAGAGCGCCGGATGCACCCGCCGAGGGGCGCGAAGAACCGGCGCGTCGAGTCCGCGGGGTACCCTGGGCGCGGGTGGGGCGCTGGGATGCGTGCTGGGTGCTCATTCGCTCTCTAATCTTCGTCTTAGGTGGTTACTAGCGTCTGTCGCCTGCGGGCGAGCAAATCGCTACTGGGAGGGGATGCGAATCTTCTCGGCTGCGCGCAGCTTGGCGCTGGCCGCACGAGAGTTTTGCGCAATCTCTTCCTCGGTGGGCGGCTCCGCGCCGCGGGTAATAATCTTGATCGTGGGCTTGTGCTCCTCGAGTTCCACAGGGAATCCCTTCGGCGCCTTGGAGGTCGCCTCGGCTGTGAGGGCGCGCTTCACGATTTTGTCTTCCAGGCTGTGGTAGCTCATCGCAACGAATCGGCCGCCCAGGTTCAGCGCATCCAGGGCCGCGGGAACGGCCCGTTCGAGCGCCTCCAGCTCGTGGTTGACCTCGATGCGCAGCGCCTGGAAGGTGCGCTTGGCGGGGTGGCCGCCGGTACGCTGGGCCGCGACGGGAACCGCCTTCTGAATAATGCGCACGAGCTCGCCGGTAGTCTCCAGGGGTGTGTTGGCGCGGGCAGTGCAGATGGCGCGGGCGATGCGCGAGGCGAACTTCTCCTCGCCCCAATTGCGGATAATGCGGCGCAGCTGGTCCTCACTGTACTCGTTGACCACGATGTGCGCGGTGAGCTCGTCCTCGGAGTTCATGCGCATGTCCAGGGGCGCGTCGTAGGAGTACGCGAAGCCACGGGCGCGTTCGTCTAGCTGCATGGAGGAGACGCCAAGGTCCAGCAGGACGCCGTCAATTCCCTGCACCTCGGCGGTTTCCATGGCGCGGTCGATTTCGTCGTAGACCGCGTGTACAGGCACAAAACGCTCGCCGAAGCGTGCCAGACGCTCCCCCGCGATGGAGTGAGCCTGCAGGTCCCGGTCGATACCGATGAGCACCAGGTTCTCGAACCGCTCCAGCAGCGCCTCGGAGTGGCCGCCCATGCCCAGGGTTCCGTCAATCACGTAGGCGGTTCCGCGTTCCTCCACGGCACGCTCAATGCCGGGTGCCAGCAGGTTGATGCAGCGGTCCAGCATGACGGGCACGTGGCGCTCGCTGGCGTCACGCTCGGAAAGATTGTCGATGGAGGCGCCGGTGACCTTCACCGAGGAGCCGGAGGTGCCGGCTTCGGGGGCGCGTTCTACGCTCATGGGTGCTCCTGTGTGAGGTAATCCTGCGTGGTGGTGAGTGGTGTGTCGATAAAGCGTGTGGGGGGGGGCGCAGACCGCGCATCGGGTCCGCACCGATTTATCGCCCTGCCGAATCGGCGTTCCTGTCGAATCGGCGTTCCTGTCGACTCCGTGTCTCTGCCGATTCGACGAGCCGTCGAGTCGTTAGAGCAGGGGGCTGAAGGGGTCTTCATCCAGGGCCGCGAACTCGGCTTCCGTGCGGGCCAGGTACTCCTCCCAGGCGGAGGCGTCCCAGATTTCCGCCCGGGTTCCGGACCCGATGACCACGAGCTGGTCGCCAAGCCCGGCGTACTGCCGAAGAATCGGAGGGATGGTGATGCGCCCCTGTTTATCGGGTAGCTCATCCGAGGCTCCCGAGAGGAATACTCGCAGGAAGTCGCGGGCGGCTCGCCCCGGCAGGGGTGCGCTGCGCATCCGCTCGTGGATGCGCTCGAATTCCGCGGAGGGGAAAACGTACAGGCATCGTTCCTGACCGCGGGTCAGAACGAGGCCTGCTGAGAGTTCCTCACGGAATTTGGCGGGGAGGATGATGCGCCCTTTGGCGTCCATCCGTGGCGAATAGGTTCCCAGGAACATTCGCGTCACCTCCCCCGTGTGTGCCTGATGCTGAGCCTGTCGTGCGCCCTCGCCTCACGTCCCTTCCGATGGCGCTTGCGGAGCGAGCGGAAGAATACGACGTGCGCCCTGCACCACAGCGGAAACGGGTGCGGAGCACGGCTGAGGGAGGGGGCTTCAGCCTTCTCCTCCACTTTACCCCACTTTCCACCACCTCCCCCACCTCGAGGAAGGTCTTTTAGGGTTTTTATTCCTTCTTTTGCATTTTTTATCTCAACGCACAGCTTCTACACAGGTTAGAGCCGTTTAGCGGCAGAACTTAGATACACAGCAGCGGAGTGGCGCGAGGCACATACAAAAGGAGTTAGCTCCTATTCCGGGCGGGCTATATATGCCTTCACCCGGGGCAACCAGCTTGCCGTACGCAGAAGGATTGAAAGCAAAGCCCACAAGCCCCCAAGCAAGAAAAGGCCACTTGGAGAAAGGCACCGGGCACGAAAAAGCGGAGGCGAGACATACGTCTCGCCTCCGCTTGGGAAAGTCATTATGAGTTCCGGCTTGAACCCTTCAACTCGGCATCCTTAGCCAGGTATTTTCACCTCGGTATTTTCACCTCGGTATCTTCGGTCCGAAACCTGCTGTCCCGGGCCATCAGCGGGTTTTAGTTCTGACCGTTGTTGCGCTCGTCCCAGCGCTCCTCCAGGCGGTTCATGAAGGCCGAGCGCTCCTTCTGCTCGCGGGAGCGGGCGCGGGCGGCACCGCCGGCTTTGCCTCCCAGGAAGGAATCCACGGGGGTCTTCTTGCTGGTGCTGGCGAAGTACACGCCGAAGGCTGCAAAGAGGAAGCCGAGCACGCCCAGCCAGATGAGGTGAGAGGCGACGGCACCAATGATAATGCCCAGGCCGATTAGCACGCAGAGAATTCCGAGCGCCAACTGTCGAGCACTAAATACGGGAGCAGTATTGCCGGTGGAGGACATGGACGAGGCAAAGTTCGGATCCTCATTGCTCATGAGTTCTTCGAGCTGCTCAAGAACTTTCTGTTCACGCTCGGACAGTGCCATCGTGTTCTCCTTTGTCTTTCTGACAACGCGTTCGCGCCGGTATCCACAGCGGGTTGAAACGCATCCCGTGGCGCGCACGCACTCTTTGGTTCCATCCTACCGCGCAAGGCGCGAGCAACGCACTATTTTTAGCCTCTCAGCTACTTATTTTACGAACCATTTTGGGGCTATTTCGACACGTGGATGCGACGGGGCCGGGGAACCCACCAGCCGCCCGTTTCTTTCAGCCTTCGCCGCTGCGATGGTCCACCGATTCTCCTGTCCCTCTATCCGTCACGAGCCTCTTCCGCGGAGCCCGCCTCGGCCCCTCCCGAACGGTCGTCGGTCTTCCGGACGGGTAGCGCAACCCCCGAGGCCGGCTTGATGCTCTCGGCCGAGTACTTCCGCTGAATCGCGTCCATGACGTGCTCAACCTCGGACCAGCGACCGGCCTTCACGAGCACCGCCTCGGTAGCCTCCGGCGCGAGCTTCGACGATCGAGAGTTCAGATCCCCGAGGTTCACCGCGCCTCCGCTCCCCCGATTCCTCGACCCCCGCCCGGCGGGCTTGTACTCGATGGATTCGAAGAGAGCCTGCTGCACCCCGTCCTCGGCGCGAGCCAGTTTCTCAGCCCGCACGCCAATCAGGCGGATGGGTCGCGGTGCCTCGTCCCCGGTCAGGATTCCGTCGGCCCGCAGCGCCTCCAGCGCCAGCTCGGCGATGCGCATCCCCGAATCCAGGGGCGAGCTGAGGGGCACGGATCGAGTGTGGGTCTCGAAACCCGCATAGCGAATTTTCAGGCTCAGCCGCCCCGCGAGGCGACCGGATTCGCGCAGACGCCGCCCGAGCTTGAGACTCAGCTCGCGCACAACCCCGCTGATGGCGGCGGCATCGACGGTATCTTCGGAGAAGGTATGCTCGCCACCCATGCTCTTCTCATCGCGTTCGGTCAGGACGGGCCGGTCATCAATACCCCTCGCAACAGTCCAGAGGTATTCCCCGTGGGAGGTACCGAAACGGTCCCGAAGCCACTCGATGCTCATGGACCGCAATTGCGCAATGGTCTGGATTCCGTAGCCGGCCAAAAGCTTTGTGCTTTTCGAGCCCACGCCCCACAGCGCCGAGACCGGGCGCGGGTCGAGGAATTCCTGCACGCGGCCGGGCGGCACGACCCATAGGCCGTTGGGCTTACTGCCGGTCGAGGCCATCTTGGCCAGCAGTTTATTGGGAGCCACCCCCGCCGAGGAAGGCAGGGAGAGTTCCCCTGCGATGCGCTCACGCGCCCGCTGCGCCAATTGCACGGGGTCCTGCCCGTGCCGGTAGGCGCCCGTAAGATCCACGAAGGCCTCGTCCACGCTCACCTGCTCTACCAGCGGGCTAAGGTCACGCAGAATACCCATGACGGCTCGGGAATAGTACCGGTAATCCGCGCGCAGGGGAAGGACCGTAGCGTGCGGAACCTCGGAGAGGGCACAGCTGAGAGGCATGCCCGAATGAACCCCGTGGGCGCGCGCCTCATAGGAGGCCGAGCATACCACTGAGCGAGGGCCCGTCGGCGCAACGATAATGGGCTTACCCCGAAGCGAGGGGTTCTCGAGGAGTTCGACGTTGACAAAGAAGGCATCCATATCGAGATGCATAATGACGCGCGCATTATCGCGGCCCAGCTTACTCACCCCTCAACCTCCCTTCGACAGCTTTCACCACACCCCAAATATAGCACACGTCTACGAATTAAGCTCCTAAATATTAGTAAACATATTCGTAAATACCCCGTGTGACGCGTTTCTCCACTAAGCTAGAGGGGTGCACACCGCACCCATGCCCATCGTCCCCACGTACACCGAGGATAGTATGACGACCCCTTCCCCCGCCGGAGGCTCCGCAGAGCTGCCCGCAGGCATCGCCGAGGCTCTCGAAAATGAGCAGAGCGCCTACCTGAACGCCTTCAATACCCTGATGGCCGAGTTCTTTGCCGCGCAGCGCGAACTATTGGAGGGCATCTCCCCCGAGACCCTCCCCCTGCTGGAGGCCATCGAATCCCTTTCTACCGGCGGCAAGCGTCTGCGTGCCCTGCTGAGCTATTGGGGTTGGCGCGGGGCGGGAGGCGCACCCGTGACCGAGAACCGCGGCACCTGGTCCATCGTGAAGGCCGGCATGGCGGTGGAGCTATTCCAGACCTCCGCGCTCATTCACGACGACATCATCGACCGCTCCGACACCCGCCGCGGCGCCCCCTCCGTGCACAAGCGTTTCGAGGCCGCGCACGAGCAGAATAACTGGCGCGGCGACGCCTTCAACTACGGTCTGACCGGCGGCATCCTGGCCGGCGACCTGACCCTCGCCTGGTCGGCGGAGGTCTTTGCGTCCCTGGGCGAGGGCGCACTATACGGTTCCCCGGCGCGCACCATTTTTGACCGTATGCGTTCTGAGGTTCTGGCCGGGCAGTACCTGGACGTCTACTCCGAGGTGCTCGACACCGAAGATGCCAGCTCGGCCCTGCAGCGAGCGCTCAACGTGATTCGCTTCAAGTCCGCCAAGTACTCGTGCGAGCACCCCTTCACGCTCGGTGGGGCCCTGGCCCTGCAGGCGCGGGCTTTGGAGAGCGGGGCCAGCGCAATCAGCGAGGAGCACCCGGTGCTGGCAGGCTACCGGGCCTTCGGTCTGCCGCTCGGTGAGGGCTTCCAGCTGCGCGACGACGAGCTGGGCGTTTTCGGTCGTCCCGAGGTGACCGGCAAGCCCGCCGGTGACGACCTGCGCGAGGGTAAGCGCACCGTCCTGGTGGCGCTGACCTCCGCGGCCCTCAGCGAGCAGGAGGCAGCGCTCCTGCACGACAGCCTGGGCAACCCCAACCTGAGCGATGAGCAGGTGGAGCGCATCCGTGAGCTCATGGTGTCCTCGGGTGCTTTCGCCGAGCACGAGCGGCTGATTGAGCAGAAGTCCCATGCGGTCTTTGAAGCTCTGGATGCGCTGGAGCTCGACGAGCTCGTGCGCGCGGCGCTGAGCGATATCGTGGACCGCGCGCTACGTCGCAAGTCCTAAACGGGCGTGTTTTCAGCCCGCGAGGTGCATCGCGAAGGAATCGTTAAACGACAGCGGATGGGGTAGCGTGAACGCTACCCCATCCGCTGTTTTATCAGTTGAGTTCCCGCCGTGCGAAGAGCACCCGGGCCGGAGTGTTTACCGGCCCCCTGCGCCTCCGCGTTGCGGCGCTACCCTCCGGTGCTACCAGGCCAGGGCCTGGGCGCGGCGACGAATCTCGGTCTTGCGGCCGTCAATCAGTGCGTCGATCGGGCGGCCGGGCAGGGATTCGTCCTCGGTGTACAGCCAGACGATGGCTTCCTCATCGCTGAAGCCGGAGTCCTTCAGCACCACGAGGGTGCCCTTGAGGGATTCCAGCACGCGCGAACCGTTCAGGAACAGCGCGGGAACCTTGCGCACATTGGTTTCGGGGTCGCGCAGGGCGATGAGCGTACCGTCAGAAATCAGGTTGTGCACGCGGGTCACCTTCAGATCGAGGGCCTGCGCAATATCGGGAATAGTGACCCAATCGCCGACGAGGGCGAAGGTCTGAGCAATATTTTCGTTAGTCACCTTTTAAGAGTGCCAGAGCCGACTCATATTTACCACTTTCGACCCGCTCAGCCGCGCGGAGCGTCACAATCCGCTCAGGCGGTTGCCTTAGAATCAGCTGAGTATTGCCCTCCCGATAACCTTTTCCCCGCCGCGCGATTGGGCCGAGCGATAAGATAGAGGCCGTATGAATATTCCCCTCCCGCGCCCCCGTTCTTCCGCGCACACTCACTCATCGCCCTCGCATCCTCCCGCCTCTTCTACGGTTCCTCCGGCCACCACCGCGCCCGCACAGGGTGCCACGGTCGGCTCTTCGGAGTGGCTGAGCGGTGCCATTATCGAGGGACACTACCAGGTGGGCTCGCTGATTGGGCGGGGTGGCATGAGCGAGGTCTACTACGCGCTGGATCTGTGGTCGAACAATCCTGTGGCGCTCAAAATCCTCTCCCCTTCTCTGGCGCAGGACGCCGCCAACCGGCAGAAATTCCACCGCGAGGAACGCTCGATGCGCCAGGTGGGCGGCGGACACACGGTGGGTGTCATCTCTTCGGGCACCGAGTACGTGGCCGGGCAGATGGTCATGTATATCGTGCTCGAATACGTGCACGGATGCACGCTCAGCCAGCTATTGCGCACGCGGCGCGCCCTGAGCCTGGACGAGGCGCTGGATGTTCTGCTGCCGGTGGTGGATGCCCTCTCGGAGGTGCACGCCAACCGCTACCTGCACGGTGATATTAAGCCGGGCAATATTCTTCTGGATGCCAACGGCCAGGTGAAGCTGACGGACTTCGGTCTGTCACGCCGCGACGATCAGGTGGATTCCGGCGCCCCCATGGGTACTCCCGCCTACGTGGCGCCGGAGGTCCTGGACCCGCAGGTGAAGGTGGGCGCGCAGGCCGATATCTTCGCGCTCGGCGTCATGATGTACCGCATGCTGGCGGGGCGACTGCCCTTCGTGGGTTTGGAGAACGACCAGCAGGTGCTGTACCACAATGCCAATATTGAGATGCCCCCGCTCGGCGATATCGCCCCGGGCATCGACCGCGACGTGGCCGGAATTATTGCCTGGTGCACCCGCAAGCAGCCGCAGGCCCGCCCCGAGGACGCCACCGAGCTTTTCGCCTCTCTCAAGGAG
Organism: Rothia sp. SCPM-O-B-18226 (M350); assembly: GCF_058213595.1. Classification (NCBI taxonomy): domain Bacteria; kingdom Bacillati; phylum Actinomycetota; class Actinomycetes; order Micrococcales; family Micrococcaceae; genus Rothia; species Rothia sp. SCPM-O-B-18226 (M350). Next base: position 55,448 of record NZ_JBYQJS010000002.1, on the reverse strand, counting down.
GTTGCCGAGTCTCTCGGCGAGTCCGAGCTGTCCTGGCGCGCTCCGAGCGTCCCGGAGCCTACCTCAAGCCTGTGGGAGGCGGTGGCCGAGATCGCCGAGCGCAGCGGCGCGGGGCAGATGGTGCGCAACACCCCCATCAGCGCGTTTAGCGATGCCGGAGACCTGCTCGCCTACGACGTTTATTCTCCGGATAGCCTGCTCACCGGTTCCCGAGAGGAGGTGCATCTGGCCGACGTGGACGCGGAGGACTCGGTGCTCAACCCCGAGGGTATTCCCCCGCTCAAGAGTTCGGCACCCGAGGCTTCGGTTGCCGCCGATGGCGGCAAGCCCAACGAGGCCGATGACTCGCGGGGGTCGGAGGGGCTTCAAAGCTCCGGCGCCTCATCCGATGCATCCGATGCACCGTCCGTCGGCGGCGGAGGCTCCGTCGGCATCGGGCCGCAGACCGAGCAGGAGTTTATCTCGACCTTCGGTGAGTACGCCCCCATCTACGCCGAGCGCGCGCTCAACGCCTACCCCGACTACTCCGATGCCGCGCAAAGCCCGGACGGGGCGCACACCCCTGATACTTCTCGGCGGGATTCCGGCGGGAGCACCGGTTCCACCGATTCCTCCGGCTTCACGTCGCGGGATGCTCTCCACCGCGACCGCCGACTGCCGGTACGTGAGCTCACCCCTCCCCCCTCAGGCGCGGCGATGGGTGTGTGGGCGCTGACGGTGATTCTGCTGGGCATGAGCGCCAGCTTCAGTGGGTGGTGGCTCGCGACCTCCATCCTGCAGTCGGAGTGGTGGAAGAACTTCGCGAGCTTCTTCGGCCTGGGCTACTAGATGCTCAGCCGCCGGGATTCATCGGGAATCGGGGTTCATCGGGATCCCGCCGGGGACCAAACCGTTAGGAGCTCAGAATCTCTCCTCACCCCAGAACGCTCCAAGCACCCTCGCCGCTAAGCGCCGTCTCAGCTAAGCGCCGTCTTCACTAAACGATACGGGCCCGGCCCCTCACTCTTGAGGGGCCGGGCCCGTTAGTACGTCGCAAGGGCGTACGAGAAGCGATGACGCGAAAACGTCCTTAGCCGCGGCTACCGCGGTTCTTGAGGTACTCGGAGACCAGGAACGCGATTTCCAGGGACTGCGAGTGGTTCAGACGCGGGTCGCACAGGGACTCGTAGCGGTCAGCCAGTGCTGCCTCGTCGATAGCGTCGGAGCCGCCCAGGCACTCGGTCACGTCGTCGCCGGTCATTTCCACGTGGATACCGCCGGGGAACGAACCCAGTGCCTCGTGCACCTCGAAGAAGCCGCGAACCTCGTCGAGCACGTCGTCGAAGCGGCGGGTCTTGTAGCCGGAAGGCACGGAGATGGTGTTGCCGTGCATCGGATCGGTGACCCAGACGACCTTCGCGCCCTCAGCCTGCACGCCTTCAACGATTGCGGGCAGCTTCTCGCGGATGTTCTTCGCACCCATGCGGGTGATGAAGGTCAGGCGGCCGGGCTCGCGGTTCGGGTCGAGCTTGTCGATCAGTGCGAGTGCATCCTCGGTGGTGGTGGTCGGGCCCAGCTTCACGCCGATGGGGTTGCGGACCTTGGAGAGGAAGTCAACGTGAGCGTCGTCGACGCCGCGGGTGCGCTCACCAATCCACAGGAAGTGTGCGGAGGTGTCGTAGGGCAGCTGGGTGCGCGAATCGATGCGGGTCAGGGCGCGCTCGTAGTCCAGAACCAGGGCCTCGTGGCCAACGTACATGTCGGTGGTCTTGAGGGCCTCGAAGTTCACACCGCAGGCTTCCATGAACTTGAGGGCGCGACCGATTTCATTAGCGGTCTTCTCGTAGCGCTCATGCGCGGGGTTGGAGGTGAAGCCCCGGTTCCACTGGTGCACGGCGCGCAGGTCTGCGAAGCCGCCCTTGGTGAAGGCGCGCACCAGGTTCAGGGTGGAAGCGCTGGTATGGTAGCCGCGCAGCATGCGCTTGGGGTCGTGCACGCGGGCCTCGGGGGTGAAGTCGAAACCGTTGACGGTCTCGCCGCGGAAGGAGGGCAGGGTGACGTCGCCGCGGGTTTCCATGTCTGCGGAGCGCGGCTTGGAGAACTGGCCGGCCATGCGGCCCATCTTCACCACGGGCATGGAGGCGCCGTAGGTGAGCACAGCGGACATCTGCAGGATGGTCTTGACGCGGCCGGAGATCTTGTCGGCGGTTGCGCCGGCAAAGGTCTCGGCGCAGTCGCCGCCCTGCAGCAGGAAGGCGCGACCTTCGGCCACCTCGCCGAGAGCCTGGCGCATGGCGTCCACCTCGCCGGCAAAGACGAGCGGGGGAACCGAGTTCAGCTCTGCGATGGTGCTGGCGAAGTCTTCGTGCTCGCTCCAGGTGGGCTGCTGGTCAATGTGCAGCTCGCGCCAGTTATCCAGACCGTGGTCGTCGGTCTGCGCGGTGTTGAGGTTCTGGGTGCTCATCATTCACTCCGTCGGGATGGTCTTGTGCGTCGTCTCTCGACCCCGCGCGGACGGGGAAGAGATGGGTATATTGTACTCTTACGGTGTTTACGAACGCCCCGGGCCGGGGCTTCATCTCAGGATTCAGATAACCCCTAGTCGGCCCGTGTGGCCGTGCCGTCCGCCTATGCCTTCTAGCGTTTCTCGTTCTGCAGTCGGGACACGGCCTCATCGGCGCTCAGGTGCTCGTCGGCCATGAGCTTCTTGACGCGATCCGCGTAGACGTCCACGTACTCCTGCCCGCTCAGGGCGCGAATCGCCGCGCCGATGGTATCGGCGACCTCGCGCTGGGAGCGGTAGCTGATCTCGACGTCGGCGGTGTACTTCTCGAAGGTGAGGGGCTTGCCGATGACGGTGCGCACGCGAATCGGCTCGCCATCGTGGCGCAGGTGGATGCGGTTCGAACCGGAGGGCTGAATCAGGTCGGTGCCAATCTGCCCGATGGGAACGACGGGCACCCGTGACTCGAGGGCCAGGCGGGCCACGCCCACCTTGGGACGGTAGCCGCGGCCGTCGGGGCTACGCGTTCCCTCGGGATAAATGCCGATGATGCCGCCCTCGGCGAGAACCCGCGCGCCGGCGTCGAGGGATTCCTGGCTCTTCTGACCGCCGGAACGGTCCATGGGCAGCTGGCCCACCCCGCGGAAGAATGCGGCCATCGCGCGGCCCTTGAGCCCCGGGGTCGTAAAGTAGTCGCTCTTGGCGAGGAAGTTCACGGTGCGGGGCAGCGCAAGCGGAATAAAAATGGAATCGCAGAACGCCAGGTGATTGCTGGCGACGATGAAGGGGCCCTTGGGCAGGTTCTCTAGCCCCATCACCTCGTGGTGGTACAGGCCCGTCAGCAGTGGCGAACCAATAATCTTGAGGCTTCGGTACAGGGCGGTGGTCGGCATGGGGATCTCCTCTCTGAATATTCCCGGCTCAATTCTAGCCTGTCTCTGTGGCTCTCCCCGACCGCCACCGTATTCCGCGTCCGCATTACGGCGAATGTGCGACACGAGTCGGCTACCTGCTCCGCCCTCCGCTGAATCCGTCGTCCTCCTCCGCCGGCAGGCTCACCTCACAGGTGCCGTCGAGGCGGGCGAGGTATTCTAGGGCCGAGGGGCGGTGCGCGTCTCTCCCCCGCGCCGGCCGTTAGCCCGCGCCCCCGGCATTGTCTAAGGAGGGCCATGAGTATTTTTGATAGCTCGCTTGAACCGATTAAGCGTATGCGGCGCAAGGCCCGCGAGCGCCGCCTCCTGGCCACCCGGGAGGTGCGAGAGATGCTGGAGCACCGTTTCGGGGGCGACCCCAATGTCTTCGATCATTCCCCGCTATCCTTCCGTCCGGAGCCCCAGAGCGCCGAAGGTTCCCGCGGGGTTGGAGCCTCTGAGCCCGGCGTGGGCATCCTTATCGTGCACGGTTTCACCGGTTCCCCGCACAGCATGCGCCCCATCGCCGAGCGTTTCGCGGCGCTGGGCTACCCCGTGGAGATGCCGCTACTCGCGGGGCACGGTACCCGCTGGCAGGATATGCGCCTGACGGATTACCGCGACTGGCTGAACTCGGTCGAGTCCGCCTACCGTCGTCTCACCGACGAGGGCCTTCGGGTCGTCGTCATCGGCATGTCGATGGGTGGCACGCTGGCCGTGAACCTCTCCGCGCGTCTGCCGGTGCTCGGCACCGCAGTCATTAACCCCTACATGGTGGATGTGAACCCGCTGATGCGCCACGCCGGGGTCGTCTCGAAGCTTCTGCCGGCGCTTAAGTCGGTGGGCTCGGACATCGCCATTCCGGGCGTGAGCGAGGGCGCGTACCGGCTGACGCCCACCGCCTCGGTGTACCAGCTACACCTGCTGGGGGCCGAGACCCGCGAGCTGTTGCCGCGCCTGAAGGCGCCGGTGCTGTGCCTTCGCTCGCTAGGCGATCACACTGTGTCCGATAGCTCCCATAAATATTTTCTCGAACATTGTTCAGCTCCTGTAGAATTTAGATGGCTAACCCGTAGCTACCACGTGGCGACGCTCGACTACGACGCCGAGTATGTGCTCGCCTCGCTCCAGGATTTTGTCACCGAAATAGCCCACCGCCCTGCTCCCGCGGACCGCATCACCCCGTAGGCGCAGTACCGTATTCCACCCCGCGACTCCCGTAGAGCCGCACCGGGACCGTGCAGAGGCCGCCCCAACCGAAAGGCGCATCATGAAAGTCTTTTCTTCCCCCGCAGAGGTCATTGTCGACCCCTCGTTGAACCTCACGAGCCTCGTTGAGCGTCACCGCGCCAACAGCGCGGACCCCGTGCTGTACCGTCGCCAGATGTCCCCGGGCAATTGGCAGCCGGTACGCGCCAGCGAGTTTTACCGTATGGTGGCCGACCTGGCGAAGGGCATGATTGCCGCGGGTATCCGCCCGGGTGACCGCGTGGGCATTATGAGCCGTACCCGCTTCGAGTGGACCGTAATCGACTTCGCCATCTGGTACGCCGGTGCTATCTCCGTGCCGGTCTACGAAACGAATGCCCCCGCCCAGGCCTCCTGGGCGCTCTCCCACTCCGAGGCCACCGCGGTCTTCGTCGAGGATGAGAAGCTGCTGGGCCGCATCAAGGAGGCCGAGGAGCTTTCCGCATCCGCCGAAGAGCCCATGCAGCTGAAGCACCGCTGGGTCATCGAGAACGGCGACCTGGATTCACTGAGCGCCCGTGCTTCCGAGGTCAGCGACGAACAGCTTGAGCAGGCACGCACCCGCGCCACCTGCGATGACATCGCGACCATTGTGTACACCTCCGGCACGACCGGCCGCCCCAAGGGTTGCCCGCTCACCCACGGCAATTTCCTGAACCTGAGCGCCAACACGCGCTTCGTGGAAAGCGAGATTGCAAACCCCCGCAACTCGTCGATTCTCTTCCTGCCGCTGGCCCACGTGCTGGCTCGCCTGATTCAGGTGCTGGCCCTGGACGCCGGTGTGGTTATCGGCCACTCCCCGAACATTAAGAACCTCGCGGCCGATCTTGATAGCTTCAAGCCGACCATGCTGCTGGTAGTCCCCCGAGTCTTCGAGAAGGTGTACGAGGGGGCCAAGGCCAAGGCCGAAAAGGGCGGTTCTCTCAACAAGGCTCTTTTCGACCGCTCGGTGGATATCGCGATTGCCTGGTCGAAGGCGAAGGTCACCGGCCATGTATCTTTCAAGCTCGCGGCGCAGTACGCCCTGTACGACCGTCTCGTGTACTCCAAGCTGCGTGCGGCCCTGGGCGGGCAGCTACACTACGCTGTCTCCGGAGGCGGCCCGCTGGGCGAGCGCCTCGCGCACTTCTTCCACGCGGTGGGCGTGCAGGTCATCGAGGGCTACGGCCTGACCGAGACCTGCGCTCCCATCGCGGCCGGGCGTATCACCCCGTATCAGATCGGTAGAATCGGCCCGCTCCTTCCGGGTGCCGAGGGCACCATCGCCGAGGACGGCGAGCTGCTGGTGCGCGGTGTGGGCGTCATGAAGGGGTACTACAAGAACCCCGAGGAGGACGCCCAGGCCTTCACCGAGGACGGCTGGTTCCGCACCGGCGACCTGGCCGAGTTCGACGAGGCCGGGTTGCTGAAGATTGTGGGACGCAAGAAGGAAATCATCGTCACCGCCGGCGGCAAGAACGTCATTCCGGGCATTGCGGAGAACCATCTGCGCACCTCTCCCCTGGTCTCTCAGGCCATGCTGGTGGGGGATGAGAAGCCCTTCATCGCGGCCCTCGTGACCCTGGATCCGGATACCCTGCCCGAGCAGCTCGAGCACCTGGGGCTGCCGCGTTCACTGTCCATCCCGGAGGCGGCCGTGCATCCGGCGGTACGCGCCGCCGTGCAGCGAATTGTGGACGAGGCGAATCAGCTGGTCTCGCGCGCCGAGGGTATCCGTGAGTTCCGCATCATGAACCGCGACCTGACCGAGGAGGACGGCTATCTGACCCCCTCGCACAAGATTCGCCGTGCGAAGGTGCTGCAGGATTTCTCCTCCTACGTGGATGAAATGTACGGCCGGGTTACCGCCACCACGTCGGATTCACTGTCCCGACTGCAGGACTACGCCGCCGAGCAGACGGAGCGACTCGTGGAGCTGCGCGACCAGGCGACCGAGCGCCTGGCCGAGTACGCCGATCAGCAGGCCGAGCGTCTGGCCGAGTTCCGTGACCAAGCAACCGAGCGCCTGGGCGAGCTGCGTGAACAGGCCGTCGAGATGATTCAGGAATACCAGGAGAACCGTGCGGTAGCCGTCGGGGATTCTGAAGAGACTGAGGAATCCGCGGAAAGCACAAAAAACGCGAAGGGCGCCGACACGTCTGCCGAGACCGCAGAAGAGCCGGGTTCGCAGGATGCTCCGCGGGCAGAAGCTCAGCACGCAGAAAAGAAGCCCGAGTAGCGGAGCTAGGGCCGCGCCGCTCTAGTTCTGGCCAAAGCAATAAACGCAAGTAGGAGGGGGTCGCACCGATTCGGTGCGACCCCCTCCTTTGGTGTTTTGCGCCCCCGAGATTCAAGGCTTCAGAGGTGTTCCATGTGCCCGGGCGTTAGGCCTGAGCGGGCTCGTCGAATTCCAGGCCGAGCAGCGCGTTCTCAATGATTTCGGTCAGTGCCGGGTGAATCCAGTACTGACCGCGGGCCAGGGTGCGGGCATCCTGGTTGAAGCTCATGGCCTGAATCAGCGGCTGGATGAGCACGGAGGACTCTTCACCCACCAGGTGTGCACCGAGCAGTTCACCGTTGTCCTTGCGGGCAATCAGCTTACACAGACCAATCTGATCTTCCATTGCCCAGCCGTAGGCGGTATCGCCGAAGTTCTGGGCCTTGACGGTAATCTCGAATCCTTCGCGAGCGGCAGCCTCGCGGGCCTGCTCCTCGGTCATGCCAACAATGGCGATCTGCGGGTTGCTGAAGATCGCGCCCGGCACGTAACGGTGATCGCTCGCGCGCAGATCCTCGGGGTGGCTGAGGTTGTACTGCACGACGCGCGCCTCGTGGTTGGCCACGTGCTTGAGCTGGTAGCGGCTGGAGACATCGCCTAGGGCGAAGACGCCGGGGACGGGCGCGCCGTTGTAGAGCACGCGCTGGTACTTGTCGACGCTGAGCAGGCCGCCGTCCTGCACGTCGAAGTAGTTCTTGGCGTTCAGCACGTCGGTGTTGGGGCGGCGACCGGTTGCTACGAGCACAGCGTCTGCCGGGATTTCGAGCAGCTCTTCACCGTTCTCGGAAGCACGCTTCGCCACGACGGTCACGCTGCCGTCGGCGTTCTCACGGATTTCGGCGAGGGAGGCTTCCTTGACGATGTTCCACTGCTTGCTTGCGGCTTTCTCGAAGCGTTCCACGACCTCCGCGTCCACACCGCGCAGCAGGCGGGAGGAGCGGTTCAGCTGGGTGACTTCGGTGCCGAGCGCAGAGAAAACGTGGGAGAATTCTGCCGCAATCACGCCGCCGCCGATGACGACCATGCGGTCGGGTAGCTCGTCCAGGCGCATGACGTTGTCGTTGGTGTAGACCTTGGAGGAGTCAATACCGGGCACGGGAGGCAACACGGCACGGGAACCAGCGGCAATCACGATCTGCCGACCGTGCAGGCGGGTGCCGTCGGTCAACTCCAGCGTGTGCGAACCGACGAAGCGTGCGTACTGAGCGTAGAAGTCTACGTTGGGCAGGCCTGCACGCCAATCGCGGCCGCCCTCGGAAATACGGTCGATGCGGGAGGCGAAGATACGGTCGCGAATCTCGGACCAGTGCACGGCATCCACGTGTGCGTCGACGCCCAGGTGCTTGACCTCGCGGGTCTTCTGCGCGATGGTTGCCGGGTAGACGTACATCTTGGTGGGAATACAGCCCACGTTCAGGCAGGTTCCGCCAAAGATGCCGCCGTCGACCAGTGCAACCTTCTTATCGTCCCATTCGGGGCCGATAAGGGTGTTACCCGAGCCGGAACCAATCACGATGAGGTCATACTGGGCTACCCCGTCGATGCGTTCCAGGTGTTCGATGCTCACGATGTTCTTCTCTTTCTCTGTCTTACCTGCGGCACGACCGCGGCCCCGTACGGAAACGTCGGGGATTCCTAGGAGCGTGCGGCTCTTTTACTGCCACTATAACGCGTCGGGGAGCACGGCTATTCCCGTAGAAACCCCTATCGCCAGATCAGCCCGGAACATGATGCGGCACGCAACTCGAACGTTCACCTCTTCGCCCGATCGATGACCCGGTTGACGGCCTATAGGTCGGCCATGAGCCCGACCAGCAGGCGGGTAAAGTCCACGGCGGGTTCGACGGATTCTTCGTCGGGCCAGAAGTGAATCGGGTAGGCGGCACCCTGGGCTCGCTGCAACACGGGGCTTTCTCGCAGTACGGGTTCGGCCACGAGGTCACCAAAGAGCGAGCGCATCTCGTCTCGGCGGTACTGGTGCTCGCTATCGTCCGGGCGCATCTTGTTGATGACGACCCCGGCCCCGTCGATGCTTGTGCCGCTCTCTTGCTGGAAGCGCAGGATGGCGCGCAGGGTGCGTTCCGTGCCGGCCACGGAGAAGAGGGAGGGCTCGGCCACGGAGAGGATGCGCTGGCTGGCGGCCCAGCCCATCGAGGAAAGCGTCCCCAGGAAGGGCGGGCAGTCAATCAGAATCACGTCGTAGGCGTCCGCCGCGGCGTCCACCATGCGCTTGAATCTGCGGATGAACGGTGCGGCTTCCTGGCGGTCCACGAGGGTGGAACGTGCCGACCCGCGGGCGACCCGCACGCTACCGGTGTCGACGGGGGTGTTGGTCAGCAGGGTCGGTTTGCCCACCAGCCTGTTCCAGGCGGACTCTCCGGCTTCATCGGCGAAGGCTCGTTCATTGGTGCTGGCAATCAGGGAGGCCACGTCGGGGATACTTTCGTCGACGGCTAGGCCGGTGCTGGCGTCTCCGTGAGGGTCGAGGTCAATGACGAGTGCGGAAAGGCCGCTGTGTAGCGCCGCGGAGGCGAGCCCCAAGGTGATGGAGGTTTTACCCACGCCGCCCTTGAGGCTACTGATACTAACGATTCGGGACATTGAGAATCCGTGATATGAGTGAGGTGTAATGCTCCTTCATTCTAGCGAATCCGCGTGCTTCTTCCGGACCTGACAGGGGGTAACGTGAGTTTTTTCTCAACCTATCCTTGAATATTTGCTCGTTATGCCCACCATGCGGTCTCGATGCGCCTTTTTGGCACCCTGAGTGTTTTTACCCTCTCCCCCACAGATAGCGTTCTGCCCGCCCGTGCATCGTTGGTGCTCGGGCGGGCAGAAGAAAAAGTATGGGGTCTGTGGGGCTGGAACCCCGCAGTTATGATCGACGGGTCAGACGAGTATTAGGCCTGGGCGCGGCGGGCGCGGCGGGCGGCGAGTTCGTCACCTTCGAAGGAATCGTGCATTTCCTCGCCGGGCTGGCCATTGAGGTTCATCTCGATTTCTCGCCACACGCGACCGATGGCGATGCCGAAGACGCCCTGACCGGCCTGTACCAGGTCGATAACCTCGCTGGGCGAGGTGCACTCGTATACGGTGGTGCCATCGCTCATGAGTGTGATATCGGCCAGGTCATCCAGGCCTCGGCTTCGCAGGTGCTCGATGGAGAGGCGAATCTGCTGCAGGGACACGCCGGTGTCGAGCAGGCGCTTCACAATCTTGAGCACGAGAACGTCGCGGAAGCTGTAGAGGCGCTGGGTACCGGAACCGGATGCGCCGCGCACGGTGGGAACCACAAGATTGGTGCGGGCCCAGTAGTCGAGCTGGCGGTAAGTGATGCCGGCTGCCTTGCAGGCGACAGCACCACGGTAGCCCAGGTTTTCCTCCACCACAGAAACGGGGTCTGCGAAGAGCACACCCTGTTCACCGCGAGGCGGCGGTGCCGCGGGAAAGAGCGCGTCGAATCCGTCCAGGGGCTGGTCGAAGCTCGGGTACGCCTCGTCAGTGCCTGTGCTCTCGCCGGTCTGTCCGGCGGTCTGGTGCTCCACCACGGCCCCTCCTTTTGTGTCCTCGTATGCGGCATCCGCAGAATGCCAGTCACGCGTCTTAGCTAGTTTTCGCCCGGTTCCCGGATGCCCGTTGGGCGTAGCGGGAGCCGTTAAGCGATACACCGCGCCCCATCAATCGGCGGCCGGTATCGCCCCGAATACATCGTTCCGCTGGAGAACGATTCGAGGGTCGACAGAGCGACCGGTGCGCGATAGGCGCGGCTCATTCACTCCATTTTAACCGATACGGTGCCCTACTTAAAATCGAACGCACCGTGAGAGTCGTTCTTTCTCCTCTCAGAATCCACTCAAGATGCCCCTCACGCTCCCCCCCCCCCACAGCAAGCCCACGATATCCGCCCCAGGTAATCTCGCGGGCCGCCCCGAGGGCAAAGCTACCACCGAGTTACCATTCTTCGTCGGGTATCGAGCCTACGGGCCTCCGCCTCCACTCCCCCGGCCTTAAATAGCGAATGCGCGCCAATCCGGAGACTGGCACGCATTCGCCGCTGAGTTAAGTGAATAGCCTTTGGCAGGCCGGGAGCCCCTGGTATAGAAGCTCTTCGTGTTGGACGAAGGGGTAGAAATCCGCGTTTTAGAAGCGGCATCGTCCAAATCTTGGGAGTTACCACCCGCGCACGGACGGTAACCACGGGCTTACGCCACACAGGACGTATCCCCGGAGGAAGGGCAGATGACACCACCCGGTCGCGGCCGACTCCTTGAGGATCCGTGCCGCGGAGTCGCCCTCCTACTCGTAAGTAGGCATGGCCGACTCGACGAGAGTCGCATGCAGCTGCAGGCAGAGCTTGCGAATCTTATCGGCTCGGTCCTGTGCCTGAGCCTGCGACGCCGCATCGCGACGGGAGGCCAGGGGGGCCACGGCGATTTCCACGAGGGAAATCTCGCGATCAGCGGCCGACTTGAAGGCGCGCAGGTGACGAGGCTGAATACCGTGCTGGGTCAGTTCCGCGCTAACGCGGGCAATCAGCACGTCGTAGTCGGTGTACTCGTGGTCCGCTCCGTCTTCCAAAAGACCGAAGTCAATCAGGTCACGGATGAGCTCGGGAGTGGTGTTCGCGTACTCGGCCAACTCGCGTAGGGTGTAGGTACGGCCCTCCTGTGCGTTGGTACCGAGGACGCTGTCCAGGACTTCCTCGCTGACGGTGGTCGGCATGGAGTTCAGGACTCGACCGGCCTCCAGGTCATCCAGGTGCTGACGGATTACCTTCAGCGGCATGTAGTGATCGCGCTGCATGGTGAGGATGTAGCGCAGGCGCTCGATATCCGTCTGGGAGTACTTGCGGTATCCGGTTTCGGTACGGCTGGGATGCACCAGGCCTCGCTCCTCCAGGAATCGGATCTTGGAGGCGCTGATCCCGGGGAATTCCAGGTCGAGCTGGCTTAGAACCTGACCGATGGTTCGGCTCTTCACCTCGCGCGGGTTACGGTCAGAGGCACCGTGCTCCGCGCTGTCCAGTGCGGCCTCAGACTTGCTGAAGCCATCATCGATGCGTGAGGTCATCTATGTCTTTCGGGTATGTACCGGCCGATTACGTTACGCACCGAGTTGAGTGAGTAGTGCGCCCTTTCGAGGAAAAGGTATCGCTTCGTGCCGGTTGTCTTTGCTTCTTGTGTTGAGAGTGTGATAGATCGGCCCATTTGTTTATCACGAAATGATAAACCGTGAACCTTCCAGATAATCTTATAGCCTCACAAGGCATTTCGCTATTCAGAAGGGTCATTTCAAGCCCTTCTGAACCCCAAAAACAACCACAAATTCAAACACAATTCCGCAGTAACGGTACCAATTTTAGCAAGAAACCCGAAAGCTAAACATACCCTCCAAATATTGGACTGCTTTACGAGGAAAATTTTATCTTCTCGCGATGGTTGAAGTTTTCATCACATTTAACCTAAAAGAGCCCCCCACTTGGGGTTTAGCACTATTTCACCCTCCTTCAACGACTTCATAAACCCTCGCGAAGAACCTTAAAGATGCCCGTTTATTTGCGTTTGTGTGCACCTACAAAGAAAAGCGGCGAGACCAATTTGGTCTCGCCGCTTTACCTCTAGACACCCCCACAGGGGTGGGTTCTTAAGGCTTAAAGCTTGTCCAGCTCTGCCTGGTAGCCCTCTGCAGTCAGCAGGTTTGCCAGGTCATCAGCGTTCTCGGGACGAATCTCAACGATCCAGCCCTCACCGTAGGGATCGGAGTTCACCTGTGCGGGGTCGTCCTCCAGGCCCTCATTGACGGCGACAATCTCGCCGGAGATGGGTGCAAAGAGATCGGAGACAGACTTGGTGGACTCGATCTCACCAAAGCTTTCCTCGGCGGCCACGGAGTCGCCAACGCTGGGAAGGTCAACATACACGACGTCACCCAGAGCGTCCTGAGCGTGGTCGGTAATGCCGACGCGGACGGTGCCCTCAGCGGTGAGAGCAGAGACCCACTCGTGCTCGGAAGTGTACGAGAGTTCTGCGGGAACGTTGCTCATAGCAGCGGTTTCCTTTCAGTGTGTTCTTGCGTGGCGCGGGCCTTCCCGCGTCCCGGTCCGCTCCGCACGTGGGATAGCGGAACGTTGTATCACAATTATCACATAAGAAGTAACGCGGGGCACGTTCAAACACCCCGGTACCGCATCAATGACACCATATTTCCAGGCCGTGCATCGGAGCGAGCTCCGTCCCCTCCACCGTTAGACAGTGGCCTCCCGCAGGTCGCGCCCGTTAACAGCGATGAGCCCCGCATCCACGAGGGATGCGGGGCTCATCGCCCGAAGCCGGTGCCTAAGCCTCTCTTACAAGAGGCTCAGAGCATCAGACCTTAGCGGGAAGAAATGACGCGCTCGGAGAAGCGGTTCGGGTTACCGAAACGGTGTGCGGTAATCGAAACAGCCTGCTCGCGGAGGAAGGGCAGCATCTCGATGCGGCCAGCCTCGGTGACCGGTGCGAAGTACACTGCAACATCCGGGCGACCACCCAGTGCCGAGTAGATGGACTTCACATCGTTGCCGATGTAGCGGATGCGGGTACCTTCCAGCGGGGTACCGGCCAGTGCGCGAACCGGGGTCTTAGCGTTCGAAGCCAGGTACTCGCGGAACTGTGCATCCGACTTGACCTCGTACTTGACACCCTTGTTCTCCAGGACGCCGCGGACGTCGACCGGCAGGTCCTTACCGACGGACAGAGCGACCGGTGCGTTAGCTGCCAGGCCGGCGAGCACAACGCGCAGGGTCTCTGCCGGGGATGCGGACTCGTCGGCACGAACCAGAACCTGGGTGGGAACGTAGCGCAGAATGTTGCGCTCGACGCCCAGCTTCGAGGGGTCGTGGCCGAAGCCGAACTCGGTGTCCCAAGCGTGTGCGTCAGAGGAGACACCGCGCTTGATGAAGGCGAAGTCATCGCGCTTGCCCAGCTCGGAGTTCTCGATGGTAGCCAGAGCCTCGCGAACGGTCACCGAGTGGGTGGTTGCGGTTGCGGTGGACTGGACGGGCTCCCAATCGGACAGAGCGATCAGGTAGCTGGGGCCACCGGCCTTGGTACCCGAACCCACGGTGGACTTCTTCCAACCACCGAAGGGCTGACGCTGAACGATTGCACCGGTAATTGCACGGTTCACGTACAGGTTACCTGCCTGGACCTTGGAGAGCCACAGCTCGAGCTCGTCGGCATCCAGCGAGTGCAGGCCGGCGGTCAGACCGTAGTCGGGTGCGTTCTGCAGCTCGATTGCCTCTTCCAGGGTGTCAGCGGTCATGATACCCAGGATGGGGCCGAAGTACTCGGTCATGTGGTACTCGGAACCGGGCTTGACGCCTTCGCGAACACCGGGGCTCCACAGGCGGCCGGTCTCGTCCAGTTCCTTCGGCTGGATGAGCCAGCGCTCGCCCGGGCCGAGGGTGGTCAGACCGCGCAGCAGCTTCTCTTCGGGCTTCTGAACGACGGGGCCCATCTGGGACTCGATGTCCTGCGGGTGTGCCACGTGCAGGGAGTTGACCGAGTCGAGCAGCTGGCGACGGAAGCGCTCGGAGTGTGCCACGGAGCCCACCAGAATAACGGTGGAGCCTGCGGAGCACTTCTGGCCTGCGTGGCCGAATGCCGAGTAGACGACGTCCTTGACGGCCAGGTCGATGTCAGCGTTCGGGGTGACGATGATCGAGTTCTTACCCGAGGTCTCACCGAACAGCGGCAGGTCATCACGCCAGGAGCGGAAGAGCTCTGCGGTCTCGTAACCACCGGTCAGGATCAGGCGATCCACCTCGGGGTGCGAGATGAGGACCTTACCGGCCTCGCGGTCGACAACCTTGACCAGCTTCAGAACTTCCTTGGGGACGCCTGCATCCCACATGATCTCTGCGATCAGGGCACCGGTGCGAGCGGTGATGGTTGCGGGCTTGAAGATCACTGCGGAGCCGGCTGCCAGACCTGCCAGAACACCACCGGCGGGAATAGCGGTCGGGAAGTTCCACGGGGGAACAACCAGGGTCAGGTCCACAGACTTGTGCTTTGCGCCATCAATCTTCTCGAGGTCCTCGGCCAGCATTGAGTAGTAGTATGCGAAGTCGATTGCCTCGGAGACCTCGGTGTCGCCCTGCTCCAGGGTCTTGCCAGCCTCGGCTGCCATGACCTCCAGCAGATCGCCACGACGCAGGGCGATAGCCTTACCGACCTTACGCAGAATCTCTGCGCGCTCGTGGCCGGAGAGCTTGCCCCAAGCCTTGCCTGCTTCCTCGGTTTCCTTGATCAGCTTCTCGGCCTCAGCAACGCTGGTCAGCTCGTTAGCCTTCAGGGTGTCGATGCCCAGCTTGGTGGTCTTGGAGCGCTCGAGGATTGCGCGGCCCCACTCGCGGTTACCGGCCAGTGCGGGGTCGGTGTCGGGGGTGTTCTCGAAGCGGCCAGCCGGCACGAAGACGTTGTCCTCGTTCTCGGTCAGACGGTTCTGGGTGCGCTTGGATGCGGGAACCTCGTCGGTGACGGAGTTCAGTGCACGCATGAAGCGGTCCTCTTCGCGCTTGAAGATGGACTCGTCGGTTGCCAGGTCGAAGATACCGGACATGAAGTTCTCGGAGGAGGCGTTCTCCTCGAGACGACGGATCAGGTATGCGATAGCAACGTCGAATTCCTTGGGGTTCACGACGGGCACGTACAGCAGCAGGTGACCCACGCGGCGGCGGATGATCTCTGCCTGCTGCTCGGCCATACCAATCAGCATCTCGAACTCGACGCGATCCTTCACGCCGCGGTCCTCGGAGAGCAGCAGTGCGAAAGCAACGTCGAAGAGGTTGTGGCCTGCAATACCGAGGCGGATGTTCTTCACGTGCTCGGGGCGCAGTGCGTAGTCCAGAACGCGCTTGTAGTTGGTGTCAGCAGCCTGCTTGGTGTCCCAGGTGGTCAGCGGCCAGCCGTGCATGACGGCTTCCACGATCTCCATGGAGAGGTTTGCACCCTTCACCAGGCGGACCTTGACGCCGGCGCCGCCAGCCTCAACACGCTTGGCAGCCCATGCCTGCAGACGCTGCATAGCGCCCAGGGTGTCGGGCAGGTATGCCTGGAGCACGATACCGGCTTCCAGGTCCTTCAGGTGCGGCTGGTCCAGAATCTTGGTGAACACCTCGATGGTCAGGTCGAGGTCCTTGTACTCCTCCATGTCCAGGTTGATGAACTTCTTGGGGGAGGAAGAAGCAGCCAGCTCGTACAGCGGGGTCAGGCGGCGAACAGCGGTCTCAACGACCTCGTCGAATGCCCAGTGCTGGTGGGGGCCGGAGACTGCGGACACCTTGATGGAGACGTAGTCGACGTCGTCGCGAGCCAGCAGACGCTTGGTCTCGGACAGGCGGTGCTCAGCTTCCTTGTCACCCAGCACGGCCTCGCCGAGCAGGTTGACGTTCAGGCGGTTACCGCTCTTGGTCAGCTCTGCGATAGCGTCGCCCAGCTTCTCCTCGGAAGCGTCGACAATCAGGTGGCCAACCATCTCACGCAGAACGCGGCGTGCGACGGGAACGGTGGGCCAGGCAACCTTGCCGGCCAGCTTGCCGCCGAAGCCAACGGCGGACTTCATGTACCAGGGAAGGAAGGACGGTGCCAGGCCAGCGATGCGGGACAGGTTACGACCGGAGACGTTGTCATCCTCGGGGCGAATCACGCCATCGACGAAGCCGACGGTGAAGGGAAGACCGTTCGGGTCCTTCAGAACGCCTGCCAGCTGCTCAGCCGCGAAGGTGGGCTTAATCGACTGGGACTCGTTCACCCACTGACGAACGAGCTGACGAGCTTCCTGAGCCATCTTCTGGTAGTGCTCAGATGCGAAAGGATGGGTCATCCTTGACTCCTAACTAATTCACTGTGTGCGGTACACACCACGTTTGGCGATGTCTCTATTTCACCACAAAAGAGTGCTGAACACCTCATTAGAAAAACTGAATGTTTTTTCCAAAGTTTGTTTAGATTTTCTAAATAAACCTGAGAGATGATTCCGCCCGCTCCCCTCACAAAACACCGTGTTCAGCGAGGACAGGCAAAAACGATAGCGACATCGCTATCCATCCCTCCCAGGCTAGCACTTCCGGGGCCAAACGACGAACCTAGACCGTAACAAACGAACACATCAAAAACAGAATCAAAAACACCTCGGAAAACCCCTCACAACCCGCAGAAAGCCCCGGACAAGACGCTATCCGCGAGCTACCCGCTTGGAACGCCCCTCCCCCGAAGCGATTCCCCCACGAAGGCGGCACATTTTTGGCGTTTGCCGAGCGCGCTACTATGGACGAGAGTCCACTATCAGAGACGCCCAGCCGCAAGGAAATTGACCCGCGCACGGCGCTCCCCCGCCGAAACGAAAACCTCGACGGGAGCACCCACGGGAGAAAGCAGGAGTACACCGTGTCCATCTACGACATCCGACGCATGCAGATGCTCCTCGAAATCCAGGAGCGGGGCACCATCATCGCCGCGGCAGAGGCGCTCAGCCTCACCCCCTCCGCAGTCTCGCAGCAGATTGCAACCCTCGAAAAAGAAACCGGCACCGCACTCCTGCAACGCATTGGACGGCGCGTGCAGCTCACCAGCGCCGGGCTCATCGTCGTCGAAAGCGCCCGCAGCATCCTGCGCGAGCTCGATCGCATGCAGACCTCCGTCGCCAACCTCACCGGAGAACCCGCAGGACGCGTGCGCCTGGCCATCTTCCAATCCGCGGCCTTCGCCCTGCTACCGGCCGCGCTCACCTACCTCGCCGAGCACGCCCCCTCGCTCACGCTACAGGTGCTGCAGATCGACCCCGAAACCGGCACCTCACTGACCCGAAGCCGCGAATACGACATGGTGCTCTCCGAAGCCTACCCGCACCACCACATCCCCGAATACCCCGAACTGCACTCCGAGCTACTCACCGAAGACCCGCTCAGCCTCATCGTGCCCAGCACCTCCACCATCACCTCAATTGAGGAAGCGCACGCACTCCCCTGGGTCCTGGAAATGGAACAGAACACCTCCCGCAGCTGGGCGCTCAACCAGTGCCGCACCGCAGGATTCGAGCCGGTCATCCGCTACAGCGCCAATGACATGATTACGAACTCCAACCTCGTCAAAGCAGGATTCGCCGTCACCATCGTGCCCGGCTTCATCCTCTCCTCGCTCTCCACCACCGAGGGGCTACGCATCGTAGAGCTACCCGGCAAGCCCTGCCGCAAAATCTTCACCGCGGTACGCCGCGAATCCGCCGCCAACCCCGCCATCGCCATGGTGCGCGAGGCGCTCCACCACGCGGTCAAGGTGGCCTTCGGCGAGCACGAAGCCGACGGCGGACGCCAGGGGCGCGACTAGGCAAGCGCCGCGACCACGCCCGGGCTCTGCACCTCATGGAAGCCCCGCGACAGACCAGCCGCCACCATGTCCAGGGAAGCCGAGCAGTGCACGCCCTTCAGGCGCGAGGCGCTCACCCCCGAAGCGACCGCGTAGCGCAGGCGTACCTCCAGGCGGTGGCCCGCCGGAATAGACACGCGTAGCTCCAGCACGCTCTCCCCGCCCGCTCCGGCCGCGCCGTTCAGCTCATCGCGGCCCAGGGCCTGCAGGCTGAGGGCATCCGCAGGAGGCACCAGAACCGAAGGGCCAGACCCACCGACCGCAACCGCCTCGCCGCCGGAAACGACCAAGCTTGCCTCCGGGGCGAGGAGCAGACCGGTCGCCGGGTCCTGGGCGCGAGCGCGAATGAGCAGGCGCGTGCCCACCGGCAGAGTCGTATTTCCCTCGTTCACGATGCCCATAAGATTCGGCAGGTTCCGCAGGTTCAGGGTTCGGGCCGGCCGATCCTGCAGCGGCACCACAGTGACCGCCTCGGGGTTCTGCGCGCGCAATTCCAGGCGCACGCTCGGTTCGGTAAACCGCACCGGGACCCGCATCAGATAGGCCGATGCGGCACCCCCACCGCCCCGTTGCGTCACCGGTCGCGGGCTCGCCGAGCGACGGCCACCCGAACGGGTCGCGGCCTGCGCACCCTGGGCGGCCCCGCCGGCCACCAGCATCGCCGAGGTGCCGGCCACCTTCAGGGCGGTACGGCGGGAAGTGTTCATTGCGTATCGTTCCATTCTTCTGCCCTTCCTAAGCCTTCGCGATGCGGTACACGCCGCTAATCGTGCCCTGCCACCACGTGCCAAAGCGATCAATCGTGCCCACCATCTGCAGGGTATCGCCGCCGCCGAGCAGCAGGCTCACGTGCTGCGGCAGGCGCTGCTCGTGCACCGTGCGACCGGTCTTCATATCCAGAGCCACCGCCCAGGCGTAGGCGCCGTTCGCCGCCCCCGCCGGGCCGCGGCGACGCTCACACGTATAAATCAGCCCGTCGGCCGCCGAATAGCGCGGAACCGCCGAGGAATACACATCCTTGCGGTCCCAAATCTTGCGCAGGCCGCGGTCGGTAATATCCCAGCGCTCCATGCCGGGCGCAAAGAGAGCCGTCGCCGGAACCGAGGGGCCCGCCCCCTCCGGATACTTGGGGTACGGATAGCCGTAGGTGTTCGCGCCCACCATCGTGTTCCCCACGCCGATCATGGAGTTCTCGGTGCCCGAGGCACCCGCGGTGAACAACCCCGCACTCCCCACCTTCGAACCGTCCTCGGTGCGGTACACGATGACCGACTCCTGAACGTCCGCGTTATCGGTCAGCATCACGTAGTCCGAGCCGTTCGGGCCGAAGAACGTCGGGGACGCGCCCGAGCCCCAGGCGAGCTTGCCCGGCTTGCGGGCCGTGCCGCGGTCGTAGGCGTGCCACCAGCGCAGGGCCGGCTCACCCGCAGCGCTCGCCTGCAGCATGTAGATCGCGTGAGAAGTCACCACGCTCACCCCCAGCGGGCAGGCCGAAATCGAGTTGTCGATGCGCTCGCCGGCCACCGAAGCCCTGTTCAAGCGCATGGAACGAATCGTGCCGCGCTCCGCATCAACGACCGCGACGTAGCCGTTCTTCGTGGCGACCCAGATGCGCCCGCCCCAATCGGGCACCAGGCCGACCACCGCGTCCTTGGGGCTCTGGGCCAGCATGCGGCTCAGGTCGATGCGCTCCTCCACGCGAATAGTGCGGCCGTCGCTCGAGTGCCCCAGCTTCAGCAGGCACTGCGAGCCGTCCACCAGAACCATGCGGTCCTTCGCGTCAAGGTAGGCGTACACGCCTCCCAGCAGGGCCCCCTTGGGGATGTCCAGGTGCGAAAGCTCGCGGCCCGTGTGCGGGTCAAGAATCGAAAGCTTCGGGGTGATGAATTCTCCGTGCGCAAAGACCTGGGTGCACAGCACCTGGATGAAGCCGTCGCGCCCGGCAAGGATCGTCGGGCAGGCGCCGCCAAGCTTGGTTCCGGTGATGCGCCACTGCCCCGCGCCGGGGCCGGGCAGAGGGGTCGCGTCGGAGGACTGAGCCTCACCGTGCATGGTGGTGACGCCGGGAGCGCCCAGGTGCGGGT
This sequence comes from Rothia sp. SCPM-O-B-18226 (M350), assembly GCF_058213595.1. Taxonomy (NCBI): domain Bacteria; kingdom Bacillati; phylum Actinomycetota; class Actinomycetes; order Micrococcales; family Micrococcaceae; genus Rothia; species Rothia sp. SCPM-O-B-18226 (M350). The sequence continues at coordinate 35,061 of NZ_JBYQJS010000002.1, read as the reverse complement.
TCCGCTGGGCGTTATAGGTGATGTTCATGTGGCTGGTTCTTTCAACGGTGAGTGACTCGCCAATTCGTGCGGTGCGCACGTAAGCGGTAGACATCGGTGTTCTGTATAGGTGTTCTGCAGGCGAATGTTGCATCCGCAAGCAAAAATTTGCACCGAGTGCAGTGCAAACGACTCACATTGTACGTCTAAGAACCGCCTCACGACGACACTCAGTGTCGCCTTGAAGCATCATTCAGGCCGAGCTCGAATAATTTGCTGCGGTCGAGGAGTAACCCTCGAGAAAGCTACCTATCCATCAGAACCTTGGCGAGCGCATCGTCCAGCACCAAATCCGTAATCGCGCCGGTGCGCAGAGCCCCGCGGAGCGCCCTCGCGCGGTGCACCCCCGAAGCCACGCAAATACGCCGCGGGATACGCGCCAGCTCCTTGGGAGTGGGCCCCGATGCGCGCCGGTTCAGCTCCAAATCGGCCCACGACCCATCCTCGCGCAATAGCACGGTGCACATATCCCCCACGACTCCCAGCTCGCGCAGGCGGTACTGCTCCTCCGCGTCAAAATACCCGCCCGAGTACACGTGCGAGGGAATCGGGCCGCCGAACGCACCCACGCCAAAGATGGCCAGGTCCACACTCTGCTGCACCCGCAGGCTTGCCTGCACGCTGCGCTCGCGCCACATGGCTTCCTTCGTCTCGGCGTAGTCGAAGAAGGCGGGAACCGGGAAGTGCACGGTCTGCGCCTCGTAGGCGTTGACCAGCTGCCCCAACAGAGAGCCCAGGTACGGAATACCCGAGTGGTGCGCGTTGCCCGCGCCGTTGAGCTGCACGACCTTCACGCCGGTCAGGGGGCGGCGCGGCAGGTGCCGAGACACCTCGGTCATGGTGGAGCCCCAGGCCACGCCCAGGCGGGTGCCGTCGTCGATGAGCGAGTCCAGCAGGGAGGCGGCGGTGCGCGAAACCCGGCTCATGCGGGCAATCGGCGTGGCGTCGGCGCGCACGTTCACCAGGGTCACGCGCACCTTGTAGCGTTCGCCGATGCGCCGCTCCAGTTCGCTGCGGGTGCGGAAGGAGTCGTCCAGTCGGATCTGCACCATGCCGCTTTCTCGGGCGCTTTTGAGCAGCCGCGAGACCGTGGCTCGCGAGACTCCCATGCGGCTCGCGATGGCATCCATGGTCATGTTGTGGATGTAGTAGAGCTCCGCGGCCTCGTAGGTGTGGCTAGCGCGTTCGTTCATGGACAAAGACCCCCTGTGAAAATCCGTTCATCCTACTTGGTAATTATTTCATTATCGGGTTTTACTAAGTCAAGACGACAGGCAACGCCGCCCCGTAGCGGCTCTCACAGAAAAGAAGAGAACAGCACATGAGCTCCCAGCACTTTGCACAGCAGTCGCAGCTGACCGCTGCATCCCGCGCCCAGGCTCTCAAGAGCATGGCCAATGAAGAACTCGACGTCCTCGTGGTCGGCGGCGGCATCACCGGCGCCGGCATCGCCCTCGACGCCGCAACCCGCGGTCTGCGCACCGGCATCGTCGAAGCCGGCGACTGGGCCGCAGGCACCAGCGCCTGGTCCTCCAAGCTCGTGCACGGCGGCCTGCGCTACCTCTACAACCTCGACTTCAAGCTCGTGACCGAGGCCCTCACCGAACGCGGCCTGCTGCTGAACAAGATTGCACCCCACCTGGTGCACGCACAGCCCTTCCTCTGGCCCCTGAAGATGCCCGTCATCGAGCGCGCCTACTCCGCCATCGGCATCGGTATGTACGACACCCTGGCATTCCTCGGCTCGCGCGGCCACAAGGGCGTCCCCTCCCAGCGTCACTTCACCAAGGCCGGCACCAAGACCGTCTTCCCCGACATCAAGGACTCCGCCTTCACCGGCGCCATCCAGTTCTACGACGCACGCGTTGACGACGCACGCCTGGTCATCGACGTGGTCCGCACCGCCGCAGGCTACGGCGCCCTGGCCGCATCCCGCACCCAGGTCATCGGTTTCGACAAGGATGCATCCGGCCGCGTCATCGGTGCGCAGCTGGCGGACCTCGAGAGCGGCGAGTGCCTGAACGTACGCGCCAAGCACGTCATCAACGCAACCGGCGTGTGGACCGAAGAATCCGAGTCCCTGGCCAACCCCGACGGCGGCCTGGAGGTTCTGGCATCCAAGGGTATCCACATCGTGGTTCCCCGCGACCGCATCAACGCGACCAACGGTATCTTCACCAAGACCGAGAAGTCTGTTCTCTTCATCATCCCCTGGCAGCGCTACTGGATTATCGGCACCACCGACACCCCCTACACCGAGGACCGCGAGCGCCCCGTCGCCACCAGCAAGGACATCGACTACGTGCTGATGCAGGCGAACAAGCTGATTGCTAACCCGCTGACCCGCGAGGACATCATCGGCACCTACACCGGTCTGCGCCCGCTGCTGCAGCCCAAGGTCAAGGACGGCGCCGCATCCACCAAGGTTTCTCGCGAGCACACCGTGACCGAGGTTGCCCCCGGCATGAGCGCCATTGCGGGCGGCAAGCTGACCACCTACCGCGTCATGGCTGAGGACGCCGTGAACTTCGCACTGGGTGAGCAGGCCAAGCAGAACCCCTCCGTGACCGCAAACATCGGCCTGGTCGGTGCCGACGGCTACCACGCCATCGCTGCCAACCGCGCACGCTACGCCGAGCGTTACGGCTGGGACGAGGACCGCATCACCCACCTGCTCGAGCGTTACGGCGCGCAGATTGAGGACCTCGGTGCCCTCATCGACGCTGATCCTTCCCTCGGCGCTCCCCTAGCTAAGGCACCCCAGTTCCTGCGTGCAGACGTTGTCTTCGCGGTCCGCTACGAGGGTGCCCTGCACCTGGAGGACGTGCTGGTCCGCCGCGTACGCCTCGACCTCGAGCAGCGCGACCGCGGCCTGGCTGCCGCCGATGAAATCCTTGAGATTCTGCGCTCCGAGCTCGGCTGGGACGATCAGAAGGTCAAGGAAGAGCGTGACCTCTACGCCGCACGCGTGCAGGCTATCCGCGAGGCGGAATCCACTTCCACCGACGCCGAGGCTTCGGCCAAGATTGAGGCCGTCCCCGCGGTTGATCCCCGCATCAAGCTCTAATCGCTAGAGATTCCACACCCCTCGTAACCGATTATTTGGTACGAACCGACCGTTCGCCCCTCACCGATATGGGCTAACTCAATATTTTTCGGTGAGGGGTGGACGGACGGTTAAATAACCGTTTACGATAAATCCCCTGCATAAGAAGCAGAGCGCTAAATACGGGGCTAACCCACAGTGCAATCTGCTTCCCGTTCAGACACTCAACCAACATTTTTTGTAGCAACCGCTACACATTTCAGCACAGCGTTGTGCCCCGACCCGTTACAACGGCAAAGGTCGCACTGGATACGGCACGCAACGGTTCGCGAGTCCTTCCGAACGCTTCGTCTTCAAGGAGCATCAATGTCTCTTCTTGCTTCCGCAGGAACTGTACTTGCAGCCGGTTCATCCGCACTCGTGGATGCATCCGGGGCCCCCACCCCCCTCGGAATCTTCGCTTCCGAATTCTTCGGCACCTTCATCCTGATTCTGCTCGGTGCCGGCGTATGTGCCGCAGTGACCCTCAAGAAGTCCTACGCTAAGGACGCAGGCTGGGTCGTTATCACCTTCGGCTGGGGTCTGGCAGTGTTCACCGCCGTATACCTCTCCTTCCTCTCCGGTGCACATCTGAGCCCCGCTGTGACCGTTGGCCTGGCAACCGCAGGCAAGGACCTGGCAACCGGCGTTCCCGCAACCCCGCTGAACATCACCCTGTACATCGTCGCTCAGATGCTCGGCGCAATGGCTGGTGCAACCGCAGCCTACCTGACTTACAAGAAGCACTTCGATGAGGACCCGGGCGACCGCCTCGGCATCTTCGCAACCGGCCCCGCCATCAAGTCCTACGGCTGGAACTTGCTCACCGAGATTATCGGCACCTTCGTCCTGATCGGCTGGATTATCGCATCCGGTAAGACCCCCGCCCAGATTGGCCCCTTGGCTGTTGCCCTGGTCGTTGTTTCTATCGGCATGAGCCTTGGTGGCGCAACCGGTTACGCTATCAACCCCGCCCGTGACCTCGGCCCCCGTATCGCCTACACCTTCCTACCCATCCCCGGTAAGACCGGTTCCAACTGGTCTTACGCATGGGTTCCGGTTGTTGGCCCGATCATCGGCGCTATCCTCGCTGGCCTGATCGTTCCGGCAGTTCTGCCCCTCTAAACCTCTCAAAAACTCCGTTCTTTTGTTCTAAGGAAAAATCAATGACGACTTCTCTGCACTCCGCAACCCTCAACGTCGAGCGCAAGTACATCCTCTCCATCGACCAGGGCACCACCAGCTCCCGCGCGATCCTGTTCAACAAGGCGGGCGAGAACGTGGCTCAGGGCCAGCTCGAGCACGAGCAGATCTTCCCCAAGGCCGGCTGGGTCGAGCACAACGCAACCGAGATTTGGCAGAACGTCCGTAAGGTCGTAGCAACCGCCATGGCGAACGGCGAAGTCAACCACCACGAAATCGCTGCAGTCGGCATCACCAACCAGCGTGAAACCACCGTCGTGTGGGACAAGAACACCGGTGAGCCCGTCTACAACGCAATCGTTTGGCAGGACACCCGCACCCAGGAAATCGTTGAAGAGCTCGCAGGCGAAGAGGGCGTTGGTAAGTACCACGACATCGTCGGCCTGAACCTCTCCACCTACTTCTCCGGCCCCAAGATCAAGTGGATTCTGGACAACGTTGAGGGCGCACGCGAGCGCGCAGAGCGCGGCGACCTGCTCTTCGGCAACACCGACACCTGGTTGGTCTGGAACCTGACCGGTGGTGTTGACGGCGGCGTTCACGTCACCGACGTAACCAACGCATCCCGCACCCTGCTGATGAACATCCGCACCCTGCAGTGGGATCCGCAGATCGCTGCTGATATGGGCATCCCCATGAGCATGCTGCCCGAGATTAAGTCCTCCTCCGAGGTGTACGGCTTCGGCCGCCCCACCGGCCTGCTCAGCGGCACCCCCATCGCGGGTATTCTGGGCGACCAGCAGGCTGCAACCTTCGGCCAGGCCTGCTTCGAGAAGGGCATGGCGAAGAACACCTACGGCACCGGTAACTTCATGCTCATGAACACCGGCGCCGAGCCCGTCTTCTCCGACAACGGTCTGCTGACCACCGTCGCCTACAAGATTGGCGATGCGGCACCCGTGTACGCGCTGGAAGGCTCGGTCGCGATGAGTGGCTCCCTGATTCAGTGGCTGCGTGACAACCTGCGCATGATTGAGAACGCCGCAGAGTCCGAGGGTCTGGCTACCTCCGTTGAGGATTCCGGTGGTTGCTACGTGGTTCCCGCGTTCTCCGGCCTGTTCGCACCGCACTGGCGTTCCGACGCTCGCGGCGTCATCGTTGGCCTGACCCGCTACGTGAACCGTGCACACATCGTACGTGCGGCGCTAGAGGCCACCGCGTTCCAGACCCGCGAGGTCCTGGATGCGATGAACGCCGACTCCGGTGTTGAGCTCTCCGAGCTGCGCGTGGACGGCGGCATGACCGCCAACGAGTTCCTGATGCAGTTCCAGGCTGACATCCTGGGCGTTCCCGTAATCCGCCCGAAGGTGGTTGAGACCACCGCCCTGGGCGCGGCCTACGCCGCGGGTATCGCCGTTGGTTTCTGGACCGGCGAGCAGGACGTCGTGGACAACTGGGCCGAGGACAAGCGCTGGCTGCCTTCCATGGAGCCCGCCGAGGTTGAGCGCCAGTACCGTCTGTGGAAGAAGGCCGTCTCCCGTACCCTCGAGTGGGTTGACGAGGACGTTCAGACTGCCTAAGCAATCTGGAGCGCTGGCGTTCGTTTAGCGCTCTTTCCCTCAAGCATGTGCTAGGGCCGGGTACCCGCTACGGGTGCTCGGCCCTTCCGCATACCCTTTCAACTGTGGAAGACACCCCGCACTGGGGTCTAGGGCCGAGAGAGCGGCTGATGTCCCAGTGCCTCAGCGCCAGACCTTTTATGACATAGCGTTTAGCGTTTGTTGCAAGGCAATTTCTAATACTCTCAATGCCGTTGTAACGTTAGTGAATGTAGATGTAGCATCTTCCGGTGATTACATAATGCTGCGCTGTTCGTGAGGTGTCAGTGTCGCACGGGTCTTTTGCATGGTTTTCATGTATTTTCCCGCTGGACTCGCCGGTTCGCGCTATTGCTACATGTACAGCTCCTATCGCCGTCCGCCGCGCCGTCTCGTACGCCGCGGCGGACGGGTCTTTAACCGCCCGGCCGGCATCACCCCGGGCAAACATTCCGCCTTCATCTTGCGATACGGACTGCCGCACCGCCCCGTCGTTGCCCGCCTTCTCTGTCTATTGAAAGCGCCGTACAATGGATATATCAGCAGATAGGGGCGTGCTCATGGTCGTCGATAACGATAGGCGCGCACACGATGCATACCGATGTTTACCGTAGCGGAGCATAGGCTCCCGAAAGGAGGAAGCGGCTTAGGCCGCGCCACCCATGGTCGATGTTCGTCGCCGCAAGCTTGCTATTATCGCCATGAACGTTTCGGTTCTCGCCGCCGCGCTATCCTGGCTACTCGTTATCTTCTCGCTGATTTATTCCGCCGCGGCCGTACCCTGGGCCCTTGGCGTGGCTATTGTTCTGAGCGTGATTGGTGCTTACGCCGTCTACCGCTATTACTCCGAGTACTCGCATGTGCTCCCCGTTGAGGACCCCGATGCGCACGACGTGCTCGGTCACGATCTGCACTCGACTCACCTGCCGCACCTGCACCACGAGCATAAGGATGCGCAGCCTGAGCGTTAGGATGACGGCGCACAAGTGCCCCTCCCCTATGATGGATGGAGGGGCACCGCCCTTTAACCGCGCCCGCAAGCCCACCGAGGAAGACCATGACCGAAGCGACCGCATCCCCGCACTCGCAGGATCCCCAGCCCGCCGATCTCCCAACGGGTGAAGCCCCGTCAGTCGAAAACCCACCCGCCGAGATTCAGCCCCCGCACATCGCGCCGCCGGCTTCGGAGGAGGAGGAAACTGCACGATGGTACACCCGGCACGACAGCCCCGTCGGCACGCTCTACATCGCGGCCAAGGCCGACGCCATCACGGGCCTCTGGTACGAGGAGCAGAAGCACTTCCCTCTCCCCCACGAGCTGGGCACGTTCATCGACAATCCCGAGGCTTACCTGCGAGAGCACGGCACGGCGGAAGATGACGAACCGGCCGGCGAATACGCCGCCGCACAGCTACTCGCGCTGGCTTGTACGCAACTGGACGAGTACTTCACCCGCGAGCGCACCTCCTTTGACCTCCCTCTCGACCCGGAGGGCACGGACTTTCAGCTCATCGTCTGGGAGCATCTAAAGACCGTCCCGGCCGGGTACACCACCACGTACGGCGCCATTTCGCGGGCCGTGGGCCCCGGAGCCCCCGCGCAGGCAGTGGGCCAGGCGGTGGGCCGCAATAAGATTTCCATCATGATCCCCTGCCATCGCGTGGTTGGTGCCGACGGTAGCATGACCGGCTACGCCGGGGGCGTGGACCGCAAGCGTTTCCTGCTGGCTCTGGAGGAGCCCGCCGAGGTGCGGGAGGCGCGGCTCTTCTAACGCCAGCTGCGTTCGTCGGGCGAGACAGGGCTGAAGAAAGAATCCGCGCAGAGGGTGGGATGTACGCCGCTTATCGGTGGGCATCCCACCCTTTTTGCCTACCCATATTCCTGCACTCGTATTCGATTCCAATCCCTCACCCAAAACTATATCGAATATACTTGCGAAATTACCGCGTGGGGCGGTAGTGTTTAACTAGAACATATTTCCGGAATAATTTTCGGGGCGCGCGATTTGACCGAGATTCTCAGAGAGGAGCAATCATGATTTCGCAGGTTCCCAATAACGTCACCGCCAAGAGCTCCCCGAGCTACCCCGCGTGGGTCACCGATGAGCTCCTGCGCGGCTACTACGACACAGAGTGGGGCGTTCCCGTCACCGATGAGCGCGGGCTCTTCGAGGCTCTCAGCCTCGAAGCGTTCCAGGTGGGTCTCTCCTGGCGTACGATTCTTGCGCGACGTGAGGCATTCCGACGAGCTTTTGAGGGGTTCGATCCCGAGCGTGTGGCTTCCTTTAACGAGCAAGATGTTGCGCGACTGCTCGAGGATGAGGGCATCATCCGTAACGAACGCAAGATTCGGGCGGTAATTTCCAATGCCAAGCTCACCCTGCGGATGCGCGAGCTGGCCGCAGCTTCCGATAGCTTTCCCACCGAGGGGATTCCGCTCCCCCTCATCGCGTCTTCCTCCGCCCCCAACGAGGCGGGCCGCACCGAACCTCCACAGGCCGAGGTACCGCGCACGGTTCGTCGCCGGGGCCGAACGCTAAGCGTTGAAGAGCTGGAACGGATGCGCGAGCGCACCCTACCCGACGGTACGCGCGTTCCGGGTGGGCTCCCTGCATGGCTGTGGTCCTTTGCGCCGAACGAGACCATTGCACCGCGCACTCTGGAGGAGATTCCAACCGATACCGCCGAGTCCGCGGTGCTCGCCAAGTCTTTCAAAGCGTTGGGTGGGGTCTTCCTGGGGCCGGTGACCGCGTACGCGCTCATGTGCGCGGTGGGCATGGTGGATGCGCACCTGCTCGATTCGCACCGGCGCGGATGCTCAGGCCTCTTCAACTAGCCGGGCTCCTACACCCGTGGCGCGATCAGCCGTGGCGCGGCCACGGAGGGCATAGAAAAGCCGCGCGCCGCATCTTTCGATGCAGCGCGCGGCCTGAAGATAGCGCTCCTCTGCGAGCCCGACAGGTCTTAGCGGATGGTCACGAAGAGGAAAATCAGGGACAGCAGCGGCGGAACCAGCTGGATCAACGCGGGCTTACGCTTAGCCGGGGAGGTCAGGAACAGGTAGATGCCGGCGATAGCCATGGCGCCCAGGCCCGCGAAGAGCAGAGCCACACCAACCTGCGGAGAACCAAACCAGAAAGCCAGCAGGCCAGTTGCCGCAATCCACGCAATCATCAGGTTGTACAGGCCCTGGTTAGCCGCCATTTCCCTGGTGGATTCCGCGAATTCCTCGGTCATGCCGAAGATTTCACGGCCCTTGGGCTTGGTCCAGAGGAAGGACTCAATAACCCAGATGTAGATGTGAATTGCGATTGCCACGAAGGCGAAAACGGTGGTAACCGTTGCAAGGCTCTGCATCGCCGTCTCCTCATACTAGTAGGTCGTCTGTCAGGTGTGCATCCATCGCAATATACGGGCGGGTAACTGTCTGACCGGCAGCCCGGCGGCCGCCTCCGCACGCGTCGTCTTCGGTGCATGGGCACAAGCACCCATTTTACTCTTCCCCGGTAATGCCTGCATTGCACCGCCGCACATGCTCAGATTCGGACATCCGAGCATACGGCGAACGCCCGCCGCTACGGCGTGTAGCAACGGGCGCTCGAGAAGCCTTCAGCCCTCGTACTTCTTCAGAGGAGAAGTCGGGGACGGGCTAGTGCATGAACAGAGAGAGGAGGTAGGTCCAGATGCACAGTAGCACCAGCAGGAAGAGGCTGTACTTGATGGTAATTGAGGTAACCTTCGACTCCTGACCGGCCTGGTTCACGGCGGCCACCGCCACCGCAATCGACTGCGGGGAAACGATCTTACCCATCACACCACCGGAGGTATTGGCGGCCACCAGCATAGCGGGGTCCACGCCAATCTGCTGCGCGGTGCTTGCTTGCAATCCGGCAAAGAGCACGTTGTTGTTGGTGACCGAACCGGTCACGAACACACCGACCCAGCCGATGGCGGGAGAGAAGAGCGGGAAGAATGCACCGGCGGAAGCTACCGCAAGAGCAATAGAAGAGGTCATGCCCGCGTAATTCATCAGGTTTGCCACGGACATCACCAGGCAAATCATATAGATGGGCTTCTTCAGCTGCTGCCAGGATCCGTTGAGCTCCTGCAGGGTCTCACGCACGGTAATCTTCGAGGTCAGGGCGGAGAGCAGAGCCGCCACCAGAATCGCGGTACCTGCGGCACCCAGAATGTTCCAGTTGAAGACCGCGTGAATTGCCAGGCCCTCGCCATCACCAATCTGGTGGTGAATACCGGGCACGTGGAAGCTAAGGTTTGCAAAGCCCAGCGGCCCATTAGCATCGAAGACGGGCTTCAGCACGGTGGACCAGAGCAGGATGGTCGCGGAAAGGAAGATGAAGGGGCTCCAGGCGTTGGCAATTTCACGCAGGCTGTAGGCCGGGTCCTTCTTCCCCGCCAGCTCCTCCAGGGTCGGGGCGGTGGGCTCTCGGTAGATGTGCTTGGGTTGCCAGAAACGCATGACAGTTGCCAGGAAGACCAGACCGACCAGCGGGGGCAGAATACCGATGAGCTCGGGGGCCTGCAGGACCCACAGCATGATGCTCTGCAGGCCGGAAATCACGATACCGGTAGCCAGAGCGATCGGGCCGACCTCTCGGACGCCCCGCAGGCCGTCCTGAATGGCGACCACGAGTACGGGCACGAGGGCCGCGAAAATCTGCAGAACCCAGACCATCTGGTCGGAGAGATGTCCCAGGTCCACGTTACCGATGGCGGCACCGGTGGTCACCGGAATACCGACCGCACCGTACGCGCCCACGGTAGCGTTGGCGACCAGGGAGAGCATGGCGGCCTTGAGCGGGTTGAATCCCAGGGCTACCAGCAACGCCACCGAGATAGCAATCGGGATGCCGAAACCAGCCGCACCCTCAATAAATCCGGCAAAGCAGAGGGCAATGAGTAGCACCTGGATGCGCTGGTCCGGTGAAATAGAGGAAACCGAGGCTCGCACGACGGCAAACTTTCCGCTACGCACTGTGATGCGGTAAAGCCACACAGCCATGAGCACAATCCAGCCGATGGGCCAGAACGCGGAGAGGAAACCATAGAGGATTGAACCGGCCGCCGCCGTCACGGGTAGCCGGAAAACACCCAGTGCAATACCCAGAGTGAGGACAAGGGTAATCAGGGCTGATTTAATGCCGCTGAGCTTGAATACCGTAAGGCAGAGCAGAAAAAGAATGATGGGGGATGCCGCCACGAGTGCCGAAAGCACCGGGGCGTTGAGAGGGTCATAAATCTGAGACCACATATGCTGTCCTTCCCCGCCGCAGGAGTACCTACAGCGGCTTGGATGTCGCTGTAAGGTACGCCCGTTTACCCTTTTGGGGTGCGCGGAGACGCAACCTCACGCCGCCTCTGCTACTGCGAGTTTCGCCCGGAAGGCGTAGCAACATCGTGTCTGTGTGCTGGGCCCTGACGGAAGGCGCAGCGCGGGAAAGGATATGCACGATACGGGGCATCGGTTCTCTCGCCGGAGGCCTCGAGGCTAAAATCTCTCAGTCCGTAGCTCGCCTTCGGCGCCAATGCCCATATAGAAGGTTATCACCATCGTTTGTTGAATGTTAGGAGCTTTTACAGAGCGAAATACCATTTGAGTATCATTATCATTTATTGATTATCTATGTTGATTATCCATGCTCTGTATTCCGCGTCCCCGGGCTGGGAGGACAGCGCAAGCCTTACGCCATCTTTACACTCCCCGCTTCAACACGAAGGCCCCCTTCCCGACCGTCGACGATTGGGAAGGGGGCCGGTGCATTACGGCTTGTCGGGAGGCTATCGTGCCGTCGCCCCACAAACCGCACCCGTGAGCGGCATTAGCCCACCATGAGCGAGAGAGCGTAGGACCAGACACACACCAGGACCAGCAGAATAGCGCTGTACTTGATAGACATGGAGGTAATCTTAGATTCCTCGCCGGCGCTATTCACAGCCGCCGCCGCAATGGCGATCAACTGCGGGGAGACGATCTTGCCCATCACACCACCGGCGGTATTAGCGGCCGCCAGCAGGGTCGGGTCAACACCAATCTGGGTTGCGGTGGTGGACTGCAGGCCGGCAAAGAGCACGTTCGCGTTGGTCACCGAACCGGTCACGAACACGCCGATCCAACCGATGACCGGCGAGAGCAGCGGGAAGAGCGAACCGGCCGCAGCCAGCGCAAGCGCGATGGAGGTGGTCATGCCGGCGTAATTCATCACGTTAGCCACGGACATCACCAGGCAGATCATGAGAATCGGCATCTTCAGCTGGTTCCAGGTGCCGCCAAACTCCTCGAACGCCTCAGCCCAGCTAATCTTCGAGGTCAGCACGGTAACCAGTGCCGCCACCAGAATTGCGGTACCGGAAGCCCCCAGGGTGTTCCAGGAGAAGGTCGCCGTTACGGTCTTACCCGCCCCGGTAACGATAGCTTCGTGCACCCCGGGAATGGGGAAGGTCAGGGTTGCGGCGCCCAGCGGGCCGTTAGCCGCAAAGAGCGGCTTGAGGGCGGTGGACCACAGCAGAATGGTCACGGAGAGGTAAATGAAGGGGCTCCACGCCTTGACGATTTCACCGGCGGAGTGCTTGATGCCTTGCTGGGCCTTGACCTCTTCGAGGGTGGGAGCGGTGGGCTCGCGGTAAATGTGCTTGGGCTGCCATTTACTCATGATTAGGGCCAGTACCACCAGGGCCAGCAGTGGCGGGATGATATCGGCCAGCTCGGAGGAACCCAGGAAGAGCAGTACGCCCACCTGTCCACCGGAGAAGATGACGCCGGTCAGTAGCGCTACGAGACCGACCTCGCGGATGCCGCGCAGACCGTCCTGAATGGCGACCATGAGCAGGGGTACGATGGCCACAAAGATGTGCAGGACCGGGAGCATACCGGCGGAAAGGTGCGCGATGTCAAGGTTGGCGACCTTAGCCGCGGTGGTCACGGGAATACCGATGGCGCCGTACGCGCCGGATGCAGCGTTAGCGACCAACGCCAGCATTGAGGCCTTGAGCGGGTTGAAGCCCAGGGACACCAGTAGGGCGGCACAAATAGCGATCGGGATACCGAAACCAGCCGCGCCCTCGATGAATCCACCAAAGCAGAAGGCAATCAGCAGCACCTGGATGCGCTGGTCATCGGTAATAGACGAGACGGAGGCTCGCACGGTGTCGAAGTTACCGGCGCGCACGGCGATGCGGTAGAGCCACACGGCCATGAGCACAATCCAGCCGACGGCTCCGCACCTCCACCCAACCCGGGGCGGTCGCCTCCGAGCTCTACGTGCTTTTGACTTTATCCCCTAACGCTAACAGGTCTCATGGGCTACTTCAGGATAGGTTTACCTTAAGTCTGCACAGATGGGGCACATCCGCATTTTTACGCCCGAATAGCCCTCCGGTTTTCCTCTTCATTTTCTTCCCCACCGGGTGCTCAGCAGATATGTCCGCGCTCGCCAGAAAATACCCCTACTCCCCCACCCGTGTACGGGCAATAATCCTCCAATACGCGGGCGAGCCCCCGTCCACGCAGGTGGACGGGGGCTCGCACCACGATTCGGGGTTCCCGGCAGGGGCACCCGAGCCAATATTAGGAAGGCATAACCAACGACAGGACGTAAACCCAAACACAGGTGACGACCAGCAGGGCTGCACTGTACTTGATTGCCATGGAGGTAATCTTGGATTCCTCGCCGGAGCTGTTCACAGCAGCGGCGGCAATTGCGATGGACTGCGGGGAAACGATCTTCGCCATCACACCACCGGCGGTGTTAGATGCAACCAGCAGGGTCTGGCTGACGCCAATCTGCTGTGCAGTGGTAGCCTGCAGGCCTGCGAAGAGGATGTTGTTGTTCACCACGGAGCCGGTCACGAACACGCCAATCCAACCGATGATCGGGGACAGCAGCGGGAAGATTGCGCCCACAGCGGCAACAGCCAGTGCGATGGAGGTAATCATACCTGCGTAGTTCATGACGTTTGCAACGGACATGACCAGGCAGATCATGATGATCGGGGTCTGCAGCTGCTTCCAGGTTGCACCGAGTTCCTCGATAGCCTCGCCCCAGCTGATGGAGGAGGTCAGGATGGTGATGATTGCAGCCACCAGAATTGCGGTACCGGAAGCACCAATGATGTTCCAGGTGTAGGTCACGTCAATTGCCTTGGGGGTTGCAACGATCGGTGCGGTCTGCTGGATGGTCTGGTGCAGCCACGGAACGGGGAAGGTGATGTTACTGAAGGCCAGCAGACCCCCCTTAGCAAAGAGCGGCTTCATCGCGGTGGACCAGAGCAGAATCACGACGGACAGGTAGACGAAGGGGCTCCATGCCTTGAGGATTTCGCCACCGGTGTGCTTGACGCTCTGCTGAGCCTCAACCTCTTCCAGGGAGGGCGCGGTGGGCTCACGGAAGATGTTCTTGGGCTGCCACTTCTGCATGATGAGTGCCAGGGCAATCAGAGCCAGTAGCGGCGGGATGATGTCGACGAGCTCGGGGTTACCGAGGCCTGCGAGCAGGACAGACTGGCCGCCAGAGTAAATCAGACCAACAATCAGTGCTACCAGACCGACTTCGCGGATACCGCGCAGACCGTCCTGAATTGCGACGAGCAGCACGGGGATGAGGGCTGCGATAATCTGGATCACCAGAACCAACTCGGTGGAGAGGCCGTGCAGGTCCACGCCACCGCGGGTCGCCGCGGTGGTCACGGGGATACCGATAGCGCCGTACGCACCGGAGCTCACGTTAGCAATCAGGGCGAACATTGCGGCCTTGAGCGGGTTGAAGCCCAAGGAAACCAGCAGTGCAGCACAGATAGCAATCGGAATACCGAAGCCTGCAGCGCCTTCAAGGAAGCCACCGAAGCAGAATGCAATCAGCAGCATCTGGATGCGCTGGTCAGTAGAGATGGAGGAGATGGAGGAGCGAACGATTTCGAAGCCGCCGGAACGCACGGAAATGCGGTAGAGCCACACTGCCATGAGAACGATCCAGCCGATGGGCCACAGGCCTGAGAGGAAACCGTAGAGGATGGATCCTGCACCTGCGGTGACGGGCATACCGAAGATGCCGCAACCGATCACGAGTGCGAGCGCCAGGGAGATGACGGCAGATTTAATACCGCTGAGCTTCAGGACGGTGAGGCCCAGAAGGAAGAAAATAATCGGGACTGCTGCCACGAGTGCAGAGAGGGCACTCGAGTGTAGCGGGTCGTAGACTTGCTGCCACATGATTGTATTGCGTTCCTTTCCGCGCCCCGAGGGGCGGGATCGTTATGCCGTAAACCTGCCTGATTCCCTGCCCTGCGGGATATACCGAGAGCGTCCTTCTCGTCGTGCCAGAAAGGTACTGTGTGAAGAGGTGTCTTCGCGTGGGTTTATGTTGGTTTTACGGCTGTGAATTCTGAGTGTGCCAGACCGTGTTTAGGTCACATAAACCCAAATATTCCTTGATATATCAAGGAAATCTAAACCCCTGAAGGGTGGTTTGCATAACTTTAAACACGGTTCCTTGGTATCCAATGTACCATCGAATACCCACATATTCAGATGTATTCCAACATTTAGATTCAAGCTCATATTTACATTTCTACCCAAACTACCCATCCCATCGGCAGTTTCGCGGCTCGGCCCCTCCCTCCCCCGTCCAAATCCGCGCCCGAGGGAGGTAATATAACGCAACAGACACTTGGCACGCAGGTCATCTAGGCTCTCGCCGGGAGAGATTGCTCAGCGGTTCCTCGGGCCTAGCCCAGGGTTCCATCAACGCGTGGAACACGTGCAAGGACTTTCTAACCGCCAGCGAGCGCACGACCGCGTCAGCCGCGCCAAACAGCCGACACCCGCGAATCGGATAAATGATGCGAGCAGGAATCAAAGCATACAAAAGCTCCGGAAGGAAAATCCTTCCGGAGCTTTATCTGTCGGGTTGACAGGATTTGAACCTGCGACCCCTTGACCCCCAGTCAAGTGCGCTACCAAGCTGCGCCACAACCCGATTCGTTATTCACGATTAGCCCGGGGTTTCCCCCGAACACTCGAATAACTATACCGGTGTTTTCGGCACCTCGCAAGCCAGATTCACAATTTTTAGAAAAAATCTTAAAAATCTTTTGGACGCATCTGCTGTCGGTCCGCCGACCCCGTTCTCAAAAACGCAACCGGCGCCGAACGCGCCGCGCGCCGGGGCCACGGCACAACCCGTCACCCCGGCGCGCAGCCCATTCCGATTCAAGGAGCCGAGACCGCGCTAACGGCGGCCGCCCTTACCCTTCTTAGCCTTCGCACTCTGGCGCTCCCCCAGGGTGCGGCGCTCACGCACGCGCATCGAAATCTCAATCGGGGTGCCTGTGAAATCAAAGGTCTCACGCAGACGACGCATGATGAAGCGTCGGTAACCCGGATCCAGGAAGCCGGTCGTAAACAGCACAAACTTCGGCGGGCGCGAAGACACCTGAGTACCGAACAGGATGCGCGGCTGCTTGCCACCGCGCAGCGGGTGCGGATGCGCGGCCACAATCTCACCCAGGAATGCGTTCAGGCGGCCGGTCGGAATACGCGAATCCCACGACTCCAGCGAGTGCTCCAGGGCCGGGACCAGCTTGTCCTTGTGCCAGCCGGTCTTCGCCGAAATGTTCACGCGAGGCGCCCACTGCACGTGCGCCAGGTCGCGCTCAATCTCGCGCTCCAGCATCTCGCGGCGATCCTCGTCGAGGGTATCCCACTTGTTGAATGCCAGGACCATCGCACGACCCGAATCAATCACGGTCTGCACGATGCGCACATCCTGCTCAGAAATCGGCTCGGAAACATCCAGCAGCACCACGGCAACCTCGGAACGCTCCAGGGCGGTCTGGGTGCGCAGCGAGGAGTAGAACTCCGCGCCCTTCGCCATGTGCTGGCGACGGCGAATACCCGCGGTATCCACAAAACGCCAGGGGTAGCCGCCCAGCTCGATGATCTCGTCAATCGGGTCGCGGGTGGTACCGGCCAGGTCGTTCACCACGGCACGTTCAGAACCCGCCAGCTTGTTCAGCAGTGAGGACTTACCCACGTTCGGGCGACCCACCAGAGCCACACGACGCGGGCCGCCCAGCGCCTCCGGCTGAGCGAACTGCGAGTGCTCCGGCATGACCTCAAGGATCTCGTCCAGGGCATCCGCCAGGCCGCGGCCGTGCAGACCCGAAACGGGGAACGGCTGACCCATACCCAGCGACCAGAGGTTATAAATCTCCGGCTCCAGGTGGGCGTCGTCAATCTTGTTGGCAATCAGAATGATCGGCTTCTTCACACGGCGCAGCATGCGCACAATCTGCTCATCCGAGGCGGTCACACCCACGCGTGCATCCACCACCAGGACCACAACATCGGCCTGCTCCACCGCAATCTCGGCCTGATCGGCCACTTGAGCATCAATACCGCGGGCATCAGACTCCCAGCCACCGGTATCCACCAGGGTGAAGCTCTTGCCCAGCCACTCGGCCTTGTAGGACACGCGGTCGCGGGTCACGCCCGGCTTATCCTCCACCACGGCCTCACGGCGGCCCAGAATACGGTTGATGATGGTCGACTTACCCACGTTCGGGCGACCCACAATCGCCACCACCGGGTCGGCCAGCTGCTCTTCCTCTTCCTCAATGTCGAAGCCCCAGGCACCCAGCAGGGCGCGGTCCTCTTCATCCAGGTCGTAGTCTTCCAGACCCTCCAGCAAGGCCTGGGCACGCTGGTCGGCGGTTTCGTCGTCAATCTCAGCCAGGCGCTCGGTAACGTCGTCCTCGCCACCACCCAGGTACTTCTCTTCGTAATCGTCGCGGATAGCGTCCTCAGCCATGCGCGCTCCTTTCTCTACCCGCCCCGCGGCCAACCCATCGGTCAGCACGCGAGCGCGGCTCAACGTCTTCTCGGGAGCGAATACCCCGCTCCCCCGGCGTTTCCACGGAACCTAGCCCGCGCGCTTCGCCTTCAACTGGTCGTTCACGGCGTTAATCACCGCGGAGACCGTCTCATTAAAATCAAGGTCCGAGCTGTCCACCAGGGTCACTCCCTCGGCGGCCTCCATGAAGTTATTGACCTTCGCATCCTTCGCGTCACGCTCAGCAATCTGCTTGCTCAGATCACCCGAAGCGCCGGACTTCTCGGAGTTCTCCAGGCCGCGGCGAGCCATGCGTACTTCCTCGGAGGCGGTCAGCAGGATGCGTGCGTCAGCATCGGGAGCCACCACGGTCGTAATATCGCGCCCCTCGGCGACCATACCGTTCACGGCGTGGTCAATCGTCCAACGCTGCAGACCGATGAGGTACTCGCGAACCGCCGGAACCGAAGCCACGGCAGACACGGCCGAAGAAATGCGCTCGCTACGAATCTCCTCACGGATATCGGTGGAGCCCATCATGATCTCTTCCTCGTTGATGTTCGTGCCGAACACCAGGGGCATCTCCTTGACGGCCTTCGCGATGGCCTCGGCATCGTTCAGGTCAATACCGAGCTCCAGCACACGGTAGGTTGCGGCGCGGTACATCGCACCGGTATCCAGGTAGGCCAGGCCAAAGTGGCGGGCCACTTCCTTAGACACAGACGACTTGCCGGAGCCGGAAGGTCCGTCGATAGCAATCGTCAGTTTAGGGTTCTCGTGCATCTGCACTCCTTTAATTCGTCTCGCTCCATGCCGGAAAATACAGCATTAACTCTACTTCACCACGCGCCAGCCGCGGGCCGATAAATCGCGGACCAGCGACTCCAGAATCGAGGGGTTGACCGAGATTTCAGCCATACCCACCGGAGCACCCGTCGAGTGTTCCAGCCGCAGGTCCTCAATATTAGCGCCCAACTCACCAATCTCGGCGAGCAATCGGGCCAGGGTGCCGGGGGTATCGTCCACCAGCACCGTCATCGTCGCGAAGGCCGCCGGAGCCGTACCGTGCTTACCCGGGATGCGGGCGACACCCGCATTACCTTCGCTCATCAGCTGCGCCAAATCCAGGCGAGCGCCGGAAGCCGTCGGGTTCTCCAGCGTCGAGATGAGCCGGTTCAGGTCATCGCGAACCCCGTAGAGGGTCTGCACAATCGGCTCGGAATTCGCCGCAAAAATCTGAACCCACAGCGTCGGGTCCGAAGCCGCGATACGCACCGTATCGCGTAGCCCCTGACCCGCCAGGGACAGCGCGTACAACGGGGTATCCTGCAGGCGCGAGGCCAGCAACGAGCTCATCGCCTGCGGAACATGCGAGATGAGGGCCACCGTATGATCGTGCTCCTGCACGCTCAGCGCCGTCACAATCGCGCCCAGCTCCACCGCCACGGAACGCACCAGGCGCACGCACTCGGGGCGAACCGAATCGTGCTCGCAGATAATCCACGGGCGCGCTTGGAACAGCTCACCGCGGGCCGCCACCGGCCCGGACTTCTCGCGACCGGCCATCGGATGCGAACCCACGTAGCGCGATGCATCCGCGCCGGAGGCCAGCACATCCGCCAGGGGCCGCACCTTCACCGAGGCCACATCGGTCACCGTGGCGCCGGGGTAGCCGGTCTCGGGACGCGGCCCGTACGTCCGCAGGGCCTGCGCGCACACGGTGCCGGCCACATCCGGAGGGGCGGCCACAACCACCAGCTGCGGCTCAAAGCGGGCCCGCTGGTCCTCCGTCAGTGAGGAGAAGCTTGTGCCGGCGCCAATATCCTGCGCCACGGCCTCGGCGGTGGGTGAAATGTCCTGAACGTACACGTCCTCGTACCCGGCCGCGTGCAGGCCCAGGCCAATCGAGGCGCCCAGCAGGCCGGAGCCGATAATGAGCACCGGGCCGTTCAGGGTCGGGCTCATCGGCAACTCCGGCGGAAGGGATGTCGTAGAGGGGCTCATGACACTCTCCTCTGGGTTCCTACATGTCCACCGAAGCAAGCAGGTGACCGATCTCAACCTTCGAGAGGTTACGAATCGTGCCCTGCTTCTGCGAACCGATGCGGATCGGGCCCATCTCAACGCGGACCAGGCGCTCGACCGGGTAGCCGACAGCGTCGAAGAGGCGGCGCACGATGCGGTTCTTACCGGAGTGGATGGTCACCTCAACGAGCACGTGGCCGGGGGTGGAATCCACCAGCTTGAACTCGTCCACGCGGGTCACGCCGTCCTCCAGGCGAATACCCTTCTTCATGGCTGCGCCCACGCCGGGCTCCATGGGGCCGGGCACCTGCACCAGGTAGGTCTTAGGCACCTCGTAGGAGGGGTGGGTCAGGCGGTTGGCCAGCTCGCCGTCGTTGGTCAGCAGCAGCAGGCCCTCGGTCTCGACGTCCAGGCGGCCCACGTGGAACACGCGCTCGCTCATGGAGGAACGCAGGAAATCAGAGATGCAGGGGCGACCTTCGGGGTCTTCCATGGTGGAGACCACGCCGGAGGGCTTGTTGAAGGCCATGTAGACGAGCTTGTCGTTAGTCTGCACGGTCATGCCGTCCACCTGCACGGTCACCTTGGAGGGGTCCACGCGCACACCCAGCTCGGTCACGACCTCACCGTTGACGGTGACGCGGCCCTCGGTAATCATTTCCTCGCACACGCGACGGGAGGCCACGCCGGCCTGAGCCAGCAGCTTCTGCAGGCGCACGCCGTCGTGGTCGTAGAACTCGTAGTGGTCGACCGGCGCGTTGCGGGGGCGGCGGGGACGGTGCGGGCCGGCGTAGTTGCTGACGCGGTACTCGCCGCGCTCGTGGGCGAAAGCTTCGCCGGAGCGGTAGGGGCGGCCCGGTGCGCGGCGTTCGCGCTTGGGCAGTTCGGTGCCGCGGCCGCGACCTGCGCGGCCTGCGCCAAACTTCTTCTCGCCAAACTTCTTGTCACCGACCTTCTTCTCGCCGAAGCCCTTTGCGCCGCCCTTACCAGCGCCGTTCTTCGGTGCGCCGGGGCGACCGCCGCGTGCGCCTGCGCCCTTAGCGCCGGGCTTGCCGCCCTGGCCGGGACGGCCTGCACCGGGTCGGCCACCGCGGGAGTTCTGGGGGCGACCGGATGCAGAGCGGCCGCCGCGGGAGGAGTTTCCATATGCCATGGTGTTCTTCTCTTTTCTGTCGTATAGTGCGAACGTTTCAGGTACTTCCCGAACGTTCGTTCGTCTTATTGATTCGTTGTCTTAGTCGTTGCCCTCGGCGAGCACTGCGGCTTCCGTGTCATCGGGCAGGAAGGGCGCGAGCGCCGGCAGCTCCTCCAGGGAGTCCAGACCGAGCTTCGCCAGCAGCAGGTCCGTGGTTTCGTAGAGGGTCGCACCGGTTCCGGCTTCTCTCCCGGCCTCGCGAATCAACTGCCGTTGCAGCAGCTGGCGGATGGCCGCATCCGCGTTTACGCCTCGAATGGAGGCTACCCTCGCCCTGGTCACCGGCTGCCGGTAGGCAATCACGGCAAGCGTCTCGTAGGCGGGCTTGCTCAGGGTCGCGCTCTTGGAGCGAGTCACGAAGCGCGCCACCCAGGGGGCGAAGTCGTCGCGGGCGTAGAGCTTCCAGCCACCGGCGATGCGGCGCAGCTGGAATCCGCGCGGCTCGGGTGAGATGCCTTCCTCGCCGTATTCCGTCTCCTCGCCGTTGTACTCGCGGTACAGCTGATCGAGGGCGTGTTCGACGGCCCGCTCGCTCACGATGAGCGCGGCAGAAAGCTCGCGCACGCTCACGGGGGCCTCGGCGACGGCGAGGATTGCTTCGATGGCGCTTTTGACGCCGCCGGGGATAGCCTCGACACGCGAGAACTCGGCGTCGGGGTCGACCGCCACGCTGGGTGCTGTGGAGGGCCCTCCCGCGGGTATTTTCGCCGAGCTCTTCTCTGCACGAGGTGCAGGTTCCTGCGGTGCTTCCGGGCTGTCGGGTGCCTCCGCCGTTTCAGGCTCTTCCGGTTCCTCGGCGGGTTCAGCCGATTCGGCCGCTACCAGCTCCCGGTTCTCAGCTACCGGTTTGACCGCGGGTGCGACCGCGGACTCGACCGGCGTCGAGGCGGCCAGCCCCGTATCGTCCTCAGCGTTCGGATCCCAGTAACCCAGGTTCACGATGGCCAGGTCATCGGGGGTGAATTCGCGGTTGAAACGCGATCCGTTCTCGGGGTTAGTCACGTTCCTCCTCCGGGTCGATGCCGTTCTCGGTGAACTCCGCTTCCGGGGTTTCGCGGGCTTCCGCGCTCTCGGGGAGTACAGGCTCCGAGCCGTCCCGCGCTGCGGGGAGAGCCTCGGGGCGAATCACGAAGCTTCCCGCCGTGGCGCTGGCTCGCACCAGAATCTCGCCCAGGGGTTGCTCCTGTTCCACGTGCAGGGCGCCCTCCTTGTAGAGCTCCAGCAGGGCCAAGAAACGAACCACCGCAATTTCCAGGTCGCCCGCGCCCCGCACAAGTTCGTCAAAGCGCAGTTCGCGCCCGGAGGCGTCAAGCAGGGTGTGCAGCAGATAGTGTTCTTCGGCGGCGATGGTGGTGACCGGAACATGCAGGTGCTCGTTCAGCTCCTCCACGATTTCTTCCGCGGCGGGCTCGGGTTCGGCGGGCTGCCGGCTCAGCGCGGCGGCCGCAATGCGCGCAAACTCTTCGGCGCCTCCGGCCAGAACCAGTTCGGGTAGGGCGTGGGCAAAGCGTTCTTCGAGGGCGACCGCGCGGGGAAAACGCCGCGCTTCCTGCGCCCAGCGTTCGGCAAAGATATCGGCGACCTCACGGTAGGCGCGGTACTGCAGCAGACGCGCAAAGAGTAGGTCGCGGGCCTCGAGCAGGGCGACATCTTCCTCAAGGGGTTCGCGGTGCTGCGGTAGCAGGCGCGCGGTCTTGAGCTCGAGGAGGGTTGCGGCGGTGACCAGAAATTCGCTGGCCTCGTCCAGGGCTCGCTCCGTACCCTCGGCGTAGAGGGCCTGCAGGTAGGCGAGGAACTCATCGGTCACTTCGGCGAGCGCAACGTCGGTAATGTCGAGTTTGCGGCGCGAAATGAGGGTCAGCAGAAGGTCAAAGGGACCCTCAAAATTACTGAGGGTGAGGGTGAAACCGCGTTCCGGGTTCTGCAGGCCGCGGCCCTCGGATCGGGCGTTCTGGGCGGCCTCTGCGTTCGGTGTCGGTACCCTCACGGCAGCGACGTGTGTGGTCATAAAGACCTGTTCTCCTTATGTGTTTTTCCGTCCCGCGGTCTGGGCGTTACATCCGGTCGATGCGCCGGGTATGCCTGCCGGTATCGTGAGGCTCGCGTTCTCGGCGATTTCTCAGTGATTTCTCGGTGGCATCTTCGGCATCTTCGGTCGTTATTCGGCGAAGTAGCCGGTGCGGGCGGGAATGAATCCCCATAATTATACGCCCCCTACCGGCGCGGCTCAAGGGTCGTACAAGCCGCATCGGTAGGGGGCGCATCGGGGGAAGGGCTAGCGTGCGCCGCCCTTGTAAATCAGTTCGCGAGCAACCTGACGGTACGCCTCGGCACCGGGATGGCTCGAGGCGTAGCTGAGAATCGGCTCAGCAGACACCGATGCGTCCGGGAACTTCACGGTGCGCTTGATGACGGTGTCGAACACCTTGTCGCCGAAAGCGTCCACGATGCGCGCCAGAACTTCCTTGGAGTGGATGGTGCGCGCATCGAACATGGTAGCCAGCACGCCAACAATCTCGAGGTTCGGGTTCAGGCGGTCCTGCACCTTCTCGATGGAATCCACGAGCAGGGCCACGGCACGCAGGGCAAAGAACTCACAAATCAGCGGAATAATCACGCCGTCGGAGGCGGTCAGCGCGTTGACGGTCAGCAGGCCCAGGGAGGGCTGGCAGTCGATGAGGATGACGTCGTACTCGTCGCGCACCTTGCGCAGGGCCGAAGCGAGAACCTGCTCGCGAGCCACCTCATTGACCAGCTGCACCTCGGCTGCGGAAAGGTCGATGTTCGCGGGCAGCAGGTCGATGTTCTCCACGCCGGTGGGCAGGATAACGTCCTTAATGTCGACCTTGCGGTCCATCATGACGTTGTAGACGGTCAGGTCCAGCTCGTGCGGGTTCGCGCCGAAACCGGCGGAGAGGGCACCCTGCGGGTCGAAGTCGACCAGCAGCACCTTGCGGCCACATTCTGCCAGTGCCGCGCCCAGGTTAATGGTGGAGGTGGTCTTACCCACGCCGCCCTTCTGATTCACCATAGAAATAATGCGGGCGGGACCGTGGCTGCTCAGCGGAGCCGGGTCGGGGTACACGCGCAGGGGTCGACCGGTGGGGCCGAGTTCTTGTGCCTGAGCTTCAGTCAATGGTTCACCTTCATCAATGAATTCGAAGTTTTAAGTTTAAGCGTTGTCTATAAGGTTACCTCAAGAGCGGCTGTTCCGCGGATTGGCGGGGTTTTATCCCCGCTCGTGGGCACGCGGATGCGCCATCCGGTAAACCTCCATGAGCCCCTCGGGAGTGACCTTGGTGTACACCTGCGTGGTCGCGATGGAGGCGTGCCCCAGCAGCTCCTGCACCACGCGAATATCGGCGCCGCCCTGCAGCAGGTGGGTTGCGAAGCTGTGCCGCATGGAGTGCGGAGAGAAGTCCGCGCTGAGGCCCGCCGCCTCGGCGGCTTCCTTAAGGATGAGCCACGCACCCTGGCGCCCCAGCCTGCCGCCTCGCCCGTTGACGAAGAGCGCGGCGGTGCCTTTGCCGTGGGCCACGAGCGCGGGCCGCCCGCGCACCAGGTAATCCTGAATGGCCTTGTGGGCGTAATTTCCGAGGGGCACGAGGCGTTCTTTGCTCCCCTTGCCGAAGAGCCGCACGTACCCGGGGAGGGTGATGTCGTTGCCGTCCTCGTCGGTCAGGGTTTCTTCGCTGTGTACGTCGTCGATATCGGCGTTGAGCATTTCGCTCACGCGGGCACCGGTGGCGTACAGGAATTCAAGTATGGCGCGGTTTCGCAGGCCGATGGGAGTGTCTCGATCCGGCACGGCGAGGAGGCGCTGCATCTGCTCCACGGTAATAGCTTTGGGTAGGCGCTTGACGTTTTTGGGCGGCGTCACGGTCGCGGCGGGGTCTTTTTCCACCAGAAAGGCAGAAACCCAGAAGGCGTGGGCTCCGCGCACGGCGGCCATGGTGCGGGCGATGGAGTTAGGACCCAGTGGCAGCGGGATGCTTCCCTCGCCGCTCCCCCGCTCCCCCGGCTCGGTACCGCGACCCCCGTCGGCGGCGATGAGGACGGCCAGGGATTCTGCGGCCTCTTCGGCATCCACGGAGTTCTCTTCCTCCGGCTGCTTTTTAACTGGGACGGCCAGGCCGGGTAGGGGTACGGTGGGCGCGGCAAGCTCGCGCATAAATGAACGTACCTGCGCGGTCGTAATGCGTTCGGGGTCGATTACCCCGAGGGTGGAGAGGTACGCGGCGTAGCGGCGCAAGTCTCGCGCGTACGAGGCGATGGTGTTCTCGCTGCTACCCCGCTCGACCCGCAGATGCACCAGGTACTGGTCGATGGCCCGCTCCAGGGGGGTCTGCTCGCCGGTCCCCTCAACCGCGGGGGTAGCGCCCTTCAGCGCGGGCTGTGCCATATCTCTTCCCTTCTCACGCGGTCGTTCGGGTTTGTTCGGATGCGCACGGTAGCGCGAAATGCCTCTTCGAGGGATCAGGCGAGAAGACTCCGAACCCTAACGGAAGGTCTGCGGCTTCTGTCGGCGATGCCCCATGTAGGGGTGGAATTCCCAGCCGCCGGCGGCTTCGCGCAAGCCTTCGAAGCCGCGCGCTGAGGCCGCGTAAGTGGCCAGAATCGCCTGGATGGCCAGCGCGTTGTGCACTTTACCGTCCAGAACCAACTGCACCGCATCCTGCAGGGGAACCCAGCGGTAGGTCATCTCTGCCTCTTCTTCAGTGCGTTCGGTACGCTCCTGGCGGGGCAGCTCGCTCAGGTTGCGGGCCAGGTAGACGCGACCCGCCTCGCTGGTTGCGCCGGGGCTGCTGAAGTAGTCGGTCAGGGCGTGCCAGCTGGCGGCTCGCAGGTCGGTCTCCTCGGCGAGCTCGCGCTGTGCGGCGTGCAGAGGGTCCTCACCGTCGATGTCGAGCAGGCCGGCGGGCACCTCCCAGAGGTTCATGCGCACCGGATGCCGGTACTGGTTGAGCATCAGCAGTTCGTTGCGTTCGTTGAGAACCGCTACGGCGACGGCACCGGGCATCTCCACGACGTCGCGGGTGAGTACGGTGTCCTCGTTCAGCTCGTATTCCTCGACCGCGGTTTCGATGACGTATCCGCTGTATTTGACGGTCCGGGTGCGAATCGTACGTTCTGAGGGTTCGTCGATAATATGCTGGTTTTCGCTCATATTTCTATTCTAGAGGGTTCGTTTCGGAACTCCCTCGCACTTCTCCCCGTTACTCGGCGCCTCCCCCGATGGATTAAGACGGTTAAACGGCGAGCGCCCCAGCCGCCGAGGGGACGGATGGGGCGCTCAACGCGTTCGGTCGCCTTATGCGCCGCGGCGCTCCAGGGCAGCCTTAATCAGGCCTGCAAAGAGCGGGTGCGGGCGGGTCGGGCGGGAGCGGTACTCGGGGTGTGCCTGAGTTGCCACGTAGTAGGGGTGAACCTCTGCGGGCAGCTCCACGTACTCAACCAGCGAGGAATCCGGGGAGGTACCGGAGATCACGAGACCAGCCTCTTCGAGCTGCTCGCGGTACTCGTTGTTCACCTCGTAGCGGTGGCGGTGACGCTCTGCAACCTCGGTTGCGCCGTATGCCTTAGCTACCTGAGAGCCGGGCACCAGGTTTGCCTTGTACAGGCCCAGGCGCATGGTGCCGCCCAGGTCGCCGGCACCCTCGACGAACTGCTTCTGCTCTTCGATGGTGGCGATAACGGGTACGGGGGTCTCGGGGTCGAACTCGGTGGAGGACGCCTCGGGCAGACCCAGCACGTTACGCGCGTACTCAATCACCATGGACTGCAGACCCAGGCAGATACCCAGGGTCGGGATCTTGTGCTCGCGTGCGTACTTGAGGGCGCCAATCTTGCCGTCCAGGCCGCGGATGCCGAAGCCGCCGGGCACTAGGATGGCGTCCATGCCGCGCAGCTGGTGGTCTGCGTCCTCGTCGGTTGCGCACAGGTCGGCGGCAACCCACTTGATGTTGACCTTCACGTTATTTGCGAAGCCGCCGGCGCGCAGAGCCTCGGAGACCGAGAGGTATGCGTCGGGCAGGTCGATGTACTTACCGACCAGGGCCACGTTCACCTCTGCGGCGGGGCGGTGCACTGCGTCGAGCAGGCGGTCCCACTGGGTGAAGTCGGGCTCGGGTGCCTCGATGCCGAAGTAGTCGAGGATGTAGTCGTCGAGCTTCTGGCTGTGCAGGGTCTTGGGGATGTCGTAGATGCTGGGGGCATCGGCGCAGGAGATGACGGCGTCGGTGTCCACGTCGCAGGCGTTACCGATCTTGGAGCGGTGCGATGCGGGAACCTCGCGCTCACAGCGCAGAATCAGGCCGTCAGGCTGAATACCCAGGCCGCGCAGTGCTGCGACGGAGTGCTGGGTAGGCTTGGTCTTCAGCTCGCCGGAGGGGCCGATGTAGGGCACCAGGGAGACGTGCAGGAAGAAGACGTTCTTGCGTCCGACATCGCGGCGTACCTGACGTGCGGCTTCCATGAAGGGCAGGGATTCGATATCGCCAACGGTGCCGCCGATTTCGGTAATGATGATGTCGGGGGCGTTGTCGATTTCCGCTGCGTGACGCATGCGGGACTTGATTTCGTCGGTGATGTGAGGAATCACCTGGACGGTGTCGCCGAGGTATTCGCCGCGGCGCTCCTTCGCGATAACGGAGGAGTAAACCTGACCGGTGGTCACGTTAGCGGACTGGTCGAGGTTCTCATCCAGGAAACGCTCGTAGTGTCCGATGTCCAGGTCGGTTTCTGCACCGTCGTCGGTGACAAAGACTTCACCGTGCTGGAAGGGGTTCATCGTACCGGGGTCGACGTTCAGGTAGGGGTCGAACTTCTGCATGGTCACAGAGAGGCCGCGAGAGCGAAGAAGCTGACCGAGGGAAGAGGCCGACAGGCCCTTACCGAGAGAAGATGCAACACCGCCGGTCACGAAAATCTGGCGGGTTACCTTGTCGTTAGAGGACGCGTTCTGAGCGTTATTTTTTTCATTCACCACGGAATTCAAGCCTACCATTTTCTTGTCTGCTATCCAAGCAGAGAACTACGCCGCGAGATGATTCTCGCAGGCCGGAGCTCTCCCCTCGGGTTCTGTCTCCACTGTAACGTCTGCGGGGGTTTATATTCCCGCAACTCCGTTCATAGATTTTCCTCAAGTACCCCTTGAGTATCTCATACCCTCCGCCCCACGTGCGCCGGGTTTGGTCGTCCGGCACGCCCGTTTTCAGGCGGTGGATTTCGAGGTACATTACTTGCGGTTCGGGGTGTTTCACCCCTGGTTCTGGGACACCTGCCGCCCGGCTTCCAATAGCTCCCGAGCGTGCTCGCGAGCCGACTCGGATTGGTCGTGACCGGAGAGCATACGAGCCAACTCCACCACGCGCTCTTCCTCCGTGAGCACCTGCACTTTAGACAGCGAGGCATCGTCGTTCTTGAGCACCAGGATGTGCTGGTCGGCGAAGGCTGCCACCTGCGGCAGGTGGGTCACCACCAGCACCTGAACGTGCCGGGCGAGCATGGCCAGTCGGCGACCAATCTCGATGGCGGCCTTGCCGCCCACACCCGAGTCGACTTCGTCAAAGATGAAGGTGGGCACGGGATCCACTTCGGCGAGTACCACTTCGAGGGCGAGCATCACGCGGGAGAGCTCACCGCCGGATGCACCCTTGCCGAGCGGGCGGGGCACGGCGGTGCGGTGGGGTGCCAGCATGAAGGTGACGGTGTCGCGGCCGTGTACCGAGAATTTCTCCGCCTCGGCAACTTCCACCACAAGGGATGCGTTCGGCATGGCCAGGGCGGTCAGCTCCTCGCTCACCGCATCGGCAAGTTTTTGGGCGGCCGCGCGGCGCAGGTTTGTCAGCTCTTCTGCCTGTTCCCCCAAGACCTTGCGCAACTGCACGAGTTCCGTTTCGAGAGTTTCCTGGCGCTGCGGGTCGTCAACGAGGGTGTCCAGGCGGGCGCGGGATTCCTCGGCCCATTCAAGCACCTCGGCGATATCCGCCCCGTACTTGCGCATGAGCGTTGCCAGCTGGGCGCGGCGGGTCTGCACCTGCGCCAGACGCTCGGGCCCCTCCACATCCAGGGAAGCCGCATAGGAGGAAAGATCCGAGGCGATATCGGTGGTCAGGATCATGAGCTCGTTGACACGAGCTTCCAGGGCGGCAAGCTCTTCATCGGCAGAGGCCTGTCCCTGCAGGGCGCTACGGGCGGCATCGAGCAGACCCATAACGTTGGCTTCCTCGCCGCTCGAGTATTCGCTACCGCTCAGCGCGGTCAGGGCGGTCGCGGAGGCAATCCGCAGAGCCTCAACGTTCATGAGCTTCATCATTTCGGCCTTGAGCTCGTCCTCTTCACCCGCGCGGGGGTTGACGGCGGCGATCTCCTCGAGCGCCCCCTGCAGGCTCTGCGCCTCTAGTGCGCGAGCGCGAGAGTTCTCCCGAACTTCCTTGAGTTCCGCGGCAGCGGCACGGTAGCGTTCGTAGTTCTCTCGATACTTCTCCAGTAGGGAGGCCAGCTCCTCCCCCGCATACAGGTCGAGGGATTGGCGCTGTTCTGCGGGCGATTTGAGGCGTAGCTGGTCCGACTGGCCGTGCACGGCCACGAGGCTCTGCCCAATCTGGGCGAGAGTGCCGATGGGTGCGGAGCAACCGCCGACGTGGGCACGCGAGCGTCCGGAAGCGTTGACGGTGCGAGCCAGCAACAGCTCCGAGCTCTGTTCGTCAATCTCTTCGGTGGTTCCGCCGGCTTCTTCGGCCAGGGCGAGGGCACGGTGGCCTCGCGGCAAGCGGATGACGGCCTCGGCGAGCGCATTCTTGGCGCCGTTGCGCACGCTGGAGGCGTCCGAGCGAGCGCCCAGAAGCATTCCGAGGGCGGTGACAACCATGGTTTTGCCCGCACCGGTTTCACCGGTCAGAACGGAGAACCCCGGTTCGAGGGGGAGCCTCGCATCGGTAATGATGCCGAGGTCTCGAATATGAATTTCCTCAATCACGAACGTTCATTCCTTTTCTTTTGACCGTCTCGAACTTTTCTCGCCCCCTCTGCAGAGGTGACAATTGCCGTCGCGTAGCGAATATTGTAAGTAGCCTCCCCTACTTGGAGGACTGCGTCTCAGCCTCCTGCGGACCGCGCCAGCCGCGGATGGGCAACTCAAATTTGCGCACCAGACGCTCCGAGAAGGGCGCGGGGTGGATGCGGGCCAGCAGCACGGACTTCTCGGATCGACGCACTTCAATACGCGAGCCAGGGTCAAGCTCCACAGTGCGGCGACCATCGCACCACAGCACACCGGAGGCACCGTTTTCGGGCATGAGCTCTACCGCCAGGGTTGAGGTGGGAGCCGCCACGAGCGGGCGCGCAAAGAGCGCATGAGCCGAGAGCGGAACCATCAGGATCGCTTCAACCTCGGGCCAGACCACCGGACCACCACCCGAGAAAGCGTAAGCGGTCGAGCCGGTGGGGGTCCCCATGACCACGCCGTCACAGCCGAAGGTACTCAGCGGCCGGCAGTCTACCTCGATGATGACCTCGATCATCTTTTCGCGGTTACCCTTTTCGACGCTGGCTTCGTTCAGTGCCCAGTCGCTATGCACGCGCTTACCGTCGTTCCAGACTTCAACGTCAATGGCCATACGCTCTTCGACCGTGTACTCGCTGTTAACGATGTGACGCACCGTCTCACTCAGGTCGCTCTCTTCGGATTCAGCGAGAAAGCCGACGTGCCCTAGATTCACGCCAATCAGGGGAATACTGGTTCGGCGCACCATCTCGGCGGCACGCAGAATCGAGCCGTCGCCGCCCAGCACCACGCCAAGCTCAATATCGATAAGGGCAACCGATTCATGCACCACCTGCACGGGAACGGGCTCATCCCAGTTCTCGCTCAGGGTTTCCAGATCGGAGCGAGTCATGACGGGGGTCAGCCCGGCCTTATAGAGCTGAGCGCAGGCCTGGCGAGCGGCATCTCGTGCTTCTTTGCGTCCCACGTGCGCAAAGACCAAGATCTTTCGCCCGCGATTGACCGAACGTTCCGCCGCGTGATGCTCGCCCTCCGGCTGCACCTGCGCGAGAGCAGCTCCCTTTTCTACATGGCTCTTTTGTTCTGCCATAACGACTCTCTCCCATTCATGGTTGGGGTATTGAGTTGGTGTATCTACACCCATCATACCGAATATGTTCTCGAAAATTTTCTAAAATACTCTATTTTTAGAAAATTATTTCGAATAATCTGTGGAGGCCCGTTGCCAAGGCACCTCGATAGCGCGATAGCCCGAGAAGTCCCCGGCCGTAGCGCTTTACTCACGCTCGATTGGAGTCCTCTCAGACTATCTCAACGCTATTTATTTTCTTTTCGACACCATAGGAAGTACTCCACGTTGCCGTCCTGACCGGGGAGCGGACTGGGCTCCATACCCATCACCCGCAGCCCGTGACTGATGGCGGAGGTTTGTACCTTTTCCACCGCTTCACGGCGGGCGGATTCTTCGTAGACCACTCCCCCGCGTCCGATGCGGTGCTTGCCGACCTCGAACTGCGGTTTGACCATGAGCACCAGATCACCGCCGGTTTCGGTGGCGTTCGCTAGCGCCTCCATGACCAGGGTCAGCGAGATGAACGACAGGTCCGAGACCGTCAGCTCAACCTGTCCGCCAATATCTTCGGGCTTCAGGTAACGAACGTTGAGGCCTTCGTACACGCCAACTCGGGGATCTTCGCGTAACGCGTCCACGAGCTGTCCGTGCCCCACGTCCACGGCCGCCACATGCCGGGCCCCTCGACGAAGTAGCACGTCGGTAAAGCCTCCGGTGGATGCTCCCGCATCCAGGCAACGCTTGCCTTCAACCTCGATATCGGGGAACGCATCGAGGGCACCCGCGAGCTTGTGGCCTGCGCGGCTGACGTATTCGGTCAGTTCGCTCTGACGCACGTAGAGGGTATCCTCCGGTCCCACGAGCCTGGACGCTTTACGCGCGGCCTTGCCATTGACCTGCACGTCTCCAGCGGCAATGAGCTTTGCGGCGAGGGTTCGGGAGCTCACGAATCCGGCTTCGACCAGGTACTTATCGAGGCGCGCGGTGTCTTTGCCCATATCTTCTTTCTGTCGTCGTGTAGTGCCGTGAACCCTCAGAACATTACCGTCTGAGAGCTCACCGCCGCGAGGTTAGGAGAGATTCTCGAGATCCTTTTCCAGTTGCTCGCTCATCGTTTCGAGACGTTTGACGCGTTCTACCGGGTCCATGGCGAGGGTCGCCGCCAGTTGCCGCTCAAATTCGGCATCCGCGATAGAACGGTCGGTGGTCTCGGCGTTCATAGTTCCGTTCTGTTTAGGCACCGGGAAGACCCTTGATGACGGGCACGGCGGCCTGCTCGGGGTTGGCTGCCCACCAGGCGGCGTAGGCGACGCGCCAGGCCTCTGCTTCGCTCTCGCTTCCGGCGAAGGTGCCCTCGTCGAGGTTCTCGGGGCCTGTGAGAATCAGGTTCTCGCCTCGCACCCGTGCCTGCCAGGTGGGGCCGGTCGCAATCACCTCGTAGCCTTCGAAGAGCACCTCAATCTCAGGGTAGGGTGCGAAGAAGTCGTCCAGGGTACGCAGCACGTAGGTCGGGCGCTGTTCGGGTACGGCTTCGATGACGTCGCGGTAGGTCTGCACACCGGTGAGCACGAGCGCGCCGTCCATCTGCGCGTTATTAGCGCCGAGAATATCGGTATCCAGGCGGTCACCCACAATGACGGGACGCTCGGAGTTCAGGGCCTGTGCTGCGGTGTGGAAGATGGGGGCTTCGGGTTTGCCCGCAACGAGCGGGGTACGGCGCGAAGCGGTTGCCACGGCTGCGACGAGGGTGCCGTTGCCGGGGGCCTGGCCGCGTTCCTTAGGGATGGTCTGGTCGGTGTTAGTGGCGATCCACAGCACCTCGGGGTTAGCGAGGGTGTAGGCGGCTTCCGCGAGATCCTCCCAGCCCATCTTCGGGTCAAAGCCCTGAATGAGGGCTACTGGCCCCTCGGCCTCGGTGCGTACGGGTTCCAGGCCTGCGTCGCGCACACAGTCGGCGAGGGCCTCGGTACCGGTAATCAGCACTTTGGAGCCCGCAGGAATCTTTTGCGCGAGAAGCTTTGCGCCGGCCTGTGCGGAGCTGACGACTCGTTCTGCCCGGGTGTGCACTCCAAGGTCGCGAAGGTGTTCTGCGACGGATTCTACCGAACGGGAAGCGTTGTTAGTCACGAAGATGACCGGTACGTTGAGCTCTTCCTCCGCACGGTTGAGGGCTTCGGGAGCCCCCTCGATGGCGAAGGGGCCGGCGTAGACAACGCCGTCCAGGTCTGAGAGGAGCGCGTCATATCGGGCAAGGAGTGCGGTCGTGGTCATAGGAACCTCTTCCGGGGTCTGAGCGGCTAGTATTTTCCCTCTATCGTACCCGTTCCGCACTACCGGGGCCTATCGTTCGTCACGGGCAGTTCCTATTCGGACGGGTAGCCTCTCCGTTATAGCGTGAACAGCCGGAGGCGTGCTCTCGGGGAGCCGCATCCGGCGGTTCGGTATGTACAGGCTATTACTCTACGTCAGCCTCGGCCTTTTCCTCGGCTTCAGAATCTTCAGGTGCTTCCGCGGCGGAGTCCTCGGAGGTATTCTCTTCGGAGCCGGTTGCTTCTGCCTTCTCGGAGGCTTCCTCATCTGCAGCCTTGACCGGGCGTTCTGCGGGCTTCTCTTCCTTCTCGAAGAGGTCTGCCTCGCCAAAAATATCGAAGATTTCGGGCTCCGCGAAGTTGCCCTGGCCCAGCGCTGCCTCAGCCACGACAGACAGG
Organism: Rothia sp. SCPM-O-B-18226 (M350); assembly: GCF_058213595.1. NCBI lineage: Bacteria > Bacillati > Actinomycetota > Actinomycetes > Micrococcales > Micrococcaceae > Rothia > Rothia sp. SCPM-O-B-18226 (M350). The sequence goes on along the minus strand of NZ_JBYQJS010000002.1, from coordinate 1,344 downwards.
CGTGCCCAACGCTCGGCTTCCTGATCGCGGCCAGCGTTGGCAAGGGCATCGGCGTAGGCGCTAAAGAGACGCGGGCTATATTCGAATGCGCGCTTGGGGTTCAGCTGGGGAATCTGAAGGGCTACCACGGCCTGGCTCTTCTTGCCCTGATCGGTCAGGATACCGGACTCGACGATAGCCAGTTCCACACGCACCTCGGCAGGCAGCTCTTCACGCTTGAATTCGGCAATCATTTCCTGTGCCTTGGGCAGTCGTCCCAGTGCACGTTCGCAGTCCACCAGCAGCGCAAGGTGGTCCACGGAACCGCTGATGCGACGGTGAGTACGCAGCTCACGCAGGGCCAGCTCGTAGTCCTCTGCCACGTAGGCAGCGATACCCACGGCTTCACGCACGGCGGCGATACGACCGGCGCTACGGGAGGCAGCAACGGCGTGCGCCAGCGCGAATTCGGGGTCGATGTCAAGGTAACGACCCGCCATCACCAGATGCTTGGCAACGGTCTCAGCGTTACGAGGCTCCAGGGCACGTAGCTGACGATAGGTTGCACCGTCCAGTTCGCGACCGGTCACATCGCTGTCAATCTCGGGTGCTTTGGGCTTAGCGGGACGGTAGCCTGCACGGCCACCGATGCTACGTACCTCTTCGCGGGGTGCGTCACCCTCGGGTCCATTGGAGCGGGGTGCCTTCGAACGCGAGTCAGAGCGGCGACCGTCGAACTTTTTACCTCCGCGATCGTTACGCTTGAAACCGCCCTTACCGCCGAAGTTCTTGCCGCCCTTCTTGGAGCGGAAATCCTTGCCGCCGTTGTTCTTGCGGTGCTGACGGGGGCCGGAGCCGTTAGACTCGTGGCGGGGGGTCTCAGACATGAATCTCCTTGGGAGGTATCCGCTCGTGGCGGGTCGTGGATGCAGTCGGTCCGGACGGTCCGCTGCCTGAGGCATCAACTCTATGGAGGGGCGCTTGGCCCGTCTTTAATGCCCAATATAAGCCATACCATTCTAGTATAGAGGGCGGCTTTCGTGCACCTGTAGCGATGCGGATCCGCGGCCTCTCTAAGCGCCTGAGCGGCCTCGACCGTGGATGTTAGGGAGGAGAGGCACCTCTCCCCTATTATTCTCTGCCCGGAGTTTCTTCCACCGGGCGCACTACCCGTCAAGCAGAATAGTTTGTTAAACAAAAATAGCCCCGGCGAAGCCGGGGCTATTGAATAATAAAGCGGCAATAACCTACTCTCCCACACCCACAAAAGTGCAGTACCATCGGCGCAAAGAGTCTTAGCTTCTGGGTTCGGAATGGAACCAGGCGTTTCCCTCTTGCTATAATCACCGCAAACCTACGGGATTG